>NZ_CP041030.1:0-1200000 GCF_012224145.1 Francisella sp. LA112445
ATGACTACATGGAATAAATGCTTAAAAAAAATAAAAAAAAGTCTTTCTACGTTTGAATATAAAACGTGGATAAAGCCTATCTATGTAGATCAAAATAGTAACTTATTCACAATTTACTGTAATAATGAGTATTTCAAAAAACATATAAAATCTAAGTATGGAAATCTTATTTTATCAACAATTCAAGAATTTCATGATGGTGATTTAGTTATTGAATATTCAAATAAAAAATTTTCTGGCGAAAAAAAATTAGAAGCTGTTTCAGCTGGCCCACAAGCAAATTTTTTCAATAAAACTAATATTGAAATTAAAGATGATGATCCAGAAGATCAAATAGAACTTAAAGAACTTAAAGAACTTAAAAAAACACAAAAAAAGAGTTCTAAATCTTCATCTCAAGAATTATTTGGTTTTGATGAAGCTATGCTTATCACAGCAAAAGATGATGAGCAATATTCTTTTGGTTTACCTTTAAAAGAAAAATATGTTTTTGATAGTTTTGTTGTAGGTGATGCTAATAAAATTGCTAGAGCAGCTGCTATGCAAGTTTCTATTAATCCTGGTAAATTACACAACCCTTTATTTATCTATGGCGGTAGTGGTTTAGGTAAAACTCACTTAATGCAAGCGATTGGTAATCATGCTAGAGAAGTTAATCCAAATGCTAGGATTATTTATACAAACTCAGAACAGTTTATTAAAGACTATGTAAACTCTATTCGTCTACAAGATCAAGATGAGTTTCAAAGAGTATATAGATCAGCAGATATTCTTTTGATAGACGATATTCAGTTTATAGCAGGTAAAGAAGGTACAGCTCAAGAGTTTTTCCATACTTTTAATGCATTATATGAAAGTGGTAAACAGATAATCTTAACTAGTGATAAATATCCTAATGAAATAGAAGGATTAGAGGAAAGACTAGTATCACGTTTTGGATATGGTTTAACAGTTTCTGTAGATATGCCAGATTTAGAAACTAGAATAGCTATTTTGCTTAAAAAAGCTCATGATTTAGGACAAAAACTACCTAATGAAACAGCTGCATTTATAGCAGAGAATGTCAGAACAAATGTTAGAGAGCTTGAAGGAGCTTTAAATAGAGTTTTAACAACTTCTAAATTTAATCACAAAGATCCAACTATAGAAGTTGCTCAATCTTGCTTAAGAGATGTTATAAAAATCCAAGAAAAAAAGGTAAAAATAGATAATATCCAGAAGGTAGTAGCTGATTTTTATAGAATTAGAGTAAAAGATCTAACTTCTAATCAAAGAAGTAGAAATATAGCTAGACCAAGACAAATAGCAATGAGTCTAGCAAGAGAGCTTACATCACATAGCTTGCCTGAAATTGGTAATGCTTTTGGTGGTAGAGATCATACTACTGTGATGCATGCTGTTAAAGCTATAACTAAATTAAGACAAAGCAATACATCTATATCGGATGATTATGAGTTGCTTTTAGATAAAATTTCTCGTTAAATATATATATGATTCATAGGGGTTTTTAAAAAATGAATTTTGTACTAAATAGAGATGACTTACTAAAGCCTTTGCAGTCTATGCTATCTGTGGCTAATAGCAAAAGTACAATGCCTTTATTATCTTGTATCTTATTTGATATAAGTAATAATAATTTGAAAATTACAGCATCAGATTTAGATACTGAGATATCTTGTAATATAACTGTTAGTTGTAATGAAACTGTAAAATTAGCATTAAATGCTGACAAAATTTATAACATAGTTAGAAGTCTTAATGATAATTCTATGATTGATTTTAGAATCGTAGATAATAAAGTAACTATTATTTCTAATAATAGTACTTTTAATCTGATTTCATTAAATGCTGATAACTACCCACTTATTGATAATAATATAAGTGAACAAGCAAGTTTTGATATATCTCAACAAGACTTTCATCATATTATTTCAAAAGTAGATTTCTCTATGGCAAATGATGATACTAGATATTTCCTTAATGGTATGTTTTGGGAGATAAACTCAAATCTTTTAAGAGCTGTATCTACTGATGGACATAGAATGTCTATTACAGAGGCTATAATAGATAGTAAAGTTCTTGATAGTGCTAGCCAGTCAATTATCCCAAGAAAGGCTATATTAGAGCTTAAAAAGATTGTTGGTAAATCTGAAGAAACTATCAAAATTTATTTAGGCAAAAACTATCTAAAAGCAGAATTTGGTAGCTATGCATTTATATCTAAACTTATAGATGGGCGTTATCCTGATTATCAAAAAGTAATCCCTAAGAATAATACAAAACTTTTAGCTGTTGATAAGCAAGTTTTGAAAAATTCATTATTAAGAACATCAATTCTTGCAAATGATAAGTATAAGGGTGTTCGTTTAAATATATCTCAAGGACAAGTGCTTTTATCAGCGAATAACCCTGATAATGAAAAAGCAGAAGATAAAGTAGAAGTTCAATATAGTGATAATGCAATGGAAATTTGCTTTAACTATAAATATTTACTAGACATAATCAATGTAATTAGTGAAGAAACAATGACTATTTATCTTGATAATCCTAATATGAGTGCTTTGATTAAGGATGAAAAAGATAATAGTTTATTTATTATTATGCCAATGAAAATTTAGATAATATTTATCTGAATAAATTCTATAAATTAATTCAAAAAATTGATCATTTTTTATCTATATTATTTAATTTTCTGAGAAAAACTTCATAAAAATAAATCTTTAGGAATAAATAGTACAGCAATAAAAAAAGGTATACATAAAAAGATTATATAAAAAGCAGGGATCAAATAGTTTCCAGTAGCTGTAATTAATAATGTCATAATAAATGCAGCTGTTCCACCAAATATAGAAACACTTATATTAAAACTTAGGCCAAAACCAGTATTTCTATTTCTAACAGGAAATAATCCTGCTGTATTTGCAAATATAGGGCCTATGATAGCACCACTTATTATAGCTAAAGTAAATATAGCGATAGCTGCAAAATGATGACTTTTAATAATAGTTTGATATATAGGGAAAGCACAAATAAATAATGTTATTGAGGCATAAATTAGGACATTTTTACCGCCAATTTTATCAGCAATATATCCAAATGATATTGTTGAAATCATTAATACAACGATGCTTAATGTACAGATTAATAAAATATGTTTTAAATCATAACCTAGATAATGACTTGCATATGTTGGCATATATGAAATACCCATGAAAACTAAGACTGCTACTAAAGAAGAAATAAAGAAAGTAATAATCATATTATGCCATTCATATTTGATAGCATCACTAATAGGATTTTTAACGGTAGCGTTTTTGGTTTTAAGTTCTATAAATTCTTGAGTTTCTGATGATTTATATCTGATATATAGGCCTGTAAGTATTATTATAAATCCAAAAATAAAAGGAATTCTCCAGCCCCATTCTAGTATCTGAGCCCTATTTAGTAATTTAAGTAAACAATAACTAATACCACTAGCAATTAGTAATGCAAAAAATGAAGAGCTTATAAGTAAAGCCCCAGAGAGATTTTGTTTATTTTTATTAGAGCTTTCTAAAATAAATGCAGCAGCTCCACCTATTTCTCCACCAACAGCAAACCCTTGTAATATTCTAATAATCATAAGAAAAATAGGTGCATATATACCTATTGAAGCGTATGTGGGAAGTATAGTCATAACTAGAGTTGGTATACCCATAAGCAGCAGTGAATAAAATAATATTTTTTTTCTACCATATTTATCGCTAAAGTATCCAAAGACTAATGCTCCTAAAGGTCTAATAAAAAAACCTAAAGCAAAGGCTAAATATGTATATAATAAAGCAATAAAGTACTCTTGCTGTGGTAAAAAGAGTTTAGCTACAATTGGAGCAGCAAACATTCCATATATATAAAACTCGTACCAATCTGCAATATTTCCAGCTAATGCAGGTAATATATTCTTACTAAAGCGATCTTTATTCATGGAGTTCCTTAACTTTTTATATAACGATTATTATAATTTTAATTTGGTTATTAACTTTATAGCATTTTTAGATAATATCTCAAAAGTTTTAAGTATATATTTTCAGTTTAAGGGTATAAAAAAAAGCGTTTATACTCTTGAAGTTATTTAGTTATATAATTTTTTTACAGTTAGTTTTTATATAAATATAATTTCGTTAGGATAAAAATATTGATTATTTATTCGTAGTTAAGAATAATATACCTACTTTAAAAAGCTAATATTTTATAAAAAATATGAAAAACACGAAAAAACCTAGCTTATTTACAGCTATAGCATTAAGCGTAGGGACTATGGTAGGAAGTGGTTGGCTATATGCATCATACTATGCATCTCAGGCAGCTGGAGCGGCATCAATATTCTCATGGATTATAGGTGCATTTATAATTCTTGTAATGGCTTTCTTACTTGCAGAACTTGCTGTTAAATATCAAACAAATGGGCTATTTACTCAATTGATAACTTTATCACATAACCAACATTTTGGATTTGTAACAGGGTTATCAAACTGGATGTTAGGACTTATTATCGTACCATCAGAAGCTATGGCTACTACACAATATATTTCTTCGATATATAAGCCAATTACTCCTTATGTTTTTAGCGCTGGAGAACTTACTTTTTTAGGAGTTGTTGTAGTTGTTTTATTTATGTTGCTATATACACTGATAAATTATTGGGGTATAAAATCATTATCAAAAATAAATAACTCTTTGACTTCGTTAAAGATTATTATCCCAATAGTTACATCTTTGATAATAATGTTTGCAGCATTTCACACTAGTAACTTTGGTGGTAGCAATGTCAGCTTTATGCCTAAAGGGGTAAGTGGGGTATTCAATGCTATAGTTTCTTGTGGTATTTTTTATTCTTTCTTTGGCTTTCAAATGGCAGCTAGCTTTTCAGCAGAATTAGAAAATCCAAGAAGAAACATACCTATAGCTTTGGTTAGTAGTGTACTAATCGTTTTATTTATCTACCTTTTACTGCAAATCTCTTTTATAGGTGGTGTACCTGAAAAGATGTTAGCAAATGGTTGGGGCGGATTAAATTTTGAATCTCCACTAGCTCAATTAGCAGGTATTTTAGGTATAAATGCGTTAGCAATAGTCTTGTATGCAGATGCTTTGGTTAGCCCGTCAGGAACAGGTATTGTATATTTAGGTGGTAGTGCTCGTATGCTTAATGAAATGTCAAAAGCAAAGCAAATGCCTGGTTATTTTGCTAAGGTAACTCAAGGAGTTAATATATCGCGTACTTCACTTATATTTACCTTTATTTGTTCTATAGTTTTGATATTTTTCTTTAGAAACTGGCAGATGATAGCATCTTTGACAACTACTTTTATTCTAGTTTCTTGTATTGCTTTACCTATTGCTTATGCAAAAATTAAAAGTAATAAAGATGATCCATTGCCAATAAACTATATACCTTTTCCTAGAACTGTAGCTTTTCTTGTATATCTAGTTTTAACGTATTTGTTGATGATAGCAGGGACTCTTAATTTAGTAGTAGCTTTAGTACTTCATATAGTATTTTTCTTAATATATGCATATATGGATAGCAAAGGAAATATAGCTAATATTTTAAGAGCTTTTGCTTCTTCATGGGCTATTTTTGCATATTTAATAGTAGAGTTAATACTTGGGTTTGCATATGAGAATATAACTACTTGTAACTTATTCTTCTTAGTCTTTGTAGTGGTTTCAGCAGGTTTATATCTACTATTAGTAAACCAAAGAGATTATTACTCTAAATAAAAGATTCTTCTTATACTATTAAAAATAAATTATCCTGATATTATTTATTAATATGTAGAATAATAGTTTTTACATATGAATCATATTTTATTTTCTTATCTTTTGGATGGTAAAGGTAATGCGACGCGATTAGATGCCCAAAATAATACTCATCAATTAATGAGTACTAATAAAGAAATCATTTGGACACATTTAGATGCCAAAAATCCACAAACTAAAGAATGGTTAAATCAAGAGTTAGGCTCCTTAGATCCTTTTATTGCAGATGCTTTAATTGCCGAAGAAACAAGACCTAGATTTATACAAATAAATGATGGTATGTTAATCATTTTGAGAGGCATGAATCCTAATAAAGAGGGTAATCCTGAAGATATGATTTCAATAAGGTTATGGATAGATAAAACTCGTATAATTAGCACACGCTTTAGATCTTTAAATTTGTTTAACGATATTAAAAAAAGCTTTAATGATAATACAGGACCAAAAAATTCTGCAGACTTTATAACAACTGTGATAGCGAAGCTATCTAATCGTATGGAGCCTGTTTTGTCAGATCTTGATGATAAGCTTATAGATATAGAAGAACAAACTATAGAACCAACAGACAATGACTTGAGAGAATCAATAGCTGCTTTGCGTAAACAAACAATAGTTTTTAGAAGATACCTAGTTCCTCAAAGAGATGTAATAGAGCAGTTACGCTTAAGTAGTCTAAGTTGGTTAACAAACTCTCATAAGCGTTATTTAGTAGAAATATATAACTATGTTGTACGTTATATAGAGGATCTTGAGGAGGCTCGTGATCGTCTACAAGTTGTAAAAGATGAAATAAGCAATGCTCTAAGTGATAAGCTCAATAAAAAAATGTATTTTTTAGCTATTATAGCAGCTATATTTTTACCATTGAGTTTTCTTACGGGGCTTTTAGGTATAAATGTTGCTGGAATACCAGGTTCTCAAAATGCATATGCTTTTTGGACATTTTTAGTTATTTTATTAGTTATAGTTATATTTCAGATATATTTATTCAAAAAATTGAAGTGGCTTTGATAATAATTAGGCTTTTATAACCTTTATATTAAACTCTTTCCTTATATCTTTAAGAGGGATATTTAAATAACTATCATAATTATACCAATCCCATTTTTTAGACATTCTATAGGCTTTAAATGCGGCTAATAAGCATATAGGACTATACCTTAGCATTACAAAATAGACTACAAATTTATATTTGTACTTTTTGAGATAACTATTTATAACAGTTTTATAATCTACAAATTTAAAGAATTTTTTATAACCTTTTAAAGTGACATTAGAACCAAATAAAGTCCATGTGTCATTTATAGCTTCTCCTCTAATCTCAAAAGGAACAGTTCCAAATAAAACATGGGTAATATCATGGTTTTTGAACCATTTACTAGCTTCATCATGACCATCATTAGAATTTAAAAAAGGATAGTTTTTATTATATTCTTGTAAGCCTTGATTTAAGGTAAGTTCACAATTTTGTTTTAGGTATTTCATTTAACTATAGATTTGAAATGATTGTTTGTATATAAAATTAGGGGCTGTCCTAGATAAGTTTACTTTAAACTCTCTCTAACCCAGTGTTTAATTAGCTTTAGCTGTTCCTTAGAATCACTGTGATTAAATCTCCACTCACATTCCTTCAAAAACAAGTAAAAATGGTCTCTAGGAATACCATTAAATTTTCTCAAATGTCTCTTAGCTTGATTCCAGAAGTTTTCTATACCGTTTATATGATTATGCTTCTTTGCAAACAGCTTACTATGGTTAATTCTATAATGTTTAAACTCTGAAACATCTAAGGCATTATAACTCCTAAAAGTATCAGTGTAAACGATACAATCAGGTTTAACTTTTTCTCTAATTATTGGTAATAGAGTATCACTCTTAGCATTTGGAATGATTACTGTATATACCTTACCATTACGTTTAAGTAAGCCAAATACAGGAACTTTACCACCAGCTCCTCTACCTCGTTTCCCTTTACGAGTTCCTCCAAAATAGCTTTCATCTACTTCAATCTCTCCTGTAAACATTTCTAAATGCTCACTATTTTCATAAATTAATAATCTTAATCTATGAAAATAATAGCTGGCTGTGGTTTTATTTACTGATACTAATTCTGATGCAGTTCGTGCTGTACTTCCTGCTATAAATAACTCTATTAATTTGTCTTGCTTGTATGTACTTAATCTACTTTTCCTCATCAAAACCATCCTAACATAACTTAGTTATCTAGGACAGCCCCTAAAATTATTATAGATGAAAGGTAGAATAAAATACTAAAGAAAACTAATTTTGAGATTCTTCATTTTTAGTGCAACATTTTTTACCAGAATCTTCTTTATCACAAGATTTGCTACATTTAGAATCGCAACAGTGACAACTTTTATGACACTTAGCAGCAAATAAAACCAGAATAATAGAAATAACTACTAACCATGTATTTTCATGTATAGACCCTGGAAATATACAAAGAATTAAAGTAATAATTTTTAATGCTATAGCAACACCAAGAATTGTCAAGAACATAGCTAAGGCACATAATCCAAACTTTTTACCACAAGATTCACTTTCTTTAAATGGACACTTCATTTGTATTCTCCTTTTGTTTAATTGCAGTTATATTCTACCAATAAAAACAAAATAAGCATAGGGGATAAGAATTAACAAAAATTCATATTTAGTGTCTAGTTATATAGTTTAGACTAACAGCAAAAAGAATAATTATTAGAGATATCCAAACAGTTAAATTAGAAGGATCATGATTTATTAGAATTCCAAAAATAACACCAAATAAGGGGACAAGGTAGTTTGTAAAAGATGTAAATACAGGACCAGCAAGTTTTATAAGAGATGCATATAAAAAATAAACAATTCCTGCACAAAAAACTCCTAAATATAACAGTGAAGACAAGGAGAAAATAGAGTAATGAATACTACTATAATTAGGTCTAAATATAAGCATTAATATGATTATCTGTATAGTTGATGCGATCAGGATATTTCTAGAAACTATAACAGGATTATCATGAAAACAAAATTTACTTAATAAGAGTAAAGCCAAAGCAAAAGATGTAGTTGCTATTAATATAGCTAATATCCCAATTATATTAATAGAATGATTTTGAGATATTAGATCTGGATAAAATAGTACTAAAAGACCAATAAATCCAACAGATATACTTAGTATATTTGATAGAGTAATTCTTGATTTTATTATTATAGGACCTAGCAAAACGACAAAAAAAGGAACAGTACCTGTTAGAATAGCTGTGATTGATGGACTAGTAAACTTTTGTCCCCATGGTATCAGCATAAAAGGCATCGTGGCCTCTAAAAATGCAATTAATGAATATATCGCAAAATCTTTTTTAAAAGAGTTTGATTTTAATTTTAGAAAATAACAAACACAACAAAGTATTATGCAGCCAATAAAAGACCTTGCTAAAGCTATTAATATAGGAGGAAAGTTCTCTATAGCTTCTTTCTGAAAAATAAACTGAGATCCCCAAATAAGACCTATAGCAAGCAATAGAGAATATTTTTTTAGCATTTTTATTTAACATTATATTAATTAGAGGCTAATTTTATAAAAAAATTTTAGAGAATGCTAGTTTGAGAGGAAATAAGAAAGTTATTTATTATTAAAAGAAATCGTGATTATTAACAGTTTTATTTGTAATAAGCTTCTTTTGATTGTTTTTTGTTAATGGAGCAACAGAAAAGTGATCAGGTCTATGCTGGAATGTGCAGCTATTCAAAAATATTACTAAAAAAATAAATAGAAAGGTTTTTTTCATTTTCTAATATTTATAATGGTTACCTACTATGTAAATGATATCTTTTTGTAAATTAATTTAATAGAGTTAGATTTAAAAATAGCATCTTTGGTATGTCATCGCTTTATTTATTTTTTAAAATAAATACTATGTTATAGAAATTATAATAAGTTTAGAGAAGCTATCGACTATGATGAATGAAGAATATCTATTAGATAACTATAAAAGACCTAAATTAGAAACTCCTGATGGTAGTAAGAAAATATTATTACATTCATGTTGTGCTCCTTGTGCTGGAGAAGTTATGGATGCTTTAGCTGCTTCAGATATTGATGTTACTATATATTTTTACAACCCTAATATTCATCCAACTGAAGAATACATAATTAGAAAAGAAGAGAATAAAAGATATGCTGAAAAGTTAGGTATGGCTTTTATTGATGCTGATTATGACAAAGATAACTGGTTTAATTTAGCTAAGGGTATGGAAGATGAACCAGAAAGAGGTATCAGATGTACAATGTGTTTTGATATGAGGTTTGTCAAAACAGCTGAATATGCGAGTAAAAATGGCTTTACTCTAATATCAAGTACATTAGGAATCTCTAAATGGAAAAATATGGAGCAAATAAACACTTCAGGTAAAAAGGCGGCTTCTTTGTTTGAAAATATTCAGTATTGGGATTTTAACTGGCGAAAGAAGGGTGGTTCATACAGAATGTTAGAAATATCTAAAAAAGAGAAGTTTTATCAGCAAGAGTATTGTGGCTGTGCTTATAGCCTTCGAGATACTAATAAATGGCGAGTTGAAAATGGTAAAGAAAAAATTAAAAGAGGAGTCAAATATTATTCGAACTAAGTTAATGATAAGAAGGACAATACTCTAAAGTTTTAACTATTCATCAACCCAGTCAGCATATTGATTTTTAGGAATGCATACTACACCGCTATAATTAGCTGAATTATTATATACTGTAAGCTCTTGTTGATTAGGAGCTGTTTCATTATTATCAGTTATGTTTTTCTGATTACTGCCTGGATTATATGCTTCAATACCTACATAGCTACAACCACCTTCACGTTGGCATTTCTTGGTGGCGGATGAACCGTTAGCTAGATCTTTTTGTATAAGTAAAACTTGACCATCTGGACATGTTACTTTAAATGTTGGTGGAGCACTTGAGATTTGATCGAATGCTATACTATTATCAAAAATAGCTTGAGGGAGGCGACCACCAGGACCAATAGGCCAACCACCGTAGTCAACAAGCGATGTACTATTTGGTGAGACTACAGTTGTAGAGCTTTTTAGACCTCCATTATGAGGCGTACAACTTGCTAAAATTCCACCAATAAGAATACTCGCAAGTATAAATGTATATTTTTTCATAATTAACTATAAATTATAAATTTTCAAAAAAATTTTTTTATAGCATATTTTTGATGAAGATCAACAAAAAAGTAAGAGAGCTACTCTTGGCAAAAGTTTCAAACAGAGTTTATATGCAATTAAATCGAATACTACACTTATTAAAGTGATACTTTTTTTAAAAAGTATAGGTTAATCTTGGAAGATTTATAGGTTTAGTAGGGTTACACAGTTAAAATATTAAATTTTAAATTCTTTAATTATTACATCAATATTAGATATTCTTTTAATAGATTTATGGATCTCATAAGATGATTGATCTGGTTTTGTTTTAATGACAAAGCTTAAAGAGCTAGATCTTTTATATAATTTGTTAATAATACTTTTTTTTGAGTTATCTTCTAATAAAGTAACTTCATATCCGACTTTTCTTTGAAGATTGTACCAGCAATCTATTACATAGTTTCTTATTGTCTCATCATTAATTCTATTAACTACATGAATCATATTTACTTCTTGTATTCTATTATGATTATCTGATATATAATGAGATTTTATAACTGATAATAAAAGTCTCATCTGTCGGTTTTCAACTAAGATACTCTTGTACATGGTTAGTCTCCTTATAGTTGCTAAATAAAGTAGATTTATCAGTAAATAATATTTTTATTTTTGTATTATTTTCTTGCATCTTTAAACCTACTTTTGTTATTTATCTTTGGTATAAAAACTTCATTTATAAAAAGTACTATAAGGAGTACGGAGATTAATATTAGCATTTTTTTTGCTCTAAAATAGACTTGAAATTTTTCTAAAATTGCTCTCCTTATTGATATTTCTACATAAATTAATATATAAGAAATTCTTATATGCTTTTGCTTGACTTACAGACTATTTTTTTAGATTTGAGGTTACACTATGGTTGAAAAATAGAGCTGACAATAGTTTCAATGGCTTATAAATATATTTAAGAGTTTGGTGTGCTATATAATCATTAAAATTTGCTGTATAAGGATTTGTAAAATAAAAAATTATTTAATTTATTCATCAATATAAACTAGTGATTAAAAAAGGTGTAGCTTTGATATTTTTCATATTTAAGGTGCTAACTGCATTACTGGAGGAGGAAAAGAACTACTAGAAACTTGGTCAAAAGCACTATAGCTAAAACCAGTTGAAATTAAACTTAAAACTATTACTGTTGTTAATATTACTTTTTTCATTTTGATGATCTCTAAGGTATATAAATTTTATACTGCTATTATGGTCTTTGACTTGATTAAAGTAAAATATATAGTTTTTATTAAATCAATAACAATAAGTTATATACACTACTCTGAAATATTTATAACTTTTAAAGTTTATAGTATTTAGTGAAATTGATTGAAAATAAGGGATTTTCACTGGTGGAGGCGGCGGGATTTGAACCCGCGTCCACAAACTCTCCGTCCTTGGATCTACATGCTTAGGCTAATCTATTTGAGTTTAGCTTAGCTATTCCCCAATTAGCCAGGGTAATAGTTAGCGAGTCTGTTAAATACAGCCTGAACTTCCAGACAAAAAGCAAAGACCGTCTTATGCGGAATATGAACGGATGTAAAGATAGTGTCATAAGAAAGACTATCATATCCGTGCGCATCTAGGTTCTTAAGCTAGACTAGGCAGCTTTAGCAACAGCAGCAAAGTTGCTGTCGTTAGCCGCTACGCGGTTTGCTTTTTTATTGCCAGTTATTATCGGCATTTGTACTGTTATTAACGAGGTTACGGTACTTCCTCGGCATGCACCTTAGATTTTGACATTCATGTCGAAACCATATTCGCCCCCATTAGGGTGGATACAATTTATATCTTATTTGTCTAAATGTCAAATATATATGATCAATTAGAATAAAACGTAGATAGCTGAGGAAAGTGCGATAACTCCCACGGCTAGGATAAATATATCAGCAAGTAGGTTTTTGTAAGGCTTTAAATATTTGATTGTATAAATACTGTATATAGGCATTATAAATAGTATAACAGCTAGTACAAGACCACCAATACTAGAGATCATATCTAAGATATTAGGGTTTAAATAAGCTACAAGCCAACATAATAAAAATACAACACTAAGAGTTATAGGTTTTATATTTTTTTCTTTGACTTTATTTTTAGATATTTTGCAAACTATACCATCTATACCTTCTTTTGAGCCTAAATAGTGACCAAAAAATGATTTACTCATTGCAACTAAGGCTACCAAAGGAGCTATATATTTTAATAAGGGACTATTAAAATGATCAGCCAAGAATGAAAGAATAGAAACATTTTGTTGTTTTGCTAATGCTAGATCATCAGGTCTTAGTGTTAGCATTGAACTGAAAACAAAAATTACTACTGTAATAATCATTAAAATATTACTATAAGCAATAATCTTTGAAGCTTTATCATCAGCATTTTGCTTATATTTGTTTTTTGTATAAACAGCTAATGAAGAAATAATCGGTGAGTGATTAAAAGAAAAAATAAGCACAGGCATAATTACCCAAATGGCTAATATAACTCCTGAAAATGAGTGATTATGCTCAAAGCTAGTATAGATTATAGAAAAATTCCAATAAGGAATCATCCATAGAGATAGAGCTATTAAAGCAAAAATAAATGGAAAAACCAAAAAGCTCATAACTCGTATAATAAGCTTCTGGCCAAAATTAATAATAAATACAAGAGAAGCTATAGTTAAGAAACTTAAAAGAAGCCTACTTGGAACTTCACAGTGCAGTTGATGTGAACAAAAATTTGCCAAAGTATTTGTAATACCAACACTATAAACAAGTAGTATAGGAAGTATTGCAAATAGGTATAGAATATTAAAAAATATCCCTCCAATCTTACCAAAATAATCATCAGCAACTACCGTGATATCAGAGTTTGTATTTGGGTTTGATATTACAAACCTACAAAGAGCTCTATGAGATAAAAAAACCATAGGGAATATAAATAGTAAAACAATGCAAACAGGAACTATTCCTGAGATACCGGTTTGGATGGGTAAAAATAATACCCCTGCGCCAATAGCTGTACCAAATAAGCTAAGTGACCACATTAAATCTTCGTTTCTTTTCATACTAAAATTAGGATAAAAGTTATATAAATTTATGTAACAATTAAAAAAATAATTAATAGACTTTAATGTAAACTAAGATTTTTGTCAAAAGATAGATGAAAAAATGAAGAATTATTTTTGAGGTTTTAACAATGAATAAAGCAAAGACATTCTAATAGGTATACTATATCTAACTTGTTCAAAGTACTTTGCACAACTAAGTTCATCTATAGATCTATCCATTTCATCAACTCTTGGTAGTGGATGAAGGATTATAAAATTACTTTCTGTTGAAATATGTTTTCTATCAAGATAACAAAGGTCTTTATTTTTTAGGTAGCTTTCTTCATTAGGAAATCTCTCTCTTTGCACTCTAGTTACATAAAGCACATCTAAGTCTTTCAAAGCTTCAGCACTTACTTCTTCTAGTTCAGTAAAAGAGTTACCATTTTCTTTAACAAAATCTCTAAGTTTTTCAGGTATTTGTAACTCTTTTGATGATATAAACTTAAACGAAGCATTATACTTAGCAAGGATGTTTGTTAAAGAGTGAACAGTACGCCCATATTTTAGATCACCAATAAAACCTACCTTCAGATTATCAAGAGAGCCTTTTTCAGAATAAATAGTATATAAATCAACTAGAGATTGAGTAGGGTGTTCATTATCACCATCGCCAGCATTTATAACAGGAGACTCTACATATTTAGAAAACTCTTCGACACTGTGAGGCTTCGGATGACGCATAACGATAATATCAGCATATTGATCCATCATTCGACCAGTATCATCAAGGGTTTCACCTTTTTGAGTAGAACTAGATGAGCCATTTTCTAGTGATATAACTTTTCCTCCAAGCCTATTCATAGCTGATTCAAATGAGAATCTTGTTCTAGTACTTGGTTCAAAAAATAAAGATGCTAAAACCTTATTCTCTAGATCTTTTATAGGCTCTGATTTAGCTAACTTATCTTTATAAATATCAGCTTGGTGAAAAAGGTTTGATAGATCAGCTTTATTTATTTGATCGCCGCGTAGAAGCTTTTGAAACGATAGCATTTTAAATCCTCCCAAAATGCTGTCATTCTACGGTTTGACCGTAGAATCTATTATTAAGCAATGTTTTTTCCCTTTAGTAGGGAAAGGATGACAGTTGTAGACTGACAGGGTAGTTTTAATCTAACTATTAATCCACTCTTTTACAGTTTTAACACTAAAGGAGTTATCAATAGCTTTCATATCTTTTGCTGCAGCTGCAAAAGCTTCAAAAGCACCAGCTGTTGTTACATAAGGAACTCTACTCATAATAGCTGACCTTCTTAGGGCTAAACTGATCTTTAATTCTTGTCTGATAGAAGTGTTAACAAGTAGATCAACTTCGCCATCTTCTATAGCATTGACAGTACTATGTACTTGATCATTGCCAATATTATCAGAAGCCTTATCAAAGAATTTACACTCAATACCATTTTCTCTTAAGAAGCGTTCTGTACCTTTTGTAGCAAAGATATTAAAGCCTAGTTCAATAAGATCCTTAACAGGTTGAACTATCTTAGGCTTATCTGCATCACTTACAGATATTAATATATTTCCTTTTAGAGGAAGCTTATTAAAGGCCATTTCTTGAGCTTTATAGAATGCCACACCAAAAGTTCTATCCATACCCATTGCTTCACCAGTAGATTTCATCTCAGGACCTAAATAGCAGTCTACATCTTCAAATCTACCAAATGGAAACACAGCTTCTTTTACAGAGAAGTGTCTTGGTATTGGGTTATTTAATATAAAGTCAGAAAGCTTTTTACCAATCATAAGTTTAGTAGCTATATTAGCAATACTGTTACCTGTAGCTTTTGCAACAAATGGTACAGTTCTTGAAGCTCTAGGGTTTACCTCGATCACAAAAAGTTCACCATTTTGGTAAGCAAACTGAACATTCATTAGACCTATTACATCTAGTTCTCTAGCTAGTTTGATAGTTGCTTGTTTAACTTCTTCAATCTGTTCATCACTAAGAGATCTAGTTGGTATAGAGCAAGCTGAATCTCCAGAGTGAATACCCGCTTCTTCAATATGCTCCATAATACCTGCCACAAATACACGATCACCACCATCAGCAAGAGCATCAACATCTAGCTCAATGGCATTCTCAAGGAACTTATCTATCAAGATTGGCCCTTCAAGGATACATTTAGCATTTGTTTCAATATAAGAGTTTAGCTCCTCTTGAGAGTGGATAATTTCCATAGCTCTACCACCTAGTACATTAGATGGTCTGACAACTACAGGATAGCCAACTTTACTAATATTTTTCTTTAGCTCATTAATAGTGTATGCGATAGTATTTAGAGGCTGTTTTAACCCGACATTATCCAGTAATTCTTTGAATCTTTCTCTATCTTCAGCTAGATCAATTTTATCAGGGTCTGTACCTAGTATTGGGATATTATTTTCATGAAGGGCAGATACTAGTTTTAGAGGAGTTTGACCACCGAACTGTACGATCACTCCAAGTACTTCACCTTTACGCATCTCATTTTTGATAATGTTTAAAACATTCTCAGCACATAGAGGCTCAAAGTATAATTTATCAGAAGTATCATAATCTGTAGAAACTGTCTCTGGGTTACAGTTGATCATGATTGTTTCGATACCTTCTTCTTTAAGAGATTTTGCTGCATGAACACAAGCATAATCAAACTCGATACCTTGACCAATACGGTTTGGACCGCCACCTAAAATTATAACTTTTTTGTTATCTGATATATCAGACTCGCAGTCACGCACAATCTCTTCGTAGCAGTAGTGCTCATAAGTTGAGTACAGATATGAGGATTTTGATTCAAACTCAGCAGCACAGGTATCTACACGTTTAAAAGTAGGGTAGATCTCTTTACCAAATCTAAAGTTTCTAATATATCTCTCTGTTCTGCCAACAAGCTCTGCAATTTTTGCATCTGAGAAACCAATATTCTTATAATATGAGAACTCTTCTTTACTATTTGGCAAACCAGACTTTTTAAGAGTCTCTTCTGCAGCAACAATATTAGCAATTTGTTCGATAAACCATGGGTCTATCTTACAAGCATCATGAATATCTTTTTCACTGATACCATATCTAATAGCCTGAGCAACTCTTAAGATACGCATAGGAGATAGCTCTCTTAGTGACTCTAGGATTACAGCTTTGTTTTGATAGAAAGACTTCTCTTCATCATAACCAGGGATTTCAACTTGATCTAAACCTGTTAAGCCTGTTTCAAGAGATACCAAAGCTTTTTGTAAGCTTTCAGAGAATGATCTACCGATTGCCATAGCTTCACCAACAGATTTCATTTGTGAAGATAGGTTAGCTTTAGTTGTTGGGAATTTCTCAAATGTAAAACGAGGAATCTTTGTAACTATATAGTCAATAGTTGGCTCAAATGAAGCAGGTGTAACCTTTGTAATATCATTATCAATCTCATCAAGAGTATAACCAACTGCTAGTCTAGCAGCTACTTTTGCGATAGGGTAACCAGTAGCTTTTGATGCTAATGCTGATGATCTAGATACTCTAGGATTCATCTCAATAACGACTAATTTACCATCTTTAGGGTTTACCGCAAACTGTACATTTGAACCACCAGTTTCAACTCCGATCTCTCTAAGTACAGCAATCGAAGCATCACGCATTATTTGGTATTCTTTATCTGTTAGAGTCAAAGCTGGTGCTACTGTAATACTATCACCAGTATGGATTCCCATAGGATCAATATTTTCTATTGAACACACGATGATAGAGTTATCAGCCTTATCACGGATTACTTCCATTTCGTATTCTTTCCAACCTAAGATAGATTCATCAATTAGTACTTCATTAGTCGGAGATAGGCTCAAGCCATTTTTAACAATTGCTTCAAACTCTTGTTTAGTATTAGCGATACCGCCACCACTACCACCAAGTGTAAATGATGGTCTAATAATTGCAGGTAAGCCGATATCTTCTAGAGCTTTATAAGCTTGCTCCATAGATTGCACAACAACATTTTTTGGTACTTCTAAGCCAATTTTTGCCATTGCTTTGTTAAATCTTTCTCTATTTTCTGCTTTATCGATAGAGTCAGCCTTTGCACCAAGCATTTCAACATTATACTTTTCTAAGATACCCGCTTTATCTAACTCCAAAGCGCAGTTAAGAGCTGTTTGACCACCTACTGTAGGTAAGATAGCATCAGGCTTTTCTCTAGCTATGATTTTACCAACACTTTCAACCGAGATTGGTTCGATAAAAATCTTATCAGCAGTTGTTGGGTCGGTCATGATCGTTGCAGGGTTTGAGTTGACTAGAAATACTGTATAGCCATCTTCTTTTAAAACTTTACATGCTTGAGTTCCTGAGTAATCAAATTCACAAGCCTGACCAATAACAATCGGTCCAGCACCTAAAACCAAAATACTTTTTATATCTGTTCTCTTTGGCATCTTACTAATTCCCTTTTTTACTTTCTGCTATCATTTCGGCAAATTCATTGAATAAATACTTACAGTCATGAGGGCCAGGCGAGCTCTCTGGGTGATATTGCACTGCAAAAGCTGGCCTATCTGTAAATCTCAGACCCTCAACAGTACCATCAAATAATGAACTCATGTGGATTTGGATATTCTCAGGAACGGTATCATCACATACTACGAAACCATGGTTTTGGCTTGTGATAAGTACTTTTTTAGTATTTGCATCTAATACAGGTTGGTTAACACCTCGATGACCTTTATGCATTTTTTTAGTCTTTAGACCTGCCGCTAGAGCTAGTAGCTGGTTGCCTAGACAGATACCAAATATTGGCATTTTATCTTCTAGGAGCTTTTTGATAACCGGCATAGTATAGTCAGAAGTCGCAAATGGATCTCCAGGACCATTTGATAAAAATACACCGTCTGGGTTATGTTTCATAATATCTTCATAAGTACTATCAGCAGGCACTACTGTGACCTTAAATCCAGCATCTACAAGGTTTCTTAGGATGTTGTATTTAACACCATAGTCTATAACTACGACGCTGTATTTATAGCTTTCTTGATGTTTATAAACTCTTTGTCCTAGTGAGAAAGTATGCTCATTCCAGTCATATTCTCTATTTGTTGTGACACTTATTGCTAAGTCTCTACCACTTAGGTTTGATTTGTTTTTGATTCTTGATCTGACATAGTTTGCATCAAGAAATTCACCTGGTTTTACAGATAGTATCGCAACCCTTACAGCACCTTCTTTACGTACTTTACGAACGATTGCTCGAGTATCAACACCACATATACCAACGATGTTTCTGTTTTTAAGCCATGTATCAATATGTTTTTTTGATCTAAAGTTTGATGGGCTAGTTAGGTTTTCTCTAACAATTAGACCCTTGGCAAATACGCCTAGTGACTCGTTATCTTCATTATTTATGCCAACATTACCTATATGTGGAAATGTAAATGTGATAATCTGTCCGGCATATGATGGATCTGTTAGAGTCTCTTGGTAACCTGTCATTGACGTGTTAAAACAAATTTCGCCGTCAGTCCAGCCACGAACACCTATTGATCTTCCTAGATAATAAGTACCATCTGGGAAAACCAATATCGCATTAGTCATATCATTAGCTAATATCATAAAACAACCTTACTGTGATGAGTGAGAATTAAAGAAAAAAAGTGTCTGAAAAAATTTTTTATCATTTACTTCTTATAAAGTTAATAGACAAATTGAAAATATTCTAGGCATTCGATTACTATATGTAAAGGGTGTTTTTTTAACTTTTGCATAAATTAGTTTTTAGGGTAGTTTTAGAGCCATTTTTATATTAGAATTGATTTTTATCCCTTAGGTTTTATACTGCTAAAATTATATAAAAAGCATATCAGTTTATTTAGCAACCCCCTTTATTTTCAATGCTTCTAGCGTTTTTCTAAGTTGATTCTGACTTTAGTTTTCAAAAATGCTAATATTATGCAAATTAAATATGATAGGTAATAAATCAAATGAAAAAATTTGTCACAGCAATTACATTATTCGTGCTATTAATTCCTGTAGCATACTCTTAAGGTAAACTAGTTTTTGTATCGTTGGTAACTCGTCATGGTGATAGAGCTCCTTTTGCGAATATCAAAAATGCGAACTATGACTGGGGGACTTCTTTATCAGAACTTACACCGAAGGTAGACAGCTAAGAAAGAGATATGTTGAGCAATTTAAACTTTTGCCAAAAAACTATCAAAACCAAAGTATCTATGTATTATCGAGTCATACAAATAGAACAGTTGAAAGTGCGCAAAGCTTGCTAATGGGTCTTTATCCTCCTGGGACTGGTCCTGTTTTAGGTAATGGTAAAGCAGCTATCAAAGATAGAGTCCAACTAGTTCCTATAATGACTCTAACAGCTGATTCAAAGCTTCTTCAATTTCCTTATCCAAAGTATTTAGCAGTATTGAAAAAGTATGTTTATAATTCACCGGTTTGGCAGAACAAGACTAAAGAAGTTGCGCCTGATTTTGCAAAGTGGCAAAAAATATTAGGCAATAAAATATCTGGTTTAGATGATATCTTAGTAATAGGTGATGTTTTGATTGTTGCTAAAGCTCATGATAAACCACTACCAAAAGGCCTATCTCAAGATGATGCTAATAAAATAATTGCTCTAACAAGTTGGGGCTTAGCAGATCAGTTTAAATCGCAGAAAGTTTCTTATATCATGGGTGGTAAGATTACTAATAGAATAATTAGTGATCTTGATAAAGCTGCTGTAGGTAAATCAAAATATAAGATGACTTATTATTCAGGTCATGATTTAACGTTACTTGAGATTATGGGAACTTTAGGAGTACCTTTAGAAAAAGCTCCAGGTTATGCAAGTAATTTGCAGTTTGAGCTATACAAAGATGGTAGCAACTACACAGTTAAGCTTAGATATGATGGTAAGTATGTTAGATTACCAATTATGAATAAAGATGACAGCTTTACTTTAGTAGCATTAGAAGAGTATATGCAGAGTATCAATAAGAAGTTTGAAAAATATAACTAATTTCATAAATATGTGTCATTCTACGACTTGATCGTAGAATCTATTTAAAGTTTTAGCTTAATATTATAGATCCTATGGTCACACTTCGACTCCGCTCAGTGGCCTTGTAAGATAATAGCTTGCTTTTATACTATAAGTTTTATTCTCTTATATAAGTTTTATAATATTGAAAAGTCATTCCCTCCGCTTTTCTATAGTCTGGAATACTATCTCTTGACTGACTATCAATTAATCCAAGATTTATCCTTGGATAAAAGTTTCTGCTTAACTCTTCTTGAGAGACATTAAACGGTGGTGTCTGAGACTCTTTGTCATGCTCCATTACTAGGAGTAATATTTGTGTTTTATCTGAGCATGTCTCTTGCATCATCTTTGCATATTTTTCTCTTAACTCAGGAGGTAAGGCAATATACGCACCTCTATCATACCAAATATCAAAACTAGGTAAATTTTTAGCTATTTTAGGCAAATTGAAAATATCAGATACATATATTACAACATTATCACTTTTATAATATTTATAGTCTTTCTCTTCGATAACTTCATATTTGATGTGATTTTCAGTAAAAAACGAAATAACTGCTTTTTCTGATAACTCAACACCTACCACTTTAACTCCCTTTGAGAGGAAAAATAATATATCTATACTTTTGCCACACATTGGCATAAAACAAGTCGATGAGCTAGTTACTTGAAGCTTAGAAAAATGCTTAACTAAAAACTCATTAGGAGATTCTTGACAGAAGTTTTCTACATCATTATTTTGCCATCTATCTAGCCAGTATTGGTTGTTGTTTGTTTCTATTTTGTCCATTCTCTTATGATTTGAAATTATTAGCTAATTAGACATGTTAACATGGATATAAAGTAAATATTAGTTTTAAACCTGGTGATTTAGAGTACGGTTTATTATAATTTTCTAAGATTTATAAAGGAGGGAAAAATGCAAAACCAAAGCTTACTTATCAAAAATGCTACAGTTGTAAATGAGGGAAAAACTTTTAAGTCAGATGTCTTAGTTGAGAATGGCAAGATAGCTCAAGTTGCTGCAAATATAAATAAAGCAGCAGATAAAATTATTGATGCGACAGGCCTTCATCTACTGCCAGGGATGATAGATGATCAGGTGCATTTTAGAGAGCCTGGACTTATGCATAAAGGAGATATCGAGTCAGAATCTCGCGCTGCGGTGATGGGTGGTATCACATCATATATGGAGATGCCAAATGTAAATCCAGCTACTACAGTAGTTGAGCGCCTCGATGAGAAAAAAGAGCGTGCTGCAGCTAGGTCACATGCAAACTATGCTTTTTATCTAGGTGCGACAAATGATAATGTCGAGGAGTTAAAACGTCTAAAACCAAACGATGCTTGTGCTATCAAAATCTTTATGGGGGCTTCAACTGGTAATATGCTGGTAAACAACCCTGAGACTTTAGAAGGTTTCTTCAAAGATAGTCCGCTACTTATTGTGACGCATTGCGAAGATACGCCAATGATTACAGAACTTGAAAACAAAGCACGTGAAAAATATGGTGAAGATGTGCCAATGGATTTACATCCAGAGATTCGCTCACGTGAAGCTTGTTTTAAATCATCTGAGCTTGCAGTAGGTTTAGCAAAGAAATATAACTCAAGATTACATGTATTACATCTAACTACAGCAGAAGAGATGGTACATTTTGATAATACTATTCCATTAGAGGAAAAGCGTATCACAGCAGAGGTTTGTGCTCATCATTTATTCTTCTCACGTAAAGATTATGCTGATAAAGGCGCGCGTATTAAGTGTAATCCAGCGGTTAAAGAAGAAAGTGACCGTTTGAAGCTTCTAGAATGTGTGGCCAATGATACTATTGATGTGATCGCAACAGACCACGCACCACATACTTGGGAAGAGAAACAAGGTACTTACTTTAAAGCGCCAGCTGGTTTACCACTTGTCGAGCAGGCTCTTATCTCAGTATTAGAGCATTATCATAAAGGTTTCTTAACTTTAGAGCAAGTCGTGCAAAAGACAGCCCATGCTCCAGCTATAGTTTATAAAGTAAAAGATCGTGGCTTTATCCGTGAGGGTTACATGGCAGATTTAGTACTGGTAGATCTTAATGATCCGCATACTGTGACAGATGAATGTTGTCACTATAAGTGTGGTTGGACTCCGTTTAACAATGTTACTTTCCAATCAAAAGTTCAGACAACTATTATTAATGGGGTAGTGAAGTATCATAAAGGTAAGGTTGTTAGTGATCAAAGAGGGCAGTGCTTAGAGTTTAATCATGAGTTTTGACCTGATATAAAAAGAGTTTTCTTATATGACTAAATTTTTAATAGTTTTTATTACAGCGTTTTTTACTTACATAATTACTTCTTTAAAGATTAAAACAGATTATAAATATATTCGTGAACAAAAATGGTTAGATAAAGAACTGGAAACAATAGAGTCTTTATGGACAACGCTATCAGAAACTAAAACTAAAGTTATTAGATGTAAGTTACATTTAGAACAATTATTGTTTAAGTTAAGTGCTGAAGAGAAAAAGGAATATATACAAGAAGTTAATAAATTATTTATACGACAACAAGGGAATATTTATAATCTTGAATCTAATAGTTGTGAGCTTATTGCTTATATAGATGCTTATAACTCCTCTGCCGAACTTTATGATGCTTTAGATAAAAAATTAGTTTTTTTAAGGCCGTCTTTACAAACGTTATTTGCAAAAATTGAACAAAAAATTACTTTAATCATTGCATCTCAACAAGATATTATAAATTGTGACTTACCTGCTCTTGAAGAAGATATAAGTAGGCTAGAAAATGCTATAGATGAATTAAAGATAGATTTAACAAAGGTTATTCATCCTAGACAACCAAATACTTTTAAAAAGCAGATATATGCTGTTAAAAGAAGGCTTATAGAATATCTTGAATGTAATAAATCATAATATTTCGCCACTTACTACGTAAGTTTTAGCGACATACTTTTTTCATGGCAGAAAAAGTATGCAAAACTGCCTAGCACTACGCTAACGTAGCCTAAAATATCTACTATGTTTAAAAGTAGTACTTGATCAAAATAGCTTATTAATAAGCTATTTGCTAGATTCCGTGGTCAAGCCTGACGGAATGACGTACTACTTTTATATAGTTTTATTTCGAGTCATTTATTTTTGAGACTACTAACCCTAATGTGTAGAAATTCCCCTTCATGGTCACTGAGCGGAGTCGAAGTGTGATGGGGTGGATTGCGAAGCAAAACGGGATAATATTTAATCTGCTAGACTTCAAATATATTGGTGTTTTTATAAAATATGTTACTCTACTAGCAATGATATTTTTATCTCTGAAATGGATACTCAATGCAAGGTGGCAATTTTAAGAAATTCATTATAGTGCTTTTTGCATTTTTATGTTTTTCTACGCCGTTAGAAGCGATCACCAAACAAGAGGCTATGCAGAAATATTTAGAGTATAAAAAGCTTGCTGAGAAATATAAAAAATTAGCAGAGCAATCAGATGATACAGCCAAAGAAGAACAAGATAAAACAACTTCTACAACTAAAGATAATGTAGCAGATAAAACAGAGGCTAAAAAGGCCACTCAAACCACTCCAAAAGATAACACAGAAAAGAAAGAGGAAGCATCTTCTAAACCTAAGCAAGAAGCCTTAAAAGATGATAAAAAAGACACTAGTCCTTGGAAAGGTACATCTATCGGTTTAGGTGGAAGTATTGTTACAGGTAATAGTGCTACTACAAACTTAAATGTTGGAATAAATATTAATTATAATCCAACAGAGCAGTGGCAAAATAATTTACTCTTTAATTACTTATATAGCCATGATGATACAGTTTCTGATAAATCAGGGGTTAGAGTAAATAGGGCTCAGCTAAGCGCGAAAAGCTCATGGGATTATGATAAGAGAAATGGGGTATACGGTAATTTAAATGTACTACGTGATGAGTTAGATGTATTTAATTATGTCTTTATGGAATCTGCAGGTTATAAGAGAATTTTGTATAAAAATGATAATATGTCATTAAATGTAACAGCAGGACCAAGCTTAACACAAAGCCAACTTAACAGCACTGGTCAATTTACTAATGGTTTTGGTGCACAATCAGGTGTGCAATATGTATGGAACTTTACGAAAGATTCAAGTTTTAAAGAAGACTTTATAGTTAACTATGCTTATCAAAATAATAATACGGTCAATCCTAATGTATTTATCTATCAGAGTAATACTATATTATCCGCTAAATTATATAAAAACTTGAGTCTCCAGCTTCAGTTCCAACTAAATGGTACTAATGTAAGTCAACCAGGTAAGCTACCGATAACAACGATTACAACAACTGCACTAGCATATGAAATATAAAGGAGATAAATCCAGTACGAGGTTCTTATATGTAGTTAACTATACCTTAGTTATACGCACCAGCAGAATAGTGTAATTCATAACTATGGCTATAGATTTCTAAGATATTTCCAAATGGGTCTTCCATATAGATCATTCTATATGGTTTTTCACCAGGATAATAAAATCTAGGTTTAGCCATTCTACGTTTACCACCAGCATCAACTATTTTTTGAGCTAATCCTTCAACATCAGGATCTTGGACACAGAAGTGGAAAATACCTGTTTTCCAGTATTCAAAGTTATTCTTTGGATTTTCTTGGTTTTTAAACTCAAACAGCTCAACCCCAATACGATCACCAGTAGATAAATGAGCGATTCTAAATGATCCCCAGCCTGCGCCAAAAACATCAGTACACATTTCTCCAATAGCGCTGTCATCTTCAATGATTTCGGTAGGTTTCATAATCGTATACCAGCCTAAAACTTCAGTATAAAATTTAACAGCTGCCTCAAGATCTGGTACAGATATTCCAATGTGTGAGAAATTTCTTGGGTATGTGTTTTGCATTGTTTCTTCCTTTTTTAATTAGAGTCTTTAATTTATGTGATGATTATATTGTTTAAGTGTTATAATGTAAAATTATTAAAAATAATAGTTTTGATTATAAAAAATGATTAATAGTAAGTTTCTCAATACTTTCCTAAAGTTAGTTGAGGTTGGTCACTATACAAAGACTGCGAAGCTTCTAAATATGACTCAATCAGGAGTTAGCCAACATATAGACAAGCTCGAGCAAAGTATCGGCAAAACAATCATAAATAATACTGGTAAAAAGTTTGAGTTAACCCAAGCAGGGCATTTGCTTTATAAATATGCTGTAGATATAAGAGATAGAGAACAAGAGTTAGTATCAGAAATAGGGCATGACTATCCTTATGAAGGAGAGTGTAAATTTGGCTGCTCTGGAAGCATTTTAATACAGATATATAAGCCTTTTCTTGAGTACCAAACTAAACATCAAGATCTTAAGATATCACTAGAGTCTATACCAAACAAGAAAATTATAGATATGCTTAGTTCTAATGATATTGATATTGGTATAGTGACAAATAAACAAGACTCAGAACAGTTCACACAATTAAAGGTGGGTGTCCAAGAACTTGTAGTAGTGATCTCAAAAAGACAACAAGAGAAATCTTTAGAAGACATTATAAATACAGGATTTATTAATCATCCAGATGGGTTATATTACCTTGAGAAAATATTTAAAAATAACAACAAATCTCATAGTAGTTTAAAAGGTGTTAGAGAGACTGGTTATGTTAATCAGTTAAGTCAGATTTTATTACCGGTGTCTCTAGGTCTAGGCTTTACGATATTGCCTAGATTTACAGTAGAGAACTCAGAATATTCTGATAAGTTGAAAATTCTAGATTTAGAAGTTCCGACATATGAGAGCATATATGTTTTATATAAAAAATATAAAGATCTACCTGTTCGATACACTTGGTTTTTAGATCATTTGAAGAGTTTTTTGAAAAAATAATGGGTTATTCTAAACTATATTTGAATGAAGGGAGAAGAAAAGTAACTCCTAAATATTGAAAAGTACACTTTAAAGGAGTACTATATGGGTATAAATAAACTTTAAAAGTCTTATGAATACTAGAAAGGTTGAGATAAATAGTAAAGCTATTAAAGATATTAAACGTTTACCAAAACATATAGTAATCAACCTTAGAACATGGATAGCTACTGTTAGTAAGATTGGTTTGCTTCAAACAAGAAAATTAAAAGGCTACCATGATGAGCCTTTACATGGAGACAGAAAAGGGCAACGTTCAGTAAGGTTAAATAAAGCATATAGAGCAATTTATAAACAACATGATAATGGAAATATAGAATTAAACTATATTGAAGTCATAGAAGTTAATAAACACAAGTATTAAGGAGCTTATTATGAGTAAAGAAGCTTTAAATATATTAGATGATGTCTTGGGGGGTAAGCCTACATTTGGCGAAACTATAGCATCTTTACGTAAGTGTGGGGAGTTGACTCAGGTTGAGCTAGCCAAAAAATTAGGAGTATCTAAACAGTACTTATGTGATATAGAAAATAATAGAAAATCTGTAAGCGTAGATAAAGCTATAAAAATAGCTCAAGCTTTAGGGCAATCTAAAAGATTACTTGTAGAGTTGGCATTACAAGAAATGTTAAATAAGAATCATTTAAACTATTCAATATCACTGGCTTAATTTAATTTGATTAAAGCTAGAAAATATTCTAAGAAAATTATTTAATATACTTATTAAACCAAGCTATTTGTTTAGTAAGTATTTGCTGCAAGGGCTCACCTTCATAGCATTCATAGTGACTAACACCTTCTAGAACCATAAGCTCTTTAGGATCATTAGCTTTTTCATATAGGATATGAGACTCTTCTACAGGGTTTACAGAATCTGTATCTGAAGCAACTATTAATACAGGTATCTTTAAATCGCCTATATAGTTTTCAGGTTTGTGTGAGATAGTTTCATTAACTGTAAGGAATGGAATCTTAATATCAAAAGCATCATACTCTTTACTATATCTTTCATAGAAACCTAAAGATTGCTCATCTGTTAGAACCTTATGTAAAGGAACCATCATTTCCTTACCAGTTTTTTCTTTTTTAGCTAACATTTTATCGATCATTCCAAAGAACTTTTCTTTCTCTTCAGTAGACATCTCGCCTGTGATTACTCTTTCACCATTAGCAAAAGTTAGCTGTACAGATAGACATTTAACTAGATCATTTTGAGCTGCTGCAGTGATAGCATTTGCGCCACCATATGAAGTTCCCCATAGTCCGATCTTACTAGAGTCAACGAAGTCTAAGCTAGTAACATAGTCTATCGCTGAGTTGATATCTTCTATTTGTAATTTTGGTACTAATCTACCTCTTTCACCTTCACTCTCACCAAATCCTCTATAATCAAAGTTAAGAACTATATATCCTGCTTTAGCAAAAGCTTCAGCGTATGCTGGAAGTAGTACTTCTTTAAAACCAGCAAAACCATGACAAAGAACTATTGCTGGGTATTTGTTATTTTCGTTAAAGTTTTCAGGCTTGTATAGTAAAGCCGCGATATTTGAACCGTGAGATTTAAAACTTACTTTTTCCATATTCTTATCTATAAATTTGAGTTTTTGTATTTGATTTATTCTATCAGAAATTAAAAAGATGTACTTAGATTAGTAAATATTATTTTAATTTATTTTGAAAAATTAGATATATTAAGAAATTCTCATGATGAGATTGGTTATTTAATAGGTATCATAACTTCATTAGTGCGTAAGAATGGTATAGTCCAAGGTGGGTTATATCCCGCTGCTTCTGGTTGACCAGTGACTTGATAGTTATTAGATTTTATCCATGCTTTAAGCTTTTCGGTATTAGAATCTATAGAATCTTTGTCTAAGAATCCACTAAATGTAATGACAGCCATTTTTGTTTCAGGTTTTTCAACAAGCTTTACTCTGTTATTAGTTGGTTTTGGTGCGTTTTCTAGAGTATATTTAGCAGGTAATACAAAAGCTATAGTCCATATCTTATCATCGCCTTTTATCATAACAGGTGCTGTCATTTCTATATTTTGTGATGTTTGTTCTATTTTAACAGGTGCTGTCATTTGAATATCTTTCTTAGATATATTTGCTCCTGTTATATACTTAAACAGATAACCAAAGCCTCTATTTACAGCTGACTTATAATTTGGATCTTCTACTGTTACTTGAGCCTCTGTGAGAGGGGCATAAACTCTAACAGAGTAGTCCTTGTCTTTTTTAATATTTGTATATTTAGCTTGAGGAGTATCATTTATACCTAAAACACTACAAGATGATAATGCTAGAGCTGAGATTATTGAGAAAGATTTTTTTAACATATCTAGTACTCCTAGTTTTGTTGTAAAAGATATTTATAATAGTAATTATAGATCACAATATAGTATTACACAGTTAAAATTTTGTAAGGTTTAGTTTTTAGTAGTTACAAACATCACTAAAAATATATAAGGGATAAAAAATGAAAAGGTTGATTAAAGTACTAGTATTGTTTTCTATGCTACTAGGAGTTTGTTATGCTGGAGTTAATAAGCCACTTAATCTTTTGGTACAAAGAGCAGAACTAATGAAAGGTGTTGGGATATGTAAATCAAAGATTAAAGGATCTATTTACGATGCTAGTCAAGAGGTGCGTGTGCTACAAAATGCTGAAAAATTAGCAAAGCAAAATAAGCTAGAAAAGAATTCATTTTTAATATTTATTCAATTACAAATGGATTTATCAAAGCAGATAGAAAATTATTATCTAAATAACGCGACAAAACAGCAACTTGAGCAACAAGGTTCAGATTGTTTGACTAACTATCGCGATAAGATTAAGAAAGTTGATGAGCAACTATATCCAGCAATAAGTAAAAATATTACATCGATTCATAAAAATAAAAACCTAGAATCTCAGTTGAAAAAACTTGTCAAGAAGCAAGATCTTAAAGGGATTCCACAAGATCCTAAATATTTAGGTTTAATAGCTAATAGCTTACAAAATATCAAAAAAACTAACTAATTCTAGTACTATCTTTAATATTTCAATAACTACAAAATACTAACTTTAAAATATAGTTTACTATCGACACAAATTGAACTAATATATAGTTTCAACATCGATTAATCTTTTGAGAAACTCAATGAAAATAATGTTCTCAGCAGATGGTATCTCTAAATCAGACTTAGAGAAGACAGCATCTGTTTCAAAGCATGTTGACTGTGTCAAAATAGGTCATATTTTATGTTCGACACTATCATTTAAAGAAATTCATGAGCTAGTAGGAGATAAAGATATCTTCTTAGATTTTAAGTTTCATGATATTCCAAATACAGTTAAGACTGCGATAGAAAATTATTCAAAAGCTATTCCAAACTTTAAGTACTTTACTTTTCACGGTACTGCAAGTGATGAAATGGTCAAAGCAGCTCTTAATGCTGATACACAGGCTATTCCATTAGCAGTGATTACATTAAGTAGTGATGCAAACTTTGATAAAGCAGATAGCCTAGCTAAATTTGAAAGATGTGTGAATTTAGGTGTGGAAAACTTTATATGTCATCCACATTTAGTTACTGATGTTAGAGCTAAGTTTGGGGATAAAATCAAGTTATATGTCCCAGGTGTAAGGCTTGAGAGTGATTTAAGTGATGATCATTTTAATGCTTTGACACCTAAAAAAGCTAAAGAGCTTGGCGTTGACTATATCATAGTAGGTAGACCTCTTCTACGTGCTGAAAATATAGTTGAGAAGTTAAGGGAATTTAGCTTATAAAATTTTTAATCTACTATCTTTTTAACATGTTCAGCTGAGTCTGTTTTTGCTAATGATAGACGGATAATACTATTTTCTATAGCTTCTAAGCTATGCATAGTATTTGGCTCTAGGTAGACTAAATCACCAATTTTTAGATTATGTTTTTCCTCACCTATATAAAAGTTAAGATCTCCTTTAACTAACATGATAGTTATTGGGTGTGGAGCAGCATGCTCTTTCATTGTTATATCTTTGGGTATGCTCACTTGCATCTCTTTAGTCAGAGGTGTTTCTATTAGTTTTTTTATAATAACTTTATCTTGGTTAAAGTCAGCACCTTCAACAAAATTTATAAATTTTGCCATATCTATCTCCTTAGTAAATTATATTATGTATTTTAAATGCATAATATAAATATAGAATAAATACTATAACAAGTCAATGTCAGTTTTTGATAATACTATGCAAAGAGTTTATAAGATGTTAGAATTTCCAAAATGTTTTTGAGCTTTATTCTATGCGAAATCATAATCTAAAGAAAATCATAATATCACCGCCGTTTGGCAAATATCTTAAGTTTAGAGAAACTTCTAATGTCTATGGATCTTTTACAGTAAGTAGACGTTGGGGACTTATCAAACAAGCAATTAAAACTATTCGCAAGGTAGAGAAAAATGCTTGGCGTAATAAAATTGGTTTACGTAATCCTGGACTGGCAAATGCAAATCCACCTAAGAGAGCTCAGGATATAATATCATTAGCGGCACTAGAGATAGCAGACTGGCATAGCTTTGCAGAAACTTTAAAATTACCAAAGTTTGCTAATCATAAAAATATTGAGATAAATATAGGTTGCCCAAATGCTAGTATTGTCGATTTTCCAACTGAGCTAGCATCTTTATTTGAAGATAGAAATATCAGTATCAAAATGCCACCAACTGTAGATCATAATGCTAAGATTAGAGAGTACCTTGCAGTAGGTATTACAACTTTTCATTTATGTAATACTATACCTACAGATAAGGGCGGTATTTCAGGTTATCCGTTACATGAATATAGTTTGCCTGCTATCAAAAAAGCTAGAGAAGAGTTTGGTGATAGCATTACTATAATTGGTGGTGGTGGAGTTTATACTCTTGAAGATGCTAGAAAATATATAGATGCAGGAGCTGATCATTTATCGCTAAGTTCTATAATGTTTAATCCTATTAAAGGTAAAAAATTAGTTAAAGAGATTATTAAAAATTTTGGCTAAAGGATTCTTTTTTAACTAGGTTCTGTGCACAAAAAAAGCTAAATTAGATTGAAGATAGCTAAACCGTTGTTATTTAGAAGTTGAAAGACAATAAATACCAAGGGTTTAGCAAATGCATTATCATATAAAAGAAGTATTCTGGTCAAGTATTTTATTATTCTTAAAATCACAAAAAGGTATACATACCAATGATGAAGACAAATTAAGATTGTTTATTGAAGCAGTATTTTATGTATTACGTACAGGCTGCCAATGGAGAATGTTACCATTTTATTATGGTAAATATAGATCAATACATAAGCGTTTTAAGGATTGGAGTGATAAAGACATATTCTCTAAATTATTTAAGTCAGTGCAAAATCCTGATTTACAAGAAGTTATGCTTGACTCAACGATAGCAAGAGCACATGCCTGTGCTACAGGATATGACAAGAATGATAACCAAGCAATTGGTAGATCAGTTGGTGGAGTAACCACCAAGATTCATGCTATGACCGATGCTTTAGGCAACCCGCTGGAAGTATTACTGTCAGAAGGTAAAACTCATGATAGTAAAGTGGCAATAGACCTACTACAGAAGGTATATAATACAAAAGTTATCGCTGATAGAGCATATCACTCTAATGAAATTAGAGAACATATTCAAAATATATCCTCTGAAGCTGTTATTCCCTGCAAATCAAATACTATAAACCCTATAGATTTTGATATTCAAATATACAAAGAAAGACATTTGATTGAGAATTTCTTTTCTAAAATTAAGCATTTTAGAAGAGTATTTTCTAGGTTTGATAAAACCATTTCAGCATATCTGGGTATGATTAAATTAGCTTGTACTTTTATTTGGCTTCGATGAGAATTTATTTTTGTGCACAGAACCTATTACAACTATTTAATTAATTATCTTTATTGTAATAGCAGCGCGATGAACTATCTTATTACATTAATCTGACACTACATAAATAAAAACGTCCAAGCTGTCATTCTACGACTTGATCGTAGAATCTAATTTTAAAACTAATCATGAGTAGATCCTATGGTCAAGCCATAGGATTGTAAGTTAAATCTTCTTTATAATTTATGTTTAAGGAGTCAAACTAAAGTGTAAAACTTTAGTTATAACCTAAGCGACCGTCATAGGATAGATTTAAGCAATCGTTGTCATCAAGGTACTTAGGTTATCTCCTTAATACGTTTGAATAGTTGGATGGTCTATAACGACCGCTTACAATCGTAAACATAGAACAAATATACTAAGGAGATATTTAAAAATGTATCATAATTTCATAGGTATTGATATGTCAAAAAATGATTTTGTAGTAGCTATACATGGTAGTAAAAAAACTTTTAAATATCTTAATAATTCTAAAGGTTTTAATGATCTGTTAGAAAAACATCCTATACTTAAAGATAACAGTCTTGTGGTTCTAGAGACTACAGGAGGGTATGAAAAAGCTTTGCTTGAATATTTATTAGTTGAAAAAATTATAGTACATAGAGCTAATACTCGTGTTGTTAAACATTTTATTCGTTCAACTGGACAGTTAGCTAAATCAGATAATATTGATGCTATAGGTTTAGCTAGATATGGCTATGAAAGACATGCTCACCTCGATTGCTATAAACCTAATGAGAATAATCTTCAAAAGCTTGTAAAATATACACTTAGAAAGCAAGACCTTAAGAAACAATTAGCTGCTGAAAAGAACAGGATTCAAGCTCCAGATCAAGAGTGTACAAAAGAATCTCATCAAAGAGTAATAGAGTTCCTTGAACAAGAAATTGCTATTCTAGATAGCTTAATAGATAATCTTATAAAGGACTGTGAATATTTAACAAAAGCAAGAGACTTGTTAGTTAAAGAAGTTGCAGGTTTGGGAAAAGCTACTGCAGTATCATTACTTGCACTTATGCCTGAGCTAGACAATTTGAATCGTAAGCAAATAGCCTCTTTAGCTGGAGTCGCTCCCTATGCTTATGAAAGTGGTAAGAAGATTGGTTATAGGAAAACTTATGGTGGTAGAGCTGACTTAAAGCCAGTATTATTTATGTCTGCTATGACAGCTTCTAGGAGTAATGGAAAGCTTGGAACTTTTTACAATAAACTTGTCGAAAGTGGAAAAAAGAAGATGGTTGCTCTTATTGCTGTTATGAGAAAAATTATTGTTATAGCTAACGCTAAAATTAGAGATTTAAAAAGAGATTTGAAAATTTTATAAGCTATAATTATTAACATAGTTGATGACAGAACATTTTTTCAGAATACTTTTGGATTAGTAGTATTATGAACACTAGGCATCAATAACCTTTCTTTTTAAGTAGTAGCTTATCTGTATTTTTATATGATTGTGGAGCAAAATCTCCCATCCACTCTTTAACAGCTTTAAAATTCTCGATAAATGTTTGCTTATCTCCATCAGATACTTTTTCAGCATTAGAATTTACAAATTCCGCGAACTCGGCGATAGTTTGTTGTCTTTGTTTATCAGACATAATAATATCAGCATATAGTCCAGGACCTTGACTAAAAAGCCTTCCAACAATATTAAGCTCCATCTTATATACTGGGCTAGCTAGCTTTAGCATTTTTTGAATATCAACATTCTTATGCTTAAGAAACATTCCAAGACAATATACACTAAAATGCTCAATACCTTGGATAAAAGTCATAGCTTCATCATGCTCTTCGGCAGTCATTTTCTCCATACTAAAGCCAATCCTTGCTAGATCATCGATAAAATATTGATACTTATCTTGTTGCTTACCATCACAGACTACAATTACTTGATTATCTGGAGAGCTAATAGTTGGGCCAAAGATAGGGTGAAGACCAACAACTGGACCGTCATAATTTGCTAACATGCTATCTAGAGGCTCTTTTTTGATACTAGTATAGTCTGCTAAAATTGTTCCTTCAGAGAGGTAAGGGATAGTCTTTTTAATAATCTCATCTGTCATATATATTGGTACTGATAGTATTACAATATCTTGATTAGTAAGCTTTTGCTCAGGATTCTGCCAATCATTTTGACCAAAAATAGTTAGAGTATATTCAGGTAAAAACTTACTAAAGATATTTTGAGTCATCTGACCCATTTCACCATTACCACCAATTATACAAATTCTTTTTTGCATTTTTAAAATCCTTAATTTTAATTTTTTCGCTGCTTACTCTGTAAGCTATAGCGACATACTTTTTTCATGGCAGAAAAAGTATGCAAAACTGCCTAGCACTACGCTAACGTAATTCAAAATAAATAGAAAATAAAAAACTCACATTGTTCAAACAGTTTTATTTTCTTATTATTCATTTTTGAAATTACTAATCGCTAATGTGCATTTATTTTTCTACAAGAAGTAAGTCATCTATAGTTTTACTAATTACTAAATCTTAAAACTAAAAGTTACTGGTCCATCATTAGTTAGTGATACTTTCATATCAGCACCAAATATTCCAGATTGGACTTTTTCATATTTACTCTTGAAGATTTTCTGAAATTCTTCAAATTTACCTTTGGCAATATCAGGAGGGCAGCCGTCACTAAAACTAGGTCTATTACCATTACGAGTATTGGCAGCTAAAGTAAATTGCGGTACAAGAATTATCTCTCCTTGGATATCTCTAAGGGATAAGTTCATCTTACCAGCTTCATCTTCAAATATACGATATTTAAGGATTTTCTCAGCCATTTTCTCAAAGTTTTGGTGACTATCTTCTTTTTCAACACATACTAGGGCTAAGATACCTTTATTTATATCAGCAACTTTTTGCTGCTCTACAATTACATTTGCACAACTGACTCTTTGAATTATACTAAGCATTTTTAAAAATATTTGTCTTATAAACAGTTTTAGATTGTATCAAAAATACTACTGAAAATATAAAATAAAGTGAGAGGTTTTTTATTTAGAAAGTTTTGCTTTTCTAGTATGAGTAATAAATACCAAAATAATTATAATCACACAAAGTATAGGTCCAAGAATTATAGGTACTTGCTTATCGATATGTTGACCTAAGAATCCTGAAATAAATAAACAAATTGAAGCACCTATAGAGCCTGACATTATTAAAAAAGAGGAGATCTTTGGACTAGAGTAGTTTGCATTATTGATACCGTATCCAAGAAGTGTTGGGAACATTGCAGCACAACCAAAACCAAGTACTATACCGCCTATTATAAATCCTGTAAGACTATTAGCAATTAAGAATATGATAAATCCAACTAGAGTAATAAATGAGCTAATCATAATATAAACAGCAGGCTTAATTTTTGTAAGTACAAATAGACCTACGATTAGTCTAGAAATAGCAATAATTCCCCAAAATAGACCAATAACTAGTCCAACATCTGTAACACTTACATGTTTAGCCTCTTGTAAATATGGTGAGAACCAATATGAAACAATATACTCAATATATACATAAATCATTATAGCTAGAGCTATTAGAACTACACTTATATTTAAAAGTTTTGGTTTAGCTGTATCAGATTCATCAACTAGATCATCACTAATAGTTACAGCTGCTTTTTCTTCAAATTTTGATAAAAAGATAATAATAAATAGGATCAAATATAAACAACCCATACCTATAAACACTGCACGCCATGAGAATTGCTCAACTATATGACCACCGACAAAAGGTACAAATGCCGAGCCGGCACCAAAGAAAAAGTTTAAAACATTTAAGCGTGATTCACTTTTACCAGTTTTTGTATATGCTGCATGGATTGTTTGGCTAACAGCCGGTACCAAAAAGCCTACGCAAGTACCATTTAAAAGAGCACAAATAGCATAGATATATAAAGGAAATCCAGCAGCGATAGTAAATTGTGCAATTAGACCGATTACCAGGGCAATGAGTAGCGTGTTTCTACAACCTAAAGAGCTCATAGTTTTTGAGCTTAAAGCATTACCTACCAAAAGCCCTAATATATTTAAAACATCAATATAAACAATATGAGAAACATTAACGCCATAATGACTAGATATCTGTGGTGATACTAGTCCAAGTATTGCACCAAAGCCTCCTGTAATAAATGCTGCGAAGAAACAGATGCTCACAGCTTTTAGTATTAAACTTTCTGGAACAGTGAATGTCGATAATTGATTATTTGTATTAATTGATGCCATTTGTATTCTCTCTAGTTTTTATTGCCATATTGAATTTAGTTCATATAATTTGATAGTTAGACTTTTTTGGTCTGCAACTTTAATCTTCATAGTATTTTCTATTTTGCTGGAGCGTTCAAATCTCATTGTGATAGATTCTTGACCTTTATTAACAAAAAGCTCAATACTTGTTGTATCTAAGAAGATATCTACAGATATGTTTTCTGAACTTATATCTTTTATAAAAGCTTCATTCATAACTTGATTAAGGCTATTTTTTACTGAGATTTGGCTATCTTGATAACAAATATCAATCACAGATCCTTGATTATCTTTTAAAAGCTCTAGCTGCCACGTATTGTTTGAATTAAACTCTAAATTTAGTTCAATAAGATCTGATGGGAGATCAATATTTTTGTTAAAGTTTTCTATCTGTAAACGTTGCACTCTAAGGTTATTATAAGCATCAGTAGGGTAGGAAATAAGCTTATTATTCACTACCTTGAATTGTCTCATTAGACTCATTGCACCAGCTGAATCTTCTTTTGCTCGGTTTTTATGATCTTCCCAACAGTTCATCCAACCAATAGCATACCTATTACCGTTAGCTTCAAAAGTCTGTGGGGCATAAAACTCTTTTGCAGAATCTATATATGTAGCAGGTGTCTTAGCTGAAAAATATTTACCATCAAAATCACCAATATAATAGAAAGACTTATAATCGAAGTCCTTTTTATTTTCTGTTGTAAAAATTGAAAGCACTAGTACATACTTGCCATCTAGATAAAATAAATCTGGGCATTCTAGTGTTCTCCCAGAGATAGTTTTTTCTTGAAATAAGATGCTATGATAGTGCCAGCTCTTAGCATCATCAGATCTATACAATGCAACGCTTGGGAAGCTGTTTGCATAAGTACCAATCACCATATAATAGCAGTTGAAATTTTTATCAAACCATACTTTAGGATCTCTAAAATCATAAGAGCAAAAATCAGGCTTACGATTAACAATAGTTTTAGGTTTTGAAAAATGTATACCATCTTTACTTTTTATTAGATTTTGTTTTTCGATGAAAATATCAGGAGAATTTTCTAGATCCTCAAAATGCTCTGTATAGACAAGAAATAATTCATCATCAACAACCATGGCACTACCTGAGAAAGCTCCACCTATATATCTCTCATCAAGATCGTTTTGTGGATAAATAGCAATAGGTAAATGTTGCCAATGTACCATATCATCAGAAACAGAATGTCCCCAGTGCAGCATTGCGGTATGTTTACCATAAGGGTAGTGCTGATAGAACATATGATATTTACCTTTAAAGTAAACCAGACCATTAGGATCATTCAACCAAGCTTTTTTTGCTGTAAAGTGATATTGTAGGTGTTTGGTATCTTTTAGCTTAGAGTTATCATGAGAGTGATGTGACTGGAATTGTCCATGTTTAAGGCTAAAGCAAACTCCTCCATACTCAAGTAATGTATCATCATATATCCAGCCATTTTCAATATTCAAATCTTGGATATCACAAGTTATTTTGAGAGTATACTCTTTGTTTGATTCTAGTAGCCATTCTACATGATAGTATTTTGTTTTTAATGATGTTGTTTGTATAGGGCAACATTCAACAATATTATTACCGTCATAAAGTCTAAATTGACCATGGTGATTTGTACTATAGTCAAAAGATATTACTGCATTATTTGCGACATGAATTCGAAAAGATTTTTCGTCAAGTTTATCTATAACCATTTCTTTAGAAATAGAGTTAGTGTATAAAAAAGTTTATGTGACTAGATGATTAGAGTCAATTTATAGTTTATAAAATAAAATATCCTTTAGATTTAGCATTATTTAGGTTAAATTATCTCTTTAATTTAAATATTAAGTAGAGGATAGTTTTGATAAAAGACATAAAAGTAAGGCAGTTTTCTGTATTATGGTTTGTAGAGTTATGGGAAAGGTATGCTTTTTATAGTTTCCAAGCTCTTTTTATGCTTTTTATAACAGCTAGTCATATTAGTGAGTCACAAGGGTATTTAATCTTTGGAATATTTGCTTCACTAATCTATATCACACCAACGATAGGTGGGTATTTATCTGATAAATATATAGGTGTTAAAAATGCTTTAGTTATAGGTGCGGTATTTTTATTATTAGGCTATATTGTTTTAGCAATATCAACGGATTTAAGTCATGTAAATTGGGCTTTATCACTTATAATAGTTGGTAATGGGCTTTTTAAACCTGCACCAACTTCACTAATTTCAAGAATTTTTGATGATAATCCATCACAGTCTCACTCAGCATTTACAGTATATTATATGGGAGTAAATATTGGTGGTTTTCTTGCTATAGCATTTACACCAATAATTGCAAAATATACTAGTTATTCTTATGCATTCATCATATGTGTTATTGGTATGTTTCTTGCAATATCAAACTTTTTCTGGCGAGCAAAGCTTTTAAAAGGTATAGGGTCTGATACACCACCAATGACTACTAAGGTTAAGCTTTTAATATCACTAATATGCTTAGCTCAGTTATTAATATGCTATGGATTATTCCAAGTTACAGATATTTCTTTATATTTGATAATAATCTTATGTATTCTAACATTCATATATATGTTAAATGATGCAAGAAATGCTTGTGATCGCAAAGAGACTATTCTACAAGTAATAGGGGTGATTTTAGTTATTGAAGCGGTGATTTATTTTATTGTCTATAGCCAAATGTTTTCGACATTAGTGTTATTTGCAAAGCATAATGTTTCACTTAACTTGATAGGGTTTGATGTATCTCCAGCAACTTATGCATCTTTAGATTCTTTTTGGTTAATCGTTTTGAGTCCGTTATTAGCTATTTTATACAAAAAGAGTGTAAAACACTTATCTGTACCTTATAAATACTCTATAGGAACAATAATTGCAGGTATCGCGCCTCTAAGTTTATATGTGGTGATAAAGCTGACACAGGTAAGTGGCTTTGTCGATGGTAACTGGATGTTTGTCTATTTCTTCTTTGGAGCTTTAGCTGAGTTATTAGTTGCTGCAATAGGTTTTTCAATGATTGCTATTTACTTTAGAAAAGAAATAGTAACACTAGGTATGGGCTTTTTTATGCTTGCAATAGCTCTAGGAGGTGCTTTATCTGGTAAATTAGGTCAGCTTGTTGCTATGCCTGATGGTAAGATTGATCCAATGGTAAGTCTAAGTATTTATGAGAGTTATTTCTTATGGCTAGGCGTAATAACGATCATTTTAGGTGTTGTATATGGAGTAGTAGCCAAGATTGTGACTACTATAGCTAATAAACATAATATTTCATTAGGATAAATAAGATTATAATCTCTTTATAATCTCATCTGTAAACTCTTGAGTAGAAGCTAATTTAGTTCCTTGAGTATAGATATCTTGAGTTCTAAAACCATCTTCAAGAGTTAAATTAATTGCATTTGCAATAGCTTCAGCTTCTGATACTAATCCAAATGAGTAAGAAAGCATTAGTGATGCTGATAATATCTGTGCAATTGGATTTGCTTTGTTCTGACCTTTGATATCATAAGCAGAACCACCAGAAGGCTCATAAAGACCAAAACCATCTTTATTTAAGCTTATAGATGGTACTAAACCAATTGATCCAGGCAGTACAGATGCTAAATCAGATATAATATCTCCAAAAAGGTTTCCTGTAACCATTACATCAAATTGACTTGGGTTAAGAACCATTTGCATAGCACAGTTATCGACATACATATGATTGACTGTAACATTTGGATAGTCTTTTGCTACCTCATTAACTATATTTCTCCATAGTCTTGATGTATCTAAGACATTAGCTTTATCTACTGAAGTCAATCTATTTGAGCGTTGTGTAGCTCTTTCAAATGCTTGAGTAACAATATTTCTAATAGTATGTTCATCATATTCAGCGATATCTGTAGCACACCTTGTACCATTTTCATCAGTAAAAGTTTTATGCTCCCCAAAATAGATATCTCTAGAAAGCTCTCTAAAGATCTCAATATCAGCACCATTAGCGATACGACTATCTTTCAAAGGACATGCTTCTTTTAGTGATGGGAATATTTGGCTAGGACGAATGTTTATATTAAATCCAAAGTGCTTTCTTAGCGCGAGGATACTATTAGCTTCACAGCCTTGCCATTTTTCCTCATTTTGAGCTTCAACAGGCCCACCAACAGAGCCAAAAAGTATCGCATCAGAGTTTTTACATATTTCTAAAGTTTCTTCTGGGCAATGACTTTTGTATTTATCATAAGCTGCTCCGCCGACTAGAGCTTCAGTATAGTTAAATTTGTGATTATATTTTTTAGCTGTAGCATCAAGAACCTTTATTGCCGATTCCATTACTTCAGGACCAATGCCATCACCAGCTAATATAGCAATATTTTTTTCCATTCTAGCCTCTTCTTGATTGTTCAAATTGTTTGATTAGATCTAAGTTCTCGATAAGGTAGGACATATCATCAAGCCCCTTGATAAGACAAGTCTTACGAAAAGGATCGTAATCAAAGCTATACGAATCTTTATCTGCAGAAACTATCTGGTTTTCTAAATCAATAGTTACATTAAACTTTGGATCTTCTGCTTTATCGCATAAATCCTTAACAATATCCTTATCTAGAGATATTAGTAACAAACCATTTTTAGCAGCATTGTTGAAAAAAATATCAGAAAAAGAAGGGGCAATTATAGCTCTTATACCAGCTTGAGTAAGAGCCCAAACAGCATGTTCCCTAGATGAACCACAACCAAAATTACTTCCTGCGATTAGTATTTGTGAATCGGAGTAATCAGGGTTGTTAAAAATAAAATCATGATCTTTTTCTTTTAAATTATGAAATAAACTATTCCCATAACCATCTTTACTTGTTTGAGTTAGAAAGTTAGCTGGGATAATCATATCTGTATCAATATCACTTAGCCATAAAGGAATTGCATTAGATGTTAGTTTTTTAAAAGCTTGCATTTCTTATAGCTCCTTAGTTATAGTTTATCAACACTGCAAATTTTACCCATTACAGCACTAGCAGCAACTGTTTGAGGTGATGCAAGATGAGTTATACTACCTTTACCTTGACGACCGATAAAGTTTCTATTTGAGGTGCTTATACATCTTTGGCCTGCAGGAACTTTATCATCATTCATTGCTAGACACATTGAGCAACCTGGCATTCTAAAGTCAGCACCAGCATCAGTAAAGATCTTATCTAAGCCTTCTTCTAGTGCTATTTTTCTAACTTGCTCAGAGCCAGGAACTATATACATAGTTACATTTTTAGCTACTTTTCTGCCCTTTAAAACTTCAGCAACAGCACGCATATCTTCTATACGACCATTAGTACAGCTACCGACAAAAGCCCACTGTATTTCTTTACCAAGAATATCTTCATCAGCATTAAATTTTGTATAGCTATAAGCTTGTTGAGCTAATTTATGTTGATGAGTTGGAATATCTTTAAGATTTGGAATCTTAGCTGAAATATTAATAGCATGTTGAGGATTTATTCCCCAAGTTACCATTGGCCCAAGGTTAGCAACATCTACTTCTACATATTTATCGTAGCTTGCACCTTTATCAGTTTTTAGGGATTTCCAGCTATCTAATGCTTTGTCAAAATCAGCTCCTTGAGGAGCATATTTTTTACCTCTAAGGTAATTAAAAGTTTTCTCATCTGGAGATACTAGACCAGCCCTTGCGCCACATTCTATAGACATATTGCACAAAGTCATACGCTCTTCCATAGACATATTTTTGACTACCTCACCAGTGTACTCAATAATATATCCACCAGCACCACCAATACCAATTTGAGCAATTAGTTTCATTACAATGTCTTTGGCTGTTGCTAACTCTGAAGGTTTACCTACAAACTCAACTTTCATTGTCTTAGGTCTGTACTGTAGTATACAGTTAGTCGCAAGTACATGACCAATTTCAGATGTACCTATACCAAATGCTAAAGCTCCAAAAGCCCCGTGAGTTGAAGTATGAGAGTCACCACACACAAGAGTTATTCCTGGTAGGGTAAAACCTAGCTCAGGACCTGTTACATGTACGACACCTTGATGTTGGCTCTCGAAATCATAAAAATCAAGACCAAACTCTTTGACATTATTACGAAGCTTCTCAACTTGAGCTTGAGCAACTTTGTCTTTCATCTCTAAGCGATTAATAGGAGATGTTGATATACTATGATCTACAGTTGCAATGATAGATTTTGGGTTATTTATAGGTATTTTTAGTTCTCTAATTTTATCAAATGCTTGAGGCGAAGTTACTTCGTGCACCAACATTCTATCTATATATAACATATCTGGGAAATCAGGTATTTGTTTTACAACATGAGCATCCCAAATTTTATCTATAATATTCTTTGCCATATTATTTCCTATAATTTGTTTCTATAAATAATTTATTTGTAGCCGCAATTAAAGCTTTAAGAGTAGATATTTCTATATCTTGATCAGTAGCAACTCCTTCAACTGTAGGGCTATTTTCACCCGCTTTAATTATAATAGTACTTTCTGATTTGGAGTTTATCCCAGCATCTTTTAATGAGCGTGAGAAGTAGTCTGATATGTTTACTTCAGGAATGTGCTCTTGGATACCTTTTAATAAAGCTGATAAGGCAGAGTTTTCACTATGATCTGTGATTCTATAGTCTGTATTACCAAAGAAGTTACCTTTAAGCTCTACAAATGTTTCGCCATTAGATTTTCCATAATCAATACTTGTGGCATTGATCGGAGCTCTAATTTTTTTATAAGCAGTAATAAGCTCTTCATCTGTGATACCTTTTCTACGCTCATGATAAATATCTTTTATTTGTTGTGCAATTTTTGCTTTTTCTTTGTCATCACAAATATAACCATTTTCTTCGATAATCTTCTTAGCATGATTACCACCAGAAAGAGGTCCAAAAACAAAGCTAATTTCATTACCTACAGATTCAGGGTGAAAAGGTTGGTATGCTAATGGATTATTTAAAATAGCATTAGTATGACCACCAGATGTATGTCTAGCAGAGTTTAGACCAGTAATAGGGTAATGAGGTTGTCTTGATAGCATCCTTTCACCAATAAAGTCAGAGATAGTCTTAAAGTTAGAAATATCAATATCATTGTAGTAGTGACACTCTTTTTGTTTACCAAAAAGATTTAAAAACATTACACATTGTTCTAAAGATGCGTTACCAGCTCTTTCACCTACACCATTAATACAACCCTCAATTTGCCTTGCAGGACCATCAAAGACAGCATTCATAGAGTTTTCTAATGCTAAGCCTAAATCATTGTGACAGTGTGCTGACCAAATTATATCCCTGTCAGGAAATTCTTCTTTAATTATTTTTGCATGTTTAGACATATTATGGACAAAGTAGTTTTCGCCTTCTCTTTCGCATGCTCCACCAATAGTATCTGGACAGTTGATTACAGAAACCCCAGCAGAAACTGCAGCTCTAAAAACATCTGTTACATAGTCAAAAGTATCACCAAGCTTAGAGTATCCCTCAGCACTAAACTCAACCTCAAAGCCTTCATCACTAGCTAGCTTAACTAGTTCGTAAACATTTTTGATATTTTGTTCATTATCATTTTTGCTACCTAAGCTTGCTTGAGCTAAATTAGGGTCTACCGGCAGATACATATGAACTCTTGCTTTACCTATCTCTAGCGAAGGGCGTAGAGCATCCATTGTGATTTCAACCTGGTTTTTACGTAATTGGCATAGTCCAGCAATAATCATGTTAGACTTCCTTTCAGTCATTCTTTTTGAGATAGTATTTACTATTTCAAAGTCAGTCTTACTTGCAGAAGGAAATCCAGCTTCTAACACATCAATTTTTAACTTATCTGCTAGATCAGCATATGTGATATTATCTTCAAAAGACATTCCTGCTCCAGGAGATTGTTGACCATCCCTAAGAGTTGTATCAAAGATATAAACTTTCTTCTTATCCATATTAAGATCCCTCTACATAAGTTAAAATTTCTTTATAAGCTTGTCCTTGCTTAATTTTTTCAAAGACTTCTTTTATTTGGTTAGTTATTGTATGATCTGAACTTTTTAATTTATTATCATCTATACTTGCAACTGGAGTTACTTCAGCTGCGGTACCACAGAAGAAGGCTTCATCTGCATCAACTAACTCTTCTACCTTAAATAAGCGCTCTGTAACTTTATAGCCTAAGTCTTTAGCTATTTGTATAATAAGTTTTCTTGTTATACCATTTAGTATTGTTCCTAAAGGAGTTGTTATTACTTCTTTATCCTTTATTAAAAACACATTCATTGCCGCACCTTCAGCGACATATCCATTTGAGTCAAGTAATAAAGACTCATGATAATGAGTATCTAAAGTTTCTCTAGAGGCTAAGATACTATTTACATAGTGACCACCAATTTTTGCATCACAAACAGTTGATTGGGGGTGAATACGGATATATTTACTAACCTTGATGTCAACTTTGTCAGCAGACATATATTTGCCCATATCAATACAATATATAGCAATATCTACTGGATGATTATCTGCTGGTAGCACACTTACTCCACCTTCAGCATAATATGCTAAAGGTCTTATATAGCAGGATTTTTTACCACTTGCTTTAATTATATCTAGTACAGCTTGGCATAACTCATCGATACTATATTTACATTTCATACCAAGAACATTCATTGAGTATACAAATCTTTCCATATGTTCTTTTAGTTTTAAAACACCAACGCCATTTGGCGTTTCATATGCTCTTATGCCTTCAAATACTGATGAACCATAGTGTAGAGAGTGTGTATTTATACCAACTTTTGCATCTTCATAAGATATAATTGCGCCATTTTTCCAAATTTTATCTATCATTTTAACCCTCGATATTTAATTATTATTTTTTTTAAATTTAAAATTTTGAATGTTTTATTTTTTGCCTGCTATTAGAGACAGAGAGTACTTTTTGTGAGGGGGAGGAGTGCTTGAGAAGAATTACTTTGAGATTTGCTTTTTTTTAAGAACACAGTAGTTACAGAGTTTAAGAAAACTTTGCTGTTACTATATATCTTAATTATAGAGACAATGTCTATATGTATTCGCATTCGTATACATGAATTCACTATTTTATGCATTTTCCCTTATCTTTTTAGTACAAAGAATACTTTCGAGTAAAAATACTCTTAGTTAAAAGTTAATACAGTTATTGTAGCCATATAATATTTTAGAGTAAACCTAGTTTTAGCATAACGGTTGATTTTTTATAAAATTTTTTATAAAGTTAAGAGTTTTTATCACTCTATAAAAGGTATATTTTTGTAAAATGATTATATTAAGTTATATATTTATCAGGAAATTATACTAAAAATTGTTATTATCAAATACCTAACAACAGCAGTTTTATATAATTGAGAGATAGTTAGTATCTAAGAGTTAAAAGAAATATTATTTACGATCTGCGTAAATTTTTGCTTGGGCTGCTGATAATCTTGCGATTGGTACTCTAAATGGTGAGCAAGATACATAGTCAAGATCTAAATCATGACAGAATCCTACGGAGTATGGTTCGCCACCGTGCTCGCCACAGATACCCATTTTGGCATTAGGATTGACAGCTTTTACGCCTTCTTTAGCTATTTCCATCAGCTTACCAACACCTTTTGGATCAAGTCTAGCAAATGGATCAAAGCTTAAGATACCATGCTCAAGATAATCTTTGATAAACTTATTAGCATCATCTCGACTAAAGCCAAAAGTCATTTGTGTTAGGTCATTTGTACCAAATGAGAAAAACTCACTACCAGCTTCAGCTAGCATACCAGCACCAATAGCACCACGAGGAGTTTCAAGCATTACACCAACTTTATAATCAATATCCATATTCTCACGTTTAAGAATATTATCAGCAACTTCTCTAACAATTCCACTTAAAAGTTTAAACTCACCAAGAGTACTTACTAAAGGAATCATTAGCTCAGGTTTAACATCGATACCCATGCGCTTACTAGAAATCGCAGCATATATGATTGCTTTTGTCTGCATTTCTATAATTTCTGGATATGTAACAGCAAGTCTACAACCACGATGCCCCATCATTGGATTCATTTCACTAAGAGATTCAATTCGTGCTTCTAGCTCACTATAGCTAATATTGAACTCTCTTGCTAGAGCATCTATCTCATCAACTTCATGAGGTAAAAACTCATGTAGAGGTGGATCAATAAATCTAATTGTTACAGCTAGTTTATCCATTGCTTCAAACAGCTCTTCAAAGTCCTGCTGTTGTACAGGAAGTAACTTATCCAGAGCTTTTTGTCTTTCTTTTTTGTCTTTTGCTAGGATCATCTGTCTAACATATGAGATACGATCTTCTTCAAAGAACATATGCTCAGTACGGCATAACCCAATACCTTCAGCACCAAATGCTCTAGCGATAGAAGCGTCTTTATATGTATCTGCATTACATCGTACACGAAGTTTACGCACGCTATCAACAAACTTCATAAAATCTTCAAAGTCTTTAGTAACTTCAGGATCTACAGTCTTGATAATACCTCTATATACATTACCTTTTGTTCCATCAAGAGATAAGTAGTCACCTTCTGTGAAAACTTGACCTCTTTCAAAAGTAATCGTCCTTTTTTCTTCATTAATTCTCGCAGACTCTAATCCAGAGACACAGCATTTACCCATACCACGAGCAACAACGGCTGCATGCGAAGTCATACCACCACGTAATGTAAGAATACCGTTACAAGCATTCATACCGGCAATATCCTCAGGAGATGTTTCAATTCTAACTAAGATAGTTTTCTCTTGGCCTCGAGCTTTTGCGGCAAGTAATGATTCAACGTCAAAGTAAATTCTACCACTAGCAGCGCCAGGAGAGGCCCCAAGAGCTGATCCAAGAGGGCGTTTTGATGCTAGGGCTTTTTCATCAAATTTAGGGTGAAGAAGTTGCTCTAATAAGTGAGGCTCTACCATCATTACAGCTTCCTCATTAGTGATTAGGCCTTCTTTTGCCATATCAACAGCTATTTTTAATGCCGCTCTAGCTGTCCTTTTACCATTTCTTGTTTGTAGCATAAAAAGCTTACCATCTTCGATAGTAAACTCCATATCTTGCATATCTTTGTATACTCTTTCTAAGTTTTTAGCAATTTTTACAAAATCTTCAAATACTTGTGGCATTTTGTCTTTAAGAGTAGATATATGCGCAGGAGTTCTTACACCTGCAACCACATCTTCTCCTTGAGCATTGATTAGGTATTCACCAAAGAGTTTATTTTCTCCAGTAGAAGGGTCTCTTGTAAAAGCTACTCCAGTACCAGAATTATTACCAGAGTTACCATATACCATTTCTTGAACATTAACGGCTGTACCCCAGTTATTAGAGATATTATTGATCTCTCTATATATGATAGCTCTTTCAGCGTTCCATGATCTAAATACTGCTTCGACAGCAGCTAGTAGCTGTTGAATCGGATCTGTAGGGAATTCTTTACCAACTAGATCTTTATAGATTTTTTTATACTCAGCAACAATATCTTTGTAATCAGCTGCGCTTAGGTCACAGTCATTTTTTACCTTTCTTTTTTCTTTTTTATCATCAAGAATTTTGTCAAAAGGTTTTTTCTCACAGTCCATAACAACATCAGCAAACATCATTATGAATCTTCTGTAGCTGTCATAAACAAATTGTTCATTGTTTGTCTTAGCTACCATCGCTCTGGCAACTTCATCATTTAAGCCTAGATTTAGAACTGTATCCATCATTCCAGGCATAGAAACTCTAGCTCCAGAGCGTACTGATACAAGTAGAGGGTTATTACCACCACCAAAAGTTTTACCTGTTCTTTTTTCTAAATCAGCAATGTGAGCAAATATTTGCTCTCTAACATCTTTGCTTAGTATTTGACGATCATCGTAGTACTTAAGGCAAGCCTCCGTTGTTACAGTAAATCCATCGGGTACAGGAAGACCACTATTTAGCATCTCACTAAGATTTGCACCTTTTCCACCTAGTAAATCACGCATAGACTTATTGCCTTCACTAAAGGCATAGACAAACTTCGACATAAAAACTCCTCTCAAGTTTTTTATAAATTAAATTGATGTCGCTACACCCTCAAGTGCAACTATTTTTCATCGTATCATATTTTTATGAATAAAAGGAAGGTCTTTATGAAGAAAATTTTTAAACTAATTTAACTCCTGCTATAAATGGATGCAAAAATATAAATATACAGAGTGCGATTAATCCAACCAAAATATTTAAGATATCTGATTTTATAGAAAACTTTTCAGGGAGGCTTTTTTGAACTTTTGCATCTCTATTATTTGTTTGTATTATTGAGATAATAGCCCATATTACTAGACCTCCAAATAGGATTATTGCTTTTAGGTTTATATTGCTAATTATATGACCTACTCCCCATGTGATGACAGCTACCAACTGAGGGTTATGTATGAATTTGATAATTCTTGATTTAAGACGCCCTGAGAAGAATAGCAAAAAGCTTATTGTTACACATATAAAAGTGATCGGATGAGCTATAGTTTCTGGTAGTGAGTATATTGTTTCAGCAGATGATGTTCTCCAGCCAATTACCATTAAAACTATAGATATTACTATTAGTATTGAGAAGATTCCTTTGTAGGAATTTTCACCAGTAATATTAATAATTTTTTTTCTAAAATTAAAAAAATAGGTAGGTATAAAGTGTATCAAAGACCATATAAGTATTCCGACTATCAAATATAACATAAGCTTTTATACGTTTTTAAGTCTTATAATATTAAATCATATAGTTCTATGTTAAAGATATCAAGAATCTAGAAAGATGAAATCATATTTATATCTCAAAATAATCCTAAGAACACTTGGTATTACAACTTGAACATCCTGTAAGGTTGGCGACAAACCTTATTTTAGTTGATAGATATTTCATAATAAAAATTATAAATATTGTATATATAAGAGCTCCAGCAATATAACTTATCGATTTTACAGGAGTATTAAGAATATTTGCCGTTTGATAAACTAATAAGGCTGCCACATATGCAATAGATGTACTCCAGATTATTGATAGAATAGCCCATCCACGAGTAGCTTCTCTAACCATAGCACCTATTACTGAGATACAAGGGATATATAGTAGTACGAAAAGTAGGTATGAGAAAGCTGCAATACCAGAGCCAAATTTGCTAACCATATTACCCATAGCCGCAGTACTCATATTTGCATCAGCCTCATTTGAAGTTATTGGGTTAAAATCAATATGCCTAAAGTTATCTATTGTAGTACTCAAAGCTTCTTTAAAGCTATCTATCGCACTGAAGCTTTTAGGTATACCATCATCATCCGCTTGTGTGTAGATAGTGTTTAGCGTACCGACAACAACCTCTTTTGCAAGTGTTCCTGTTACTAGACCAACTGTTGCTGGCCAATTATCATTACTAACTCCAATTGGGTTTAATATAGGTGTGATTTCTTTACTTCCATAGCTTAGAAGAGTTTCGTCTTTAGTTACATAAATACTGTTTAAACTACCTACAATAATTGCTACAGGTACAATAACTTTACCTGCACGGATAAGGAATGATTTTAGTCTATTCCAACTATATAGCATGATTGTCTTAGCGTGAGGAAGGTGATAATTGGGGATATCTAAAATAAATGGAGATGTATCACCTTTTAGAAAGGTAAATTTAATTACATAGCCAGTTATAATGGCACCTATTATGCCTGTGATATAAAGTAAGAATATTATAGATGCTCCGTGGTTTGGAAAAAATGCTGTCGCAAATACTGAAAATATTGCTAACCTTGCACCACAAGACATAAACGGAGCCATCATGATTGTCATTAGTCGATCTTTTCGCGTTTCTAAAGTCCTAGCAGCCATTACAGAAGCAACATTACAACCAAACCCAACAATAAGAGGAACAAAAGCTTTACCAGATAAGCCGATAGATTGCATAAACTTGTCCATAACAAATGCTGCTCGTGACATATAACCAGAGTCTTCAAGTATAGATAGAAATATAAATAAGAATCCTATCTGAGGAATAAATGCTAAAACAGTATTAATACCGGTACCAAATCCTTGTGATAATATCTCTGTGACGGTTATTGGTAGGCCTATTAGGTTTGAGTAGTAAGCAACACCATCAATAAATATAGCACTAGAGAAATCATCGAATAATGGTTGTACAGCAGCCCCTAAAGTAATAGAGAATAGGAACATTAGATACATCATGAATAAAAATACAGGGACTCCTAAATATTTATTCATACATATTGCATCTAGAGCTTTAGTTAGATTAATTCTTGAGACTTTTTTACGTTCTGTTGAAATATCTATAATTTCTGCAACAGCCTGATAGCGAGATTTAGCAATATCAAAGTTTTGACTTTTATCTATAGACTTTTTTAGAGTATTTAAATCTTCAGCTTTAATTTCTTGTGCAACTTGGATGTCTCTACCATCTAGTAGCTCAGTTGTAAGCCATAGGTTGCCTATATGATTATGACGAAGTTCGCTAATTTGCTTTTCTAAGTCAAATACTGTTTTAGGATAGAATTTTGTAAGGTCAAAGCATGGAGTGTCTTGAGGATTTGCTAAAGTCTGCTTTAGATCCTGAATACCAACGTTTTTTGAGCCAACTATTGGTAAAACTTTACATCCTAGAGTTTTTTCTAACTTATCATAATGTATAACAATACCTTTTTTAGTTGCGACATCTACCATATTTACAGCTAAGATCACTGGTAGACCAAGCTCTATAAGTTGCACAGTTAAATATAAGCTTCTATTTAAGTTTGATGCGTCTACAACATTGATAATTGCATTTGGTTTTTCTTTGACAATAAAAGAATAAGCTATCTGTTCATCTATTGAGTTTTCATCTGATACTGACAAAGAATAAATGCCAGGTATATCTATAATTTCTATTTTTTTGTTATTTGAATTAAAAGTACCTACTTTTTTGTCAACAGTAACTCCAGACCAGTTACCAACTTTTTGATTAAGTCCAGTTAGAGAGTTAAATATCGTTGTTTTACCACAGTTTGGATTGCCAACTAAAGCATATTTCATAATTTGTACTCAAGAAATCTTTTTAAAGGTAATTTGGTGTAACAAGTATAGCAAAAGATATTTAATTGTGATATACGATAATGAGAATTATTATCAAACATTTATTATGATATTAGGACTTCCCCCTTGTGATCGGTTATTATCATAAACCATATCGCATCTAGCAGTACCTTTAATTATTCCAGAGGTTATCTTTACTCTAGCACCTTTTGCATATTGAGGCATCGTTGCAGTTATTACAGAACAATCATCTGAAAAAGCATTTTGGTCCTTACAAATCTTAATTTGAGTTCCTGTGAATGAGATATATAGCTGTTGGTTCTCATTAAAAAATTTATTGTTGTTTTGATAGTAGGTCAGGTTAGCTGTAGTGGTTTTACCTTTAATAGCATCAAAACTAAATGCTTGAATATCATTCCAATTATTTATGAAAGCTTGATATTGACCTTTTCTAATCACACATTGGATATACTGGCCATACTCAGGATGAGCTTTTATGTTAGCAATTTCCTGCTGCTGTTGATGTTGATAAGCTAACTCTTGAGCATGCTGTTTTGCATCTATGTCAGCTTGTTTTTGGTAAGCATCGGCTTGTTGTTCAGGAGTCATGTTCTGCCATGTTTCATCAGATATACCAAGAGGGTGGGTAGAACAACTAGTTATTAAAAGAGTTGAAATAACTAAAAGCAATATTTTTTTCATTTATCTTATCTCTTTAAAGTGATAATAGTTTTTTTCTATAAAATTTTAACTCTGCGATAGATTCTTGGATATCATCTAATGCTTTATGTGTAGCTTTTTTATTAAAGAATTCGCCATCGCCCCAGTATTCATTTAGAAGCTTTAAACTTGTGACATCAAGCATTCTATAGTGGCAGTAGTCATCTATTTTAGGCATGTATTTAGCTAAAAATCTCCTATCTTGCCATATTGAATTGCCACATAAAGGAGAGCTTTGATATGGTACATATTCTTTGATAAACTCAAGAATCTTTAGTTCAGCTTCTTCAAGAGAAATTTTGCTATCTTTAACTCTTTGAGTAAGCCCAGTCTCACCATGAGTCTTGATACACCATTCATTCATATTTTCTAAGACTTCTCTAGGTTGGTAGATTGCGATAGGCTCTGCTTCAGCGACTATATTTAAGTCTTTATCTGTAATAATTGCCGCGATCTCAATGATTTTACACTCATCTACGTCAAGACCTGTCATTTCTAGATCAATCCAAACTAAGTTATTTGAAGATTGCATATGTTATTAGTCCTTAACTCTAGATACATAGCTAGATGTTCTAGTATCAACTTTAATAACTTCACCAGTTTGTACAAAAAGAGGAACTCTCACAACAGCACCAGTAGATAATGTTGCAGGTTTACCACCAGTTCCAGCAGTATCACCTTTCAGACCAGGATCTGTTTCGATAATCTCAAGGTTTACAAAGTTAGGTGGAATTATTGAGATAGGCTGGCCATTAAATAAAATTATTTGGTACTCATCTTGGTCTTTTAACCATTTCTTAGCTTCGCCTAGCCCTTCTTCAGAAACCATATATTGTTCGAATGTTTCTGGGTGCATAAATACATAGCTATCACCATCAAAATATGAGTATACAGCAGTTAGTTCTTCGACATCAGCAGCTTCAACAGATTCTCCTGATTTAAAAGTCTTTTCTATAACTCTATCATTAAGTAGATTTTTAAGTTTAACTCTATTGAATGCTTGGCCTTTGCCTGGTTTAACAAATTCATTTTCCACAATAACCATTGGGTTACCATCTATTAAAACTTTTAAGCCGCCTTTGAATTCATTTGTACTATAATTTGCCATTTTTAGTAGTCCTTGATTTTTATTAAGTATTACTTCTTATATTTTGTTAATTCCAACATGCAGTAGGCGTTCTATCAACGATAGCACCATTGACTTGTAACTCAATATTTGTGCACGGGGTGTCCGCAGCTTGTGCTCCTTGAGCAGTAGCTGTAATTGTATAGTCTGCATCTGCGTTAGGGCATGTATTTCCAGAGCAGTATGATAGTCTATAAAGCCTGCTTTGTGAATTTGCATGGTAGAAAGAGTTTATGTCGTTACCAGGCGGGAAAGATCCGTTACGAATCTCAAAATTATCCGCAGCATTTGATGCTGATAATAGTTCAGATGTTGCCTCACTACGATGACTTCTTAAAATATAGTTGTTATACATTGGTATACCTATAGATGCAAGAATAGCTATAATAGCTATGACAACCATTAGCTCAACTAAAGAAAATCCTTTAACTATATGTAATAATTTTTTTTTAAACATATTAATAAGCTCTAATAAATTTGAGGCTCGCCATTTGGTCTTGTTCTATAGCGACGGTGTTGCCATAAATATTGTTCTGGGTACTTGCGAATAGCATCTTCAAGAAATTTGTTAGTAATTTCTGCATCTTTATAAGCATCACCTGTAAACTCTAAAGGTTCACCAGTTACAATTTTATATTTTTTCAAACATTTTTCTCTTACATAATACGCTGGGATTACAACCGCTCCTGTTTTTTGGGCAAGCCATGGAGTCACCGTAAGCGTAGCACAGAGTTTACCAAAAAATGGCGCAAAAACCGAGTTTTCAAGACCTGAGCTCTCTAAGCCAAAATCTTGATCTGGAGCGTACCACATGGTATAGCCTTTCTTAAGGCTTCTAATAACTGAGATAAAGTTTTTACTATCAAGACATTTATAAAGGTTTCTCTCACGATAGTCTTTTATCAAGTTTTCAATAAGATCATTACCATTTTTTTGGTACATTACCGTAAAAGGAGGGAACTCTTGTCCCATATATCTACCAATTATCTCGATACAGTGAAAGTGAAAGCCTAATATAATTAGTTTTTGATTAGGATCACTATGATACTTCTCAAATCTTTCTCTTGAGCCTTCACCCCATTCAAATTTAATTTTGTTAAATCTTTTTTTTGATAAAAGCCAAGCAGCATTAGTTTCAGCCCCAGAAAGAACCATAGAATAATAGCTTTTGCGTACTAATTTATTGATTTCTTTATTTGATTTTTCTGGATAAGCAATTTTGAGATTTTCACGAGCAATTTGATTACGACTTCTTAGAAAAGGTTTGATAATGATGCCGATAGCTAGCACAATATATTTATGTGTAAACAAAGGCAGTTTTGCAGTACAATTCATTATGCCAACTATAAGCCATATTCCCCAATTTCCAGGTTTAAAGTTTTTACTGCTCATATTACTCTTCATTTAAGTTACTGCATTCAAGTTTAACATATAGTAAATCAATCATAAATAATTAATAGATTTTTTCTTCACCTGGAGGTCTTGTTTTATAACGTCTATGTTGCCATAAATACTGTTCTGGATATTTGCGAATAGCATCTTCAAGAAACTCATTAGTCATTCTTGCATCAGTATAGTCATCACCAGTGAATTCTAGGGGAGCTCCAGATATTATTTTGTAGCCAGATAAATCAGGTTTTCTGATGTAATACGTTGGAACAACTAAAGCATTGGTTTTCTGCGCAAGCCATGGTGTAACTTTTAGGGTCGAGCATAGCTTACCAAAAAATGGGACAAAGATTATATGCTCTTTAAAATCTTGGTCAGGAGCATACCATAAAGTATATTTTCTTTTGAGGCTTTTTATCACAGGGATAATGTTTTTTCTTTGAAAACATTCATGGACATATTTCTTTCGTGAAGTTGTAATTAAATATTCCATTAATGGATTCTTATGCTTTTGATACATCAATGTTAATGGTGAATAACTTATTCCTGAATGGCGACCAACTATTTCTAAGGTGTGAAAGTGAAATCCAAGGCAGATGGCTGGTCTACTTTTATCATTGTGGGCATCTATGAAAGTAGTTAGCTCAGAATCATCAAAATTTATCTTTTTAAAATTCTTCTCTGACATAAACCAAGCAATAAGACTCTCAAAGCCTGCCATACATGCTGATTTATAGCTCTCATTAGCTAACTTTTTTATCTCTTTATCTGACTTTTCTGGAAAAGCGATTTTTAAGTTAGTCATAGCTATCTTTTGGCGTTTTTTTACTATAGGCTTTGTCAAATAGCCTATGAAAACAGCAAGATGCATTAGAGCCTTATATGAAAGAGTATTGACTAGCACTTTAGAAATACTAATTAAAAACCATATTCCCCAATACTTGGGTTTTAGAAGATGTTTATCCATTTTAATCTCTCTGATTATTTTTTAGTTAAGTATTAGTGCTTATATAATGAGAAAAGCATAGGGTTAGTAAATTACCTCTTCACCTGGAGGTCTTGTTTTATAGCGTCTATGTTGCCACAAGTATTGCTCAGGATACTTTCTAATTGCATCCTCAAGGAACCTGTTTGTCATATTTGCATCTTTATACGGATCTCCTGTAAACTCAATTGGTTCACAAGAAATTAGTTTATATCCTGATAAATCTTTTTTTCTAACGTAGTACATAGGTATTACTGTTGCACCAGTTTTTTGTGCAAGCCATGGTGTAACAGTTAAAGTAGAGCAAAGTTTACTAAAGAAATCTACGAAAATAATATGCTCCTTAAAATCTTGGTCAGGTGCATACCACATAGTCATACCTCTTTTTAGACTCTTTATTACAGAGACTATATTTTTACGTTGAAAGCATTTGTCAATATACTTTTCACGAGAGGTGGTTATGATATGCTCCATTAGGGGGCTACTATGCTTTTGATACATTATTGAAAGAGGTTTAATATTATCACCAACATATCTACCAGCGATCTCTAATGAATGAAAATGAAATCCTAACGCTAAAAGAGTTTTGTTTGGATCATTATGAGTGTTAATAAAAGTATCAAATTCTGAAGTATCTATATTTAATTTTTTGAAGTTCTTATCCGACATAAACCATGCTATCAAACTTTCAAAACCTGCCATGCATGCTGATTTATAACTCTCGTCAGCAAGTTTCTTTATCTCTTGGTCTGATTTTTCAGGGAAAGCTATTTTTAAGTTTGTGATAGCAATTTGATTACGCTTTTTTGCAAGAGGTTTTGCTAAGAAGCCGATACCTATAGCTAGTCGCATTAAAGCTTTGTATGGTAGGATATTTACAATAGCCTTACATAGGCCAACTAGGATCCAAATACTCCAATATTTTGGTTTTAGAAAAGATTTATCCATAGGCTAAATAAGTATTATTTTTTGTGTGTTGCTTGATAGCGTTTTGTAATCATCCATTGTTGCAAGATACTTATTAGGTTGTTTGTTAACCAGTATAACACAAGTCCAGATGGGAATGATGCAAATAGGAATGTGAATATTACAGGTAAGAACATCATTATCTTAGCTTGCATAGGATCAGCTGGAGCTGGAGAAAGTCTTTGCTGTAAGAACATTGATAGTCCCATTAGTACAGGAAGTACAAAGTATGGGTCTTTCATTGATAAGTCATGAATCCAGAAAATAAATGGAGCATGTCTTAATTCAACAGACTCTAGTAATACCCAGTATAATGAAATAAATATAGGGATTTGGATTACCATAGGTAAACAACCACCAAGAGGATTAACTTTTTCCTCTTTATACATTTCCATCATTTTTTTACCAAGAGCTTGACGATCATCTTTATAAGTTTCTTGAAGACGCTTAATTCTTGGTTGTAGCATTCTCATTTTTGCCATAGAACGGTAGCTCTTAGCAGAAAGAGGGTAGAATATTGCCTTAATAAGTACAGTAACCAGGATAATAGATAGACCCCAGTTACCAACTAAAGCATGAATATGGCTCATAACCCAGAAGATGATTTCTGAGAAGAATGAAAGCATACCATAGTCAAGAGTCTTTTCTAGATTCGGAGCTAAGCTAACAAGGTTATCTTTAATGATTGGTCCTGTATATAGTACAGAAGAAATATCTTGTGACTGATTAGGAGCTATAGTGATACCTGTATATTCACCAGCTTCAAAAACATTACCATTTAAGTTTTTGTAGTATATTTTTGAATTTGATGATTGCGGTATCCAAGCAGTCAAGAAATAATGCTCTAAAAATGCTACCCAGCCTTGTCCATTATTATCAATAACAGTAGGTTTACCATCCGTTTTAGAGATATCTTTAAAAGACTCTTTTCTAAATTTGTCTTGTGGAGTTGAGTAAGCAACACCAGTGAAAGTATAGCTATGAGCATTTAATAAGCTAAAGCTATCTCCGGCAGGATCAAAGTCTCTAGCTAATGAATCATCAACAATTACATTTATTGGATTGGAACTAGTGTTAGTAATCTTTTGAGCTATAGAAATGTTATATTTAGAATCATCAAAAGTATATGTTCTAGTTATATCTAAACCATCAACAGAACCTGATAATGTTAGAATCTGTTTATTACCTTCTTTCTTGATGCCTTGGTTTTTGAACTCAACATTTACTGGTTTTCTATCTATAACAATATTACTCTTGGCAATATACTCTGAACCTTGTTTTTCAGTTAGAAGGTTCATAGGAGTTTTATCCTTAAGACTAACAGTATAGTCTTTTAAAGATGCTGAAATAATAGCACCATTTAATAAGCTGATTTTTAGATTTTTGAAAACATCAGTATTTATAGTTACACTGTCAGCTTTGTCATATTTTGAGAAGCTTGTTTTAGCTGTTAAGCTAGGAGCCTGACTATTTGTTACATTATTTGCTGTTGAGTCAGTAGATTTGTAATGGTTATTCTCTTGAGTTTTTGCAGTTTGTTGCTGCGTATTGTCATGTGAAGGGAAGGTTTGTTCCCATTTACCCATTAGAGATATAAACATTATTGCTATTATGATTAATAGTAATATTCTTACATGATTAGCTTTCATTATTTTTTTAAACCTTTTATTTTTGCCGGAACTGGGTCAAAGTAGTCTCTTTTTGCTAATGGATGGCAACGCAAGAGTCTACGTATGGTTAAATACAATCCCTTTAGTATACCATGAGATTTTAGAGCTTCTAGAGCATATTCAGAACAAGTTGGATAATATCTACATCTAGCCGGTATAAAAGGGCTAATGCAATAGCGATAGAACTTGATTGATAGTATAAAAGGAACTACTGCGATTCTTTTAAAAAATGAGAGAATTTTTCTATAGATTGCCACAATTCTTCCTTAGTAGCTTGAGACGCTGGTTTTTTGCTCAGTACAATCAGGCTTTTCTGTTCTAAGAAAAGTTTGTTTAAACGAAAAAACTCTTTAGCAAGCCTTCGACAAAGATTTCTTTTAGTAGCTTTTTTTATGCTTTTTTTAGGTAAGATCACACATATGCCAGGATCTTTAATGCTTCTTTTGCTAAGCAAAAAAGTAAAGTGTAAAGTGCTTAGCTTATTTTCAACGCTATCAAAAGCCTGTTTGATCTCACTTTTATTAAGTATATTTTGTTTTGTCAAACAAAAATTATGCACTAAGCTTAGCTCTGCCTTTAGCTCTTCTATTTTTGATAACTTTTCTTCCACTTAAAGTTTTCATACGAGCACGGAAACCATGAGTTCTTTTTCTTTTTAAGTTTGAAGGTTGGAATGTTCTTTTCATTTTTATTTTCCTCTTTAAATTTTTCTTTATTATATATAAATCACAGAAATAGTTTCGGTATTCTATAGAAAAGACAAAAATTAGTCAAATGTTATTTATTGGTGTGATTATTTAGAGCAAGGTATTAGATTCATTTTATTTAGCTCTTTCCACGATGCATCAGGACATTTCTCAGGTTGTTTGTTTGGCAGACAATATCCTTTCCAGCCTCTATACTCTTGAGTGCTAAGACATTTTTTGAATTTTTTAACCTTAAGGTATGCTGGAGTCCATGTTGAAGAGCTAGAGCCAAGTAGCTGTTCTTTTTGCTTAGGCTGATCTATTTGTATGTTATTTTGTTTGGCTGTTACGTTTATTGGCATAGCGTTCATAGCAGTAGGAGCTTTCTTAATACTAGAGCCAGAGTTAATCTTTTGTGTTGAGCCACTAGAGACCTGTAAGCTAAATCCAGTAGATAAAAACACACTTAATCCTAATGTTATTGCTATTTTTTTCATAGTAAATATTTGAGTTTCTTTAACTTTTTGTGTGCCTAATGATATTTATTTTTTTTGCTCTATTCAAGTTAATCGTATTTTTTAGCATGATATAATTCTTAGTAGTTATAAAAATGTAGAGAAAACCGCTGATGTCAGATCTGTATCATGTTATTGGATATCCTGTAAAACATAGTCTATCGCCAAAAATTCAGATGGAGTTAGCCAAAAAGTATAATCAAGATATGATTTTTACCGCTATAGAAGTTAATCCGGAAGACTTAGAAAACAAAATTAAAGAGTTCAAAAGTAATTCTCAAATTAAAGGTTTGAGTGTAACAGTACCGCATAAGGAAAGAGTTTTTGAATTATCAGATGATTCAGATGCTACTGCAAAAGCTGTTGGGGCTGCAAGTAATGTTATTTTCACATCTAAACGTAAAATGATAGCGCTAAATTATGATGGTTTAGGAATAGTTAATGATATTAAAAATAACTATAAAATTGAGCTTGAGAATAAGAAAATTCTTGTGGTTGGCGCTGGAGGTGCTGCAAAAGCTGTTGTGGCTGCAATAATTAAAGAGTCTCCTAATTCATTGACTATTACAAACAGAACTAGGCAAAAAGCCGAAGCTATTGCTGATTTATTTAGTGCAGATTTTGCTATAGAGGTTGAAGATTTTAGTAGTATCTCAGGTAGTTTTGATGTAGTTATTAACTCAACATCATCGAGTATCTATAATCAGATGTTACCGATAGGGACAACGAATTTTTCTAAAGGCGCATTTGCATATGATCTGATGTATGCTGATGGAGGGACTATTTTTACAAGGTGGTGTCAGGATAATAATATTCATGCTGCTGATGGTAAAGGTATGTTACAAGAGCTAAGTAAAGCGGTATTTAAATACTGGCGAAAGCTGTGACTAGTATGGCCAGTGTGATATTATATTAAGTAAATAAAATATTGGCATTTGCTGCACAATCGAATTTGGATAAAAAAATATTATTTCTTGGAGTTGGTGGAATTGGGGTTTCTGCTCTTGCAATTGCTGCTAGAAATCTTGGAGCAACAGTTGCAGGGTATGATTATAAACCGAATAAGCTAACATTAAAACTTGAGTCTCTTGGGGTTAAAATATATACCTCGCAAGATAATATTCCTTTAGATAGTTATGATATGGTCGTTTACTCAAGTGCAATATCATCAGATAATAACTTATTACAAAAAGCCAGAACTCTTGGTATAGAGTGTCTACAAAGAGCAATGTTTCTAGCAATCCTTATGAGGGATTTTAGTTATTGTATTGCTATAACTGGAACTCATGGTAAAACAACAACATCAAGTGTCTTAGCAACATTATTGTGCCACCTTGATGAAAAAAGTAGTTTTATCGTTGGAGGAGTAGTGAAATATTCTGGTTCTAATATCCAAATTAATGGTAAAGATAAGCTGGTAATCGAAGCTGATGAGAGTGATGCATCATTTTTACATTTAAATCCACAATGTACAATAATTACTAATGTTGATCTTGACCATATGACAACCTATCAAAATAGCTATGAAAATCTCTTAGATAATTTTTTGCAATTTATATCTAAAGAGACTATTAGAAATATTTACCTATGTGTAGATGATAAAGGTTGTAATGATCTGCTGCAGAAGAGTGCGCTATTAGATAAAAATATAACTTTATATGGTTTTTCAAAAGAAGCAGATGCTCGGATAAGCGACTATTATGTAAAAGATGGGTATACTTACTTTAGCATTTACTACAATGGGAAGAGTTTAGACTTTACTATTCAGTTACCAGGTAAATATAATGTGCAAAATGCTACAGCGTGTATCGTTTGTTGTTTAGATCTTGGCTTTGAGTATGAGGATATAAGAAAAGCATTACTAAATGTTGAGGGTGTAGCAAGAAGGTTTGATCTATATCTAAGAGATATCTCAGGATACAAGGTACAAGTAATTGATGATTATGGACATCACCCTGCTGAAGTTACTAACTGTCTATCAGCTGTTAGAGATAGATTTCCAAATAAAAAAATTATTCATGTGTTCCAACCACATAGATATACTCGAAATAGAGATTTATTTAAAGATTGGCAACAAGCTCTTTGCTTATCAGATCGGTTAATATTATTACCAACGTATACAGCTGGAGAAGAGGTTATTTTAGGAGCAGAAAGTAAGGATATTGCTAAAAAGCTTACAAATTGTACTTTAGTCGATGATTTTGAGAGTGTTGTGAGTATCTTAAAGCAGATCGTTGATGAAAATAGTGTTATTTTAGTCCAAGGTGCTGGAGATGTTACAAATTTAGTGGAGATGTTAGGTGAGTAGTGTAGATAAGTCGGTGCTTTATGTTGTAGCAACGCCAATAGGTAATCTTGGAGATATAACACTCCGTGCTATAGATATTTTAAAGGAAGCTGATGTGATCTTGGCAGAAGACACTCGAGTAACAGCAAAGCTCTTGATGGGGCTTAATATAAAAAATGAGCAAAAATTAGTATCGTGTCATGACTTTAATGAAGAGTCTAGAGTACAACAAGTCAAAGAATTTTTAGATGCGGGTAAAAAGGTTGCTTTAGTTAGTGATGCAGGAACTCCACTAATATCTGATCCTGGTTACAAAATAGTAGCAAGTTTGCGTAATGACAATTATAAGATAGTGCCTATTCCTGGAGCTAGTGCTGTAACAACTGCTTTGTCAGCTGCAGGTTTGCCATCAGATAGTTTTATGTTTAAAGGATTTTTATCTGCCAAAAAAGCAAAGAGGCAAGAGCAGATTCAAGAGCTTAAGAAACTTAGTACAACAGTTATACTTTATGAGTCTGTGCATAGGATAGAATATTTACTCGAGGATTTAGATAGTATCTTACCAAATGTGGATATTGCTGTTGCAAAAGAATTAACTAAACAGTTTGAGACTTTTGTTAATGGTAAACCTGCTCAAGTAATAGAGTTTTTTAAGAGCTCTCCAGAAAAACTAAAAGGAGAGTTTGTTGTTATTATAGACTGCAATGCTTCAGATATATCAGATTCTTCAAGAATTGATCAAGATTTGCTACTTGAAGCATTACTTGATGAGCTACCTTTGAAAAAGGCTGTTAAATTAACATCAGAATTATTAAAGCTCAAAAAAAATGATATATACCAAAGGGCTTTAGATTTAAAAAAAGATATGGATTTGAAAAAAAATGCTTAGTCGATCTTTGTATACTATTAAACAAATGCTTAGGCATAAGAAGATGCTTAAATCTTTAAAACATAATAACTGTTTAGAGAGTGTTGTAGATTTAACAACAGAGTTTCTAAGTCAAAAAAAAATTAAGTATTTAGCATTAGATTTTGATGGGGTATTAGCAAGTCATGGTAAACCAGAGGTTTTTAGAGAAGTTAAGCTTTGGCTAGATGATTTTGTTACTAAATTTGATGAAGGTAATATATTTATCCTTTCAAATAAACCTACTCAAGAAAGGCTCGAATATTTTAAGAAACACTTTCCTAAAATTAGATTTATATCTGGTGTAGCGAAAAAACCTTATCCAGATGGTCTTAATAAGATTGTAAATATGGTAGGCTGTCAGCCACAAGAAGTAGCTCTTGTTGATGACAGGCTTTTGACAGGAGCATTAGCATGTTTTATTGCAGGGTGCTATCCGATACTTATAACAAAACCTTATATCGATAGAGATAATTATACAAAAGAAGAGAGATTCTTTAGTTTTTTGCGTTATTGGGAACAAAAAATCTTTTTATAGAATTTTACTTGCGAGCTTTTTGATTTATTATTAATTAATAGTATTTGAGATTATTGAAAATAACTTTGTTTATGAAAAAAATTATAGTTCTTCTAGCAGTTGTATTTTTATGTACTAATGCATTTGCTACCTTTACTCATTCCTTTTTTGATGATCATAATCATTCAACTGATAATTTTGTACCTAAAAATAATAATTTCCGAGATGATGCTAAGATACAGGAGTATGGAGATAATTTTGGTAAAGATGATTCAGAAAAATATAACTGTAGTTACGATGTCTCAGGACAAGTAAGGTGTGGTGATTATAAGATTAGGCAAGATACAACTAATGATAGTGGTAAAAAACTTAGTAAGGAGATGTTAGAACATCTTGAAAAGCTTAAGAAGTCTAAAACTGTTACTGAAGGCGATGATTTTAACTGTGCATTAGATGATGGTGATGAGGCATATTGTTGGGGTAGTAATAAAAGAGGTCAGCTAGGGACTCCTGATGTAAAAAATAAAGCTTCTATCCCACATAAGGTTGATACTAAGATTAAATTTAAGAAAGTCTATACAAAGGCTCATTACGCTTGTGCCTTAGATGAGAGTGATCATGCTTACTGTTGGGGAGATGGTAGTTACGGAGAGGTAGGTAATGGCAAAAAAGGTCTCTTCAATGAACCTCAAAAAGTTAAAACTGATGTACAGTTTAATAGATTAATTATGGCAAGAACATATACGTGTGGAATTGCTAAGAAGTCTAATGATGTATATTGTTGGGGAAAAAATAATAAAGGCACAGTGAATTTAGATTCACCAGTACCTGTTAAAATTTAAAAAATGATATTAAGAAGTTTATTTATGAAAAAAAATGTAATTATAATAGCCCTTGTGTTTTTATGTGGTAGTGCCTTCGCCCTTGATACATTTACACAAAGTTTCTTTACAGAGTATAATCGTAATTATGAGTATCATAAGGATATAGCGTATTATGGATCTGGAGAGCTGAGGGTTGGTGAGTATGATATCATTCAGCCTGATGATTCAGGTAATGATAATGCTAAGCAAATAGAGGAACACTACAAGCAGCTTCAAAAAGCTAAAGGCATTAGTGAGAAGAATGGTTCTAAATGCTTTATGGATAAAAACTATAATATTTACTGTATTAATGAGAAGAATACTGATCAACCGGAAGAGCAACAGCAAGGTCAAACATCAGATGCTTTAGGTATGAGCTTTAGCGATAGCAATAAGTTTGAAAAAGTATATGGCCAAAGTAAATATGCTTGTGCTTTAGACAAACAAGGAAATGCGTATTGCTGGGGTGATGGAGAGCAAGGGGAACTTGGAAATGGAGAAAGAGGACATTTTAGCCAACCACAAAAAGTTAAAACTGATGTTAAATTTAGTAGATTAAGCGTATCTAAAACGTATGTTTGTGGTATTGCTAAACATAATCAAGGTATTTACTGTTGGGGTAAAAGTACGGGTAGTACAAACTTAAACTCAACAGTTCCTGTCCAAATATAATATGAGTAAAGACTCTAAGAAATTTCTTACAAATTCAATTCATTCTAAAATCGTAACAGAGCTAAATGATCAACTAAATAATTGTGATGAGTTTATAATTAGTGTGGCATTTGTGACATTAAGTGGAGTTTTGTGTATCTTAGAATCTTTGCGCCAGCTACAAGCTAATAATATAAAAGGTAAGATTTTAACGGGATGTTATTTGAATTTTACAGAGCCTAAGGCTTTGGATACACTTCTTGAGTTTAACAATATAGAGCTTAAGATACTCGATAATGATAACTTTCATGCTAAAGGATTCTTTTTTAGAAGTGAGCAAAGTTGGAGAGTTATGTTAGGTAGCTCGAATCTTACACAAGCTGCTCTAACAGTAAATAGTGAGTGGAATATCCTTTTTGAAGCTAATCATGATGATGAAATTATCATACAAGCGTTATCTGAGTTTAATAAACTCTTTAGTCAAGCTAAATGGGTTAGTGATTTTATTAATGAGTATAGAGAGATATATCATAAGCAACAAAGCCTACAGTCTATTCAAAATATACATTTACAAAATAGTCAAATAAGCCCGAATAAAGTCCAAAGCGAGGCTTTAGATAGTTTAGCTGCTTTAAGAAATGATAATAAAGATAAGGCTTTGATAATAAGCGCTACAGGTACAGGTAAAACCTTTTTAAGCGCATTTGATGTTGCAAAAGTTAAGCCTAAACGATGTCTTTTTATAGTTCATCGAACAAATATTGCAATAAAGGCTAAAGAAACTTTTGCTAAAGTTATTAAAGATAAAACTCTAGGGCTATATACCGGAGATAAAAAAGACTCTACAGAATACTTATTTGCAACTATACAAACTCTTAAGAATCCAAAAGTTTTAGAGAGTTTTTCAGAAAGAGAGTTTGACTATATAGTTATTGATGAAGTGCATCATGCTGAAGCAAAGAGTTATAAAAAGGTTCTTGACTATTTTAGGCCTAAATTTTTGCTTGGGATGACGGCTACTCCAGAGCGTACAGATGAAGCAGATATATTTAAGCTGTTTGATTATAACATTGCTTATGAGATTAGATTACATCAGGCTCTAGAAGAAGACTTACTATGCCCATTCCACTATTTCGCTATAGAGGATTTTTATGTTGAGTCAGAAAAGTCATTAGCTAAGGATTTTTCAAAGCTAATCAATGATGATCGTGTTGAGCATATTATCACTAAGATGAATATTTATAAGTTTAGCGGAAGTTTTCGAAGTGCATTAATGTTTGTGAGTAATGTTAATGAAGCAAAACAGCTAGCGATTAAACTAACTGAAAAAGGGATAAGTGCCAAAGCCTTAACAAGTGAAGATTCTGAAAAATCTCGATCAGATGTTATAAGTCAGCTTGAATCAAATCAGTTAGAAGTGATAGTCACGGTGGATATTTTTAACGAAGGTATTGATATCCCTTGTGTGAATCAAGTCATATTACTTCGTCCAACACAAAGTGCTATTGTGTATATTCAGCAGTTAGGTAGAGGTTTACGTAAATATAAAGATAAACATTTTGTTGTAGTGCTAGATTTTATTGCAAACTATGATAATAACTTTCTTATTCCTGTAGCATTAAGCCAGAATAATAGCTATGACAGAGATGAACTTAAAAAGTTTGTTGTTTCTCCAAATAGTTATATAGCGGGGCAAAGTACAATAACATTTACCAGCATTGCTAAAGAGATTATTTATAAGAATATTCAGGTAACAAATTTTTCACAGCTAAAGAATATTAAAAGAGATTATCAACAGCTAAAAAGAGAGCTTGGAAGAATACCTACATTGGTTGATTTTCAAAAATATAACTTTATATCTCCAGAGGTGGTTTTATCAGCTAAAGATACCTACTATGATGTATTAAACTCCTTTAAGGAAGATATTGCTGAGCTTAATACAAGGCAATATTTGGTTTTAAAGTTTATTTCTAAAGAGTTTACTCCAGCAAAAAGGTTATATGAAATATTAATCTTAGAGAAGTTGCTTGCTTGTAATAATTTGGAAATATCTCAACTCGAGTTAGATCTTAGAGAAAAGCTAAGTGACTTTGATATTGATAGCTTTGAAAGTGCTCTAAAACATCTATCTTTAAACATATTTACAGTAAATGCTGCAAGACATGATTATGAGCCTTTGATATCTATAAGTAATGGTAAAGTTATACTTCTAGTAGCAGATTTAATAAAAAATAGTAATTTATTGAAATCTCAACTTAGGGATTTGATTAAATATAATAAGCTGGTTTATTCAGAAAGGTATAGTCATCATAAGCACTTAGGGTTAGCAATGTATAGTAAGTATTCAAAAAAGGATATTGCTCATTTGCTTAATCAAGACTATACCAATGGCGGAGTCAACTTAGCTGGGTATAGAGCTTTTGATAACAAGGCTCTTCTTTTTATGACTTTTGATGAGAATAAAAAGTTCACATTACATGATAATAAGTTTATTTCTTCAAGAAGTTTTACTTATTATTCTAAAGCTGGAAAAGACTTAAATGATGAGTTTGAAAATAACTTAACTAAAGATACTTATATACGGTATGTCTTTGCTAGAACAAATAAAAATGATGAGTATTTTTACCTAGGTACAATCTCTAAATGTTTAGGAGCTAGAGAGCTTTTAAAACCTAAGAAAATGATTGAATATACATTTGAATTACAGTATGAATTACCTAGTGAAATATGGAAATATTTTGAAGTAATTTATAAAAATAAAAATTAAGGTGTAATTAAATGCTTTTTTATTTTTGTTTGCTATAATGAAGTTAAAGGAAGACACGTTACGGAGATTTGTCATGGCGTATAAAAAAGTACTATTAGCGGTAAATGTTTATGAGAATGCAGATGTTGTAATTAACTCTGCTGTTGATTTCGCTAAGAAAAATAATACTGAAGTTTTAAAAGTAGTTACAGTTATCGATTGTGTTGCTCCATTTGCACCATCTATAGTTGATTTTCAGCATTCTATAGAGAAGGAAGCAAAAGAAGAGTTAGATAAGTTAGTAGCTAAAATCTCAGGTATTAAAGTTGAGCATGAAGTACTCATCGGTAATCCTGCTACAGAGATTGTTACATATGCAGAAGAAAGCCAGTGCGATGTAATTGTATTAGGGTCTCATGCAACGCATGGAATTAATCTACTGTTAGGTTCTGTTGCTAATGCTGTTTTACATAAAGCTAAATGTGATGTATTAACTGTAAGAGTTAGCGAAAATGAAGCTGCTGTAAGTAAAGCACATAGCTATAAAAAGTTATTAGTACCTACTGATCTTGAAAATGATTCATGTGTTGTTGTAGATAAAGCAAAAGAAGTTGCTAAATTATATAACGCTAAATTAGACACAGCATTTGTAATACCAAATGACAGTATCTCTTTAATGACTTATGAAACTGCAAAAGTTGAAGCAGCACTAGAAGAGTTTGCTAAGAAAAATAATATAGATGGTGACAAATCAGTGATGATTGGTGCAATATCTAATAGTTTATTAGAAAAAGCAGAAGAAAATAATAATGATTTAATCGTTGTTGGTAGTCATAGAAGAGGTGCTATAGGCAGGTTCTTCCTAGGTTCAACAGCAAATAGTATCTTACATGAAGCAAATGTTGATGTCTTAGTTGTGAGACTAAAATAGAAAATTAATCTCTCTTTTTATTGTCTTTTAAAACTTATTTCCTTAGTTAAAAATTTTTTACAATCTTTAGTTAATTTAAATCAAAAAGTATATTTTTCTCAAAAAATATACTTAAATAGACATATTGGGTCTAAATAAATTGGTTAGAGAATGAAAAAATTATTAGTACTTTTAGCAAGCTCAGCAGAGTGGTATGAGTTCACAGTATATTCATTTTGTGCTGTGTATATTGGTAATGCTTTTTTCCCAAATCTTGATAGTCCATTTGCTAATTTCTTAGCTGCGTTTGGTGCTTTTGCTGCAGGGTTTTTAGCAAGACCTTTCGGAGGAGTTATATTTGGATATATAGGTGATAAAAAATCAAGAACAACGGCTCTTGCATGGGCTGCGTTTTTTATGGGAGTTCCTACCGTAGGTATGGCACTATTACCATCTTATGCAATGATTGGTTTTTTAGCTCCTATATTACTAGTTGCCTTTAGAATACTTCAGGGAATTGCTATTGGTGGACAATATAGTGGTTCAGTAGTTATTCTTGTAGAAGAGGAAAATACCATATTAGGCAAAGCAAAAGCATCTGCAAATGTGATTGCAAGTGCTTTTGGTGGAATTTTATTAGCAATTGTAAGTTTTCAGGTTATTAGATATTTTATTCCTGATGAGCTTATGTCAGCAGGAGGCTGGAGGATTTTGTTTGCTATAGCAATTATCCTTGTTGTAATGTCTTTCTTTATAAAGCATAGTGGTGACAAAGATGCTAAAAAGTCTGAAAAGCAACAAATAAAACTAGCACATTTAGTTATCAAATATTGGAAGAGTATAGTATTTATGATGTTACTATGTTTTCCTGGTGCAGTAGTAGCATACTTCCAAATAACAATACTACCAAATATTATTAAACAGATACTTGGACATAAAGATGTTGATGTTGCTATCCTTACAACAATAAGTTTGGTCGTTTTTATCGCTTCATGTAGCTTTTCTGCTAAATTAACTAAGTTTTTTAATATTAAAACCATAATAGCTACAGGCTTGGTTTTAATGCTGTTATTACCTTTGCCAATGTATGCATTATATAAATCTAATAGTGATTTATTGATTCTATTTTTTATAGTGATGGCTGCTATTTTTGGGATATTCTATGGCAATATTATGGTAATTTTTACAGAGAGTTTTCCTAAAGATATACGTTATACAGGTTTTGCTTTAGCTTATAATATTGGTTTTGGAATTTATGGGGGGCTTTTACCTTTTGTATGCTTTTATCTAGCTCAGCATATATCTGATTATATGGCTGTTGGGATGATATGTATAAGTGCGGTGGTAGGGTTGTTCACTTTATACAAGCTTGAGCCAGATACCTGTAAAGAAATCACTAGCAAAAACTAATTAGGTAATAGTTGTTATGAAAGAGTATTTTTTAGGTCAAAATTGTTTTGTCTATAACCTAAGTGATCAGTTATCTTTAGATGATAATTTGAAAGTTCTTAAAATATATAAAGATATCTTAGCGGATCAACAGTTTTGTCATAAGTTTAATATTTATGATATTGTTCCATCATATAATTCTGTAGCATTTCATTTTGATTATGGTAATCCGCTTGAGCTAAAAGGTGCTATCTTAAATAAGATTCTGCACGTTGACTATAAGCACAAGATAGAGTCACAAATCCATAAAATTGATGTTAAATATAACGGTCAAGATTTGGAAGTAGCAGCAGAAAAACTTGGATTGGAAGTATCTGAAATTGTAAAAAGACATACTCAAAATGAGTACCATATTGCGATGCTTGGTTTTAAGCCATACTTACCATATTTGCTTGGGTTAGATAAAAGTCTATCACTACCGCGACTCGAAACTCCTAGAAATAGGATTGCTGCAGGGTCTATAGGTATTGGAGGAGCTCAGACAACCATCTTTCCAGAGCAAACACCGAGTGGATGGAATATAATTGGTATATCAGATTTTAAAGATTTCTCTAAGCTTAGACCTGGAGATAAAATAGTTTTTAGGGAGATATAATATGCTTTTGATAAATTGTGACTTAGGTGAAAGAGGTGTTGCTCATACAGTTGATGATCAATTGGTAAAATATATTGATATTGCAAATATTGCTTGTGGTGGGCATGCTGGTGATAAGCAAAGTGTTGATTACTATGTAGATCTTTGTCAAAGAAATAATGTAAAAATTACAGCTCATATATCATATCCAGATAAAGAGGATTTTGGTAGAAAGGTTATCAAAATTGATGATAGAAGCTTATGCAAATCTTTTGATGAGCAGTTTGCTCTCTTTGAAGGAAATGTAAAGGCAATAAAGCCTCATGGCGCTTTATATAATGAGCTTAATGTTAATGAAGGATTAGTTAAAATGTTTATTTCTTGGTGTGTCAAAAATGATATTCAAGAATTGCTTGTTAGCCCCTTTGGTCTTTTGAAAAAGCATGCTGAAGAAAATGGCATAAAAATAATTAAAGAAAGTTTCGCTGAAAGAGGGTATCTACTAGATAAAAATAATAATCCAACGCTCGTACCAAGAGGTCAGCCAAATGCAGAGATTAAAGAGGTACAAAAAGCGATTAAGCAATACCGTGAGTTAGCAAAAGGCTTTATAAATATTAATGGCCAAGAAATAGCCTTTGACTCTCAAACAATATGTATACATTCTGATAGTGAGATAGCTTTAGAGCTAGCTAAAGAACTTAATAAAGCAAAAGGTTAATTATGGTAGACTTCTTTTCAGTTAGTGGAGGGTTATCTTTCCCTATTTCATTAAGAAAGTTTGGCTCTCAAGATAAAGGAGTATCTCCTAAGGGGGCTCAGGATCAGCTAAGTTTTATTACTGCATATAATTTATTAGAAAAACCTAGATGTTTTCAGGCTATAGAGATGATTTATCCATCAAAGATAAAAGCTAACAAGGATTTACTTGTAGTTATATCTGGCGCTTCTTATAACAGAACAGAGACTGCCTCTCAAAATATTCCATACAATCGAATTTGTAAGCTTAATAAAGATGAGATCTTAGAGTTTAAAGGTACAAAAAAAGGCTTTAGAACCGTTGTTTTGGCAATAGAATTTGAGCCAGGATTACAACGCTTAATTGGTAAGAAAAGATCTGAGAAACTAGGTGATTTTATAAATCATAATTATAGAACTAATTTTATAAGAGTAATAAAAGGTCCTGAGTATTTTATTTTAAAAGATAATGCCTTTTTTGATCAGTCATGGGAAATTTCACCAAACTCTAGTCAAATGGGATTATCGTTAAATGGATTAGGTTTAGATACACAAAAAATTGAGATGATATCTCAACCTGTATCTGATGGAACAGTACAATTATCTCCAGGAGGACCGATAGTCTTAATGAGACATCGCCAGACTGTAGGAGGTTATCCAAGAGTTGTAAATGTTATTGAGCCAGATATAAGTAAGCTGGCACAGTTTGTTCCTGGATCTACGATTAGATTTAGGCTTATTGAGAATGATGAAGCTTTTGGTATTATAAATGACTTAAAGCAAATGATTTAAACTTCTATAGTATAGGATATTTTAAAAATGTTATAAGCCTAAATAACGTCTTTAAATTTAAAAGAAAGTTGTTTAAAATCTATTCTCACTTTTTCAAAAATGATCTTTTTCATCTAAAAAGCACAACATGATATATTATTTCTACCACTAAAACAATAAAAAAGATAATATAAAAAAAATAATAAATTCTTGTTGTTTTTGCTTATTTCTTTGTTATAAACTTTGAGTGTCAAATATGCAAAAACATAGTTAGGAGATTATACATAATGTTGCGCAAACTGGTTAAGACACTAATTCCAAGCCAAGATAAAATATTTTTTGAATTAATGATAGAAGCAACAGAGGCAGTAGAGGACTCAGCTAGAATTTTAGATCAAATAGTTAAAGAAAAAGATAGTTTAACCCTATCTGAGCTAGCTGAAGAGTTGCGCTTAACTAGAACTGTAACAGTAGAAGTTGCTAACAAAATGGATCATGAATTAGCAAGACATTTTGTAACTCCTGTTGATAGGGTTGAGTTACATAATGTAATGACTTTACTATTAAAGCTTAATAAAAGAATTGTTAAGATACATAGATATATGCAGATCCTAATGGAAGAGGAAAGAGGAGATGTAAATTTATATCTAGCAAACTGTGTTGAAACATTACGCAAAATGACAAAAGTCTTAGATGATATGATGAAAGCCTTTACGAAAGGTGAGAAGAAAGATTTAAAGAGCTTATATATTAGATTAACAGCTTTAGATGAAAATGTTTTGGAAGATCTTGCTCATGCACTTAAACGTTTTTCTCATTTTGAAGAAGGTGATGTGATATTTATCATGAAGGTTAAGGATATCTATAAAGCTATTGAAAATGCTATTTCAACTTGTACTTCAATAGCTGAATCAATAATGAGAATTCATGTCAAAGAAGTTTAATAAGGTATTTGCCATATGATTTCAACGGTTTTGGTAGCGATTATTATAATTGCTTTGTTTTTTGAGTTCACAAATGGTTTTCATGATGCAGCGAATGTTGTTGCAACACCAATTGCGACAAAATCTTTAACTCCTGGTCAAGCCATAGGTCTAGCAGCATTTTTTAATTTCTTAGGGGCTTTCTTTGGAACAGCTGTAGCTGCAACTATTTCAAAAGGACTTGTAGATACTAATGTTGTTACAGATATTGTACTAATTTCAGCACTTTTAGGAGCAATTAGTTGGAATTTCTTTACTTGGAGTTTTGGCATTCCATCAAGCTCTTCTCATGCTTTGATAGGCTCATTAGTTGGCGCTGTAATTATTGGAGCTAGTTATCAAGATGTTAACTATATGACTGTTGTTTATAAGGTTTTGATTCCTATGGTTAGCTCGCCAATTATGGCGTTTTTCTTAGCACTAATTATTTGTATAGTTCTACTGAATATTTTTATCAGATTAAGCGGTGTCAGAAGGACAAATAAATATATAAGAGAGATGCAGGTTGTATCTACTAGTTTGCTTTCTTTTTCACATGGCTCAAATGATGCCCAAAAAACAATGTCAATAATTACATTAGCTTTGTTAAGTGCAGGACTGGTAAGTACTACTGAAGTACCTACTTGGGTAATTATATTATGTGGTATTGCAATGGGTCTAGGTACTCTTTCAGGCGGTAAAAAGATAATTAAGACTCTAAGTGCTAAGTTATCTAAACTAGAGCCAGTAAATGCTGTATCAGCAGAGCTAAGTTCAGGTGCTTTGGTCTTAGCAGCTTCTCATATAGGCTTGCCTGTTAGTACAACTCAAGTAGCATCTGGTTCAATAATGGGTGCTGGTTATGCTGATTCAGGTGTTAACTGGAAAGTCGTTAGGAAAATGGCTATAGCATGGATCTTAACTATTCCAGCATGTATAGTTGTTACTAGTGTTATTTATATAATATTATTCAATATATTTGGTGCTTTCTAAGAAGAGCTCTATATAATTATTTTTCCTTTTATTTCTAAAAATCATTATAATCATAGATTATTTAATAATTATTACTTGGTTGTATGCAGACAAAGTTTAATCGGTTAATGGTTTATATACATTGGCTTACTGTTATTTTGATATTTCTAGCTTTTATCTCTATAGAGTTTAGAAGTATTTTTGGGAAGCATACATTATTTCATGATTTTATGAAGAGCTCTCATCTGTATATAGGCTTCTTAGTGTTATTTTTGACTATCTTAAGACTTAGTATTAGGAAGTTTGTAGAATTTCCAATTATAGGGCAAAGAATATATTACAATTTCTTTAGAAGCATTGTGTCAAAGATTGTTCATATCTTTTTATACATTTGGTTGATTCTTATGCCTATTTTAGGCTGGTGCCTGATTAGTGCAAAGGGAACTTATATAATCCCTTTCGGTTTACCACCAATTCTTGAGGTGATGGCAAGACCAGATGTCATTGAAATTAAGAATATACATGAGTATTTTGCCTATATTGGTTTAGCCGTTATATTTGTTCATGCTAGTGTTGCTATTGTTGAAAGTGTAATAGTTAAGAGGATTAATACAAAGAGTTGATATCTTATTAGTCAGTATATTTTTGTTTTATTTTCTCAATACCTGATCTTACTATATTTATAAGCTCATCTTTATATTTTGAGTGTTTATACACTAATACTAAGTGAGGCTCTAGTGGGAATTCTATTTCAGCACCCTCTATCTTAGCAATGTTATCATAATCTCTTAATACGGCATTATGGTAGAACTTTGGCATAAAACCAATGACATTCTCACCTTTAATAATATTTGCTTTTTGTATTTCATTATCAACTGTATATTTGACATTATCGAGATTAAATTTATAAGTTTCAGATTTATATTTAAATTCAGTTACACCTAGAGAGAAATCATACTTATTAAATACAATTGGAGCTTCAATAATACGTTGAGGATTGTTATGCATTTCTTTGATGAAGTCTTTATTACCATATATATATGCAGGTAGTTTTATGGCATCGACTGATGAACAAACTATCCAGTCATCTAAATCAAGAAACTCAAGGTGTTTATTAAAAATTTGGATAACACTATATGAATCAAGCTGATATTGACTACCATTTAAGTTACCAATCTGATAACTGTCTAAAGCAAAGTTAAAACTTTCATCATTAATTTCTTGGATTTGTGGTAGTACGAAATCAATTATAATTTTTAGAAATAGTGGCGTTCCTAATATTTTTATAGATTTACGCTCTCTAAAGCCACTTAGCTTTACATTTTGGATAGTATCTTCTAGATCTTTAAAGGTTTTGTTACAAGAATGATAGTATTTCATTCCATCTGCTGTTGGGGAAATACGATTCTGTACATTTCTAATAAGTTTTATATCTAGAAAGCCTTCTAAAACTTCGATTTTATTTTTTATAGTATTTAACTCTACACCATAATACTTTTTAACGGAGCTATATGAGCCTAATTCGACTAATTTTAGAAAATAACGAGTTGCTTCAATAATATCTTTGCTAATAACACTCATGCTTAATATTAAACTAAATTTAATTTTAATCTTTTAATAATAGCATTATATTTATATTTACAAAAGAAATTAGAAAAAACTGACAAGGTTTTTAATGCTTTCTCTTTCTGTCCTATAGTTGTTTACAGCCGCAGATGTATCTTCATAGCCAATGGCTATTCCACATATTAGTGTATATGCTGCAAATTCTGGAAGTTCATTTTTAACTATATCAGGATAGTGCCCTAATGAAGCTTGAGGACATGTTGCAAGCCCTAAATCTGTAGCTGCTAGTAATATCGATTGGACTAGCATGCCACAGTCCATATAGCTGCTAATACTATCTGTAGGATATTTAAATATAAAAATTGCAGATGGAGAGTCAAAAGAAATATAGTTCTTTTTCCATTGTTTGATACGCTTGTCTTTATCTTCTCTCGAGATATTTAAGGCAGTATATAGATCGTGACCACATTTGATAGCTCTTTCTTTTAGTTCACCATCAAGTGGCGTATCTCCATCATAGTTGTATTCCATTCTTGGTTTTTCGCCATTTTCGCAAGCACTTAAAATTTTATTCATCAAATCAATTTTCTTTTGACCGCTAACTACAGCTATTTTCCATGGTTGAGTATTTTTGCTTGAAGGAGTCCATTTTGCAGCCTCAAATAGTTTTTCAAATATTTCTTGAGGAATTTCTTTAGTTAAGAATTCTCTAACACATTTACGATTTTTTAACACTTCTAAGGTTTGCATAATACTTGTCTAACTGAAAATTTGTATAGTGTTTATTTTAACTATAAGGTTTTTAAAAATATATAGCTCTTCTGAGCGTAGCATAAAAATGTTACATTTAATCTATAAACTATATTTTTGGGGAAAATTAATGCGAGTAGAGACAGATAGTATGGGTGAAGTTAAAGTTGCGGATGATAAATATTGGGGTGCGCAAACCCAAAGGTCATTAAAATACTTCTCAATTGGTAATGATAAAATGCCATTAGAGATTGTCAAAGCTATGGCTATTATTAAGAAAGCATCTGCTATTACAAATCATCAGCTAGATATATTATCAGAACAAAGGAGAGATCTAATAGTTAGAGCATCTGAGGAAGTATTAGAAGGTAAGTTAGATAATAATTTTCCACTATATGTTTGGATGACTGGTAGCGGTACTCAGTTAAATATGAATGTTAATGAGGTAATAGCTAACAGGGCAAATGAAATATATGGTAATAAAAAAGGAGCTAAAACTCCTGTTCACCCTAATGATGATGTTAATAAATCTCAATCATCAAACGATAGTTTCCCAACGGCAATGAATATCTCAGCAGTAATAGCAGTTTCTCAAAAGCTGATTCCTACAGCTAAATATATGCAAAAGCACTTACAGGAGAAGGCTCAAGCATGGAAGGATATAACTAAAATTGGTAGGACTCATATGCAAGATGCCGTACCTATGAAATTAGGTGAGGAGTTTGGAGGTTATGTAGCCTTACTTGAGAAAAATATTAAGCGTATAGAACTAGCCTTGCAAGATGTCTATGAGTTAGCATTAGGAGGCACAGCTGTTGGTACAGGTATAAATGCACCACAAGGGTTTGCTGAACTTGTTGCTAAGCATATTGCTAAAATAACTGAGATGCCTTTTATTACTGCAGCTAATAAATTTGAGGTGCAAGGATCTCATGATGCCCTAGTAGCTTTAATGAGTACCTTAAAAGTCTTAGCGAACTCTTTATTTAAAATAGCTAATGATATTCGAATTCTTAGCTGTGGTCCTAGAGCTGGGTTATTTGAGTTGATATTGCCTGAGAATGAGCCTGGATCATCTATTATGCCTGGTAAAGTTAATCCAACTCAGTGTGAAGCTATGGCAATGGTGGCGACTCAAGTAATGGGCTTAGATGCTGCTGTTGCTATGGCAGGTTCAGCAGGATATTTAGAGATGAATGTATATAAACCATTAATAATATTTAATATTATACAATCAATCCAAATGCTTTCTGATAGCATGCTTAACTTCTCAGATTACCTTATAAAAGGAATAAAGCCTAATAAGAAAAAAATTGATTACTACCTACATAACTCATTAATGTTAGTTACAGCTCTTGCTCCAGAGATTGGGTATGACGAGGCTTCAAAGTTAGCGCATTATGCTTATCAAGAAGATATTTCTCTAAGTGAGGCAAATTTAGAGCTCAAGTTATTACCTCAAGAAAAATTCGATGAGTTGATAAATAAGAGCATAAAATAATTCTAAGTCACACTTTGCAAATATTGACAGTTAATTTATTTTTTTGTATATTTTTTCTTTCCTCTTCTTGAAAATTAGAAAGGAAAATAAGTTAGTCACAAATTAAAGGGAGGGTAAATATGCGATTAACACAACAATTATTTACAAAAAAAATTTCTTTAGTTCGCTCTTTTTCAAAGAAAACACAAGGTCTAAAGTGTTTCGTAAAGACACAGCCTAAAGAAAGCAAAATAAAAAAATGATTTTTATTATAAAGCCTATATAATATTTCTTAAACGCTAATAAAAAGGAGCTAGAAAGTGTTTACGAAAAAAATGGCTTTTACTTATTTTATTACGGTTATATTGATTTTTAACTCTGGTTGGATTGATAGTGTAGTTTTATATAACTCTTTTGGTGCCAGTGTGGCAGTAATGTCGGGAAACTTAAGAATTCTTGGTCATAGTATTGCTGGGACTGACTGGGTTTTTGTATATAAAGTTGCGATTCTTGTCTTTGGTTTTGTTGTTGGTGCTGCTGTGAATGGTGTCTTGATGAAGACTGATGCATATGTCATCTCAGAGGATCATACTAAAACTTTAGTTTTACAGAGTGCTGTAATGCTTACAGGAACTTTGCTAATAGATATTTTTAGTAATCATCGTATTATCGATGATTTATTTTTAGCCGTTGCTATGGGTATGCAAAATAGCTTCACTACAATATTTTTTGGAGGTTTTGCTCGAACAACTCATATGACTGGCACAACTACAGATTTAGGTATTGAAATCGGACGAGTTCTGCGCGGCGATAAATCAAATATTTGGAAAATACCTTTTTTTGCTACTTGTATGACAGTATTTGTTATTGGTAATGCTGTTGGTTTTGCTTGGGTGAGAATATCTGGCGAGCACTTTACTTTGATGCTATTCCCTTCAGTCGTTTTACCAATATTTGTCGGTATTGTAATCTTGTTAGCTTATAATATGAAAATCAAAAATCACAGTCTTTAATTTAGCGTAGGAAGTAAATCAAAAGAACTAAAAATTTGTAAAGAAATTATAACAATCGCGATAGCTACTATAACTATAGTTATCGCCGATGTCATTACAAAATCTTTTTTCTTACGATAGTTGATTATCCAAAGCATCATTACAGGTAGAGCAACCTGTAAAATAGCAACAAAAATACTTGCGTAACCTAAAGCTGATTTAAATCCATCAGGATATATAATTGCGTAAAGATATGCTGGTAAGAATGTAATTATAAAAGCTAGAATTTTATGTTTGTGTAAATTCTTTGAGATTCTATATGTACTACGGTTAAAGTCAAATAGTCCTAATGCTACACCTAAGAATGAAGTTGCTAAAGCAAAAAATCCAAATAGGAATGATATTGTAGAGATATAGCCAGAAGTTCCTTCAAAATGAGTAACTATCACAGATGTTATTTCTCCAGATTCTTTGCCTAAAATACCTGTAGGTGTCGCTACAGGTAAAGATCCAAGAGTTGCAAATATCCAAAGTAGATAGATGACTAAAGGAACTGAACTACCTAATATAATTGCTTGGCGCAGAGAGCTTCTATTTGAGCCAACGTAGGTTCTAAGAGTTGGAACAATATGATGAAAGCCAAAGGAAGTTAAAAGGATTGGAAAGGCAGCCCAAATAAAATTTGGATTTTTAATTTGATAACTTAGATGATCAGTTGAAATGTGAGGAACTAATACGGCAATTAGTAAAAAGAATGCTAGAAGCTTACCTGTTAACATAAGTTTATTAACATGATCAACCACTCGAGTGCTAATATAGATAAATACTCCAAGTATAAGTATAAAAATAATACCGGTGAACTTTTCAGAGAGGCTGATATCTAAGCTACTTAGTGTTGTTGATAATAATGATCCTCCACCAACTGTATAGGCCGCGACAAGAGAGTAAAGTAGTAAAACATAGCAGATCCATACTATTGCAACACCAATGGGACCAAGAGTTTTACTTGTCATCTCTATAAAGTTTGAGCCATCATCCATTTTTAAGTTTACTTCGGCTAGGACTAAAGCCGTAAATGTCATTAGGGCCCAAATACAAATAATCAAAATAGAGCCAATAAAGAAACCACAACTAGCAACTGTCGCTGGGATAGCTAACATTCCAGCTCCGATACAAGTGCCAGATATAATCATTGCGGCACCAAATTTTCTTGATAAAATCATATTATATGCATCATCTTTGAGATTTATAAAATTTTAAATCCCAACTATTTTTTTTAAGGCTTATAATATAACTTATTATAGCTTATATGAAAATTATATTTCTAGAAAATGGATATGAATAACAAAATTAAACAAGCTTTGACTGAATTGGATATTCAAGCTAATGAAACACAGATTAGTTTATGGATAGATTATCTAAAATTATTAGAGAAATGGAATAAAGTCTATAATATGACGGCAATCAAGAATATTGAAGATATGTTGGTCAAACATTTATTTGATAGTTTAGCTGTTGCTAAGTATCTAAAAGGTTCATCAACTATAGATGTTGGCACTGGAGGTGGTTTGCCTGGAGTGGTGCTTGCTATTTTATACCCAAATCATCAATTTACACTAGTTGATAGTGTTGGTAAAAAGATTATGTTTCTTAAAAATGTCAAAAAATCCTTAAATTTAAGTAATATAAATCCTGTCAATTGTAGAGTTGAAGATTTAGAGGGGAATTTTGATAATATTATCTCACGAGCATTTAGTTCAGTTGATACCTTTTATGAGTTATGTAAGCAATTTTTAACAAATGATAATCAAATGTTAGCAATGAAAGGTCCTGACTTAGAAGAACAAAATCTAGCAACACTACCATTAGATGCACAAAAAATTAAAATAAAAGTACCTTTCTTAAAAGCTGAAAGAAATCTAATTGTAATGAGAAAAAAAGATGCTTGATAAAGATTATATAAAAGAGGCTTTTACAACTATTAATCAGAATATAGCTAACCATGCAAACTTACTTGCAGTAAGTAAGTATCAGTCACTAGAAAAAATAAAATATCTAGCAGGTTTAGGGCAAAAAGATTTTGGTGAAAACTATTTTCAAGAGCTTGAGCAAAAAGCTCAGCAACTTCCTAATCTAAGGTGGCACTTTATAGGATCTTTGCAGTCACGGAAAATAAAGCATATAGTCAAATATGCTAACTCGATACAGAGTGTCGAGAAAGTAGAACATCTTGAGAAGATAAATAAATCAGCGTGTCAGTTAGACAAGGTAATAGATGTATATTTGCAAATAAATATCGATGATGATCCTAATAAGTCAGGATTTAAGTCTTCTCAATATAAAGAAGTTATCGAGTGTGTTGAAAGATCAAATGATTTAACTGGAGTAAAAATAGTTGGGCTAATGTGTATTCCTGCTAAGTCAGAACTACCTGAAGGAAGTTTTAAAAAAATGAAAAATTTTTTTGATTTAGTTAATTCGAAGCTTTCTCAAGATTTACGACTAGATAGGCTATCTATGGGTATGAGTGCTGATTATGAAGTAGCTATAAAGTATGGGAGTACCGATGTGCGGATTGGAAGTAGTCTATTTGGTAAAAGAGATGTTAAATAATTTTCTTTGAAAAACATTTCAGATATTAGATAGAATTTCACTATTTATAACTAAGTTGACAAACTCTCTTATTTTAGGTTGGACAAATTTATTTTTTGGATAATATATAAACAACTCCTGTTCATTAGCAAATTCATTAGGTAATATTTCGACTAATCTACCTTCTTCTAGCTCTTTTCTTATTATATACTCATGAAATTGTGCTATGCCCATACTATCTAAGACACATTCTTTTATAAACTCTGTACTATCAGCAGATATTATAGGTTTACTAATATTAGTTTTAATACTATTTTTAGTATTTACTAAAAGAGTTGCCCTAGAGAGATGAGGTATAATAATATGATTAGATAAGTCCTCTAAATTCTTAGGGACTCCTCTTTCTTTAAGATAGTTAGGACTTGCACATAAAACATATCTCGTTTTTGCAATTCTGCGTGCAATAATATCTTCAGGGGGAGGCCAGTTAACTCCTAGAACAATATCCGCTTCTTGAGTTTTAAAATCAGGTAATTTTTCTTCAACGCTCACTTCTATTTTAACTTTAGGAAAGTTTTTTGAATATTGCTTTATGAGTTTTAAAAGAATCTTTCGAGCAAAGAATGGTTTAGTACTTATCCTTAATATTCCAGACGGCTCACTATGAAATGATTCTGCTAGGTCTCTCACTTTCATTATTTCATGTTGTAGATTAGCACAGTATTCAAATAGAATTTTCCCCTCATGGGTAAGAGACAGTGTCCTTGTTGTGCGATTTATTAAATCAACTTTTAGCTCTTTCTCAAGAAGCTTTATCGAGTGACTTATTGCGGCTTTTGTAACTCCAAGGACTTTTGCAGTGTTTGTAAAACTTCCATGTAAAACGAGCTCATGGAAAACCTCAAATAGAGAAATAGGTATTTTTTTATAATCTTTCATTGTTTAAAAAAAGTGAACTTAAGTTAACTATATAATCAATTGTAAAATAATTTTTTTAGTTTATCATGTGATTTTTTAAATTAATTTCAAAGTCCAGAAAATGAGAAATTATAAAATAATAATTTTATTAAGCTATATTGGTCTTGCAAGTGGTTCAGCTGCTATTCTTAATCCTGCATTACCATATATTACAAGAGAATATGGTTTATCTAAAGGAGCTGTTGAATGGATTGTGACAGCTTTTTTGATAGGGTATGTTGTAGGGTTAATAATATATGGACCTATAGCAAAGAAATATGGTGGAGCAAAAACACTAAGAATAGGTATGATCATAAATATCATAGGAATAATAATATGTCTATTGGCATCAAAAGATTCATCTATGTTTATGCTGGCTACAGGAAGGTTTGTAACGGCTGTGGGAGCCTCTGCTGGACTAGCATGTGTCTTTCTTATACTAAATCAATCGCTTGCGCCTCATAAAGTGAAATTCGCCTTATCTTTTGCAACGGTCTCTTTTACTTTAGCAATAACAATAGCTACATTAATAGGGGGAGTAATTACTACTTATAGCTATTGGAGTTATTGTTTTTATGTATTATTATTACAAGCCGTGATAATGTTTGGTATGAGCTTCTTATATGAAAATAAAAAAGATGCTGGATATGATCTTAAAGTATCAGCTATTGTTGGTGGATATCTAGAAGCTTTTAAAAGCTATAAACTAATAGTTTTCTCATTGGCAATAGGTTCTATGTCTGTCTTTAGTTATTGCTATTCTGCATCTGGGCCTTTTATGGCTCACTCTTTATTTAACTTTAGTAGTGCAGAATATAGTATTTGGACTTCTATGACTATGATAGGAATTTTATCTGGATCGATAATAATAGCTAAAATAATAAATAAATATGAAAGTGAAAATATACTTATTATTGCTTTGATTTGTCTAATTATTTTGATTGTAGTTTTGGCTGTGTTAAAGGTTGCTAATAGTCTTACGCCAGTAATATTTTTTGTATTGATAACTTTAATGTACTTTGTATGTAATTTTATATTTCCTACGGGGTCACATATCGCATCAAATGCGATTGAGTGTAAGGCGAATGGTTCGGCAGCTATGAATTTTATAAATATGTTAACAGCTGTTGTAGGAGTAACTGCGATGGGATATGTACCATTTGAGTATATTTGGAGTTTCCTATTATTATCAGCTATATTACCTGTTGTATGTTTAGTATTAATTGCAATTAATAAAAGAATATCTCAATCATAATTATTTATGTTTAGGTTTTATGAAAAGTTTTAAATATCTACTTATTTGTTTTTAATTTTTTATAAGAGCCTTTATTTTGCTCCTTATTCTTTATATTGGATCAGCCATTTGTAATGGCTTATAGCAACGTTAAGATATGACAAAAGCATTTTAAAGCTTAGGATAATTAGAGGTATTTATAATTTATCTTACAATTGTTTAAAAAATCTAAACTAAAGTTAATTATTTAATATATTGTAAAATATTTTTTTTAATTTAGTATATATTCCATCATCGTAAAAATAAATAAACATAATAAACAAAAGAGAATAAAAATGAAAAACTATAAAATAATAATTCTATTAAGTTATATAAGTATTGCTAGTGCTTCGGCAGTTATTATAAACCCTGCATTACCAAATATTGCTAAAGGGTTTGGGATATCTACTGGTGCAGTTGAGTGGTTAGTGAGTGTTTTCCTTATAGGATATGTTGCAGGTCAAATAATATATGGACCAATTGCAAAAAAATATGGAGATGCTAAAACACTACGAATTGGGATGATTATAAATATCATTGGTATACTAATTTGTTTACTATCTTCGTCTATGTCTATGTTACTTATAGGAAGATTTGTAACAGCTATAGGAGCATCAGCGGGGCTGGTGTGTACATTTATTATAATAAATAACTCTCTTTCTCCTCATAAAGCTAAGTTAGCCTTATCTTTTGCAACTATATCTTTTGCAATATCATTAACGCTAGCAACATTAATAGGAGGTTTAATCAGTGCTTATACTCATTGGTACTACTGTTTTTATGTATTATTGTTACAAGCTGTGATAATGTTTGGAGCAAGTTTTTTATATGATAATAAAAAAGACTTTAGCTTTGATTTGAAAGTATCTACTATTATTGATGGCTATAAAAATGCTTTTAGTAACTTCAAATTAGTAGTGTTTGCGATGACATTAGGGGTTATGACAGTTTTTAGCTATTGTTACTCTGTAGCAGGTCCTTTTATTGCTCATAATATGTTCAGTTTTAATAGTGCGCAATATAGTTTGTGGACTTCTATGACAATTGTAGGAATTATATCAGGATCAATGTTGATTGCTAAAGTAATAAATAAGCATGATAGTCATAGAATACTTATTGTAGCTTTAGTTTGCTTTTTTGCCTTGCTTATAGTTACAGCAGGATTAAAAATGGCTAATGAGATTACACCATTGGTATTCTTTGTACTAATAACGTTGATGTATTTTGTATGTAATTTTATATATCCTACAGCTTCTCATCTAGCATCTAATGCGATTGAGTGTAAATCAAATGGATCAGCAGCAATGAATTTTATAAATATGTTAACAGGTGTTATAGCGGTCTCTATAATGGGGTATATACCTTTTGAATATATTTGGAGCTTTTTGTTAATGTGTGCAATACTTCCAGTTATTTGTTTTGTATTAATTATTTATAATAAGTTTTAAATCAATTTATTTTTCTAACTAAACTTCTTAACTTTCCTTAAAATTATTTGAGATAAATAAAATAGTCTATCTATTGAAGTATGCTTACTAAAGCATTTCCTTCAAAACATATTGTCCATAATTAGTTATAAATTGGCTACATTGTGATATTTTGGTTTAAAAGATTGTTATAGAATAGAACAATCATCTTATAACTAAATATTATAGAGATATAAAATGGAGACAATATGAAAAATTATAAAATAGCAATCTTATTAAGTTATATAAGTATAGCGAGTGCCTCAGCAGTTATTATAAACCCTGCTTTACCTCAAATTTCTAGTCAGTTTGGTTTAACGAATGGTGCTGTTGAGTGGTTGGTGAGTATCTTTCTTATAGGATATGTTATAGGCCAAATAATATATGGACCAATAGCAAAGAAATATGGTGACTCTAATACACTAAGAATAGGAATGATCATAAATGTAATTGGCCTTATAATTTGTTTATTAGGTGCAACAAATTCGTCTATGTTGATGTTGCTTATCGGAAGATTAATAAGTGCTATAGGAGCATCAGCTGGGCTGGTATGTACTTTTATTATATTAAATAACTCTGTTGCACCACATAAGGCAAAGGTATCCTTATCTTTCGCGACAGTGTCTTTTGCGATATCTTTAACATTAGCTACGCTAATAGGAGGGTTGATTACTACATATAGCCATTGGAGTAACTGTTTTTATGTATTGCTACTACATGCTGTAATAATGTTTGGTCTAAGTTTCTTGTATGAAAATAAAAGAGACTTTGATTTCAATTTGAGAGTATCAGCTATTATTGAAGGATATTTAGAGGCCTTTAGTAGTTTTAAATTAGTTGTTTTTGCATTAACGCTAGGAGTGATGTCTTTGTTTAGTTATTGTTACTCTGCAGCAGGTCCGTTTATAGCACATCATATATTTAACTTTAATAGTGCTCAGTATAGTATATGGACTTCTATGACAATTATAGGAATCTTATCTGGAGCAGTAGTAGCTGCAAAGATAATAAATAAATATAAAAGTGAAAGTATACTTCTTGTAGCTTTAGTTTGTCTTATTATCTTAATTGTTATTTTGGGAGTATTAAAAGTAACTGGAAACGTCACTCCAATTGCATTCTTTGTAATAGTAACTTTAATGTACTTTGTATGTAACTTTATATTTCCTACAGGATCACATATCGCTTCAAATGCAATTGAGTGTAGATCAAACGCATCAGCAGCGATGAACTTTATAAATGTGTTAGCTGCAGTTGTGGGTGTTGCAGTAATGGGCTATATGCCATTTGAGTACATTTGGAATTTTATGCTGATATCTGCAATACTTCCAATAGTTTGCTTTGTAATTATTCTTTGTAAGAAATTCTAAAATAAATAATATACTTAACTATTATTGAGAACTACTCTTTTTTAAAGAGTATACATTAAAAAGATTTATTCAAAGCTTGTAACAGTAAAACGTTGAGCTATTTTATTATTTTGTAGAATAACTACACTTTTTGCAGGGATACTTATCTTATGATAATGCTTAATGGAGTCAGTAAAGTTAGCAATTACTGTAACACCATTTGAGAACTGTGTAGATTGAAGTAATTTATCCTTGCTTAAATAGCTAAAGTTAGTCATTTTCTGTTGTACTAATATCTTATGCCATTTAGACCAAACTGGTAAGTATTTGCTTAGAAGCTCTTTTTGTTGTGCCCAAGCTTTTCTATCTAAATGTAACAGTGGTGGGTAGTTATATAAGAAAGTCTTCAAGATATTGTTCTTTATCTGAGAAGGGAACTTAAATGTTGCATATTCCCAGTGGTCAGAAGTGATAATGCTATTGTTATAAACCATTTGATAAAGTGGAACTTCAAAAATAGGATTGTAGTATATGTAGCTTAGTAGGGGGTTAAGAAGAGTTGGTTTAGCATATCTAGGAGGAATACCTGTAGGTGACCAATAGCTTCCCATATAGTATTTAGACTTTTTATTTTGGCGCATATCTTTGTCCCAAATACCTTGAGAAACCAGACCTTGGCCATAAACTGCTACAGGTGCGATATAGTCTTTGCCATCTTCTGTACCAACCACTAAATTGTAATGCTTAGCAGCCCATTTAAAATAAGCTATTTTATTTTGGGCATCTTGAGCCTTGGTTTGGGGATGCTTAGTGGAAAAATCATTATACATTGCTCCAGCACCATCACTATCGAAGAACCATGAGTTAAATTTTGCATTATATATGTTTATAGCTCTATTTAAGCGTAGTTTAACCTGAGGCATTGCATACGATGAGTTTAACTCGCGTTGTCCATTTAAAAACCCTTGTAGATACTGACCATTTTGTTTAATAATTGCAGCATTTTTGAAGAGGTTTCCTTCAGTTCCGAAATAAGCTGTTGGCATGCTGTCAGGATCTTTCTCTATCAAGGAGTTATAAGAATCATAAGGAGCTATAAGGTATCCATCTTTTTTAGCTTGATCAATAACGTTAATATGATAAATGCCATCAGAGATATCATTTAATCCAAACCAAGCATTTTTTAAGCCTATATCTTGTAGCTGCTTTATCATCCAAATTGAAACACCGTTACCCCACTGAGAAACAGGAGCTATATATTTAGAGTAAGCAGATTGAATTAGGTTTTTGTTAAGTTCGACTATATTTGCAGGAGTTTTCGGCTCAGATATCAATTTAGCTGCTGTTGAATTTAGTTGAACAGAGCTAAATTCTTGCTTATTCCATAATGTTGGATCTTTTACTAACTCTTTAAGTGCATTATCTACATCTGATTTTAGAGATGCATACAGCCATTTTTGTTTTGCAAATTCTTCGAGCGTATTATTTGAATGTTCTTTTAGGATTCTATTAAAGTATTTTGTTGGATTATCAGATTTACTTGCCAGCTGTTGTCTGACAAACTTTTGTAGACCTTTCCAATTTATATTTGCCTCACCAACAAGCTCATCTCCCCAAAGATAAATAAATGGAGCACCATAAAGTTTTGTAACATCTGGGACGACTTTAGCTTTTTCTTCTAATGTTACGAACTGACCTTGATTAATTTTGTGTTGACGATATGTATCAGCAATTACTGCTGGATCATTCTTTAATATTTTAATTGTGAACCCAAAAGGCTTACCTTCATTTAAAATGTTAAAAGTATGTTTAAAATGTAGAGTTAAGCTTTCATTGCCTGTAAACCAAAAGGAATTATTAAAGATATTGTTAACTTGATAGTAGATAGCAGACTTTCCAAATCCAGCTGTTAGAAACTGCATTGATAATCTAGAAAGAGCATTATAAGGGTCTTTCTCACTAGAAGTTGACGTTAAATATTTTATCCATTTTTTATTGTCTGTTGGGATGTCCCACCCTTCTAGCATAGGAAGTAAGAAAGATTCTGATCCATTAATAACTGGGAATGTGATAGCTTTATTCGCTGTTCGAGCCAGTTTTTCATTATTTTTAAAGCTAACATTTAAACCTTTGTTATTTAGTTTAAAATCAACATTAACATTATCACGCGTAAAATCTAATTCGCTTTTATTTTGTGAAGTGATTTTGAAGTTTTGTTTTGTTTGAGCCTCTGATATAGGAATATCACTAGATCCTTGTCGGAGGTCGACTTTTAGGGTCGCTGGATCAATAATAAAGCAGCTATCTTGTTGACAGAGATTGACAGGGTTAGCAAAAGCTGTGCCTGATATTAAGAGTGTTAATAGAGCTATATTTCTTAGTTTCATATATGATGAACGGACTTAGGGAGATTTTATTCAATAGTATATGTAAAAAGTATAAGATAAATATTTTTATAGCAGTTTTTAGATTAATTCGGTAGGGGTAACTTTTATAGTTTCAAGGTCAATAACTGCACCAATACTATCATCAGCACCAGCTTCTCTTATTGTTAGCTTTCTGTTTGCTGCTCCATCTGAATTATCTAATTCGATGTTAATATTTTGCCAATCAGAAGGATATTCTTCTTGTGTATAGACTACTTCACCATCTAGAAGAACTTCAAAACCAGAAGATTCTGGAGGAGAACCATTTACGGTACGAGCATAATACTCAAAGCTTAAGTTTATTTTTTTAAATCCTTCTGTATTTAAATCATGAGAGAATTCTACTATTTCATCTGCATGTCCATCTAGCTCAACAACAGCAGCTCTTCCATCAGAACCTTCAAAGCCATTCCAAACTTCAAGTTTGCCACCATCATCAGTATACCAACTACCAAGGAAAGGATGACCAGAGTCAATCCATGCTAAGAAACCTGGAGGTGCTGGATTATCCCCCCATTGAAACCCAAATCCATCAGGGATTATTGAACCTTGAGTAAGTGCATTATAAAAATCTATACCATAGCCTCGACATGTTGATGGAACCATAGATTGTGTAATGTTTTCTCCTGTAATTATGCAACGCCACTCTATGACGCTATCATTAACAGAGGACATAAGTAATATATGGGCTTCTCCGGTAACGGTTTGTGTTCCCGAGCTACCAATATTTCTAGAGATATCTGCATTTTCATCTACACTCATATGAGGGTCTTCTATATTGATAGTAGATACACTAGTGCCATCAATGATTGCGTTTGATACATCTTGCTTAATAGCGCCCATAAAGCTTAGTTGGTTAGATATCTTTGATCTAATAGTATAATTAGAATACACAGGAATAGATATTGAAGCGATCAAAGCTATCGTAGCGACTACAAATAAAACCTCTAATAATGAAATACCTAATTGAGATCGAAGATGTAACACTACTTCATCTAACCCTATGATAAATTAAATCCCTTATAAAAACATTGTAATATAAAACAGAAAAATTTTTAACATAATTTTGGATTCATTTATAAATACTAGTTATTACACTGGCTATCAAAAATTGAATATAGTAAAATTTTTCTAGGACTTAAACATAGAGTAAATAATGACTTCTTTAGATAAGGTTAATAGCTATTTTGAGAGTAGTATACAGGCTAAGATAGAAACGGCAAATGTTTTACCTCCTGCTATTGCCCAAGCTGCAAAGGCAATGGTCTCCTGCTTAGAGAATGGAGGTAAGATTCTAGCTTGTGGCAATGGCGGCTCTGGTGCGATTGCGCAGCATTTCTCATCGAAACTGTTAAATCACTTCGAGATGGAAAGACCGCCTTTACCTGCAGTTTCTTTGACAGCTGATACAGCAACTATAACAGCTGTAGGCAATCACTATGGCTTTGCAGAGATATTTGCTAAGCAGGTAGCAGCACTTGGCAATGAAGATGATATCTTGTTGGTTATATCAACTACAGGTGACTCAGAGAATATACTTAAAGCTGTTGAGGAAGCTCATGATTTAGAGATGAAAGTTATAGCTTTAACAGGAGCAGATGGTGGGAGATTGCAAAATATGTATAATCCAGAAGATATAGAATTGAGAGTCCCATCAGATAATATTGCAAGTATACAGGAGAATCATTTTCTTATAATTCATTGCTTATGTGATATTATTGATCAAAAATTATTTGCTGGCCTAGAAGATTAAATAAAATGAATTCAAAAAGACTAACTAAACTTATTATCTTGGCTGCTATTAGTTTTTTCTTGGCTGGATGTGTAGAACCATATACTGCACCAGTACCTCAAGGTAAAAAAATATTAAATAAAGAACTTCTTGAAATAAAGCCTAATATGACTAAGAGTGAAGTTGTATATATATTAGGTTCACCAGATATGATAGATACATTCAATCCAAATCAGTATATCTATATCAACACTTACAAAAAAGATATGCAGTCTAGTATTTTTAGTGAATCGAAACTAATATTGACTTTCAATAACCAAGATAAATTAGTTGGTATTTCTGGGAACTATGCACCACCAACTAAAGAGCCAGTATTCTAGAGACCAAAATAAAATTCAGTATCTGTTTGTCTTACTATAACACGGTAATCTATGAAGATATCACAGCTTTTACAAAGTGACTTTTAGAATATGTTTCCTAATTTTTTGCGTAGCTCACAACTCTTCCAGGAAGAATGTCTATTTCAAGCTGGATAAAGCTATCAAAATTGCTAGAGCTATCACCAACAGTATAATTTTGTAAGGATAGGTTAGAGTTCTACATGTATGAATATCTGTTTTGATTGTTTCAACGAAGTAGTATGTGGGTTATTGCTAAATTTATTTAATATCTGAATATTGTCAGTATAATAAATTTTGATTATGGGTATAGTATTATTATATTTTTGTGTAATTTTAAAAGCAATAATCCAAGAGGTAGGAAATATTTATAGAAAAAGTAATAATGAAATAATTAAGCAGCAGAAAGAGCTTTGATTTTAGCGCTTAAACGAGACTTATGTCTAGCTGCTTTATTCTTGTGGATTAATCCTTTAGTTGCATACTTGTCTAGTAAAGGAACTACTTTTGTGAAGTTCTCTTTTGCTGCTTCAACATCGCCTTTTTCTATAGCGTTAGTTGTTTTTTTCAAGAAAGTTCTCATCATTGAACGACGAGCAACATTGTGTTGACGATTTCTTTCAGCTTGAATAATTCTTTTTTTCGCTTGTTTTGAGTTAGCCAATTTTATTCTCCAGTTTTAATTTTTTAACTTTTTATAACTTTAGTTTCTCTGGGGGATAAATCGAGAAACACAAATATATAAATATAATAGCTAAAGTATTTTGCATACATTACGCTTTTTTGTCAATAAAAAATATAAGATAATTAATCAATATTAGTTATTTAAATATCACTAATACTACATTTTAACATCATTTTGTAGCATAATAGTTAGCTAGATTTATAAATTCAGTAAATAACCGTAACCGATAAAGTATACACATATATGAAAAATATTAGAAATTTCTCAATAATAGCACATATTGACCATGGTAAGTCTACTCTCTCTGATAGATTTATCCAAGTTTGTAATGGTTTAACAGAGCGTGAGATGAAAGAGCAAGTGCTTGACTCTATGGATATAGAAAGAGAGCGAGGCATTACAATCAAGGCTCAATCTGTAACTTTAGACTATACAGCTAGAGATGGGCAAACATATCAACTTAACTTTATTGATACTCCAGGTCACGTTGATTTCTCATACGAGGTTTCACGTTCATTAGCTGCTTGTGAGGGAGCTTTACTTGTTGTTGATGCCGCTCAAGGAGTTGAGGCGCAAACTGTTGCTAACTGCTATACAGCTATTGAGCAAGATTTAGAGGTGATTCCTATATTAAATAAGATAGATCTGCCATCTGCTGAACCTGAAAGAGTAGCGGAAGAAATCGAGGAGATAATCGGAATCGATGCAACAGGTGCGACTACTTGTAGTGCAAAAACAGGAATAGGTGTTGAAGATGTTTTAGAAACAATTGTTGCTAAAGTTCCAGCACCACAAGGTGATGTTAATGAAAAGCTTCAAGCTTTAATTATTGATTCGTGGTTTGATAACTATCTAGGTGTAGTTTCACTAGTTAGGATCAAGAATGGTACTTTGAAGAAAGGTGAGAAATTCAAAGTTATGTCAACAGGAGTTTCTTATCAGGCTGATAGAGTAGGTGTATTTACACCAAAGATGAAAGATCTTGACCATCTAAAAGCAGGAGAAGTTGGCTTTATTATTGCTGGTATCAAAGATATTCATGGTGCTCCTGTTGGTGATACTCTTACACATACTCATAATCCTACAGATAAACCAGTACCAGGATTTAAGAAGGTACAACCGCAGGTCTATGCAGGGATGTTTACAATAAGTTCAGATGACTATCCAGATTTTAGAGAAGCTTTAGATAAGCTAAGTCTAAATGATGCTTCATTATTTTTTGAGCCGGAGGTGTCTCAAGCTCTTGGGTTTGGTTTTAGGTGTGGTTTCTTAGGTATGCTACATATGGAGATTATCCAAGAAAGGTTAGAGAGAGAATATAATCTTGATCTAATCACTTCAGCACCAACTGTTGTCTATAAGGCTGTTAAAAAAGATGGTGAAATGGTTGAGGTTGATAATCCAGCTAAACTACCAGAACCCGGTGCAATTGCAGAGATACATGAGCCGATTGTACGAGCAAATATTCTTGTACCAAAGGATTATGTAGGTAGCGTAATAACAATCTGTGTTGAGAAAAGGGGTGTACAGGTTGATCTAAATTATGTTGGTAGTCAGGTTTCAATAACTTATGATTTACCGATGATAGAAGTTGTTTCTGATTTCTTTGATACTTTAAAATCCGTAACCAAAGGCTATGGATCGTTAGACTATGAATTAATTAGGTATGAGCCTGCAAATATGGTGCGTCTAGATGTGCTTATCAATGGGGATAAAGTCGATGCATTAGCAAGTATTGTACATAAAGATCAAGCTAAATATAAAGGTAGAGAGCTAGTTGACAGGCTAAAAGAGCTTATTCCTAGACAAATGTTTGAGGTCGCTATTCAAGCGGCTGTTGGTGGGACTATTGTTGCTAGAAGTACAGTTAAAGCGTTACGTAAAAATGTCTTAGCAAAATGTTACGGTGGCGATGTTTCACGTAAGAAAAAACTCCTAGAGAAGCAGAAAGAAGGTAAAAAGAGAATGAAAAATATTGGTTCAGTTGAAATTCCTCAGGAAGCTTTCTTATCAGTATTAAAGAAATAATCTTAATTAATATTAAATCCATTTATTTCTAAACCAAGTTTTTATTTCACAAGTAGTTTCAATAGTGCTAGTTCTTAAGAATGTAAATTTTATTAGCATATTTTGTAATGACTACCATGTTTAATATATAATTTGTATCAATAAGTATTTATAAGAGTATTTTATGTCTAAAAAAGTAATAGTAGGTATTTCAGGAGGTGTTGATTCCTCAGTTTCGGCGTTGTTATTAAAGCAACAGGGTTATGATGTAACCGGTGTATTTATGAAAAACTGGGAAGAGGATGATACAGATGAGTTTTGTTCAGCTGAGCAGGATATTGCAGATGCTCAAGCAGTTTGTGACTCTATAGGTATCCCTTTTAAGAAGATCAACTTTGCTGCAGAGTATTGGGATAATGTTTTTGAACATTTCCTGACAGAGTATAAAGCAGGTAGAACACCAAATCCTGATATCTTATGTAATAAGGAAATTAAATTTAAAGCCTTTTTAAGCTATGTTCATCTTTTAGGAGGTGATTACATAGCGACAGGTCATTATGCGCGCACACGCGTCTTAGAAGATGGTTCTGTGCAGCTTATTAAAGGCTTAGATGATAATAAAGATCAAACATATTTTTTATATACTCTTGGCCAAGAGCAGTTAAAACAAACAATATTCCCAATTGGAGATATTGAAAAAGAAAAGGTCCGTCAAATAGCAAAAGATAATAATCTTGTTACTTTTGATAAAAAAGATAGTACAGGTATCTGTTTTATTGGTGAACGCAAATTTAAAGAGTTTTTATCTAAATATCTACCAGCTCAAAAAGGTGAGATTCACGATGAAAATGGTATAAAAATTGGTCAGCATGATGGGCTTATGTATTACACAATAGGGCAAAGACAGGGTTTAGGTATCGGAGGTGTTAAGAATCGTCCTGAGATACCATGGTTTGCCGCTAAAAAAGATTTAGAAAATAATGTCCTTATTGCTGTGCAAGGTCATGATCATCCGATGCTTTTTAGAGATTCTCTGGAGGCAATTGATTTAAGCTGGGTGGCAGGCCATCCTCCTGCAGATAAGTTTAAATGTAAAGCTAAAGTTCGCTATAGACAAAAAGATCAGTCTTGTGAAGTGTCTGTAATGTCAGATGGTTCAGTCAAAGTGATATTTGATCAACCTCAAAGAGCTATAACCCCAGGTCAATCAGTAGTTTTCTATGATGAAGATATATGTCTTGGAGGAGGTATTATAGTTTGAGAAGATTAGAGTTGATATCTATCTAATTTTTTGTTTATTTACTCACTATCTAGTTTACCCATTATAGAAGTATTCTTTTGCTTTACTGATCCAAAATCACTACTACTATCATCTGTACTAGTTACTATTGAGCTACCACTACTTGCTTGGTTTGTAGAAGGGGTGCTGCTAGCATCACTACTTTCATTGTCTAGCTTTTCAGTAGTAGAGTTGTTAGTTGTTGAACTAGAAGAAACAGTCTTAGTGCTTCCTGAATTTACACTTGTAGTAGTAGAGCTACCACTAGTTAATTTTTCTTCTTTAATGTCGTTATCTGTTACTATATCACTATCTTGAGAAGCTACTTGATCTGCAATACTTTGATCTGGATCTGCGCCATCTGTTTTTTGATCTTTATCAACAACCTCGTTAAGATAATCTGCGATTTCTTTTTTAACTTGTTTTTGATTAGATAATACATCTTTTTGCATGTAGTGGGCTTCATGAACTGTATCTATAGTCATGTGAGTGTATAAATATTCAGGATCTATAACAAATGGTCTAAGCTCTGTACCATAGCGCTTCTCTAAACCAGGGAAGTCAACAGTATAAGCAACTTTTATACGTTTTTCGCCATTGCTATCAGTTGTAACCATTGCTACTAGGTTAGCTTGTACTTTATATTCTTGTCTAACTAAATGATACTGTTGTTTTCTATCAATAACGATTTGTCTAATAGGCGTAGCGTAAACATCTTTGATTGTAATAGGTTTATTAACCGTCGTGATACCTGCTTTTTGTAGCTCATGGATTGCATAGCTACCATAGTTATCTTTTGCAAGTTTTAGATCTATTTCAATCATTTTAACTAGTACCTTTTGTCTAAACTCTCTTGCTTGTTGTAGAGTCAGAGCAAAACATGTTCCTGTATCATCTTTTTGGAAGCACCCGTTTCGTTTATCTATTAGGACAAACATTTTACGAGTTTTATCATAATACAATTGATAGTCAGGGGTGTTTTTGCCATGCCCTACATAGACAAACTTATCTCCTGTTAGCATTCCACATGAAGCTACCAATAGAACAAACAGTAGTAATGATGTTTTTTTTAAAATATTGCGCATATTAAAATCCGTTTTTACACTTATACAAAAATAATTTTGCCTAGAGTTACTATAAAAAGTAAAGCTTTGTTCACCAAAATTATTAAAAAACTATACTTGAGAGTTTTCCTTCATAAGTTTTTTATATTTTTTTTCTATCATTTTCCTTTTAAGAGAGCCTAGGTGATCAAAGAATGTTATCCCATTAAGATGATCTATCTCATGTTGTATACAACGAGCTAGGAAGCCTTCTTTTTGGATTATAACCTCTTCACCAAATTCATTTAAAGCAGATATTTTGACACTAGTAGCTCTTTTTACTTTCGCAGAGACTCCAGGGAATGAAAGACAACCTTCTTCATCAATTACTTCACCATCTTGTTCTATTATCTTAGGGTTTATAATAGCTATAATTTCTGGAGAAGAATCATCTAGGTTATCAAACATTATAAAAAATCTTTTTTTGATGCCTACTTGAATAGCTGCTAGCCCAACACCATTAGCATCAAGCATCATTTCACGCATTTCATCTAGAGTTTCACGTAGTTGATCATTTATCTCTTCACTCTTAACCTCTTCAGCTACTTCTTTTAGGACAGGGTGAGGATATTTTAAGATCTCTAAAGACATATTTATACTCCTTGTTCTAATATATCTTTTTTCATTTTTGCCATAGTCAAAGCTGCTTGAACGCAATACTTACCTTTGTGGCCTTTTTTACCACCAACTCTTTCTAAGGCTTGCTCTTTATTATGTGTAGTTAATATACCAAAAATTACCGGTAAATTATATTCATGCATGACTCTTTGAGTACCATAGCTTACTTGATCACATACATAATCATAGTGATCTGTTTCACCACGAATTACACAGCCAAGTAGTACGATAGCATCAAATTTAGAAGTTTCAGCTAAAAGTTTAGCGGCATATGGAAGCTCAACAGCGCCTGGAACTTTTTTAATATAGATTTGGCTATCTTTTAACCCTTGAGAATAAGCTTCTTCCAAAGCTCCCTCCAACATTTTATCTGTAATTAAAGAGTTAAACTCACTTACAACAATAGCTAATTTTTCCATATCTATACCTTATAATCCTTTAATTGTGTGTTTCATTTTATCTTTTTTTGTCATTAAGTAACTTTTATTATGTGAGTTAACAAAAGCTTCACAAGCTACAGGTTCTGCATGTATCCCAACTGTTTCTAAAGCATTAATTTTTTTAGGGTTATTGGAAATAAGTCTACAGCTATCGATCTTATTGTACTTTAGAACCTGTATTGCTAAGTCATATTTTCTAGCATCAACGGGTAGACCTAAAGCAACATTTGCTTCGATAGTATCCATATTCTCATGCATTTGTAGGTTGTATGCTTTTAGTTTGTTTGTTAAACCAATGCCTCGACCTTCTTGATCTAGATAAATCAAATATCCGCCTTCCTCATTGATCATTTGCATGGCCTTTCTTAGCTGTGCCTGGCAGTCGCAACGTAATGATCCAAAAAGATCCCCTGTGATACATGACGAGTGCATTCTTACTAGAGGTTTGTCGCCTTTGTAAGGTTTAGATAATACAACAACCTCTTCGCTGTTGAACTTGTCTTTGTAGACAGTCATCTCAAGTTCACCAACATGATCAAATGGGATTACAGAGCTAGCTGCCTTTTCAACAAAGATTTCAGTAGCTAAACGGTATTGATATAGTTCAGCAATAGTTAATAGCGGAAGATTATGTTTCTTAGCAAATTCTTCAAGTTGTTGAGCCTTCATCATAGAACCATCTTTGTTCATAAGCTCACACAAAACACCAGCGCTATTAAAACCACTAAGCTTCATAAGATCAACAGCTGCTTCAGTATGGCCATTGCGTCCTAAAACACCTTTATCATTAGCAATAAGTGGGAAAATATGGCCAGGGCGAGCTAGCTCATCAGCTTTAGCATCTGGCTTTGATGCAACTTGAATAGTATGGGCTCTATCTTTTGCAGAAACTCCTGTAGTAACACCTTCTTTAGCTTCTATTGTTACGGTAAAAGGAGTTGTGAATGTGCTATTGTTTTTATCAGCAGCAACCATAGGTGATAAGTTTAATTGGTTTGCCTGTTTTGAGTCCATAGATAAGCACACGATACCGCTTGTATGTTCTAGCATAAAGGCTATATTCTCTTCATTTGCTTTTTGACCAGGTAATATTAGATCTCCTTCATTCTCACGATCGTAGTCATCAAGTACAACTACAGGAGTACCTTGTTTAAGGGCATTGATAGCATTTTCAACATTGTTTTTTATTTGTTTAAACATTTTCTTTAAATCCTTTTATATACTTGTAGATATATTTTCCTGTGGCATCTGCTTCAAGGTTTACTATAGAGCCTTGAGTATAATTTTTTGCAATAGTTGCATCAATTGTGTGAGGTATAAGTGTTACGGTGAAAGATTTATCTAGAACTTCAACTATCGTTATACTCATACCGTCGATGGTTACAAACCCTTTGTTTACTAAATACTTAATAAAACCTGTTGATGCGGATATTTCAATCATCCAAGCCCCACCAACATCTGTAATATTTCTAATTATGCCTTTTTCATCAACATGGCCTTGAACCATGTGTCCACCGACAACATCACCATAGCAAAGCGCAAGTTCTGTATTTACTGAGTCACCAAGTTTTAGCTGGTCTAAATTTGTCTTTTCTAGAGTTTCTGGAACAGCATCAAAATTAGCTATATCCTCATTATTTTTTAGTTGTGTAACAGTTAAACAAACACCATTTACTGCAACGCTATCACCAATTTTACATTTTTGACTATTGCTAAAAGCTATTTCAAAAGTTTTAACATTTTTTTGTGTAGATATTTTCTTTATTTCACCTAATTGCTGTACTATTCCGCTAAACATTTTTGTTTTCCTTAAAGCTAGAATTTATAAGTAAATCATTACCTAGTTTCGTTACGTTATTAAAGCATAGTTTTTCTTTAGGATTATGATCAGCTATTATTACTGGACTTAAATATGTATCAAATTCATTTATAAGCTTCTTATTAATGAAGTTTTCAAGAGTTTTTCTACCGCCTTCTACAAGAAGGCTTGTTAAGCCCATATTTCCCATTTTTTCTAAAAGGCTCTCTAAGCAAACTTGTTTATTTTCGGAGGATAAGACCCAATATTCAATTCCTAAGTGATTAAGTTGAGTTTTTGCTTGATCAGATATATCACTACAAACAAAAATAGTCTTAGCAATATTCTGGTCTAAGATTTTCCAATTACTATCAATTTCATCAATTTTACTAAATAGGACAAACCTTGTAGGGTTTTTAAGCTTATTGATATTTATGCGTACATTTAAACTTGGATTATCTTCAATAAGAGTTTGCTTGCCGATTAATATGGCATCACAGATGTTACGTAATTGATGAGTGTTTATGAAGGCTTTATCAGAGCTTATTTCTTTCGAGTCACCTTCATTAACAGCTATTTTACCATCTAAAGACATTGCCCATTTAGCATATACAAATGGAGTTTTTTTCTTTTGATAGTGAAAAAATATTTTGTTTAGCTGCTGAGCTTCTTTTTTTAAAAGTCCTACTTTGACTTCTATGCCAGCATTTTTGAGTTTTTTGATACCATTTCCAGCTACTTTAGGATTTGGATCAAGTGTTGCCACTACAACTTTTTTTACTCCTGCTTTGATTAACGCGTCTGTGCATGGCGCAGTTCTACCCTGATGACAACATGGTTCAAGAGTTACATATACTGTAGAGTCTTTTGCTTGGCTTCCTGCTTTAGTTAATGCATACACCTCTGCATGAGATTTGCCCGCCATAGAGTGCCAACCTTCAGAAATAATCGCACCATTTTTGACTATAATGCAGCCAACCATAGGGTTTGGAGAGACTGTAAGCCTACCTCTATTAGCTAAAGTCAAAGCTTGTTGCATATAGTATCTGTCAATATTTTTCATTTGCCCGTCTAATGTTTTAGTTACACTTAGGGCAGGAGAGCAAAACATAGAATAGAACAAAAAATCAATGTATATTGACTTTAAGCCCCAAAAAAAGTTTATAAGTTTTACCAATCTTCTTCCATCCAGACTATACTGTCGGCTTTGGATTCTCACCAAATCTGCTTGACCTTTCTAAATATTTTCAGAAAGCGCTCGCGGGCTTCTGTAGAACAGTTACCGCCGGTAGGGAATTTCGCCCTGCCCTGAAGATTCTAAGCTATAGTATAGCACTATAGATCTTGAATATGAATTATACTCTTATTTCTTGCTAAATTAAAAGTTATATGTACGTGCTCGCAAACATAAACACCATGCTCATTTGCAAAAGTGACTTTTGTGCTCACTAATCTTGCAAATAAGGATTATCTCATACCCACTTTATCTGCAAATAAGATTTTCCATGCTCACTTTATTTGCAAATAACTAATTTATATCTGAGGCTGGAATCCACCTATAAAGTGTTGGAATTGATATACCCAAATCTTCAGCAACATCTGTAGGTGATATTCCTTCTTCCAATAATTTTTTAGCGGACCTCATTTTTTTATCAGTCATTTTTCTTGGTCTTCCACCTTTACGGCCTTTAAGCCTAGCAGCAGCTAAGCCTGCTTGAGTTCGCTCAACAATTAGTTCCCTCTCCATTTGTGCTAATGACGCCATGATATGAAAGAAGAATCTACCAGTACTTGTTGAAGTATCAATACCATCTTTAATGCTTATAAAATTAATATCATTATCAGAAAGATCTTCTACGAATGATACTAGCTGCTTAACACTTCTACCTATACGATCAAGTTTCCAGACAACTAAAGTATCTCCTTCACGTAAAACATCTAAAGCTCGAGCAAGTTCAGTACGATCTTTTTTAGTACTACTTTTTTTCTCTTCAAATATTCTTTTACAGCCTCTTTCTTTTAAAGCGTTAATTTGTAGATCCAATTTCTGCTCTTTAGTCGAGACTCTGGCATATCCTATTAGCATTTTATTTAATTTTTATTAAAACTCATAAAAAGGCTATCATTTCGATAATTATTTTCAAGAACTATTTTTGAGAATATAAAGCGGCAATATTTTGCTGAGTTTGATTTGTTACTCAAAAACGGTCGTTTTTGATAAGCGACTATATTTAGTATCATTTATTTGTTATAATACAATCATAGTAAATAATTATTGAATGAGATGAGTAAAATAGAAAAGCTTATAACAAGATTTCTATCAGAGCCAAAGGATTTTGAATGGACTGAGTTAAAAAAGTTATTGATCAGTTTAGGGTATGAAGAATTTAACTCAGGTAAAACAAGCGGTTCAAGAGTGAAGTTTATATCTAAAAAGCATGCTGATATAAGTTTACATAAACCTCATCCAACACCGATACTTAAAAAATATCAAATAAAGCAAATTAAAGAACTTCTAAAAAAGGAGGGACTAGTATGAATAATTTAATTAAATATAAAGGATATTATGGCTCAGTTGAGTTTGATGAAGAAAGCATGGTTTTTTATGGTCAAGTTCAATTCATTAGAAGTCTTATATCTTATGAGGCTGAAAATGCTAAAGAGTTAATTGATAGCTTTCATAGTTCTATAGAGGAATATCTAGAAGATTGTAGAGAAAGAGGTGTTGAACCTGAGAAAGCATTTAGAGGTTCACTAAATGTTAGACTAGGCACAGATCTACATGAAAAAGTAGCTATCGCAGCTAGTAATATGGGCACTAGTATTAATGACTTTATAAAACAAACCCTTAATAAAAACACTGCTTAAACATGGCTAAAAGAATACCAGAAGAACAATTATTGGGCTTGTGGCATGAGCTTCAAAAACTTCCTGCTCGAAGTCCAGTAAGAAGAGAAAGAGTAAGTGAGTACGCTCGATATTTTGGTATCTCGGAAAATTATGTATATAGACAACTCAAAAATTTCAAACCATTTGAGTCTCAACGATCAGACCTTGGGACATCTAGAAACATTCAAAAAGAACAGCTAATTAAATATTGCAAAATAATATCAGCTTTAAAATTAAGAACTTCCAATGAAAAAGATAATCATTTATCTACCAAAGAATGTATTTCAATACTAGAAAATATAGGAGTACAAATAAATAATGAGCTTATTAAAGCACCATTAGGTTTGCTCAAAAGAAGTACCGTTGATAGACACTTACTTAATTTGGATCTAGATTATCATACTGTTAAGAACATTGAGCCAATTGTTACAAGATTTGAAGCTCAATATAGTAATGAATGTTGGCAGTTTGATTTTACTCCTTCAAATTTAAAGCGATTGCCTGATGAGTCACAAAGCTTATTTTTAGCCAATATTGCTGATGATAAAAGCGGAGTTGTTTTTAGTAAATATATGCAAACAGATGGTGAAGATGCTATGACAGCTTTACTATTTCTATTTGAAGCAATGAGCAATAAAGATGATTCAAAAAATAATCAGCTGCAAGGTATTCCCAAATATATTTATACTGATAATGGTGCTTTTGCTAGAAGCAAAATATTTAAAAGAGTTTTGCAATCATTAGGTATTACTCTCTTAACTCATATGCCTAAAAACTCAGATGGTCGTAGAACTACAGCTAGATCAAAAGGCAAAATTGAGGTTTTTAATAAAACTGTAAAAAACAGTTTTGAAAGTAAATATTTCTTGCATGTTCCAGAATCTATAGATGAAGCAAATGAATGGCTTACTGATTTTGTTAATCATTATAATAAACAGAAACATAGAAGTATTAATGCTAATAAAATAAAGGTATGGCGAGATAACCTTGAAGATGATCAAATTAATGAAATGTGTTCATGGGAACATTTTAGTAAAATAGTTAGAAAACCAGACACTCGAAAAGTTAATGCTGATGCTACATTAATAGTGGATGGTGTTTTATATCAATTAGAGCCAAAGTTGGCTAATAGAAAAGTAACTGTTCTATATGGAATATTAGATAAACAAATACATATAGAAAATAGTCCTAAATTGCTAGGACCCTTTTATCCAGCTGACAATATAATATCGTTTGGTTCTTATAGAAAGTATGAAAAGACAAGTGCTGAGCACCAAGCAGATGAAGTAGCAGAAATGGCAAAGAGCTTATCTGTTCCTAAAAGCGTAATGTCTTACACTAATGATGTTGACTACCTAGATGTTAACCGAAAGCCTTTTGAGGAAGAGAAGTTTATTTTTTCTAACAAGATTGAAGCTAAGAAATTCATATCTAACTATATTGGTAGCCCTTTAGGTCAAATGAGTAAAAGCTATTTACAATTTATAGATGGTTTGCTTACTGAAACTTTAGATAAAGAGTTAATTATACGACAACTTGATAGTTATTTAGCTATTGAAATACATATGAATAAGGAGAATGCTTAATGCTAGTAGAAGCATATGAATTTTTTGATTTAAATATTATTCCATCAACTCAAAAGTATTTTGAAACAGAAGCTCACAAAAAAATAACTAAAAACCTTAAGTTCAATATTTCACAAGGTGGTATTTTTGCATTAATTGGTATGGTTGGATCAGGGAAGACAACACTATTAAATAGATTAGACCAAGAAATAGAACAAGAAGGCAAAATAATAGTTTCAAGATGTCTTAGTACGGATAAAAAACGTGTAAATGTTAGTATGCTGTTTACAGCGTTATTTCATGATCTTGGTAAGAATACAAAAAACTTCAAATTCTCAGCTGCTGCTGAAAAAAGAGAAAGAGATTTGGTTAAGGCTTTGAAAAGTAAGAATAAACCTATAGTTTTATTTATAGATGAGGCTCATGATTTACACGGACAGACCTTAATAGCCTTAAAAAGATTAGTTGAATTAGTATCTGCTAGTGGCTGTGTTTTGACAATTATACTGGCTGGACATCCTAAGTTGATGAACTCACTATCAACTTCTACAATGGAAGAAATTAATGCTAGGCTAGAAATTGTTTCGTTGGATGGAAGTATTGGAGATAACGATAAGTTTATAAGATGGTGGTTTGAAAATAGTATAAAAAAGAAACCATTGAAAATAAGCGAATATATATCAGAAGAAGCTATAAAATACTTAGCTCAAGAGCTATTAACCCCTCTTCAAGTAATATTTTATCTAAAGCTATCATTAAAACTGGCGTATGATACTGGTGAAAAGCCTATAACATTGGATATAGTAAAACAAGTTATGCATCCTGATCTAAAATCCATACAGGCTAAATTAGCAAGAAATGGATATCAAGAAGCCGCAGTGTGTGAGTTGTTTAATGCTTCCAAAAAAGAAGTACGCGATTTTTTTGCAGGGAAAGGAAGTAAAGATCGTAATATAGAATTTAACCAAAAACTACATAAATTGAATATTTAGGAGATTTTCTTATTTGCAAATAAAGTGAGCATGGAAAATCTTATTTGCAGATAAAGTGGGTATGAGATAATCCTTATTTGCAAGATTAGTGAGCACAAAAGTCACTTTTGCAAATGAGCATGGTGTTTATGTTTGCGAGCACGTACAGTTATATATTCAGAATTTATAGTTAAGCTTGTAAGTAAAGGTGAATCATAGATGTTCGAAAAATGGATACTAATGAGTTAGGATAAAGAAACTCTCCATAATCATAAAAGAAAGTGTGCAAATTATTAGGCTCTGTATGTATAATTATAAAAATAAGAACTATATAGAAATCCACAGTGAATCATTACTATATATTTGTAATATTGTGTGTTATTGCAGGCTTTGCAAGTTATGTTAACTATAAATACTTAAAGCTACCTAAAGCTATTGGTTTAACCATTTTGAGTGCTTTGATAGCACTTTTAATAGCAGCTTTATTAAAAATAGATCACAAGTCTCTCTTTCCTATTTATACCTTGCTGTATAATGTTAATTTCAAAGAAGTTGTCTTAGAAGTATTGCTAGGGTATCTTGTCTTTGCTTCAGCGATGCATTTAAATTTTGTTGATATTAAGAAAAATTCTTATGGAATTTTTATACTTTCAAGTCTTGGCGTAATTATTTCAACATTTACTATTGGTACACTATGTTGGTTAGTTGCTCCATATATTTTGAAAATAAACATTGATTATGTCCGTTGTCTTATGATTGGAGCTATTTTTTCACCAACAGATCCGGTTACAGTTTTTGATGTCTTTAAAAAGAATAAAAATGTCCCGGCAAATGTGAAAACCATTTTGTCAGGAGAGGCTCTGTTTAATGATGTTTTCTCAATAGTGCTATTTCTGTTCTTTTTATCTATCGTAATAGAAGGTGGACAAAATACTAGCTCAGTTAAACTAATCTTTTTGTTTATGCAAGATGGACTCGGTGGAGCTTTGTTAGGGCTTATTTTAGGATATCTCGGCAAGTCTCTTATGAGTAAATTAGATGATGGATACACTCTTATTATTATTTCTTTAGCTTTAGTTAGTTTTGGCTCTTGGTTTGCAACGCACTTACATATTTCTGAAGCTGTGACTATGGCTATAACAGGGATTGTAATAGGAAACTCTAGATCTAAAGGAAAAGTTTCTGTAGAGTCAAAAGCTATATTGACAAATTTTTGGTTAGTCATTGATGAGCTTCTAAATGCCTTCTTATTTGTACTTGTTGGTATTGAAATATTAGATATGAATCCATCTTGGTACTTTATTGCTGCAGGGGCTGTTGTTTTTGTAATATCTGTTATTGCTAGATATAGCAGTGTGGTAATTTCATTATTTCTCACAGAGAAAAGACATGCAAATGGAAATTTCTGGAAGAATAATCTTATTATAACATGGGCTGGCCTAAGAGGAGGTGTGTCGATTGCGTTAGCCTTGTCGATACCTTTAGCTCATAGGCAGACAAACTCATTCTCAATCGTTTATATAGCTGTTTTTCTATCAATATTTATACAAGGAATTTCTTTTAAGAAAATTTTAGAAAAAGCTTATGCTAAGACATAGTATGGCTATAGTGGATTTAGCTATACATTTCTTTTAAATGGCTATTAAAGAAATCAAGAGCATTACCATAGTCGTACTTTCCTGTAATGATTTCTATATATACACCGCTCGTATGCTCTCTAGCTTCTTTGAGTGCTTGTGCTAGCTCTTGATTTGTTTTTACTTTGATTGTTAACCAATCATTACAGCCAAAAGCCTTTGGCAAGTCTTTATAGTTTAATTGAGCAAGATCATCATAACTTGGATCAGGATCTAGCTCTAACGCTCTTTCGACCATAAAGCCATCGTTATTTATGCACAAAATAATAGGGTTTATTTTATATCTGCCCATCACTCCTAGTTCATTAAGTGTTAGTTGATGAGAACCTTCACCTGTAATTAGTATTGTTCTAGAATTAGGGCTAGCTAATGCTACGCCAAGAGTAGCAGGTGTTGCCCAGCCAATAGAGCCCCATAAAGTTTGATTATGGTATTTTACACCTTCAGGTAATGGTAACTTTGGCATATTAAGTGAGGATGAACCTGTCTCTACCACGAGATTGTCTGTATTTTTTAAGAATTTTAAAATTTGGGAATATAGCACTTTAAGTGTTAAGTTCTCTTGTGTTATCGGAGTATCTTGTATAGATATTCTAGAGTATTTAGGCCTATAGTTTATACTCTTAACTTTCTCTAATAATGCGTCAAGAAGTTCGGATAAATAAACATTAGCTAGATAATTTTTCTTGTCTTCAACAAATAAAGGGCCTAAGTTCAGAACCTTATCTAAATCTAAATTATTAGTAAATCCAGAGGTGTTAAAGTCAGACCATAATGCGTCACCTAAATTAATAACAAGATCTGCATCTTCAACTATTTCAGCTGTATTTGTGTCTGATAATAAACCAGCATAGAATCCTATATAGTTAGGATGTGCTTCAGATATCACACTCTTATCATGAGGCATAATGGCAAAAGGGATATTTAACTTTTCTATAAGTTTGATAGCCTTTTTAGTTACTCCAAATCTATCTAATTTGACAGCAGGAATAGCAACAACTTTTTTAGCCTTGCTTAGGCGTTCTAACACAAGGCTTACAGCTAACTCAAGCTGATGTGAGTCGGTTTTTAGATAACTACAGTCTATATCATCTGGTGTTATATCTGTTACAGGACGATTACCTCCATCAAGTGAGACACTTATATAAGCAGGCTTACGATATTTGAATGCTTCTGCTATCACTCTATTCATTTCTCTACGAGCATTTTCAGGAGTAATAACAGCTGAGACACATGCTGCAGAAGCAGATAAATCAAAAAAGTTTCCAAAAACACCATCACCTAATGTGTGGTGAACTTGTTTCTTCTTTCCAACAGCAGCATCATTTGGACTACCAACTAAGTGAAAAACAACTAAGTTTTCTGCTTTTGAACCCATAACACCATTTAGAGCACTTAACTCACCGACAGCATAAGTGGTACATAAAATAGCAGCTCCATTAACCCTAGCAAAACCATCTGCGGCATAGCTAGCATTAAGCTCATTAGCATTTACGATGTTATTAAGTTTTGGGTTGTTGATAAGTGCGTGATCTAGTGCAAATGCAAAATCTCCAGGTACTGAAAATGAATGATCTATTCCTAAATCGACCAACCTTGATACAACATATTCGGCCACATTAGTAGCGTCTTTAGCTGTATTAAAAACTTTTTTACCATTAATGTTTTTAGTCATAAATCACCTCTTATGCTCGAAATAAATTCTAAAACCACTTTCAGCATATCCTTTGTTTATAGGTATAGCAATAATTTAATAACTAATATTTGTTAGAAAAAAGAAAGCTTGAATTAAGAAGCCATTTTAGAGATATTTCTGTGCAAGGTGTTGCCAAAATAATTAAGATTCTTTTTTTGCAAAAGCGTATTTTTCGACTACTTCGCCATTGATTAGATGCTTTTGAATAATTTCTTCTAATACCTCTGGCGTACATGAGTGATACCAAACATTATCAGGATGAACTACTGCAATAGGGCCATTTTGGCAAATTCGTAAGCAGTATGTTTTAGATCTATAAATATGACCGTTTTGTGATAAGTTTAGTTCTTGTAACCTTTTTTTTAAATATTCCCATGACTTTAGCGAAACTTCACCAGCACAGCACTTTTGTCTTTCCTGGTCACAGCATAAAAAAATATGCTTTTGAATATTCTTTAGGCCTAAGTTATTAGATTTTGTTTCTAAAGGTATTGGCATTTTATTATCTCCGAATTTAGCTAATGTATTTTTATTGAAATGCGTTTAAAATTTATTTTGTAAATATTAACAAATATGGAGCTGAAATGGAAAATAACATTTCTAATGAAACTTTAGAAAAACTAGCTAAAGTACATATAAAAGATATACAGAGTAAAAGGCGTTGGAGACTTTTTATTAGGACTATAATTATCTTAATTGTATTGATTATAGTTGTACCTGGATTATTTACATCTTCAAAAGATCTAACTTCACATATAGCTTTAGTAAAAGTGCAAGGCGTTATTGCTGCTGATTCAGAGGCTAATGCAGAAAGGATAAATAAGAGTTTAGATGATGCTTATGATAGTAAATTGACTAAAGCCGTTATCGTTGAGATAAATAGTCCCGGAGGATCACCCGTTCAAGCAGATGATATATATTTACATATGAGATACCTTCAAAAGAAATACCCTAAAATACCTATGTATGCGGTGTGTACCGATGTTTGTGCAAGTGGAGGGTATTATATAGCAGCTGGAGCGAAAGAAATTTATGTAAATAAGATGACAATTACAGGTTCTATAGGAGTTGTGGGTAGTGGTTTTGGTTTTACGGGTCTTATGGATAAGTTAGGTATCCAAAGAAGGACTTATACATCGGGTAGCAATAAAGACTTCCTTGATCCTTTTTCACCAGAAAAGCCTGGTCAAACAAAACAGTTTAAAAAGCTTCTTGATGAGACTCATCAAGTATTTATAGATGCTGTTGAAAAATCTAGAGGAGATAGACTAAAAGATAAATCTATGACAACAACCTTCTCAGGGGCTCCTTTTAGTGGGATAGAAGCTAAGAAAATGGGACTTGTGGATGGTTTTGCATCAATTGATCAGCTAAGAAGGGAGAAATTAAACAATTTAGAAATCGTTGATTATACTCAACCTTTAGATTTTCTCTCAGCAGTATCTAATAAATTAGGTAATAGTGTTTATTACAAAGCATTATCAGAGAGTAGCTTTAGTTTTAAATAAATATTGAAACATCAAAAAACCATGACTATAATCGATAATGAAAGAACTTTAAAACTAAAAGGATAAGGAAAAATTATGAAAAAAACAGTTTTAGGAGCTATGATTGCTGGTGGTTTAATGATTTCTGCTTCAACAGCTATGGCTGGGGGCGTATGTTTTGCAAATGTTCAAGATATCTTTGAGACATCTCCTCTTGGTAAAGCAAAAGTTACAGCAGATCAACAAAAATTAAAGCCACAAATGGATACGCTTAAGAAAACAATCACTGCTTTACAACAGAAAGTAAACTCATACACTGAAGAGAAAGATGACGTTGTATCTGATGATGCTAAAGGTGATAAGTCTCAAGCACAAGCTGCAGATAAAACAGAAGATCAAGATAAGCAACAAGCACAAGCAGATCTTGAAAAAGCTATGCAACAGTACCAAGATCTAATGAATCAAGTTCAGAAGATGGCTTCTGATGATGCAGATGCATTTAAAGATGCATTAACAAAAGCTTCTGGTGATGTTGCTAAAGATAAAGGTTGTGATGCTGTATTACCAGCTGAGATGAGCCTATACAATGTAAATGGTATTGATGTAACTAAGCAAGTTATTGCTAAAATGCAGTAATCTAAATAATAATATTTCACCTTTCTTCAAATCCGTATATTTATTAAATTAAAAGCTTCTTTTTTTTAGATCTAAAGCTATGTATAATCTTAGTTTATATTTAGAAATAATTATAAAAGACAATTAAAGTATGGAAAATATAGGCTATTTTGTTTCACAAAACTTAGTGTTTTGTTTATCTTTTATCTTGCTGTTAGTGATATATATAATTTTTGAACTAACTCAAACTAAGAAGTCTCAATATACATTATCTGTTGCAGATGCTGTGATGACAGTTAATAAAGGTAAAGGTGTGTATTTAGATTTAAGAGATCAAGAAGCTTTTGCTAAAGCTCATATTATAGGAGCACAAAACATTCAGCTAAGTGAGATTGCACAAAAGCATAATAAGTTAGCTAAGTATAAGGCTAAACCTATTGTAATCTACGGTGATAATGCTACAAAAGCAACGCAAGAACTGCGCAAAGAAGGTTTTGAGCAAGTATTTGTACTTAATGGAGGTCTAGGTGCGTGGATGCAGGCTAGTTACCCAGTTAAATCATTAGCGAAATAAAGATTATTAAGGATCATTAAAATGGATCAACAACAACCACAATTTCAAATTCAAAAAGTTTATGTAAAAGATCTTTCTTTTTCTATACCTAACTCTGATAAGATCTGGGCTACAGCATGGAGACCAGAGCTACATACTGACTTAAAAGTTGATGCGGTAAACCTTCCAGAGGAAAATACTTATGAGAGTATTCTAACTCTTGAGATAAAGGTTGAGAATGATGGAATGACTGCTTTTGAGATAGAAGTCAAACAAGCAGGTATTTTTACAGTATCAAATATGCAAGAAGAGCAAATCGAGCATGCTAAAAAAGCGTTTTGTCCAAACATCCTTTATCATTATGCGCGTGAAGCAGTTTCGGACCTAGTGTTAAGTGGAGGTTTCCCTCAATTGTGTTTATCTGCAGTAAACTTTGATGCTATGTATCAAGATTCTCTAAAAGAGTCTGTGGATGGCAAGCAGCATTAATATATAAATTAGGGATATAATTATGAGTAAAGAAAAAGCTCTAGAGTCAGCTCTTGCCCAGATTGAGAAACAATTTGGTAAAGGTTCGGTTATGAAGCTGGGAGACCAGCAAGCTGCTCATGATATAGAGGTCGTGCCATCAGGTGTTATAGCTCTTGATGTAGCATTAGGAATTGGTGGGTATCCAAAGGGGCGTATAATAGAAATATATGGTCATGAGTCTTCAGGTAAGACAACACTTACTTTATTGGCTATTGCTCAATGTCAAAAACAAGGTGGTACAGCTGCATTCGTTGATGCTGAGCATGCATTAGATCCTAAATACGCTAAACTTTTAGGTGTAGATGTTGATAATTTAATCGTTTCTCAACCAGATACAGGTGAGCAGGCTTTAGAAATTGCCGATATGCTTGTACGTTCTGGCGGTGTAGATATTGTAGTTATTGACTCTGTTGCAGCACTGACGCCAAAAGCTGAGATTGAGGGTGATATGGGCGATTCTCATATGGGTCTACAAGCAAGACTAATGTCTCAAGCTTTGAGAAAATTAACAGCTAATATCAAACGTTCAAATACATTGGTTATGTTTATTAACCAAATTCGTATGAAAATCGGTGTAATGTTTGGTAACCCTGAAACTACTACTGGTGGAAATGCTCTTAAATTCTATTCATCTGTGCGTTTAGAGGTTAGAAAAGGCGGTACTATTAAAGATGGTACAGATATTAATGGTAATGAGATCAAAGTCAAGATTGTAAAAAACAAAGTAGCTCCTCCATTTAAGCAAGCAGAATTTGAGCTTATTTATGGTGAGGGTATCTCATTAGAAGCTGAATTAGTAGATTTAGGTGCAAAACATAATATTATAGAGAAATCAGGTGCTTGGTATAGCTATAAAGGTAAGAAGATTGGTCAAGGAAAAGAAAAGGCTAAAGACTATCTAAAAGAGAATACTCAAGAGCGTGATGAAATTGAAAGAGCAATACTTGAACTTTTATTGCCACATAAATATGCACAACAAGATCCTGAATTAGCTACTCAAGATGAGCTTATCTAAAGAAAAAAACTATCTTCTTTACCTTCTTGCAAAGCAAGATTACTCACGTAAACAACTTTCTGACAAACTCCATACGAGAGATAATATTTCATCACAAGAAATAGAGTCTTTACTTGATGAGTTTGAGAAAAATAAATGGCTATCAGATGAGCGTTTTGCTAATGTGTTTGTAACAAGTGAGTTGTCTAAACTTAGAGGTAAAAAGAGGATTATAAATACTGCAATTTACCAAAAAGGCTTATCTCAAGAATTAGTTCTAAATGTTTTAGATGATCAGGATATTGACTGGTTTGAGTTATGTCAAAGGTGTTTACAAAAAAAATATAAGGATATCAAACTATTACAGTCTGATTTTAAATTAAAGCAAAAAGCTATGAGTTATTTAGCATATAACGGTTTTAGTTTTGATGAGATAGATTTTGCGATTAATGAATCATAGCGAATCTTAAAGATATATTTTGAAAAAAAGTCAAAAAAATATTTTAAACAACTTATAAGGTGAGTTTTTTTAATGTAAGCTGTAATAGTGTAATTATATAAAGAATATGGGAGATTAAAATGGCCAAAGGAACGGTTAATAAAGTTATATTACTTGGAAGACTAGGTAATGATCCAGAGGTTAGAACTACACAAAATGGTACAATGGTAGCTACTTTGAGTATCGCAACTAATGATGGTATGGGTGAAAATATAACTACAGAATGGCATCGTGTCGTTGTGTTTGGTAAGACTGCTGAGATTATTCAAAGATACGCTAGCAAAGGCTCACAACTTTTTGTTGAAGGAAGATTACGTACTAATAAATGGCAGGATAAAAATGGCAATATGCAGTATACAACTGAGATTGTTGCTAATAACTTCCAATTTGTTGGCGGTGGTAATGCTCAAGCTCAAGGAAATACTAATCCTAGCTACCAAAATAATCAAAACTTCAATCAACAATCAGGTGGTAACTTCAGTCAAAGTCAGCAACAGCAACAAAAACAAAATGATATGCCTGATTTTGCAGAGATTAATTCATCTAATTTTGATGATGATATTCCATTCTAAATTTGTATCCATAAGACTCTAGTTATTAGCCTTATAGTTTTAAAAAGAGTATAATACTGACAAATAGTATTTCCTTTTTTTCAAAAAATGTCACATATATTAGTCTTAAATTGTGGAAGTTCATCTGTTAAGTTTGCCCTTATTAATCCACAAACAGCAGAGTCTCTTTTAACGGGACTTGCTGAGAATATTGGAAGCAAAAATTGTAGGGTTACTTTCAAAGCTAAAGAAAAACTTCAAAAAAATATTGAGAATGGTTTATATTCAGATATTTTCAATGAGCTAAAAAAGTTTTTATCAAAGAGCGGTTATCTAAATAAAATTTCTGCTATTGGACATAGAGTAGTTCACGGAGGACAATTTTTCTCAGAATCTGTATTAATTGATGATGACTCTTTGCAGAAAATTAAAGACTGTATTCCTTTAGCTCCTTTGCACAATCCTGCCCATATTGAGGGGATTGCTTTTTGTAAGCAGATATTTCCTGACTTACCTCAGGTAGCTGTTTTTGATACTGCTTTTCATCAAACTATGCCTAATTACGTTGCAGAATATGCGATACCAAGAGAGCTTACACAAGATCATAATATCAGAAAGTATGGAGCCCATGGAACATCTCATAAATATGTATCTCAACAAGCGGCAAAAATATTAGCTAAGCAAAAAGCTAATGTAATAGTTGCTCACCTTGGTAATGGCTGTAGTATAACAGCAGTTGCAGATGGGAAGAGTATTGATACTAGTATGGGATTAACTCCTTTAGATGGTCTAGTAATGGGTACACGTTCTGGGACTATTGATCCGAGTATTTTTGCATATATCTCAGATAATCTTGGTTGGGATATTGCTAAAATCACAAATACTCTTAATAAGAAAAGTGGGCTTTTAGGGATCTGTGGACATAATGATATGCGTGAGGTTTCTGAACTAGCTGCAAAAGGCGATGATCTAGCAAAATTAGCAATAGAAATTTTTTGTCATAGAGTCGCTAAGTTTGTCGCTAGTTATATGATTTATTTCAAAGAATTTGATGCACTTGTATTTACAGGAGGTATTGGAGAAAATGCTGTTAATATTCGTGAGAATATTGTTTCAAAGTTAAATAATGTTGGCTTTGAAATAGATGTTGAGAAAAATAGTAAATCTGATTTATTTGTTAATACATCAAATAGTCATAAAATAATGGTTATAGCTACTAATGAAGAGTTAATGATAGCTCAAGATACACAAAAACTAATATAAGAGGATGCTATGAAAAAATCTATTTTTATATTACCAACATCAAAGCATACCGGCTTGCGAGTTTTGGCAAATGGATTGAGTTTCTCGCTACAGCAAAAGGGTCTGAAAGTAGGAATTTTTCATCCAATTTATGATATGGGTATGTCTGTTGAACAGATTGAAGCATATTTATTAAATGATCGTATTAAAGATTATGTTGAGGTCGTTCTAAGTAAGTTTTATGAGAAATGTTATGACTCGGATTTTGTAGTTATATCAGGCTTATTTAGGCAAGGAAGTAGTTCACATAAGTTATATCCTATTAATGCTGTTGTTGATCAACTAAATCTTGAGCTTATAAAGGCATTAAGCGCTAATGTGATAATAACATCATATCATGGTAATAAACCAATGGGTGATATCAATGATGAGTTAGATTATGCAGTTAAAGGAATTCCAAAGAAAATAAAAATAATTGGCGCTGTAATTACAAAATTAAATGCTCCTTATGATAGTGATGGTAAAGTTAGTTTTAGTTTGACAGATGAAAATACATCGACCCAAGAGCATGGACATATAACTAGAGATCAGCTTGAGCAATTACCTGTATTTGCACAGAAAGGTTTAAATCTAATAGGAGTTGTTGATTGGAACAAGGAGAGGACTTTTCCACGAGTTTTAGATATTAAAAACACTCTTAATTTAAATGTTTTATCTAACGTAAGCTTAGAAGCTCGAGTTAAGAAAGTTATGATGTGTTCTAGAGGGGTGGATAATCTAGTTAATGATCTAACACCTAATTCACTAATAGTAACTTCAGCAGATCGTTCAGATATTTTAGTGGCAGTTTGTTTAGCTGTACAAAATGGCATGAAGATTGCTGGAATAGTCCTAACTGCTGAAGAATATATCTACCAACAATCAAAAGAAAAAGTAAAGCAACTGTGTGTTGAGACTGCCGAAAAAGCAGGGTTTGCAATACTTACAACAAAAAATAAAAGTGTCAAAACTATTCTTAAAATAGCGGATATCGATTTAATGGGAATTCCTCTTGATGATAAGGAGAGAATTCAAAAAGTAAAAGAAGTTATATCAAACTCACTAGATAGAGAAAAAATAATAACTACATTGACATCAAAAGAGCTTAAAGAAGAGGTTATGTCACCACCAGCCTTTAGATATCATTTATTGAAGATGGCAAGAAAAGCTAAAAAACGTATCATTTTACCTGAGAGCTATGAACCAAGAACCTTGGAGGCTGCAAAAAACTGTCATGAACAAGGCTTGGCAGAATGCGTATTAATTGGAGATAGAGAAAAAATTAATAAAGTTGCAGAATTAAATGGTTTTAGTTTGCCAGATGACATTGAAGTTGTAACTATTGATGATACTGCTGAGGCTAAATATTTAGATACTTTGGTAAGCCTACGTAAGCATAAAGGTTTATCCGAGAGTATGGCAAGAGATGCTCTTAAAAACCCAGTAATCATTGCGACGCTTATGTTATATCTAGGTGAGGTTGATGGTCTGGTGTCAGGTGCTGAGCATACGACTGCAGATGTTTTAAGACCAGCATTACAACTTATCAAAACTAAACCTAATATTTCTCTAGTTTCCTCAGTGTTTTTCATGTGCATGCCAGATGAGGTTGTGGTTTTTGGGGATTGTGCAGTAAACCAGGATCCAACTGCTGAGCAATTAGTTGATATTGCTATCCAAAGTGCTGAATCTGCGAAAAAATTCAATATTGAGCCTCGTGTTGCGATGATAAGCTATAGTACAGGAACTTCTGGGTCGGGAGCACAAGTTGAAAAGGTTAGATCAGCAACAGAAATGCTTAAACAAAAAGCTCCAGACTTATTAGTCGATGGACCATTACAATATGATGCTGCTATGATAGAAAGTGTAGCTAACAAAAAAGCGCCTAATAGTCCTGTTGCGGGTAAAGCGACTGTTCTTATATTCCCAGATTTAAATACAGGTAATACTGTTTATAAAGCAGTACAAAGAAGTGCTAATGTTTTAAGTATTGGGCCAGTTTTACAGGGTATTAATAAACCTGTCAATGATCTATCTAGAGGTGCTACAGTTGATGATATAACTTATACGATTGCAATTACTGCTATTCAGTCTATATAATTTCTTTTATAAGAGTCTAAAATAAGAAAATAGTGATGAAAAAAGTTTTCTTAGTTCTATTAGTTATTAGCTTATCAGGCTGTATAGGTGTTAGTTTTAATCAACCTAGTAATAGCAATAGATATGCAACAGCAAGATATTAGAATATTCAGATACTAAAGTGGAGATAGTCATGAATAAGCTGCTAAATAGAGTTTTACAAAAATACTCATATATTGGGGAGAATAGTTTTGAGTTAGTTAATCCTGCTACAGGTGAGATTTTATGTCAGCTTGAGAGCAAGAGTGCACAATATGTTAAAGATAGTATCTTAGTTTCTAAACATACTCAGAATGTTTTTAAAGAAAAGCTTGCTATTGAAAGATCAAGGATTTTATCTAAGTGGTATGATTTGGTTATTGAAAATATTGATTATTTAGCAGAGATTATCACATTAGAAAGTGGCAAACCCTTGACTGAATCGAAAGGAGAGGTTCAGTATGGAGCAAACTTTATTAGATGGTATGCTGAGAAGGCAAATAGAATTGATTCAAGAGTATTTGACCCAAATATAAAAGATGCTGAAGGTCGAGTTGATTATCAGCCGGTGGGTGTAGTAGCTGCGATAACTCCATGGAATTTTCCTCTTGCTATGGTTACACGAAAAGCAGCACCTGCAATTGCAGCAGGTTGTAGTGTAATACTAAAACCATCTGCGCTAACACCTCTAACAGCATTTGCCGTTAAAGAGCTATTAATAGATGCAGGAGCCGATGAAAACTTATTGCAAGTCATCTGTGGTGATTCAAAGATTATAGGTAAAGAGTTCCAGCAAAGTAGTATAGTTAGAAAGATAACTTTTACAGGCTCGACAAGAGTAGGAAAACTTTTAATGCAACAAGCAGCAGATACTGTCAAAAAAATATCGCTTGAGCTTGGAGGAAATGCACCGTTTATAGTATTTGAAGGAGCTGATCAGGAGAAGGCTATTCAAGGAATTTTAGCTTCTAAAATTAGAAATGCTGGTCAAGTTTGTATTGCGCCAAATAGAATCTTTGTACAGAATTCTATTAGAAAGGATTTTTTATCAAAGCTTAAGCAAGTAGTTATGGAGCTCAAGCAAGGTAACGGATTACAAAAAGATGTAAAAATAGGTCCATTGATTAATAATGCAGCAGTAGAAAAAGTTCAGTCTCATGTTAATGATGCTATAAAAAAAGGTGCTGAATTAGTTTGTGGTGGTAAAGTGAACTTAGAACTAGGTGGTAACTTCTTTGAGCCAACTATCTTAGATAATATGCAAGATAATATGGCTGTTAGTTGTGAGGAGACTTTTGGTCCTGTTATTGGTATCTTTGGTTTTGATACAGAAGATGAAGTTATACAAAGATCAAACAATACAGTGTATGGTTTAGCAAGCTATTTCTTTAGCGGTGATATGAATCAGATAAGAAGGGTTCGAAATGCTCTTGAGTATGGTATGGTAGGTATAAACTCCGGTGCAATCTCAAGTGAAAAAGCACCGTTTGGGGGTATCAAAGAGTCTGGGCTTGGAAGAGAAGGTTCGGATGATGGTATTTATGAATTCTTAGAGGCTAAGTATAGTTTACAAAGTTTTATTTGATTTTATAATTTAGCAATTACTACTGCTAAACCATACTAAATTGGAGTTTTACCTTGCGTACTAAATCAATAATAGTTTCAAGCCTTGGGAGTGCTTTTGAAACATTTGACTTTCATATATTTGGCTTATTTGCTTTTCAGATATCAATGTCACTCTTACATCAAGAGTCACTCAATAGTTCACTTATTTTGATTTTTGCTATTTTTGGAGCAGGATATTTTGCTAGGCCAATAGGAGCAATATTTTGGGGGAATCTTGGTGATAAATATGGTAGAAAAGTACCTTTTAAATGGACTGTTATATTAATAGGAATATCTTCATTAGTAATAGCTATATTACCAAGTAGCAACACTTTGGGTATATTCACACCTTTGATATTGGCGGCATGTCGATTAATTCAAGGATTTTCTTTTGGTGGAGAGTTAACAGCAGCTGTCCTATTAGTTAATGAACAATCTTCAACTAGACGTAATTTCCTTACTTCAATAGTTATATTTTGTGCTACTTTCGGTATGATTTTAGGTTCTATAGCATATTTTTTGTTAAGTCTTGTACTAACAACAGAGCAGTTTTTTGCCTATAGTTGGCGCTTAGCTTTTGCTTTTGGAGGTGTTGCAGTACTTTTTAGTTATTTCTGGCGTTCATCAATCGGTGAAACCTTAACTCCTAAGATAGGTGAGTCAAGAGGTTTAGTTTTAGTTGAGTTGTTGAAGAATCATCTCGGGTTATCTTTAAGGTCTATTTTAACAATATCATCTTGTACAGTATTTTTAGCAATGTTTATAGTATTTTTGCCAGCTTATTGTCAAAAGTGCTTAGGCTTAGATAAAAATGTGACATCAGCCTATGTACTAGTAACAATAGTTACATATGCTATATCAGTTTTAGCTGGAGGATATATCGCTGATAAAATTGGTAATAAGGCTACGCAAGCTATAGGGATTGTATTAGCGATAGTACTACTTATGCCACTAGCTACGGCTTTGATCTTAAAAGCATCTTTAGCGTGGACTATAGCTTTTATAATTCCTTTTGCTTTTGTAAATGGTTTAATAAATGCTAACTATATGTGTGTAGTATTAAATAGATTTAAGCAAAGTCAAAGATTTAGTGGTTTAGCTATCACACAAAATTTAGGTATGGCAATTTTTACTGGAGGTTTACCAATATTGTTTGCTTATCTGGCTGTTGATTTAAAGATTTTGACAGCACCCTTTTATATATTAGTTGTCATTTATATTATTTCTTTACTTTCTTTATTTGATAGAAAATAAAAAAATATAAAATTAGCTGTAAATTCTTGTTTATTTTATTAAAGATGTGTAGAGTTTTAAACATAGCGCTGATTTACTTCAAATTGCGAGCGCTTTATAAATCCTGCTAAAGCGAACATTTCTTCCATAAAGTCTTGTAATCGTTTTAGTAGGAAGCTTTTTGCTAATATTCAAAAAGTTTGTTTATTAATTAAAACGTGGAGATTTCCAAAGTGAAAAAAGAAAATCTACTTGAGAGACTTGATAAAGGTCCCGTAATTTGTGCAGAAGGTTTCCTATTTGAAATAGAACGTCGTGGTTATTTAGCATCAGGTGAGTTTGTACCTATGGTATCACTTGAGCATCCTGAGGTTTTAGAGAACCTTCATAGAGAATTCCAGCATGCTGGCTCTGATATCGTTGAGGCATTTACATATAATGGTCACAGAGAGAAGCTAAGAGTTATTGGTAAAGAGCATTTGCTTGAGCCATTAAATAGACAAGCTCTAAGAATTGCAAAGAAAGTTGCAGATTCAACTCCAGAAGGTGTACAACCAAATTTATTAGCTGGAAATATTTCTAATTCAAATATTTGGAAGCAAGGCGACCAAGAATCTCAAAAAGAAGTTAAAAGAATGTATAACGAAATGATTGGTTGGGCTGCTGAAGAAGGAGCTGACCTACTAATTGGTGAGACATTCTACTATGCAGAAGAAGCGTTTGCTGCTTTAGAAATTATGAAAAAAGCTGGTTTACCATGTGTGGTAACTATTGCTCCTTTTGGTGAAAACATCATGCGTGATGGTTGGAGTATTGTAGATACTTGTAAAGAGTTAGAGCAACGCGGTGCTGATGTAGTAGGGATGAACTGCTTCAGAGGACCTCATACAATGCTTCCTGATATAGCAGAAATTCGTAAAGCTGTTAAGTGTCATGTTGCTGCATTGCCAGTTCCTTATAGAACAACAAATGAGCATACTACATTTTTTAACTTACCAGATGATAATGGTTGTCTTTGTGGTGCTCCTCATGGTAGAACTTTCCCTACAGCATTGGATCCTCTATATTGTAACCGTTATGAAATTAGAGATTTTGCTAAGAAAGCTTATGATCTAGGAGTTAACTACTTAGGTGTATGTTGTGGTGCTAGTCCTATGCTAATTAGAGAAGTTGCTGATGCAGTTGGTCTAAAAGTACCAGGAAGCAAGTATCTAGAGAGAATGGAAAACCATTTTATGTATGGTACTAACAAACGTACTGCAAAACATATGCAAGAATATGGCGATAAAGCATAAAATAGTAAAAGACTAAACTTTAAAAAAAGCGCTGATTTATTTCAAATTGCGGGCGCTAGATAAAATCTGCTAAAGCGAAAACATTAATAATATTGTTCTCATCGTTTTAGCAATTAAAAAATTATGGGAGCAAAGATATGACCATTATAAATTCTAAAATCGATACTCTAGCTGTTCATGCAGGTAATCCAGGTGATTCAGTAACAGGTGCTGTAACAACACCTATATATACTTCTTCTGTATATCGTCAACAAAGTCCAGGTGGTGAGAAAGCTTTTGAATATGGTAGAGTAAGCAATCCTACTAGATCTAGTTATGAACAAGCTGTTGCAGAGTTAGAAGGTGCAAAAAAAGGTTATGCTTTTTCATCAGGAGTTGCTGCAATTAACGCAGTATTAGATATTTTAGGTGTTGATAGTCATATAATAGCAACTGACGCATTATATGGTGGAACGTATAGACTATTTGAAGAGGTTAAGAAATACTCATCAGGTCTTCAAGCAACATATGCCAATCTAAGCGACTTAGATAATTTAGAAGAAAGCCTTAGAGAAAATACTAAAATGGTATGGGTTGAAACACCATCAAACCCTTTACTAAGGGTTGTTGATCTAAAAGGACTAAGCCAGTTTTGCAGTAAGCATGGCTTAATCCTAGTTGTCGATAATACTTTTGCTACTCCTTATAATTTAAAACCTATTTCTTTTGGAGCTGATATTGTTATTCATTCAGCTTCAAAGTATATAAGTGGACACTCTGATGTAATTAGTGGAGTTGTTGTTGTAAAAGATAATGATGAGTTAATTAAAAGGTTAGATCTTATTCATTTGGCTGGAGGAGCTGTATCTAGTCCATTTGATAGTTTCTTAGCTACACGAGGACTAAGAACATTAGCATTAAGAGTAAGACAACATAATCATAATGCTCTAACACTAGCAAAATGGCTAGAGAAACATGAGTTGGTTAAAAAAGTATATTATCCAGGTTTAGAAAGTAGTCCAGATTATCAGCTTGCAAAAGAGCAAATGAAAGGTTTTGGAGGTGTTTTAAGCCTTGAGCTAAAAGGTAGTGATAACTTAGCTAAAGCATTCTTAGCGGAGCTAGAGCTATTTGCTATAACAGTAAGTGCGGGAGGGGTTGAAAGCTTATCATCAATTCCTGCTTTAATGTCTCATTCATCAATTCCTAAAGAAGTTAGACTTGAGCAAGGCTTAAGTGATGGTCTAATTAGACTTTCAATAGGTATTGAAGATGTTGAAGATCTTAAAAGTGATATTGAACAAGCACTTATAAAAGCAACTGCAAGGGAGGATAATATAAATGAAGACATTGAATATAACCAAGCAGTCTAAATATCCCCAGGGGATGGTTTATCTTTTCCTAGCAGGACTATGGGAGAGATTCAGTTATTATGGAATCACAGCGTTACTAATTCTATATTTATTTAAATTTTTTGATATATCTGATGCTAAGACTTATCTTATTTATGGAGCATATGCTTCGATGGTGTACGGAACTCCGATTGTTGGAGGTATTATCGCAGATAAGTATATCGGTCAATATCGTTCGATAATTATAGGAGCTTTACTAATAGCTCTAGGGCATTTTGTAATGATTATTCCAAATGCTCAGCATATATATTTCTTTTTGGGACTAAGTTTTGTGATTATCGGTACTGGTTTGTTTAAGCCTAGCATAGGTGCTATAACAGGAGCGCTCTTCACAAATACTCAATATAAAAGAAATGAAGGTTTTACTCTGCTATATATAGGTATGAATATTGGTGCTATAACAGCGCCGATAGTTTGTTCATATATAGCTGTTACAATTAGCTGGAATTTAGCATTTGGTATCGCTGGATTAGGAATGTTAGCTGGGTTATTGATATTTATAAAAGGTTCAAAGCACTATAAAGATATTAAACAAAGCACAAAATCTATAGCAGGAAAATATCTATTTGCAGCAGCAATAGCTATAGGTTTAGTTATTTTAATAAGTTTTATTTTTATTTTACTTGCTTATCCTATTTGGGCGAGTAGAGTTTTATATCTAATAGGAGCAATTACATTATTAATAATTCTATATTTTGTGAGAATCTCAGAAGCTAACGATAGAAGTAGGATTTATATTACAGTTACACTAACTATTTTTTATATGATATTTATGATTTTACTCCAGCAAAGTGGTGGGATGATGAATGTTTTTACAGAGAGAAATGTTAATAGAGTAATCTTTGGGTTTAATATTCCTGCTAGTGCATATCAGTCTGTAGAGCCTTTCTTTATAATACTTTTTGGTCCTGTATATACTTATCTAAGTCGTAAATATGGAACAAATCCGTATACATATCCGACTAAGTTTGCCAAAGGATTGTTTATTATGGGGCTGTCATTTTTTATTTTGGTTGTAGCAATTCCTTTAACAGCTAAAAACGGTATTATTTCTTCATGGTGGATAAATCTAAGTTATCTTTTTGAGGCTTTAGGTGAGCTATTTATAGGTCCAATAGGTTTGGCAATGGTGAGTATAGTATCTCCTAAAAGAATGGTAGGCTTTTTTATGGGTGTATGGGTTTTAAGCTCAGCTTTCGCGAACTTCTTAGCAGCAAGTTTTGGAATATTAATTAGTGGACATGGTAAATCTGCAGCACTTCCTCCTATCGAGACAATAGATACCTATTCGAGAGCATTTGGTTATTTTGCTTTGCTTGGGTGCGGTGCTGCAGTTATATTATTTATCTTATCACCGTATCTAAATAGAAGACTTAGACAGCTAATAGCATAGCTTTTGTTAATCATTACGTTTTAACATATATAAATCTTTACGTCTATCTCTTAGGTTTTTAACACTACCAAACTGGTTAAGTTCACGTAAAAGATTAATATCCACATCTGCTATTAAAATCATCTCGGTATTTGGTGTTGTTTCTGCTTTTATCCCTGTTGGAGGGAATGCAAAATCACAAGGTGTAAATACCATAGATTGAGCATATTGGATATCCATGTTATGTACATTTGGCAGGTTTCCAACACTACCTGCAATGGCAACATAGCATTCATTCTCAATAGCTCTTGCCTGAGCACAGTTTCTAACTCTAGAGAAGCCATTTTGCGTATCTGTTAAAAAGGGAACAAAAAGGATATCCATACCATCCTCAGCAAGTATTCTACTTAGCTCTGGAAACTCAGAGTCATAACAAATTAGGATACCTATTTTTCCACAATCAGTGTCAAATACTTCTAGTTTACTACCGCCTTGGAGACCCCAAACCATCGCTTCATCAGGTGTCACATGAAGTTTTTCATATTTTTCTACTGTACCATCTCTACGGCATAGGTAGCCAACGTTATATAGTCGTTCACCTTTCATCTCTGGCATACTTCCTGTTATGATATTTATATTATATGTAACAGCAAATTCAGAAAATTTATCAGTGATAAATTGAGTATGTTTTGCAAGCTCTCTAATTGCTTCAGGTTCTGATAAATGGTTATTTTCAGCCATTAAAGGAGCATTGAAGAACTCTGGGAATAATGCAAAATCAGATCTATAGTTTGATACTGCATTTACAAAGTATTCAGCATGTTGCATTAGCTCATCAAGACCTTTATATGGTCGCATTTGCCATTGAATTAACCCTAAACGAACATCTTTTTTAATAGGTGCAGCTTCTTTTTGCTCTTCTTCATAATAGATATTTGTCCATTTTAGTAAAACTGCGTAATCATTAGATTCAGTATCACCATCTAAGTATGATTTTATTATCCTTACTGGCTGGAAATCATTACTTAATTGGAAATGTAGAACAGGATCGTGTAGCTCTTGTCTTTTAAGCTTGTTTATATACTGTTGAGGCGACATTTTATCAGCATATTCATGATATCCAGGTATTCGTCCTCCAAAGATTATACTTTTCAGGTTTAGTCTTTCACATAAATCTTTTCTATAATCATATAATCTACGGCCTAGACGCATCCCTCTAAACTCCGGCTTAACAAATAGATCTATACCATATAAGACATCACCATCATCGTCATGAGTGTTGAAAGTGTCATTACCTGTTATTTTTCTATAAGTATGTTTATGCCCAAATTTTTTATAGTCAACAATGATTGATAATGCACAACCAGCAAGTTGATCATTAACTTTTATAACAACTTGACCTTCGGGGAATTTTTTTATCAGAGTGTTTATTTCATGGTTTTCCCAGTATGGGTTTCTGACATTGTTATAAACTTCAATCATAGCTTCTTTAAGCTCGTGATAGTCATCTAGACTCAAAAAGTCTAGCTTGATATTTTCTATGTTTTGCATGTTTTATAAGTTTTAATAAAAGTCATAGTTATTACAAAGTATATTATTATAAATTTTATTTTGTAAAGAATTTGCTCAAATTTAGTCTTCTTTATTTTTTCTTGCTATAATATGTTGATTAAATTTTGTCTGTTTTATTTATAAAAAATTTTAAAGGGTTATTTTAAATGAGAACGCACTATAGTTCAGATATTAATGAAAAGTTAGAGAATCAAAAAGTTACAGTTTGTGGTTGGGTGCATAGACGCCGTGATCATGGTGGAGTTATTTTTTTAGATATTAGAGATAGAACTGGCTTAGTTCAGCTGGTTTTTAATCCAGATAATTCTAACTTTAGTATAGCTGATAGTGTGAGATCTGAATATGTAATCCAAGCAGAAGGTGTAGTGAGTCTAAGACCTGAGGGGCAAGAAAATAAAAACCTAGCAAGTGGTAAAATAGAGATCATTGGTGATACTATTGAAGTTATCAATAAATCTAAGACTATTCCATTTCAGTTAGATGATTTCCAAGCTACTGGTGAAGACATTAAGCTTAAGTATCGTTATATCGACTTACGTCGTCCAGAAATGCAAAATAAACTAATTACACGTTCAAAAGCTATTCGTTATGTGCGTAACTTTTTGGATGATAATGGTTTCTTAGATATAGAAACTCCATTTTTAACTAAAGCTACTCCAGAAGGTGCTAGAGATTATCTTGTACCAAGTCGTAATTTTAATGGTAGATTTTATGCTCTTCCTCAGTCACCACAACTATTTAAACAGCTTCTAATGGTATCTGGATTTGACAGATATTATCAAATTGTTAAATGTTTCCGTGATGAAGATTTAAGAGCAGATAGACAGCCAGAATTTACACAGATAGATATTGAGGCTTCATTTATTGATGAGGCTTTTATTATGTCTACTATGGAAAAAATGATCTCTGGATTATTTAAAGAGACTATAGGTGTTGAGTTTAATACTCCATTCCAAGTATTAAGCTTTGCTGATGCTATGGATAAATATGGTTCAGATAAGCCTGACCTAAGAATTCCTTTGGAGTTTGTAAATATCAAAGAGGAAATGAAAAACGAAGAATTTAAGGTTTTCTCTGGTCCAGCAAATGATCCAGAGTCTCGTGTAATAGCGATGAGAGTTCCAAATGGTAATGAGAAGTTTACTCGTAAGAATCTAGATGATTATACTAAGTTTGTAGGTATTTATGGCGCAAGAGGTCTTGCATATATTAAGATAAATTCGCTATCTGAAGGTAAAGATGGTCTTCAATCTCCAATTGTGAAAAACATTTCTGAAGAAACTTTATTTAAAGTAATCGAGAAAACTGGTGCAAAAGAAGGTGATATTTTATTCTTTGGCGCAGCAAAAGCTAAGATTGTAAATGACTCAATGGGTGCTTTAAGAGTTAAAGTAGGTGAAGATCTAGAACTATTTGATAAGCAGTGGGCTCCTTTATGGGTAGTTGATTTCCCAATGTTTGAAAAAGATGATAACCGTCTATATGCAATGCATCATCCATTTACAGCTCCTAGCGTTGAATCTGTTGAAGAGCTTACAAGCACAGATCCAGAGAAGTTGATGTCTAGAGCATATGATATGGTAATCAACGGTTATGAAGTTGGTGGAGGTTCAATCCGTATTCATAAACAAGATATACAAGCAAAAGTATTTAACTTACTTGGTATCTCTGATGAAGAAGCTCGTGAGAAGTTTGGTTTTATGCTTGATGCTTTATCTTACGGTACTCCTGTCCATGGTGGTATAGCATTTGGTGTTGATAGATTGATTATGCTATTAACAGGTACTACAAATATCCGTGATGTAATAGCATTCCCTAAAACTCAAACAGCAAGCTGCTTAATGACAGAAGCACCGTCTACAGTTTCTTTAGAGCAGCTTAATGAATTAGGTATAGCTGTTAAGAAAGAAGAGTCAAAATAAAACTAATCAATTATTAAAATAAAAAATTTCATGCAAAAAAATTCTTTAGTCATCTTTAAATCAAAACCTGCTAAGGTTGTTGATGTTTTAGATAAAAAAATAGAAATTGAGATCCTTGATGGTAAGAATATAAAGTTACCACCTAAAAATGTTCAACTACTTTTACAAAATGATAGTGATTTTGAGCTTGAAAGTCTAGAGCAATTAGGTATCTCTGAGTTAGAAATGACTTGGGAATTACTACAAGAGCAACAAAGTACGACTATAGAAGAGTTATGTGAGCTTTTATTTGAAAATGTAGGTATAGATGAGGCTTATACTGTATGGTTGCTAGTATCTCAGGGTGAATATTTTAGCTTTGATGATGATTTTAATATTGTTATTCACTCTTTAGGTGAGCGTGATGCAATTGTTAAAGAAAGGCAAGAGAAGCAAAAAAAAGAGCAAGAACTAAATGATTTTATAGAGCGAGTAAAACAAAAAAGTTATGCTCCAGAGGATGAGAAATTCTTAAAGGAGATTGCTGCTCTTGCAACACTAAAAACTCCAAATTGTCGCTTATTTAAATATCTTAATATGGAAGAGTCTGAAAATAGTGCTTATAAGCTTTTGCTAGATGTGGGCTATTGGGATGAGTTCTATAATCCATATCTATATAGATATAAAGCAGAGCTTGAAAGTAACCCCGCAGAATTTGTATATAATTCTGATTCAGATAATAATAGAGTCGACTTAACACACTTAACAGCTTATGCAATTGATGATGAGGGTAGTAATGACCCTGATGATGCAATAAGCTGGGATTCAGATAGAAATAAAATGTGGGTGCATATAGCAGATCCATCATCAAGTATAAGTTTTGGTGACGAAGTAGATCTAGAAGCAAGAGCAAGAGGCTCAAACTTATATGTTCCAGAAAAGATAGTTTCTATGCTGCCTCAGAAGGCGACTGAAGAGTTAGGGTTAGGGTTAAAAGATATCTCTCCAGCATTATCTGTAGGTTTTACAGTTAGTGAGCAAGGATATATTCAAGATATTGAAATATGCTTTAGTAAGATAAAAGTAACAAGACATTCATATGAGTTTGCAGAGGAACATATCAAAGATTTAGAGCTTGGGAATATAGTTGCTTATGCAAAATACTTTACACATAAGCGCTTGTCTCAAAAAGCTGTAGAGCTTGATTTCCCTGAAATTAAGATAAGCCTTGATGAAGATAAAAATGTTAAGTTAACAGATTTACCAAGACTAAACTCAAGGACTCTTATCAGAGATACTATGCTAATGGCAGGTGTTGCTATAGGCCAGTTTTGTATAGAGAATAATATTGCAGTGCCTTTTTCAACCCAACCTGAACATGATCTAGAGCAGGAGCATTTAGAAAGTCTTGACTCAATTGCAGATATGTTTGCTACACGTAAGAAGTTACAAAGAGGTAAGTATTCAACAACTCCTGCAAGGCATGCTGGTATGGGGTTAGATACTTATGTACAGGTTACAAGTCCACTAAGAAGATACCTAGATTTGCTTATTCACTATCAGCTTAGAAGTTTCTTAAGTCAAAAAATACTATTACAAGCAGAAGAAGTTGATAATATAATTGCTCAAGTTGATATTCCTATTCGGACAAATAGACAGACAGAACGTTTTTCTAATTCGCATTGGAAGCTAGTTTACTTATCGCAGAATCCAAACTTAGAATTTGAGGCAACTGTGATTGAAAAATTAGAAAGAGGTCGACTAATGGTTTCTATAGCAGATCTTGCAATGACTAAAAAACTTTCTGTAAGTGGAAAGTATGAGTTAAATGATATTTTTAAATTACAAAACACCTCTGTAAACCTTGTAACACAAGAGGCTTTCTTTAAGGTTATAGAAGAAAGTTAACCACATTCTAACAATAAACTCACAGTTTTATCCACAGGTTGTGAAAAATCAAAAAGAGTATTTGTTTATATTTAACTGAAGCTCTGAAAGCTTTTATTTATAATGGTTTTGGAGTGGTGAAGTTTATTTCACCAAAAAATAATCATAGACTTCTCACAGAAGTTTCATATACATATAAACATACTTATCCACAATAACTGTGAATAATTATTTTCCCCATGGAATTGCTTAGTGTGTAAGGCTTTTTGATGTCATTTATGTTTTCTAGGAGTTAATAAATGGTATAAATTAATGTATCATTTCGCATAGTATTTAGGATTTTAAGAAAAATATGAATTATGAGTTAGTTGAGCCAAAAGATAAAGCTCAGTTTTGTGTTATTTGGCTGCATGGTCTTGGTGCTGATGGACATGATTTTGTTGATATCGTAGGACATCTTGATGTGTCTGTTGAAAATATTCGTTTTATATTTCCTCATGCAGATGTAATGCCTGTGACCATAAATATGGGTATGCAAATGAGAGCTTGGTATGATATTAAGTCATTAGATGCCGACAGCTTAAATAGAGTTGTAGATGTTCAAGGTATAAATACATCAATCGAAAAACTTAATAATCTGGTAGATGGGCAAGTTAGTCAAGGTATTCCTAGTGAGAATATTATTTTAGCAGGTTTCTCACAAGGTGGTGTTATTGCAACTTACGCAACTATTTTGTCTAAGCGTAAGTTTGCAGGTTTGATGGCATTATCAACGTACTTGCCTGCTTGGGACGAGTTTAAAGATAATATTACAGAAGTAAATAAAGATGCTACAATATTGGTATGTCATGGCACTCATGATCATGTATTACCTGAAGTATTAGGCAAAGACTTATCTTCTAAGCTTAATGATAATGGCTTTAGTAATGAATATAAACATTACTCAGGTATGCAACATTCAGTGTGTATAGAAGAAATAAAAGATATATCTAACTTTATAGCAAAAGCATTTAATATATGAAAGAAATAATCATAGCTAGTAGAGATAGTAAACTAGCATTATGGCAAACAAATTTTGTCAAAGATAGACTAGAGAAAGAGTTAAATATTCCTTGTCAAATTAGCACAATGAAAACCCAAGGCGATATTATCCTTGATAAACCCCTTAATAAGATTGGCGGCAAGGCTCTTTTTATGAAAGAGTTAGAAATTGCGATGCAAAATAATAAGGCTAATATAGCTGTGCATTCTCTTAAAGATGTTCCTTATGAATTGCCAGAAGGTTTTTGTCTTGCAAGCTTTATGCCAAGAGAAGATCCTCGCGATGCATTTGTCTCAAATGACTACGGTTCTATAGATGATCTTCCACAAGGAGCTGTTGTTGGAACATCTAGCTTGCGTCGAAAGGCTCAGTTGCTTAATTATAGAAAAGATCTTGTTATAAAAGAGCTAAGAGGTAATGTCCAAACAAGATTAGCAAAATTAGATGCAGGAAATTATGATGCGATAATTTTAGCAGGCGCAGGACTTATTCGCTTAGAACTTCAAAATAGGATAAAACAATTTATCCCAACAGAGATCTCATTACCAGCTGTAGGTCAAGGTATAGTGGTTATAGAGGCTTTAGAAAAGGATAAAGAACTCTTTGAGATTCTACAAAAGCTTAGCTGTACAGATAGTCATATTGTTGCAAGTGCTGAAAGAGCCTTTAATGAAGAGCTCAAAGGTGGTTGTCATGTGGCTATAGGGGCTTATGCACAAATTATAGATAAGCAAATAACCCTTACAGCAATGGTTGCTAGTAGTAATGGTGATCGTGTTTTAAGACATACCGCTTCAGGGAAAGATCCATCTGCGCTAGGTAAACAATTAGCCCAAAAAATGATAGAATTAGGTGCATATCAAATATTAGAGAGTTAATAAATGGAAAAATTATTATTATTAGTAGGAATTGGTGGGGGTCTTGGTGCAATGTCTAGATTTGCACTAACTCAGGCAACAGCAAGTATTTCCAAGCAGATTCCATTAGGAATTTTATTTTGTAATATTATAGGTTCATTAGTCATAGGTATCTTTGCAGCTTTTTTGCTTGAAACAAAGCTTTTTAATGAAGATGTTTCAACCTATGTAAGATCCTTTTTTGTAACAGGGTTCTTAGGAGGTTTTACGACTTTCTCAAGTTTTAGTTTAGACATTCTAAACTTACTACAAAGAGGAGAGGTATTTATAGCTTTAGGGTATGTGCTTGTTAGTGTACTGGTATCCTTATTTGCTGTTATTATAGGATATTATTTTATAATAGGGCTTTATAGATGAAGAAAGTAGTTAGTTTAGCTTTTTTAGCTTTGGTTTTTGCTATATCAGGATGTATTCCTTTTGCTGGAGGAAGTGTAGCTGCACAAGATAATCTTTTTGGTGTTAATGGGGATATTCATAGCCTTGAGATGCAACAAGGCACAACAGTCCAACAACTATATAGGGCTATAAAAAAAGCTATTAAAAAACATCCAAAAGAGTTTGTTGTTAAAGCAGATTCTTATGGCGATGAGAAATCAACAGTATGGGTATTTTCAAATAAATATAATCAGCCAGTTACATTTTATGCACTTAAAAATGGAAATAATGTATATCTTGGTGTTTATCTTGAAACGGATAAAAACTCTAAAGATAAGGAAATGGATCGTATTTACTACCTAGAAGATTTAGTTTTGGATAATTTAAAATAAAAATCTATTTGTCTACCAATATTAACTGTGATTATCTTCTAAATCCCCACAAAATATCAACTATACTTATATACAGAATAAGAAATACTAATTTTGTAATTAATAAAAGCCTATATATAATCTCCCCAAGATAAATTAATACGAGCTGTCATAAGACTTCTTTAGAAATTATCATGTTGAATGTTGATTAGATCAAGGCATTTTTATGGTGAATGATTATCTAAGAGGTTAAATGCTAAACCTAATGAATATAGCATTAATTCAAATAAGGGGAATTATGAAGAAATACTCACCGATAGCAGCTTTATCATTGTTGGTATCTTGCTCAAGTAATCCTGAGATTACTAAACTTGGTCCAGGTGTTATTAAGTCTGAGCAACAAATAATAAGTAAAGAGCAGATGAGAAAGGATGAAACTAAAAAAGATGTTTTAACCGGAGCAGGAGTCGGAGCAGGTTCAGGAGCAGCTGTAGGAGCTGGTACCGGCGCAATGGCAGGAGCTATGGTAGGAGGGATGCTTGGTTTAATAGGAGGTACTATTTGTACAGTGGTTACTTTAGGACTTGGAACGGTACCATGTTTTGCTGGAACTGTAGCTGGAGGTATGGCTTTAGGGGCCGGTGTGGGAGCAGGCACAGGGGCACTAGTTGGAGCTGGTACAGGAGCATTAGTTGGAGCTGGGGGAGGTTATGTCTATGTTTCAAATAAGGACGATATTATAGGTAAATATAAGTATCAAGTCCTACAAGATGGCAAAACAACTCCTGTAACTTTTGAGCAATTCCCAGATAGAAATTATTTAGTTAATGAAAGGGTAGATCTTTATAAGAGTGAATATAAAGGTGAGAAAACTTATTTTATCAAATCATTAAATACAAAAGATGATTAAATCTATTTTTCAACTTTGAAAGTCGTACCACAGTATGGGCAAGTATTTGTCTTTTTGTCCTCAAGGTCAATATATACTCTTGGGTGTAAATTCCAGTTCTCATGGTATTTTGTTGGACAAGATACTCTTTCACCAGGTTGTACTTTAATAACTCTTTGTTCTTTTTTCATTTTTCTGATGTAAAAAATCTTATAGTGTCTAGATTTTAACAAAAATATAAAGAAATTAATAATACAAAAACAAATATAAATCACTTATACTTAAAGCGTTATGTAAAAAACAAAAGGTTTTGACATATGAAAAGGCTATATAATACAAATATGTCAGCAAAAATGTCTCGTACAAAGTGGGATATTTTAGCTTTATCAATAATACTTTTAATCCTATGTATATTTGTTTGGTCAACCTCTAACCTTGGTGGAGCCGTTGACTATACCAATCAAGCAAGTGTTGAAAAATACTCAGAAATTTCACTAAATTTGTGGATGTTGCCTTACTACACAGCAGAAACAACTATTAGGATGTTTATTGGTTTAGGAATTTCCCTGCTAATTACATTTATTTTTGGGACATGGGCTGCAAAAAGTAAGAGAGCGGAAAGTCTAATCATACCAGTTGTAGATATATTACAATCTATACCAGTATTAGGCTTTTTTGCTATAACAGTAACAGGTTTTTTAGCACTATTTCCAACTTCTTTGTGGGGAGCTCAGGCAGCTGTAATTTTTGGTATTATTACAGCACAAGCATGGAATATGATATTAAGCTTTTATCAATCACTAAAAACAGTTCCTAAAGAGTTAAATGAAGCTGCTGAAATGTACCAGCTTTCACCTTGGCAGAAGTTTTGGAAAGTAGAAGTACCATTTTCGATGCCAGGCTTAGTTTGGAATACTATGATGTCAATGTCAGCAAGCTGGTTTATGATTGTCGCATCTGAAACTATCATGGTTAATTTCAGTGCTTCTCAGTCTATACCTATAAACTTATCTGGTATTGGATCTTTTATAGATGCTGCTAATAATGCCCAAAGTTTTGGTGCTGTTGGTGCTGCTATAGTCACTATGCTAATAACGATTGTATTGTATGATCAGCTTTTATTTAGACCTTTAGTTGCATGGTCTGAGAAGTTTGTAATAGGAGACAATCCTTCAGAAGCTCATAGCAAGTCATGGTTTTTAAATATCTTACAAAAGTCTATAGCTGTAAAGTTTTTTACATCAATGTTAGCTAAGATCTCTAATAAAATAGTTAATATTAAGATATTTAAGAAAGATCTTAATAAAGCATATAATCAGAAGATTCATCGTAAGGCTGAGAAAACAGAGAGTGCGTTTAAGAGAATTTTTTGGAATGTGATTATTAGTATTGTTGTTTTGCTTTTATTGTTTTCTATGTATCAAACTATATATGCAAAAAATCCTGATATAGGTTTAGCAGAGACTTTAAAAGTTTTCATGTATGGTTTATTTACAGGTGTTAGAGTAGTTGTTTTGATACTTATAACTTCTTTAATCTGGGTTCCAATAGGTATCTGGATTGGTTTAAGGCCTAAGATTGCCCAAAAAGTCCAACCTTATGCCCAAATGGCGGCAGCTTTCCCTGTCAACGTTTTATATGGTGTGTTTGGTACACTAGTTGTAATGTTTAATTTAAACTTTGATATTTGGTGTATTTTATTAATGGCGCTTGGAACACAGTGGTATATCTTATTTAATGTTATCGCAGGAGCATCTGCTATACCTGAAGAGTTAAAATTTGCGGCTACAAATATGCAACTAAAAGGAATAACAAAACTTAAGAAGTTCTTAGTTCCAGCGGTAATGCCTTACTATGTCACAGGTGCAATTACAGCTGCAGGTGGATCTTGGAATGCTAGTATTATCAGTGAATACATAAACTGGGGTAAAGACTCTGTAATTCAAGCTTCAGGGATAGGTGATTATATTACAAAGTATACGAATATGCCTGGAGATCATACTGCTAATGTTCTTTTAGGTGTGATTGTGATGTGTATTTTAGTTGTGGCATCAAATAAGCTGTTTTGGCGCAGATTATATAACTATGCAGAAAATCGTTTTAGTATGAATATGTAGAGCATAGGGAGATTTTTTTAAAATGAGTAAGAAGATATTTACAGTAGAAAAGGTTAATAAAGAGTTTAATATTAAGGGAGGGCATTCTCTTAAGGTATTAGATAATATAAACTTTACTCTTCATGAGGGTGAGATTGTTGCTTTATTAGGTAAATCAGGGTCAGGTAAGTCAACACTATTAAGAATAATAGCCGGACTTTTAAGTCCATCAAATGGTGAAGTATTATATAGAGGTAAAAAAGTATCCGCACCAGTACCAGATATTTCAATGGTTTTCCAAAGCTTTGCCCTTATGCCGTGGCTGACAGTTATTCAAAATGTTGAGTTGGGACTTGAAGCACGTAAGATAAACCTCAAAGAGCGTAGAGAAAGAGCTCTTAAGGCTATTGATATGGTGGGTCTTGATGGTTTTGAAAATGCTTATCCAAAAGAGCTTTCTGGGGGGATGAAACAGCGTGTTGGCTTTGCAAGAGCTTTAGTTCTTGAGCCGGATGTTTTACTTATGGATGAGCCATTCTCAGCATTAGATATTTTGACAGCAGAAAACCTTAGAGAAGACTTACTCGATCTATGGGAAAATAATGATGCTATGAATGGTATCTTGTATGTAACTCATAGTATTGAAGAGGCTGTTTTAACAGCAGATCGAATAATAATTTTTGGAAGTAATCCAGGATTTATTCGTGGTGAATTAAAAATAGATATTCCTCATCCTAGAAGCTCTCAAGATCCTGTAGTTGCAAACCTTGTTGATGAGGTTTATCGTATGATGACGACAGCACAGACAAAAGAGTTATCTGAACGTATGAATAAGAAAACGGCTATGACGATCGGCTATAGGCTTCCAGATGTTGATATTTCCGAAATGAATGGTCTTTTAGATGAGATGGCAGAAATCAAAGATGTTGATGCTGTCGATCTTCCACAGCTTGCAGATGAACTGCATTTAGATATTGATGATTTATTCCCAATTATTGAGATTTTGTCTATTTTACGTTTTGCAGAGGTTTCTGATGGTGATATCAAAATGACTGCGATGGGTCGAAAATTTATTGATTCAAATATTGATGATAGAAAATTCATCTTTGGTAGATTGTTCTTAAAGTATATACCTCTTGCACGACATGTTGTTAAAGTTTTGAATGAAAGAGAAACTCAGTCAGCCCCAAGAAGTAGATTTTTAGCAGAGCTTGATGATTATTATCCAGTTGATGTTGCTGAAAGAGTATTTGATACATTTATTGATTGGGCGCGTTATGCCGAACTTATCTATTATGATGCAAATACAGGTATTATTTCACTAGATGATAATGCTGCTGAATACATCAAAAAAATGTAAGAAAGAGTTTGCTGTAAAGTATTACTAAAAATATAAATGTTAGGAATATAATAAGTCTCAGTGAGAAATAACCTATAAAGGGTTATGAGATTTATTTTTAAATTTCTAGTGATTCTCGTCGTGTATTTTTTTCTATTTAATGTTGGTAATTCTTCTGAAAATCAAAATGCTGAAACACAAATAGATATAAAAGATATACGGGTTTTACAGAAAAAGCTATCTGCATTAAAAGAAGAAATAAAAGAGGTTAAAGAATCACAATACTCTAAAACCTTTAGTTCTAGATCTGATTTTGCTACTTATGGATCAAAGGTAGTTAATCCTTCAGTGTTATCGCCAACTAAAATAAGTGTTTATGATGCTAACTATGGATCTAAACCTAACTATGTTGCGACAAGAGTAGCTAGTAATGAAACTTTTGATCAAATTTTAAAGAGAAACAGGAAAAATAAAGGAGTCTTTTTCTCAAATGGCTCAATTGATGTTGGTAAAGAACCAGCTATAACGACTCAAGGTCAGATAACTTATTTAGGATCATACTCCGGGAATAACACTATACCTATCGGACAGATATCAAGAAACCTGTTCTCTTCAACAATAATTGGTCAAAAAGATAAGTTTGGTGAATATTCGATGTTTTTTGGAGGTTATCTTGAGGCGGATGCTCAGACGTGGTTCGGTAGCCAGATAAATAGAATAGGAGGGGTTCCTAACTTTCCATCCACTGGTCAAAATATACATCTGACAACTATGGACTTATATTTTCTAGCAAATGTAGGCCATTATGTAACTGCTGTATTTGATTTTGTTACTGATGAGAATAATGATTTTGGACTTCGAAATGGCTTTGTTATTTTAGGGAACTTAGATGTTTCTCCTTTCTTTGTGACCATTGGACACCATAGAAGACTATCTTTTGGGACATATGGAGGAGGTGGTCCTTGGAGTAATGGGATCACTGCTGATTTCTTGGCTCCAGATTCAGTATCAGATGTGGCATTTAATTATAAAACTAATACTATAAATGCTAATATAGCGGTTTTTGGGACACAAGAAAATCATCCTGATTTCTCTGCTGCTATATTTTATGCTAATAAATTAACCATGGATTTATCATATGGTTTTAATTTTGGATATATATTTAATATTGCAGGCGCTGGGAATAATAGTATTAGGGATTTTCTTGATAATGTTGGAAAAAGTGATGATAATCTCGGCGTAATAAACATCGATGGGACATTAGCGTATTCAGTATTAGAAGGTATTTTACAATTTCAAAGTGGTTGGGCTACAACAGTAAATAAAGAAGATTTTAATAATGATGGAACTAATGTTAATACTGGAGCTTGGTATGTTAGCTTGGCTTATGGAATTAAGTTATATGGGCGAAATACAAACGTCAACTTTAGCTATGGTCAATCATACAATGCAGGGAATATACCAATGCCATTGTCAAATGCATCACCAACCTTCGGACTTTCTAGTTCAGGGATAAAAAATCAGTGGATTGTTTCTGCTCAGAGATCATATTTTGACAACAATGTGCTATTAGGACCAGAATACTCATATCAACGTTTATATAATAATCAACAGATGAATACATTAACGTTAGACTTATCTGTATATGTTTAAGATAAGTGTAATGAGAGTTAGTACAAGTCAATATTTCAGCTATTAAGTTTTAATAAGACCTATCAAAAAACAATATTTAGAATATATTTTATCTAGAGTAACTTATAAGTAGTTTTAATATATAGCTACTGTTGTTGTGAAATTTATTCTAATATTTCTAATGACTTTCACAATACCTATCTATGCTTTAGCTGAATCTTCTAATACTAAAGAAGCTACTTCGAAAATTGATAAAAAAGATCTCTTAGCATTACAGCAAGAGATAGCTTCATTGAAAGAGCAAATAAATCAGGTAAAAAGAACAAAGAATATAAATAAATCTAATTCAAGCTCATTATTTACCACTTATAGTTCAAAGATTGATAATACTTCAATTACAAGTGGTCACTATTTAGATCTTGCAACCAATGAACTTAAAAATACTAATGATACTGATATAGCTTCAGCAATTGCTGGAGATGGTTCTATAGAAGATACAGATAACAAAGGAGTATTTATCTCAAATGGTAAGATTGATGTAGGAGGTACACCTGCTATTACAACTCAAGGTCAAATAACCTATTTAGGATCATATTCAGGTAATAACAGTATTCCAATAGGGATGATTTCAAGTAATCTTTTTGCATCTACTATATTAGGCCAAAGAGAATCTTTTGATGATTACTCAGTATTTTTTGGAGGATATATAGAGGCAGATGCTCAAGCATGGTTTGGTAACCAAATAAGCAGAACGGCGGGGGTGTCTAATTTTCCAGGAACTGGTCAGAATATTTATTTAACAAATGCAAAACTATACTTTCTTTCAAATCTTGGACATTATGTCACGGCTCAATTTGATTTTGATACGGATGAGACAGGGAGCTTTGGTATAGGAAATGCTTTTGTAATATTTGGTAATTTAGATACTTCTCCTTTTTTTGTAACAGCAGGTAGAAGTAAGCTTTCTGTAGGTTCGTATGGTGGAGGAGGTCCATGGACAAGTGGTATTATTGATGATTTTTTATCGCCAGATAAAGTTACCAATGTATCGATAAACTATAAAAATGACGTAATTAATACTAATATAGCAGTCTTTGGTTCTGATGATAATCATGCTAACTTTTCAGCAGGGTTTTTCTATGCAGATTCATGGACACAAGATCTTTCTGTTGGTTTTAATGCAGGATATGTTTTTAATATTGCAGGAGCTGGAAATACTAGTATATCTCAATTCCTTGATAGTATCGGCAGAGCTAATGATAATGTTGGAGTCATAAATTTTGATGGGACTTTAGCATACTCTGTTTTAGGTGGTATCGCTCAGCTTCAAGGAGGTTGGTCTACAACGACTAAAGCCGAAGACTTTAATAAAGATGGTACTAGTGTAAATGCTGGAGCATGGTATCTTGGCTTGGCATATGGACTTACTTTAGGCGATAGAGATACAAACTTTAATATCACATATGGACAATCATATAATGCGGCAAATATTCCGATGGCTTTATCAAATGCATCGCCAAATTTTGGTCTTGCTAGTTCGGGGATAAAAAATCAGTGGATTGCTTCTGCACAAAGAGCATATTTTGATAATAATGTATTATTAGGTCCAGAGTATTCATATCAACGGTTATATAATAACCAACACATGAATACACTAACTTTAGATTTATCAGTATATATTTAGGCTAAGAATAAGTACGATGAGCCTTATAGATTGATAAAAAAAATAATATAAGATAATATCTTAGTTTCCTATCAAGGTATTATCTCTTTTGGGAGTTTGATTTTGCATAATAGCATAGAAGCATTTGTACACTCATCTAATTATATTATGTTAGCTTCGGGCCTAATATTGTTTTCTGCTATTGTATCTCAGTTTTTGTCATGGAAATTAAAACTGCCATCAATCCTGTTTTTGATCTTAAGTGGTATTATCTTAGGACCAGTTTCTGCACAGTTCTTTCCTGGTGATTTTAAACTAGTTGATGGAAGTGTTATTTTTGGTGAGGCACTATCTCCATTTGTATCAATATGTGTTGCTATAATCTTATTTGAAGGAAGCCTTTCATTAAATTTTAATAAAATTAAGAATATTAGTAGCATTGTGATTTTACTTATTACAGTTGGCTTAGCACTAACAATAATATTTACAGCTATTTTTTGTCATAATATATTAGGTTTAAACCCTCAGCTTTCTTTGTTAATTGGTGGCATAACCTGCGTTAGTGGTCCAACTGTAGTACCACCATTAATGCGAACTGTTAGGCCTAAAAGACACGTAGCAAATATCTTAAAATGGGAGGCAATAATTGTTGATCCAATAGGAGCATTAGTCGTTGTATTTATGCTTTCATGGTTTGTTTTAGGAAGTTCATACTATGGTGAGCCAAATGGAGTCAGTGTATTTATTGCATATATAGTATTTGTTTGTATCTTGGGAGTGACTTCGGGCTTTATTTTTGGATATTTAATTGGTTTAAGTTTTAGAAGGCACTACATTCCAGAATATCTAAAAAGCTTCTTTGTTTTAGCTGTTATTGTTGTTGGGTTTATTATTACGGATTCTCTAATGCATGGTGCAGGATTGTTGATGGTTACTGTAGCGGGTCTTGTAATGGCAAATATGAAAGATATTAGAATGTCTGATATTGTGTCATTTAAAGAAAATCTAAGTATAGTAATCATTTCTGTATTGTTTATTGTATTAGGTGCAGATATTGACTTTAGTTTATTCAAAGATTATTGGCTAGCTTTAATAGAGATATTTTTGTTTTTGCAGTTTGTTTTACGACCTGCGGTAGTTCTCTTATGCTCTATTGGTTCTAGAGTAACTTTTGCAGAAAAGATTGTTATGGGGATGATTTACCCTCGAGGAATTATTGCAGCATCTGTAGCAGCGTTAGTTGCGGTTAAGATTAGTCGTTCAAACCCTGAGTTGACATCTCAAGCTGATACTTTAGTATTTTTCGTATTTATGATAATTATATTTACAGTTATCTTTCAAAGTATTTTCACGCCATCTATTTCAAAAGCTTTAGGAGTTACAGAGCCTGAAGGTAAAGGATTCTTAATAATTGGAGGCAATAGGTTTGCTCGTGAGTTAGCAGAGATTTTTGTTAAGAATGATATTGAAGTTATTATTACAGATTCATCATGGGCAAATGTCCAAAAATGTCGCCAGCTTGGTTTAAATACATATTATGGAAGTCCCGTTTCGATTCATGCAGATTGGAGTATTAATCTAGTAGGCATTGGTTCAATGTTAGGCTTGTCAACTAGTGAGTATGTAAACGCAGTATCAGCTGTTAAATATAAACATGAATTTGGCTCTAAGAATACTTATGTTTTAAGAGCATCCCAAAAAGAAAGTTATAAAGGTATTGGAGCGATTGAAACAAACCTTGCAATGTTACTTTTTGATGAAGGTGTAGATTTTAATCTTTTGATAGATAGACTAAACCAAGGAGCTAGTATTAGAAGTACAAATATTACTCCGAACTATACGCTTGATAATTTTTTTGCTGATAACCCAGATGCAATAGCGCTATTTATCATTGATAATAATGGTTATGCACAACCATTTACTAAGAATAAGAAAATCAAATTAGACAGCTATAGTTTGATATCATTAAGAGATAATGTTAATAAAAGAAATAAGGATCAGTTGTGTCTAGATGTATAAGAAGCTTTAATGGTAAGAGTCCTGATGTTGCCGAATCTGCATACGTTGATGAATCTGCTGCTGTAATTGGAGATGTTATACTTAAGGGTGATGCATCTATTTGGCCTCAAGTTAGTGTTAGAGGTGATTTACTAACAATTACTATTGGTAAAGGTACTAATATTCAAGATTGTAGTACTTTGCACACTACAGAATACCCTAAAGATTCTGGAGAAGGTTTCCCATTAACTATCGGTGATGATGTTACAGTTGGTCATGGTGTTATATTACATGGTTGCGAAATTAAGAATAATTGCTTAATAGGTATGGGATCTATAGTTTTAGATGGAGCCATTATTGAACCTTGGGTTTTTTTAGGTGCCGGTAGCTTAGTTCCTCCAGGTAAGGTTCTTGAATCTGGCTATATGTATCTAGGATCCCCAGTAAAGAAAATCAGACCAATAAGCGATCAAGAAAGAGAAATTATACAAGAAAATGCTAAACATTATGTCAAAGTTAAAAATAGGTATAAAGCAGATATCTAAGCTTTTATTAGGTTCTTTATTTGCAAGTGCGGTAGTATCTTGTACTACTATGCAAACACAAATGGTTCCAATATCTTCGAAAAATACCTTTGAGCAGGATAAGATAAAGCCTCAGCTTCTTAAGCTTGATAATTGGCAGATAAGAGGTGTTCTAGGAATTATTTATAATGATAAGGCTGAATCCGCAAATTACATATACACCCAAGATGGTGATAAATTTAGTATTAAGCTATACGGACCTCTCGGTATAGGTAGTGTGCAGATCAAAGGAGATCCTAGTCAAGTAACTTTAGAAAATAGTAAAGGACAAAAAATACAGGCAAAAGATGCTAAATCACTTATGCTAGAGCAGTTAGGTTGGTATGTGCCTGTAGGTGGTTTAAAATACTGGGTAAAAGGTGTAGCTATTCCTAGTATCAAGTATAAGTCAAAATTAAACCAAAATAACCTTACAGAAACATTACAGCAGAATAATTGGAATATTTCATATAAGAATTATCAGTTTGTTGGTTCTAAATATCCGTTGCCATCAAGAATAAGGATGGATAGAGATAATTTAATAATAAAAATAGTTATAAAATCATGGCAGATCTAAGATATAAAGAATATAAAAGTTTTGCAAAGATTAATCTCTTTTTACACATATTGAATAAAAGAGATGATGGTTATCATAATCTACAAACATGGTTTACATTTTTAGATTTAAAAGATGATTTAAAATTTAGATTTAATGACTCATCTGAAATCAATATCTCAAGCAATGTGGCGATCTCATCAAAAACTGATAATTTAGTGTATAAAGCTATAAAAGAGTTTCAAAAAGCTTTCAAAGTTCCCAGTGTAGGCGTTGATGTTGAGTTATCAAAGCAAATACCTATGGGAGCGGGGCTTGGTGGTGGAAGCTCTAATGCCGCGACAACTCTTATGGCTATGAGAGATTTTTATATGCCTGAGTTGTCTAATCAAGATATGATGGGATTAGCTGCTAAACTTGGCGCGGATGTGCCAATATTTCTATATGGTAAATCAGCATGGGCAGAAGGGATAGGTGACAGACTATATCATAAAGATTTTAAAGAACATTATGTGTTACTAATTAAGCCAAATATTCATATAAGTACAAAAGAGTTTTTTGAAAGTGAAAAGCTTATTAAGACGACTAATTATTTATCTAAAGATCTAAGTTTTGATAAGAGATATATGCATAATGACTTTGAGAATGTTTTTTTTACAAAGTATCCTGAATTTAATAACTATCTAAAAGGCTTAGATCCTGATTTTAGAATGACTGGGACAGGGTCATGTTTTTACTTACTGTCGCAATATGAAGATAAACTACAACAACTTGCAAGAAAAATTGATAAATCTCTTGACAAATGGGTGGTTAAGACATTAAACTATGCCTACTAACTTTTAAGGTTAGTTCTTTAGTTGGGCTATCGCCAAGCGGTAAGGCAACGGGTTTTGATCCCGTCATGCGCAGGTTCGAATCCTGCTAGCCCAGCCACACAAATTCCCCAAATTTAAAACTATTTCATCAACTGACTTTTAGTTTAAAAATATATATAATTAATAGCTAACGTTGTATTAACTAATTTAAAAATTATGTCTGAAAATTATCATATTGGTACACCTGGTAAAAAATGGGGTTTACAAGAGAAACAACAGTGGCTTAATGAGCAAAGTAAAAAAAGATCATATCATGAAGAAGCTGAGAAAAAGATACTAGCATTAACTACTGAGTTTGATGTAGAGGTATATCATGAATTGGAGTACTCTGTTGGCAGCTATAAATTATATGCTCTAAGAACTAAAAATTGGGATGCTTCTAAACCATCTATATTAGTTACTGGTGGAGTTCATGGGTATGAGACAAGTGGCGTTCAAGGAGCAATTAGCTTTGCTCAGACAAGAGCTTTAGAGTTTGCTAAAGATTTCAATATAGTTATCTTACCATGTATAAGTCCATGGGGTTATGAAACAATTAACCGTTGGAATCCTAATGCCGTAGATCCAAATAGATCATTTTATCTAGATAGTGGTTGTCAAGAATCAGTTGCTGCAATGAAATATGTGTATTCTTTAAAGCAAGATTTTATAATGCATATAGATTTACATGAGACTACAGATACTGATGATAGTGAGTTTAGACCTGCTTTAGCCGCTCGTGAAGGAATATCTATAGATAAGTGGGGAATCCCAGATGGTTTCTATTTAGTAGCTAATAGTAATAGACCTCATTATGAGTTTCAGAAATATATAATTGATGCAGTAGCTAAGGTTACTCATATCGCACCAACAGATCCAGATACAACTATTCTTGGTGATGATACGATAAAAGATGGTGTTATGGCTTGTGATTCAGATAAAGAAAAACTATGTATGTCTCTATCTAATGCTGAATATACAACTACTACAGAAGTATATCCAGATAGCCCAAAAACAAATCCTCAAGAATGTATTTTGGCCCAAGTTGAAGCAATAGCTGCTGGTATCGAATATATTAAAAAGAATAAATAGGTAAAACAATGTTAAATGGTTTAATTAATGTTGCTGACTTTTTAGTTAGTATAGTCTTTGGTTTATATGCCTTTATATTGTTATTTAGGTTTTTCTTGCAGTGGGTAAAAGCAGATTTCTATAACCCTGTCTGTCAGATGATTATGCGTATTACGAATGCTATTATCCTGCCAATTAGGAAGCTTGTGCCAGGTTTTTTAAATTTAGACTGGTCATGTATTGTTGCGGTATATTTAGTTTTTGTTATTCAAGACTTACTTTTAGGCTTACTCAATGGCCTAGGGTTTGATTTGACCTTTATATTTATAAAGCCTTTTGTGGATATAATCTTTGCTATCATAAATATGTATGTTTATTTGATAGTTATAAGAGCTATAGCTAGCTGGTTTATCCAAGGTGGGATGAATCCTATATTTATTGTAATTTTCCAAATTACAGAACCACTACTAGCAAGAGCTAGAAGTATTATAAAACCACGATCAGGATTTGATTTTTCGCCAATAATTGTTCTGATAGTACTATTTTGTATCCAGATATTTTTACAAAGTGTACTAGCTCAACTTTTTCATTATTAGTTTTTAAATTTTAAGTTTTCTTTTATTAATAACATCTTATATGCAGCATCGCCATTCTCATAGTATTTGTCTATTTGTTTGCTAATTTTAAATCCTATATTTTTATATAAATTTATAGCTCGAGAATTGTTGATGTTTACCTCTAGAGAGATATCTTTTGTTGAGCTATTCATAACATATTCTAAAAGCTTTCTACCTAGTCCTTGTCCTTGATAGTTTTGACAAACAGCAAGAGAGTATATTCTAATTGTTTTTTTATACTCAAAACATAGTATATATCCGGTTATAGAGTTATCTTTTTTAGAAACTAAGAAATATTTTTGTTTTTTTATATTGTATATAAACTGTTTTCTAGATATTTTGTCAGATAGAAATGTAGAGTTTTCTAGATTAAGAAGCTCTTCAAGATCTACTAATTTAGCTTTAGTTATTTGCATATGGTAGTTTCTTATGGTTCATTCGATTGAGAAACTCCAACATTATTGTTGTATATAGTTGGTCACCTATATAAGCATCTTCAATATCAGAATCGATAGATGGATTATCATTAATCTCAATAATGATAGGTTTGTTATTAATCACTTTAATGTCTATGCCATATAGCCCATTACCAATAGTCTTTGCAGCCTTAAGAGCTATTTTGATAACAGCTTTATCAACTTGATGAATAGCAAATGCCTCAGATTTACCATGCTGTGTTGATTTTTTGTTATGGTTAGTTATTTGCCAATGATCTTTTGCCATATAGTATTTACATGCATATATTGGCTTATTATTTAGTACTCCTATACGCCAATCAAAATCAGTATAATAATATTTTTGCGCAATTATTATTGAAGATTGTTCAAACATATTATTAAGGATTTGATCTAAATCTTCAATAGAGCTGGCTTTTTTGACTCCCTTTGAGAATGAACCATCAGGAATTTTTAGTACGATAGGTAGGCCAAGCTCATTAATTAATTCTTGAGGAGAGAAGTCATCATTTTTAAAGATAAGTTTGCCCTCTGGTGTAGGAATTCTATTTTTAGTCATCAAGTTATGCAAGTAAACTTTATTTGTACAACAAGTTATTGATTTTGTATCATCAATAACTACTAAATTATTGTCTTCAGCTTTTTTAGCAAAACTATAGCTATAATGGTTAATAGAAGTTGTCGTTCTAATAAAAAGCCCATCATATTCAAGTAGTTTCATATAATCATCTTTTGTTATTAAGTCAGTATATATACCTAAGCTATTAGCTGCTTGTCGAAAGTTTTTTAGTGCTTTGCTATCGCTTGGAGGAAGAGTTTCATTAGGGTCATGTAGTATTGCTAGATCATAGTGATAATTTTTTTTATTTTTTCGTTTACGCCAAACTTTACTACTAAAATTATTTAAAGCATTTGCAAAGATTGTCTGCTCACTATCACTAAGTTGACTAATCTTACCAATAGTTATACTTTTTATTTTCCAAATGGCATTTTGTTTTTCTAGTATGGTTTCTAATATTGGGGATGGATACGATTCAAATATCTTTTTCGCCACTTTTTCGAGACCCTGTATATTAGCTACACCAAAGAAAATTTTCATATTAATATATTCGGTCTTAAGAGCATTAACAAGCTTAATATCTTTATTAATCAAGTTGGATAATAGCATCTCCTCAAAGTGACTAATACTATTTAGAATTTCAACTGTTGGTATAATAGTATCTTTATTTGAGTGTGCTAATAAACAAGCATAATATCCTTGCTCTAGATAACCCATTTGTTCAGATAAATTAATAATATAATTTGGCTTTATACTAATGTTTTGTAGATATTGATGAGTTGTTTCTAAGTTTGAGTAAGGATAGTAGGGAGACCATACATCTTTGTTATCAATAAGTATTTTTAAGGGTTTCATATAACCTCTTGTTGTAATTAAGGCGAACGTATTATCTACCTTTTTTAATAAATTACAAGAGTTTTTACAAAAGATAAATTCAATATTTTCTCTTTAGAAAGTTCAAAATGTTATTATCAATATAATAGGGTAATATTTTTGTATTTAATGATTGTAATAAGGCAAATGTGGTTGCTGATTATTTTGTTATTTACTAGTTTCAATTTTTGCTATTCATATGAGCATATTGAAGACTTTAAATATAACCAAGAAATATCTCTATCAGGTGTTGTTAGTACTATCCCAAAGCAAAAGGATCACAAGTTAGAATTTATCTTTCATACGTATAAATATGGAGATATCTTACTCAAAGCAGATAATAGTTATCGGCATTATTTAGTACCTGCTAGCAAACTTACTGTATTGGCAAAGATCTATAAACCACATGAATATGATAATACTAATGCTTTTAATTATTCACAATACTTAGAGCATAATCATATTATAGCAATAGGTGATGTTAAAAATGGTTCGAAAATTACATATAATGGTACGGCATTCTTATCTTTGTCAGAAAGGCTTAGATACCATATTTATAATCACTTGCAGAGTCAGTTAAAAGGAAATGATTTAAGACCTTTCGTATTAGCTTTGTTAATAGGGGATAAGGATTTTACTGAGTCAGAACGAAATCTATTAATAAATTCGGGAACCTCTCATCTAATGGTGATTTCTGGCTTACATATAGGTTTATTAGCATTTATTGCGTTCTTGGTTTTTAGGGGAGTGTGGTCTCTTTCTCCTAAACTATGTCGTAAGTTGCCAGCACAATATATTGGTGTTATATCTTCGATTATTGTTGCTTTTAGTTATAGTTTGCTTGTTGGATTTAGTTTACCTACTCAACGAGCTGTCATTATGCTGTTGATAATAGTTATTTTATGGTTTACAAAAAAGAGAGTTTCAATTGTTAGGTCTGTCTTTATTGCATTTGTAGTAATATTATTACTAGACTTTAAATCTATTTATAGTACTAGCCTATGGCTTAGTTTTTCAGCTGTAGTATTGTTGGTTATTATTTCAATATTGCTACAACAATATAAGTCAAAGTTAGCTCATTTTCTTATACCACAAATTTATCTAACAATATTTTTGATCCCTATCTCTGTTTATTATTTTGGTAGTTTCTCTCTAGTTTCGATTTTAGCAAATATCATTGCTATTCCATTAGTAAGTTTTGTGATATTGCCATTGCTATTATTTTGTTTGATTATTTCTTTTATAGGGCTGAAACTGTGGTTTATTCCTATATTCTTTTTAAAACTGTTATATGTATATTTGGAGTTTTTGACTAAGCATATTCAGCTTGTAGAATATTGGAGTTATTTTTCACTAACTAGCCTAATAATTGTGCTTGTCGGTATTACTTTATTGATTCTCCCTTTTTCTAAATCGGTTAGGTTGCTTGGATTGGTGATGTGTTTAGTCTTTTTCCAGTCACCTACAGACTTATCAAAGAAGTATAAATATTTTAATTTACATATCTTTGATACTAGAGACCAGATGGTTTTAATTCAAAATAATGGTCAAAACCTTTTATATACATCAGCTAAGAATTTAGATAATGAATATATTCTATCTAATATTTTAGCGAATTATCTAAAACTTGAAGGTATTGATAAGATTGATTATATGATTGTTGTTGATGTTCAAAAGAGCTTCAGTTTAGAAAGTATTAAGCAGATTATTCCAGTAGAAAGAACCATTTCAAATAGCGATAATGGTAACTTGGATTCAATAAAATGTAGCTATGAGAATAATCTATCATTTAATAATTTGCATATTAAGTTTTTATCCAACAAGAACACTTGCTTCGTTGATCTTAAGTACTTAGATAGAGAGTTTTTGTTAGTTGATAATGCTAGTCTAAAGTCTCAAGAAGAAGTTTTTAACTTATACAGTAGAGTAGTTTCTCCAGATATTATAATTACGCCGGTAAAGCTGTATCCAAGACTTATTAATAATAGTTTTGATTATATTATCTATATCTCAAATAACCTAGGAGAGCTGTATCAGCTTAATAATCTAAAGCATAAAGTACTCGATACATATGCAAACGGAGCTATAACGGTTCAGGTGAGTCAAGATAATAAGTTGAGTGTTATCTCTCAACTTAAGAAATACTAATTAATACTGCAGGATTAGGATACAAATTTATAAAAGATTAGTTTATTTCTTTATTAGAGATAATTGTTAAATTTTTGCAAAGTGTTATCTCTAAAATATTTTCAATATTACAAGGTTTAAAAATTAAGAATTATTAATCAATATATTTAGAGAAGATATTTTAAAAGCGTAGTCATAAGTGGTACTATATATTAAAGAAAATGTTTTTAAAATATTATGATTAAAGCTCTAAAGTATACTTATTATGCTTTGTTCTCTACTACTTGTTTTTTATCAAGTGCTGTAGTTACTGTTATTCCAGTATTTTTCTTTTCGTTAATTAAGCTACTTGTGCCAGTTAGAAGTGTAAGATACTTTTGTACCTCTGCTGTTCAATACTGTGCAAGCTTATGGGTTAGTTATGCTATTTTAATTACAAAACTTTTTTCTCCCACGAAAATACAATTTGAACAGAATGCTAATTTAGACAAAAATAGTTCATATTTGATTATATGTAACCATAAAAGTTGGCTTGATACTTTTATATTGATGCTAGCCTTTCATAAGAAGATAGCTTTTCCTAAGTTTTTTATGAAAGTTCAGGTGTTTTTTATTCCAGTCTTAGGCTTAATTGCATGGGCTCTAGAGTTTCCAGCAATGAAAAGGTACTCAAAAGAGTATCTAACAGCGAATCCCGAGAAAAAAGGCGAAGATTTAAAGAAGACTTTTGAGTATTGTAAAGGCCTATCTCTAAGACCTACTACAATAGTCAATTTTGTTGAAGGAACTAGATTTTCTTTTGAAAAAGTAAAAAAAAGTAATTATAAAAATTTACTTAATCCTAAAGCTGGAGGTATCGCTGTAATACTAAAAAGCTTATCAGACAGAATGTCTGGAATATTAAATACGACGATTGTCTATGATAATCCTGAGCAGACTTTGTGGGATTTTATGGTGAGAAAAACCAAAAATATAAAAGTAAGGGTAAATTTCATACCAATCTCGGATGTTCCTTTAGGGGATTATTTTAATAATGAAGAGGACAAAGAAAATTTTCAAAACTGGCTAAATGATATTTGGCAAAAAAATGATAATTATATTTCTCAACAGCAATCAGAGATAAGTTAATTTTTAATAACTTTACAAATATATAAAAACAGGATATTGTACAAAATAAGTCGCTAGACCTTAAGATCTTTATTAAATGAGACTATATTGCTAACTTAATTATATTCATGATTTGATTATGTATTCTCATCTATACTAAGTCTGAGAAAGAATAACAACTCTAGTTTCTATTTTAATAGGTTCTGTGCACAAAAATAAATTCTCATCGAAGCCAAATAAAAGTACAAGCTAATTTAATCATACCCAGATATGCTGAAATGGTTTTATCAAACCTAGAAAATACTCTTCTAAAATGCTTAATTTTAGAAAAGAAATTCTCTATCAAATGTCTTTCTTTGTATATTTGAATATCAAAATCTATAGGGTTTATAGTATTTGATTTGCAGGGAATAACAGCTTCAGAGGATATATTTTGAATATGTTCTCTAATTTCATTAGAGTGATATGCTCTATCAGCGATAACTTTTGTATTATATACCTTCTGTAGTAGGTCTATTGCCACTTTACTATCATGAGTTTTACCTTCTGACAGTAATACTTCCAGCGGGTTGCCTAAAGCATCGGTCATAGCATGAATCTTGGTGGTTACTCCACCAACTGATCTACCAATTGCTTGGTTATCATTCTTGTCATATCCTGTAGCACAGGCATGTGCTCTTGCTATCGTTGAGTCAAGCATAACTTCTTGTAAATCAGGATTTTGCACTGACTTAAATAATTTAGAGAATATGTCTTTATCACTCCAATCCTTAAAACGCTTATGTATTGATCTATATTTACCATAATAAAATGGTAACATTCTCCATTGGCAGCCTGTACGTAATACATAAAATACTGCTTCAATAAACAATCTTAATTTGTCTTCATCATTGGTATGTATACCTTTTTGTGATTTTAAGAATAATAAAATACTTGACCAGAATACTTCTTTTATATGATAATGCATTTGCTAAACCCTTGGTATTTATTGTCTTTCAACTTCTAAATAACAACGGTTTAGCTATTTTCAATCTAATTTAGCTTTTTTTGTGCACAGAACCTAATTAAAATTAAACCTTTTTCCTCTTTCTTTGGAGGATGATAAACTTGATTCAAAGTTAGCTATGATTGCACCTAGTAGTCTTACTAACAAAGTATTTGATTTTATTTTGAGTCATTTGTTAGGCTCTTAAATTTGTTTAGGTAGAGTGGTTGAACTTTTCTAAAGCATGAATGGCTGTTTGAGATTGATTAGATATGTCAATATTTTCAAGTTTTTTAATATTGAAGAAGACATTATTAAACTATTGTTTTAGCCATGCTAGTTGGATAAACAAGAATAAAGCTGAATATATACCCATGAAAATAAATGGCATATATATTTCTAATATTCTGATAGGTTTAAATGAGCCTTTCTCTTCAGCGATATGTTCTTCTGTTAGCCATACTCTTGAAGGTAGGCGTCTTTCTAAAGAAGGGACGATACTATTTTTAATTTGTATATGGTGTCTGAAAAATCTAATAATTTTCCACCAAGCATAGCAGAAAACGAGTCCAGCAAAATAAGGAATAGAAATTAACACTGCTGAAGGAGGGTTTTCAACATTAATATTATTACTAATAGCTAGAGCAACAATACCAACTAATATTAGGTTAAAAACTAAGAAGAAAAGGTTTATAACTATTCTTCTATATCCTGTTCTATCAGTTAACTCTACATAGATTCTATATTGCTCAATCAATAGAGCATTATATTGCTCGTTTGATAAGTTGTTTTCATCTTCATTACTCCACAACTTGTCTTGGATTTCTTTATGACTTATCTTTTCCATTTTTTTCCTTTAACTTATAACTCTAAATAGTTTAACAAAGTAATGCTATTACATTTTTAGTAATTTATCAAACTATAAATCACTAGCAGCTACCTTATCCTTTGACCTGTAATTATATCAATAATTCTAGATGGTTGCGATGCTTTTACTTGAGTTTCTAATACATAAATATCTGGGAATGTCTTAGATATATTCTCAGCATTGTTAATAAAATCCTGACCAGAGATATTTGCACTAGTAGATATGATAGCATCATCAATACTTGAGCATATTTGACTAACTATAGTTGTGTCTACTAGGCGTATGGCAATAGTTGGTTTGCCACCTGTTAGCCATTGGATACTTTCTTTACCAGGGACAATCCATGTAGTAGGAGTATCTTGTTGTGTAGATATTTTTCTAATCTGTTCTGTAGTAAGTGATGTTGTATCAACATATTTTAGTAGATGCTTATAATCATGAGATATTATAATGAACCCTTTACTAGAGTCTCTTTTTTTTAGATTTATAACCTTGTTGACGGCACCTTTAGATAGTTTACAACTAAGACCATATACAGTATCAGTAGGTATGCTGACAACTTTGTTATCTTTTAGCTCGGCATTAATGATTTGTATATTATCAGTAAGCATATTTTTACTAGTAAAATATTTTAGTGAGTGTAATTTTAGTCGATTTTAGAAATAAAAAAACCTATAAGCTAAAAATAACTTATAGGTTAAGTAGATTTAATGTTTAGCAGTTTTAGATTCTTACTTCTTGCTTAGTTGCTCTTTGATAAGGTCACCAAGAGTAGTAGGAGTCATTTGTTCTACTTTGTAGTTAGATTTACCAGCAGCTGCTGTGTTATCTTCATCAACAGCTTTGATAGAAAGAGCTATGCTTCTCTTCTTAGCATCGATATTGATAATTCTAGCTTCTACTTCTTGACCTTCGCTTAACTCATCACGAACATCTTTCGTATGATCAACTGATACTTCAGCAATTCTGATGAAACCATCAATATTGTTTTCTTCGTCAAGCATAACAACAGCACCATTTTCTTGTACTTTAGCTACTGTACCTTTCACTAAAGAACCTTTAGGGTGGATGTTGATGAAGTTTTTGAACGGATCTTCAGAAAGTTGCTTCATGCTAAGAGCGATTCTTTCAAGATCAGTGTTTACAGAAACTAATACAGCTTCTACATCATCACCTTTCTTAAGCTCTTTGATAGCTTTAGCAGGGTTATCCCAAGCAACATCTGAGATATGTACAAGACCATCTATGCCACCTTCAAGTCCGATAAATACACCAAACTCAGTGATTGATCTGATTTTACCAGTAACTTTATCACCTGTTTTGTAGTTTTTATCAAATTCGCTCCAAGGATTAGGTCTGCATTGCTTGATACCTAGAGATATTCTGTGCTTGTCAGCATCTAGCTCAAGTACGATAACTTCAACTTCTTGACCGATTGATACAGCTTTATGAGGGTTAACATTTTTGTTAGTCCAATCCATTTCTGAAGTATGAACTAGGCCTTCGATACCTTCTTTAAGCTTAACAAAACAACCGTAGTCAGTGATGTTAGTCACAGTACCCATTAGCTTAGCACCTACAGGAAGCTCATTAGCAATATTTAACCAAGGATCTTCACCAAGTTGCTTGATACCTAGAGATATTCTTTGCTTATCTTTGTCAAACTTGATTACTTTAACGTCGATTTCTTGACCTATAGATAGTACATCTGTAGGGTGGCTGATTCTGCTCCAAGAAATATCTGTAATGTGTAATAGACCATCAACACCACCAAGATCAATAAACGCACCGAAGTCTGTGATGTTTTTAACGATACCTTTAAGTACAGTACCTTCAGAGATTTTCTCTAGCATAGCGTCTCTATCACCAGAGTTGTTCTCTTCGATAACAGCTTTTCTAGAAACAACGATGTTATTTCTCTTAGTATCTATCTTAACAACTTTTAACTCGATGTCTTTTTCTTCTAAGTGAGCTACATCTTTGATAGGTCTTGTATCAACTAATGAACCAGGTAAGAAAGCTCTAAGACCTTCTACATCCATAGTATAACCACCACGTACGTGATTAGTGATTCTACCAAGAACAGTTTCATTATTTTCGAAAGCGTTTTCGATTCTGTCCCAAAGCTCGATTTTCTTCGCTTTGTCTCTTGATAGTCTAGTTTCACCGCAGCTGTTATCTAAAGCTTCTAGAACAACGTTGATTTTATCACCAACAGCTACTTCTAGTTCACCATCGTTATTTTTTAAAGAAGCTACAGGGATGAAAGACTCTGACTTAAGACCAGCGTCAATCATTGCAAATTCTTTATCTATACTAACAACAGTTGCTTCGATGATTTTACCTATTCTCATCTCTGTTTGTTTTAGAGATTGTTCAAATAGTTCTTTGAAATTTTCTGACATTTTTTTGATTTCCATTTCCAGTGTGGTTGGTTTAACATGGTTTGCTAACACCCACTGGCTTTATTAAAAAGCATTAGCAAACAATTTTGTAATGTATAATATTATCTAAGAGATATCTTTTGTTCAAGGAAAATATAAATTTATTTTATGTCAAGTGACTTTGAAAAACATAATTTTTTTATGCAAAAAGCATATGAACAAGCTCTTTTAGCCTATAGTGCTGGTGAAGTACCTATTGGGGCTGTAGTGGTTGATCAGAGTGATCAAATATTAGCTCAAGCATATAATCAGACTATCACATTAAATGATCCTACTGCCCATGCAGAGATATTAGCACTAAGAGAAGCTGCTCGGCAGTTGAATAATTATAGATTAGTTGATACAAAATTGTATGTTACTTTAGAGCCATGTATAATGTGTTTTGGTGCTTTAATTCAGGCAAGAGTTTCTGAATTGGTTTATGCTTGTGATGATACTCGTGTTGGGGTTACATCAATACAGCAGCTGCACCAAAGTAAAGGTTTTAACCATAAGTTTGAGATAATTAATGGTGTGATGAATCAACAATGTGGAGAGCTTTTAAGAAAGTTTTTCAGAGAAAGAAGAAAATAAGTTTATGAGCAAAGAAAAAATAGTTGTTTTATATGGTGGCGATTCTCCTGAAAGGGAAGTATCTTTAAATTCTGGAAAAGCTGTCTTAGATTCATTGCTAAGTCAAGGTTATAATGCTGTAGGGCTAGATGCTAGCTCAAAAGAGTTAGTATCAAAGCTTTTAGAACTAAATCCTGATAAGTGTTTTATTGCTTTACATGGTGAAGATGGTGAGAATGGTAGAGTTTCTGCATTGTTAGAAATGTTAGGTATCAAGCACACTAGCTCAGGGATGAGATCTTCTGTAATTACGATGGATAAAATGATCTCTAAAGAGATTTGGATGCATCATCGTATGCCAACACCAATGGCAAAAGTACTTACTAATAAGTTAGTAAGTGAAGATGAGATAAGCTTTCCGGTAGCTGTTAAGCCAAGTAATGGTGGTTCAAGTATAGCTACATTTAAAGTTAAAAAACTAGATGAGTTAAAACCTGCATATGAAGAAGCTTCTAAATATGGTGAAGTAATGGTTGAACAATGGGTCACAGGTAAGGAAATAACTGTGGCCGTGGTTAATGATCAGGTTTTTTCATCTGTGTGGATTGAACCATTAAACGAATTTTATGACTATGAGTCTAAGTATAGCGGTAAATCAGTATATCACTGCCCAAGTGGCTTATGTCAGGAAAAAGAACTAGAAGTTCGCCAACTAGCTAAAAGAGCATATGATTTATTAGACTGTAAGGGGCATGCAAGAGTTGATTTTATCTATGCTGATGGAGAGTTTTATATTATGGAAATAAACTCTTCTCCAGGAATGACCGAAAATAGTCTTTCGCCAAAATCTGCAGCTGCAGAAGGTGTTAGTTTTGATGATTTGGTTAAACTAATAATAGAACAGGCAAGATGATCGGCGCTACACGAAAGTTTCTAATATTAGGTTTGATATTGTTGATACTACTTGGTGTAGTAATATATGTTGCCACTAAAACCGATAGGTCAATTTCAAGAGTTGATGTTGTTTCTAATGATGGTTTGGTTTATATATCAAAGCAAGATTTAATAAATAAGGTCGATAAGCTTAGTAATAAAGAGTGGTTTAATGTTGATACAGATAATATAGAAAAGTACCTTCACTCATTTAAAGGGGTTGATTATACCTTAGTAAAAAAAGTATGGCCATCAACACTTGTTATATATTTATATGACCATAAGCCTATAGCTTATTGGAATAATAGTGAAATTCTATTAGATAATATGGATATTATCGCTCCTCAAGTTTTTAGTTATGATGGAGATCTTCCTTATATAGAAAGTAGTGATAATGATAACAAAGACTATATTTATGAAACCTATCAAGAGTTAAATGCCATTGCTAAACAGAACGGTACAGAAATAATAAAGATTTATTATAGTGGTAACCAGTTTAGTCTGTTACTTGCTAATGATATGAAAGTTGTTTTGGGTTCAAAAAAATTACGCTCTAGGTTAGAGTTGTTCTTTAAATCATATCAAAAAGTAAAAGATTATAAGTCAGCAAAATATTTTGATATGCGTTATAGTGATGGGTTCGCTGTAAAGTATAAATAGAAAAGATGCTTATGCTATTGGTTTTCTATGATTATCAGCTTATAATGTAATATAAGTGTATATTATAAATAAAAAATATCTGTCTTTTTTAGATTGGGGCTAAATAAATGAGTTTTGGGAATGATAATTTTTGTGCAGTTGATCTAGGATCTCACAAAGTCACTGTTGCGATAGGTCAGCTTGCAGAAAATAATAGTATAAAAATACTGGGTGTGAGTCAAAAAAGATCCAAAGGTATAAAGCAAGGTTCAGTAATTAACCTTGAAATGGCTATGGAGACGTTAAATGCTGCTTTAGATGAAGCCAAGAGTATAGCTGGTGTTGATGTCAGGGAATTAACTTTAGGAATAAGTGCTCCTAGTATTGCAGGTTTTAACTCGTATGGTCTAGCAGCAGTAGACAATGGTGAGGTTAGTATGGAAGATCTTGCTATGGCAATAAAAACTGCAAAAGCTGTACCTATGTCTGCAGATACTGAGATGCTACATGTGTTACAAAGAGATTATATCGTAGATGGCCAATCTGGTGTTACAGAGCCAATTGGTATGTTTGCGGTTAGACTAGAATCTAACGTACATATTATAGTAGCATCTTCACGCTTGTTACAGAATGTCAGAAAATGCGTCTCAAACTGTGGCTATAAGATAAGTAGTTTAGTAGTTGAACATCTAGCAGCAAGTAGTGCAACTCTTACAGAGAATGAAAAAGAAATGGGAGTTTGTTTGGTTAACCTTGGAGCAGACTCAACAAGTTTTTCTGTATTCTCAGAAGGTGGAATTTGCTATACATCTAGTATTACAACTGGTGGTAGTAATATCTCTTCAGATGTCTCAAAAGTGTTTAGGCTTCCTATAGAAGCAGCAGAGAGCTTAAAGTTGCAGTATGGTTATGCAGCGAGCAAATATCTTAAAAACCCAGATGAGAAAATAGATATACCAAACTCTCTAGGTAATGCTAAAAAAAGGATATCACTACAGGATTTATCATTAGTTATAGAAGCTAGAGTTGAGGAAATATTTGAGGCCCTGTATAGAGAGCTAGATCAAAACCGTTTACTTGATGTTATATCATCAGGTATCGTGTTTACTGGCGGTGGAGCTAAACTGAAAGGTCTGGCTAGATTGGCTGAAGATATGTTTAAGCTACCTGTAAGAGTTGGTGGACCAATAGAGGTTAGCGGTGCAAATGAAGTTGTGCACAATCCTTCTTACTCAACAGTTGTTGGGTTATTAAAGTATGCTTCTGAAAATGCTCAAGTGAGTTCTGAGCAAAGTGTTGATGAAGATATGATAGAGATTGATGAAGACACAGGTAAGTCTAAGAAAAAGATAATGTCATCTGTAAAAGGATGGTTTTCGAATAATTTTTAAGATATAAAAGGTTAGAAAAATAAATCTAAAGTAAAGGAGTATAATATGTTTGATTTTAACGATTCAATGGTTTCAAGTGCCATAATTAAAGTTGTCGGTGTTGGTGGTGGTGGCGGTAACGCTGTACAACATATGTGTGAAGAGGTTTCTGACGTTGAATTTTTTGCCTTAAATACAGATGGTCAAGCATTATCAAAATCAAAAGTTCAAAATGTGTTACAAATTGGTACTAACCTTACTAAAGGTTTAGGTGCTGGTGCAAATCCTGAAGTTGGTAAAAGAGCAGCTACAGAAGATAGAGCTAAAATTGAGCAGTTATTAGAAGGTGCTGATATGGTTTTCATCACTGCCGGTATGGGTGGTGGTACAGGTACTGGTGGTGCTCCTGTTGTTGCAGAAGTTGCAAAAGAAATGGGAATCCTTACAGTTGCTGTAGTTACAAAGCCTTTCCCATTTGAAGGCCCTAGAAGAATGAAAGCTGCTGAATATGGTATAGATGAGCTTACTCAGCATGTTGACTCTATAATTACAGTACCTAATGAAAAGCTTCTAAGCGTACTTGGTAAAGGTGCATCTTTATTAGATGCATTTAATGCAGCGAATGATGTATTAGGAAATGCTGTAAAAGGTGTTTCTGAGCTAATTACTAAGCCAGGTTTAATCAACGTCGACTTTGCCGATGTTAGAGCTGTAATGACTGATATGGGTCTAGCTATGATGGGTATGGGTCAAGCAACTGGTGAAAATAGAGCAAGAGAAGCTGCAGAAGCTGCTATTTCAAGCCCTCTTCTAGAAGATATCAACTTAGATGGTGCTAAGGGTGTAATCGTAAATATTACAGCTGGTATGGACATGTCTATTGGTGAGTTTGAAGAAGTTGGTGAAGTTATTAGATCATTTATTTCTGATGAAGCAATCGTGATAGCTGGTACTGTTATTGATCCAGATATGTCTGATTCTATGAATGTAACAGTTGTTGTAACTGGTATCGAAAAAGTTGCTATGAAGAAAGGCTTTGGTGTTGAGAAAAAACCTGCTACTAGCCAAGGTTCAAGCTTTTCAAGCAAGCCAAGTACTCCTTTCGTGAGAAATGATTCTGAAGTTTCAGGTTCTAATGATACATCAAAATCTGATTTTGGCTCAGCTGATAAATCAGATATCCCTAGCTTCTTAAGAAGAAGATAATTTCTATATAAGTTTTTCTTTCAATTCATATAAATCAAATATATCGACAATAGCCTAAAATCTTAGGTTATTCTATATCAATATAGTTTTTTGATATATATAATTTAAGTATTGGTATTTTTATATATAGATAACTTACTATAAGATTTTTGTGCTAAATTTATTTTAGCATGTGGTGATAAGTATAATTATTGCTTACTCTGTAGTGAGCTAATTTATATCTATAATTAAAGAGGTTAAGAATGAAGCAAAAAACAATAGCAAATCAGTTTTCTGTAACAGGTATTGGCTTACACTCTGGAGTAGATGTTTCTATGACAGTTAAGCCAGCAGATATTAATACAGGTGTAGTATTTCGTAGAGCAGATTTAAATCCTGCTGTTGATATTAAAGTAACACCTTTTAATATTAAGGAAGCTGTTATGTGTACTCTTTTGACAAAAGAGGGTGATCAAAACCTAGCTGTATCAACAATAGAACACTTAATGTCAGCACTTGCTATGTTTGAAGTGGATAATGTACTTGTTGAAGTCAATGCTCCAGAACTTCCTGTTATGGATGGTAGCTCTTATGAATTTACGCAACTTTTAAAAGAGGTTGGAGTAAAAGAGCAAAGCGAAGATAGAAAAGGGATTAGAATCTTAAAGCCTATAAGAGTTGAGCATGAGGATAAGTTTGCTGAAGTTTTGCCTAGCGATACTCTTAAATATGAATTTAAAATACAGTGGGATCATCCGGTAATTGCTGCGACTAATGATCATATCGTATTTGAGTATAATCTTGATGAGTATATTAAGATGGTATCAAAAGCTAGAACATTTGGCTTCTATGAGCAGCTTGCATACCTACATCAAAACAATCTTGCAAAAGGAGCATCTTTAGATAATGCAGTAGGTATTAGTAATGAAGGTGTCCTTAATGAAGGCGGTTTACGCTATGATGATGAGTTTGTTAGACATAAGCTTTTAGATGCTATTGGTGACTTCTATGTTGGAGGTTATATCTTGGGTCATTTCAACTGCTTTAAGTCAGGTCATACTCTTAATAATAAACTTCTACATGCAATCTTTGCTGATAAAAGTGCATGGGAGTATATTTAATAATTTACTCTGACTCTCTTAATCCGTTAAAACTATATTTTCATCTTTGATATCTAACTCTAAACTAACCTTTATTAATTCCACGCTTTTATCACTATGGATTTTCTGTACAGCGTTTTCACGTTTTATTTCTGCAGGAGATTTATTTGGACTATTTGATACATGAGAGGGTAAGTTTTTAATATCAAGCCTAAAGCTAGGATTATCCAGAAATTCACAAATAGCAGACTGTAACTTTGCGATACTTTGTGGATCAAGTTCTAGAATTTTTTTCGCATCATCATTTAGTTGGATTTCATAAATGTTTCCGTCATTCTTAATCAGATGGCTATTGAATGCGAGAGTTTTTGTGAAGCCTTTAAGCTTTATTTTATTAAGAGTGTTAAACCAGTGTTTATCAAGTTCGCTATGTTGTTTTTGTACTTGCTCTTTATCTTTATTTTGTATTGGAGTGCTTGTCTCATTATTTTTAACTGGACTGGAGGCTGTAGTAGGCTTACTGTACTCCTTTTGAAGATTGGAGAGATCTTTATTTTTTGGTTTAGATATATTACTTGTATTAGATTGAGGAGTGATATTAGAATTATTATTTAAGCTTTTTTTTTTGAAAGCTATAAGTCTAAGAATAGCCATTGCTAATCCAGTTTCAAAGCTTGGTGCTAAAGAAAGGTCTCTTTTTGCTGCAATAGTCAGTTGATAGAGTAGATGGGCTTGCTCAATATCTATTTTTTCTAAAATATCGTTTATCAAATCTACACTAATCTGATTTGTAGAATCTAGGCTTTGAGTTATTCCATATAGACAGCAACTAAACCAAACCTCAGCTATTCGATCAAGCACAGCTTCAGCCTTATCTTCAGATAGAGTTAGATTTTTAACCGCGGGCAATATCTTATCCGGAGTATCATTTATAATAGCATTTATTAGTGTATAAATTTCTTCACTATCTACTATACCTAGCATTTGTTTGATCTGTGATTGTTCAAGTTTTCCGCCACAAAAGCTAATTGCTTGATCAAGTAAACTTAATGCATCTCTAAGGCTTCCTTTGGCGTGATATGCTATATAATCAAGAGATTGTTCATCAGACTCAATATTCTCCTTAGATAGCACCATCTTTAATTGATCTTTGATATCTGCTTGAGATATATGCTTTAGATGTAACTGTATACATCTAGAGAGTATTGTTACAGGTATCTTATGATAGTCTGTAGTAGCTAAGATAAATTTGACATACTCAGGTGGCTCTTCAAGAGTCTTTAGCAAGGCATTAAAGCTCTGTTTAGACAGCATATGAACTTCATCTATTAGATAAACTTTATAGCGACCTTGAGAGGGCATATATTGGATGTTATCAAGAATTTCTTTTGTCTCTTCGACACCTGTGCGTGATGCAGCATCAATCTCTATTAGATCAATAAAATTATTGTTATTTATAGCAACACAGTTTTCACATTCGTTACATGGTTCTGCAGTTACACCAGTTTTACAGTTTAGGCATTTTGCTAGTAGTCTTCCTAGAGTTGTCTTACCAACCCCTCGCGTACCAGTAAAAAGATAAGCGTGATGGACTTTCTGAGCTTCTAATGCATGCACTAAACTATTTAGGGCATGTTGTTGACCCGCAACTTCTGCAAATGATTGTGGTCTGTATTTACGAGCTAATGCTTGATATGACATTTACAAATTTTTTATTTAAAAATCTTATATTAAATGATAGCAGAGTTAAGCTAAAAGAATAAGAGAGTTATAGTTTTTATTCTGGTGTAAAAATTGAACCACACTTATTGCACATCCATGAATTTAGCCAATGGTTATATAAACTAGGAAAAACTTCACTATTGTATTTAAAGCTTCTATAGCCTAGATATCCACCGCCAGCAACTAGTGCGATGCCTATAATAGCACTAATGAAATCAAAATGATTAATAGTATTCATATATGTCCAAAAGGCGCCGATAATAATAAGAATAATAGAGGCTTTGAAGCTCTTTTTAGCTGGAGGAGCTGCTTTTTGAGCAGCTGTTGACATAGATGTCCCTTTAGTTTTCGTTTTAGCACCAAAAAGCCCGCCTATAGGGTTTGTTAAGCTTGTTCCCGTAGTTCGGCTACTTGTATTGATATGTGAAGTTCCATCATGAAAAATCACTTCTAGTCTTTGTGTATTTTCTGAATTACAGCTTGCACAGTTCATCTATTTACTCCTTGTTGTAAAACTCTTGACATATTTCCAAATTAATATACCCCCCCCCCTATCTATGCAAGTCAAGATAAAATTGAATTAATCTAAATTGATTGTGATTTTTTGCACAAAAATATAAAATCTATAAACAAAATTTAACTAACATAAAAATTATCAAATGGAATCTATAAATTATAGAGTTTTATTGAAAAATCTAACGGCCCGTATTGAATCTCTACGGGACTATCTTTGACTATGATGTTAAAAAAGAAAAATTAACAGAAGTTCTTATGGAGCTAGAAGATGGCTCTATTTGGGATAATCCTGAGTATGCACAAAACTTAGGTAGACAAAAGGTCGAACTTGAAAATGTAGTACATAACTGTGAGCATATTTCAGAAACATTGGAAACTTTAACAGAGCTTTTAGAGCTTGCTGGAGAAGATGAGTCACTTATGCAAGAAATTGCTAAAGATACTCAAGGTGTAACTGCTGAAATAGAAAAGCTTGAGTTTCGTCGCATGTTTTCAGGGGAGATGGATGCAAATAATGCGTATCTTGATATTCAATCAGGCTCAGGTGGTACAGAGGCTCAAGATTGGGCTGAAATGCTAATGCGTATGTATATGCGTTGGGCAGATAGTCATGGCTTTAAAGTAACGGTTGATGATGTATCAGATGGGGATGTTGCAGGTATTAAAGGCTGTACTTTAAAAATCGAAGGTGAGTATGCTTATGGCTGGTTAAGGACAGAAACAGGTATTCATAGACTAGTTAGAAAGTCACCATTTGACTCAAATAGTAAACGCCATACATCTTTTGCATCAGTTTTTATATCGCCAGAAGTTGATGATAATATTGATATAGAGGTTAACCCTGCTGATTTAAGAGTTGATACTTATAGAGCCTCAGGAGCTGGTGGGCAACACGTTAATAAAACTGATTCAGCGGTAAGGATAACGCATATTCCAACAAATATAGTTGTACAAAGTCAAAGTGATAGGTCTCAGCATAAGAATAGAGATAGTGCTATGAAGCAGCTTAAATCTAAGCTATATGAGATGGAATTGCAAAAGCGTAATGCTGAAAAAAATGCTCTTGAAGATTCAAAATCTGATATTGGTTGGGGAAGTCAAATTCGCTCATATGTTCTTGATCAATCACGTATTAAGGATTTGCGTACAGGAGTTGAAAATACCAATACTCAGGCGGTACTTGATGGTGATTTAGATAAGTTTATTGAGGCAAGCCTAAAAAGAGGGTTATAAAAAGACATTATGTCATCCTACGGCTTGACCGTAGGATCTGTAAGGGTTAAAAATGTATTATACATATATAATGACTAATAAACTTTATGGTACATTATATATTGGTGTTACATCAAACCTTGTTAAGAGAGTTTTTGAACATAAAAATGGTCTTGTAGATGGGTTTACTAAGAAATATTCTATAAAATATTTAGTTTACTTTGAATCATTTGAAGATGTTCGAGCAGCAATACATAGAGAGAAAAGATTAAAAGCTTGGCTAAGAAAGTGGAAAATTGATTTAATCAATTCTGTAAATCCACACTGGCATGACTTATATGAAGAAATTATAAGATAGCAATATGGATTCTACGGTCAAGCCGTAGAATGACAGCTATTTTTATTAGTTTAAACAAAAGGTATAAAAATGAGCAGTAAATTAAAAGATTTAATAAAAACGTCGATAAAAGAATACTTAGATGCTAATGAAATAACAGTTAAAGATGCTGTTAGAGGAAAAATAAGAGAACAAATTAGTGACTCTCTTGGAGAGGTTAGTGAAATAAATGAGCAGATCAAAGAAAAGGTATCTAATCTTGTGAAAAAGCATATCACAGATATGCAAGAAAGCTCACAAATGGCTTTAAGAAAAGAAAAGCTACAAACACTTGCAGAGCAAAACAATGGTATTAGCCATCCAAATAGTTTTAGAAGAAATATTGTTGCTGCAGATTTACAAGCAAAATATTCGGACAAATCGAAGCAGGAGCTAGAAGAATTAGAGCCAAAAGAGCTTTATAAAGTGACTGGTAGGGCTGTTTTAAGAAGAGTAATGGGTAAAGCCTCTTTTATTACTCTACAAGATTTCTCAGGTAGAATACAAATTTATTTAAAGAAAAGTGATCTTCCAGAGGGTCAATATAATACTTTTAAAAACCTATGTGATCTAGGTGATATAGTTGGTGTTTCTGGAACGATGTTCAAAACAAATACTGGTGAGCTATCTATTCATGCAGATCATTTCGAAATTCTAACGAAAGCAATTCGACCTCTTCCTGATAAATTCCATGGTTTATCAGATCAAGAAACTAGATATCGTCAAAGGTATGTTGATTTAATTACAAATGAAAAAGCTAGAGAAGTATTTAAAGTTCGTTCAAAAGTGGTGAGTTTTATTCGTAACTATTTTGATAGCATGAGCTTTATGGAAGTAGAGACTCCAATGATGCATGTTTTACAAGGCGGTGCAGCGGCTAAGCCATTTAAGACTCATCATAATGCTTTAGATATGCCTTTATATTTACGTATTGCTCCGGAGCTTTATTTAAAAAGATTAGTTGTTGGTGGTTTTGAGCGTGTTTATGAGATAAATCGTAACTTTAGAAACGAAGGTGTATCATCTCGCCATAATCCAGAATTTACAATGCTTGAATTTTATATGGCATACTCTGATTATAATGACCTTATGGATTTAACAGAAGATATGCTTTCTAAGCTTGTACAAGAAGTTACAGGAACTCAAGAACTTGAGTATGGTGAGTATAAAATCAACTTCGGTGGTAAGTATGAGCGCATCTCAATGGTTGATTCAATTGTTAAATATAACGATGATATCTCAAAACAAGATCTAGCAGATTTTGAGTCAGCTAAGAAAATTGCCGATAGATTAAATATTAAGGTTGAAGCTTTCCATGAACTTGGACACTTAATAAATGAAATATTTGAAGAGACTGTAGAGCATAAACTTATTCAGCCAACATTTATTACAGACTATCCAGCAGTAGTTTCACCATTAGCACGTAGACAAGATGGTAATCCAGAGTTTACAGATAGATTTGAGTTCTTTATAGGTGCACGTGAGATTGCTAATGGTTTCTCTGAGTTAAATGATGCACAAGATCAAGCTGAAAGATTTAGAAAGCAAGTTGAAGCAGCAGCATCTGGCGATGATGAAGCTATGCCGTATGATAAAGATTATATTAGAGCTCTTGAGTATGGTATGCCGCCAACAGCTGGTCAAGGTATAGGTATTGATAGACTTGTAATGTATCTTACAAACTCTCAATCTATTAGAGATGTAATACTATTCCCTCATATGAAGCCTGAGTAATTCGAGTGCTAGAAAGCGCCTTGAATCATAACCTATATACGATAATATTAGAAATTAAAGGCAGTCGAATAGGTTGGTTGGAGTAATAGGTGCTTAAAAATATTCTTAAATCCTTATTTGAAAATATATACAATCCTAAAATAGATCTAGAACAATATATTGCTACATTTGTTAGCAAAGACTACATACAAGTAGTTGATGGTCATAAGATTAACTATATTGACTTTATTGAGCATATCAAAAAACAGCGTGAGATTCTTGAGAGCATTTCTTTTAATTTTATCTGCCTTGTAGAAGAGGGTGATACTGTTGCATCTTTACATCGAGTTTATGCTAAGAAAGGAAATAAACAGGAAGTTATTGCTGAAGTCCATGCTTTTTTTAAATTCAAAGATAAAATGTTAATCTCATGTGATGAGCGTACAAGAATTATTCAAGGCTCTGATGAGGATAAAGATCTAGGCCGGAGGAAATAAGTTATATCCTTATCTTTTTGACTGTATTTTTTGATTTAGTGATCATCATCGTAGCTAGCTTTATGAGACTTACCTTCAATGTATGAAGTAAACGCAATTAGTAATGCTGAAACTACAAAAACTATATGAATTGCTGCAGACCACGCTAAATCTCTATCTGATGTTTGAGATACTTCTAAGAATTTTTTAAGTAATGATATTGATGAAATCCCTATAATAGAACCAGCAATTTTTAGCTTTACAGCATTTGGAGAGAGTTTCTTTATCCAAACAGGTTGACCACCACCTTTTTTATCAAGGTTCATTTTACTGACAAAATTCTCATATCCACTGATTACTACTATTACAACAAGGTTAGCCACTAGTACTACATCACAGAGAGTTAGTGCAAGTATAATCAATTGATCTTCATTAAAGCTTTTAAACGAAGTAAATAGATGATACAGCTCATGATATATTTCATAGATAAAACCAAATAGAACTAGTGATAAAAGTAGGTATATTGGGGCTTGAATCCAACGAATACCAAAGATGAACATTTCAACTATTGATAATAGTTTGTTTACATATTTACTCATTTAGTTAGCCTTTGCTGTTAAAGTTTCTAAGTACCAAAGATATCTGAAAATTAAATTAAAAGCAATAATGACTATTTTAAAATAAGAGAAAATTAATTTGGATAAGCACTAGTTAATATCGGGTATGTAAAAAAGATAAATTGTCCAACATTAACTAAATAATGACAGATAATACTAACTTCAATTCTCTTAGTTTTGATATATGCCAGACCATAAATAATACTTGCAATAAAAGCAAGTACTGCAAAGGATATACCAGCAAAAATAATGTGTATTGAAGCAAAAATTAGAGATGTAATTAAAACACTTACTATTGAATTAGTATATTTTTGAATTTTTGTTTGAACAAACCCACGCCAAAGTATTTCTTCTGGAATACAGGTAAATAATAAGTTCACGAAAATAAAAATTAATGTGTAGTTAGTTACTTTAAAATCATATTTTATAAAGCTAAATATATAGCTTATAGGTAATAAGATCAGTATTGCTACTAGACCATATAAGCAACCTAACTTAATAGTCGATAGTATTTCATTTGAGCTATTTAAGAGCTTAATCTTTGGCGAAAATACTATTAGAATAAGATACGTAAGTATTAAGGAATTGTAGTTTAAGTATAGCGTAAAAGGAATTGCATCTAGGGAAATGTGAGCATTTTTTATGATACATATGTTATTAAAGCCAGGTAAAATATGCATATAGTTAAAAAGAAGAAATAATGCAGTTATAACAAATATAGGAATAGCTATTATCTTTTTACTCTTCTGTTTAGAACTTAGGTAAATTAGTATCGCTGATAGCGTGACTATTAAAATACCAATAAAGTTAATTATCCCACTTATAAAAGCTAATGCTAACGAGATAAAAAATAAAATATTTCCAGTTTTATTATATCTTTTGAACCATTGGCTAAGTAGAGAAAGTAATATTAATATATAAGTTAAATATATAATAAAAAAACTCATTTATTCAGAAGCTATGTTTTTGAGAAATTCAACTATTTCGATATTATCATTAGCTTTAGCATCATCGATAGGTTTTCTATTGCGTTTATCTTTAGCGTTAATATCAGCGCCTTTATTTATAAGATATTTGACAACATCTAAGTGTCCCTCTGTAGCTGCTAAATGTAGAGCTGTTCTATTATCATAGTCGCCTTTATTAATATCAGCACCTAAAAGAATGACTCTTTTGATTTCTGATATATCTCCAGTGCTAGCTGCCCAAATTAGCTCAAATGTTAGGTTAGACTTTGCAGCCATACGGTTTTCTATCGGATTAATTTTATTGCTACAATCGATGTGATCATAATTATGGAAACTAAACTTATCCACTAGCCTTTTACTAAACTCAACTCCTCTTGCTGAGTTATGATTAGAGTCTAAACGAGGAGAAAATAGGGCAAAACCACCAACATTTGGTATAGCAATAACTAAAGCTCCAGAAACCCCTGATTTTGCAGGTAATCCAACTGAGAAAGCATATTCTCCAGAGAAGTCATACATACCACATGAATACATCATTGATAAACAGTTACGTACAGTGGTTGGGGAGAAAACTTTTTTGTTAGTTAATGGGCAAATACCCCCGTTTGCAATTGAGGCCATTATTTTTGCCATTTTCTTCGCGTTTACCTGTATAGAGCATGTTTGAAAGTAGAAGTCTAAAGCTGTATGGATATTTGCTCCCTCAGGAAAAGCTCCAACCTCTTTCATATAGTGTGCTAAAGCATAGTTTCTATCAGCAGTTTCTTTTTCAGAGTGATATGTTGCATTATCAAATCCAGTTGGTTCACCACCAGCGAGGTCTTTCCAAACTTGAGTGATATACTCAAATCTATTAGCAAGATTCCATTCAGGCTTTATTAGTGAACAAGTCATGATAGCACCCGAATTAATCATAGGATTATGAGGCAGATTATATTTGTTTAGTGCTATAGCATTAAAAGTGATACCACTAGGCTCTCTACCAACATGTTTATGAACTTTTTCTTCGCCATTTAACTCTGTAGCTATACAATATGTTATCGCTTTTGCAGTTGACTGTACACAATAAGGCTGGAGATAATCGCCTATAGTAATCATTTGACCATCAACACTACAAAAAGCCACTGCAAAAAGATCTGGATCGACCCTTGCTAGCTGGGGAATGTAATTAGCATTTTGGCCAGATTCATTTTTCTTAGTTTCATTAAATATTTCAATAATTTCTTTTTTAAAGTCTTTAAAATCAGGAATTATAAAGCCCTTATTAATTGATTTTTCAATAAGGCTAATACTATCAGAGCTAAAGTCTAAGAAAGTTTCAAAATCAATTTTATCAACACGTGAAAAGCTATCTAGCTTTGTTATAAGCTTTCGTATTCGTGGATCGTCTGTAAGAATGCCAGACTCATCTAAAGCATCTAAAATAACGTTTTTAGTAATAAATCCATCTTTATCACAAATAACATTAAAAATATTTTTGCAATAGTCTTCAATAGTTGAGTAACTTGTCATTTTTAGACCCTCTCAATTTATAGTAAGATTTTAAAGAATAATAATTGTGTGTATTCTACAGAAAAAAATGGTGTAGATAAGTGTTTTATAATAAATATTAGTTGATAGTCGCTGTTGCAAGAGCTATAGCTACTAGATATGGATCAGAGTTTGCACCTGGTCTTCTATCTTCAAAGTATCCATAACCTTTTAATGCTACAGGTCTTGGTATTCTAATAGAACAGCCTCTATCTGCATCACCAACTTTAAAAGTATTTATATCACAAGTTTCATGGTCACCAGTTAATCTTTCATGAAGATTAAAACCATAGCTTAAGATGTCTTTTTTATGATTTTTTTCTAGGTTTTTAACTATATCTGTGATTGCTTGTTTGCCTTGTTGAGGGTCTCTAGTTTTCTTAGTAGAGAAGTTTGTATGCATACCAGCACCATTCCAATCACCCTTGATAGGCTTATTATCAAATGATATTACGATATCATATTCTTCACCTAATCTTTCTAGTAACCATCTAGCAATATGAGTATGATCTGATACATTTAATATGCCAGCATCTTCTCCTTCAACACCTCTATAACCAATTTGGAATTCCCACTGGCCAGGCATTACTTCAGCATTAATTCCATAGAATAAAATGCCAGCATCTAAACAAGCTTGCATATGAGCTTCTACTAAATCACGACCGAAAGCTTTTTTTGCACCTGCACTACAGTAGTATGGGCCTTGAGGTCCAGGGAAGCCTGTAGTAGGCCATCCTAATGGGCGCCCATCTTTAAACATAGTGTATTCTTGCTCAAATCCTGCCCACATTTCATGATCTTCATTATTGTTTGCTAAGATCTCTCTTAATTTAGCTCTATTATTTGTTTTATGAGGAGTTTCTCCATCTGGATTGTACACTTCACATAAAACGATATAACCACACTCTCTTAAAGGATCAATAACAAAATTGACTGGTTTAAGTATACAGTCTGAGTCATTACCTGTAGCTTGATTCGTAGAAGAACCGTCGAAGCTCCACTCAGGGAAGTCTTGTGCGCTAGTAATTTCTTTAAAAGGTAAAACTCTTGCTTTTGATCTAAGCTCAGGTACTGGATCTGTACCATCAATCCAGATATATTCCGCGGTTATTGTTCTCATTTTTACTTTAGCTTCCTTAACTTTTGTTGGCTCATATAAATAATATCAAGTGTCTAAGAAAAGTAAATGATAAACAACAGTAAGATTATTGAAAAATCATAATTTATGATAAAGTACAACCAGAAATTAGCTAAAAAGCTGAAAAGTTATTTCGTTCAGTTGTAGTTTTATATTTGCTTTTTTAGCGCCTTTTATAGATAGGTCTGTATCAAGACACATTTCTAAACATCTAGATATTGTATTTGAGTCAATTTTATTTGCTAAGCTTGTATAAAATTTTTGTTTTGACGGCCAAATGTTATTATCTTTAAATATTTTTTGATGATATGTTATTTGTGTGTTTTTTAGTTGAGAAAGAATTCTTAGTTCTTTTTTTAGACACCATAATACTAATGGAGGTTTGTCACTTTCGTTTAAAATGTTGTTTAAGATTTTCAAAGCTTTAGTTCTTTGCTGCATAAGAATAGCTTCAGAAAGATCAAATACATCATAATTAGAATGCTCATGAAGAAAAGGACGTATTGAGTTTTCATCAAAAGACGGAGTATTCTGCCTTGATAGAAGTTTTAGTATTTGCTTTGTAGCGATAAGATTACCTTCAGTTTTTTGTGCTAAAAGCTCTATCGCTTGTCTAGTGATATTAAGGCCTAGGTCTGTTACCTCATTCTCAATGATATTTACTGAGTTTGTGAAGTTTGGTTGATATATTTTTATATGTACTGCTTTATTTGCAAGACTTTGAAACCATTTTGCCGAGGTGTTTTGCTTTTTCATGCCACTAAAAACAAGCAAGTATACATTTTCATCATCGTTTAATAGATTTTCAGTTAGAGCATTCTGAAGGTTTTTTTGAGGAGGTTTTTCAAAATTAAATTGAATAAACTTATCCATTGAGAATAAGCTTAGACTATCTGTTTCATTGTACAAAACATCAAGATTTTGCTCATTTAAATCATGATAAGATATTTCAAAATCTTTTTGTTTAAATGCTTTAGTTATTTTTTCAATAATATTATGTTTTTGTAGTGGCTCATCTCCAGTTACAATAAATAGCTTATAATTTGTAAGGTCATTTTTTTTGAGAAAATCAAAGTAACTTAGTTCCATAATATTAAAAAATTTTAACTATTCTTATAACAAGTATTTAGTTTACTATATTGTATGCATATTAAAAAATTTAAAAAGCGGTTTAATTATGAAAAAGTTATTTGTGATATTAGTAAGTGTGGCGATGTTATTGCTTTCTGGGTGTGTAACAAAACCAGATAATATAGAGCCTGTTAAAAACTTCCAAGCAAATAAGTACTTAGGTAAATGGTATGAAATAGCTCGTTTTGATAATAGTTTTGAGAAAGGTATGACAAATGTTTATGCTGAGTATAGCTTAAATCCTGATGGTTCAATAAAAGTCGTAAATAGTGGTGTTACACCTTCTACCGGTAAGAGAAGTTATGCAGACGGTATTGCAAAATTTGTTGAAAATAAAGATACAGGATTTTTAAAAGTTTCTTTCTTTAGACCTTTCTATGGCGCATATATTGTATTTAAGTTAGATGATAACTATAAATATGCTTATGTTGCTGGCGATAATAAAAACTATTTATGGTTACTATCTAGAACTAAAACTGTTCCGGAAAATATAAAGCAAGACTTTATTAAGGAAGCAAAAGAGTTAGGATATAACACTAACAAACTTGTGTGGGTAAAACAGTAGACTATATGAATAGTTTTGATTTAAATAATTTTTCAAAAATGTAAAAATATACATACGTTTTTTCTACTTTATAAGTATACGTGCCTCAATCATATAAATTTAATAAATTCGATCTAAGTTGGCTTGTCGTCAGTATAGGGATGGCAGTAGGTGCAGGGATTGTTTTGGTTCCCGTAAGTGTTGGTGTTGTAGGTTTTGCTGTTTTTATGGTATCAATACTAATAGCCTATCCAGGTATATATCTTTTCCAAAAGCTTTATATTCAAACGTTATTTGAGTCAAAGCGACCAAAAGATTATAAAGAAGTCGTTGCTGAGCTATTAGGAGATAAATGGTCGACTTTTCTAGGCGCATTATATCTTCTTATGATGATTATATGGACAGTAATATATGCTGAGGTTGTTGCAAAGTCTTTAGCATCATATTTGTATATGTTTCATCTAACGATAAATCCACATCTTGAGCAGAGTGCTTTATATAGTGCACTTTTAATGGTTGTTTTGATATTCTTAGGAGTTAAAAGCCAAAAGCTCTTTGTACGGATATCAACGTTTTTGGTAGTTATATTGATCATGGCAATTATCGTAGTTTCTATATCGTTAATTCCTTTATGGTCAACTAGCAATCTTATAGAGTTTCCTACTAGTAGTGGGGAGTTTGTTGCTAAAAGTATTATAATGTTGCCATTTTCATTGACATCAATATTGTTTATTCAGTCATTAAGTCCGATGGTTATAGGTTATAGGTCTCATTATCGTTGTAAGGATAAGAGCTTTATTTTAAATAAAACTCTTAAAACGATGAGTATAGCATTTATTATATTAGTTATTGTTATTGGTTTTTATGTATTGTCATTTTCTTTAGTAATTCCAAAAGCTCAAGCTTTAGAAGCAACTGCAAATAACCAATCAGCTTTTATATTGTTAGAGAAGCAGGGCCAATCAAATAATATATTGTATATTTGTGGAATTATTATTAGCTTATGTGCTATTTTGACTTCTTTTTTAAGTATCTTAGCCGGAATGGAAGAGTCCTTAAGAGGTGTTTTAAGAGAGAGGTTTAGAAAGAGTGGTTTAGCAATTGAGGGTAAAGGTTTATTTAGTCTTAATACTATAGTTGTAGTTATAATCTTTCTATTAACATGGCTTTCAATAGTCTTTAATGCACCAATATATAAGCTAGTACCCTTATCTGGACCGATATTCGGAATATTAGGATGTCTAGTGCCTGCGTATATTGTTTTTAAAACACCAAACTTGAAGAAGTATCGTACTAAAAGTATTTATTTTATTATTTTTATAGGTGTTGTTTTAGTTATATCGCCGTTGTTAACATCAGCACTTTCTTAAAGTGAAACTATATTAGATCAAAGATAATAATTAAGAAAAGTATTAATCTATAAAGAAATGGTTAATGTCTGAAGTGTCTCATTCCAGTGAAGACCATTGTTATACCAGCTTTGTTAGCAGCATCGATAACTTCTTGATCATTTTTAGATCCGCCAGGTTGAATTACTGCAGTTGCACCAGCTTTGATACATTCCTCTAGACCATCAGCAAATGGGAAGAAAGCATCAGATGCAACAGCTGAGTTTTTAGCACCTTCATGAGCCTCGGCTTTTTCAGCGCCAATTCTAGCAGAATCTACACGAGACATTTGTCCTGCACCAATTCCAACTGTTTGAGTATCTCGAGCATATACAATAGCGTTTGATTTGACATATTTAACAGCTTTCCATGCAAACATTAAGTCAGCCCATTCTTTATCTGTAGGAGCTCTATCTGTAACAACTTTACAGTCATTAATCTCAACACCGCCGTTATCATAAGATTGTGATAGTATTCCGCCATGAATGTTTTTGCTTATCATGCGTGATGATTTTGTATCAAAAGTTTTACCTGTCTCTAGTACACGTAAATTTTTCTTAGCAGCTAGTACTTCTAAGGCTTCTTGAGTATAGCTAGGGGCAATTATTACTTCTAGGAACATTTTTCCTAAAGAATCAGCAAACTCTTTATCAACTTCACAGTTAAATGCAACAATACCACCAAATGCTGAAATTGGATCACAAGCAAGAGCTTTTTTCCAAGCCTCATAAGCATTTTTGCCAGAAGCTATACCACAAGGGTTTGCATGTTTGATAATTGCACAAGATGGTTCAGAGTATTCACAAACCATTTCAAATGCACCATCAGCATCATTTAAATTATTGTATGATAGCTCTTTACCTTGTAGTTGCTTAGCATTTGTGATGCTTACACAATCTGTATCTGTAGAATATACGGCAGCTTTTTGGTGTGGGTTTTCACCATATCTTAGAACTTGCTTAAGAGTTCCTACTGAGAAAAGTTTTTCTGGATACTCTTCATTTAACTCTTTGCTAAACCAATTTGCAATATGACTATCATACTCAGCAGTGTGAGCAAAAGCTTCTTTAGCAAACTCTCTACGTGTTTGTAGAGTTGTTTGACCATCATTTTGAGCCATTTCTGTTACTACAGTTTCATATTGGTTTGGGTTTGTAACTATAGTTGTATGTTTATGGTTTTTTGCACATGAGCGAACCATTGAGGGTCCACCAATATCAATGTTTTCGATACATGTATCAAAATCAGCACCAGATTTAACAGTATTAACAAAAGGATATAAGTTAACAACAACCATATCTATTTGACCAATATTGTTATCTTGCATTGCTTTAAGGTGTTCTGAATTATCTCTATCTGCTAAGATGCCTCCGTGAATAAGAGGGTGAAGAGTTTTTACACGCCCATTCATAATTTCTGGGAAGTGAGTATGCTGTGATACATCTTTGACATTAAGACCTGCTTCTTTTAGGGTTTTCGATGTTCCTCCTGTTGATAGAATCTCTATATCATATTTAGCTAATTCTTTGGCAAAATCGACAATACCTGTTTTATCTGAAACAGATATTAGAACCCTTTTTATCTTCGACATGTATTTATTCCTTGTTTTTGATGGTTAAAGCTATGGTTTGAATAGCTATTATAACAATTATTAATAACAAATATCTATTCAAAATAATTTTGCTAGACTATATTTTACTAGCAAAATGCTCGCTAATATATTACCATAATATACATCTAAATTTTAATCTCAGAATGTTCAGTTTAATATGTCGAAAATTGTAATCGTTGGTGCTCAGTGGGGCGATGAAGGTAAGGGTAAAATAGCAGATACTTTAGCAGAAAAATCGGACTTAGTTGTACGTTACCAAGGCGGTAATAACGCAGGTCATACATTAGTTGTAGATGGTAAAAAAACTTTTTTACATCTTATCCCATCTGGTGTTTTACATAGCCATACAAAATGTGTAATTGGCCATGGTGTGGTTCTAGACCCTGTTGCACTTGATGTTGAGATTGCGCGTCTTCAAGAAGCTGGAATAAGTATCTCAGCTGATAACCTTTTTGTTTCTGAGTCTTGTACTGTCATTACTTCTTATCATAAGCTACTAGATGCTGTTAGAGAGAGTAATACTACTGAAAAAATAGGCACAACTGGTAAAGGTATTGGTCCAGCTTATGAAGATAAAGTATCTCGTAAAGCAATCAAGTTTAAGCACTTGTTTGATAAAGATCTATTAAGAGCAAGATTAGAGATATCATTAGCTGAAAAAGAGACATTATTTAGAGATTTATATAAAGTTGAATATCCATCAATAGAGGAAGAGTTCGAAAGACTTTACTCTTTAGGACAAAAACTTAAACAATATTCAAAAGATACTTTTTCAATTATAGATTCTGCTATCTCAGAAGGTAAGAATATCGTTTATGAAGGAGCGCAAGGTGTGCTTTTAGATGTTGACTATGGAACATATCCTTTTGTAACATCTTCTAATACATCTGTTGCGGGTGTTTATTCTGGTGCTACAACAGCAGGAAGTAATTTAGATCATGTGATCGGCATTACAAAAGCATATACTACAAGAGTTGGTGAGGGGCCTTTCCCTACAGAGCTTTTTGATGATATTGGTGACTTTATCCAGAAGAAAGGTGGTGAGATAGGTGTAACTACAGGTAGAACTCGTCGTTGTGGTTGGTTAGATTTACCATTACTTAAATATTCTGCTAAATGTTCAAACTTAACATCAATTGCATTGACAAAAGTTGATGTATTATCAGGTATGGATACATTAAAAATATGTATTGGCTATAAGTATGAGGGTAAAGAAATATACTGTGCATACCCAGGTATTGATTTATATAAAGTTGAGCCAATCTTAGTTGATTTAGAGCCATTCTTAATTGATGAAACGGTAACTAAAGACAATATGCCTAATGCTCTTGTAACATATCTAAAAACTATAGAGAATCATATTGGTATTCCTATATCTTCATTAGCATATGGACCATCTAGAGAACAGATTTTATTCTTTGAAGATTATTTCAAAAAAGGTTAAATTTATGAGTTATTCTGCAGAAAATACAGATGTTTATATAACATCACAACAGCTTGAAGAAGCTGTTACTAAGCTGGCTGAAGAGATCAATCAAGATTATTCAGGTCAAGAGGTTACTCTTGTATGTGTTTTAAAAGGATCTTTTATGTTCTTTGCTGACCTTGTGAGAAAGCTAAGAATTGACTTAAGAACGCAGTTTATTACGGCATCATCTTATGGTTCGGGAACAAAGAGTTCTGGTGAGGTAACTTTGACAGAGACATCTCTTAAAGAGGAGTTCGTTAAAGATAAGAATATTATAATAGTTGAAGATATTGTTGATACTGGACATACTTATCATAAGTTGAAAGATGGTATTAATAAGTACAGTCCTAAGACTTTAAAGTTTGCGACTTTATTATTTAAGCCTGCAAGGTTAGAAAGAGAAGTAAACCTTGATTATGTATGTTTTGAAATCGAAGATAAATTCATTGTTGGCTATGGTCTAGACTTCGATGAAAAGTATCGTGAGCTTCCATATATTGGTCTTATTAAATAAATCTTCTAAACCCTAGAACGGGTATCCACTATTAAACGTTTCTCTAAGGAAATCTTCAGCTAATTTCCAACCTCTTTTATTTGACGTGGCATTAAATACAGTACCAAATTCAGGATCATTAGCATTTGGGTTTGTAAATGCGTGATATGTATTACCAAAAGTGTGCAATTGCCATTCAGCTTTACGTTTATCCATCTCTTGTTGAAACTTGTTAACATGTTCAGGAGGTACCATTGGATCATTGTAGCCGTGTAATACTAATATTTTAGTATCGATATTTTGTTCTTTAACGATAGTAGATTCAAGTAGGCCGTGAAAACTTATTACTGCTTTTAACGGTACGTTAGATCTTGCCATATCTAATACACATTTACCACCAAAGCAAAACCCAATTGCTGAGATATTTGACTTATCTACTTTAGGTAGTTTCTTAACAACACTATATGCTGTTCTAAGTCTTGTCATAAGAGCATATTTATCTTCTAGCAAAGAGTTCATTAAAGCAGCATTTTCTTCTTTTGAAGATCCTACTTTAGCATCTCCATAAATATCTATAGCAAATCCTAGATAGCCTTTTTTTGCCATCGCGATTGCTTTGTCACAAGCGAATTTATCGCGACCCGCCCATGTCGGAGCTATCAGAACTGCTGGTAAGTGTGAACCTCTGTCAGGGTAAGCATAAAATCCTTTTAACAGTATGCCATCACCACGATATTCAATTTCTTTTGTTATTATCATGTTTGTATAGTTTTATAATAAAGTTAGCACAATTATAAATGTATAAAAGCCAAAAGAAAATAAGATCTAATATGATATATGCTATAAGTCTAAATTAGTTTATTTTTGATAATGCTTATTAGATATAAGCAGCAAATAATTGTAGTTATAAAGAAACTAATTGGTACATTTATATAATAAGCAGCAACTATTCCTGACCAAACTGTGAGTACAGAGATTATAGTACTAAGAGCAATAGGTTTATAAAAGCCATCAACCCATTGTGTTGCTATTGCTGCAGGACCAATAAGAAGTGAAAAGACTAATAATATTCCTACAACTTGACAAGCCATGGATACAGTTATAGCAATACAGACAAAAAGAAGAATAGATAAAAGTTTGTTAGGAACTTTCTTAGATTCAGCGAATACTGGATCAATAGACGATATAAATAATGGCCTTGCAATCGTTGCAAGAGTTACTATTGTGAAGATAGCTAAGCCAAATAAAATATATATCTGCTCAAGAGTTACTGTAAGTATATTTCCAACAAGTATTGACATTACAGAGCCAGAGTAGCCACTTTGATATAAAAATAAAAAGTATGTTCCCAACCCCAGGAAAAATGTTAAAACGATTCCAATAGCGATATCATTTTTTTTGATCTTATCACCAAAAGCACCCATAAGGATCCCTGCGATTAGGTTTATGAAAAGTTGACCAGTCATAGCAGAGAGATTGAGTAAGACAGCACCTGAAGCGCCTGTTAGACTAATATGTCCTAAAGCATGTGAAGCAAAAGATAGTCTTCTAATAATGACAAAGAAGCTGATAATCCCACATATAATAGCTATTATAGTCCCAGCAACAAAAGCATATATCATAAAAGTATAGTTAAACACAGATATCCTCCTGTAGGCATGGCATTTCATTACAATAGTGGCACTTACCATCTTTAAAATGAATAAAGGCATCTAGCTGTGAACTAATTTCTTTCATATCATGAGATATTATTAAAAGGGTAATATTCTCTTTTTTATGAATCTCTTTAAGACAAGCGATAAACTTTTGTTTTGCATCAGGGTCAAGGTCTGATAATGGTTCATCTAAGAGTAGTACTTTCGGCTCATTTATAAGTGCTTGAATTAGGTATATACGTTTTTTCTGTCCACCAGAGAGATTTTTAAAAGGGTTGTGTATATAATCTTTAGTTTGTGTTAATTCGATAAGATACTCGAGCTTCTTTTTAAACTCACTATTAAATAATGGTAAGCCCCAAGATTTTGGCTTATAACTATATTTTATTAGAGTATATCCAGATGTTTTTTCTTCAAAGTTTATTTCTCTTTCTTGAGGGATATAACTAATATTATCAATATTAACTTTTGAGTTATTTATAGTTATCTCTCCTGAGATGCTTGGTATTTTACCTAAAAGAGTTTTAAAAAAAGTAGACTTACCAATACCATTTTTACCAACTATACCTACCCATGCATTCGTTGGGATCTCTAGATTTAGAGGTGATGTTATTGGTTTATTATATCCAATAACTAGATTTGAGCATTTTATCATTTTATATTCTTAGATTGTTCTAGAACGGTTGCTGTTGCTTGTAATGTATTTATCATCCAGTCAATAGCATTATCAGTAGTAGGCATTGTTTCTGTGATACCAACTACAGGAATCTCATTTTGACTTGCGACTTCTAGGATCTTATGTGTAACGTTATCAGTAACTTGTTCATTATAAAATAGGACTTTAACTTCTTTGTCATTAAATAGCTTTTGATAATTTATCATCATCTGAGGGCTTGGCTCAGAGTCATTCATTATTACCCATTGGAATGCTAGACCTTTCATGTCTAAACCAAGAGCATTTGCCATATATCCAAAAAGAGGTTCTGTTGCTGTAACAGGAGTGCCTTTATAGTTTTGTCTTATTTGTTTAACTAACTCATATACTTTTTCATATTTATGATTAAAAGTTTCATAGTTTTTCTCATATAGGCCCTTATCGTTAGGATCTTTTTTGATGAAAACATCTTTTAATTTAGTTGCAAGTGCAGGAAATGTTTTAGGGTTATACCAAAGGTGAGGGTTTATGCCAAATTTTGAGGTTTTTGGATAGCTCTCAAGATCTTGCACCTTAATGATTTCAGCATTTGTATTGCTCTTTAAAATAGGTTGTATCCAAGAGTCATAATCTGCGCCATTGTATATAATTACATCAGCATCAGCTAGTAGTTTTGCATTTTTTACAGAGGAGATAAACGTATGAGGGTCTCCATCAGCATTGTTAATTATATTTGTAACTTTAACATTTGTGCCACCTATTAGTTGAGCCACGCTACCATATTGATTTTCAGCAGCTACAACATCTATATCATGAAACCCTTTCGTCGTTAAGGGCTTTTCATTAGGTAGAAAATTTATAATCAATAAAGCAAGTATAACAATAATTACAGCAACTACTAAGATAATCTTTTTCATAGATTTCTATTTTTATTAGAAAACATTAGGACAAATAATAGAATAAAAAAAATATATAGTAAAGAAGTATGTTTTAGTCTTTAGAATCTTTTATAAATAATGCGATAATAAATGAAAGAATCATTAAAGCAGGAATAAATATTAGGGTTATTTGGAATGATTCTAGTGGAGTATATCCAAGGTTTTGTTTTAGATGGGTAATAATACCGCCTGTTAAAGGTTGTAATACGCCACCACTTAATGGTAAAAACATGTTAACAACAGCTAGACCTGTCGCTATCTGGGTTGCTGATACAGTATTTCTAAGAGCTGAGTAATTAAGTACATGAACAGCTTGAGACGCCCCAAATAAAATACATAATATAAAAGCTATTGTTATATTATGATTAAAAAATAAAAGGTATGTTACAACAAGGAAACCTATTATTGGAGATATCATCAAAAATCTTTTTTCACCATCTTTTATTGAAGCTAGAATTCCCCACAATGGGCTAGCGATACAAACACCTATAAAGATCAAAGATGTACAAATACCAGCTACTTCCTGTGAGAATCCATAAAGAGTCAAGTACCTAACGCCCCAAAGATCGGCAAATAAAACAGTCGTGCCATAGATAGTAAAACAATAAAGACCATTAAGCCATATTTGCTTATTCTTTATAACGGATAATATATCTTTAAGAGTCTCACTATTTTGTTTATTTTGCAAATTCTCTTTTTTATATTCAGGATGCATTTTTATAACAAAAATACTAAGTAACAAAACTATAAAAGATATTATAAATATCATTGCCATGATTTGAGAAACACTTAGACATTTTGATAAAAATACTAAAGGTGCGGCAGAAAGAGTTGCTCCTATATATAGAATAAACTGAGTTAAACCTGTAAAAGCAGGGAAAAGTCTATTTGGTAACCATATTGAAATAGATTTGATAGCACATAGTATAGCAAACCCGCCACCAAATCCAGCAAGAACTCTATATATGACCAAGGTTTCTTCAGAGCGAGCTACTGAAGCAATAAGCATAGCAATAGAAAACACACTAGAGCTAGCAATCATAACTCGCTTAACTCCAAACCTATCAACAAGAATTCCCGCAGGTATTTGCGATATCATATATGCCCAGTAAAATGATGAGCTAAATAAGGCAGTAGAGGCCATAGTTAGGTTATAAGGAGGCTCAATGAAGTTAACAAGTAATGCTCCAGTTGAGGATCTTACAAAATATTCTAAAGCATAAAAGAAAGCACAAATAAACCATATGCTAAAGCCTAGCTTTGTTACTTTTTGTTTATACATTAAGAGAAGTTTCCATAAAATAAAATAGTTTATTAATTTAGTATATATAAAATCAGAAGTTATGGAAATATATAATTGATTTGCTGACTAGCTTGATTTAGCAGGAACTATTCTAGTGTTATTGCCTGACATATATACTTTTACTAGATCTCCTACTTTAAGGTTGTTATTATCTTCTTGTAATATTGCAAAAGTTTTTCCATTATCTAGTTTTATAGTGAACTGATATCCTGTTGATGAGGTGATAGCTTTTTCTGTTGCACCGCCTGCAATACCACCAACTATTGCACCACCTATGGATCCAGCGATGCTTGTAAATATGTTACCACTACCAGCAAGAGCTCCTCCAAGGCCTCCTGCTAGTCCTCCAACTCTAGCACCAGCATTATCAGAGCCTTTTATATTTACTTTTTGGATGTCTAGAATTTTACCCTGCTCAACTTGAGATACTTGACCTACAGAGTTTGCGGAATAACTTGGGTCAGTACTTGAGCAGCTCGTTAAAAGTAGACTAAATAAAAATATACCTAAATAGAAGGTTTTTTTCATGGTTATTCCTTATTTTGAAAGTTTGTTAGCAATCTCAGAGACTCTTTTGCCTAAGGTTTTACATATTTTTATCTCATCTTCTGACATCGTTTTATTAGGTGAGAAAGTGTTTAAATGTGAAGCTCCATAAGGAGTGCCACCAGTACGTGTATGCTCAAGAGCTTGTTCACTATATGGCACGCCAACAATTAAACAGCCATGGTGCATAAAAGGGATCATCATTGAAAGTAATGTACTTTCATGACCTGCATGCATTCCAGAAGCCGCGGTAAAAAAACCAACAGGTTTTCCAATAAGGCTACCTTTAAACCACAGATCACTATTTATTTCTAAAAAGTATTTAAGAGGTGATGCCATATTACCAAAATATGCAGGACTACCAACTATAAGTCCATCACAGTTAGCTAAATCCTCTTTTGTAGCATATAAGTCGCCATCCTCTGGAATTATTGGGTCTACTTTTTCGGTTTTTGCAGAGATATTTGGTATGGTACGTATAGTTGCTGTAGCTCCTGCGGCTTCAACACCTAGAGCTATTGTATGAGCCATTTTCTTTGTACTTCCACCTTGGCTGTAGTATAGTATTAGTATGTTTTTCATGTTGTTTATTCTATGTTTAGTATTCGATTGTGTAAAAAATATTTAATCATTTTCCAAAACTATTGGCTTTGGGTATTTAAGGAATATTTCCGTAAAGAGTGCCCCACAGTGGCAGCATCTATAACATTAGCTAGTTTGTTTGCTATCGTACCAGCTTTTTTCATTATAATAAATATTTTGAATGCTTTTAATGCATTTAGTTCTCTTTCTGATAATATTCAGAACTTCTTATTTGATAATATGCTACCAGCAACTGCGACAACTGTTCAGCAATATATTACATCTCTATCTGATAAGATGACTAGTTTGCCTGTAACTTCAGTTATAGTTTTATTAGTGGTTATATTTTTGATGATTAAGAGGCTAGAGATTACACTAAATAAGATATTTTATGTAAATAAGCAACGACCTATGGTGCAAAGCTTGCTAGTTTATTGGGCATTGATGACAATGGGACCGTTACTAATGGGTTTTGTTTTTATATCAACTACTTATGTTCTTTCAATGACATGGTTTTTTAAGGGTGTTGGTATTGAGCAATATTTATTAAACTTCTTATCGCTTATTTTCTTAACTGGTGGTTTTTTTGTAGTTTATAAGATTCTACCTAATACAAAGATTAACTCTAGGGTTGCGTTATTTGCAGCATTTTTAGTAGCTATAGTTTTCTCAATAGCTAAGAAAGTTTTTTCATTGTATATGTTTTATGTGCCAACATACTCAGTTATTTATGGTTCACTTTCGTTAATTCCAATATTTATTCTTTGGGTTTATATTACTTGGCATATAACATTGCTAGGTGCGGTTATGATTAGGGCTATGCAATATATGAAGATCACTCTAGATTTTAAGAAAGAAGTAAAAAGAGATGATTTGAGTATAAGTGTTAATATTCTTAAGGATCTGCACATTGTTCAGCGAGAGCTTAAAAATGGCATGAGTATTTCTGATATTTATAAAAGTGCTGCAGTTGCTGATTATGATAAAGTTAAGCAGATTTTATATGATTTAGAAAAAGCAAATATTATTAGAATAACAGCTCAAGATGTTTGCTACCTAAACTGTGATGTTTTTAATTTAAGTTTACATAAAGTATATTTAGCATTTAATCCAACAATTAACTTTAAAACTAGTTCAATTAGAAAGATTAATACGATAAAATCAGACCTGTATAAAGATCTCGATATAAAATTGTATGAATGTTTCTAAAAAGGTTAATGAACTATGTTATTTAAAATTCTCGACTACTCAGCACTTATAATAAATGTTTTATATACAATATACCTAGCAAGATTAAAAGTGTGGTCTTGGTCTTTGGGTATCATTGGGGCAGTGCTATTACTTTTCTTATTTGCGATGAAAGGTACTTACTCGTTAGTGTTATTACAAGTTGTGTATGTGATATTTTTTAGCTATGGCTGGTATAAGTGGAGCACACAAGGCGTAGATAGTAATGATGTTATAAAATGGATGAAAGCTTCCGATTATCTTAGGTATATACTTTACACAATCGCGCTATGTGTATTTTGTATAGCTTTTAATTATTTTACAGGCTCTGAAGATATTGTATCAACGGGCTTACTGACAGGTATTACATTTACTGCGATTATTATGACTATAGAGAAGTTTATGGAAAACTGGGTGATCTGGATAATTTCTGATTTATATTTTATTTTTGTGATGTATCAGCAACAGTTATATGGTCAAGTTTTACAAAACTTTATTTTCCTTCTTACAGCTATTTATGGATTCTACTTTTGGTATAAAAATACAAAAGCCATCGCGGAAGCTGCATAATGATTGTCAAAGTCGCATTAGCTGTTCCTCCAGCGTATGTGCTTGATTATAGTACTGATAAGAATGATGTTAGATTATTTGATCGAGTACTAGTTAATGTTGGTAAGCGTCAATTAATAGGCTTTATAATTGCAAAAAATATTGAAGTTGATTATGGAGTTGAAAAGGTTAAGCCAATAGTCAAATTTATAGATAGTCCTATAAGTGTCGATATACAAAAACTAATAATTTGGATTTCTAAATATTATTGTTGTGATCTATATAATGCAATACGCTTAGCTTTACCAAATGATTTTTTTAAAAGTGAGGTTATCAAACCTCAACAAGATACATATGTTTACATTGATTCTAAAAATCTAGATAGTCATAAATTGACACCTAAACAACAAGAGCTAATTAATACCTTTAAACAAACTGACTTTATCAAATATGAGGATTTAAAACAATTAGGCTCTACCTATGTTATTAATAAGCTTTTTGAAAAGGATATCCTTAAAAAGTTATATAAGTTAAAAGAATCTTCTAAAAACATAAAGCATGACAAACCTAAAGATTTATCTGAAGAACAAAATAGTGTATTAAGCAGTATATTATCAGATTCAGGCTTTAATGTATTTTTACTTTATGGGGTTACAGGTAGTGGAAAAACAGAGATTTATCTACAAACTATAGACAAATATTTAGCGGATTCAAAGCAAGTGCTTGTAATGGTTCCTGAGATAAATCTGACTCCACAGACAATAAAACGTTTTGAAAGTAGATTTCCTAATAAAAATATCGTTGCACTACATTCTAAATTAAGTGAAAAGGCAAGGCTCACAAATTGGTTAAAGATTAAACAAGGTGAGGCAGATATTGTTATCTCAACAAGAAGCGGAGTGCTAGCTGATTTTAGAGATTTAGGCATCGTTATCATTGATGAAGAGCATGATAGTTCTTTTAAACAACAAACGAGTACTATTAGATATAATGCTCGTGATATTGCTATATTTAGAGCTAGTCAGTTAGGTATTCCTGTAATCTTAGGAAGTGCAACGCCATCAATACAAAGTTACTACAATAGTTTAACTGGTAAGTATAAGCTGCTTAAGTTACGAAATAGAGCATTAAATAATTATAAAACACCAATTCAACTTCTCGATCTAAAATCAAGTATAGTTGATAATGGTATTAGTAATACACTCTTTAACCTATTAGAGCAAAATATCACGGCTCATCAACAGTCTTTGGTTTTTATAAATAAGTTAGGTTTTGCTAAGGCACTGGTCTGTAATAGCTGTGGTGAGGCTGTAGAGTGTGATAGATGTGATAAACCATATACTTTACATACTCATCCATATCAATACTTAGAATGTCATTTCTGTGGCTCGCGTAAACCCTTAGTCACGGTATGTACAAACTGTGGTGAGCAAGATCTGTTTACTTATGGAACTGGTACTGAAAAAGTTCAATCACGTTTAGAAGCTAAATTCCCATATAATAAAATTGTTCGTTTTGATCGCTCAAATATAAAAACTATTAGTGATCTTCACAATATTAATCAGATGATTAATGATAATATGGTTGATATCATTGTTGGTACTCAGATGATTGCTAAAGGTCATCACTTTGAGAATATAACTCTAGTAGGTTTAATAAATATAGATGCTGGGTTATATAGTACTGATTTTCATGCAATAGAGAAAACAGCACAAATGATAATTCAAGTATCAGGCAGAGCAGGTAGGGCAGATAAACCTGGTGTAGTGTTGCTACAAACATATCAACCTGAGAATAAGCTTTTAGATTTATTAGTAAATAAGGACTATTTAGAGTTTCTTGATTATCTTTTAGAGCAAAGGAAATATGCGAGCTATCCTCCTTATACATACCAAGCTCAAATAATAGCAGAGTCTAGAAAAGAGCAAGAAATTTTGAGTTTGCTAAGTGATATATATTCAAGGTTAAAGAACTGTGAGAATGTGCAGGTATCTAAACCTCTACCAGCACTACATTTAAAAAAGAATAATGTTTATCGCTATAGTCTGCTACTTACATCAAAAAAACGTGCTGAAATAAACCTACTAATAAAGTGGGTGAATCAAAATATATGTTGTAATATCAAGAATACGATTAAGATTTATTTTGATATAGATCCTATTGAGTTGGGCTAAATTATTTGTACTTATTACAAAAGTAGTCTAGGAAAAAATACCAAGATGAATATACGCAACATAGAATAATAGGGTACATAGGTTTTAGCTTGATCAAAATAATAGCGTGATTCAGGATTATAAATCCACAGTATATGGACATATATCCCTCATTAATTTACTTTGCTATGTGTAGCTTATAGTTTAAAAGTATTCTCAGTATAATAAGTCTCAAATAATAGCTTTATCTAAGAGTTTTGTTAGAAAATCCAGAAAGGAAAAGAGTCATATGGGCATAGTATATGTTTATCTTTATATTATTAGTTTTATTGCTTCACAAATTTTAGTTTATAAAATAGGGCAAGAGTATAATGCTTTTTTTGTATTATTTTTTAACTGTACGATTGCTATTATATTTTTCAATCTTATTGAAGTTTGTAAGGGGAAGTTGATTGAGAATTTTCGCTTAGTACTTGGAGTGAGGAAGAAAGAGTTTATATTAGTTTCAACATATGTATCGTTGATGTGGGTTTTTAGCTATCTTGCTACAGTAGAGTCATCTGCCCGATTTAGTATAACAATTGACTTTCTTGCCGCTTTTGCTTATGTAAATATTATGTCTCGAAAACTTTCTTTATTAAATTTGATAGGATCATGCTTAACCTTTATTACAATTGTTCTTTGTGTTGTTTTTATGCTAGAGCGCTCTATTATTGGAGTCATTAGTGGTATTTTAACAGGAGTTTTTACTGGGTTGTATCGTATCTCAGCTTTTAATTTTTCTAATAAGTATAACTTTTCTAGTACTGCAATACTTTCTGTGAGACTTTTCTTTTTGTGGATTGTTTCACTTGTACTGTGGTTAGTTTTTAGTGATCATATTGTTGCAACTATTATCTCAATAAGCTCTTTCAAAGTTATTATAACATTTGTTATCATGGCAGCATTAGGTATGATTCTACCAACGCTATTTAGCCAGTTAGCGTTATGTAAGCTTAAACCGTATTTATATTCTCGTTTTGTTACAACGATGCCTGTGATCGTTCTTATTTTACAGGGAGTAGTGATGGGAGATTGGAGTATTCCAGCTTTTATTATTTGTCTAATAGCAACTATTATCTTAAATTTAGAGTCTCTATTAAGTAGGAAGTAGTTTAAATGTATATATGTTCAAATTTATTTTAGATAGAAATAGTGGCTAACTATGAGTTAGTATATGCTCTAAAGATCTTTGGATTATCCTTTAGCCATTGATTAAATTGACTAGCTAGTTTTTTACCATCAGCCGTCTTATTAAACATGAAAGCTTTGAAAGAGCTACTTTTATCTATTTGTACAGGTATTTGGCATACTTGTGGGTTAATAGAGTGTTGATATTTTATTTCAGAATTATCTGTGAGCATTATATCTGGATGTATATTTCCAATACCATTAGTTATAGATCTTACAGCTTCTTTATTATCACTTATTATTAGAAGGTTTGCTTTTTTGAGCTTTTGTAATGCAAATATTTCATTATTGCCACCTCTATTTTCGATGACTAAAGTTTTAGGGTTATCTATATCTTTAAAGTTTTTATATTTACTTAGGTTCTTGCATGCAGTCATTGCTGCTTTTCTAGATGCTTCTAAAGGAGTTGAGAATAAGAAATCTTTTTTACGTTGAGCAGTTATTGTCACTCCACCTACGAAAACCTCAAACTTATTAGACTTAAGATCATTAGAGGCTGTTTTCCAAGTTGTCTTAACAAATTTGACTTTTTGTCCTTCAGATTTTGCGAACTCTTTTATAAGCTGTATATCTTTGCCATTAAATGAGTTAGTAGTTTTATCATAGTTAGAGAAGGGCGCGTAATCACCAGTAGTACCAACTACAATATCACCATATCCAGAGATAAATAAAAATACACTAAGAGTAAATGTATAGAAAAGCTTTCTCATAATAACTTACATTTGAAAGTGATTGTTTAAAAGATTCTATACTAATAGAGAGATGAAAAAAATATTAGACGGTAAAATTTATGATTAGTCTTCTCTTTTATCCATTTTACCAGCAACGAAGCAGCCTATGCCAACTGCCACAAATGCAGAAACTATCCATACTAAATAAAACATAATAAATCTCCTTTTTTATTAGTACATCTCATGCGAGTTAGCTTTTATTTCTTCAGCAGATGTTCTACGACCATTTGCCCACATTTTCTTATATACAAAGAAAGTATAGCTAAATACTATCGGAAGTATTATAACTGCAGCTATAAGAATACCTATTAATGAAGTTTGACTACTACTAGCATTAAATATAGTTAAGCTATATTTGTAATCACCAACATTAGATACCATAACGAATGGGAATAGTGCAAAACCAACAGTTAATACAGCTCCAAGTAAAGAAGCTAAACTTGCTAAGAATGCTGAACCATCTTTATCTTTATTGTTAAACACAATAACAAGAATAGCACCAACAAAAGCTAAAACAGGTGCAAACCACATCCACATATGAGCATGGTTAAAGTTATAGTACCATGAGTAGTTTGTTGTTATTGTACCTGCTGTGTAAGCATGGTTTAAAGCATCTGAAGCATATGTAAAGCCAGGGTTTGTAGCATATTGATAACCAGGTATAAATGCTATCCAAATCGCAGCAACGATTAGTAGCACTATGTATATGATAGCAGTAACGTTACTGATTTTCTTAAATCTATCTCTCAGTACACCCTCTGTTCTAAGTTTTCCATAAGTAGAACCGTGCATTAATGCCATATTTAGAGCAAATACTCCAAATAGTAAAGCAAACGGAGTTAATAGGTTTAGTAATGTAATCCACATAGATTGATACTGACCATTTGTTACAGTACCGTAAACTAGTCTAGCTGTATCATCATACGAGATTGGGAAACCAAGGTATAAGTTACCAACAGCAACACCCATAACAACTATAGGAATGATACTACCTAAAACAAGCATCCAATCCCAGAAGTTTCTCCATTTGTCGCTATCTATTTTCTTTCTATACTCAAAAGCAGGTGGTCTTAAGAAAAGGCCCCATAGTACAGTTAATATCGCGATATAAAGACCTGAGAAGCTTGTAGCATAAACTTGTGGCCAAATAGCAAAAAGCGCACCACCAGCAGTAATAAACCAAACTTGAGAGCCATCCCAAGTAGGTCCTACAGTGTTTATAATAGCTCTTTTTTCATAGTTATCCTTACCAACAAATTTAGCAAGAATACCTATACCAAAGTCAAAACCAACTGTTGCAGCTACTAGGAATATAAGAACTCCAACAACTAGCCAAGAGATAACTTGTAAAACATCTAATAACATTTATCTCTCCTTATTTATCTTCGTTATTTTGTTCAAAATGATATTTACCAGAGCCTAGTGAGCTAGGACCTAGTTTTGCATATTTGAACATTAAGAATAGTAATACTGCAAATAGAGAAGTATCTATTAGCAAGAATATCAGCATAGAAGTACCAATATCAGCAGCTGTTAAAGCTGATGAGCTTAGGCTAGTTGGAAGCTGATCATAAACAGTCCATGGTTGACGGCCATGCTCAGTTACAAACCATCCACATAAACATGCGATGAATGGTAATGGAATTGACCAAGTCATTACTCTTAGGACAAATTTACTAAACTTAGTGTTACCAAGAGAGTTTTTCGCTAGTAATACTAGACCAACAAACATTAGAAGTAATAATAAGAAACCAATTCCTACCATTATTCTAAATGTCCAGAAGATGCTAGATACATCTGGAACCATATTTGTAGCAACTTGTTTTACTACTTCTGGGTTGTTAGCTAGTTTAGCAATTGTTGCTGAGTCAGCTTTACCGTATTTCTCTTGAGCAACTTGAACAAGTAGTTTACCAAAGCCCATATATCTTTGATATTCAGGGTTATTGTAATTTGCATAACTACTATCAGGAGTATCGCCTTTATGACCTGATTCTCTCCATTTTAGAAGATCAGCATAAGCAAGACCACCGTCTCTAATCATTACAGTTGCAGCAGGAACTTTCTCATATTTTTGAGGATTAGCTGCAGCTACAGCAGGAGAAACATCAGCAGTTTCACCCGTTTTAATGTTTCTATAATAAGCTAGATTAGGATCTCTCTTACCATTTACCATTTCTCCGTATAGGATCGCTTTAACACCAGGAACCTGAGCAGTTGTAGTGTGTGTTGCTATTAGACCAAGAGCCATAGGAATTTCTATATTGTAGTTGTTCTTTTGCTCTTCTTGATCAGGGAATCCTATAGCATTAAATGGAGCTGGAGTCGGAGAAGTATCCCACTCAGCTTCAATAGCAGCCATTTTTAATGGTTGTACTTTCCAAGCATCTTGCCCGTTAGCATCGCCGAAGAATATAGCCATAATACATGCAACTATACCAAACCCTAAACCAACAGCTAAAGATCTCTTAGCAAATGCAGTATCACGTCCTTTAAGTAGGTAGTATGCACTAATACCTATAACAAAAGTTGCACCAGTTGTGTATCCAGCTGTAATTACGTGGCCAAAGTTTGACTGAGCAGTAGAGTTTAAGAATACATCTAGTAAGCTAACTGTTTCCATTCTCATAGTTGAAGCTACGAACTCAGAACCTACTGGATGTTGCATATAACCATTTGCAACAAGAATCAGTAGTGCTGAGAAGCTTGAACCGATTGCTAAACAGAATGTTGAAAGTAAATGTTGTTTCTTTGAAAGCTTATCCCAACCAAAGAAAAATAAACCAGCGAAAGTTGACTCAAGCATAAATGCAGCCATACCTTCAATAGCTAGAGGAGTACCAAAAATATCACCTACTGATTGTGAGTAGTATGACCAGTTGGTACCAAATTCAAATTCCATGGTTAGACCAGTGATAATCCCTAGAGCGAAGTTTATTCCAAGTAATTTACCCCAAAACTTCACCATATCTTTATAAACTTCTTTACCTGTTCTTATATACATTAGTTCCATTGTGAATAAAATCCACGTTAGACCTAAAGTTAAAGGAACAAATAAGAAGTGAAATGATGCTGTTAGACCAAACTGCAATCTTGCTAAGTCAACAGACATGAGCGTTGGTAACATAATGTTGCTTCTCCTTATGATATTCGAGTAACGAAAGGTTATTTTCTTTTAAAAATAGAATGTTGGAAAGAAAAATTTGCTTGCAATTTGAGTAGTCACTTTTTCTCACCTTTAACTATACACATGAATTGTAACATATAAATTGCTTAAATCAAAAATTAAATATAGCCTGAAAGTATTGAAAATAAAGGATTTCGCTATACCAAAATGGTATAGTTTAGCACTTGTGATATAGGTGATATCTAGGGTTGCTTTTGAGGGTGTTTATTTGATTAGATTTATTTTTTGAATAAATAATTTTTCATCAAATAATTTTTTATCAATTTTTATATATATAGCATTCTCCTCTAGACATATTACAGACTCGTAAAGTCCTTTTTCTGCTGCTATGATTTTTGCTAATTTTTCTGCTAGTTCAGATGTTATTTTGTCTAGTTTGTAGACTTTTGTATTTAGGTAGGTAGGCTCAGCCATTATTAAGGTGACCAAAAACCATAAAAAAGCTAAAATCGTACAGAATGCGAGGACTCCTGTGATATTGAATCTATGAAAAATGATCCCTCCTAAGACTCCTCCGATGAATATGCCAAAAAATTGACAGCTAGAGAAAATACCCATTGCTGTTCCTTTGCTGCCAACAGGAGCAATCTTTGAAACCCATGATGGTAGGCATGATTCTAAAAATGTAAATGCAGCAAAAAATAGAGTGAGAATTAAGCTTAATACTACAGTATGTTGATAGCCTATAATCAAAAGACCTAAGCAGGCACTTAAAAGTAAAACAGCAATGATAAAAAACTTTCTCATTTTATGCTGTGTTTCAGCAATCATAACAAATGGGAACATTATACTGAAAGATATAATCAGTACAGGCAGGTATATAAGCCATTGATAGTCAGCGGATATTTGTAAGATGTTAGTTAAAATTGGAGGGATTACTATAAACAAAGCTGTAAGTGTTGCATGTAGTGTAAATATGCCATAGTTAAGTTTTAATAATTCTTTATGAGTTATTATGTCTTTGATAAGTGTTAAAACAGGTTTTGCTTCGTGGTGAAAGCTAGGTGTTTTTGGCGTTGGGATTTTTGTTAAAATAAATATGCTAATAACACCACAAACTGCAGTTAACCAAAAAATACCTGATAGTCCAATAATGCTATTTAGTATAGAGCTGATCATCATGGCTATTAAAAATGAAAAGCCAATAGACATTCCTATTAGTGACATTGCCTTAAGGCGATTTTCTTCTTTTGTGGAGTCTGCAACTAATGCTGTTAGTGTACTTCCTATGGCTCCAGCACCTTGTATCGCACGACCAATAATTATCCCATAAATACTAGTTGAGCATGCTGCAATAATACTACCAATAATAAAAAATACTAAGCCAACTAGTATAATAGGTTTACGTCCAAATTTGTCTGATAAAATACTTAGTACAATTTGTAGCATAGCTTGGCTTAAGCCATATATTCCAAGAGCTAAACCTATTAGAAAAGGTGTCGCATATTGTAGATTATTAATATATAAACTAAATATTGGGAAAATAATAAACAGTCCAATCATTCTAAATCCATATATTAGAGAGATATTTATAGTAGTTCGTAATTCTTTGTTATACATGTGAAATTATTTATCGTAATAAAAATATTGATGAGTATAGCGAATATGTCTCTGTATTCAAACACTAAAAATTTTATTAATTAATGAATTTTTTTTCGTATTTATGTAATATGGAGGTATCTACTCTGTAGAAAAATATGTTTAGTGATTAAACACGATTTATATGTAACTGTAATTTATAAGGGAATGTATTAATGAACTGGAAAAAATACTTACTAATATTTACAAGTATAGTAGGAATGCTGTCTTTATCTGGTTGTAAGGGCGGTATTTGGAATCCAATGGGTGTTATCACATCGCAAGAGAAACATTTGCTAATATTTGCGACTGTTCTTATGCTTTTTGTGGTTATTCCAGTTATTATTTTGACACTATGGTTTGCTTGGAAATATAGAGATGGTGCTAACTCTGAGTATAAACCAACTTGGAGTCATAGTAATAAGCTAGAGATAATCTGTTGGGGTGTGCCATTTGTAATAATTTTGATATTGTCAATTGTTACATGGAAAACAACACACACACTTAGTCCTTACAAACCACTAGAATCAGATAAAAAGCCAATAGAAATAGATGTAGTTGCTCTAAATTGGAAATGGATGTTTATATATCCTGAGTATGATATAGCTACAGTTAACTATATACAGATACCTAAAGATCGCCCAGTTAACTTCAAAATAACTTCAGCGGCTCCAATGAACTCTTTCTTCATACCTGAGTTAGCAGGGCAGATATACGCAATGACAGGTATGACAACACAATTACATGTAATAGCTAAGCATGAAGGCAAATTTAGAGGATTCTCTGCAAACTATACAGGTATAGGTTTTGCTGAAATGCAGTTCTATGCCAAAGTGACTGATCAAGCTGACTTTAACAAATGGGTTAAAGAGGTTAAAGATGGTAAGCACCAATCATTGACATGGAATTATTTCTGGAAGGATCTTGTAAAAGACTCTATAAATAACCCAGTGGCATACTATTCTCATGTTGATAAGAATTTATTTAACCATATTGTTATGTCATATATGATGCCTAACTATAAGCCAGAGAATATGGCTAATGCGATGCCTATGCATCATGGTCATGCAATGCGTAGTGAAAATGGTATGCATCATCATTAGTATGTAATTAGTAAAATAGTAGTAGTTTATAAATAGGAGAAAAATATGCTAGAAGCATTAATTGGGAAACTAAGTAATCCTCATTTAGTATTTCCATACCTATATGAACCAGTAAGCCAGCAGTTAATTATACTTGTGATGTTTATTGGTGTTGTATTTGCAGGTGTGGTGCTATTAGGCGGGATTACTTATTTTAAAAAGTGGGGTTACTTATGGAGAGAATGGTTTACAACTGTTGATCATAAGAAAATAGGTACAATGTATACCATTGTGGCACTAGTCATGATGTTTCGTGGTTTTGTTGATGCTGCAATGATGAGAACGCAACAAGCGTTAGCCTCAGGTGATAGTACAGGTTACCTAATTCCTGAGCATTTTGATCAGATCTTCACAGCTCATGGTGTGATAATGATCTTTTTTGTAGCTATGCCTTTAGTTTTTGCATTAATGAACTGGGTTATTCCTCTTCAAATTGGTGCTAGAGATGTAGCCTTCCCTTATATGAACTCATTGAGTTTTTGGCTATTTGTAGTAGGGGCTATGCTAATAAATGTTTCTCTACTAGTAGGAGATTTTGCGCATGCTGGATGGCTTGCGTATCCACCTTTCTCTGAGATGACCTATAGTCCGACCGTCGGAACCGATTATTATATATGGGGTCTACAGATATCAGGTATTGGTTCACTAATGACTGGTATTAACTTCTTTGTAACAATTATTAAAATGCGTTGTAAAGGCATGACTTTAATGAAAATGCCTATATTTACATGGGCATCTTTCTGTTCGGTTGTTTTAGTAATAGCAGCATTCCCTGTATTAACAGTAACTTTAACGTTACTAACGTTAGATAGATATTTTGGTACGCACTTCTTTACAGTTTCAGGTGGTGGTGACCAAATGATGTATGTAAACCTTATTTGGATATGGGGACATCCTGAGGTTTATATTCTTGTATTACCTATGTTTGGAGTATTTTCTGAAGTTGCGGCTACTTTCTCTAAAAAGCCGTTATTTGGATATACAACGATGGTTTGGGCTAGTATAGCTATTACTATATTATCATTTACAGTATGGCTTCACCATTTCTTCACAATGGGAGCTAGTGCAAACGTTAATGCTTTCTTTGGAATTATGACAATGATTATTGCAATTCCAACTGGGGTTAAGATCTTTAACTGGTTATTTACAATGTATAAAGGTCGTATAACATTTGCAACACCTATGATGTGGCTTGTTGGTTTCATGATAGTTTTCTCAGTAGGTGGGATGACAGGTGTATTATTATCAGTACCAGGTGTTGACTTCCAAATGCATAATAGTGTCTTTTTGATTGCTCACTTCCACAACGTTATTATTGGTGGTGTTGTATTTGGCGCATTCGCTGGTCTTACTTTCTGGTTCCCGAAAGTATTTGGCTTTAAGCTAAATGAGCGTTTAGGAAAGTATGCATTTTGGTGTTGGTTAGTAGGTTTCTTTGTTGCATTTATGCCTTTATATATATTAGGTATGATGGGTATGACAAGAAGACTATATCATTACTCAGCATCAACAGGTTATCAACCATTACTAATTGTTGCATGGGTTGGTGCAATGATTATTGGTTTAGGTATTTTATTCCAGGTTTTACAAATTCTTGTAAGTATCAAGGATAGAGAAAAGAATCGTGTTGGTTCTGATGCTTGGGGTTATGGACGTACTCTAGAGTGGGGTATTCCATCACCGGTACCTTTTTATAACTTCTCACATGATCCAGTCGTCGAAGAGCGAGATGCTTATTGGGATCATAAAGAAAAAGGTTTAGGGGTTGATAATAAGCCACTTACTGCTGATAAAAAATACGAAGATATTCATATGCCAAGAAATACTTCTGTAGGGGTTATTATTGGAGCATTTAGTTTTGTATTTGGTTTTGCTGCAGTGTGGCACATCTGGTGGTTAGCAGCTGTAGGCGTTGTAGGTATGATAGGTACAGTTCTGTATAGATCATTTGATTATGATATCGATTACTACGTAAAAGCTGATGAAGTTAAAGATGTTGAAAATAAATATAATCAACAAGGAGAGTTACGCGTATGAGTACAGTAACTGCAGATAATCATCACCACGAGCATCATTTTGATGGCTCTAAGAGTGTATTTGGTTTTTGGATTTATATAATGAGTGACTGTGTGCTTTTTGCAACACTATTTGCGGTGTTTGCAGTTTTTCATGAGCATACTTTCGGTGGGGTAGCTTCGCACGAGATTTTTAATCTACCATTTGTGTTTGTTGAAACTATGCTTTTATTAGTAAGTAGTTTCACATTTGGCTTAGCAATGCTTAATCGCAACTCTGATAATATTAATACTGTTATAAAATTCTTATGGATAACTTTCTTTTTAGGTTTAGGCTTTATCTGTATGGAAGTTTATGAGTTTTATGAGTTAGTATTAGAAGGTCATACTTGGTCATCAAGTGCATTCTTGTCATCATTCTTTGTGCTTGTTGGAACTCATGGGTTGCATGTGACAATGGGACTTTTATGGATTGTGAGTATGATATTTCAGCTTAAAAAGTATGGTATGAATCCTATGGCTAAAACAAAGCTGACTTATCTTGGTTTGTTTTGGCATTTCTTAGATATTGTATGGATATTTGTATTCTCAATAGTTTACTTATTAGGAGCAGTATAATATGGCTAAAGAACATTTATATGATCAAGATACTGGCGCAGCATACGGTACTTATAAGAGTTATATAATGGGTTTTGTACTCTCGATAATAACTACAACAATAGCTTTTGTGCTAGTTGGCTTTAGTTTGTTACCACCTGTTGCATTGTGTATTGCCGTAGCAGCCTTAGCTATTGCACAGCTTTTTATTCAGTTAGTATATTTTCTTCATTTAAACACAGATTCTAAGGCTCGTTGGAATTTGGTAAGTGCTATATTTGCAGCTATTATTGTAGTGATAGTAGTTGCAGGTACTATGTGGATCATGTTTGATTTATACGACATGATGATGTGATTCATTTTAACCAGCTTTCTTTTTTATTATGTCATTAAAAAAATACTTTCAACTAGCTAAGCCAGGTATTATCTTTGGCAATCTTATCACTCTTACTGGAGGCTTTCTGCTAGCAACACATAGAGAAATTGGCTTTGAGCATTTAGCATTATTTTTTTATGTAATGATAGGTGTTGCCTTAATGATTGCAGCAGGCTGTGTCTTTAATAATATTTATGATAAAGATATTGATAGTACTATGGCACGTACAAAGAAACGTCCTTTAGTTACTGGAGATATTTCAGTTATACAAGCAACTATTTATGGTTCAATACTGTTGATACTTAGCTGTGCAGTTTTATACTATCTTGTTAATCTCTTGACTCTATGGATTATTATAATTGGTTTTATTGTATATGTAGGCGTCTATACAGTATCTAAACGTATAACTATCCATGCTACTGTCTTAGGAGGTATTTCAGGAGCTATTCCTCCTGTGGCTGGTTATACTGCGGTTGTTAATCATTTAGACTATAATGCTTTAGCTTTGTTTCTTATTTTATTTTTTTGGCAGATACCACATTCATTTGCTATAGCTATGTTATATATGGATGATTATAAAAAAGTATCTCTGCCAATGTTGCCTTTAGTCAAAGGTGTAGATTATACTAAAAAAATTATGTTGGTATACTTGGTGCTGTTTGTATTATCGTGCAGCTTGCCGATGTTGTTAGGAACTGCAGATTTACTATCTTTTATTTGTTGTATGCTTATATCTTTATATTGGTTATATAAGTCAATTAAGTCTTATATTGATGATGAGGATAGAGTTTTCGCAAAAACAGTTTTTAAGTTTTCTATTATAGTGATTACAGTAATTTGTTTAACTTTTGGGTAAAACAGGATATAGAAATTAGTTAGAATTGTTTACATCATAAACATATGCTTATCTAAGCAATAGATATTATCGTTGAGCCTTCGACTATTCAAATATATTTATACTCTAAATTTAGAAATAAGAATTTCTTATAGTCTTGGTTTATAATAAGTTATGAGCTTGACTATTCTCTCAAAATGATATTAGTGTCACTAGGAGATATTTTAAATGAGAATAAGATTTTATGGATTTAAATTAGTAATATTGGTTTTATTTTGCATATCATCATCTTTTGCTATGGATCACTCAAAGAATAAGATTCCTGATACTGGGCAGTCTAACTGCTATAATAATACTGGCATAATTATTTGCCCTAAGAAGGGAATGAGTTTTTTTGGACAGGATGCTCAATATATAATCAATCCGCCAGCGTTTCGAGATAATAATGACGGTACTATTACGGATTTAAATACTGGTCTTATGTGGACTAAAGAGGTCAATACAAAAAAATTAACTTATGATCAGGCTATAAAAAGTACTAATAATATAAAAGCAGGTGGCTATACGGACTGGCGTATACCAACTATTAAAGAGCTTTATTCCATAATTGATTATAATGGATATGGGGGGACTCCATCTCATAATGATAATAATGCTATTTTACACAGACCTAATAATGTTTATCCACCTAGGGGAGATAGAAAAAGATTCTTAGAACCTCATCAAAGAGGTGAATTATTTAATTCAAGAAGAGGCGATTCAACAAATAATTTTAATGGTAATATGAATGGTCATAGAGATATGTATGATATTCCATCCAATGCAATACCTTTTATTAATACCCGTTATTTTGATTTTGAATATGGTAATAAAGCTGATGGCGATAGATATATGGACGCACAGTGGGTTAGTAGTACAAAATATGTAAATACTACTATGAATGGTAATCAAACATTTTTTGGTGTTAACTTTGCAGATGGTCGTATTAAAGGATACCCATATCATACTAATTTGCTTAAAGGCGAGAAAAAATATTATGTTAGGTATGTTAGAGGACCAAAATCTTATGGAGCTAATAAGTTTGTTGATAATAATGATGGTACTATCACAGATAATTCTACAGGTTTGATGTGGAGCAAAAAAGATAGCGATAAAGGAATGAATTGGCAAGATGCTTTATTGTATTGTCAAAACTTATCAACAGCTAAGTATAACGATTGGAGATTACCTAATGCAAAAGAATTGCAATATATAGTTGATTATTCAAGATCTCCAGATACCACTAATTCACCTGCTATAGATCCAATATTCATGACTACGCAAATTGCTAATGAGGGCGGGCAAAAAGATTATCCATATTTTTGGACTTCAACTACACATCTTGATGGTATAGATCCTGGTAGTAATGCGATATATGTTTCATTTGGTAGAGCTTTAGGGAAAATGCATGGCAAAATAATGGATGTCCATGGAGCTGGTTCTGTACGTAGTGATCCTAAAGTAAAAACTTCGAAGATATGGCATGGTCCACAAGGAGATGCTATAAGAAGCTTAAACTATGTAAGATGTGTTAGAGGAGGCGATGTGTCACTACGATCTTCATAGTTTTTTTATGTGAAAAAAGTTAATCACCAACACCGAAGTCGGTGTTATCTACAAGTATCTCAAACTGAGGATCATTAAAGAGATCTTTATATTCTGTTAAAAACCATTTCTTTAGGCTTTCATCAGCTTTTATATGAGTAGTATTATTAACGTACAAATTAAGAGTAGTATGCTTAAAGTAATCTTTTGCTATTTGAATATCATTTTTGATGATTTCTTTGGTCTGACCTTGGACACCTATTAACAGACAAACAGAGTCAAACAACTTACTTAGTTGCTCGGGAGAGTCGTGGTGAAAACCTTTATTTAAGAGTGTTTCTCTAAAGTTATAATCAAAACTCTCAAGCCCTGTTTTTATAAAGATCTCAGTTTCAAAGATATCTTTGATCTTATGAAGGTGATCTTTATACATCCAATGAGCTTCAACAAAAAGTAGTTTGATATTCTTCTCTTTTATAATTTCTTTAATACGATTTTTTGTTTGTAGAGGTAGCTCAAAAACATTTCCAGAGTTTATAATTTCTAATATACCAAACTCTCCGGTGACATTTTTGAGCACTTCAAAGTTGATGCTGTTTATTTCATCAATATTTTTAGAGTTATCTAAAATATAATCACAAAATGTACACTTACCATAAGCACATGGGCGACTTTTTAAAAGAACGATTTCGCGTTTGTATTTATGTACGTCAGTGACTTTATTGTAGCGTTGCATTATTTGATATACTCCTGAGCTTGAACTAGAGCAAGCTCATCAGTATCTAATTCATGAGTTACTCTGAAAATACCATCTAAGCATTCTGTAACTGCGTGTAGCGTATCTTCGAGGTTTTTTCCTTTTAATAGGTAGCTAAGAAACATCGCTGCAGTGATATCTCCAGAACCACTAACTTTAGCTTGAACCTTGTATTTAGGAGACTCTAAATGGGAGAAGCTACCATTATTATATATAGCTATACCTGTTTTTGAGCTACTAAAAGATACACTAGTCACTATGATTATTAACTTATTATTCTTTGTGATCTTAATTAATTTTTCACATGCTTTTGAGATATCTTCATAATCCTTGATCTTAGTATTACTAAGTATGCTTAACTCAAATAGATTTGGTGTAATAATATCTGCTAAAGGTAGTAAGTACTCTAAAAAAATATTAGGATGATCTTTAGAAGCAAAAATATGCCCATCTTCTTGATCATCATATTTATCACCAAAAACAGGGTCGCAACAGTATAAACTATTTGGATTTTCTTCTTTAAGTTCTAGAACTGTGTTAGCAATAACTTTTGCAACTTCAAGATCACCAATATATCCAGATAAGATAGCATCTTGCTTAGCTAAGAAATTATTAGCTATCATTCCATCTATAACATTTTGAATATCGTTAGCGTTAAAAAAAGAACCCTTAAAAAAATCGTACTGAGTATGATTTGATAGTTGGACTGTATATATAGGAGATACATCTACTCCAAGTTTTTGCATAGGAAATACAGCTGCTTTGTTTCCTGCGTAACCATATGCAACATGAGACTGTATAGAAAGTACACGTGGTGTTTTAAAAGACATTAAACTATAGGCCTAGATTTGTTCTTATATTAGCAAGTAAGTCAACAGATGCTTGTTTATCGCCAAGCTTACCAATTTTGATATATATATTAATTATATTGTTATTAGCTTTAACTATTCTAACATCAAAATTATCAATTCCTGATTTGTTAAAGTAGTTCTTGTCTGTTGCAAATGTTCCTGATACATCAGCAGACTTATCATTTATAGAACTATTGGTAATATTATAGATTTTACTATTGTTTAAAGCTAATTTAGTAGCATCGTAAACGCTACTTACACTAGTGTTATCTATCTGAGCTGAGAAAGTACCATTTACAAACCTTACAATAGAATCTCCAGTATTATTTAGATCATTAGATAAACTAGAGTTGTTTGAGCAGCTTGCAAGAGCAGAAATAGCTAATATACCAACTGCTAAAAGTTTAATTTTTTTCATTTTTCCTTACTCCTTTATAGTTAGCTGATAAGAATTTTATAACAGTATTTGTTTTTTGTAAATTAGCTATATGATGTTTAAACCCTTGAAAAAGTAGTAATAGCCCCTATACTGTCTAATCAAGTGATTTAAGATTTTAGGAGGACATAGATGTCTGTTTATAGTGAGTTTGGAGAATTATTAGAGTTTTTGAATAATCGTGTGGTGGGTCAAGAAAACCTAAATAAACGCTTACTTATAGCATTATTAGCAGGTGGGCATCTACTTGTAGAAGGTGCTCCAGGTTTAGCAAAAACTACAGCAATTAAGACATTATCAGAAAGTATAGATTGCTCGTATCATAGAGTGCAGTTTACTCCAGATCTTTTACCTGCAGACTTAACAGGTACAGAAATCTATGTGCCCCAGCAGCAGACATTCGAGTTTCAATCAGGACCTTTATTTCATAATTTACTTTTAGCTGATGAGATAAACAGAGCTCCAGCAAAAGTCCAATCAGCACTACTTGAGGCAATGGGTGAAAAGCAAATAACAGTAGGTAAGCAAACCTATCCGTTATCTGATTTATTTATGGTAATGGCAACACAAAATCCTATTGAGCAAGAAGGTACTTATCCTCTACCAGAGGCTCAGCTAGATAGATTTATGATGTTTGTTAAGATTGAATATCCTGATCCTGCAACTGAGGCAAAGATTTTAGCTATAAGTAGAGGTGAAGCATTAGGGCATAAGTTAAAGCATCCGAATATTCATCAAGAGACTATTTTTAGAGCGCAACAAGAAGTTCTTAATATAAAAGTTTCTGAAGCAGTTGAGCAGTATATTATTCAATTGATATTAGCTACTAGAGATCCTTCAAAATATAACCAAAACATCAAGAAGTGGATTGCATTTGGATCTAGCCCAAGAGGAACTATAGCATTAGATAGAGCTGCAAGAGCACATGCTTGGCTTATAGGTCATGACTATGTTTCTCCAAGTGATATTCATGAGGTTGTTTATGAGGTGCTACGCCATAGAATACTTTTGACTTTTGAGGCAGAAGTTGATGGAGTAACAACAGATGATGTTATTACTGAGTTATTAAAAGTTGTACCAATACCATAAGAATATATGGTCTTAGAATCTAGGGTAAGTTGCAATACTTGTGTATGAGAAGTGATCAGTAAAGAGAAACTATGAAAAATTACAAAGGAATAAAACCTGATGTTAATGAGCTTTTAAGCTATCGTTACCAAACTAAAGCTCTAAAACTTTTTGCAAGTCAAAGAGTCAATAGTGTAAATGCTGGTAATAGTCTTTCTAAAGCGAAGGGTCGAGGTATGGACTTTGATGAGGTCAGACATTATCAAGCAGGTGATGATATTCGTCTTATGCATTGGGCACTTACAGCACGCTTAGGAAAGCCTTATACAAAAGTGTATCACGAAGAAAGAGAGAGAAGTTTATACTTCGTTCTAGATCAAACTAAGAGTATGCATTTTGGCACTAGAGAGTGTTTTAAAAGTGTAAAAGCTACAAATATTCTTGCACTGATAGGTTTTGGAGCATTAGAGGCTCATGAAAAGGTTGGTGGAATTATTTTTGATGATCATGGTTACAACTTTTATCCTGCAAAACAAGACAAGTCAGCCTTAGTCAAAATGTTTAACTTTGTTGCAAATGATGAGAAAAAGTATCAATTAGCTTCTGGTAAAAAACTTGCTGAGGCTTTGAGGTTTCTTTATGCCAAGATCCGAAGCAGTAGTATAGTCGTTGTGATAAGCGATTTTAGTAGCTTTGATGAAGAAGCGAACAGATACCTTAAATTGTTAAATAATAAAAACTCAGTGATTAATGTATTTAGTTATGATCCTATAGAAAAAGATCTTCCTGGGCTAGATACTTACTATTTTAGTGATGGTAAGCAAAGAGTTGTATTAGATTCTGCAAGCAAGAGACAAAATCAGGTCTATAAGAATATTTATAAAACTAGACATGATGCTATAGAAGAATTTTCACGTAAAAATAAGACGGGTTTTATAGAAGTTGCTACGAATGATAATTTGATCAGAACAATAAATTATGGGGTAGCGAATTATGCAAAATAATAATCTTTTAGCACAATTAAAAGATATTTATTTACCTGATAGAATTTCTCAGTGGTGGCCATTAGCATATGGTTGGTGGATAGTTTTAGGTATTATTATTCTAATAATTATCTTGAGCTTTATTATTTTACGCTTCAAGAAAAAGAAAAAACAATATAAGGATTCTATAATTAATGAGTTTAGGCATGAAGTAGAGGATGTCTATAAGAATAATCCAACTCATGTGTTAGAGAGCATCTCTGTATATCTAAAAAGAGTGGCAATGCAGAAATTCCCAAATGAGAATATAAAAACCTTATATGGTGAAAAATGGCTTGAGTTTCTTGATTCAAAAATAGATGATGAGAGCTTTGAAACTACTAAAGCAAGACTACTAGGGAACACCTATAAACCAGTTGAGTTAGATAGATCAACTTTCGGTGAGATAATGGCAGTAGCTGAGAAATGGTTGAGGAGTGTTATATGATAAATATTGAATACCCTTGGTTTTTTATCTTAGTAATTTTGCCATTGGTTGTATACTGGATTATTCCAAGAGCTAAAAATAATCAACAATCAGCATTAAAAACACCATTTTTTGATCAATTACAGTCTCAATTAGGCTCTCATAGTGCGCATGATTTCTCAAAAGCCAATTATTTTAAATATATTCTAGCAGCTATTTGGATACTTCTAATTGTTTCAGGGTCAGGAATTCAATGGTTAGGTAAGCCAATGAGTATGCCTCAAAGTGGTAGAGCATTAATGATGGCTATAGACTTATCTGGAAGTATGGCAATAGAGGATATGAAAAAGCCTAATGGGAAAATGGAATCAAGATTTGACCTTGTTATGCGTGTAGCAAACCAGTTCTTAGATACTCGAAAAGGTGATCGTGTTGGCTTAGTACTTTTTGGGACGCGAGCATATCTACAGACACCGTTAACTTTTGATATTCCGACCGTTAAAAAAATGCTTGATGATTCTAGTATTGCATTAGCTGGACCAAATACCGCTATAGGTGATGCGCTTGGCTTATCTATTAAAAAATTAGAGTCATATCCAAATGATTCAAAGGCTATTATATTACTTACAGATGGAGATAATACTTCAGGACTATTACAACCATTACAAGCAGCTGAAATTGCTAAACAATATGGTATAAAAATTTATACGATAGCTCTTGGAGGTGGCCAGATGCTTGTACAAACAGCATTCGGTAAACAACTAGTAAATACTTCGGAAGATTTAGCTACAGAGACATTACAGAAAATAGCTAAAATGACCGGAGGACAATATTTTAGAGCTCAAAATAGTAGTGATTTGAAAAATATATATAAAGACATAGATAAGCTTGAACCAATCAAATCTGATAAAACAATAGTTAGACCAGTTACATATCTTTATCCTTGGAGTTTAGGTCTAGCATTGATTTTAAGCTTTGTAGTTGCAGGTGTTTGGCTAAAACGTAGAGGAGGGCATTAAAATGGATTTTCATTTATTAAGGCCTTGGTGGCTTTTAGCTTTGATACCTATTGTTATTTTAGTTATATTACTTTTTAAATATTCGGCAAAATCAAATAGCTGGAGTAAGTATTGTGATAGTCACCTACTTGAGCATGTAACGATAGGTCAAGACTCAAAAACAAATAAAACGCTGATACCTTTGGGATTTTTGATTTTATGGAGCATAGCAGTATTTGCACTAGCTGGACCTACATATAAACATAAAGATATTCCTGTTTATCAGAAAAATTTCTCTAGAGTTATTGCATTAGATGTTTCTAAGTCAATGGATACTGCAGATGTATCACCAAGTAGGCTTGAGCGAGCTAAATATAAAATACTCGATATTTTAAAGAGAATAAAAGAAGGTCAAGTAGGGATGTTGGTGTTTTCTAGTGAGCCTTTTGTCGTAACTCCTTTGACTTCAGATGCAAAAACAGTGGCAAACTTAGTACCAGTGTTAAACTCAGATATTGTTCCTGTACAGGGCCATAATATTACAAGAGCAATTAAAAAATCAGCAGAACTTATCGAGCAAGCAGGAGCTTCAGAGGGACAAATTATATTAGTAACTGATTCAACTCCTTCTGCTAAAGCAATAAAAGAAGCAAAAGATTTAGCTGCAAAGGATATAAAAATAGATGTATATGCTATAGGTACTCCTCAAGGTGGAATTGCTAAAGATGCTAAGGGTAACTACCTAAAAGATGATAAAGGTAATATTCAATATTTTGGAGTTAATCTTTCTAAACTTAGGTCGCTAGCAAATGCTGGGGATGGTAAGCTGGTAACTCTAACAAATAATAATACAGATATTAAGAGCTTGTTATCAGAGAAAATAGGTGTTGGAACAAAAGAATCAAAGCAAGATTCAGCAAATGTTTTCTGGCAAGATGATGGGATTTATATAATTTGGGTGTTGAGTATTTTGAGTGTTTTTATCTTTAGAAGAGGTGTTTTGGAGAGAATATGTCGTTAAAGAGATTAATATTTATTTTAATACTAATACCTAGTATCTCTTTTGCTAGTAGTTGGGATGACTTATGGCAGACAAAAGATCAGCAAGGTATGAGCTATTATGATAGTGGCAATGCTAAAAAGGCGGCTGTAGCTTTTGAAAATAGTGATTGGAAAGGGGCTTCGTATTATAAGTCGGGTGATTATAAAAATGCGTATCAGGAGTTTAAAAATGATAACTCTGCAAAGGGGCTTTATAACCAAGGTAACGCTTTAACTCATCTAGGTCAGTATAAAAAAGCTATAGAAACTTATAAAAAGGCTATTGAAAAAAGGCCTGATTTTGAAGATGCTAAAAGTAATTTAGAAATAGCTAAAAAACTAGAAGAGCAGAAAAAGAATCAGCAAAACAACAAGAACAATAAAGATAACAAGAACAACAAAGATAACAAGAACAACAAAGATAACAAGAACAACAAAGATAACAAGAACAACAAAGATAACAAGAACAACAAAGATAACAAGAACAACAAAGATAACAAGAACAACAAAGATAACAAGAACAACAAAGATAACAAGAACAACAAAGATAACAAGAACAATAAAGATAACAAGAACAATAAAGATAACAAGAACAACAAAGATAATAAGAACAATAAAGATCAGCAAAATACTAAACAAAATAATCTGCAACAGCAGCGTCAAAAAGAACTTGATAAAAAAGAGTCAGATAAGCTGCTATCAATGATTGATGATGATCCAGGTGGACTTCTTAGACATAAATTTGCACGTGACTACCAAAGAATGATAGGAGATAAACGTGAAAGCTAAACTATTTAAATTAATAAGTATTTTTATACTATCAATAATGATTATAAACATTAGCTACGCTAAAGTATCAGCAACAGTTAGTAGGAATCATATTGAAAAAGGTGAAACGTTTGAGCTAGTTTTGCATTTAGATAGTTTTAATACTCAGCCTGATCTAGATGCTTTGAAGAAAGATTTTACGGTTTATAATACAAGCACTAGTAGTAAAACAACGGTTATTAATGGTAAGAGAAATTCTCATTTTGAGATGATAATTACATTAATGCCTAATAAGACAGGCAATCTTGTAATACCTGCGATAACAGTTGGTAATCAAACTACAAAACCAATAAAAATAGAAGTTGATAAAGAGTTATCAAACGAAGAGCAGAGTAAGTACCAAGATCTTTTTGCTATAGGAACTTTAGATACTAACAAGACCTATGTAAATGTACCAGTTTTATATACTTTGAGAATATATACCTCAAGGCCAATATTAAGCCTACAACCTAAGCCATTTGATATAAAAAAATCTGATATTAAAATGACAAATCATCGTAAAACTTACCAAAAGAGTATCAATGGTAAATTATATGATGTTGTTGAAGAAAGCTTTTTAATAATTCCAAATACCACAGGGGAGGTAAAGATACCTGCGATTGTTCTGCAAGCAACTATCCCTAATGCTTTTGGACAACTTGGGTCTAGGAGAAAATTCTTCTCTACTAAAGCTAAAACTCTAAGTGTTGAGCCAGTTCCAAATGATATAAGTATTAAAGATTGGTTCCCAGCATCAGATGTAAAGATTAGTGATAACTGGTCACAAGATAAGGGAGTTAAAGAAGGTCAGCTTTTAACTAGAACTGTTAAGGTTACAGCTGAAGGTGTGTTAAGTAGTGATATTCCAGATTTGGAATTTAAATCATCAGATGCATTTAATGTTTATCCAGAAAAGCCGGAGCTTCAAGATATTGAAAAAGGAGGTCATCTAACAGGTGTTGCTACTTATAAGGTAGGCTATATGCCTATTAAAGAAGGTAAAGTCACAGTACCTAGTGTTAAGCTTAAATGGTATGATGTTGATACACATAAGTCTGAAGTAACTAGCTTAGCGCCAAAGACCTTTGATATTCAAAAAGGTAATATGCCTAGTAATCTTGTGGGCAATAATGACTCATCACCAAAGATTATTGAAAAAACAGTTCAAGATCCTTTTTGGAGAGATTTAGCTATAGCATTTATAGTATTGTGGGTATTGACGTTAATTTTATTGATAAAAGTTAAATATACAAGGAAAGCAGTTAAAGTAGTTGATTATATAGACCAAGAGCCTGTAGAAAAAGTGGCAGTAGGTTTAAAGGAAATCAAAAAAGCATGCTCTAATAAAGATAACATTGAATTACAAAAAGCTATAATTAGCTGGGCTAATACTAAATCAGATAAGCATATATTCTCACTGTTAGAAGTTGCAAGAGTATTCCCTGAATTAGAGAAAATTTTAAAAGAGTTAAATGGCGCTATATATGCCCACAAGGATTTTAACCAATATAAAGAATTGATAGAGCTGATTAATAAGGTTAAAAAAGCCAAGAAAAATAAATCAGCTAATGCTAAATTAGTAAAAAAACTATATGAGTGATAGCTATGAAGAAAGTATTTTTTAGTATCTTTATGTTTTTGACAATTATTGTTGCTGCTCAAGCAAAAACTGTTTTGGTAACAGGGTTTACACCTTTCGGCGGTGAGAGTATTAATTCAGCTTGGCAAGCGGTTAAGAATTTGCCAGATAAGATCGATGGTGTGACTATCGTGAAGAAGCAATTGCCAGTATCATTTAAAAGCTCAACTGAAAAGCTAGATAGCTTAATAAAGCAGTATAATCCAGATATTATTATAGATGTAGGAGAAGCTGGAGGCAGATCAGCGGTTTCACTTGAGAGAGTAGCTATAAATGTTGATGATGCAAGGATTCCTGATAATGATAATAATCAACCAATAGATAAGAAAATATCTAAAACTGGTAAAAATGCATACTTCACAAAATTACCTATATATAAAATACAGAGTTCAGTGAAAAAACAAGGAATCCCTGTTCATATATCTAACACAGCAGGGACATTTGTATGTAATCATGTGATGTATCATTTACTAGAGCTCTTAGATGAGAAATACCCTAAAAAAATAGGTGGATTTATCCATGTACCATATACACCAGCTCAGGTTGTTGATAAGAGTAATACATCAAGTATGAGTAGTATTGATGCAACACAGGCACTAATAAAAGCTATACAAGTAACTATTAAAACTCAAGGATAATTAAAGTTATGCAAATGACAAAAAAGGATTGGAAATATTATTTAGGTATTGTATTTTTTTGTTTGTCATTTGTACCGTATATAATAGTATTTTGTATTATGCCTTTTTTAGGACTATCTGCAGCTAGTTATTTAGCAATTTCTTCTATATTGTTAGCAAGTGCAGAGGGGATGTTTGTTTTATCTGTAATGTTACTTGGGCGAGCAATTATAGATGCGATAAAAGCCGGAATAAAAAAGATATTCAAATCCGCATTTTCAGGACAAAAGCCTATCAGTTATAAAAGATATTTGCTAGGCATTATTATGTTCTTTGCGAGCTTAATATATCCAACTTTAGTTACTGAGATGATTCTTATTTTTGATAAGATTAAACAGGTCGGTGAGCTTAATATGATTTTTATTTTGTTTAGTGGAGATGTAATATTTATAGCAAGCTTTTTTGTTTTAGGAACTGATTTCGTAACAAAATTAAAATCTGCATTTAAGTATCAACAATAGTAAAAGGGTAATCTATTTATGTTAAACTATCTTCCAAAGATGAAGGATATGCTTGACTAGAAAAATCTGCTGAAAGTTTTCTATAGAAGTTGAGTATTAGATTTAAAGATATTTTATATGCAAGTTGAGTTTCACGTTTTACAAACGTCTGAACAAAAAGAGTTATTAGACTCGATTGTTAACTATGTTTTAGATAACTATAAAAATAAGACATTTGCAATTTTAGCACCTACTGGAATTGCCAAAGAACTAGATGAAAAACTATGGCAACCTGGAGGAGAGTCTTTTATCCCTCATCATTGTGCGATAAGTGCTAGAGAATATAACCAATATAAGAATATTCCTATCCTAATAACAGATAATTTATTTATAACCTCTGGTTTTGATGTTTTGATAAATATTATGGACGTAGCAGTAGATCCTCAAAGGATTAAGATAAAGGAGCTTAAAGAGTTCGTCTATCAGCAAGAGCAGGCGTTATTAGCTTCACGTAAAAAATATATGTACTACAAAAGTTCTAATTTAGAAATTAATACTATAAAAGAGTAGAAAAACAATGGAATTAGCAATATCTATATTGGGATATATAACACAATTTACACAAGTTATTGGATGGAGAATAAATTTACTATTAGGGACTTTTCTATTTGCAAGTTTATCGGCATTTACATACTCTGATGAGTTATATGCAAATGCTATAATTAGGGCTTTAGCAGCAATTGTTTGCTTTTTAGGCTTTATAAATTGGAAAACATCGATTTATTATTTTAAGAAATGGCACTTATTACCTTATATATTAGTAGTTTTTGTTGTTGCCATGATTCAGGTCCAATTTACGAATAATCCTTTACCAATACTTGATACTATTGTTGCAACTATGGGGCTTATAGCAACATTCTTAATGGCTGTTAGAAGTATTTACTGTTGGCTTTTTTTGACTACATTAAATGCTCTAGAGACAGTAATGTTTTTTATGGTTCATAATTATTATCTGTCGCTAATGCAACTTGTATATATGCTTACATCTGTAATAGGCATTATCATCTGGAAGAAAAGAGGAGTTGATAGGTCTTTGTTGACTAACTAATAGTACTTTTTAAAGAACTTTGTTAAAATTATTAACATTAGGATGTATATTAATGACATACTACAAACATATTGATGGATTAAGAGCACTAGCCGTTTTATCGGTAATATTTGTACATTTAAACTTTACTCCCTTTAGTGGGGGATATGTCGGGGTGGATGTTTTTTTTGTGATTTCTGGATTTTTAATCACTAATATTATAGTCAAAGAGATTAATCAAACTGGAAATTTTTGCTTTATAAATTTTTATACTAGAAGGGTCAGGAGGATACTTCCAGCTCTGGCATTTGTCTTATTTATATCGTTTATACTCTCTATTTGGCTATTAAATATTGCACAGTTTAAAATTTTTGGGGGCTCTTTAGCTACAGCATCAATATCATTTTCTAACGTGTTTTTTTATAATCAAGCAGGATATTTTGATATATTCTCTCAATCTAATCCATTACTCCATACTTGGTCTTTAGGCGTTGAAGAACAGTTCTATATTTTTTGGCCTATTATGATATTGATTTTTTCTAAGGTTAATAGGAAGCTACTTATACCGACGGTAATAGTAATATTTTTACTAAGTTTAGGGTGGTCTATACATAGACAAGATGTGAATCTATCTAGTCTATATTACTTAGCCCCTTTCAGAGCTTTCGAGTTTTGTGTGGGTGCAATACTAGTTTTTGTAGACAGACAGACGGACAATGGTTCACTAAAAACATCTTTATTTAAAGAGATATGTTGTGTTATAGGTTTTGTTTTTATTATATATCCTATATTCTCATATGATAGTAGTACATTATTTCCTAGTTATAATGCTCTACTTCCATGCTTTGGTGCCGTATTGCTAATATATTCAGGTACAGCTAAGTTTACTGGTTACTTATTGAGAAATAGTGTTGTAGGTTTTATTGGTTTAATAAGTTATTCACTTTATTTAGTACACTGGCCATTAATTGTTTTTGTAAAAACATATAATCAAGATATTGGACAATCTTTTGACTTATCTACAGTAGCAAAATATATTATATTAGCTAGTTCAATATTAATAGCTACACTTATGTACTATTTCATTGAACAGCCATTTAGAAAATCAATACCAAAAAATAAATCAAAACAAATATGGTTATTATTAAGGTGGTCTGTTGTTGTATTGTTTTTTCTTATTATTGGAGGGTCAATATTTTATAGTAAAGGTTGGATTTGGAGAGCTAAATCCCCTAATGCTTTAGCTAAAGTCGACGATATATCAAAATACCATGAAGAAAACTGGGGAGGATCTGGTTTTTCAGGAGGCTTAATATTTGAAGGGAGAACACCTTACCCTAATATTGTAACGATGGGAGATAGTCATTCAGGAATGTTAGATACTGGAATAGTTGATGAAATAGCGAAACCAAATAACCTAACAGTATTTACAGTATCTGGTGGAGGTGCTGGTAAGTATGCATCTTCTTTACTTTTGCCAGGAATAACTAGAATAAACGCAAATCAAGAGTTGTTTGATAGAAGTGCAAAAACTGGATATAAAGAAGCAATATCTCAACTGTTAAAAAGTAAAAATTCTATATTAATTTACTCAGCAAGTTACTCATATCAATTAAACATTGCTGGATATCTAAAAAATCACAAAAGTCTAAATATCAATACATCAAGTATGACAAGTTATAAAGACTATAAACCATTTACAAACTCTTTAGATAAATTATTAAAACTTATGGATGGGCATAAGCTAATTATTATTGGAGATGTTCCAGGAGCTTCAAAATTTAATGTGATGAATTGCATAACTAAATTAAAATGGTTTAATTCAGATAATTGCTTACCGACTCAGAAAGAAAATTTAAGTATAGCAGCCATTAATGTAAATAAAATTTTAAAAGAGTATGCATCTAAGCATAAAAATGTGTATTTCATAAATCCTTTTAGTACTTTTTGTAAAGATGATTATTGTAAAAATTTAGATATAAATGGCACTCCCTTTTATTCAGACGGGCATCATCTATCCAAAACAGGTTCAATATATTTTATATCTCATGTTGAAAACCAAATAATTAATATAATAGATATGCCATTAGACTAACTCGTAGTCATTCTATATTTTTGTGCTTAACTTTGTTAAAATTATCAGCATTAAATTTTTTCTATAAACTTAAATATTTACGGCGTTATATAATGACTCAAGAAATGAATAAAAACTATAATCCAAAAGAAATAGAACAATCTAACTACCAGAACTGGGAAGCTTCAGGTAAGTTTGCTTGCCCGACTGAGAATAACCATACTGACTCAAAAGATACTTATGCAATAATGCTACCACCACCTAATGTAACAGGGACATTACATATGGGGCATGGTTTTCAGATGACTTTGATGGATATCCTTACGCGTTATAATCGTATGAACGGTAAAGATACACTTTGGCAACCAGGTACGGATCATGCAGGCATTGCTACGCAAATGGTTGTTGAAAGACAGCTTAATGCTCAAGGTATCTCAAGACATGATTTAGGGCGTGAGAATTTTGTAAGTAAGGTTTGGGAATGGAAAGAGCTATCAGGTGGTACTATCACATCTCAAATGCGTAGAATTGGCGCATCTCCAGATTGGGATCGTGAGAGATTTACAATGGATGATGGTTTATCTGATGCAGTTAAAAAATGTTTTATTAAACTATACGAAGATGGTTTAGCATATCGTGGTGAGAGATTAGTGAACTGGGATCCTAAATTAAAGACAGCTGTTTCAGACTTAGAGGTTGCTCAGGTAGATAAGCAAGGTTCTTTATGGCATTTTGTATATCCTGTAGCTGATAGTGATGAGAAGATTATAATAGCAACGACTCGTCCTGAGACAATGCTTGGTGATATGGCTGTTGCAGTTCATCCAGAAGATGAAAGATACACTCATTTAGTAGGTAAAATGATAAATCTACCACTTACGGATAGACAAATTCCAATTATCGCGGATGATTATGTTGAGAAAGATTTTGGTACTGGCTGTGTAAAGATCACTCCTGCTCATGACTTTAATGACTATGAAATGGGTAAAAGACATGATTTACCAATGATGAATATCTTAACTGATGATGCAGCATTAAATTCTAATGTTCCGTCAAAATATCAAGGTTTAGATAGATTTGAAGCACGTAAGCAAATAGTTGCTGATATGGATGCACTAGGTCTTTTAGATAAGATAGAGCCACATGCTCTTAAAGTGCCTACCGGTGATAGAACTGGAGAAGTTTTAGAACCATATCTGACTAAGCAATGGTTTGTCAAAACTGATGTACTTGCAAAGCCAGCAATAGAAGCTGTAGAAAATGGTACTGTTAGATTTGTACCGGATAACTGGAAAAATACATATTTTTCTTGGATGAGAGATATTCAAGATTGGTGTGTGTCACGTCAATTATGGTGGGGTCATAGAATTCCTGCGTGGTATGATGAAGCAGGTAATGCTTATGTAGGTGAAAGTGAGGCAGATGTTAGAGCTAAATATAATTTAGCTGATGATATAGTTATTAAGCAGGATGAAGATGTATTTGATACATGGTTCTCATCTGCATTATGGCCATTTAGCACATTAGGTTGGCCTGAGAAAACTCCTGAGTTAGAGAAATATTATCCGACAAGCGTACTTGTAACTGGTTTTGATATTATCTTCTTCTGGGTTGCTAGAATGATGATGTTTGGCATGTATTTTATGAATGATGTACCGTTTAGAGATATCTATATCACTGGACTTATTCGTGACAGTGAAGGTCAGAAAATGTCAAAATCTAAGGGGAATGTTTTAGATCCTGTAGATTTGATAGATGGTATTACGTTAGATGAGCTTTTGAAAAAAAGAACCACTGGTCTAATGCAGCCACAGATGAAAGCTAAGATCGAAAAAGCTACTAAAAAAGAATTCCCTGAAGGTATAAGTGCTTATGGTTCAGATGCTGTGAGATTTACTTATGCTGCATTGGCTTCTACATCTCGTGATATTAGTTTTGATACTGCTAGAGTAGAGGGATATCGTAATTTCTGTAACAAGCTTTGGAATGCTTCAAGATTTGTAATGATGAATTTGGATGATTATAAAGTTTGTGATAATTATGAGCTAGGTGTTGCAGATAAGTGGATTTGGAGTGTTTTAAATAATGCTGTAGCGGATATCCATAGACAACTTGCTAACTATCGTTTTGATATGGTGGCAAATACTATTTATGATCTTGTTTGGAATAACTATTGTGACTGGTATGTTGAATTTGCTAAGGTTGCTTTAAAAGATGAATCTTTATCTGAGAAGCAAAAAAATGGAGTTAAATACACATTAACTAAAGTTCTAGAGAATATCCTTGCTTTAGCACATCCATTAATTCCATTTATTACAGAGAGTATCTATCAGCAGTTAAAAGCTCATCTTGATAATGCTAAAGAAACAATTATGGATGTCAGCTACCCTGTAGCTACTGAAGATTTAGAAGCCCCAGAAGCTGAGAAAGCTATTACATGGTTACAAAGTGTTGTAACAACTCTACGTAATATGCGTAGTGAAGTAGGTATCAAGCCATCTTTAGAGATCTCTCTAATTGTTAAAGATGTCGCTGAAGAAGATAAACAATATCTTGCTCAAACAGAAGGCTTTATAAAAGCATTAGCTAGGATAAATAATATTGAGTTTAATGATAATCCTCCAACATCTTTATCGCAAATTGTTGAAGGACTAGAGTTGAACATTCCATTAGCAGGCTTGGTTGATATTGAGGCTGAAAAAGCAAGATTAGATAAAGAGTTAGATAAGTTAAAAGGCGAGGTTGCAAGGGTAGAGAAGAAACTTTCTAATGAAAGATTTGTCTCAAATGCTCCAGAAGCTGTAGTTGCTGCAGAGAAAGGCAAGCTTGCTAAGTATCAAGAGCTATATGCTAAAACGCTTGAGAAGAAAGAGGCTTTAGTATAACTTTTAGCTTTAAATTTTTATCAGCAAAAAATCTATCAAATTTTATATTGAAACAATTTGTTTTCTAGTTTAATCTAAAAAAGTTCATCTACATGATAATTTAAACTTTTAGGACATAGATTTAAGTATGAAAAAGGCATATATATTACTTGATTACATTTTAAAAAACTTATTTATGGCGATATTCTGGTTTGTATCAGGCCTTATAATTGGTTATATAGCAGTATATTTGACATCATCTAAAGAAGTTCTCAATATCTTAAAAGCAAATGGATTTGTCTGGACATCAATTTATGGTGCAATAAAGGTTTCAGGAGTTTTATCTATTATATTTGCGATTATCTTTGCAGTATTTGATGAGAATCGAAAGTTTTTAATAATACCAATGATAGTTACTGTCGTTGTTTTATACTTTATTCAATATTTTTTAGGATGTTTTATTTTAAGTTGTTTAGCTTAGTGCTATAGCTAACTTGATTATAATTTTGCAAAGATTCGCAAATCTAAAATATTTCTAGTTAGAATTTATTAAAATTGATTTATCAACATTATTAATATCTGTATGACCACAAAATGCCATAGTTTTATCCATTTCTTCATAGAAGATCTCTAATACTCTATGGGCTCCTCTCTCACCATAAGCACCGACACCATAAACCATCGGTCTACCGATTAGTCCAGCCGTTGCACCTAGGGCTTTTGCCTTTAAAAGATCTTGCCCAGAGCGAATGCCACTATCAATAAGAACTTCAAGCTTGTTATCTACAGATGCAACGATTTCCTCTAGAACTAAGATGCTTGATGGAGCACCATCTAGTTGGCGACCACCATGATTTGATACAACAATTGCATCAGCTCCAGTATTTTGAGCCATAATAGCATCTTCAGGGCACATAATACCTTTGATAATCATTGGACCATTCCATTGTTTTTGTACCCATTCAACATCTCGCCAGTTTAAGCTTAGATCAAACTGTTCATTTGTCCATTTGCCTAAAGATGCAAAGCCACCTTTGTTTTCTATATGATTTAGGATATTACCAAAAGTTCTATTTTTGGTTTTTAAAATATTTAAGCACCATGGGATTTTTGTGCTTAAATTAATTAGATTTTTGATAGTTGGTTCTGGTGGTACAGTTAAACCATTTTTTATATCAGCATAGCGATTCCCAAGCATTTGTAAGTCAGCTGTTAGTACTAAAGCATTACAACCAGCATGTTTTGCACTAGCTATTAGATTTGCCATAAACTTTCTATCTTTCATCATATACAGCTGAAACCAGAATGGTTTTGATGTTTTCTTTGCTACTTCTTCAATAGAACAAATAGACATCGTAGATAGGGTAAAGGGTATTCCAAACTTTTCAGCAGCTCTAGCGGCATGAATCTCACCATCAGCGTGTTGCATTCCAAGTAAACCTACAGGAGCAAATGCTAAAGGCATTTTATATTCTTGCCCTATGATCTTAGTATTTAACGAGCGATGTTGTATATCTGTAAGAACTTTTTGTTTAAAAAGATATTTATCAAAATCTTTTTGATTATATTCTAAGGTTTGTTGTTTCCATGAGCCAGACTCACAGTAGTCAACAAACATTTTAGGGACTTTACGATGATAGATTTCACGTAGCTCATCAAGTGATATGATTTTTTGTAGATTATTTTTCATAGGAACTTCTCTAATATAACTAAAGTTTTTTAACTAAATCTCGGTAAATATTTTTTCTTCAGGAAGTCTTGATTTAGGTAGTTTAGCATTATAATCATCTTCTGAGTTATAACCAACTGTAACAATAACAGAAGTTTTAAGGCCTTTTTCTTCCAAATTAAACTCTTTATCAATAATATCTGTTTCAATACCTTCCATAGGTGTAGCATGCAAGCCTAAACCAGCTAGGCCTAGTAGTAGATTGCCTAGGCTTATATAAACTTGTTTTTCAGCCCAGTTTTGTAATTCTTGAGGTCTATCTTGGTATGCTAGAGCAAACTTTTTACGTACATCTCTTTGTATGTTTTCGAATTCAGCAGTAGGGAAGCGACCATCTTTTCTTTCTTGATCTAAAAGCTCTTCTAGATAGTTATTATCAATGTTTGTTTTAAAACAAAGTACTATAGTCAAAGCGGAGTTTTTTATATTTGCTACGTTTTTAGGATGGATATTTTCAGCGGCCTTTGCAAGCTTTGATTTTGCTTGCTCAGAAGTAGCCAAGATAAAGTGCCATGGCTGAGAGTTTACACTTGATGGCGTAAATCTAAGTATATCCTTTATCTGTTGGATTTGTTCTTTAGTAAGCTTTTTTGTTGAGTCATAAGCTTTTGTTGTGTATCGAGTTTTAGCGTAGTTGACTATATTCATAATAAAGATTAATTAAATTTTAATGGATATATTTTATAGGAAATTTTGTGGTAATACTTTTGAAAATTAAATTTTATATAATTTTGGATTTTGCTGTAGCTTAAATAATCTTTATTAAAATTATTTCTGATAAAATTATTGTCTTTCCAATTTTCTAATAATAAAAATGTCTATAATTAATATTGATAAATTAAAAATAAGAATGGTAATACTTTTATCATTCTTTATATTAATGGGGATGAGCATTGATTTGTTCGCACCTTCATTACCAGGAATTAGCTCTTCATTAAATATCTCATCAGCAACTGCAAAGATGGTTATTTCAGTATATTTAGTAGGCTATGCATTGGGGAACTTTATAATTGGTATTATAACTGATGCTTTAGGCCGTAGAACATTACTAAGGTCTTCATGTTTATTGTTTGTTATAGTAAGTATTCTACCGCCATTGATCCCTAATGAATATGTATTACTGACAGTTAGATGTTGTCAAGGATTACTTATGGGATCTATGGGTGTACTTAGTAGAAGTATTTTCTCAGATATACTTCCTCCTGAGAAGCTTTTAAAGCTTGGGCCAACTCTTGGCTTACTTTGGGGCTTAGGACCAATTGTTGGACCTATTATTGGAGGTTTTTTACAAGAGTATTTTGGTTGGAAAGCAGGATTTTACTTCTTTACTATAGTTACTTTTATAATAACGGTATTGGTTTTTGTATATATACCAGAGACTATTGCAAAAAAGACACAGTTAAAAATATCACAGGTATCTAAAAATATTACAGAAGTAGTTACAGATGCAAAATTTATGACTTTATGTATAGTTATGGGTATGGCTTATTCTATGATTATTAGTTTTAACACTTTAGGTCCATTTTTAATCCAAGATGTGATGGGGTATTCACCTTCTTTCTTTGGTAAATTAGCGATCTTCTTAGGGTGTTCATTTCTGCCAGCTCCAATAATTGCACGCAAAATATTGGATCATTATTCTGTTAGTAAGATCTATTTTATGGTTACGCATTTTTTCATTTTATTGATGTTAATATTTTTTGTAGCTAGTTATTTTATACATGATAGTCTTAGCTTACTTGTTATAGCTACTATGGCTGCATATTTTGTTTGTGGAGCAATATTTCCTTTATCTATAGGAAAGGGTATTTCAATGTTTACTCATGTTTCAGGAACTGCGGCAGCGATTATGTATCTTATAAATATGACTATAACGAGTTTAGTATCTTTTATTCAAGGTGGGCTTCATGCACACACAGTCGCTAATATTATAGCTATATATCTAGTACTGATGGTAATAATACTTGGCTTATATTGGTATAAGCTTAAGGATCTGTAATACTTTCCTCTAGAAATATTTCTACTTTTTTGTAATCATAGTTTTTTGTTAGATAGAAAATAATACAGTGATAACTATGATAAAAACTTCTGCCTTACTTTGTGTCAAGGATGGCAAAATGCTTCTTGTAAGGGTTCGTGATAATACTATTTGGTATTTTCCAGGTGGTAAGATAGATGAAGGTGAAACTCATCTACAAACAATTATTCGTGAGCTTGATGAGGAACTAAACGTACAAATACAGTCATCAGAACTAAAGTATCTCGGTGAAGTCATAACAGATAATCATGATAGGACAGATATTGTGTCAGTACAGTGCTATGCTGGAGATATCATCCAACCAATACAGCCATGTGCAGAGATTTCTGAAATAAGGTGGTTTGATCTAGATGATACAGAGTTTATGGCTCCAGCTGTGATAGAAAGTATAAATAGATGGTATAAACCATAGTAGTAGTCTATATAGAATTTTGATTAGCGTTTATGTTTGCAGCTAGAGATTTTTTTATTATAGTCTTTAGAAGATCTTTATGCTTATGATTAGGGTTATTTCTAACTGTATAGAGAGCATATTGCTGCAATATAACTAGAGGTAGAGTAATATCATCTCTCATTTTTATAGATCTTTCTTTTACAGGATTTGAATGTAAGAAATTTTCATTTTTCTCAGTTACTACTAGTAGGTATTCTTTTGCTAGAGCGTGCTCATTACGTATTAGTTGCCAAAAATTACTATATTTAATATCGCTACCTATATGTTTAGTCATATTGAAATCAGTCTGGGCAATACTTTGCAAAGCATTATCAAATATTCCTTTGATTATAAGTGAACGGTTATATATTTTTTGGATTAGAGCTAGATTTTTTTGGTTTTTTTCAACCATTGTGTTTATTGCTGTTCCAAGACCATAAAATGCTAAGATACTTTGTCTCATTTGTGTCCATGCAGCACCATAAGGGATAGCACGTAAATCGTCTAGTTTGATTTTATCTCCGGAGTTTCTTTTTGATGGTCGCGAGCCTACATTCATTTCGCTGATGTATTTTAAAGGGGTTACCTCTGTGAGGTAGTCTATAAACTGAGGATGGTTTTTAAGCCCTAGATAAGTTTCAAAAGAGAGCTTGCCTAGTTCATTTATAAGGGTAAGCTCTGTAGCATTGAGTTTATGAGCATTATGTAAGTTTAATTTACCATATAAGCCAGATGTAAGAATCTGTTCTAGATTATATTGAGCACTATCAGTGTTACCAAATTTAGACGAGATGCTTTGTCCTTGAATGGTTACTTGGACATCATGATTTGAAACCACATTTGATAGGCCTCTATAGAATAAAAACATATCACCACCTCCACGTGAAGGAGGGCCACCACGACCATCAAAGAAGATAGGTTTAATACCTTTAGAGCCAAGATATTTACTCAAAGCTCGTTTAGCCTCAAGGATTGACCAGTTAGCCATAAAGTAACCACCATCTTTTGTACCATCAGAGAATCCAAGCATAATTGTTTGGGTGTTTTGCCACGTTTGTAAGTTATCGGTGTAGAGTTTGATATTTAGTAAGTCATCCATAATTTGAGTTGAGTTCTTCAGATCTTCCATAGTCTCAAATAGGGGAACAACTTCTATTTTTATTTTGGCCTGATCTTTTGAGTTTTTATTAAAAAGTTCAAATATTGTTAAAACTTCTAAGATACTTACGGTAGAGTCAGCATTGCTAATGATATATCTTTCTATTGACTCATAACCATTTTGTTGCTGAATATACTGAATGGTATTAATGGTTTCTATTAGTTCCTTAGCCAGCTCACTGCTAATTTCTAGTTCTACGAGGCTTTTTTGTTTAGCAAGTTTAACTAGAAGTTTGATTTTCTCTGAATTTTCTAAGGTCTGATAATCTAGATTATAGTTTTCTCTAAAAATCTCAGTGAAGAATTGCTTATGTATTTTAGCATTTTGACGAATATCTAGTTTTGCAAAATGAAAACCAAAGATTTTTACCGTTAAGATTAGGTTATCAAGCTTGTCAACAAATAGAGAATCATACTGTGTATCAACAATACTTTTTACTTTAATAAGCTCATTTAGAAATACTTGTGCAGAAGAGTATTTATTTGCTTTTAGTTTTTTACGAATTTTTGTAAGCTCATCATGTACATTTTCAAAAGTTAGTTTTTTAATGAGCTTTTTTAGGTCTTTGTTATAGCAATCAAAAATACTTACTCGCAAGTGTTTTGATACTCTCTTAGTCACTTGTGCTGTAACAAATGGGTTACCATCTCTATCTCCACCAGGCCAAAAGCCAATTTCAATATTAGTATTATCATTAGTTAGTTTGTGCTGAATTTTAGGAATAGTATTATAGAAGATGTTATTTAGATACCAAATGATCGATTTAGCTTCGTCTTCAGGTGTAGGTTTAGTTTTATTGCTAAATCTAGTTTTACCCATTTGTAAGAAAATATCCTGAATTTTATTTATATCATTATCTAAAATGGCTTTTTTAAGATCGTGAATGATAGGTAGTACTAGTTTGGCATAAAACTGAGTAGGATGTGCTGTAAGAACAAGTCTAGTTTTATACTCTTTTAGGACTCTAGTTAGAGTATTTTGTTTATTATTTCTTTTAACTCTTCTTGCTAGTCTAGTTATACTATATTCACCATTTAAATCATGTGTTTTAACATACGCAGCTTCTTCTAGAGCATCAACTAAGACTATTTGTCGCTCTATATACCGGATAAACTTTATAAAGGTTTCGAGCTTTTCTTCCTCTGACATTTCAGGGTACAGATTTTCGATAATTGCTATAGGATCTTTACCGTTTTTTAGCTCGCTTTTACAAATATTAGAAAATGTTGCTAACTTAAAGTTTGCATTATGTTCTTTATCAAGGGGGGTGCTTAAGAAAAGACCATTGAGCATTTTGTATTTAAGCTCAACTTTTGATTTATAGTTTTCTAAGAGTTCGTTTTCAATAGAATAAAAGGACATAAGCACCTCCTATAATTTAAATAGGCCTATAAAGGCTAATAGTCTATTTTAAACTATTTATGCTAGCCAGTGTATTTATTTTAGATTACGATAAAAGTTTTTAGGTTTATGCCCAAATAGCAACTATTGCCATAATTGCAAAACCAAGGATTACAAAGAAGTATTGCTTAGTATTACAGCAATCTTTAATAAGTACAGATTTATCTAAGCCATGCAATGTGCCAAGATAAATGAATGTTCCGGCAGCTATTGATGTAAATACAGGCTCTATATATGGGTTAGAAACATAGTGGAGAGTCTCTTGTCCAAGTATTATTCCTAGAGGTGTCATTAGTATAAAAAAGATAAAGAGAAGAGCTCTCATAGAGAATTTAAGATTAGTTTTATTAATGCTTATTGATAGTGCAAAGCTCGCTGCCCACTTGTGTGCCATGATAGCTATAAATATAACTAGAGCAATACTTGCTTGTTCTGATAGGCCTAGAGCAGCACCTTCAAAGAAACTATGGATAGATAGCATAATAGTTGCCATTATTGCCATAAAAGTTAGGTTACCTTTATTTGCTTTGGATAGTGCGCCACCTATATGCTCAATTAGTAGAAATAATAGTATTGTTATTCCAGCTATCAAAAATGGGAAAGGGTATGCTATATGCAAGTCAGCAAAGTCATTGGCTGAGTCACTAAGCATATGGATTAATCCAGCTCCTAAGAAAACACCATTAGCCAAAGCATCACCAACAGGAAAATTAAATGTTGGGTTTGATGCTTTTTTAATAAAAGGAAATGAGCCAGAAACTATTGTTACTAGCAAAATCACTAGAAGTATAGTTATTTCAAAATTAGTCATTTAAGATTGGTATTAATTATCTTTAGCTGAATAATACATAAAAACACAAAGTGTTACAATATAACAGTTTGTAAAAATCAAGATTATTAGTTTATACTTAGATATTAAAATATATTCAAAAATAAGTTATATGGATCTGATAGAGCAGGCTGAAGCATATTGTAAATCTTATAAATATAGGTTTACAGAGCCTAGGAAACGCGTGTTAGACGCAATAACTAGACAAAAAGATCCCGTTACTGCTTATGATATTTTGAGACTTTTATCTACTGAGAAAGATACAAAACCACCAACTATTTATAGGGCAATTGATTTTTGGTTAAAGCATGGCTTCATACATAGGATTGAAAGTATGAATTGCTATATAGCTTGTAACTTTAATCATAAGCATAAAGGTACACAGATACTTATTTGTGAAAAGTGTGGTGCGACTAAAGAAACGTGTATTGATGATAAGCATATATATACAGAGGTCAGTGAAAAAGAATCATTTTTAGTCCATAGTTGGAATATGGAAATTCGTGGTATTTGCTCTAAGTGTGTTTAGATACTTTATTAAGTAAATTAATTCTTAAAATCTTGAAACAATCAATCTTCTAGTTTAATCTTTAAGCAATTTTATTTCTAAAGTTTTAATTATTATGGTTACAACAAGATTTGCACCGAGCCCAACGGGTTTTTTACATGTTGGTGGCGTGCGTACAGCATTATTTAGTTGGTTATATGCAAAAAATAATAATGGCAAGTTTATTTTAAGAATCGAAGACACTGATTTAGAAAGATCTACCCAAGAAGCAGTTGATGCGATTTTAGATGGAATGAAGTGGCTAGGTTTAAAAAATGATGGTGAAACTTATTATCAAACTAAGCGTTTTGATAGATATAAAGAAGTAGTTGATCAACTTATTTCTGAAGGTAAAGCATACTACTGTAGCTGTTCTAAAGAAAGATTGGATGAGCTAAGAGAATATCAACAAGCAAACAACCTTAAAACAGGCTATGATAGTAAATGTCGTGATGAAAACTATGTACCTAAAGAGGGTGAAAGTTTTGTTATAAGGTTTAAAAATCCTAAAGATGGCGTGGTAAGTTGGGATGATGCTGTAAAAGGTAAGATCTCTATCGCGAATCAAGAGTTAGATGATATGATTATCCAAAGAGCTGATGGTTCACCAACTTATAACTTTTGTGTTGTGGTTGATGATATTGATATGGCAATTACACATGTTATCCGTGGTGATGATCATGTGAACAATACTCCTAAGCAAATTAATATCTATAAAGCATTAAATGCTGATGTGCCAGTATTTGCACATGTACCAATGATTTTAGGTCCAGATGGGGCGAAGCTATCTAAGCGACATGGTGCTGTTAATGTAATGGCTTATCGTGAAGATGGTTATTTACCTCAAGCAATGCTTAATTACCTTGTTAGGTTAGGGTGGTCAAATGGTGATCAAGAGATTTTCTCTCTTGATGAGATGATAAAAAGTTTTAATTTGGAACATATTAGTGCTTCACCATCACGCTTTGATTTTGAGAAGCTTAAGTGGATTAATAAACACTATATTAAAGAATCTAGGTTTGAAGATATTCGTTCAGAAGTTGAGTATCATTTTTCAAAACAAGGCTTGGATATTAGTAACGGACCAGACTTACAAGAGCTTGTTACTGTGATGGCAGAGAAAGTTGATACTTTAGTTGAGCTTGCTGAGAAGTCTAGTTATTTCTATAATGATGATATTTCGTATGATGAAAATGCAGTTAAGAAACATTTTAAAGCAGCTACAGGCGATATATTAAAAGTAGCTTTAGAGAAGTTTGAAGCCCTAAGCTTAGAGCAATGGCAAGATCCACAAGTGTTACACCATATTGTTGGTGATACAGCAGAGCAGTGTGAAGTAGGCATGGGTAAGGTCGGTATGCCTTTGCGTGTTGCTATTACAGGCTCTGGCCAGTCTCCAGATATTGGCATCACTCTTAAATTACTAGGTAGAGAAAAAGTGATTTCAAGAGTATCAAATGCAATAAATAATATTGCTAATAAATAAGTATACTATCAACAAATAATCTTTGATAAATAGCAACTAACTGTTATTTTCATCTTTTAAAATCTGCTGTAGCAAACTATCTAGTTATATATTTTTTTTGCTAGACTGTAAAAACCTATTATTTTAAATTAAACACTAAGATTATGGAAAATGAAAACATAAATAGTGGTCCTGGACTCTTTTCTGCAATAGCTATTGGAGTTGGGTGTATTATTGGAAGTGGTTGGTTGTTTGCGGCTTACTATGCTTCAAAACAAGCTGGTTCAGCATCTTTAATATCCTGGTTGATCGGTGCAGGGATGGTATTGATATTATCATTACTACTGGGTGAAATTGCTTCATTTAAACCTGTTCGAGGACTGTTTGGGAGATTACTAACAATTAGTCATAATCCAGATATGGGATTTGTTGTGGCGATATCTAACTGGGTTGGTTTACTTTTAACTATCCCATCAGAAGCTCAAGCGACAATTCAGTACTTAAGTACAGCGTATCCAAAATTAGAACCATATATCTTTATTAATCATGATCTTACTTATGTAGGTATTTTATGTGTAGTTGTTTTGATCTTCATTTATGGTTTGATTAATTATTGGGGGGTTAAAACTCTTACTAAATTTACTAATTTTATGACTATATTTAAAATTGGTGTACCTGTTCTTACTGGATTGATCTTGCTTTACACATCATTTAATACACATAACTTTGTGGCATACCATGATAGTTTTAATCCATATGGTTATGGAGCGGTTTTCTCTGCGGTTGTTACGTGTGGTATTTTCTATTCATTCTATGGCTTTGGAACTATTGCAACATTTTGTTCAGAAATTAAAAATCCAAAACGCAATATTCCTTTAGCATTAACAGGATGTATCGTTATATGTTTAATTATATATTTATTATTGCAAGTTGCCTTTATAGGAGCATTACCTAGTCATCTATTGGCAAATGGTTGGCATCAACTAAACTTTACATCTCCATTAGCTCAGTTAATGTTACTTCTTAACTTAAATGTGTTTGCAATATGTTTATACATAGATGCAGCAATAAGCCCATCTGGAACTGCTACAGTTTATGCAGGTTCTGCCGGTAGAATATTTACAGGGATGGCTCAAGATAAGCAAATGCCACAGTTCTTTGCAAAAATGCATGAGCAATTTAATCTTTCTAGAAGATCATTAGTATTTGGCTTACTTATATGTATTGGTATAGTTTTATTCTTTAGAAGTTGGCAGCAGCTTATGATTGTGGTTGCAGTTTTTCAACTTTTGACTTGTGTTGCGATACCTATTGCATATGTTAAGTTAAATACTGACATGAAGAAAGCAGGTGATATATTTCATGTGCCTTGTGGGCGTATATTAAGTGGGTTTGTGTATCTATTAGTTTCTTATCTAATAATACAGTCAGGTCTTAAGGCAGTAGCATTTTCACTGATTATACATGTTATATTGTTCGTAGTTTATGCTTTGAGTTACTATCGTACAGCTAAAGGTGTTAAAAAAGCATTTGCATCTTCATGGAGTGTTTTCCTTTATATGATATTAACTGTAGTTGGAGCATATTTCCAAGAAGTAAATGACTTAAACTCAGCAGCTTCAATTTTAGCATTCTTTGTTGTAATGTTGATTTGTTATTTCTTCTTGTTAAGACAAAAGACTTTTGCAAATAGCATAGCTTAAAATCATAATGCCTACTTTTAGTAGGCTTTTCTTAGTAAATCTATTCTTATATATCCTTTATATTTTTATATTTATTTCGATATAATAAATTTATTTTCTAAAAATATTAATTATTTTTGATAAAAGGCTTGACTAAGTTTCAAAAGTCATTATAATACACCTCATATCGCTGGAAACAGTGGTCGAAAAGTCTTATGTCCCGTTCGTCTAGAGGCCTAGGACACCGCCCTTTCACGGCGGCAACAGGGGTTCGAATCCCCTACGGGATGCCAAATTTAAAAAGCCACCTTGAGTGGCTTTTTTTATGTCTGTAGAAATATTTTTAACCTATTTTGATTCCTATTTTTGTTGGATTAAAACTTTAATTGTATATTTATTCAAATCTTGTTTTGATTATAATGGAAGTATCATTTCTATTATATGAATAGGGGAAAGCAATGCCTAAGGTAAGAATTAATGATATTAATATGTATTATGAAGAGAGGGGTTGTGGACATCCTATTGTTTTAGTAGGAGGTTTTGGTGCCGATAATAAAGCTTGGGGTGAGTTTGCTAATAAACTTACTTTAGATTATAGGGTTATAGTGTTTGATAATAGGGGTGTTGGTCAGACAGATTGCCCAGATGAGCCTTATTCAATTGCTCAAATGGCTCAAGATGTAAAGAGTCTCTGTGATTATTTAAAGATAGAGAAAACGATTGTTATTGGCTCATCGATGGGAGGATTTATTGTTCAGCAGCTAATGTATGATTATCCTAAGTTATGTGAAAAAGCTATTATATTAAACTCAGCAATAAAGACCTCTAGACACTATAGTGTGTTTATGCAGGCTTTTTATAAGGTATTGGCTGCGGGAGTGTTAGAGCCTCAAATTGTAACTAGGCTATTTTTACCATGGGTTTATTCTGATGATTTTCTAAGAAGTGATCTGAAGGTGGAGAAGCTTGTCGAGCTTGTGATAACAAATCCACATCCTTTTAGTTTGATTGGGTTTAAAAATCAACGTTGTGCAGTTGAAGGGTTTAACTCAAGTAAATGGATTGCAAAAGTTGAAGTGCCTACATTAGTAGTTGCTGGTGAGAAAGATATAGTTTTCTATGAGAGTGATGTGAGAAGGTTGTCTGAGTTGCTGAGAAATTCAGAGTATTATAAATTTAGAAATACAGGTCATTTACCGCATATTGAAAGACCTAATGAACTACTAAATGTAGTTACTGATTTTATATCTGACTGATGGCTGTTCTAATTTATAGAGATTTCTTTAAAAAACGGATAGATAAAATAAATTCTGTTTATATCTTAAAGAAGTATTTAGTTATAGGTGCTTATAATTAGATTCATAATGTATTCTCGAGTGTCTTTAGAGAAGCAAGTATAATTCCTGTGTATATAGTCAACAGATGTGATTAATATTTTAATTTTAGTATCTAGGTTTGAAGAGCTAAATTTATTTATATCTGATGATAAGTGATGTTTATTTAACTCGTTCATAACTGTATTTATGTTTACATTATTTGTGGTATTACATTCGATAATGTCTTTAAATACCATATCTGCTTTTGTATTGATTATATGTATTTTGTTATTAATATTTTCTATATAAGTTTTAAATTTAGCTGTATCTGTAACTCCAAATCTTTCTAAGTATGAGGTGTCCTTAAAAGCCCTAATTCCAGTTGCTTCTAGTAAGTATCTAACATATCCGGCACAATTGTGATACCGGCTAAAAAACTTATAGTATGCTTTTCCTGTACCATGATGTATTGGATTTTCACCGGCTTCATAAGCAGTAGCAGCTTCTTTGATATTATTGGATTTAAGTCCAAACCACTGTCTTATATTATCTTTTTTATACATACCACCTCCAGGGAATATGTAGTATTTATCTATAGGGCTTTTTACAATACCTCTACAATTGTCTAGCTTTGGTTTCTTGGTTACTTTAATTCCTTTTTTCTTGTAATCTTCAAGTAGATCCTTACAATCTTTACATATTTGATTTACATCATAGCTTCTAATTATATTTGATTTTTGAAAATAGTCAGTCGCAGTGTTATATGACAATACTTGTTCTTCAGCCCTTTTTAAAAGTTGTTTTGTGTTCTCTGATAAAGCACTATGTGTTTGATCATTGTAGTCTATTGTTTTAACTAATTGAGAAGTGTGTCTATCATCTAAACCTTGGTTAAGCTCTTGTATGTCATCTTTTAATACTTCTAATATTTTATGTAGAATAGTTATATCCGATAATTGTTTAAAAGTGGTATATATGTTACGATCTATGGTATAGTCTTTTATAAAATTAGCTTTTAAAGATAACTTCCCTTGCATCCATAAGCTATTACCACGACTTATTTCTTTCATAGAAAGCGTACCTTTGGGCTGTAAAGCAAAATATTCTTTTATATCATCCAAGTCTTTAAGAATTTCGCCTTTATTATTTATTGCAGTAAGCTTTAATCCAATATGATTACAATTCCATTTATAGATCCCAATTTTAGCTATATGACAAAGGTCCATATTATTCTCTTTAGTATTATATTTGGGTATGTGTAGATAGTAGTTTAAAAAAGTAGCTCAAATATTTCTAATTTGTAAAAAAATGTATTTTCATAGAGTAAGTCGTAAATAAAATATGTTAATAATTTAAGATCTAGAGAGGTTTTTAGATGCTAATCAATTAGCTATATAAGTCTTTAGTTAGGCGCATAAGATAATTGCGAGTGGTATGTGTTACACTGTGTTTAGATATATTAGAAATTAACGAGCTTAATGCTTTAATTTTAGTAGTTATATCTCTAGAGCTTTCATATTTGGTTAGGTATGAAGATGAGTTTAGTTTTTTTAAATCTTTTATAGTAGTCTCTCTATCTTGTGTTCGGGCGTTGGAAGATGTGACATTGTTAAATAATATATTAGCTTTTTGGTTAATATCAAACAGTTTTTTATTAACTTCTGCCATATATTTCTCAAGTCTGCTTGGGTCAGTAATACCTAAGACTTCAAGAGACGATGTGTCTTTGAATGCTTTAATCCCTGCGTTTTCAAGTAAATACCTAACATATCCTATACAGTTATGATATCTACTAAAAGTTTTGTAATATACTTGTTTATTATGATGTATTTTATTGTCATTTAATCTAAAATAGCTTGCAGCAGAGTCTATGCGATTGGGCTTGATTCCAAACCATTGTTTAATTCCATCTCTTTTACATAAACCTCCTCCGGGATATAAATAATACTTATCTTCAGGTTTTCTTACAAAATATTCAGTATTATCTTTTAGGGTTTGTTTAATTCCATTTTTTTCTTGTTCTTCGATTAAGGAATTAAGATTATTGCCTATATTATTTAGAAGAAAATTATCGATTCTTTTGTTTTGCTTATAATTGATGATTAAACTTTCAGCTCTTTCAAAAAGATCCTTTACATTTGAGTCACAAAGCGAGAGTGTATTAGTATCATTAATTATTGTATCTATAGTATTTACATTACTATTACTTTCAGTGATTTTCTTATATTCTTTTTGAATCTCAGATAATATATATGCGTTGGCGAATCGCCTCTTGCTAGTATTATTCAATCTATCTGTTGTGTAGTCTGATAAAAGCGTTGCTTCCATAGGGGATTTTGCGGTTATTAATGAATCAAAAAGATTGAAACCCGTTGCTCTTATGGTTCGAAGTGTGGGGCCTTTGGGTACAAGGGCGTAGTATTTTCTTTGATTTTTATCATCTATGTTTTTACCTTGATCATCGATTGGAACAACCCTTAATCCAACATGACCTGATCGCCATTTACAAATGCTGACTTTTAATATATCACTCAAGGAAGTTCTCCTAATACGTTATAAGTTAAGTATAAAAATTAGTTTAAATAAGTAACTAAAGTGTTTCTAAATTGTAAAATGATGTGTTTTTACAATTTAATTTTTAAGTGAAGGGAGTGAAATATGGGATTAAGAGCAAATGTGGGAGGTTATTCTGCTATATTTAGGTAATAATGTTTTTTTAAAAAAAAGCTAGTTTTTCTCGAAAACACTGAAAGTAAAGTCAAACTCATTTTTATCATCTTTTTTGAACTCTTTATGACCTATACGTTTATATTTTGAGCTATCCCATTGAGGAAAAAAGGCATCAAGATCGCTCATTTCTGTATCAACTTCAGTTATATATAATCTATCGGCATATTGCAAAAATTCTTTATAAATTTGTGCACCACCTATTATAAATATTTCATAATGCGGTTTTGATTTCGCGAAGTTTAAGATATCTTGAGTGCTGTTTATTATCAAGCACTTGTCTTGTTTGTATTCTTTATCTCTAGTTAGGATGATGTTTTTCCGATTAGGAAGAGGGCGACCAATTGACTCAAAAGTTTTTCTACCCATTACAATATAGTTGTTTTCAGTAATTTTTTTGAAATTCTTAAGATCTTCAGATAGCTTCCATGCTAGAGAGTTTTCTTTGCCGATGCCAAGATTTTTATCGTATGCAACTATTAGTGAAATCATTATGTATTACTATGCGTTTATTAAAATATGACTTTAATTTTATCATAATAATATGTTGAGATATCGTAGTTTTTGTTTGTCTTTTAATTTTGTATTATGGTAATTTAAGTATACAGAGTATTGTTTTTTTTAAGGTTATATGAGAAAAAATATGGATTTTCGATGGTCGAATTGATGGTTGTAGTTGCAATTATTACTATAGTTGCGGCTATTGCTGTGCCAATGTATTCAGATTACATCACCAAAACAAAGATGGCCGATACTATCCATGCGAATGGTAGTGATAGAACGAATATCGCAGAATACTATAATTCAAATGGATCATTTGGCTCTAAAGCCGATTTTGATTCATCTGAGTTTGCACAGAATTTTAATTCTACAGTTGCCGGTGACTATGCTCAGTCAAAAACTATAACTTGGTTAAGTGCTAATGCAGTGAGGGTCGACTATGATAATAACTAGTGTCAAAAGGAAGCAGGAACTCCCTAAAAAAACTTTGAGATTATTTTTATTTGTTTTTCTAGGTATTTTCTTGATCTCAAAATCTTACGCTGAAGAAAAAACCTCATATATTATTAGTATGAGTAGTGGATCAATGATATATAATTCTTGTGTTTCGACTGTTTCTCTTTCAGGGTGTGAAAGAGCCTCTTCTGTAGAGGATCTTGAATCTAGAATAGGCTCAGCCACATCTGATCTTGGCTTAGGAGGTGGCGGTTCTGAAGAGGGTGGCTCAGAAGGGGATAGCTCAGGAAGTGGTGATGACTCATCAACACCTAGCTGTGGTAGTTTAACCACTAACGAGGCTTGTAATGCAGAACCAGGATGTATATGGTTTAGAAGTCAATGCTATATTTCTGGGGTATAATTTATATATGCAAACTCTTGTTGATCTCTTCAGATATGGCTTCACCTCTAGTGAGGAATAAATTTTTGTAATTTTTAGATATCTTATGATAGAATAAGCAAGCTTATATTTTTATATATAAGTAAATGTTTAATTAATAAATCATACACTTTAGCAAAATAATGTTAGCTTAAAGGGTGTCGTTTACGATATTTGAGCTGGCTTGAAGTGTTAGATATAACCCAAATAAATAAGGATTAATAAAATGTCTTTAATGAAAGAAATGTTATCTGCTGGTGTTCACTTCGGACACAAAAAAGCTTTCTGGAACCCACAAATGAATGAATACATCTTTGGTATTAACCATGGTGTACATATCATCAACTTAGAAAAAACAGTTCCTCTTTTCCAAGATGCTGTTAACTTTGTTGGTAAAACTGTTGCTAACGGTGGTAAGGTTCTTTTTGTTGGTACTAAAAGACAAGCTCAAGATATCATAGAAACTGAAGCTAAAAGATGTGGTATGCCATATGTTAGCCACAGATGGTTAGGTGGTATGCTTACTAACTATAAAACAGTTAGACAATCTATCAAAAGACTAGCTCAGTTAGAAAAGATGAAAGAAGATGGTACTTTTGGATCTTTAACTAAAAAAGAAATGCTTCAAAACTTAAGAACTATTGAGAAGTTAGAGAAAGTTCTTGGTGGTATTAAAGAGATGGGCGGTATTCCTGATGCTATCGTTGTTATTGATAGCAATAAAGAGCACATCGCTATCCAAGAAGCTAAGAAGCTTGGTATCAAAGTTGTATCTATCGTAGATACTAACTCAAACCCTGAAGGTATTGACTATATCATCCCAGGTAATGATGATGCTGTTAAGTCTATATCTTTCTATATGAAGAAATTTGCTGATGCTGTTATCGATGCTCAAGGTCTAGATAGAGCTATTGAAGCAAAAGCTGATGAAGCTGTAGAAGCTCAACAAGAAGCATAAGAAACAAACAAGGATAATAAAACAATGTCAAATATTTCTGCTAAATTAGTAAAGGAACTTAGAGAAAGAACTGGTGCTGGCATGATGGAGTGTAAGAAAGCTCTAGTTGCTGCTGAAGGTGATATTGAAAAAGCTGCTGAAGAGATGAGAATCTCTGGTCAAGCAAAAGCTGATAAGAAAGCTTCTCGTGTTGCTGCTGAAGGTGTTATCGAAGCTTATGCTGCTGATGGTAGAGCTGTGTTGCTTGAAATCAACTCTGAAACAGACTTCGTTGCTAGAGACGAAAGTTTTAAAGCGTTCGCTAGTGAAGCTGTGAAAGCTGCTCATGCTGCTAATGCAAAAACTATCGAGGAAGTTCTAGAGGCTAAAATTTCAACTGGTGAAACTGTTGAAGAAGCTAGAAAATCTTTAGTTGCTAAAATCGGTGAGAATATCCAAGTTCGTAGAGTTAAAACTACAGAAGCTTCTAACCTAGGTGCGTATGTTCACGGTGGTAGAATTGGTGTGGTTGCTGCTTTAGAGGGTGGTGAAGAAGAGCTTGCTAAAGATATCGCTATGCATGTAACAGCAGCTAATCCTCAGTATGTTAACCCTGAAGATGTTCCTGCAGATGTTGTAGAGAAGGAAAGATCTATCCAGGTTGAGATCGCTATGCAGTCTGGTAAGCCAAAAGAAATCGCTGAGAAGATGGTTGTTGGTCGTATGAAGAAGTTTACTGGCGAAGTTAGCTTAACTGGTCAGGCTTTTGTTAAAGACCCTAGCATCCAAGTTGAAAAACTTCTTAAAGATAATAATGCAAAAGTAGTTAGCTTTATTCGTCTAGATGTTGGTGAAGGTATCGAGAAGAAAGAAGAAGACTTCGCAGCAGAGGTGATGAGCCAAATTAAAGGTTAATATATGTCTAACGATTCGTCAGAATGTTCTCAAAAACCTCTAAAGCTTAAGAGGGTTCTTCTTAAGCTAAGTGGGGAGTCTTTATCTGCAGATCAAGGTTTTGGTATAAATGTTGATTCTGCAAAACCTATCATAGACCAAATTAAAACACTTGTATCTCAAGGTATTGAAATTGCTATAGTTGTTGGTGGTGGTAATATCTTGCGAGGCGGAAGAGCCAACTTTGGTGATAAAATCAGAAGGGCTACTGCAGACTCGATGGGTATGATTGCTACAATGATTAATGCTTTAGCTTTGCGAGATATGCTTCTTAGTGAAAATGTCGAGGCAGATGTTTTCTCAGCGAAAGGTGTTGATGGTTTACTTAAAGTAGCTAGTGCACATGAATTTAATCAGTCATTAGCAGCTGGTAAAGTTTTGATCTTTGCAGGAGGCACGGGTAATCCATTTGTAACTACTGATACTACAGCTAGTTTAAGAGCAGTTGAGATTGGTGCAGATGCTTTACTAAAAGCCACAACTGTAGATGGAGTGTATGATAAGGACCCAAATAAGTATCCAGATGCAAAACGCTTTGAGAAAGTTTCTTTTTCAGAAGTGGTTGCAAAAGAGCTGAGTGTTATGGATTTGGGAGCTTTTACTCAATGTAGAGATTTTGGTATTCCAATATATGTGTTTGATTTGACTCAGTCTAATGCTTTGGTTGATGCTGTTGTTGATTCTAAGCATGGTACTTGGGTTACTTTAGACTAATTAATTTTTAAAAAGGATTATTTTATGATAAATGAAATTCTAAAAGATGCTGAAAGCAGAATGAGCAAGTCTTTGGATGTTTTGGCTGATGATTTAGCTAAAATTAGAACAGGGCGTGCTCATCCTGATATCCTAGCTCATGTAACTATAGATTATTATGGTTCTGCTACACCTATTACTCAGGTGGCAAATGTTACAGTTTTAGATGCTAGAACTTTAGGTATTACTCCGTGGGAGAAAGGCCTTTCTGGTCAAATTGAAAAAGCTATTATGACTTCAGATCTTGGTCTTAATCCTACAAACTTAGGTGATTCTTTAAGAGTTCCTATGCCTGCATTAAACGAAGAGAGAAGAAGAGAACTAGTTAAGTTAGTTAAGTCTGAAACAGAAAGTGGCAGAGTCTCTATCAGAAATATTCGTCGTGATGCTAATAGTGACATCAAAGAGCTTCTTAAAGAGAAAGAAATAACTGAAGATGAAGCAAAAAGAGCTGAAGATAATATTCAAAAAATCACAGATAAAATGATTGCTCAAGCTGATGCTCTAGCAGTTAAGAAAGAGCAAGACTTAATGGAAGTCTAATTTCTTAGATTCTCTAATAAAACTTGTATTTTCATCCATTCTTTCTTATTATTTATCTAGTTTAATTTTATTATAATTTATTTATGATTTCGGCTAAGAAAAATACTCTTAGACATATTGCCATAATTATGGATGGTAATGGTAGATGGGCTAAAAGTAGATTAAAGCCAAGAATCTTTGGGCATAGAAATGCTATATCTAGTGTTGATGCTTCAATAGAGTATTGCGCTGAAAATAATATAGAAGTTTTGACACTTTTTGCTTTTGGGAGAGATAATTGGTTAAGGCCGGCCCAAGAGGTTGAAGACTTAATGGATCTTTTTTGCAAAACCTTGAAAGATAAAGCACCTAAGTTACATAAAAATAATATTTCTTTAAAAGTTGTTGGTGATAAGACGAGACTTTCATCAAAGCTTCTGGGTATAATTTCTGAAACTGAATCTTTAACAAGTCAAAATACTGGTTTACAGTTAAGGTTAGCTGTAGATTATGCAGGGCGTTGGGATATCGTACAAGCAGTTAAAGCTGTAGTAGATGATGTTAAAGATCAAAAGGTATTATCGAGTGATATTACAGAACAAATGTTTGGTGAGTATTTGACAGCCGGAAATGTGCCAGTTGATTTACTTATTCGTACAAGTGGTGAGGTTCGCCTAAGTGATTTTATGATATGGCAACTTGCATATGCGGAAATGTATTTTACGGATGTTATGTGGCCAGACTTCTCTAAAAAAGAGCTGGATAAAGCAGTGGAGTATTTTTATTCTCGCCAGAGAAGGTTTGGTAAAAGTGGTGAGCAGATTAGATAAGAGGAAATTATGAAAGAAAGAATTATAACTGGTGTAGTGCTTGTGGCAGTAGTGTTTTGTTTTTTACTATATGCATCTGAGTACTTGTTTGGGGTTGGGGTTTTCCTTGTCGCTATTTTGTCTGCGTATGAGTGGTTAAAGTTAGCAAAGGTTGAGCAGGATTCTATGCTTAAGTATCTTATTGTATTTGTGGTTGCAGCTTTTGTGGTTTCTCAGTTTTTTATTTATTTGCAGTATATTTTCCCTATATTTTGGTTGTACGCTATATTTAGATTAAGCCAGTATGAGAGAGAGAAAATAAGTACTATCTCATCTAAAGAAATGCTTGTTTTAGGGTTGTTTACTATAGCTCCTTTTGCTGCCTGCTTATATGTACTACATAGCAATAATGTGGCGTGGATATTTATGTTTATTTTGGTTGTTGCCGCTGCTGATAGTGGAGCATACTTCACAGGTAAGGCGATCGGTAAGCATAAGATGTTGCCTAGGCTGAGTCCAAATAAAACTATAGAAGGTCTTCTTGGTGGAATGCTTTGTGCTATCATAGTTGCTATAGTATTCTTAATGTATATGGGGCTGACTCCTCTTGAGTATGTTTATATGGTGTTGATTTCAGCTCTTGTTGCGGTGTTGTCTGTTGTTGGTGATGTGTTTGAAAGTATGATGAAGCGCATCGCAGGAGTTAAAGATAGTGGTAATATCTTGCCTGGTCATGGTGGAGTGCTTGACAGATTAGATGGCTATATGCCTACTTTACCAATATTTGTAATGCTAGGGTATTTTGCTGGCGTATTTATTTTATAGGGGTTTTTGTGAATATTGAGCTTAGGTTTTTGAATAAAGAGATTGTGAATGAATTGCCACGCTATGGAACAGAAGGTTCGGCGGCTGTTGATTTAAAAGCTTGTATCTCTGAGAGTGTATTTTTAAATCCCGGTGAGTGTAAGCTTATTGGGACTGGTATAGCTATTAATGTGGCCGATCCTGGTTATGCGGCAATGATTTTGCCAAGATCGGGTTTAGGGCATAAGAAAGGTTTAGTGCTTGGGAATGGTACTGGGCTTATAGATTCTGATTATCAGGGTGAATTAAAAGTTTCTTGTTTTAATCGTTCTCAAGAGGTTATAGAGATTGAACCTTTGATGAGGTTTGCTCAGCTTGTTATAGTTCCTGTTGTTCAAGCAACTTTTAATGTTGTTGAAGAGTTTTCACAAGAAACTGCTAGAGCTGTTGGTGGTTTTGGTCATACAGGAGTTTAGGTTTATGTTTTTTAATCTCCCTAATATTTTAACTTTTGGACGTTTAGTTCTAATACCTTTTATAGTGATATGTTACTATTTTAATTTCCCTCATCATCATGGGATTACGGCTACGCTATTTTTGTTAGGAGCTGCTACTGATTGGTTGGATGGGTATTTAGCGCGTAAATGGGAGCAGACAAGTAAGTTAGGAGCTTTTTTGGATCCTGTTGCTGATAAGCTTATTGTTGCTACAGCGCTGTGCTTATTTGTGGAGATGTATCCTTACTGGTGGGCTACAATACCTGCTATTGTTATGATTTGTCGTGAAATTTTAGTGTCTGCTTTGCGTGAGTGGATGGCTGAGTTGGGTCAGCGTAGTGTTGTTAAGGTTGGTATTTGGGGTAAGGTTAAAACTACGGCTCAGATGGCGGCGTTATTTATATTCTTAATTAAACCTGCTATAGACTTTAGACACTCTATCGATTATTCAAGCTTTAACACATGGTTTATATTTTTGGGTTTCTTGATGTTATATATTGCTGTGATTCTAACGGTTTACTCTATGTGTAACTATCTGTATGTTGCATTTAAGTCTGTTTTCGGAAAATCTAATAAATAATACTTTTTCTTTTCTTTTTTTTGCTTTTTTGTTATTATTGTTGCCTAATGCTATTTTTGCATAGGCGATGCCTTTGTCTAGCATTTGAAATTATTTAATCAAAAACTGATAAAAAACGGAGAATAATAACTAATGGCAACTATAAATCAGTTGGTGAACAACCCTCGCAAGAGATCGGTTGTTAAGTCTAAGGTTCCTGCGTTGAAGGCTTGTCCTCAAAGAAGAGGTGTTTGTACGAGAGTTTATACTACAACTCCTAAGAAGCCTAACTCAGCACTTAGAAAAGTAGCTCGTGTAAGATTAACGAGTGGTTTTGAGGTAACAAGTTACATTGGTGGTGAAGGCCATAACCTACAAGAGCATAGTGTTGTGCTTATCAGAGGTGGTAGGGTTAAAGATTTACCAGGTGTGCGTTACCACATCGTTAGGGGTGCTTTAGATACTTCAGGTGTTAATAATCGTAAGCACGGTCGTTCTAAGTATGGTACGAAGCGTCCTAAGTCTTAGTTTGTGTTTAAAATTTAACATTTGAAAAAGGTGTAAAAATGTCTAGAAGAAATAGAGCTCCTAAAAGAGATATTTTACCTGATCCTAAGTATAAGAGTCAGGTAGTTGCTAAGTTTGTTAACCATATCATGCTAGATGGTAAAAAATCAGTAGCTGAGAAAATTGTATATGGTGCGTTTGATAAAATTAAAGCAAAAGATGCTTCAGCTAATGAAGTTGAAGTTTTTGAAAATGCGTTAGAAAGCGTTAGTCCAATGGTAGAGGTTAAGTCTCGCCGTGTTGGTGGTGCTACATATCAAGTTCCTGTAGAAGTTAGACCAGAGCGTCGTCAAACTTTAGGTATGAGATGGATAATTGATGCTGCACGTAAGAGAAAAGAGAATACTATGGGCGACAGGGTTGCTGCTGAGATTCTTGAAGCTGTAGAGGGTAGAGGTGCTGCTGTTAAGAAGAGAGAAGATACTCATAAGATGGCAGAAGCTAACAAAGCGTTTGCTCACTTCAGATGGTAATAAGGGGAATATAAAGTGTCTCGTAAAACAAGTTTAGAAAAATATAGAAATATTGGTATCTGTGCCCACGTGGATGCAGGTAAAACAACTACTACTGAGCGTATCCTTTTCTATACAGGTCTTTCTCATAAGATTGGTGAGGTGCATGATGGTGCAGCTACTATGGACTGGATGGAGCAAGAGCAAGAAAGAGGTATTACAATTACTTCTGCTGCGACAACTACTTTCTGGTCAGGTATGGATCAGCAGTTTCCTGAGCATCGTATTAATATCATTGACACTCCAGGCCACGTTGACTTTACAATTGAAGTAGAGCGTTCTTTACGTGTGTTAGATGGTGCTGTTGTTGTATTTTGTGGTTCATCAGGTGTTGAGCCTCAGTCTGAGACTGTATGGCGTCAAGCTAACAAATATGGTGTTCCAAGAATCGTATTTGTAAACAAGATGGATAGATCTGGTGCTGACTTTGAAAGAGTATGTGGTCAAATCAGAACTCGTCTTAAAGCAAATGTTGTTCCTGTTCAATTAAATATAGGTGCAGAAGAAGACTTTAAAGGTGTTGTTGATCTTATCAAGATGAAAGCAATTATGTGGAATGAAGAAGATATGGGCTTAACATATGAGCTTGTTGACATTCCAGCTGAGCTTCAAGATAGAGCAGAAGAGTTACGTATGGAGATGATTGAGGCTGCGGCTGAGTCTTCAGAAGAGCTTATGGAAAAATATCTTGAAGAAGGTGAGCTTTCTGATGCTGAAATCAAGCAGGGTCTTCGCACAAGAGTTCTTAATAATGAAATCGTTCTTGCGTTCTGTGGATCAGCGTTCAAAAACAAAGGTGTTCAAGCTGTTCTTGATGGTGTTGTTGAATACTTACCAGCTCCTAATCAAGTTGCTGCTATCAAATGTGAAACAGAAGATGGTGAACCAGCTTCTCGTCCTTCATCTGATGAAGAGCCATTTGCAGCTCTTGCGTTTAAACTAGCTACTGACCCGTTTGTTGGTAACTTAACGTTCATCCGTGTTTATTCAGGTGTACTTAAGTCTGGTGATGCTGTTTATAACCCGGTTAAAGGTAAAAAAGAGCGTGTAGGTCGTATCGTACAGATGCACTCTAACAAGCGTGAAGAGATCAAAGAAGTACGTGCTGGTGATATCGCTGCATGTATCGGTCTTAAAGATGTAACTACTGGTGATACTCTATGTGATCAAGATGATGTGGTTATCTTAGAGAGAATGGAATTCCCTGAGCCAGTAATTTCTGTTGCTGTTGAGCCAAAAACTAAAGCAGACCAAGAGAAAATGTCTATAGCTTTAGGTAAGCTAGCTGCGGAAGATCCATCTTTCAGAGTAAAAACTGACGAAGAGTCAGGTCAAACAATTATTTCTGGTATGGGTGAGCTTCACTTAGATATTATTGTTGATCGTATGAGACGTGAGTTCAAGGTTGAGGCTAATGTTGGTAACCCTCAGGTTGCTTACAGAGAGACTATCCGTGGAACTGTTGAACAAGATAGTAAGTTTGTTCGTCAGTCTGGTGGTCGTGGTCAATATGGTCATGTTGTTGTTAAGTTTGAGCCATTAGCTGTTGAAACTAATGAAGCAGGCGAAGAGAAAACATTTGAGTTTGTTGATGAGATCGTTGGTGGTGTAGTACCAAAAGAATATATTGGTTCAGTTGCTAAAGGTATCGAAGAGCAAATGCAAAATGGTGTTTTAGCTGGTTATCCAATGATTGGTGTTAAGGCTACTTTATTTGATGGTTCTTATCATGATGTTGACTCATCTGAGATGGCATTCAAGATTGCTGCTTCTATGGCTCTTAAAGAAGGTGCTAAAAAAGCAAATGCATGTATACTTGAGCCAATTATGAAAGTAGAGGTTGTGACTCCTGAAGATTACCTTGGTGATGTTATGGGTGACCTTAACAGAAGAAGAGGTATCATCGAAGGTATGGATGAGAATCCAAGTGGTAGAGTAATTAATGCTTTAGTTCCTCTTTCAGAAATGTTTGGTTATGCTACTAATGTTCGTTCTATGAGCCAAGGTAGAGCATCGTTCTCTATGGAGTTCAAAAAGTATGCTGAAGTACCAAATAACATAGCTGATGAAATCATCAAATCACGTAACTCATAATAAAAGGATATAATTAAAATGGCTATAAATAATCAACGTATTAGAATTAGATTAAAAGCCTTTGATCATAAGCTTATCGATGTTTCAACTCAAGAAATCGTTGATACAGCTAAGAAAACAGGGGCTCAGGTTAAAGGACCTATTCCTTTACCAGTACGTAAAGAGAAGTTTACAATTCTTATTTCTCCGCACGTAAATAAAAAAGCAAGAGATCAATATGAGATCAGAACTCACAAGAGATTGATCGATATTGTTGAACCTACAGATAAAACTGTAGATGCTCTAATGAAGCTAGATTTAGCATCAGGTGTTGATGTTCAGATCAGTTTAAGCTAATATATACGTTACTTTTTTGAAAAACTCAAAAAATGTAATCAATTAGGTCTCTGTGGTCAATCGTAATCACAGGGTTAATATAATAATAATAGAGGATTAAATAATGTCTTTAGGATTAGTTGGTCGCAAATGTGGTATGACTCGTATTTTTACTGAAGATGGTGTTTCTATTCCTGTAACAGTAGTTCAAGTTGAGCCTAACAAAGTTACTCAAGTTAAAACTACTGAAACAGATGGATATAATGCTATACAAGTAACTACTGGTTTCAAGAAGCGTTCTAATGTAAACAAACCTACAGCTGGTCACTATGCGAAAGCTGGTGTTGAGCCGGGTAGAGGATTGTGGGAATTCGCTATAGATAATGCTGCGGAATATGAAGTTGGTTCATCTATTGAAGCTACTATATTCGAAGCTGGTCAAAAAGTGGATGTTAGAGGTGTATCTAAAGGTAAAGGTTTCCAAGGTGGTGTTAAGCGTCACAACTTTGCTACTCAAGATGCAACTCATGGTAACTCACTTTCTCATAGAGTTCACGGTTCTACTGGTCAAAACCAGACTCCAGGTAGAGTGTTTAAGAACAAGAAGATGGCTGGTCACATGGGTAGCGAAAACGTTACTATTCAGTCTCTTGAGGTTGTGAGAGTGGACGCGGAAAATGGTTTATTACTTTTAAAAGGTGGTATTCCAGGTTCAGTTGGTGGCAATATCATTGTTACTCCAGCTGTTAAAAGTTAGTAGATAAAATATTAAATACCGGAGATTGTTGTGGACTTAAATATAAAATCTTTAGCTGGTGCAGAGGCTGGTGTGGTAGATGTTGCAGATGGTGTTTTTGCAGCAGACTATAACGAATCTCTAATCCACCAGGTTGTTGTTGCTTATATGGCAGGTGCTCGTCAAGGTACAAAAGCTCAAAAGACTAGATCAGAAGTGTCTGGTGGTGGAGCTAAGCCTTGGAGACAAAAAGGTACAGGTAGAGCAAGAGCGGGTACTATCCGTTCTCCTATCTTCAGAAAAGGTGGTGTGACATTTGCTGCTAAGCCTAAGAGTTATAAGCAAAAAGTTAATCGTAAAATGTATTCAGGCGCTATCAAGTCAATCTTATCTGAGCTAGTAAGATCAGGTAGAATGACTGTGGTTGAAGAGTTAAAATTAGAAACTCCAAAGACAAAAGAGTTCAAGTCAGTTGTTGATTCTTTAGGAGTTAATGATGTACTTTTTGTTGTTGGTGTAGAAGAATTTAGTGAGAATGTATACTTATCTTCTAGAAACCTTAAGAATGTAGCAGTATGTGATTCTGTGGAAATTAATCCAGTTTCTTTAGTATGCTTTGAGAACATTGTTTTCACTAAGCAAGCTATAAAAGAAATAGAGGAGAAGTTAGTATGAGTTCTCAAGAAAAATTATTAAAAACTGTAATAAGACCTCATGTTTCTGATAAAACTTATGGTCTTTCAGATACAAACTCAACGATCGTGTTTGAAGTTGCTAGATTTGCAAGCAAACTAGATGTAAAAAATGCTGTTGAGCAGCTTTTTGAAGTTAAAGTTGAGTCTGTGAATATCCTTAATGTTAAGGGTAAGGCGCGTAGATTTGGTCGTGTTGAAGGTAGAACAAAAGCTTGGAAAAAAGCTTATGTGAAGCTTGCTGAAGGACATGATATCAATTTTGTTGGTGCAGAGTAATTATAAAGAAGGTTTATAATCATGATTGAAATAAAAAAAGCTAAACCTACTTCACCTGGCCGTCGCCACGTAGTGAGCGTAAAGAATACAGAATTACATACAGGTAAGCCATTCAAAGGTTTGGTAGAAGCTAAAAGTAAAAAAGCTGGTAGAAACAATACTGGTAGAATTACAGTGCGTCATCAAGGTGGCGGACACAAGCAACACTATCGTATAGTTGATTTCAAAAGAAATAAAGACGATATCACTGCTAGGGTTGAGAGAATCGAGTACGATCCTAACCGTAGTGCAAACATTGCTTTAGTTTTATATGCTGATGGTGAAAGAAGATACATCATCGCTCCTAAAGGACTAAAGAAAGATATGTCTGTAGTTTCTGGTGAAAGAGTTGATATTGCTGTTGGTAACTGTATGCCACTTAGAAACATCCCTCTAGGTACAGTTATTCACAATATCGAAATGAAGCCTAAAAAAGGTGCGCAAATGATCAGAAGTGCTGGTACTTTTGCTCAGTTGGTTGGTAAGGATAATGCATATGCGATTATTCGTCTAAGATCAGGTGAGATGAGAAGAGTACTTTTAGATTGTAGAGCGGTTATAGGTGTGGTATCTAATTCTGAGCATAACTTAAAATCTTTAGGTAAAGCTGGTGCTAAGCGCTGGAGAGGTGTAAGACCTACTGTTAGAGGTGTTGCAATGAACCCAGTAGATCACCCACATGGTGGTGGTGAAGGTCGTACTTCAGGTGGTAGACATCCTGTGTCTCCATGGGGTATGCCTACTAAAGGTTATAAGACGCGTAAAAATAAGTGTTCTAATAAGTTGATTGTTCAAAAACGTAAGTAATTAGGGAGAAGGTTGTGCCTCGTTCATTAAAAAAAGGACCTTTTGTAGATCATCATCTTTTAAAGAAGGTTTTTGAAGCGCAAGAAAGTAATTCTAAGAAGCCAATCAAAACATGGTCAAGAAGATCATTGATTGTGCCAGATATGATAGGTTTAACTATAGCTGTACATAACGGTCAGCAGCACGTGCCTGTTCTTATGACTGAAGAAATGGTTGGTCATAAGTTAGGAGAGTTTGCAGTAACTCGTAACTATCGTGGTCATGCAGCTGATAAGAAAGCTAAGAAGAAATAGTTGGGGTTATATACATGGAAGTACAAGCTAAATTAAAATTTGCAAGAATCTCAGCTCAAAAATGTAGATTAGTTGCTGATCAAATCAGGGGTCTACCTGTAGAGAAAGCTATTAATCTTTTGACTTTTAGTAACAAAAAAGCAGCAGTTCTAATCAAAGATGTTTTAAACTCTGCTGTTGCAAATGCTGAGCATAATGACGGTATGGATGTTGATTCTTTATTTGTTTCAACAGTATTCGTTGATGAAGGTCCTACTATGAAGCGTTTTGAAGCTAGAGCAAAAGGTCGTGGTAATCGTATTTTAAAAAGAACTTCACATATCACTGTGAAAGTTGCTGAGAAAAATTAAGAGGTGTAGTAAAAATGGGTCAAAAAGTAAATCCTAATGGAATTCGATTAGGCATAGTAAAAGAGCATAACTCAACTTGGTATGCTGACTCTTCTGACTACGCTACTAAGCTTAATGAAGATATTAAGGTTAGAGAGTTTTTATACAAAAAACTTGCTTCAGCAGCAGTTAGTAAGATTCAGATTGAGAGACCTGCTCAAAATGCTAAGATTACAATTCATACAGCAAGACCTGGTATTGTAATTGGTAAGAAAGGTGAAGATGTTGAAAAGCTTCGTGCAGAAGTTAACAAGTTAATGGGTGTTCCTGTTCAAATCAACATTGAAGAAGTTCGTAAGCCTGAAATAGATGCTAAATTAGTAGCTGATAGCGTTGCTCAACAATTAGAAAAAAGAGTAATGTTCAGAAGAGCAATGAAAAAAGCTATGCAAGGTGCTATGAAGTCAGGTGCTAAGGGTATCAAGATCATGGTAAGTGGTCGTTTAGGTGGTGCTGAGATCGCACGTTCTGAGTGGGCTAGAGATGGTAGAGTTCCTCTTCAAACATTCAGAGCTGATGTGGACTATGCTACATCAAAAGCTTTAACTACTTATGGTATTATCGGTGTTAAAGTTTGGATCTATAAAGGTGAAATCCTTCCTGGTCAAACGAATCAGAATAATAATAAAAAAGGAGCTAGATAATGCTACAGCCTAAGCGTACAAAGTTTCGTAAACAGCAGAAGATGCGTAATAGAGGCTTAGCTCACAGAGGTAATAAAGTAAGCTTTGGTGAGTTTGGTCTTCAAGCAACATCTAGAGGCAGAATCACTGCTAGACAAATAGAAGCAGGAAGAAGAGCTATTAACCGTCACATTAAGCGTGGTGGTAAAGTATGGATAAGAATCTTCCCAGATAAACCTATTACAGAAAAGCCTCTTGAAGTTCGTATGGGTAAAGGTAAAGGTTCAGTTGAATATTGGGTTGCTCAAATTCAACCAGGACGTGTACTATATGAAATTACTGGTGTTAAAGAAGAATTAGCGCGTGAAGCTTTTGCAAGAGCAGCAGCTAAAATGCCAGTGCAGACAACTTTTGTTGAAAAGCAGGTGATGTAATGAAAAGAAATGATACTTTAAAAGATTATAGAGGTAAAAGTATTGACCAATTGCAAGAAGCGAAAATTGAGTTATTGCAACAATTATTTTCTCTTCGTATGCAAAAGGGTACAGGGCAATTAAAAAAGAATCACTTATTCAAAAGTGCTAAAAGAGATATTGCTCGTATAAATACAATAATATCAGAAAAGAATAAATAGGTGCCTGAAAGATGAGCGATAAAATTAGATTGTTAGAAGGTAAAGTTTCTAGCGTTGCTATGGATAAGACTGTAGTAGTAAGAGCTGAAAGATACGTTAAGCACCCTTTATATGGTAAATTCGTTAAGAAAACTACTAAGTATTATGTTCATGATGAGAAGAATGAATGTAAAGAAGGTGATGTTATCAAGTTCAGAGAAACTAAGCCATATTCAAAAACTAAGAAGTGGTGTTTAGTAGATATTATCCATAGAGAAAAATAATAAATTTGATTTTATTTTTGTTTATTGGTATATTTATCGGACTGCAAAAATCCACAAGCAGTCTTATATAATAATAAATAAGGGTTATTTGTATGATTCAAATGCAAACAGAACTCCAAGTTGCTGATAACAGTGGCGCTAAGAGAGTTGAGTGTATAAAAGTTTTGGGTGGCTCTCATCGCAGATATGCATCTATTGGTGATGTGATTAAAGTAACTGTGAAAGAAGCTGCTCCAAGAGGTAAAGCTAAGAAAGGATCTGTATATAATGCTGTAGTTGTGAGAACAGCTAAAGGTGTGCGCAGAAAAGATGGTTCTAAGGTTCGTTTTGACGGCAATGCTGCCGTGCTACTAAATGCTAACGGACAACCAATGGGAACTCGTATCTTTGGCCCTGTAACAAGGGAACTTCGTACTGAGAAGTTTATGAAGATCGTATCTTTAGCACCAGAAGTATTATAGTTATTTATTGAGGTGTAAGTAATGAATAGATTAAAAAAAGGTGATGATGTAATCGTTATCGCTGGTAAAGACAAAGGTCGCAGAGGCGTTGTTAAGTCATTCGCTAAAGGTGGTTCTTTGGTTTTAGTGGAAGGTATTAATGTTGTTAAGAAACACGTTAAGCCTAACCCAAATAGAGGTGTTGAAGGTGGAGTTGTTGAAAAAGAACTTCCTGTAGATGCTTCTAACGTTGCTATCTTTAACCCAGCTACTGAGAAAGCTGATAGAGTGGGTTATAAGTTTGTTGATGAGAAAAAGGTTCGCTACTTTAAATCAAATGGCGAGCTTGTAGACTTATAGGACTAAGTTTTATGGCAAGATTAAAGGATCATTATCAAAAAGAGCTTGTTGCTAAGTTAAAAAACGAGCTTAATGTAGATAATATAATGGAAGTACCTGCTATTGAGAAAATTACTCTTAATATGGGTGTGGGTGATGCTGCAAAAGACAAAAAGATTATGACTTTTGCATTAAATGATTTGACAGCTATTGCTGGTCAAAAGCCTGTTGTTACTAAGTCTAAAAAATCAATTGCTGGTTTTAAAATCCGTGATGGATGGCCAATCGGTTGTAAAGTTACTTTACGTGGTGAGCGTATGTATGAATTTTTAGATAGACTTATAACAATTGCTATTCCTAGAATTAGAGATTTTAGGGGTTTAAGTGCTAAGTCTTTTGATGGTAGAGGAAACTACAGCTTAGGTATGAGAGAGCAAATCTCTTTCCCTGAGATTGATTATGATAAAGTTGACTCAATCAGAGGTTTAGATATTTCGATAACTACTACAGCTAAAAATGATGACCAAGGAAGAGCTTTGCTTAAAGCATTCGGTTTTCCTTTTAAGTCTTAATCTAAATTGGGGTTTTAAATGGCGAAAAAATCAATGATTCAGAGAGAATTGAAGAGAGAAAAATTAGTAGCTAAATATGCTCAAAAAAGAGCTGAGCTTAAAGCTATTATTCTTGATGTAAATTCTACTGAAGAACAAGTATGGGAAGCTCAAATTAAACTGCAAAAACTACCAGTAAACTCTTCAGCTTCTAGAGTACAAAGAAGATGTAAAGTAACAGGTAGGCCACATGCTGTATACAGAAAATTTGGCTTATGTCGTAATAAGCTTAGAGAGTATGCAATGGCAGGAGATGTTCCTGGTTTGAAGAAAGCTAGTTGGTAATAAGGAATTTTAAGTTATGAGTATGCAAGATCCTATCGCGGATATGTTTACAAGAATCAGAAATGGTCTTTCTTCTGAGAAAGAAACTGTTTCTGTACCATTTTCAAAGTTGAAAATGGAAATCGCAAACTTCTTAGTTAAAGAAGGCTATGTTAAAAGCTGTACTAAAGGTACAACTTCTGCTGGTCATCCTTCTATAGAAATTGAGCTTAAGTATCATGCTGGTACTCCTGTGATCGAGATGATCAAAAGAGTTTCTAGACCTAGTTTGAGAATATATAAGTCTCACGAAGAGCTACCTAAAGTATATGGTGGTTTTGGTGTTGCTATTATCTCTACTTCTAAAGGTTTAGTAAGTGATAGAAAAGCAAGAGCTCTTGGTGTTGGTGGCGAAGTAATTGGCTACGTAGCTTAAGTTAGCAAGGAGATTTGATATGTCAAGAATAGGTAAAAAACCTGTTGCTATCCCAAGCGGTGTTACAATCAACGTTGCTGCTGGCAATCAGGTAGAAGTTAAAGGAGCTAAGGCTACTTTAAACAAAACTTTTTCTACTGATGTGACTTTTAATGTTGCAGATAATGAAGCAACAGTTACACCTAACAATAATAGTAAAAATGCAGTTGCTCAATCAGGTACTGCAAGAGCTATCCTAAACAACATGGTTGAAGGTGTAAGCAAAGGTTTTGAAAGAAAGCTAAAAATTATAGGTGTTGGTTACCGTGCTAAAGCTCAAGGTAGTGAATTAAATCTTACATTAGGTTTTTCTCACCCAGTTGTATATGCTTTACCACAAGGTGTAACTGCAGAGACTCCAGCTCCTACAGAAATCGTTCTTAAAAGCGCTGACAAAGAGCTTTTAGGTAAAGTAGCAGCTGAAATTAGAGACTATAGAAAGCCTGAGCCTTACAAAGGTAAAGGTGTTCGTTATGAAGACGAATATGTAGCTAAGAAAGAAGCTAAGAAGAAGTAGTTAGTAAAGGATAGTATTATTATGGATAAAAAAACTGCTCGTTTAAATCGTAGTAAGCGTACTAGAATTAAGCTAAGAGAATTAGGGCATACTAGACTTTGTGTTTATAGAACACCTAAGCATGTATATGCTCAAGTAATTTCTGGTGATGGTTCTACTGTATTAGCTTCTGCGTCTACTGTAGAGAAAGATGTTAAAGCAAAATGTAAATATACTGGTAATGTTGAGTCTGCTGCAATCGTTGGCGAAGTTATTGCTAATAGATGTAAAGACAAAGGTATCGAGCAAGTTGCTTTTGATAGATCTGGATATAAGTATCATGGACGTGTTAAAGCTTTAGCAGAAGCTGCTAGAGAGCATGGTCTACAGTTTTAATAAATAAAATATGGATGATTATTCATTATGTCTAATGAAGTAAAAAAGAACGAAGAGCTGATTGAAAAGTTAGTTAGTGTTAAAAGACACTCTAAGACAGTAAAAGGTGGTAGAATCATGAGCTTTGCCGCACTAACTGTTGTAGGTGACGGTAAAGGTAGAATTGGTGTAGGTAGAGGTAAATCAAGAGAAGTGCCTGTTGCTATCCAAAAAGCTATGGAAAACGCTAAGAAAAACATGGTATCAGTGAATCTAAATAACGATACGTTATGGTATGCTACTATGGCTAACCATGGTGCTTCAAAAGTGTTTATGCAGCCTGCATCTGCTGGTACTGGTATTATTGCTGGTGGTGCTATGCGTTCTGTATTTGAAGCTGTTGGTGTTCATAACGTTTTAGCAAAAACATATGGTTCAACAAATCCTGTAAACGTTGTTAGAGCAACAATCTCAGGCTTGGCGAAAATTAAATCACCAGAACAGATCGCTGATAAAAGAGGTCTATCTGTTGAAGAGATTCAGGGGTAATTAAAATGAGCGAAGCTAAAACATTTAAAGTTACTTTAGTAAAAAGCCTGATTGGTCGTAAGCAAAACCACATAGCATCTGCTAGAGGTTTAGGCCTAAGAAAGATCAACCACACTGTTGAAGTATTAGATACTCCAGCAAATCGTGGTATGGCTAATAAAATATATTATATGGTTAAGATAGAGGGGTAGTATCAAATGAAATTAAATACAATTGCTCCTGCTGCTGGCTCTAAAAGCGCTCCAAAAAGGCTTGGTCGTGGTATAGGAAGTGGTTTAGGTAAAACTTCTGGTAAGGGTCACAAAGGTCAAAAAGCACGTTCAGGTGGTTACCATAAGGTAGGTTTCGAAGGTGGTCAAATGCCTTTACAAAGAAGACTACCAAAATTTGGTTTCACTTCTGCGTCTAAAAGATTTGTTGCTGAGATCAGACTTCATGAGTTAAATCATGTAGCTGCTGATGAAGTAACTCTAGATACTTTAAAAGATCTTGGTCTTATTAGAAAAGATATTAAAACAGCAAAAGTAATAGCTTCTGGAGAAATCGAAAAAGCTGTTAACCTTAAAGGTATAGCTTGCACAAAAGGTGCTAAAGAAGCTATCGAAAAAGCTGGTGGTAAAGTAGAGTAAGATTAAAGATATGTCAAAGTTTAATAGTGCTTCTGGTACAACAGGTGAATTAAAATCAAGACTAATTTTCGTAGTTATTGCTATATTAGTATTTAGATTAGGAGTATATATTCCTATACCTAATATTGATCCTACAAAATTGGTTCAAATTATTTCAAATCAACACTCATCAACAAGTGGTTTGATGAGCATGTTTAATATGTTCTCTGGTGGCGCTCTTACTCAAATGAGTATCTTTGCTTTGGGTGTGATGCCTTATATTTCTGCATCGATTGTCTTTCAAATGTTATCAGCTGTATATCCTAAGTTTATAGAGCTGAAAAAAGAAGGTGAATCTGGTCAGAAAAAAATCACTCAGTATACAAGATATTTTACTCTTGCTTTGGCTGTAGTGCAATCATTTGGTATTGTTGCATTTGTTCTGCATCAAGATGGTTTAGTAACAACTAACAATATGCCGTTATTTTATTTAACAACTATTGTTTCAGTTACTACTGGTAGTATGTTTTTGATGTGGTTAGGTGAGCAAATCACGGAAAGAGGTGTGGGAAATGGTATTTCACTACTAATTTTTTCGGGTATTATTGCAAACCTTCCATTTGAAATATCAAATACTCTATCTCAGGCAAATCAACATGTAATATCATATTTATCTGTTTGGGTTCTTTTAATACTTCTTTTGTTAGTAATAGCATTTGTAGTATTTATGGAAAGCGCACAGAGAAAGATTACTGTGAATTATGCAAAAAGACAGCAGGGCAGAAAAATGTTTGCTGCTCAGACTAGTCATTTGCCGTTGAAGCTAAACATGGCTGGTGTAATCCCAGCGATCTTTGCTTCATCTATACTTATGGTTCCAGGTGTTTTAATTGGTTGGTTATCTAACTATAATTCACTAGGCTGGTTAGCTGATGTTGCTGAGATGTTACAACCAGGTAGTATAGTTTATACAGTAGTATTTGCTGCGACTATTATATTTTTCTGTTTCTTTTATACTTCATTAGTATTTAATCCAAAAGAAACGGCGGATAACTTAAAGAAATCTGGCGCTTATATTTCGGGTGTAAGACCTGGTGAGCAAACAGCTAAGTATATAGATGCAGTTATGACAAGATTAACTTTAGTTGGTTCATTATATATTACAGCTATATGTTTGTTACCGATATTTGTAGTGAAATTCTTTGCACAAGGTTTATCATTTACATTCGGTGGAACATCTTTACTAATTGTTGTAGTTGTGATGATGGACTTTATGGCTCAGGTTAGATCACATATGATGTCAACACAATATGATTCTTTACTGAAAAAAGCAAATCTTAGCGGTAAGAGAAAATAGAGAAATATTTTTTGGAGAAATATAATGAAAGTTAGAGCTTCAGTTAAAAAAATGTGTAGAAACTGTAAAGTTATCAAGCGTAACAGAGTTGTTCGTGTGATATGTACAGACCCTAGACATAAGCAAAGACAAGGTTAATCAGTCAAGCAAAATTAAATAAAGCTTGATTATTTGTTTTTAAAAAGTTATCCTAGCAAGTTACTAATTGCTTTGATAGCAAATAAATTAAGAATAATTATTTAGGAGTGAATTAGATGGCTCGTATAGCTGGTGTTAATATTCCTGTTCATAAACATACAGTAATAGGATTAACTTCAATTTATGGAATAGGCAAGACAAGAGCACAACAAATATGTGAATCTTGTAAACTAGATCCAACTGTTAAAATCAAAGAATTAACAGAAGAGCAAGTTGAAGCCTTAAGAACAGAGGTTGCTAAATATACTGTAGAAGGTGACCTGCGTCGTGAAGTTTCTATGGACATAAAAAGACTTATGGACTTAGGTTGCTTCAGAGGTAGAAGACATCGTCGTAGCCTTCCTGTAAGAGGGCAAAGAACGAAGACTAATGCTCGTACTCGTAAGGGTCCAAGAAAGCCAATCAAGGCGTAATACAATTATAACTATAAAGATTAAAGGGTAGATTATATGGCTAAGTCTGTTAGATCATCAAAGAAAAAAGTAAAAAGAGTAGTTACTGATGCAGTTGCTCATATTTACTCATCTTTTAATAACACTATAGTGACTATCACAGATAGACAAGGTAATGCTTTATCTTGGGCAACTTCTGGCGGTAGTGGCTTTAGAGGTTCAAGAAAAAGTACACCTTTCGCTGCTCAGGTTGCAGCAGAAAGAGCAGCTGATATGGCTCTAGAATATGGTGTTAAAAATGTAGATGTTTTAGTAAAAGGACCAGGTTCAGGTAGAGATTCAGCTGTTAGAGCTTTAAACGCTAAGAACCTAAAAGTATCAAGTATAACAGATGTGACTCCATTACCTCATAATGGTTGTCGTCCTCCTAAGAAACGTCGTGTTTAATATTTTAAAGGGAAATAAATAATGGCTAGATATCTAGGACCAAAGTGTAAACTTTCTAGAAGAGAAGGTACTGACTTATTTTTAAAAAGTGGCGTAAAAGCTAACGACGAAAAATGCAAAATGAATACTGCGCCAGGTCAACATGGAGCAAGAAGAGCGCGTCTTTCTGACTATGGTTTACAGTTAAGAGAAAAGCAAAAAGTTCGTCGTATGTACGGAGTTTTAGAAGGTCAGTTCAAAAAATACTATCTTGAAGCTAATAGAAGAAAAGGTAACACTGGTGCTACTTTATTAGAAATATTAGAATCAAGATTAGACAATGTTGTTTATAGAATGGGCTTTGCTGCTACTCGTGCAGAAGCTAGACAACTTGTTGTTCATAAAGGTATAGTTCTTAATGGACATACTTGTAACGTACCATCTGCTCAAGTTAAAGCTGGTGATATAGTTGCAGTAAGAGAGAAAGCTAAAAAACAATTAAGAATTCAAAATGCTGTTGAGCTTGCTAAAAGTAGAAAAGAACTTTCTTGGATCGATGTAAATACTGATTCATTAGAAGGTACTATGAAGGCTTCTCCAGACAGATCTGAGTTATCATCAGACATAAATGAACAATTAATCATCGAGCTTTACTCTAAGTAATAATAAATAATATTTTATTATCTTTAGTGGCTCTTTATGGCCTTTATTTCAAGGAGATTTTTTAGTGAGTAATAATAATTCAAACCAAGAATTTTTACCTAATATACAGCTTAAAGAGGATTTAGGTGCTTTAGGATATAAAGTACAGCTTTCTCCTGTAGAAAAAGGTATGGCTCATATCCTTGGCAACTCTATTAGAAGGGTTTTATTATCTTCTCTTCCTGGTGCATCTATTATTAAAGTAAATATTAAAGATGTATTACATGAGTATTCTGCTTTAGAAGATGTCAAAGAAGATGTTGTCGAAATCGTTTCTAACTTAAAGAAAGTAGCAATCAAACTTGACAAAGGCGTTGAAAGTGTTGAGTTAGAGTTATCTGTTGATAAAGCAGGTGTTGTTACAGCTGGTGACTTTAAGACAACTCAAGGTGTAGAGATTATAAATAAAGATCAACCTATAGCTACTTTGACAAATCAAAGAGAGTTCAGTTTAGTTGCAACAGTTGACTATGGCAGAAATGTTGGAATACTTTCAGCTGTACCAATTGAACTAGACAGAGTTGGTGATATAGCTGTTGATGCAGACTATAACCCAATCAAAAGAGTTGCATTTGAAGTAATTGATAATGGTGATAGTGATATTCTAGAAGTATTTTTGAAAACAAATGGTACTGTAGAACCACTAGCAGCTGTTACAAAAGCTTTAGAATATTTTTGTGAGCAAATGTCAGTTTTTGTATCTCTTAAAGTACCAAGCAATGGTAAAACTGGAGATGCTTTATTAGATTCTAATATTGATCCTATACTTCTTAAACCAATTGATGACTTAGAGCTTACTGTAAGATCATCTAACTGTTTAAGAGCTGAGAACATCAAGTATCTTGGTGATCTTGTTCAATACAGTGAGTCTAAACTTATGAAGATACCTAATTTAGGTAAAAAATCTCTAAATGAGATTAAGCAAATATTGATAGACAACAACTTATCTCTAGGTGTTCAGATTGATAACTTTAGAGAGTTAGTTGAAGGAAAATAAATTAATAAATATAGTAATCATATAATATTAACTATAAAGGAGTAATTACTATGAGACATCATAAGAAAGGTAGAAAATTTGGTAGAACTAGTAGTCATAGAAAAGCTATGTTTAAAAACATGTCAGCTTCTTTGATCAATCATGAGCTTATCAAAACTACTTTACCAAAAGCTAAAGAGTTAAGAACTATCGTTGAGCCTTTAGTTACTTTAGCTAAAAGAGAATATAAATTAAGAAATGAGTTAGATGTTAATTCTAACGAGTTCAAAGCACAATCAGTTGCTTTAAGAAGACAAGCTTTTGACTTCTTAAGAAACAAAGCTGCTGTAACTAAGCTTTTCGAAGAGTTTGGTGCGCGTTATGCAGAAAGAGCTGGTGGTTACACTAGAATCCTTAAGTGTGGTTACAGATTTGGTGATAAAGCGCCTATGGCTTTCATCGAATTAGTAGACAGACCTGAAGTAGAAGAAGCTGCTGACGAAGAATAATATCTCTTTTTATCTCAAAATTCTTATCCAAAAATATCTAAATTTTTATTCTCATTATTCCAAATATATTTGCTAAAATTACTTTATAATTTTTTATTATTTAGTTTATTTATATGGCTCATAAACTTTACCAGTGTGTAATTATCATATTGGTTATTATTAATTCTATAACCTTAATAACGCAAGTAGATTATGGAGATATAGATTACCTTAACTATGTTAATATTATTTTTTCAGCGATTTTTTCTATCGAATATATTATTAGATTAGTTATATCGCCTAAGAAATTAGTGTTTATTTTTAAGTTTTATAATGTTATCGATTTTATAGCTATCTTTTTACCGTTGATACTAGCTATGTTTGGTGTAAATTCTCATGAGTTAATTGTGCTTAGATTGTTACGTATATTCAAAATATTCCAAAATTCAGCAATTATGAATAGATTAATTAATGTCTTTAAAAAAATCTATCTTGAGCTGTTAGTATCATACTGTTTAATCTTTGTAATATTAATAATATCTTGTGTAATGATGTTTTACGCAGAGCATAATGCACAACCACAGGTATTTTCAACTATATCAAAGACATTATGGTGGGGAGTGACGACTCTAACAACGGTTGGGTATGGTGATATGTATCCTGTAACGCTAGCAGGTAGAATTATAGCTGCAGCTCTTTCAATGCTTGGTATAGGAGTTTTTGCTATTCCTAGTGGCCTTATAGGAGGTGCTTTTATTGAAGAAATGCGACAAGAACGCGAGGAAGCTGCTAAAAAGAAATGTAAGATTGATAAGGGTTCTTTGCCAGATTAGTCTTTAAAAGTGTAATTAATATAAAAAATTCTTGAAAAAAATAATAATAACTCTCATATATACATTGTCATAGATTTTATTTAAATGAGTATAACAAAAGAGGGTTATATAAAATGTCAGAAAAAAAATATACTTTTGAAACTGAGGTAGATAAATTACTTCACCTTGTAATTCATTCGCTATATTCAAATCGTGAAATTTTCCTAAGAGAGCTTGTATCTAACAGTTCTGATGCAATTGAGAAGCTAAGATATGAAAGTATCTCAAACACAGAATTAAGTGAAGGTGATGCAGATTATGCAATAAAAGTAGATTTTGATAAAGATGCTAAGACTATTACAGTTAGTGATAATGGTATTGGTATGACAGAAGAAGAGGTTATTGACAACCTTGGTACTATTGCAAAATCTGGTACTAAGAAATTCTTAGAAAGCCTAACTGGTGATAAGAGTAAAGATAATGAGCTTATTGGTCAGTTTGGTGTTGGTTTTTATTCATCATTTATCGTTGCTGATAAAGTTACTGTTAGAACTAGAAAAGCAGGTCAAGATAAGGCTCAGGCAACTAAGTGGGTTTCTGATGCGAAAAATGGCTTTACAGTAGAAACTATCACTAAAGAAAAACGTGGTACAGAGATAACTCTTCATATCAAAGAAGATCAGTTAGATCTACTTGAGCATAACTTATTAAAAGGCTTAGTTCACAAGTATTCTGATTGTATCAACACTCCAATTCAAATGAAAAAAGTTGAGCATGATAAAGATGGCAAAGAAACTATCAAAGATGAGTATGAGACTGTAAACAATACTAAAGCTATTTGGTTAAGATCAAAAGATGAAGTAACTGATGAAGAATACCAAGAGTTTTATAAGTATATATCTCATGATTTTGCTAATGCTTCAATGTGGATACATAACAAAGTAGAAGGTAACCTTGAGTACAACAGCTTGTTGTATATTCCAGAGAATAAGCCTTTTGACTTCTGGAATAGAGATAAAGATTATGGTTTATCATTGTATGTGCGTAGAGTCTTCATTATGGAGAATAAGGAATTACTACCTCCATATTTAAGATTTGTTAAGGGTGTTATTGACTCTGCTGATTTACCACTAAACGTATCACGTGAGATATTACAGCATAATAAAGTTATTGATAAAATCAGAAAAGCTACAACTTCTAAAATTCTTAGTGAGCTTAAAAAACTTGCTAATAAAGATACAGAAAAATATCAAAAATTCTGGGATAACTTTGGTCAAGTGCTGAAAGAAGGTGTATCAGATGATTACTCAAATAAAGAAAAGATTGCTGGTCTATTAAGATTTGCAACTACTGAAAGTGGTGACTCTAAGCAGACAGTTTCTTTAGCTGACTATATTTCGCGTATGAAAGAAGGTCAAGATACTATCTACTATATTACATCTGATAGTTATAAAGCTGCTGCGAATAACCCTCAACTTGAAGCATTCAAGAAGAAAGGTATCGAAGTAATCCTAATGTCAGATCGTATCGATGAGTGGATGATGTCTACATTGACTGAGTTTGATGGTAAGCATATGAAGTCTATTATCAAAGGCGATATCGATCTTGATAAGTTTGAGACTAAAGAAAACAAAGAGAAATTTGAAAAAGAATCTAAAGATTTCAAAAAAATCTTAGAAGAAGTAAAAGAAACTCTAAAAGATAAAGTTGAAGATGTGCGTTTATCTAAGCGTCTAACTGATTCACCAAGTTGTGTAGTTGTAAATGACTATGGTATGAGCTTACACATGCAAAAGATGATGGAGGAAGCTGGACAGTCATTTATGCCTGGTATGGGTATGAAGCCTATCTTAGAGCTTAATGCTGAGCATCATTTAGTACAAAAACTAAAAGATGAAGCTGATACAGAAGTATTTGGTGATATTTCTGAGTTACTTCTAATGCAAGCAATGTTTGTTGAAGGTGCTAAAATAGAAGATCCTATGTCTTTTGTTAAGCTTGTAAATAAATATATCAGATAGTTTTTCTTTCCTTTTTATCTATAAACTTCTTCTTTATAATCTTTTAGTAGTGTTTTAAATTGTTAATATGATTTTATGCCATCTAAACTTTTTACAAATCAATCAGATAATACTCTAGAGGTTAATAAAGTTGTTTACAAACTCTATGAGCTAACTGATGATGAGATTGCTATTATTGAGAAGGGTGTTGGGTAGAGTTATGCTAAATCTTAAACTTAAAGTTGAATGGAATAACTTGCCAAATATATGTAGACACGACATAGAAATAAAATGTTTAATTTTATTCTTGAGTCAAGAATATAAAATTGTAAATGATAGTAAATATAGTGATTGTAGAGATAATTTATATATCACAGATTATATTAAAAATTTTTTAGAAAAGGCTCTGGTAAATATATCTTTTAAGAATCGAATGAGCTTATGCTCTAATGAACTAGAACTATCTCAAGATATTTCAAAAAAAGAATTAGTCCGTATCCTATTAAAAGAGTTCCAAGATGAAATAGATGCCGAAATTTTATTAATTTATTTTAGTGGTCTATATCGTGCAAACCTTGAGTATAATGAGAAGCTGATAAGCTTTGAATTATGTGATGATACGAATGATAGTTTTATGTTGGCAAAAGGAAACTATGCGAACATGAACATAGATAATCCATTACGATCTTATGAGTTTATATTAAAATCTTCAGAAAGATTGGCAATAATAGAAAAACTATACTTCAAAGGTATAAGTACTCTAAAGATTGAAAACCATTTAGGTAAAAGGGATCATAATATTAATATGGTTTTAAAGGGAGTTCAGTTTGAAAGTCTTGTTTTAAGCGAATCAATGAGTTCAATATCTTGGTTTACAAATATCAGTATTGAGCAGTTTCATAGAAATATTATAGTTAAAAATTCTACGCTACCTAATGTTGATTTTGTAAATAATAGTTATACGCAAGAGCATGGATATATTTTTGAAAATAGTACTTTGAAAGAAATAAAGCTTATAGCTCATTTGAGAAAGATACAGTTTAGAAATACTGAGCTGGAAAAACTAAAGTGTAATGATAGGTTATTTATTTCTTTGCCATACTTTGATGACAAATCATCAATTAAACATTCAGTAGATATAGATAAAGCAACTTTTGATAATCTGCTAAAAGTAAAACAAAGTGGCTCATTAGAGTTTAGTCGTCTAGCAGAGTTTTTCAATCGTAATAATGCTTATATCGAAGCACAACAGTTACATAGACACTATTTGTTGGCAAAAGCTAAAGAGTCTAAAAGTTGTGGCCTAAAGTTTTGGATTTGGTTTTATAACCTGGTAAATGGATGTGGAACTAGTTTATTAAGGCCTTTTTTGTTATTAACTTTAATATTTAGCTTAAACTGTAATATTTATTTCTATTTAGTAAAAATAACAGGAGTAGATGTTTACTACAAAGCTGTAGATAATATATTACCGTTTGCTGCTATTCTTATAAAAAATGATTCTATTTCTAATTTAGGAGTGGTACTTAGCTTAAAAATCATATCCATATTAGCAACATTATTATGGTTTTTAATTGCCTTACAAATTAGAAAATTACTTAAACTGAAAGAATAAATAGCTCAATGAGCGTTGGGTAAAACTCCCCGTCAGTTGGTTGCTGAGCGAAGTCGAATGTACTGACGACTGCCACCCCTTCAAAATTTGAAGGGGAATTTGGTTAAACAGTCATACTACGGCTTGACCGTAGTATCCATAGATAAAGTATAGTTTAGCTATAAAGTTGGATTCGATGGTCAAGCCATGGAATGACAAAAGTGTTTAATACTTATAGTACCTTTATTGTATGTTGAGAACTTTAGATAATAGATTCTACGATGAGTCATAGAATAGCAGAATTTTATTAAACTATAATGTAAACTTATCAGTATCTATATATTCAAATTTATGAGTATTTTCATGAAAATAAATAAGCTGTTAGTCAGTGGCGGTGTCCACGGGAATGAATATACCGGTATTTATATAATTAATCGCTTGAAAAAATATCCATTAAAAGCAAAAACATTTGAAATTATACCTTTATTATCAAATCCTGAAGCTTTTAAATTAAGTAAAAGATATAAGGATCAAGATTTAAATCGATCTTTTTCAACTGAGGATTTAAATAATCCTTCATTGAATACTTATGAAGATCAGAGGGCCCGAGAAATTAATCAAACTTATGGGTTTAAATCAGATTCTCCTGTTGATTTTCTAGTTGATTTTCATACGACAACTACAAATCTTGGTAAAACAATAATTACTGATGGTAGAAGTTCACTAGTTAATAAATTATGTAGATATCTGGTTGAACGAATTGACGGTCTTAGAGTTATTAAGCATCAAAGTATTACTGATGTGGCAATTAATAATATTGCACCGATGTCACTAACTATTGAAATTGGAGCTGTACATACAAGTGTTTATGATACAAAAGCTATTGAAATAACTACCGAAATATTAAATGAAATTATTAAGTTTGTTGAGATGGCAAACTGTGATGATTTACCAGAAATCAAAAGCTGTAAGGCATATGAGCCAGTTAAAGCTATTGGTTTTCCTAGAGATAATGATGGTAATATTAACGCAGTAATTCATGATAATATTAATGGTAATGATTTTAAGCTAATTAATGAGCAAGATCCAGTTTTTGAATTAATGGATGGCAGTGTTCAATTGTTGGATGAGCCAGGAGAATGGTATCCTATTTTTGTGAATGAATCTGCGTATTATGAAAAAGACATTGCTTTTTATCTGACACGAGAAATTGATTTTTAATTTAGATATAAAATTATTAAAATTGAAGGATTAGTTTAGATATTGAAATATACTATTTGAGTTTATATACCTAAAAAAATATCAAGCCTATATTTAACTTCTTCTCGACCTTACTTGTCTATATAATGTTAGTTATCAAGATTTGATATCAATTTATATTAATATTTAGTGAAGGACTTGTTATGGCATCTATAGATATATCTTTGGATATTAAAAAAAGTTTGTTTGATAAAGATATCGATCGTAAAAAAGCTATACTTCTTACGTTTGTGGCATTTTTATTTACCGGTTTTCAATGTGCTATTTATGGTATGTTAACAGTGCCTATTTCACAGCATTTTAATATTGATTCTAATACTATTATATTTTTTGATGGTTTTGGTCTGTGGGGGCAGATTTTAGCAATGGCGACCGGTGGTATTCTTATCAAAAAGATTAAAGGTAAAAATACTTTAATTGTTGCGGCATTATTTATGATTATAGGATCAATTTTCTCAATATTTGCTCCAAATATTTATGTTTATACTGTGATGACCTTTATATGTAATATGGCTGTTGGCTATGTGCTAGTATCATGTAACTATATTGTGATGGGAACTGTTGAGAAACAAGGTGAGTCTGAAGGTAAGCTTAGTCTTTTAAATGTGTTTTTCAGTCTTGGATTTTTATCTAGTGCTTTTATAGTTGGGAATATTATTTTTTATGCTAGTTGGCAAGCAGTATTTGTAGTGGTTATGGTATTGTTTATTATATTTATACTGTTTCTGCTGTCTCTTAGAATTAATGAGAAAATTGAGCAAGCTGTAACTGTCAAAGCAGGAAATGTTCAACAACCAAAGTTTATATTCTTATCTAAACCAATTATTTTAATGGCAATTGCATTGTTCTGTATAGTTTATACAGAGCAGATAATGAACTATTATAACCAACCGCATTTGCATTTTGATTTGGGTTTTAATATGAAAGATGTTGGTCTTTTAGTAGCTATTTACACAGGCTCTCAACTTTTAGGTAGAATCTTTTTTGGTAAATTCTTATTACCTAAAGTAAGAATTGAACGTTATCTTATAGTGTCAGGATTAGTGTTTGCATTTGCTATATTTGTTTTTATATATACAAAATTATTTATTTTAGTTGTAATTTTAATGGCCATACTAGGGCTTAGTGACTCATGTATATATCCATCGGTTTTAGGTTATGCAATGGATAAACTTCCACATGTATCAAGTGGAGCGACATCATTTTTGGTAACAGTCGGTGCAATAGGTATCCCGCTAGGAACATCTTTGTCAGGTATACTTGGTAATTTATTAGGGCGTCAGCCTGCAATGTTAGTAGCGCCTGTTATGCTTTTGGTATTGGTTAGTTTGGTAGTGATTGTACATAATTTAAAAGTAGTCAAATAGAGGAGGATTTTTATGTCTAATATAGATGATATAAAAAAATTTGTTGAAAGCTCAAAATATATATACAAAGATATACAAATCCCAGAAGGTGGTAGTGTCAGCTATATGAATGAAGATCTAAAACCTTTTCTTAAAGATAGGCTTACATCTGCACAAGCAAAAATCATACTAGATAGATATGATAACGCCTTTGATATCGGACTTACTAAAACAGGCTTTCCTAAAGCAGCAGAAAGAGATACAAATGATGATGCTACAAACTACGATGCTGTATGGGTGCGTGATGCAATTTGGGTGTATTATTACTTTAGTGAATTCAAAGAAAATGATGCTAGAACTCTAATTAACAAGCTTTATGAATATTATGACTCTCCGACACAACAGAAGCGTTTTGAAGATATCATAGCAAATCCTGAATTAGCAGCAGATAAAATGGCTGTTCCGCATATTCGTTTTGATAGCACCAGCGAGAGTTATGATGATGTGATGATAAATGGTGAGCCACAAGTATGGAACCATAAACAGATGGATGCTCATGGACTTTTTTTGTTAGCTCTAAATGATGCGTATCAAAAACAGATATTCAATGTTAATGATTCGAAATTATTGTTGTTTTTAGAGCGATTTTTTAGCTTTTTAGAGTCAATAAAATATTACGAATATGCTGATGCAGGTGCTTGGGAAGAAATTGATCGAGTAAATACAAGTAGTATTTCTCTAGTGGCGAATGCTGCTAAGCAATGGAAAAGTACTTTAGACAGTAAAAATTTAAAGTTATCAGTAGATTTACAACAGTTAAGTAATTTAGGTATAAATAAGGTTAAAACTCAGATAGCTAATGGTGGAGAATCACCACTTTATGATGCTAGTGATATTTGTTACCGTGAGAGTGATGCCGCGATGCTACATATTTTTACACCATATTTTAGTGATGATTTAGAGTTTGCTGAGTATCAAAAAAGTTTAGCTTTAGTAGAAAATCTTGTACGTGATTATGGGGTTATACGTTACAAAGGCGATAGTTATCAATCTGGTAATTTTTGGTTTGAAGATGATAGTACAGCAAAAGAAAGCTTAACAGATGATGCCTCAAGTGTAGAAGAGTTTGCAAAAAGAGCTAAAGGAAGGTTTAAAGATTCTGAGGCACAATGGTTTTTTGATAGTATGCTAGCTTTAGCAATGATGAATTTATATGATAAATATTCACAAAAATTTGATAAGGATAAATATTTTAACAAAGTTGCGTGGCATCTAAAAAGAGCTCTAGCACAGATGACAGCTTGTGATTATATAACAGCAGATGGTCAGCCAGTTAATGCAGAGCTATTACCTGAAAGTATAAATGTTATTGTTTTTGATGAGCAAAAGTATTATTTACCATCTCCGATTACGCCACTTAATTGGGCTAAAGCTTCATTAGCAACAGCGCTTAAAAAGTTTAGTAATTATAATATTATATAAAAGACTATGAGTTTGGATATCTAAATATTCTATTTATAATCTTAGTTTTAAGTTAGAAGTATTGCAAATGAAGGATTTAAGACTTAGAGAATAAAAACTTCTCTATATTGATTTTTAATTTATCGATATTTTTTATTGTTGAAGGAGCAACGAAAACAGTATCATCTCCGGCTACTATACCAATTATCCCAAAACTGTTTTTATTATAATCTAACGTTCTTGCTACTAACTGTGCTGCACCTGGTGCTGTATCAATAACAACTACCGCTTCATTGGCACTAACATTAATGACTAAAGATGAAATATTATCAGTCATTATTGGTGGAGCTGGCTCGTTAGGTATTTTATAAACTAGAGTGCTTTTCTCATTTTTTATTTTAATAGCACCTAGTTTTTTTAGCATTCTGTTAACTTTAGATTGGCTAGCACTATAGCCTAAGTGTTCTAAAGTGTCACATATTTCGTTCTGTGAAGAGAATTCTTTGCTAAGAATGAGTTGTCTTAAATCGTTATAAATATCTGACTTGTCCATAATATTTTCCTTAAATAGATAAATTTCTATCTAATGTATTCTTATACTTATCATTATTTCTAAATGGTTTTACTAAAAAACATCAAATTCTAATAATTATTAAAAAAATCAAAAGGTATTATAAACTTTTCAAGCAGATATACATATAGATTTAATAAAAAGATGAATTATTTATTAAGTTTTTCTTTGATAGCTATATAAGCATCACGGAAAGTTAATCCTTGCTGGACAAGTTTATAAACTTCTTCAGTAGCATATAGATCAGAGGTCATCGCTTGGTTTAACTCATTATTATGAATTTTTAGATTTTTTATAGTTGAATCAAATAATAAAACAGTATCTTCTATTAGTTCTATAGCTTGGCAGAAAGGAGCTTTTGTCAGTTGATAGTCGCGGTTATAACCACTAGGAACACTATCAATTATAGAAGTAATCTGTTGTAAATAGCCTTGATATAGTTTTGCATTACCTCTCATAATCTCAAATAAGTCATAATTACGCTTTTGTGGCATAATAGATGAGCCAGTAGTATATGAGTTATCTAAACTAAAGTAATTAAATTCAGACATTGTAAAAAGCATCATATCATTAGCAAACCTTGAGTAAATACTCATAGGATTTGATAGAGTTTGTAAAACTAGCTTTTCAAAATATCCTCGAGAAAAAGCACAATATATAGGATTTTCTTGAGTTCTACTAAAGTTTAGTAGCTCAGTTGTGTAACCTTTATCATGTTTAAAGTTACTAATACCGAATCCAGAAGCTGATCCTAGTGGATTTTGATTGATAATTTTGCTTGTAGTAGATATCAAAAGTAAGGCATCAGCTAATGCATCAGCAAAAGATCCTAGCCATACAGCAACTGTAGTGGGCATGGCCTTTTGCATATGTGTATAGCCAGGCATAGGAGTGTTTATATATTTACTAGCTTTAGTTCGTAAAGTATGGATATTTTCATGTATGGTTTCTTCTAATTGCTGCAGCTTATCTTTCATAAAAAGGCGCAACATTGCTAGAGATTGATCATTTCTGCTTCTACCGGTATGTATTTTTTTACCAACATCACCATAGTTTTTGCAGAGATATTGCTCAATTGCAGTATGTCCATCTTCTTGATCTTGAGTTATTTGAAACTGACCTTTAGCTACAAGCTCTTTTATCTCATTTAGCCCTTTTGTTAGTAGTGAAAGTTCATCTTTGCTAATGATATTCATCTTTAGTAACATTTTGGCATGAGCTAAGCTAGCTTGAATATCATATTTAAGTAATTTTTGATCAAGTATATAGTCTTGACCTACAGTATATTTTTCCACTATAGGTAGGAGTTTATCTGTTTCAGTTTGCCAAAGTTTTTTATTCATATATTTTTATTTCTTATTTTTCATTATTGAATAAGCTGTACGCTGAGCTAAGCTATGTAATTCTATAAATCCAGCTGAAGCATTATGGTTAAATAAATCTCCTCCAGCCTCAAAAGTTGCTAATTCAGGTTTAAGCATTGATAAGTGAGATTCTACAGCTACTACCTCTATATTACCTTTATATAAAGATACAGTCACTTTTCCTGTTACTTTTTTATTTTGCTCTTCGATAAATGCAAGGATGTTATTCATAACGGGATTGTACCATTCAGCAGCATAAGCAAGGTAAGCCCATTTATTATCCATAAATGTTTTTAGCTCATTTTCTTGACGGGTAGAGACAAGTTGCTCCAGCTTTTTGTGTGCAGCTATTATAATGCTAGCACCTGGGTTTTCATAGATACCTCTAACCTTTAGACCGATCAATCTATCTTCAATAAGATTAAACACTCCAACACCATGCTCGCCACCTATTTTATTACATTTCATTATTAGCTTAGCTAAAGGCATTGATTCATCATCTAGTTTTACAGGTATACCTTCGACAAATTCTAGGGTAATGTTTTGTGGCTTATCATGAGCGTTTTCAGGAGTTTTGCACCATTGTAAGATAGCTTCTTTAGGAGCTATTAGGTTGGAGTGTTCTATTTCACCACCTTCTGCAGTATTGCCCCACATATTCTCATCGTAAGAGTAGGGTTTACTTTTCTGTTGCTTAACTGGGATATTATGTTTCTCTGCATATTCTAGCTCTTGTTCTCTTCCCATTCCCCATTCTCTTACTGGAGCGATTGTTTTTATATTCTCATCTAATGTAGTTAGATAGCTTTCAAAACGAACTTGGTCATTACCTTTGCCTGTACAACCATGAGCGACAACTTGGCAGTTATATTTTTTAGCAACCTCAATAGCTATCTCTGAGATAATAACTCTACCTAAAGGTGTAGAAAGAGCATAGCCTCCTTGGTAATCAGCATTTGCTTTGATAGCTTTGCTTATAACTTCATCTGCAAAACGAGTTTTGGCATCATACACTACTGCATCTATAGCTCCTAAATCGATAGCTTTTTGCTTTATTTGTTCTAGATTGTCTGCAACTTGACCAATATCTATAGTTAAGACAACAACTTCAACATCGTATTCTTCTTGAATCCATTTAAGCATTACAGATGTATCTAAGCCACCAGAATAAAGCAAAAGGCAACGTTTGAAGTCTCCTTTCTTTGCTTCATGACTTGCAACTTTTTGATATTTTTCAGACATATGACACCTTTTCTTATTTTGAATTTTTATTCATTTTATCAGAAAATAATGCAATGACAAATATTTAATATAAATATTTATTTAAAGAATAAAGTATCCTATTTATTATAGATTTTGTTTTTTATTTCATGATTTAAAATTTAATTAATTCAAATAATTATTCATAATAGTGCTGATTGATTTGGTTAAGGAGTTTAAAGTAACAAAATATATCTAAGATCAAAGATTAGTTATAACCAATATAAACGGCAAAGATTATCATAATTGAGCTTAGAATCATAAGGTATAGGTAAAATTTGAAGATAAATTTCAACCATAGCCCATAAGGTACTCTTGCTGCACCTAATACAGCCATTAAAGTTGCAGATGTTGGCATTAAACAATGTGTCCATCCATCTCCAAGTTGGAATGCTAAGACTGCTATTTGTCTGCTTATACCAGTTAAATCTGCTAGAGGTGACATAATTGGCATTGTTAAGGCAGCTTGTCCAGATCCAGATGTTACAAAAAAGTTAAATATCGATTGGAAAAAGAACATTCCAAGTGCTGAAATATATTGATTAGTTCCAGATATGCTTGCCGAAGCATAGTGAAGAATTGAGTTTAGCATAGTGTAGTGTTCAGGGTTTGAACCGCCCATTAGATAAATTAAACCATAAGCAAAACTAATAATTAAGCAAACGGGTAGTAGAGCTTTTGCTCCATCTTTAAATGCATCTAGAGTTGTATTTAGAGTCATACCATTTACTCTACCAATTATTGCAAAAAATCCTGTTACAAGACCTAAGATAGTAAATAGTGTAGCAATTTCTGGTAAATAATAGCCAAATTTAACAACACCATAGACTAACCAAACTATAGTTATTACTAAGCTTGCTAGTATTAACCAAGAATAAATACACATTTTTTGTGTTAGCTCTAAGGAGTGCTCATCAGAGTTTCTATATAAGTTATCATGTTCATACATTGGAGATAACTTTGGATTTTTCTGTATTCTTAAAGCATGGATAATCGCGAAAATAGTTATTGATGATGTAAATATTAGCCACATGATTATTCTAAATATACTTCCAGATAATATTGGAACTTGTGCTATACCTTGGGCGATACTTACAGAAAATGGGTTCATCCAAGATGTTGCAAACCCTATTTGAGTGGCTAAATATATTACAACGACACATGTAAGAGCATCAAATCCTATGAGTACAAAAATAGGAACTAGTAGCATTATGAAAGGTATAGTTTCTTCTCCCATACCAAATACTGCTCCACCTAATGAGAAGATAAAACATAAAGCTGGCAGTAGAACGATTTTATTATTTTGAAATTTGTTTACTACACGTAGTATTGATTGATCAATCACCTTTGTTCTAAGTAATATACCAAATGAGCCTCCGATTATGAGTAAGAAGGCAATTATAGCAACAGCACCTCCATCTTTAGATCCTGATGTCATACCATCATAGATAAAGCTTGTAAAACCTCTATTTTCAGAACTATCTTTTGCAAAGATCTTTACAGGGTTAGCCTCAGGAGCGCCTTGAGAATTTAGTTTGAATTTGAAACTATCTGCAATAAGTACACTTCTTGAATGTGTTTGTCCATCAGAAGTATATTGCACATTTTTTACATCAAATTTGCCTACTGGAATAAAATAACTAGCTATAGCTACAAGTATTGCGATACAAAATAAAATTACTAACGTATCAGGCATTTGAATTTTTTTGATATTTTTCATGCGTAAAACAAATTATTAACTTTCTATTTAGATTATCAGTATTTATAAATAAATTGGATATTAATTGGCAATTAATTTATTGAAATTTTGCATCAAAATTAATATAAAAAAAATATGAGGATATGTTTTTTGATAGTTTTTTGTTATTTGTTGGGAAGATTGAAAACTATAATGTCAATATATTTTCATAAGAGAATTATCTTTATTAAAACAACATTAAATATAGGTAAGAAGCCTAAAATTAATTAACGTATATTTTACGGAGTACTTTAAGGCAAGCTTTATGGTTTATTAAAAATATATCACTTTTTCACTGCTTTTTATTCTTATTTTTGTTTATGCAATACTGAAGATGCAGGGATTAAACCTGAGTCATTTGAATAATATAGGTAAGGAGCATATCAATGAAACTTAAAAAAATAGCATTATTAACTGGACTAGCTTTATTTGCTGGTTCTGAAGCATATTCACATGCATATGTTGATACACCAAAAGGGCGTCCTGCTCTTTGTAGAGATAAGGTGAATGATGGGTGTGATGTTAGGTCATTATATGAACCTCAATCATTTGAGGTAGGAGATGGTAATTTTGAATCCGGTTCTATGGGTAATGAAGTTGGTAGTGGAGGTCTTGGTCCAGATTTAGCAGAACAGACAGCAAGTAGATGGGCAAAAACAGTTGTTAGGTCTGGCCCTACAACTTTTAGATGGCATTTTGCTGCAGCACATTGGACAACCTCTCCAGCATCATTTAAATTTTGGATAACAAAACCAGATTGGGATCCAAATAAGTCTTTAACTAGAGAGGATTTTGAATCTCAACCATTAAATTGTTACAATCCTATTCCTAATTTTGCAAATAGTTTTCCTAATGATGGTAGAGACAAATTTACAATTACTTGTGACTTACCACAAAGAACAGGCTATCAAGTTATAGCAGCTGAATGGGATGTTGGTGATACCTCTATGAGTTTCTTCAATGTTATAGATGTTGATTTTACTGATGATTATCCTGTTGGTACTGTAATACAACCTGGCGATGATTCTAATGGTGGTATACCAGCATGGCGTGCTGATAAAAGTTATAGTGGTGGAGATGAGGTTCATTATAATGGTGGAGTTTATAGGGCTAGATGGTGGAGTCAAGGAACACCTCCTGATATGGCTAGTTCATGGGAGCGTGTAAGAGATCACGACGGTGGTACACCGACACCTACACCTACACCGACACCGACACCTACACCTACTCCGACACCGACACCGACACCTACACCAAATGATAGGTTCCCAATTAATATGAACACTTTTACAATTAGTGAAGAAGGAGTTCGTACTGGAGATAGAGTGGTATTAGAAACATCTAAAGATGGAGTATTGACGAGTTATGATCTTGTAACAGTTTCTAATGGCATGACTAGAAGTGATCTAATCAGACAGATGACTACAAAGATCAATGAAATTAGTACTCAAGAACTTGGCGGAGCTATTATGGCAGGTGTTAAAGATGCTAATGGTAATGTTGTACCTAATAATGAGATGGTAAGTATTTATCAAGTAGCATCTAAACCATATGCTGACGTTAGCTTCCAATATATCCAAGGAAATAATCATGTTCAAAATCAACTTCATTTGATGGATTTCAAAGATCAATATGATCTGAATTCAAATGGATCAGTTAATATAACAGCGAAGATCATGTCTCATGGTTCTGATAAGGCAAATGTTCATGTAGTGTTACAAGATAGTAGTGGTAAGGCAGTTTATCAAAACTACGATATTCAAATATCACCTATGGATACATATAACTTATCATTAACGGCTAATAATCTAAAACCTGGAGATTATGATCTTATCATCTCTAGTCTTATAGATGGTGCTGATATTTGGCAGAAGGATATGAAGATTAAGCTTATTGATCCAAATGCAGGTAATAGTGGTGGTGATGGTACGGCTAATTTAGATAATGTAGCTGTTAAGTTGGTATCAAATACTCCTTACTATGTTGTAGGACCTAATGATTCTCTAAGACCTGCATACCGTCATAAAGTATTACCGCCATTGGGTATGCATCCTGGCAAGCAGGTAACTATCTTACCTTGGAGTAAAGCTACATCATCACATGGTAATAATAAATCAGACTATGTTAAGTGTCCTCTCCCTAGTAGTGATGCAAAAGCTGTGATTTATAAAGTTAGTGGTGATATGTATAATTTAACTTGTAAAATTAAGGAAGTTAAAAAATAGTAATTCTTTATAGTTCTAGAGTTTGATCTACTATTTCTATCATGTTTATTGTTTAATATTTTCCCATATAAAAAATATATAGGGAGAATATCATCGATATTTTTTTCTTATATGTTCGTAAATAAAAGTTTTTGAAATCAAGTTTTTTTTGCAAAAAAAATGAGTATTAAGCATAGATTAACTTTACCTTGAAAAAGTTTTTTTATGATTCTTTAACATTTATTAAGAATTAGAAAAATGTCTTCTCAAGTTATCCAAAATAGTCATGTTTTGGCATATTTTTATTTATAGAATTATTAGTGTAGCATGAGAGTGTGGGTGTTTGAAATTAGAGTTCTTGGGATAAATTATAGATAAGGAGCTTATCATGAGACTAAAAAAAATAACAATCTTAATGGGGTTAGCTTTATTAGCTACTTCACAAGCTTATTCACATGCGTATGTTGAAACACCTAAAGGGCGTCCTCTTTTATGTAATGAGCGTGTAAATCAAGGCTGTGGTAATATCTCTCTTTATGAGCCTCAGTCATTTGAGGTGGTAGATGGTAGTTTTGAGAATGGTTCTATGGGGGATCAGGTTGGTGGTGCTGGACTTAGCGCGGCTCTTTCTGAGCAGACGACAAGTAGGTGGGCTAAAACAGTTGTCAGATCTGGGCCGACAACAATTAGGTGGCATTTTGCAGCATCACATTGGACAGTTTCTCCAGCATCATTCAGAGTTTGGATAACAAAACCTGATTGGAATCCAAATATGCCATTAAGCAGAAGCGATTTTGAGGCTCAACCATTGAATTGTTATAACCCTACTCCTAACTTCACAAATTCACATCCAGCGGATGAAAATGATAAATTCACAATGACTTGTGATCTGCCTCAAAGGACTGGATATCAAGTTCTTGCGGCTGAATGGAATGTTGGAGATACTGCTGCTAGTTTCCTTAACGTTATAGATGTTGATTTTACAAATGATCATCCAGTTGGGACAATTTTATTACCAAGTGGTGAGACGGATAACGGAGGAAGTACAGATAACGGAGGAAGTACAGATAACGGAGGAAGTACAGATAACGGAGGAAGTACAGATAATGGAGGAAGTACAGATAATGGAGGAAGTACAGATAATGGAGGAAGCACTAGCGGGCTTCAAGAATATGATCCAAGTAAAAGCTATCCAGATCGAGGTACAGAAGTTATTTATGAAGGTAAAGTTTATGCTAGTAAATGGTGGGTAAATCCAGGCCAGGTCCCAGGAGCTACTCAATGGGGACCTTGGGAATATATTAGAGACCATGAGCAAACAAACCCATCTGATAGATTCCCTATTGAAATGAACACTTTCACAATTAATGAAGACAATGTTCGTGAAGGAGATAGAGTGATTTTACAAGCTTCTAAAGATGGTGTGCTGAAAGAATACGATCTTGTAACAGTTTCTCGAGGTATGTCTGCAAATGATTTGATCAAAGAGATAACAGCAAAGATTAACCAAATTAGTACGCAAGAGCTTAATGGTAGTATTATCGCGGGAGTTAAAGATAGCAATGGTAACGTTGTACCAAATGATGAGCTTGTTAGTATTTATCAAGTTGCAACGAAACCATATAGTGATATTAGCTTTAAGTATTACCAAGGATCACATCACCTTAAGAATGAACTTCATTTGATGGGCTTTGAAGATCAATATGATCTAAGCTCAAATGGCTCAGTAAATATAACAGCGAAGATTATGTCACATGCTTCTGATAAAACAAATGTATTTGTAACATTGCAAGATAGTAGTGGCAAAGCAGTGTATGATAAGAGAGATATACAAATAGATCCGATGCAAACGTATGATTTATCATTAACTGCTCATAATCTGAAACCAGGTCAGTATGATCTTATTATTGGTAGTGTTCTTCAAGGAGCACCAACTTGGCAGAAAGATATGAAGATTCAGCTGGGAGGAGCTTCTACTGATATTAGCGAATATGATACAAGTACTAAATATAAAGCTGGAGATAAAGTTAAAGTCGGTGGCTCAATATATGAATGTAAAGGCTGGCCTTATACAGATTGGTGTTCAGTACCAGCATACAGACCAGATGGTATATATGGTGATCAAGCTTGGACTAAGTTATAAAAATAAGTATCAAATCTAGCCCTAATAATATCTTCTAAATTTCTATTTAATGCAATATCAGAAAATTATAGCCATTCTTTTACAGTGTTACATACTTTTAGAACTGTTAATTTAATCGTTTAATAAAGTTAGTGTATCTATTAATCCAAAAATAAATACAAAACAGAACTCACGATTTACTAGACAGTCTTTTATGGTGTTTACTATTATAATGTATTAATGAAGATAACTAACGATAATTTTGGCAACTAGAACTAGTTGTTGTTTATTTGAGCACTTTAGCTTTTTGCATAGTGTGGTTATCGTTGTTTCTATTGAACGACTAGATTTATTTAGTTGAAGAGCAATCTCTTTAGAGGTATTTCCTGTAGCTATTAGTTTTAGATATGATAAGTTTAGAGGAGTTAGATTATAGGTTTTTAGAATTTCAGTCTCCACTTCTCCTAAATAATCTTTATAGAAAATAGCATTATGTTCTTTTACCTCAAAGGTTTTCTCTAAAAATATTGATTGATACATTAAAGAAATAACAGAATCAAATCTTTTTCTAAGGGTAATTTTTGACTTAGTATCTAAACTATTATAAAAGTCTCTATCAATTTCAAATGAGAAGTAATCATAGATGTTCTGAAAATGTTTACAATGATATATTGATAATAAGTGTTTATTTTCTATTGCATAAGTATTATTAGGATTTAAAGCATAATAGTCTATTACTCCTTCAAAATCAGAAGTGTATGAGACAGCTATTTTGTCATATTGCCATAAGCCACTATGACAATAATTCAATAAGGTTTTGACGTTAATGTTGCTTGTGGCTACCTGAAACTTATTTTCACCTATGACTCTAATCCATGATAAGTTTGTGACTTGATCTAACTTTAGCAAAGATAAGAAGTCTAAAAGTTTTTCTTTATAAGTTATAGAATCACTAATAATTAGTTTCACATCATCATTAGTAAGTTTATATAAAGAATCAAATGTTATCTCACATAACTTCTTTTTAAAATTCATTTAACCAGTCTTAACTAAGCTAGTATATTGATGATAACTTTTTTTACTTAAAATATAAATATTTTAAGAAATTCTGTAAGACCAAGTAACATTTAAAATGATCACTCTTAATTAATTCTACAAGTTCTTTAAGTTATCTATATTTGTAATGTTAAGCTTTATTTTTAAATTAATTATTGGAATGGCTATTATTGATTGGTGGTGTATATTAATTGTGATTTATAGCAAGTTTAATTTATTCTTTAAATATTCAAAGTTAAGTTTAGTATTTTTATGAAAGTAAAAAAAGACAGTAATTTAAATACCCTAGAAGCGATAATTGAAACAAAAAATCAACATGGTTCAGCATTTCCTTTAACCCAATATATAAAAGATTTTATAAACTGTGTTAAAAGTAAACCTGGTCGTATACTTGAGATAGGTCCTGGTTTTGGTGCGGTTGTAATAGAGTGTTTAAAAGCTGGGTCTGAAGTTGTTGCTATGGAAATGGATAGTAATCACTTAGCTGAGATTGAAAGACAAGCAAAACTTCATGCTCCTGAGAGCAAGCTAACACTTTTACAAGGAAGTTTTCCTCAGGATAAGAATAAGATTAATGGTAAGTTTGATTATATTTTTTGTTCACGGGTGCTACACTTTATGCCACCGAATTTGTTAAATGAAGCTATAGCAAAAATATTTGATTTGTTAGATGATAATGGACGTGTTTTTACTTTAAATTTTACACCGTATCATAATTTTACCCATAAGTTTATTCCAGTTTATGAAGAGAATATAAAAAAAGGTATAGAGTATCCGGGTTTTACAGAAGATTGTTCACCTTATGTACAAGAGCAAGGAAAATTACCTCCATCTATTCACCTGATGGATGAAACTGTTATGCATAAGGTACTTACCAAGCATAATTTAGTAATAGAACAATCATATTATGAACCTTTCCCAAAAGAGTTTGATCCTAAAAGGTTATGGAGTTATGAAGGTAAAGAACAAATTTGTGTTACTGCGCAAAAGAGAGTTTAGTTTCATGAATTTTCTTTAGCTAATAATAAATCTAATAATTAAGCTATTTTCAAATAGCAACGCTTTAGGAAAAATGTTATTATTATGTTCCATGATTTTTTATATTTTCATGTGTTCTGATGAATTCAAATACTAAGATTATTTTTGTTACAGGTGGGGTTGTATCTTCACTTGGTAAAGGTGTTACAGCAGCTTCTTTAGCGACTCTTTTGGAGAGTCGTGGCTTAAATGTAACTATGATGAAACTTGATCCATACATTAATGTTGATCCAGGTACAATGAGTCCTCTTCAGCATGGCGAGGTTTTTGTTACAGAAGATGGTGCAGAAACGGATCTAGATCTTGGCCACTATGAGCGTTTTATTCGTAATAAAATGACTCAAGCAAATAACTTTACAACTGGTAAGGTTTATCAAAGTGTTTTAAAAAGAGAGCGTAAGGGTGATTATCTTGGCGCAACTATTCAGGTTATTCCTCATATTACAGATGAGATAAAAAGACGTATTTGTATGGGAATTGCTGATGATGTTGATGTAGCTATCGTTGAGATTGGTGGTACTGTGGGTGATATTGAATCACAGCCATTTTTAGAGGCAATTAGACAGCTAAGAATTGAGCTTGGTAGAAATAGAACTTTGTTTGTCCATTTGACACTTCTACCATATATAAGAGTAGCTGGAGAGTTAAAAACAAAGCCAACACAGCATTCTGTTAAAGAGCTAAGAGGGATTGGTATACAAGCGGATGTTTTAGTTTGTAGATGCGAACAGAGATTTGATGAGAATGAAAAGCGTAAAATAGCTCTTTTTACAAACGTTGATCAAGATTGTATTTTTACAGCTGAGGATGTTGAAACTATCTATGAAGTACCTCTTAAATATAATCAGCAAAAGTTTGATGCTAAATTAGTAGAACTTTTAAATTTAAACACTAATGATGCAGATCTATCAGAGTGGCAAAATGTTGTAGATACTATTAAGAATGTTAAAGGCCAAGTTACAATTGCTATGGTTGGTAAATATGTATCCTTAACTGAAGCATATAAATCCCTAAATGAAGCACTATATAACGCAGGTTATAAAAAAGGTGTGAAAGTAAAAATTAAGTTTGTGGATTCTGAAAATATCACAGATGAGAATGTTTCATCATATTTTGATGATGTTGATGCGATCTTAGTACCAGGTGGGTTTGGAAGTAGAGGTGCTGAAGGTAAAATAACTTCGATAAAATATGCTAGAGAAAATAATGTTCCATTCTTAGGTATTTGTCTAGGTATGCAGTTAGCTGTAGTTGAGTATGCAAGAAATATACTTGGACTAAAAGATGCTCATTCAAGTGAGTTAGATCCTACTACGCAAAATCCTGTCATAGGATTAATAACGGAATGGCAAGCAGAAGATGGAACGATTCATCAAAGAACACATAACTCAGATCTAGGTGGTACAATGCGTTTAGGCGGTTATAAGTGTGTCTTAAAAGAAGGTTCTCGTGCTAGAGAAATATATGAGTCTGATGAGGTCGTTGAAAGACATCGTCATAGATATGAAGTAAATAATAATTATGTTGAAAAACTTGAGCAAGCTGGACTGATTTTCTCAGGTAGATCTGAAGATAACAACTTAATGGAGCTTGTAGAGATACCAGGACATAAGTGGTTTATAGCATGTCAAGCTCATCCAGAATTTACTTCAACACCTAGATATGGTCATAAATTGTTTGAATCATATATACAGGCAGCTATCGAAAATTCTAATAATTAACGCCTAGTTTTGATATTTCATGAATAAAAGTGCTATAATTTGAATTAATAAAATATTGGAGAATACTAAATGAGTAAACAAAAAACTTTATCTATAATTAAACCTGATGCTGTTGCAAAGAATGTAATAGGGGAAATCTATAGCCGTTTTGAAAAAGCAGGCCTAAAAATAGTAGCATCTAAAATGAAGCAATTATCTAGAGCAGAAGCAGAAGGTTTCTATGCTGTGCATAAAGATAGACCTTTCTTTAGCGCGTTGGTAGAGTTTATGATTTCAGGTCCAGTAATGATTCAAGTTTTAGAAGGTGAAAATGCAATAGCTAAAAACCGTGAGCTAATGGGAGCTACTAACCCTAAAGAAGCTGATGCTGGTACAATTAGAGCTGATTTTGCAGATAGCATTGATGCTAATGCTGTTCATGGTTCTGATGCTGAAGATACAGCAGCTCAAGAAATTAGATATTTCTTTAGTGATATAGAAATTTTTAGCTAAGAGATTGCATCTAGTCTTAATTTTTTGGAGGAGATAAGAGAATGAGTTGGTTAACAAGAGTAATAAGCAGAAGTTTAGGTACAAACGCACAGAAAAAAGATATGCCTTCAGGTATATGGAGTCAGTGTCCTAACTGTCAAGTAACCTTATATTCAGAAGAGTTACACAATAATAAGTCAGTTTGTCCACACTGTAATTATCACTATAGAATATCAGCGAGACATAGGTTAAATATTTTCTTTGATAGAGATAGTACAACTGAGCATTTTGCTAATATAGCTCCAGTTGATATGCTTAAGTTTAAAGATACTAAAACTTATAAAGACAGACTTTCTCAAGCCCAAAAGAAAACAGAAGAGCAAGATGCTTTAGTTGTCATGGATGGAACCGTAAAAGGTTTTCCGGTAGTAGCTGCTGCTTTTAACTTCATGTTTTTAGGTGGTTCTATGGGTTCTGTTGTTGGTGAGAAGTTTGCTAGAGGTGTTAAGCTTGCTATGGAGAAAAAAGTTCCGTTTATCTGTTTTACAGCGAGTGGTGGAGCTAGAATGCAAGAGTCTTTATTCTCACTTATGCAAATGTCAAAAACAAGTGCAGCATTACAAAAGTTAGCAGAAGCTAAGTTACCATACTTAGTTGTTCTAACAGATCCTACTACAGGTGGAGTTTCGGCTTCTTTAGCAATGCTAGGAGATGTTCATCTTGCGGAACCAAAAGCGTTGATTGGCTTTGCAGGACCTCGAGTTATTGAGCAAACTGTTAGAGAAAAATTACCTGAAGGATTCCAAAGAAGTGAGTTCTTAGTAGAAAAAGGTATGGTTGATATGATTGTTGATCGTAGAAACTTAAGAAGTGAAGTTTCTAGATTGATAGATAAATTAATGCCAAATCTTACAAAAATAAACCATTCCCAAGCCTTAGAACATAAAGCGCAAGAACAAGCTTAATTTATCAAAAAATGAGTGTCGAAGTAAAAATAGCTAAAATTATGGCTAATAACGATGCTCTAGTCTGTAGCTCTCGAGATTTATTATTTATACTAGATAGATTTAACTTTAAGAAAAAATTTAAGATTATAACTATTGCTGGTACTAATGGTAAGGGTACTACAGTAGCAATGCTAGAAGAGTTATTAACCACTAATAATAAATCAGTTTTAAGTCATACATCTCCTCATGTGTTTAAATTTAATGAGAGAATTTCCCTAAATAAAGAACCTATCTGTGATAGTGCTTTACTAGAATTGTTAGAACGACTAGAAGAGATAACATTTGATTACAAGTTATCATATTATCAGATAGCATTTTTATGTGCGTGTATGTACTCTCAGAAAGTTAAACTAGATTATTTAATTCTAGAGGTTGGTATTGGTGGGCGTCTTGATGCTGCTAATATTATGGATCCTGATATAACAGCGATAACAAATATTGATTTTGATCATTGCGAGATTTTAGGAGATACTTTAGATAAAATAGGTCTTGAAAAGGCTGCAATATCAAGGAAAGATATACCACTATTTTTAGGTTCAAAAATGCCAAACAGTGTCTATGAGTATGCTGAATCAGCTAAAGCAATAATATATGAAGATAACTATGAGTATAGTTCTAAAGAGTGTTTCACTCATAGTTATAATATCGCTATGGGTATAGCTCAATATCTTTTTAATAGAATGCAAATTAGCTATATTCCTAAGCTAGATGATATAAGAGCAAATGCAAGATTTAAGCTAATTAAAGATGATAGCGAGAATAAAAGTTATGTTATTGTTGATGTTGCTCATAATCCGGCTTCGGTAAATCATTTGTTTAAACTGTTAGAGGCTAAATTTGATTCTACAAAAATTAGATATGAGGCTATATTTGGCATTTTAGCAAGTAAAGATATTTCTGAGATTTTATCTATTGCTAAAAAATATGTATATAAGTGGGAAGTTGTTGATCTTAAATACTTAGATCCACGAGCTTTGGATATAGAAATAGTCAAACAAAAATTTGCACGGCAAGATATTATTAAAGTTGACTATAATAAGGATTTAAGCAGTATTTACTTGGCAAAGAAAAATACCGTAACTGTAGTTTTTGGATCATTTGTTTTAGCTGGAGAGTTTATAAAAGAATATGAAAAGCAAAATAGTTAATAATGAAGAGCAAATGTTTGAGCTAGCTAAAGAATATGCTAAAAAGTTAGTGCCTGGAACTATAGTGTTTTTACATGGTGATCTTGGAGCAGGTAAGACAACCTTTGTCAAAGGAGTTATAAAGTCCTTGGGATATCAGGGTAATGTTAAAAGTCCAACATATACTTTAGTAGAAGACTATCAGTTTGATGGCTTTAGTATTTATCATTTTGACTTATATAGATTAGCCGATCCAGAGGAGTTAGAGTGGATTGGTGTTAGAGATTATTTTAATGAAAATAGCATATGTTTTATCGAATGGCCTGAAAAAGCAAAGGGTTTTTTACCTGAAAAAGCCTCTAAAATCCTTATAAAATATATACCTGAGGGTAGGGTTGTAGAGTTTTGCTAGATAATCTGCGTAAAAAATGTGTTAAAAAAATAATATATTGATATTATATTATTTTATAGTTTATGCGAAAACTCTATTTCAGATTACGGGAGAAAAAATGAAGGCCAAGTTGATAGTTGCTTTTTTATCTGTACTATTTTTTAGCTCATCTTATGCAACTTTAGAGCAGTGCTATAAAAATGGTGCCGATAAGGACTATGAAAAAGTTTTAAAATCATGCCAGCCTTATAATAAAACTGATGCTAGAGCTACAGGGTTATTAGCAGAAGCTTATATTCAGCTTGATGAAAATGATAAAGATGCTTTAAGTGATGCATTATGGGCGATAGATTTTTATAAGAAAAATGGTATTCCTGCACATGATAAGAAGTCATATTCTTACTTATTATATTTAGTTGGGGAGTTATATTATTTTGGTTCTAATGATATCAAGATTAACCAACAAAAAGGTCTTGAGTATATTATTGGGGCTGCTAAATTAGGCTATGCAATTGCACAGAACCAGTTAGGTAACTTCTATGTAAGAGCTGGTAGTATTCCAGCGCCAAACTTTGCAAAAGCATATAAATGGTATAAGTTAGCTATTGCAAATGGAAGTTTAGAAGCTCGTAGTTCGTTCTTAATTAATAATGAGCAAAGCTTTATTGACAAGTATCCTTACTGTATATCTCAGGGTAAAACATTTATCGGAGATGCTTTCTTTGTTGGTGAAGGTGATTTACCTAAAAACGTTGATGAAGCTCTTAAGTGGTATAAGATGGCTTATAAGATAGACCATATTTCACCAGTTGAAGTAGGTTTAGCAAAAGCATATATAGTAAAAGGCGATAAGAAATCAGCGAAGAAATATGCACAAGAAGCAATTGAACAACCATATGCTCCAGCATTCGTTATAGCAGCAGAACTATCAGATAATAATGTTGATAAATATGCTTACTTAACCCAAGCTATATCATTATATAAGACACCGGCTCTTAACTTCTGGAATCAGTTTAATGCATACTGTCGTCCTGATCTATCTGATAAAGGACTAAATGCTGCACAGGCTGAATTAGCTAAGATTAAACTATCCCAAGAAGAGTTAGCGCAAGCAAATAAGAAAATAAAAAGTTTCCAAAACAGCTGGCAGAAAGCTCCAACTGAGAACTCATAAAGATATATAAGTCTTTTTATAGGATGAAAAAATTTCTCTCTAATAGTTTGATTGTTTCTTTTTTTTTATTCTTATCAAAAATTCTAGGTTTTGTTAGAGATTTACTCTTAGCAAGCTTTTTTGGTAGTAGTGCTGGCCTACAAGCATTTCTTATAGCTTTTAGGTTGCCTGAATTTATCCGTAAGGTTACTTCATCTGGAGCGCTAACACAGATAGTCAATCCTTATTTAAATAGAGAAATAAATGCAAGGGATAAAAGATTTATTGTCACTATATTATATTTCATAGCTGTAGTTATGCTAATAGTGACATTGTTTTTAATTGTATTTAGTAACTTGTGGGTAGATATATATGCTCATGGCTTTGTTGATAAGGGTAATTCACATCAGCTTGTCAGAGATATGTTTGTTATTATGATACCTTATATACTTTTTAATAGTATGATGGGGCTTATATCTGCGGTATTAAACAGTTATAGTAGGTACTTTGTATCATCTCTTTTGCCTATAGTTTTAAATATAGTGATGATAATTGGGATCATAGTATCTCCAGTTTTGAGTATTTCTATTTGTAGTGTTGCATATAGTGTTCTATTAGCTGGTATAGTTCAGGTATTTATAGGCTTTTATGCACTATATAAGCTAGTTGGAAGCCTAAAATTTAGTAGAGATATTTTCTTATTAAAAGATATCAGATCAAGAATTTTTCTAAAAAAAATGCCAAGTGCTTTCTTTGGTACAGCAATATTGCAAATAAATGGTTTAATCGAAACCTTTTTTGCTTCTTTTTTAATATCAGGAAGTTTAGCTTGGTTATATTATGCAGATAGGGTAAACCAGTTTCTTTACGGGGTGTTTGGTACTGCAATAGCTGTAGTAATGATTCCATATTTGACAAAATATAAAACAGATAATGATAGGTTTATACAAGCCTTTATCTGGATTGTGAAGCTAACATTACTAATAGCAATCCCTGCTGTTGTCGGCTTGTATATATTGGCTAAGCCTATTGTCATTACATTATTTTATTATGGGCATTTTAACTTTAGAGATGTTGATTTTACTTATTTAGCAATGTTGGGATATTTGCTCTCATTATTTTGTTTTGTAATCGTTCGAGTTGTGGTATCTGCTTTATATACTCAAAATAGGACTTCGATAGTTTTTTATATAAGCCTTGGGTGTTTAATTCTTAGTATTGTATTAGATTTAGTTGTTGTATATTTATTTGCTAATGATAAATATGCTTTTATGTATCTAGCATTTGTTAGTTCATGTGTGGCTTTTATTAATTTACTTATTCAACTTATAGTATTAGCTGACTTTAATTTTAAAAAGTTTTTGATGATTTGCTTGCCGATTAGTATCTTAGTAAGAATATTTATAGCAACTATACTTATGGTTTTTGTGTTGAAGCTATTTAATCTAAGTGATAGCTATTGGATTGATCTTTCAATGTTTGAGAGACTAAAAAATATTTGCTTGATTATATCAGTCGGTTTTGTGATATATATAAGTGTGATAGCTATTTTAGGAACATTTAGGTCATTAAAAGTAACAGTTTCCTAAAAATTATTAGCTTATTAGTTTATACTTGTATCTAGATAATTATTTAGGATTAGTAATGCACGATTTTAAAAAAGTTAATAACCTTCGTGGTATAGAGAGAGAAACTTTACGTATTAAACTTGATGGAGGATTGGCTCATTCACATCATCCTTATAAACTTGGTCATAAGCTAACTAATGATAGTATAACAGTTGATTTTTCTGAGAATTTACTCGAGTTGATTACATCTCCTCATTCTAGTATTGATAATGTTTTTTCTGAGTTAGAATCTTTAGGAGCATTTACTTTACAGAATATGTCTGATGATGAAATAACTCTAAATACAAGTATGCCTTTATCTGCAAGTGAGAATGAAATTCAAGAAGCTGATTTTGGTAAATCTAATTCAGGAAGAATGAAGCAAACTTATCGAAGAGGCTTGTCGGCTAGATATGGTAAAGTTATGCAAATCATTGCAGGAATTCATTATAACTTTTCATTTGATAAAAAGTTGATTCAAGCTAAAGCCAACCAAAATCAGATTTCTTTCTCAGATGTGTATTTTGATATTATAAATAATTATTTTGAATTTATGTGGTTGTTGCCGTATTTATTTGGAGCTAGTCCAATATGTGCAAAAACCTCTGTGAAGAATAAGCCAGACTATTTAGAAGACTTAGATGAAGAGTTCTATGTCGGTAAATATGCAACAAGCCTTAGAATGAGTGATCTTGGATATACAAGTCCAGCACAAAAAGATTTAGCAATATCTTATAATGATGTTAACTCTTATGTAAGAGATCTTATACAAGCTACTGATGAGGTGTTTGAAGAATATAAAGCCATAGGGTTATATAGTTCTGAGGGAGAAAGAATTCAGCTGAATGAAAGTATTTTGCAAATAGAAAATGAGTACTATAGTGCGATTAGACCAAAACAAGCTACACAAAGATGTCAAAGACCTGCTTGTGCTTTATCTATGGGAGGAGTTGAGTATATAGAGGTTAGAGTTTTAGATGTTGATCCTTTTGCAACAAATGGTATAAGTAAAAATACAGCTCTTTTTGTAGAAGCAATGCTCATGACTTGTTTTGAAGAAAAAAGCAGACGTTATGATAAAAATGCTATAAAACGAGCTAAACAAAACCTAACAGCTGTTGCAATAGAAGGGCGTAATCCAGAGCTTAAACTTTGTAAAGTTAGTAGTAATAACGATAATATTTTATTAAAAGACTATGCTTTAGAGCTGTTTGAAAAAATTGAAAATACAGCTAAAAAAATGCCTCAAGAGTATTTAGATGTTGTTAAGCTTGAAAAACAAAAAGTATTAGATGTATCTAAAACACCATCAGCTAGAATAGTTAATATTGCAAAGCAAGAAGGGTATAAAAATTTCGCTTTACAAGTTTCTAAAAGTGTATCTAAAAATCTTAGAAACACTAAAATTTCTGAAGAGGTGGAATCTAAATTAAAAGAGCAAGTAACTAAATCTGTTATCGCTGAAAGAGATCTTTTAGATAGTGATAGTATCTCTTTAGATGAGTATATTAATAGGTATTATGAATCATCAAAAGATTGCTGTTAGTTAAGATGTGTGAGAAAGATATAAAGTCTTTGTTTATTCGTAAGTTTCACTGTATGGGTGATGAATATTTTGAAAAATATAAAGAAGTTAGATGTTATTTAGATCCAAACTTTATAAAACATCTTGAACAAGAAAGTGAAGTAGAATCAAGAAGATGGGAGTTGTTATTAGTATATAAGCTTATTAAACAAGGATTTAATGTTATCAAATCTGTAAACAGTAAAGGGCCAGATTTTCACCTTAAAGTTAATGATAAAAACTTGTGGATTGAAGCAGTATCTCCAAATAAAGGTAATGGAGTTGATAAAGTTCCGGATATTAGTCAAGAGTTTAAAAGTTGTGAGGATCTTAAGTGTAAAAAAATTAAGAGTCACTGGTATCAGCCAAATAAAATGCAACTTAGATTAACAAGTGTTCTTAATGATAAATTACTGAAAATACAAGGATATATTAATGAGTGTATCGTAAATGAAAATGATATGGTAATAATAGCAATTAATACATTCTGTTTAGATAATCCAACATCTCATGATGAGATTCCTGAAATTATTAAAGTTTTAAAAGGCTTGGGCGAGGAGTATTTTATTATTGATAGCGCTTCTAATAAAGTCATAGATCAAGGTATAGAATCAGAAAGTCAGATATTAAAATCAAATGGAGCGATTGTTAGTAAAGGGATTTTTAATGGTGATAAAAAATATAATTGTATTAGTGCAGTGCTATATTCTGAGACTCCTATAAGTTCTGATTATTTACTTATAAAGAATCCTTTTGCAAAAACTCCCATACTAAGTTCATTTTTTGATGTTTGGAAGAGTTTAAGAATTTTTTAAGATATTTTTCTAAAGCATAAAAAAACCAGCACTAGGCTGGTTTTAATATTTTTGAATCTATAAAAAGTAAAATTATACTTTCTTGATTCCACCAAATCTCTTCTTGAACTTGTCAACACGGCCAGCAGTATCAACGATTCTTTGCTTACCAGTATAGAATGGGTGGCATTGTGAACAAATATCAATGTTCATAGCGTCTTTACCAGAAGTTGATTTTGTAACAAAAGAGTTACCACAACTACAAGTTACTGTTACTTCAGTATATTTTGGATGAATTTCTTGTCTCATTTTATTAATTTCCTTATTTTTATAATCTGACATCGCCACTTAGACTATTTCATCTAAGCACCATATCCTGTAGATAGAATAGCTTGAACATTTTAGCTTAAGTTATTCACAGTATCAAGCTTAATTAGAAGAAATATATTTTTCTCTTCTTACACTCTTAGGACCAAAACCTGCATTTGTTAGCATTTCATATGACTGGTCAATCATGTTTGGATTACCACAAACATAAACAACATCTGTTTCAGGGTTTAGTCCAATCTTTTCAAACTGATTTTGTACATAGCCTGAAATTTCATAATCTTTAAGATCTTGAGTTTCTCTACTTAAACAAAGTCTGAAGTGAATATTATCATGTTTTTTAGCAAACTCTATGAAGTCTTCTTGATAAAGAGCATCTTTACGATATTGGCAGCCCAGTAGAATGTGTATTTCAACGTTATCAGCTCTTTCTAAAAGCTCAGGGAACATCGCTCTATATGGAACTATGCCTGTACCAGTACCTACTAGGATAAGTTTTTTGATTTCTTCATCTTTTAGGACTAATCTGCCAGCAGGTCCCATTGCGTTTGCTTTGCCACCAACTTCCATATTAAAGAATGTCTCAGATGCAATACCGCCTTTTACATAAGTGATACCAATTTCTAAAAGCATATTATCAGAAGGAAGAGAGCCTAGGCTATAGCTTCTACGTTTTAAATTTCCTTCTTCATCTGTAAGTAAGAAAGTAATAAATTGTCCTGCGATAAAGTTAAGTGGTTGACCATCTGTCCTTTTGAAAACAAAGTGTCTAACATTATCTGTAATATCTTTAAATGAAACTAATTCTAGTTCAAATTTTTCTAATGCCATTTTATTTAAAACTATTATGTATATTTGTAACAGCTGTAATTGTATAATAATTTTACCTATATGATAAGTTTGTATTTGTAATATGCTGAAGATATTTAGAGTTTTGGGTATTTTATTCGTGTTTATACCTTCTTTAGCATTAGCAGAGATGACTCAGTCAGAAGTTGATAACTTGTATGTAAAACCTATAGTCTTAGATCAAAAACATTATACATTTAATGTTGAACTTCCCGTAGATTCAATAGATGGATATAGATGGTTTCTTGTGCCACCAGATTATGATTATGTCGATGATGTTGGTTATACACATGAGAGTGTTGATATTCAAAATTCAAAATGGGGTAGTATGGATAACTTTAAATTAAAGCTTACTAAGAAATTTAGGAAGGTACCTTATAAGATAGTGTTGCATTTTGAGTGTTTTCGACCATTTGAGAGTAATCCAAAAATTTTGAAAAAAGATATAGTTATATTGTCATTATTGAATTAGGAGAGATTAATGAAAAAAATATGTTTGTTAATAGTTGGACTATTTAGTGTGTTGAGTGTGTATGCAACAGGTGATTGTAGTGATAAAAGCTTTGATGCAGTAAAAAATGAAGCTGTGCAAATGGAGAAAGCTTGGGATACTGCAAATGCTAATAAGCTGGTTTTATTCTATGATGATGACTTTATATATATGAGTGGTGGTAAACCATATACAAGTAAAGCGAAAGTTCTAAAACATTATATTGATGGTTTTGCTACAGATAGTTCTGGTAAGCAAGATTTTGGTAAACTAAAGCTTAATTATCAATACTGTAGAAATATTGATGAGAGCCATCAATTAGTAATATTAAAATTTATATGGACTAGTCCTGCTGGTAAAGTAGCAACAGGGCATGATCTGCTTGTTTGGCAAAAAAATAAAAATGGTGATTATAAAATAATCGTTGATTTTCCTCAGTAGAGTAGTAAATAAAAGGAGATAAGAAATGTTTATGGTTTGGTTAGTGCCTATAATTGTTATATTGATTATTTTACTAGGTTTATCAATAAGCCTTGTAGAGACACAATCTGTAAATATTATAGAGAGGTTTGGGAAGTTTGTAAGAATTCAAAGAGCAGGACTTAATTTTAGAATCCCTGTTATTGAGAGAATAGCTGGTAGAGTAAGCTTAAGAGTCCAACAGCTAGATATAATAGCTGAAACAAAAACCCGAGATAATGTTTTTGTGCATATTAAAGTTTCGGTACAGTTTCTAGTTGAAGAGACAAGAGCTGTTGATGCATTTTACAAACTTACTAATGCTAGAGCTCAGATGGAGTCATATGTGTTTGATGTGATTAGATCATCGTTGCCTCGTATGAGTTTAGATGAGTCATTTGAGAATAAGGATGCGATAGCTTTAGACATCAAAAAAGAGCTTTCTGAAGAAATGAGTACTTATGGCTATACAATCATTAAATCATTAGTTGTTGATATTAATCCAGAAGAAAACGTAAAACGCTCTATGAATGAGATAAACGCTGCTCAAAGACAGCTTGAGGCGACAAAGGCAAAAGCTGAGGCTGAGAAACTTATAAAAATAAAAGAGGCGGAAGGTCAAAAAGAATCAATGAAACTTCTTGGTGAAGGTATTGCTGAGCAACGTAAAGCAATAGCTAGAGGATTGCGTGTTTCTATAGAAGATGTTAAAGAAGGTACTGGAGGTAATATATCTTCAGAGTATATATCATCTCTTGTAATGATGTATCAATATTTAGATACTTTAGAGAATATGACTAAATCTGGTAAATCAAATGTTATATTCACGCCAAACTCACCAAAAGGATTTAATAACTTAACTTCTGAAATGATAAGTGCATTATCCGCTGCTAAAGATATGTAGAGAATTTGAATAAGTATATATTTTTTCTAATTGTGATATTATATGCTAACGAATTAGGGTGTCTCTTTATTTATAAATGATTAACAGGTTTAAAAAAAGTATACAGCTAAAAGCTTTAACTAGGATATTTGTTTGTTTTTTATTTGTATTTAGTGCTAGTCAAGCTTGGGCATTAGTTGGTAAATTAAGTATTCAAAATGGAAAACTTTTTTTTATAAGTAATGGCAATAAGTTTAATCTTGAAGGTAGTAAAAGAGATCTAAAAGAATCAAAAAGTTTAACTCATTTAGATAGCTTAGTTGTTATCGAAAACTATACTAAGTTAGATAAAAATACCTTGCTTCTTAATGAGGTACCATCTTCAATAAGTGGCGATGTTCAGCTTAGCGGTAAGCTAATTGCTGATGGTAAAAACCTCTACATAAAAACATCTGCTAGTAAGATCCCAGTTAAATTCCTATATGGAGTTGATTTTAGGGGAAATCATTTTGATCAGAAATCTATAGATTATTATGTAAATAAACAGGTTAATGTTGTTGGCAAATCATATGGTGGATATTTACATATATCAGCGATATTACTAAGTAATATTTTTGATAATATGAATGCGAAATTTCCAATAAATACTAAATATAAAGATATTCTCGATAAAAATTATCAAAAGTTTATCATTGAGACTTTAATGAAAGATAAACTTAGTCAAAGACTACAGCCATTTAAAGCAACTATAATTAATAATTCAAAAGTTAGAAATAATGATAAAGCACTAATTATCTCGTTAGCAGGTAGACAAGGAGATGACTTTGCTACAGTTGGCGGGCATTTTGTTTTAGGTGAGGCTACAGTTGATAATGATATGCTTAAAGATTTTAGTCTTTTTAATTTTTATACAACTAAAAATAAAAAAATGATGATCCCAGCGAAGATCTCGTATGTGGATTATTTCGGCAATTTAGCACAAGGTCAGCAAAATTACAGACCTACATATACACTTATTATATATGGTGTTGATAAAGATAAGATTCAAAAAATGGCAAATGTAATCAATAGAGATCTTGATTATATGCGAACTTCACATGATACTGGAGGAATATCTTATGATTGTGTCAATACTGCGTTACATGCGTTATATAGAGCACAGTTTATAGATAATCCTAGTTCGTTAAGCTTCTTAGGTTTACAGACTTTTTATCATGCACCTAAAAAATATGATAGTAATAACTACTCGTATCTTAATAATAGTTGGTATTATATTTTAAATAATAAGCAAGTATTTTTACCAAGAGCAGGGTTTGAATATATTTTAAATAATATTCAAGAATTTAAACCTAAACGAGTAGATTTTGTATTTTATAATCAAGTTCCTTCAGGAAGGCCTCTAGGAGGTGCTCCTATAGCAAGTATATATACTTATCTAAGAATCTCAGCTAAATCAAGTGAGCCTTCTAAGCATTATACTGTCTATGATATGGCTAACTATTTAGATAGTTTAGACATATAGTTAATCTCAATATCTTTTGAAAACTTTTTTGCCATCATCTTCTCCAGTTGCTGAGCGGAGTTGAAGTGTGACCATATGATCTATTCATAATGAGTCTTAAAATTAGATTCTACGATCAAAGCCTGTGCTGAACTTGATTCAGTATCGAAGAATGACATACTCCTTTTGGATTGCTTATTATTTTAAGCTAATTGTTTTGTTTTAATATTTTATCTACAATTATTGTCAGTAGTTGTTATTAAGATTGGATTCTTTGTTATGTGGTTTATTGTTGAATCAATGTCATGCTCAAGTTGTGTAGCGAAAATAGAAAAGGCTTTGCTAAGTATAGATGGTGTGAGTAATGTTAAAGCAAATACTGTAGACAAAAGTGTATTCGTTGAGGCGGATGCTCCTTTAACTAGTGCTATACAAGATAAGTTACAAGAAATTGGTTATCCTGGTGAATTACAGCAACAAGAGAAAAGTAGCAATAAATATCGTATTTTTATTGAGGGAATTTCTTGTTCTGGTTGTGTAGCAAAGATAGAGAAATCTTTGAAAGTGGTTGCTGGTGTTGAAAAGGTTAGTGCTAATGTCGTTGATAAAATATTAGAAATTCAAGGTAGTATGGATATTACCGAGATTTTTGCTACTTTAGAGAAAATAGGTAAACCAGGAGTTCTAGAGAAAAAATCACAAACTAGAGATATAGATAGAGCTAGAAAGGAAATCAAAACAAGTATTAAACAAGCAATAGTTGCATTTATCGTAGGTGTTGTTTTAATGCTTGTTCAAATGCATTCTGAAAATCAAAATAGTATTTTATATTTTTCAAATAGTCATAGTATAGATAGACTTCTGATTTGGGTTGTATTGGCTATTGCAACGTTTGCTGTTATGGTCTACTCAGGGAAACGTTATTATCAAGGAGCTTGGCGCCAGTTAAAATATCGATCATCAAATATGGATACGTTGGTTGCATTAGGTACTGGAGCAGCTTGGATATATTCTATTATTATTATTTTGTTTGAGTTTTATTTACCACAGCAAATGCTACATGTTTTTTTAGATACTAGTGTTCTTATTCTAGGTTTTCTAAATATTGGTCATGCCATGGAGATTAAGTCAAAAGGTAGAGCATCTGAGGCTATCGAAAAACTGATTCATTTACAGCCTAAAAATGCCCATGTAATTTATGATGATGTAGAGGTAGATATACCATTAGAGCTTCTAAAGGTAGGTCAGGTTATGGTTATTTATCCAGGTGAGAAGATTCCCGTTGATGGGGTGGTTATAGATGGTAAGGCTAATGTTGATGAATCAATGCTAACAGGTGAGTCTGATTTTATTAGTAAAAAAGTTAATGATAAAGTCTATGCTGGGACTATAAACCAAAATGGTAGCTTAAAAGTTAAAATGACAAAGTCTATAGATGAAACAGCTCTAGCAAATGTTATTGAACTTATTAAGTCTGCTCAAAGCTCAAAACCAGAAATTACTAGGATAGTAGATAAAGTTACAGCTGTATTTGTACCCGTTGTTATTGCTATTGCAGTGTTAACATTTGTAGTCTGGAGTTTTTTTAGCTTACCTTATGCGATAACTGCTGGAATAGCAGTTTTAGTTGTAGCTTGTCCATGTGCACTTGGTTTGGGAACGCCAATGTCAATGATGGTTGGTATGGGTAAAGTTGCTGAATATGGTATTTTAATTCGTAATGGTGAAGTGCTGCAAAATGCAAGCGAGCTAACCCATATTGTTATGGATAAAACTGGTACTATTACACAAGGTAAGCCAGCAGTAACAAATAGTCACTTTATTGAGGATAATGATTTAGTTTTAAGTTATCTTTATGCTGTTGAGGCAAAATCAGAGCATCCACTTGCACTTGCTTTAAGTACTTATAGTAAGGCATATGATAAGAGTTTGGCAGTAGGTGATTTTGAAACAACTTCAGGTAAGGGTATCTCCGCGAAAGTAGAAGGTACTAGCATACTTATTGGTAATATGAAGCTAATGTCAGAAAATGGCGTAGATATAGATAGTAATATTGAGCAGGTTTTAGATGGCTATGCTAATCAAGGAGCAACACCTATTATCTTTGCTATTGATGGTAAGGTGGCTGCGATCTTTGCTGTTAAAGACCCTATAAAAAAAGAGAGTAAAGAAGTTATATTTCGGCTTAAGAAATCTGGGCTTAACGTTGCTATGGTTACAGGAGATAATGAGCATACGGCAAGAGTAATTGCTCAAGAGGTTGGAATTGATAATGATATGGTATTTGCTAGTGCAATGCCTGAAGATAAGACGCAATTTGTTGATGATCTACAAAAGCAAGGGTTTCAAGTTGGGATGGTTGGTGATGGTATCAACGATGCTGCAGCTTTAGCAAAAGCGGATGTTGGTTTTGCTATGGGCAATGGTACTGATATAGCTATAGAAAGTGCTGATATTACATTGACATCTGGCGAGCTGAAAAATATCAATAACTCAATTATTCTTTCAAAGAAAATTATTACTAATATTAAGCAAACTTTAGTTGGGGCATTTATATATAATATCTGTGGTATACCAGTTGCTGCAGGAGTTTTGTATCCATTCTTTGGTATTATGCTGAGTCCTGTAATAGCATCTTTAGCAATGGCTATGTCATCTGTAACAGTTGTTGCAGTAGCTTTGAGACTAAAACGTTTGACAGTTGATTAAAGTGAAAGGATTATATAGTTAATCCGAAAGAAAAATGTCATTCTACGATACTGAATCAAGTTCAGTACAAGCTTTGATAGTAGAGTCTAATTTTAAAACTAGTAATGTGTAGATTCCTATATCTAGGCTATATGATGATGAAAAAGGTTTCAAAAATCATTTGGATTAGTTATAGATTAAACCTTTGGATAGTTTGATGGTTATTTTTTTAGTTCTAGAGCAAAGAAAAGTTTTATTAATATAAAGCACACTAAAGATAATATAAATATAATCGAAGCTAGGGCTAAGATTGTGTGAATATGTACTAGACCAAAGATAAATACCAAAATACTAGTTAAAAATATAAAGAATGAACCCATTAATGCATTTGCGCTACCTGCAATATGGCTAAATAGACCAATACATAGTGCAAAGAAGTTAGGGAAAACAATTCCTCCAAAGAAGAATGCGATAAACATAAATACAACTAGTGCTACAATACTTGTTGGGAAGAAAATACTAACTACCATTAATACTAGGCAAGATATAGCAGATATGCTTACTGATAAACTTAGCTTCATTCTATTAAACTCTTCACTTAGATGTAGTAAGAATCTGTTAGCCATATTTCCTAAGAACCAAGCAAAGCCCATTAATAGTGCGATATTACCAAATGTAATTGCTGAGTAATGTAAAGTATCTTCTATAACAAATACTCCTACTGTACTAAATATCACAAGGAATGAATAAAGTAGTCCAATGCAAAGTGTACCAAGAACAAAATGGTTATGGGTAGCCATCTCATAGTAGTTTGAGAATGATTTGCCTAAAGACATTTTGTGTGTTTGTTTTGCTGTCTCGCGATAAATAAAGATAATTAAAAGCAGCACACAAATCCCGTATATACTAAAGAAGTAAAAACATGATTTCCAACCAAAGTACTGTTGTAAATGACCACCTATGAAAGGAGCTATAATAGGACCTAATGCCCAGATAATAGTCATATAATTCATCATTCTTTTATATTGAGCACCTTCAAAGATATCTGGAATAATTGCTCTAGCAGATACCCCAACAAATGCTATACATGCTCCTTGTAATATGCGATATACCATAAAAACAGTCATGCTAGTTGTTAGTGTCATTAAGTAAGAGATAATTATGAAGATTATCAGTGATACGATAATTGGCTTTTTACGGCCAAAGCTATCTGTCACAGGTCCAGCAAATAGTTGAAAGAAAGCAAATGAAAGTAGATAAAATGAGATCGTATATTTTGCAAATACCTCAGGTGTACCAAATGCAGAGCTAATTGCTGGTAAAGATGGCGCATATAGATCAATACATAAGCCTGACATAGGAACTATTAAATAACAAATTATTGCAAATACTATGTTCATTGCGATTACTCCTTTAAATTTATAATTTTAAACTTTACTTTGACTATTATATCTTTTTAACCTAAGATTAAGAAGTGTAAAAAAAGTTAATCATAATTAACTATAAGTTAAAGATACTGAGGTGTTATGCTTAAGAAATCTAATTTAAAACCATCACTAGATCATTTTGAAGTCTTTCTTACTGTTGTTGAAGAAAGTAGTTTTACAAATGCAGCTAAAAAACTAGGTATTACAACAGCTGCTGTTAGTAAAAATGTTAAATTACTAGAGCAACAAGTTGGAGCTCCTTTGATTCTTAGGTCAACAAAAAGGCTACAAACTACAGCTGAAGGTGAGAAGTTATATCTACAATGTAGAAATATTAAGCGTGAGTTAGATATAGCTAGGAATATGATCTCTGCAATAAATGCTCATCCTAGTGGTACCCTTAATATTATTTGTAATCCTCTATTATTTTCATCTGATTTATTATCTAAGTTAGATACTTATGCTCAGATGTATCCAGATGTTACTATTAATATAGACTTGACAGAGCAACCTGTTAATTTCGGGCAAACAGCCATAGATGTTGCATTCGGGTTTAACTGGCCACCACCGCAACATATTATTTCACGTAAATATAAGCAGACCTCTTATGTTACCTGTGCATCTCCTGAATATATTCGTAGGTATGGTGAGCCAAAGACAGTTAAAGATATTCATAATCATAAACTTATTACACATACGATAAGAACAAAAAGTAATATGCATGTCTTACCAGGTCTTGAGAATACGGCAGAGAAATTGCAGCCTTACATGTATCTTAATAGTGTAGAGGCTATGAAAGCCTGTGTCTTACATAATATGGGTATTGGACAGTTTCATGATTATGCTGTAGAGAAAGAGCTAAAAGAGGGAACTCTTGTTGAGATACTTAAGCCTGACTATGTTGAAACCATTGACTTATGTATCTATTATGAGAAAAATAATATTGTTCAACCAAAGGTTAAAAAACTTATTGAGTTGTTTTTTCCGAAGTGATTGGAATCTAGATATAAGGCTTAAAATAGAGATATTATGGAGATTTGGAGTATTTGTTATTATTATTCTTAAAAATCATATAATTCTGATTGCTACATTTGGAATTTTGTTAGGATTTAAATATTTGGGAAACTTGTGGTAGCTATGACTGGACTTGAACCAGTGACCCCAGCATTATGAATGCTGTGCTCTAACCAACTGAGCTACATAGCCACAAATGATGTAGCATATTATATTTAAATTATGATAATTGTCAATATTAATTAATCGCTATATTAAAAAAAATATTACTAATGTTTTATTACTTGCTAAAAGGGTTGGTTTTGTAGTACGATATAAGCCAAGTGTACAAAGGGATTGATCCCTCTATAAAATGATAAAAAATAAAATGTCTGACGGTAGAAATAAATTAAACGATTTTTCGCTATTACAATCTTTATTAGGTGGTTCTTCTAAGATAGAAGAAAAGACTTCTAGAATGAAGCAAGCAAGAGATAAAAATATCTCTAAGAATAAGAGTACTCCTAAAGCACCTGCTAAAAAGGTAGAAGATAGAGATACTTCATTTATTCGTATTCCTCAATATGGGCATAGAATAAATAATAAAATAGTCGATGAATTGCAAAATCCTCAACTAGAAGATGCTCAAGAGATAGTAGTAACAGTTGATGTTGAGAAAGAAAGGCAAAAAGAAGAGGCTAAGCTATTTAAATGGTTATGTAAGCGTTTTCCAAAATGTTTCGATCCTATTAACAAGAAGCCTCTTAAAATAGGGATAAGCCCTGAAATTGAGATAATCTATCAGAATGAGCATTTTGCTCCAGTTGATAAGTTAGTGCTTAGAAATGTATTACGTCGTTATGTTGGCGATACTCGTTATCATAAAGCTGTATTTGAGCTAAAACAAAGATTCAATCTACAAGGTCAACCTGTTGAAGATTATTCTGCTGAGCATATTGAATATTCTAAAAAGCGTCTAGATGAGATTGCTGAGAAAGCAGAATTTAGAGCGAAAGGCTTGACTATGAAAGATTACTACGAGTATAAAAAGCAACAGTCAGAAGAGGAAGTTGACTCAGAAGAATAATATTTACAGTAAACTTTCATTCAGAAAGTTTATATAAAGTTATTGTCTATTTTGATCTTTAAGTTTATTATTTGACTAATTACAATCTATAACTCTTCTTATTGCTAATGGCTTATATAAAATCGCGAAAACAAAAGAGAAGTATATTTTATCTAGGATTTTTAGTTTTATTAATTGCTGGTTTATTATCAGGCTGTGCAAGTGATAAAAAAGCTAGAGAGCTACCTGTGATAAAACATAAATATTCAAAATCAAAGCATACAGCATATCGGATTTTTGGTTTTGATTATGCAACTACTCCTAGTGGTATATATAATGTAGTTAACAAAGAGCCAACTAAATTTACAGTCAATGTATATATTGCTGATAATGAGGGTTGTAAGTTTACTTATACCAAAGATGATAAAGGTGCTCATCAAGATCAGTTTGACAGTACACAATCTTTTACAGCATATCTATCTGGTAGGAATGAGCTGCTAACACTTGAGTGTACAGGTAAACAGTCGAATATTGATTATAAAATAATAGCCTATGCAAATGGCATAGAGTATGACAGTATAGGTAACTTCTCATACCTTGTTGAGTCTGGTGCACTTTAGAAGAATTTATTTTCTCCAGAACTCTGGTATAAAAAGTACTAATAATGTAAATATTTCTAAACGTCCTGCAATCATTGCAAAATCACATATCCATAGAGCTCCATTGGGAATGTTTTTAAAATTAGAACCTATCTCTCCTAGTCCAGGTCCTACATTAGATAATGTTGTGGCAATAGTTGAAAATGCAGTTGCAATATCTAAACCGCAACCTAATAAAGCCAACCAACCAATTGCAAAAACAATAATATAGACAGAAATAAATCCAGAGACTCTATTTAGTGCTTGCTCGGATATATTTACATCATCTAACTTTACAGTAAACATCCCTTGAGGATGGATAACTCTTTTTGCTTCAAGCATAGCTTTTTCTTTGAAAAGTATAGCGCGAATCATTTTCAGACCACCAGCTGTAGAGCCACCACAACCACCAATTATCGCTATAAACATAAGTAAAACTGGTAAGAACGTAGGCCATAGGTAGTAATTTGTATCAGATACAAACCCTGCACTTGAGCTAATTGATATTACTTGGAATATACTATTTAAAATGATGTGAAATGTATTAGAAAGGCTATCTGCATTAGCAATTAATGTAATACTAACTATTAAAGATGTAAAAAATAAAAAATAAAAGTATGCTTTAAATTCAACATTTCTAAAGTAGTGACTAATTTTAAACTTTGATAATGCTATATAGTGAGCCTTAAAGCTGGTAGCTCCTAGAAATAGGAAGATACCGCAAACAAGAAGAACTCCTGTTGATTTATTTGTCATGCTAGCATCACTAGGGGTGAATCCACCTGTTGATACTGTTGAGAACGTGTAGCATATAGCATCAAACGGTCCCATACCTACTATAATATAAGAAACAAAGCATAAGAATGTAAGAAGTAGATATACCATCCATAATGCTTTTGCTGTACTAGAGATTTTGGGTGCAATCTTATCATCTTTCCATTGACCTGTTACCTCAGCTTTATATAGTTGCATACCACCAACTCCTAGTAGTGGCAAAATTGCAACTGTTAGAACGACAATCCCCATACCGCCGAAAAACTCGGTTTGTTGACGGTAGAATAATATGCTATGCGGCAACTGGTCTAATCCTTCTATCACAGTACCACCTGTAGTAGTAAATCCTGATACAGATTCAAATACAGCATGTGTCAAGGATAAATCTAAACCCGGGAAGGTCATATATGGTATTGCTCCAAACACTGAAACAAATACCCAAACTAATGCCACAATTAAGAACCCATCTTTATTTGATAGCTTCTTATCTGATTTGCGAGCTAAAAACCAAAGTATAAAGCCACATAAAAATGTGATAGCAAAACTTAGGACAAAAGGATATGCATTATTTTCTTCATAGATATAATCAATAATTATAGGACTAAGCATAGTAAGACTTAGGAACATTAGAAATATGCCGATTATCTTAGGTTTTTGGCTTAAGTTCATTGATTAATGCTTTAGAAGCTTTATCTTTGATGATTTTGATGTTTAGTTTATTACAATTATCTTAAAGCTACAAGTTTATCATTTAGTATATAAAAATTCTCAATCCGAGAAACTCTTTTCTTCAATCAAGACAAAGTGGATAGTTTAGGAGGTGGTATATGCTATTTGCGCCAAAAATCTGGCATAAAAAGAACCAGTACGGTAAATATCTCAAGACGACCTGCAATCATTGCAAAATTACATATCCAAAGAGCATCATCAGGTACAGTTTTAAAGTTTGAACCAATTTGCCCTAAGCCTGGTCCTACATTCGACAGGGTAGTTGCAATTGCTGAAAATGAAGTATCTGGACTTAAACCACATGCTATTAACATTAGCCAACAAACAGCAAATAGTATTAAATAAACCGATACAAAGCCAGAAACTCTATTAAGGGCTTGTTCTGATATAGGTACGCCATCAAGCTTTACAGTGAACTTCCCTTGAGGATGAATAACTCTCTTTGCTTCAAGGGTAGCTTTTTCTTTAAATAAAATAGCTCTTATCATCTTTACACCACCAGCGGTAGATCCACCACAACCACCGATAATTGCTATAAACATCAAAAAGAAAGGTATAAAACTAGGCCAGATATAATAATTAGCATCAGAAACGAAACCAGCAGTTGAGCTTATAGAGACAACCATAAATATACTGTTAGTTACCATATCAGGAATCTTTGATAAATCTTTTGAGTATGCGATTAAGGTTATAGCTATAATTAAAGATGAGAGAAATAGAAAATAAAAATAAGCTTTAATCTCAATGTTATTAAAATAGTGCTTGATGCTAAATTTTGAAAAAGCTATATAGTGAGCCTTAAAGTTTGTAGCACCTAAAAATAAAAAGAAAATACATACATAGATTACAGGCTTTGATTGGGCAGTCATACCAGCATCAGTGGGAGCAAATCCACCTGTTGAGATGGTTGAGAATGCATAGCAGATAGCATCAAATGGACCCATGCCAACTAGTAAATACGCTATAAAACAAATAAATGTTAGTAAGACATATACTAGCCACATTGCCTTAGCTGTGGTTGATATTCTTGGGGCGATTTTTTCATCTTTGCCGAGACCTGTTACTTCAGCTTTGTATAGCTGCATACCATCAACACCAAGTAGCGGTAAGATCGCAACAGTTAAAACAACAATTCCCATACCACCAAAAAAGTGTGTCTGCTGGCGATAGTATAAAATACTATGAGGCAGTTTATCTAAGCCTGTTATTACAGTTGCACCTGTTGTGGTAAATCCAGAAATAGATTCAAACACAGCATGAGTAAAAGATAAATCTAAACCAGGAAATACCATATAAGGAATCCCGCCAAAGACTGTAACAAAAACCCAAACAAGAGTAACAATAACAAAACCATCCTTATTAGTGATTTTCTTGCTGGCATTACGACCAATAAACCAGAGTAAAAAACCACAGATAAATGTTATGGCGAAGCTTAGTAAAAAAGGATATATATTTGATTCATCATAGATATAGTCTACGACAATCGGTGTAAGCATGGTAAGGCTTAAAAACATTAAGAACATACCGATTATCTTAGGGTTTTGGCTTAACCTCATTGACGAATACTTAAAAGCTATATCTTTAGTGGTGACTTTGATGTTTAGTTTAGTATAATTATGTCTAAGCTACAAGGTAAATTATTAGTATCTAAGAGAGGTTTTTACTATGATGAAACTTATATTAAGGTTAGCTCACCTATTTGATAATAAAAAAGATAGAGCATACGTAAGTGAGGCAGATAAGCTTTTACAAGAGTTTGATAAAGCCAATCCACAAAAGTCAGAATCGCAAAAAAAAGAAATTTTAAAGCATAGAAATATATATAAAAGAGAAGCAAAACCAAAAACTAGTTTTCTTGATGGTTAGTCTTAATTTGTGTAACAGCAATAAGTCCTATTAGCAAAATAACACCTGCTATCCAGTATAAATACGGTGCTAAGTGGCTATCTATAAGTAAGCCTCCACAGATAAGAATAATTAGCTGTGGTAGAGAAAAAAACATATTTAGCCAGCCCATATATTCTCCTAGTCTATCTTTAGGTGCTAGTTTAGCAATTAGCGTATAGCAAGATACTTGAGACAGAATAAAGCCAGTAGCAACAATAAATGTGATAATGTACCATAGGAAACTTTCTTTTGTTAGAAAAGATCCACAAATTAAGGCTATAGCAAATATTAGTAAGCCAATTTTAAAGATGTTCTCAACTTTGATTAGATTTATAATAGTTGTTGCTAAGAGTCCAACAATTACAGATCCGATTCCAAAAGTCATAACTAATGACGCGGTGAAGTCTTTGCTAAAACCAAGGTGATGATTCATATATCCGCCCATTAAAGGCATAAAAGCACCAAAGCCTGTTAATGTACAGAATGTTGCTAGAAAAAGAAGGTTGATATTTTTATCACTAAAGATATCAAAGCTTAGTTTAAAAGCTGAAGTCATTTGATTTTCAGGTCTTTCTTTAACTATAAAAGGTATTACAGATAATGTCGGTATTATTAGAAGTAGACATACTGTTACGCAACTAAGAAAGGCACCTCCAATATTCCAAATAATTGCACCAACTAAACCAATTATAATTGTTCCTATCTGCGCAGTAGTTCTAGCAAGTAGCGTAGCAAAAGGAATTTGATCACGATCTACAACCTCTACAACCATTGTATAGTAAGGACCTTGAAAGAAATTAATACTAGCATAAGTTAAAAAGGCAATTATAAATAAACAAATATAGTTAGGTGCAAAAGGCCAGAGCATTTGAAATATGCAGGTACTAACTAGTCCTACTAATAGCCAAGTAGTTCTTTTACCTAAAAATTTATGTGAAGGTGTTTTATCTGAGGCAATTCCTGAGAGTGTTTGCATAAATAGTCCCGTGAAAGCAGCCATAGATAATAAAAGACCAGCTAAAAAGGAAGAGTTGGTATGTTGGTAGACTATCCATGAGCCAATAGTTCCTGTTAATGACCAATACATTCCTATGCCAATATCTGGTATAGAAATCAAAAAAGGATTCCAACGACGAATATTATATTTCATTATGATTTACCTTTGATTTAATAGTATTTGCTATATGAGTTAGAAAATTCTGAATAATTTATTATCTGCGTATCATAAGGATTAAGTTTTAATCCTAAATAGTCAACCTCATGACTATTGTGGTTTAAAATAATAGCAATTTTAGAATCACCATCACCCTTTATAATAACTTCAACATCATTTGGAGATTTATAAGTACTAATATTATGTTTTTGGGTTATATCTAGTACTAAGTCATTCCAGAAAGAGCTATCATCAATACCTGTGCCAATATAGTAAATTGATCCTTTACCAAGATTATTTTTTACAGCGGCGCTATAGTTTTTAAATTCATCAGTATAATTACATAATGATTCGCTAGTGCTTTTAAGAGTGAGCATATCGCGCCATACAGTGGCAGTTAGATCTTTGTTTTTATACTTGATTTTACAATTTGTCCCTGTAGGAAGAGGCTCAAAATATTCAGCTTTTACACCAGCAAGCTCGTGAATAGGGTTTTCTACACCAAAGCGAATTTCGTTGTGGTATTCTTTAAGTCCTGCTCTAAATGTAGCTATAACAGTACTACCATTTTCAATAAATGCCTCTATTCTAGCAATATTTTTATCTGTGATTAACATAGATACTGGAAGTAAGAGTATTGAATATTTACTAAAATCATGGCGAACATCTAGTACATCAACATTAATGTTATTATCAAAAAAAGGTTTATAAAGTCTAGCGTGCTCATGCTGAATATCAAAAGCAGTTGATTGTTGTTGGATGCGCCAGCTATAGATATTATCCATAGAATATAAAAGAGCTACTTTTGATTGTGTTGGGGCCTGTATCGCCTTTTGGTTTTGTTTGGCTAATTTAATGATATCTAGCATTTCATCATAGCGATGATTATATTTATTATCATGATCTAGCACACCATAGCAGAATTGCTCAGCGCCTTTTGTTGCTGTACGCCATCTAAAATAAATTAGATTATCGCATCCTCTAGCCATTGCTTGGAATGACCATAGTTTAGCGTGGCCTGCTCGAGGTACGAATCCCATTATATTGTGAGCTTGAGCTCCTATTAGTTGTTCAGTGATCCAGTAATTCTCTCTTTTAAAACCTCGAGTTTGATCTAACTTCATTGCGGTTTTATAAGCATCTACAGGAACTTGCTGGCCTCCCCAAACAGGGTAGTTATTTAGTGCTACAAGATCTATTTGCTCAGCTAAATCTGTATGATCTTGAGCCTTAGAGAAATAATCTCCTGTAAAATTATGCAAGGTTTGTTGGCTTGGAGCTATATCTTTGATAACTTTGGCTTGTCTTGCTAAAAAGTTAGTCGTCGTCTGGGCTCTAAAACGATTAAAGTACAAAATCATACCTGGGTTTGGCGCTGGAATAGTTGGGCGAGGTATATTAATCTCATCAAAGTTATTATATGTTTGTGACCAAAAGACTGAGCCTATAGCATCATTAAGTAGATTGATATTATTATTAAATTGTTGTTTTAGATAGCTTCTAAACTCTAACTCGCATTGATCGCAGTAGCACATATCACTAGTTTCATGACCTAGTTCATTATCTATATGCCAAAGTAATAAAGCAGGGTGTTGATGATATGCTTCTACCATTTTTTGAGTAATGCGTTCAGCATATTTGTTGTATGTTGGTGAGTTTAGACAAGCTTGTCTTCTACCACCAAAATATCTTTGTAGACCATTTTCATCTACAGAAAATATCGTTGGATCTTTTTTGTATAACCATGCAGGAGCTGTGGCTGTTGGTGTGCCAAGCATTACTTTGAGATTTAGCTTATGTGCTTTATCTAATATCATCTTAAAAAAGCTAAAATCAAATTGACCTTCTTGAGGCTCCATTAGATGCCAGGCAAACTCAGCAATTCTAATACAATTAAGTTCTGAATTCGCAATACGTTGAAGATCATCATCAATAAGTGAATAGTCCCATTGCTCTGGGTAATAGTCGACACCAAAATACATAGATAGTTACATAAACGTAAAATAAAGATTGAATTCATTATATTGATACTTTGCTTAATCATCAACTAAAAAGCTATCTAAAGATTTAGTAAAAATTAATGCTTTATTACGTAGGTTTTTAGTTTAAATTATAAGCCGAATTTTTAGGTTAAATGTCTGTAATCTAACTTGTTTTAATCGAGCAAAAATATATAATCTGATGGGTTTTTAGATCTTTTTAAACCCATATTTAAACATGCTTAGTAAATTTAATAAACATAAAGGTTTAACGCTTTTAGAGTTAATGGTTGTTGTTGCTATAATTGTTGTATTAGCAGCAGTTTTTACCAGTATATATAGTAAGAATACTGCAAAAGCTGAAGTTTCAAAGGCATTAAGTTTAGTATCGCCAGTAAAGCACCAAATTGCCGAGGAATATACCTCAAATTCAGACTTTCCAGAAAGTGTTAGTGATTTACCACATTTATCAGATGATGATAGTGAAGTTAGTTTTGGGTATTCAAAACCAGATATAGATATAAGATTTGATGAATCTAATTATTCAGAGTTGAAAGATCATCAGATAGAGCTTACTCCTGTAGCAGATGGTTCTTTGATTAAATGGGGATGCCAGACAGATATTGATAGTGATTATATGCCATTACAGTGTAATCATGTAAGTAGTTTAGCAAATCAAAATGGTGCAGGAAACTCTAGTGGGGCTGGAGGTCAAAGTGTAAGTGGAAGTCAACAAAATAGTAGTGATGAGGGCGATCAGTTGAGTGATCAAGAACAGCCACTAGTAGAAGGTAGTGACTTATATGATAATGCTATTGATTTGGTAAAAAATCTATTTACTGATGAAGTAGGGGACAGTGATGTTGAAACACGCTATAGCGAAGAGGGAACTCCTTTGTTAGATTTAGATGGAGATACTCAGTCATTGATAGCTTCAGAAGATATTTCAGATGGCGAGATTAGAATGTTTTTATCATCAGAGCTTAAAGATGCTCTTTTACTAGATCCTTCTAGAAAATCTGAGGCAAATAATTATATAGAGCTTATGGGAGCTGATGATATTGCGATACGCTCATCATATGGAGATGATACTGTAAAAGTCGATACTTTGACTAATTCAGATGTTGCTACATTCAGTGATTCAGATACTGTTGAGGTTTTAGAAAGCTCTGGTAACTATTATGTTTTAGATCCATCTTCAGAAACGTTAGCTGAGGAACCTTTGGCAGCTTATGGTAATGATAAATTAACAATCGGTCGAAGTATAAATGATGAGATTCTTGTTGGAGGAGGTAATGATGTAGTTAATATCAATAGTGGAGAAGGGCTAAAACTATCAGCTTTAGAAGGAAATGATACTATAAACTTGGGTTCTGTAAACTCTGATAATATAACTACGGGTGATGGTGATGATGTCATTAATATTATCTCTGGTAATAGTGGTAACCTATCTGGAGATATTTCAGATTATAGTAATGGTATAAGATCAGGCTCTGGCAATGATACAATTAATGTTGGCTATGGCTCTAATGTTTTAAATGCTGGAACTGGTGATGATGCTGTGACTATAGACTGGGGTGGGAATAATCAAGCAGCTGCAGGTAATTATGATGGTTCATCAGGTAGTGATAACTTAGTTATTAAAGCACAAGGAGATGCTTTAAATGAGTTATTGAATTCGTATGTTTCAGATCCAGGACTTCATGAGGTAACTACTAATTTTTCAGATGGTAACACCTTTTCTACGAGGAGTTTTGAAAATATAAAAATTATAAATTCAGAAACTGGTGAAGAGGTTTTTTCAGGAACTAAAAATCCAGATAATAGTTGGACTAAGGTTTATTAGACTTTTAATGATAGGTGTTATGCTAGATGTATTATTTAAGTTTTTGAGGCTGTATGATTTAGTTTTTACTGATATACTAAGTATTATTTTTTAGGAAAATTATAGATGAAAAAAAGTTTTGTATCACTGTTGTTATTATGTTCACTAACTTTATCTTTAAATAGCTGTTTTTGGCTGGCTGTTGGAGGTGTGGCAGCTGCTGGTGGTGCAGCTGGAGCATATATGGTTGATAAGAAGTAAAGGGTTTTAAGACTTTGTTTCGTCTATTACATCAGTATCTTTAGGTGCTTTAAAGTTAAAAAGAGAGTTATCAAGAGAAACGTTATCTTTGACATCAGAGAATTTAATCTGTGTAAACTGATTTAGTGAAGTCGAAATTTCAAGAGACTTCAGTTTATTGTCACTATCAAACTTAATTACAATGCTATTTATCATTTCATCATTTTTAGGCTTAAGAATGTAGTTGTTGCCACCTTTTTCTTTTACAGTAAATAGTTTATCAATGTTTTCTGTATTTTTTGATAAAAGTATAAGGTAAGGGTATTGAGCAATATTGTTTGAGACTTTTTTTATTATAAGTTGCTCAAGATCACCATCATAGATCCATAGTTTTTTACCATTGGAGATGATTTTTTGATTATTTGGAGATGTTATAACCCATCTAAAAAACTGTGGCTTTTTAAGACTCATCTTGCCTTGGGTATTCATGTCATTTTGACTATTAATAAGTCTTTGATTAAAGTTAGCAGTCATAGAATTGATGCTTTTAATTTTCTTTACTAAATCTTGCGCAGCATCAGCAAAACAGATATTTATACTAATGAAAATTGTTATTAGTAGTACGATTAATTTTTTCATTTAAGATTCTCTCTTAACCAGCACATCACGCATGCCATTTTGGTTCATTTCCGAGACTATACCATTTTCTTCCATTTCTTCCATTAATCTAGCAGAACGGTTGTAGCCTATTTTTAACTTACGTTGTACAGCTGATATTGATGCTTTTTGTGTTTTAATAACTATTTCAACTGCATCATTGTATAAAGGATCCTCACTATTACCCTCTCCACTAGCTGAGCCACCTTCAGCTTCCTCAGTAGACTCAAGGATATCTTGGACATATTCTGGTTGGCCATACTCCTTCCATGATTCAACTACTCTATGTACTTCATTATCATCAACAAAAGCGCCATGAATACGCATAGGAGCACCAAAGCCAGGTTTTAGATATAGCATATCACCTTGACCAAGTAGTTGCTCAGCACCTTGTTGGTCAAGTATTGTTCTAGAGTCTATTCTTGATGATACCTGAAAAGACATTCTAGTTGGGATATTAGCTTTTATAAGTCCAGTTACAACATCAACCGATGGTCTTTGTGTTGCAAGTATGATATGAATTCCAGCAGCACGAGCTTTTTGAGCAAGTCTTGCAATAAGCTCTTCAACTTTTTTACCTACCACCATAATCATATCAGCAAACTCATCTGCGACAACAACGATATAAGGCATTTTTGTAAGAGTTGGAGCTTCATGAGCACGCTCTGGATTCATCTTAATAAACATTGTATCTTTTAGAGGCTTACCAGCTTTTTCAGCTTGCTCAATTTTGTCATTTAACAATGCGATATTTCTAACACCAGCAGCTGACATAAGAGCGTAGCGTCTTTCCATCTCTTTAACGCACCAACGTAAAGAGTTAGCAGCTTCTGTCATATCTGTAACAACAGGAGTTAAAAGGTGAGGAATCCCATCATAGATAGATAATTCAAGCATCTTAGGATCAATCATGATAAATTTTAACTCATCAGGCGTACACTTATAAAGCATACTAATAATCATAGAGTTAACACCAACAGATTTACCTGATCCGGTTGTACCAGCTACTAAAAGGTGTGGCATTTTAGCCAATTCAGCAAATGCAGGTTTCCCTGAAATATCAACACCTATTCCCATTAAAGTTGGAGCTCTTGATTTTAAAAACTCTTGTGCAGATAGCACTTCTTTTATACGTACCATTTGTCTAGTTGGGTTTGGTAGTTCTAGTCCAACATAAGGTTTACCAGGAATTACTTCAACGACTCTAACAGCTGTTGTTGAAAGGGCTCTAGCCAAATCTTGAGCTATATTTGTAAGTTTACTAACTTTTGTACCTCTAGCTAGATCTATTTCGTATCTAGTAATAACTGGGCCTGGATATGCAGCGACAACTTTAGCATTTATGTTAAAGTCATTTAGAGTCTGCTCAAGTAGTGATGATGTTTCATTAAGCTGCTCTTGAGAAACTGCGATTTTTTTTGCTTCAGGTTCGATAAGAAGATCAATAGCTGGCAAACAATCTTTATTTAAATTGCTTACTTTAGGAGGCTGAGGTTTTGTCTTTTCAAAAGTTTTTATTGGGGCATTATTTTTTTTTTGCTCAGAGTCTGCAAATGACAGTTCATCTTGACTAGGTTTATTATTAAAGTCTTTAAAAGATAGTTCACTATTGTTTTTATTATCTTTTAGAACTTCTTTGAAAACATCTTCTCGAGGAGTTTCTTTTTTGTCATCCTTAAGAGGTATTGAAGTTGATGTTTTGTCTTGAGCTAATGTAGATGTATTAGGCTTGTTGTTAAAGTCATCAAAATCATTAAAGCTTGTAATATCTTTTTTATCATTATCTTTAGGTTTTGTTACATAGCTAACGGATTTGCCAAATACTGAAAAGGTTTTTTTTATCAAATGTAGCCATGTAGTGCCCGAGTAAAGCGTTAAGCCGATAAATAGTGATACTAATAATGCGAATGATCCTCCAACTGAGCCAAAGTATTTGATAAACATTTTTGCTGTTTCATAGCCAAAGATTCCTCCAGAGCGTTGAGGCATCCAGTAATTAGCAAAACCAAAATATAGCTCCGCTAGACCACAACAGGATAGTATAAAAAATATAATACCTATTGTTTTAACTGTAAACATTAAGTAACTAAGACTTTGTTCTTTGCTTCTTATTAGTAATATTCTAATAAAATCAATAAGAATAAAGGGAAGTACAAAGCCAATGACTCCAAATATCGAGAGTATAAAACTTGCAATATATGCTCCTACAGGACCAGCATAATTTTTGATTGTAGTTTCTGAAGATATACTACTCCAACCTGGATCATTTATATTAAAACTAAATAGTGCTATAAAGAGATATATTACAACTGCTGCTAGAATAACAACTAATGTTATCTTCAATCTACCAATAGCATGAGTTTTGTTTGTATTATTCGTGTTATTATCTGCCATACTAATTTATTAATAAAATATTAAACTTAATCATAAAACCAATTCATAATTCTAACAAAAAAAAGTTTAAAAATGTTAAACTAAAGTACTAATTTATTGAGTATAAGTATAATTAAGGATAAATTTTGGCAAAATTTCATATAATAGTAGGCTTAATAGTTTGCTTTTGTGCTTGGGTATTTTTTCTGATATTCCCACATTTAGATTTGGCTTTAGCTGGTGACTTTTATAGTCCAACAAGTGGCTTTGCAGTTAGTCCTAGTCATGGCTTCTTTGGTTTTATGCATACTTTTGCTATGAGGTTCCCCGTAGTATTTTCGATAGCTGTTATTTTATTTTTACTCGGCTCATTATTTATTAAAGCTTTTAGGATAAAAAATAGAAAGGCAATATTTTTTATAGCTGTGTGTTTATGGGTAGGTCCAGGTTTGGTAGTAAATGCTGTATTTAAAAACCATTGGGGTAGGCCTAGACCATATATGGTACAACAGTTTAACGGTGATAAAATCTTCCAACAACCATTTGTGATATCTAACCAATGTACTACTAACTGCTCTTTCCCTTGTGGTGATGCTTCTATGGGCTTTTGGCTTTTTGCTTTTATGCCTTTAGCTGCTACACGTAGAAAGAAAGCTCTAGCTTTTGCTGTTGCTGTATTAGCCGGAGGAGGCTTGGGCCTAATGAGAATGGCTCAAGGAGGACACTTTTTTAGTGATGTAATTTTCTGTGGGATATTTGTCTATATATGTACCTGGATTGTGTACTGGGTGATGTATGAACGCAATAGAAAGCCTCCTGAGATAGAAAAACATTCCGGTTAAATTTTTATTAATATCAAGTCCTTATATCTTTCTAGGACCTTAAAACCTTTAAATATCAAAAAATCCTTATCAAACTTTCTTATAACTATTTTATGAAATGCTAAATAGAATTTGACAGGCTTTGAGTTTCTGTGTTAGGCTCAAAATTAGTAAGTTTTCTTACTGACGTAATTAAAGAAGAGGTGCATAATTTATAATGCTAATCTGAAAGCCATAACGCTTAGAGATGATTAGATTTTTAGAGATTGTGCCGAAAGAATATGTATGTTATGAGCTATATTCTTGGATCTGATACTGAAAGGTAGCAGAACTGTCACGTTGAACTTAAACGTGGAGCGCTTCGGTCTAAGCATTAATTTTTGCAAAGTCTTAGCTCCCATTATTAGTGAAAGAATAGGAAAATCAATGGCTATACAAATTAGTAATCGTGTAACGAGTATTAAACCTTCAGCAACAGCATTAATGTCTTCTAAAGTCCAAGAACTTGTTGAAAAAGGAGCGAAAATTCTCTCTCTAAATGTAGGAGAGCCAGGATTTAACACACCTGATGTCGTGAAAAAAGCAGGTATTATGGCAATCGAAAATAATTATACCCAATATACAACCGTAGATGGTTATAGAGATTTAAGACAAGCGATAATAAGTCGCTACTATAGTGATTATGGTGTTAATTATGAGCTTGATGAGGTTTGTGTTACAACTGGAGCTAAACATAGTCTTCATAATATATTTAACTGTATTATTAATGATGGTGATGAAATTATTTATATGGCTCCATATTGGGCTTCTTATCCAGATATGATTAAATTATCAGGAGGTGTACCAGTTGTTTTAGAAACAGATATTGAAAATGGTTTTGAGCCTGATATCAAAAAGCTTGAAAGTCTAATAAGCTCAAAAACCAAAGCTATTTTAATAAATATTCCTAATAACCCTTCAGGAGCAATTTACTCAGAAGCTACAATGTTAGCTTTAGCTGATTTAATGAAAAAGTATCCTCATATTGTATTAATTAGTGATGAGATATATGATCAGGTTTATTGGGATAGAGCTCCTATTCCTGTTACAAAGATCTCTGCTGAGCTTAAAGATCGTGTCATAGTAGCTAGTGGAGTTTCTAAGAATTACGCAATGACAGGGTGGCGAGTTGGACATATTTTAGCACCTTCGGATTTTATAAATGCTATTAAGAAATTTCAGTCACAATCTTTATCTTGTGCTTGTTCAATTTCACAAATTGCAGCGATAGAGGCGCTAAAGTTAGAAAGAGCGGATATTGAGCATATGAATCAAGAGTATTATGAAAGCGTTTCTTTTGTTTTTAACGCTTTAAAAGATATACCTGATGTTAAAGTTTTTATGCCTCAGGGAGGTTTTTATATATTTTTAGATATAAGTGAAGTTTTAGAAAGGATGCACCTCTCAGATGAGAGCTTTTGTATAAAACTTTTAGAAGAAACTTTTGTAGGTGTTATTCATGGCAGTGCCTTTGGTTTGTCAGGACATATTAGAATTAGTGCTGCGGCTCAAAGAGATGTTTTAGAGGAAGCTATTAAGAGACTGAAAGATTTTATATTGTCTTATTAACTTTTAATGATTATTTGATATAAACAAATATAAAGATTATTTAAAGAAAAAATAATTATTAATTTAATTTTATTAAAATGCCAAATAGGGTTTGACAGGTTTTGATTTACTATGTTAGACTCAAAATTAGTAAGTTTTCTTACTGATGTAATTTAAAGAAGAGGTGCATAGTCTATAATGCTAATCTGAAAGTCATAACGCTTAGAGATGATTAGATTTTTAGAGACTGTGCCGAAAGAATATAGAAGTTATGAACTGTATTCTTGGGTCTGATACTGAAAGGTAGCAGAACTGTCACGTTGAACTTAAACGTGGGGCGCTTCGGTCTAAGCATTAATTTGCAAAGTCTTTAGTTTCCCCATTTAGTGAAAACATGGAGAGCTTTGTGGAAGATCAAATAAGTGTTGCAAAATTCGGTGGTACAAGTGTTGCCAATATTGAATCAATAACAAAATGTATTGAAATTATAAGAAATACATCTCAAGTTAAGGTAGTAGTTGTAAGTGCTCAATCTGGAGTTACTAATCTTTTAGTAAAGCTTGTGACAAGCTGTTCTAATGAGAGTTCTATACAAGAAACAATTAGTAAAATACAAGAAATTGTCTACCCAATACTAGAGCATATTAAAAATCCTGAAACCTCAATGAGAATAAAAGAGGTTATAAAAGATTTAGAGTCTCTTACAAAATTATCTTTAAGATTAAAAACCCCTCAATTATCAGATGAGATATTATCTTTTGGTGAATTGATCTCAGCAACGATAATGACTGAGCTTTTAGTTCAATCAGGTATTAATGCTAGACACCTAAGAGCGACAGAGTTTATGAAAACTGATAACCACTATGGTCAGGCAAAACCTATCACTAAAAGTATCCGCTCAAATGCACAGCAAAAATTAGTGCCATTAATTCAAGATAGTATTGTAGTAACGGAAGGTTTTATGGGTCAAGGATCTCAAGGTCTTACAACTACTCTTGGTCGTGGCGGAAGTGATTATTCAGCAGCTTTAATCGCTGAGGCTATAGATGCGAAAGATTTACTGATTTGGACAGATGTTCCAGGCATCTATCAAGCTGATCCTAGAGCAATACCAAGTGCTGTATCAATACAGAAAATGTCTTATAATGAAGCTGCAGAACTAGCAACTTTTGGGGCTAAAGTCTTACATCCTAGTACATTATGGCCTGCTATAAGAAGTAATATAAATGTATTTATAGGATCAACTTTTAATCCAGATAACCCTGGGACATGGATTACAAAGAATTTAGATCAAGAGCTTCCAGTTGTTCGAGCTGTTGCTGAACGTAAAAATCAAGTGTTACTGACGATAAAGAGCTATGATATGGTTCATACCCAAGGTTTCTTGGCTAAAGTTTTTCAGGTTTTAGCAAATCATAAGGTAAGTATTGATTTAGTAACTACTAGTGAAGTAAGTCTTGCCTTGACCTTAGATCCTATTGGTAGCCAATCTATAGGTGATACTATACTTACACCAAGCTTATTAGAAGATCTACACGAGATTGGCGATGTTGAAATAAAGATTGATGAGAACCTATCCTTAGTTGCGATAGTTGGTAATAATATCCATCAGACTAAGAGTATTAGCTCAAGATTATTTTCTGAGTTATCAGAGCATAATATACGTTTACTTAGTCATGGAGCTAGTGGGCATAATATGTGTCTACTTGTTGACCAAAATGAATCATCTCAAGTTATGCAAAAAATTTATAATCAATTTTTTGAAAAAGGAAGGATGGTATGAAAATTGCAGTTGTAGGCAAAGGTAACACAGGTCAAGCTGTTTTAGATTTACTTGGAAGTCAAAGTGTATATGAAATTTTTGACTCAAGTAATACAGTTACAGTTGAAAAACTTAATAATGCTGATGCTGTAATTATATTTGTTTCAGCTAAAGTTTTGGCAGATATATTACCAATTTTATTAGAGACGACAACCCCCATTATTTGTGGAGCAACAGGTTTTGAATATACTCAAGATGTTATTAAGCAAATTACTATAAATAAAAATATGTGGATTGTTGCTAATAACTTTAGTTTATCCATGGTTTTTATTAAAGAAGCTTTAAACTCACTAGGCAAAATTCAGCATTTAATTCCACAATTAGAGTACACGATAAAAGAAATTCATCACACAAGAAAGCTAGATGCTCCAAGTGGTACAGCAATATCATGGCAAAAGTGGTTAGATGTTGATCATTGTGGGATATCCTCAGAACGGTTAGGTGATATCAAAGGAATTCATGAAGCGACACTTAGCTATGAATATGAAACTATTGAGCTAAAACATACTGCCCATGATAGAAAACTTTTTGCTCAAGGAGCTATTTGGGCAGCTAAATATGCCATAAATAACCCTAGTTTATATGGATTTTATCAATTTGAAGAGGTTGTTGCTAAGGAGTATGCAAATGAATATTAATAAAGATCTTTATACCGCGATAGTAACACCTATGCTTGAGAATGGTGAAATAGATTATTGTAGTTTTGAAAGAATTTTAAAATATCAGGCAGAGTCTGGCTGTGGAATATTAATTTTAGGTAGCACTGGAGAAGCATTAGCACTAAGTTTTGAAGAGCAGTGTGAGGTGGTTAAATTTACGTGCTCATTAGAGCTGAATACGCCGATAATGGTTGGTGTTGGAGGATCTAGACTTGATCAGCAGATTAAATGGATAGAGTTTTGTAACTCTGAGAATATTGATTGTTTTTTATTAGTAACACCACTTTATGCTAAACCTGGGACAGTTGGTCAAACTAATTGGTTTAGAAGTCTACTTGATGCAGCACAAAAGCCATGTGTTTTATATAATGTTCCATCTAGAACTGGTGTAAATTTAAGTTATGAAGCACTAGAGAATATAAAAGGTCATAAAAATGCATGGGCAATCAAAGAAGCTTCTGGGGATTGTGAACGTTTTGCAAAATATGCTCAGATTGCACCAAATTTAAGAATGTATAGCGGTGAAGATGGAATACTTCCAGAACTATCAAATTGTGGTGCTGTAGGGTTAATATCTGTGATATCAAATATTTGGCCTAAGCAAGTTAGAAGTTATGTTAAAGAAAGTATAAATAAAACGATACAACAAAGTCATCGTCAGACTTGGAAAGATGCAACAAAAGCATGCTTTGAGGTTGCTAATCCAATACCAGTCAAAGTATGGCTTAAATATAATGGTGTAATAAGATCTAGTACTTTAAGAGCGCCACTTGTAGCAGAAGAGTTAACAGATATTACTAATTTAAAAAAGGCTAATAGTTTAGTTAAACAGAGTTACACAGATTTATAAAATTTATAGGATAGGAAAATAGGAGAGTAGTTTTATGGGATGGCAAGAGACTTTAGATGGGCTTCAATCAGGACAAATAAGAGCAGCAGAGCAGTTAGATGATGGAAGCTGGCAAGTAAATGTCGAAGTTAAGAAAGCTATTTTAGAAGCCTTTAAAGCAGGTGTGAATGTTGATTATGAAGGTGCTTATGAAGGGTTTGTTGATAAACATAACTTAGCACCACGTAAGTTTAGTAAGTCCGAAGGCGTTAGAATGGTTCCTGGGGGGTCATCTGTTAGAGCAGGAGCTTACGTTGCACCATCTGTTATTATAATGCCACCATCATATATAAATACTGGGGCTTATGTTGATGAGGGGACAATGGTTGATAGTAATGCACTGGTTGGATCATGTGCTCAAATAGGTAAGAATGTTCATTTATCAGCGGGAGTGCAGATTGGAGGAGTTCTTGAGCCTGTTGGGATGAACCCTGTAATAATTGAAGACGATGTATTTGTTAGTGCTGGAGCTATTATTGTTGAAGGTGTTATCGTTGGTAAAAGATCTGTAATTGCACCATCTGTTTCTCTTTCAAGAGGTGTTAGGGTTTATGATAGTGTTAACGAAAGAATGCTTGAAAAAGGAGAAAAAATTCCTGATGGTGCTATTGTTGTTCCAGGGTCACGACCAATAAACTCAACTTGGGGAAAAGCTCATGGCTTACAATCCTATTGTCCTGTAATTATTAAGTATCGTGATGATAAAAGTGATAAAGCTTTAACTTTAGAAGAGGCTCTACGTTAATGTTTTCTTTGGGATTGCATAGGGATAACTTACTTAATCTAGCGGATGAAGTAGGTAGCCCTTTCTTTTTTTATGATTTAGATGCATTAGAAAATAAGTTAATAAGTTTAAAAAAACTACCAGTAAAGCTTTGGTATGCTGTTAAAGCTAATCCATTATCAAGCATAATTGATAGTATAGCTAAACAAAATATATCTTTTGATGTTGCAAGTAGTGGAGAGCTTGACCAGGTTTTAAAACAAGGAGTAGATCCTAAGAATATCTTAAATACAGGACCAGCAAAATCGTATAAACAGATTTGTTATTTTATTGAGAAAGGTGTACGAACTTTTGTGCTGGAGAGTACCCAGCAGTATTTAAATCTTTTAAAAGCAACTAAGAGATATAATGTTCAAGTAACATCATTGTTACGAGTTCAGATTAGTTGGGGGGATAGATCTGATGAGAAGAATGTTCTTGGTGGTGATAGCGTGACTCCTTTTGGATTAGCACCTGAAGACTGGGTAAATTTTTTTAAAGAAAACTCTATAGAAAATGATTATATTGATGTGGTAGGTTTACATTGTTTCCAATGGGGCAATATTACAGATGTAGAAAAGCTTGCACATCTTTGGGAGGTCATTACCGAAACTTTAGTTACGTTAGCAGATCAAATTTCAATAGATCTAAAAATTATAGATCTTGGTGGAGGTTTAGGAATACCTTATTACAATCAAACTAATGAGATGAAAGTTGAAGATGTCGCAGAAGCTCTGAATCAATTGAAAATGAAATATCCACAAGTTAATTTTTGGTTAGAGTTAGGTCGCTATGCTGTAGGTGAGTGCGGTGCGTATGTAACACAAGTGATAGATAGAAAAAAAGTTTATGATAAGAAGTTGCTAATTTTAGAAGGTGGAAGTCAACATTTAGGTCGTCCATTTATAACAAAACAAGCCTTTCCAGTAAAAAATATATCAAAAACTAACCAAGAGGTTCATACAGTTATGGAGTTGCATGGTCCCCTATGTACAAGTATAGATCATCTAGGGAGTATTGCCTTACCTGAGAGTACCGCTCCAGGAAACTATTTGGCATTTACTCAAACAGGAGCATACGGTTTTACAGAAAGTATGCCTTTTTTCTTATGTCATACACTACCTGCAGAGATCATTTATACAAATGGTCAAGTGCAAGTAGTGCGTGAAGCAAAACAAGCATCTCAATGGTTAGTTTAGTAGAATCTTTTTACAAAGAATGTGCTAAAAATTTTATGAGAATTCGAAGGTTAATTGATTTATGTGTCATTAATGAGATAATAAATATTATGTTTTATAAAAGAATGTTAAGACAAAAGACTTGTTTTACTTTTTTATATAAAATTTTTTAAACTATAAAATTGGAGAAAAAAAATTAATGTCCCAAAAACTTAAGCGTAGTTTACAGAGTCGCCATATGTCAATGATTGCATTAGGTGGTTGTATAGGTACTGGTTTATTTGTTGCACTAGGAGGTGCTATTGCTGATGCTGGACCAGGTGGCACAGTTTTAGCGTATGTAATCATAGCGATAATGGTCTATTTCTTAATGGCAAGTTTGGGTGAGATGGCTGCTCATAGTCCAGTAACAGGTACATTTTGTGAATATGCAACTAGATATGTAGACCCAGCATTAGGTTTTAGTACAGGTTGGAGCTATTGGTTTAATTGGGCTATTACTGTTGCAACTGAGGTTATTGCTGCAGGTTTGATTATGCAGTATTGGTTTCCTGGTAGCTCTATACTTCTGTGGAGTGGTTTCTTCTTTGTTTTAGTTTTTTGTCTGAATGTGTTTTCAGTACGTGTATATGGTGAAGTAGAGTATTGGTTGTCTTTTATAAAAGTTTCAACAGTTATCATTTTTATAATAGTTGGTTTTTTATCTATACTTGGGCTAGTAGGTAATCACTCAAGTGTAGGATTTGAAAATTGGAGTATTGGTGACGCACCATTTCATAATGGTTGGTGGGGCTTTATCTCTGTATTTATGATTGCTGGATTTTCCTTCCAAGGCAGTGAGCTGATTGGTGTGACAGCCGGAGAGGCAAAGGATCCTACTTCATCAATACCAAAAGCAATCAAACAAACATTTTGGCGTTTATTTATATTTTATATTTTAGCTGTTGTTATTATTAGTTTCTTGATTCCATATAATAATCCTTCTTTAATTAAAGCAGGTGCAAACAATGATGTTTCAATTAGCCCGTTTACCATAGTATTTCAAAATGTTGGATTAAGCTCAGCGGCTACTATTATGAATGTGATAATTCTAACAGCAATACTATCAGCATGTAATGCAAGCATGTATAGTGCTACAAGAGTATTATGGCACTTAGGAAAAATCAAACAGGCACCTAAAATATTTGCATCAGTTAACTCAAAAGGAACACCAATGATAGCGTTATTGGTTACTTGTTTGATTGGTTGTTCTTTCTTTTTTGTATCATTTGTTGGAAGTGGTCAAATATTTACATGGTTAGTTAATATATCTAGTTTAGCTGGATTTATCGCATGGTTTACAATAGCACTTAGCCATTATCGTTTCAGAAGAGCATATGTTAAGCAAGGCAAAGATCTAAAAGATCTTCCATTTGTAGCAAAATTTTTCCCTTGGGCTCCTCTTATAGCTTTAGCTTTAGTAAGTATTGTGATAGTAGGTCAAGGTGTCAATATCCTTACTATGTCGGGTAGAAGTTGGACAAGTGTTATTATTGAATTCTTTTCTACATATATAGGTTTTTTTGCTTTTGTAATGTTATACTTTGTGTATAAATTTACTAAGAAAACAAAGTTGATAAAACTAGAGGACTGTGACCTATCTGTTGAGTCATAGCTGGTAATCGTTATGAACACTTTTTTTATACAAGGTAAAGTCGGGCAGATTGAAGTAGCCCATGATAAAGTCAAAGATTCTGATCCACAAGTTGCAGCTGTAATTTGTCATCCACATCCTTTATATCAAGGTAGTATGCACAATAAAGTTGTAACAACAATTTCTCGAGCAATGAAGACTCATTCTATACAGTCATACAGATTCAATTACCGCGGTGTTGGAGATAGTCAAGGTGAGTATGGTGATGGAGATGGTGAGTTAGATGATTTGCTATCTGTATGTAAGTGGATTGCAGATAATACTGATGTAAAAAAGATATTATTATGTGGTTTTTCATTCGGGGGCGCTATAGCTTATAAAGGTTTAAGCAAGTTAGATAATGTTATAACATTAATTACGATTGCCCCAGCAGTTGATAGATTTGATCTTACTAAATTTGATGAGCCAAATGTACCTTGGTTTGTTATTCAAGGGATTGATGATGATACAGTTAATCCAAGTTCTGTTTTTGATTTTACTCTTAAGAAAGTAAAATCAGATTTGACTTTAGTAAAGATGGATCAAGTTGGGCATTTTTTTCATGGTAAATTAATACAATTAAAAAATGTAATAGAAGACTTTTTAACCCCTATAGTTAAGAAACTATAAAACAAAAAGGACCAGAGTAATGAATAGAAAAGTAGCTCTTGAGGCAGTTAGAGTAACAGAATTAGCAGCATTAGCATCTTGGAGTCAAATGGGCAGAGGAGATAAGATCGCTGCAGATCAAGCTGCTGTAGATGCAATGAGAAAAGCTCTCAATGAAGTTGATATCGATGGAACTGTTGTTATAGGTGAAGGAGAACTTGATGAAGCTCCAATGCTTTATATTGGTGAAAAAGTCGGTGCTGGAGGCTGTGAGGTTGATATTGCTCTAGATCCGCTTGAGGGTACAACTATCACATCAAAAGGTGGTGCAAATGCTCTTACTGTTTTAGCTATGGCAGATAAAGGTGGGTTTTTAAATGCTCCTGATGTATATATGCAAAAAATAGCAGTTGGTGGAATTGACGCACCTAAAGGGATAGTTGATTTAGACGACTCTGTAACAAAAAATTTAGAAAGAATCGCAAAGTTCAAAGGAGTTCATGTATCAGCTTTAGTTGTTTGTACTATGGATAGACCTCGACATGATTATATTGTTAAAGAAGCTCGTGAATGTGGCGCTAGAGTTATTTTAATAGACGATGGCGATGTTTCAGGTGTTATCTCTACAGCTACTGAAGGTTCAGGTATTGATGTATTTATAGGTACTGGTGGTGCTCCTGAGGGGGTTTTATCCGCAGCCGCGCTAAAATGTCTAGGTGGTCAAATGCAAGCAAGGCTAGTTTTTCACTCAGATGAAGAGGTTCAAAGGGCTCATCGTTTAGGTATTACAGATCTTGATAAAAAATATGATATTGATGATCTAGCTTCAGGAGATATTGTATTTGCTGCAACAGGCGTTACAGATGGAAATATGCTACAAGGAGTTAAAAGAGTTAAAAGTTCACTTAGAGGATATTTTGCAGTAACTCATAGTGTTGTTATGCGTTCTACTACAAAAACTGTACGTCATATTACAGCAGAGCATAGCTTTAACTTTAAGGATGGCGTAGAGAAATTTATGTCTTAAATATAAGATATATGCTTTTTAAAAAGCTTATCAATATCACAAATTCTTATATATCCTAAAAAAATCTACAATAAATAGGTTCTGTGCACAAAAAAAGCTAAATTAGATTGAAAATAGCTAAACCGTTGTTATTTAGAAGTTGAAAGACAATAAATACCAAGGGTTTAGCAAATGCATTATCATATAAAAGAAGTATTCTGGTCAAGTATTTTATTATTCTTAAAATCACAAAAAGGTATACATACCAATGATGAAGACAAATTAAGATTGTTTATTGAAGCAGTATTTTATGTATTACGTACAGGCTGCCAATGGAGAATGTTACCATTTTATTATGGTAAATATAGATCAATACATAAGCGTTTTAAGGATTGGAGTGATAAAGACATATTCTCTAAATTATTTAAGTCAGTGCAAAATCCTGATTTACAAGAAGTTATGCTTGACTCAACGATAGCAAGAGCACATGCCTGTGCTACAGGATATGACAAGAATGATAACCAAGCAATTGGTAGATCAGTTGGTGGAGTAACCACCAAGATTCATGCTATGACCGATGCTTTAGGCAACCCGCTGGAAGTATTACTGTCAGAAGGTAAAACTCATGATAGTAAAGTGGCAATAGACCTACTACAGAAGGTATATAATACAAAAGTTATCGCTGATAGAGCATATCACTCTAATGAAATTAGAGAACATATTCAAAATATATCCTCTGAAGCTGTTATTCCCTGCAAATCAAATACTATAAACCCTATAGATTTTGATATTCAAATATACAAAGAAAGACATTTGATTGAGAATTTCTTTTCTAAAATTAAGCATTTTAGAAGAGTATTTTCTAGGTTTGATAAAACCATTTCAGCATATCTGGGTATGATTAAATTAGCTTGTACTTTTATTTGGCTTCGATGAGAATTTATTTTTGTGCACAGAACCTATCTTTCTTAAGTTATTTTAAGTTTTGACTATAGCATCTATTAAATATAATTTTTTATTAAGTTAATTTTGCCAATAAAGCTAATAATGCTGATAAACTAGGTTTAAAAACGTTTTTTAAAATGGTAGATTGTTAAAACATAGTTTAAAAAAATAAGTATTTAACAAATGGATCAAACAGGTATTCTCTGGATTACTTTCGTAATATATATAGTAATTATTTTTACTATTGGCGTGTATTCTTACTTTCAAACAAAAAAAGTCTCTGACTATATGCTTGGTGGCCGTTCATTGAGCGCACCTATCGCTGCATTAGGGGCTGGAGCATCTGATATGGGGTCATGGTTATTATTAGCTCTTCCTGGGGCATTTATGGTTTCTGGATTTAATCAGATTTGGTTGCCACTGGGATTAACAATAGGGGCTTTTATTAACTGGGGTGTTATTGCAAAGAGATTAAGAATATATACTGAAATTGCAAAAGATTCTATAACTATACCTGCTTATTTTGAAAACAGATTTCATGATGGTTCTGGTATAATTAGAACTCTGACAGCAGTCGTTTTAGTAATTTTCTTTACAATATATGTCGGAGCAGGTTTTGTCTCTGGAGGCGTATTATTTAGTTCTATGTTTGGGATTTCATATCAAAGTGCCTTACTACTAACTGCTTCAATTATATTTATATATACTTGTGTTGGTGGTTTTTTAGCAATATCTTGGATTGATTTCTTTCAAGGGTCGTTAATGCTATTTGCATTATTGTTAGTACCAATTGTTGTTTACTTTAATTTTGATAGCTCAGGAACTACTAGCATTTTGTCAAATATTGATATTAAAGGATTCTATGATGTAACTTCTGGTGTTCCTTTAATTACAATTATTTCTTTGCTCGCTTGGGGACTAGGATACTTTGGTCAACCACATATTATTGTGAGATTTATGGCAATAAAAGATCCAAATAAAACTCATAAAGCTATGTGGATCTGTATGACTTGGATGATATTAGCACTTATCGGAGCAGCTTGTGTCGGTATTCTTGGAGCAGCGTATTATCAAACAGGTCAAATAAACCCAGAGTCAGTATTTTTAAAATTATCATCAGTATTTTTTAATCCATGGGTTGAAGGGGTATTGTTGGCAGCTGTTCTTTCTGCTGTTATGAGTACATCCTCAGCACAATTGTTAGCATTATCAAGTGCATTTTCTGTGGATGTTTATGCTAAATTTATAAGGAAAAATGCTTCACATCGTGAACAGTTAAATGTTAGTCGTTTAATTGTACTTATAATAACTATAGTAGCAATAGTAATATCTTTAAATCCTGATACAACTATCTTAAAGTTAGTAGGCTATGCATGGGCTGGACTAGGAAGCTCTTTCGGCTCAGTAGTAATATTCTCTTTATTTTGGTCTAGAATCAATAAGTCTGGAGCTATGGCTGGTATTTTATCAGGATCACTAGTAGTTTTAGTATGGCCGTTATTTGCAAATTTAGGAGGGTGGTTTAAAATATATGCAATGGTTCCTGGGTTTGTATCTAGCAGTATATTGATAATAGTTGTTAGTCTATTAACTTCAAAACCAGAGGATTCAATACAGCTTGAATATAATAAATATAAGCAAGCTTTATAACAAAGCTATTGTTACTTAGATCGTTTTACAGTAGAATTCTTATCATTTGATTTTACGGTTTTTAGATGAAACGAGCATTAAGCCTAATAGTTTTAATAGGAGTGCTATTTAGTGTTTCGTTGACAGGACGATTTATGGCTTCAATAATTTTACTATCTTTATTATTTTTATTTCTACTATATTTATTTATATCTTCTAAAAAAGACCAGTTTAAATTTATAGGTATTGTATATGCGCTATTAAGTTTTGGTTTTGTTGCTTATGTGACACAAACTTTTCTAGGTGCTGATTATAATGCTCATCCTTTTATTTCTATAGTAATCTTAGTTATTCTTTTACCAACATTCTTTTTGTTAGGCTATAGGATAATCCTAAGCTTACACTGTTTTATAGATAGTTTATATCAATTAAGAAAAACTAAGACTTTTACAGAGACATCAGATCTTGATTGCTCAATAGTTATTACTACTCGTAATGAGCCCTTTGATGTTTGTAAAATGACTTTTGATTCTGCTTATAATCTAGACTACCCAGCAGACAAAAAAGAAATAGTAGTTGTTGATAATAGTGATTTAGATAATAAGGATTTTATTAAGTGGCGCGAGTATGTGAATCAAAAACATATGAGTGATGGCATAGTCTGTAAATTTATACATAGAAATGGAGTTGAAGGTTTTAAACCTCGCAATTTAGATATTGCCATGGAGAATGTTAGTTTTGATTATGTACTATTTTTAGATGCTGACTCTACATTACCAGAAAATGCGTTAAAGGTAGGCTTGTCAGAGTTTAAGAAAGATTCGAAACTAGGCTTTATAAGTTTTCTTATTGAAAGTACCAATTATAGTACTAATTTAGTTACAAAAGTTGCGAGTATTTTCCAAAATACAATTAGGTATTTTAATGAATTTGTTGGTAAGTATGGTTACTGTAATTATCAAGGACACAATGGTATCTGGAATAAAAAAGCACTTAATGCGATATCAAAGTGGGAAGAGTATTATAAATCCCAAGTGATGGTAACCGAAGATATTGCAGCAGGTTTTAGGTGCTATGAAGCAGGCTTTAGGAGTAAACCTGTCTTTCTTAAAACGGGTGAGTGGGTACCGACATCTTTAAAAGAGTTTGAGAAAATGTGGTTAAGATGGTCATTTGGTGGTATGCAGGTTATGCATAAACATATGTCAAAGATAATAAAATCACCAAATCTTCATTTTAGAGTGAAGCTTGATATGTTATACCTATTATTTAAGGTAGTAGCATCAGGGTTTCCGATATTTGCACTACTTCTTGTGCTTTTCCCGAAAGGAGATCCAGCGTTTGTTTTAATTGTAAACATAACTCTTGTGCCATTATTTATATTGAGCTTTTGGTATTACTTATGTGGAGATATTAAGGGCAGTTTTCTAAGTAAAGTTTCACAGATATATATATCAATGTTTATGCTCTCATCTTTTGTTTTTTGGTGTGGAATCAAAGCAGAGATAAATTATTATCTAAATAAGCCTCAAGGTTGGAAGCCGACGAGTAAAGTTTTTGATAAGATAGAAGGGTGGCCTCAGATTATTTATGATAATTTTGGTAAATTGACTTTTTCAATATTTGGATTAGCTGTAGCCATTTATTCGATTTTAAAATTTTATCCTCAAACAAACTTCATTATGTATTTCTTATGTATGCTACCAAGTATATTGTTATTTTTGAACACAGTCCTATGTGTTGTTATACTAGGTAAAGCACGATAAAAAATCATTTGTAATATGATTGAGTATGATAATATATTTTATTTAGTTATAGCATTTGGGTTTGTATTATTAAATGCCTTTTTTGTCGTTGCAGAATTTTCTTTAGTTAAACTTAGACATTCCCAAGCAAAAATCTTAAAACAAAAAAAAGGTTTAAGAGGTAAAATTCTATACCAAGTACATAATAATCTTGATGTATATCTTTCAGCTTGTCAGTTAGGAATTACATTAGCATCGTTAGGGCTAGGCTGGGTCGGGGAGCCAGCATTTTCTGAACTGCTAGAGCCATTTTTTCTACATTTAGGAATAGTATCAGCAGAGGTTACAAAGTTTATAGCTTTTGCGGTTGGCTTTGCAGTAATATCTTTTTTACATATAGTTATAGGTGAGCTAATGCCGAAATCTATGGCTATAAGGCAGACTGAGAGACTATCTCTTTTAACTTGTATACCTCTTTATATTTTTTATTGGGTAATGTTGCCATTTATTTGGATTCTTAATGAAACAGCAAATAGGCTTCTTAGGTTTTTTAGACTAGATTCTGTTGCAGATGCTGAGTATGGTTATACTGCCGATGAAATAAAACTTATACTTAAGAGTAGTCATTTTAAAAAACCTATGACTGAAGATCATAGAGATATCCTTTTAAGGATAGTTGAGTTTTCTAATTTACAAGCAATCGATGCTATGCGACCAATTAAAGAAATGGTTGCTATAGACTATGATCTTTCAAGCAAGGCAAAACTTGAAACGGTTAAAAAGCATCTATATACAAGGTATCCTGTTTATAAAAGTAAAGCTAAGAATATTATTGGTGTTATACATACTAAGGATATTTTGTGTGCTTTAGATGATGAGTCTAAAAAAGAAGAGTTACGACCAATACTACGAGTTTCACATCATGATCAGCTAATAGATGTGTTACGTAAGTTTCAACAAGGAAAGCCACATTTTGCATTAGTGTATAAAAACCGTAATTTAATAGGTTTTATAACTTTAGATAATTTATTAGCTATCTTGATAGGTAAGATGTCAGATGAGTTCCATTTCGTAAAAGAGCCTTGGTTAACAATATCAGCTAATAAGTTTTTGATAAAGGCAGAGGCGCCTGTATATGCAGTTGAAAGGTTAGCTGGTGTAGATCTATCTGAATATCCAGCAGATACCGTTTTAGATTTATTGAAAAATGTTTTAGGTGATAATTTAAATAGTAGCAGCACTTGGAATCAGTCTGAATTTCTAATAAAAGTATATAAAGTAGAAAATGGTATTATAAAAGAGGTCCTTTTAGAGCTAAAGCAAGATCAAGAAGACTAAAAAGTCACCAGATATTTAGTTTTAAAATAAAGGTATGTTAATATAATCCAAATACTTCGTTTAAATAAGATTAATTAGTGATGCTAAGTCTCTTGAGTATAAGTCGACAAAAAGGATTGTCATTAATAGAGAGTGTACTTTCATCTGTGATAGGTCTATTTATACTAACATCATCTTTTTTAGTAATAAACTCGACTATAATGACATCAGTTACTTCAGAAAAAAGAGTACAGCTGAATCAGGAGCTAGATAAAAAGATAGATCATTATATTTTAACTGGAGATTTTAATAAATCTCCAACCCAAGGCGATGAGTTTTTGAAATCTAAATCATCAGATCCCAGTTTAGTAAAGTTTATTGGGAAAAACAAGGATTCTGGAATTACAATTTCAAAAGAGATAATTAAATATAAAAGTTCAGTTAATATTTAAATTGATATTATGCAAAGGTATATAAATAAAAACACTTCTAGTAGAGGTGTAACATTGGTAGAGCTTTTAGTAGCGGTTACAATATCTGCAATCGTTATTACTATGGCTATCAATATATATCTATCTTCAAAGAAAATATATAAAGAATCAAAGCAAAAAACATCTTTAGACATTAGACAGTTAACTGCAAAAAAAATATTTTATGATGCTGTGACTAATGCAGGACTCTCGTGTAAGTATGGAACTAAGAATCAGAAGTATGTGAATAGGACGGGTGAAAATTCAATAAATTTTGATTTTATGTATGATAGTTCGCCGGTTAGGGTTGGGGATATATCATCGATAGGAAGTTTTCTAGAGAATTCTTTAAAAGGAAAAAAAGGAAGCTTATATCAGCCTGGTACGAACTACATAATGATAAAGAGCGAGGATACATTTACTAGTTTGACAACTAAACCTGTAAATCTAAATCTCTATCTTAACTCTATAGAGCAGTTAGAGAAGAATGACTATCTTGCATTATGTAATAATGATGATATCAATCTTGTTAGGATCACTGATGTAGATAAAAAACATAATAAAGTTGGTTTAGTTATTGCGCCATCAAGTGAGTATCATAAAGGAGATTATGTAGGGAAGTATAGTATACAAATATTTTATATAGCCGCAGATAATGTCTCTAATAATTCTGGTAAATTAAGTTACTCGTTATATTTGTACACTAAGGATGGTTCAAATCCTGGAGTTTCGTATCCTGTTGTTGATGGTGTTTCAGATTTAAAGATAAGTTACTCTATTTTAAACAGACAGCACCTTAATTGGAGAGATATAACTAGAAATGTTGATTTAGATAATATAAAAGCAAAAGCATTGAAAATATCATTTAAAATAAAAGATAAAAGCTTTGAAAAGGTTATCTTATTGTCATGATTAATAAGAGGCTTAACATTATAAGAAAAATAACAGGCTCATCATTAGTATCTGTTATGATATTTGGTTTTGTTGTTTTGGTGACAGTGTCAAGCTTAGCTTATATTTTTAGATACAATCTACTTAGTATAAAAAGTCTAATTTTACAAGAAACAGTTACAACAGTTGAGCAACAGTATATGCAACAAATTGTTGAAAAGGGTTCGATAAAGATTGGTAAAAAGATTTTAGGTAATTATCAATTTGAAAATAGTTTAGAAAATAAGCAACCAATCTTCTCTAATAAAGATGTTGATGCTAGTTTGTACCGTGCCGAGCCTTCAGCAATTACTAGTAACATAATCCATAAGCTCACATATAAGAATAACCTTGATATAACCAAGGACATTATATATAAAAGCTTACCAAAACACTCGATGATAAATTATAACTCCTCAATCATTCCGCTTAATGTCCCTTATATTGATATAAGTAGGATGAATAATTCAGAAAAGTTTTATCGTTTAGATAAAGATTTCCAAATTAAAGATCGTCAAGTTGGATTTACTGGATTTATAAAAAAAGAACCAAACTGGCTTTTGATATCGGTTAATAATAAAGCACAAGTTATAAGTTTAAGAAATTTAGATTTATCACGTGATTATAAAATTAATATTGGTTGGAATCTCATAAAAGGTCATTGGCAAATGTTGATGGCTATATATGATAAAGATCAACTGTATATATTTACAACGAAGCTTAGTGACCTTGTGAATAATCTTGATAAGGCAGCTTTAGATCTCTCTACACCAGTTAAAATCTTAGATCCTCCTTCAAATATTGCTGCAATCTCATGGTATTTTGAAAAAGACAATTCAGAGCCAAGTTTAGCAGTTTTAATAACTCGTCGTGATAGTGATGATAATTTAGCGGTTATTATTGAGGACTTAGCTTATAACCCATTACAAAATATTTATACAGTGTCGGTGAAAGATAGCATTAATGGTTTAGGGGATATTAATAATAGTAATGTTTATGCAGTTGCTTTAGATCCAACTTACACACTTGCCGAAAGCCCTTTATATATTTTTGCAGGTAAAAAGATGCTTGTATATAACGTAAGTACTCATCATAAAGTCAAAAGACAAACTGTAATACTAAGTGAAAAAGTTTCTAATCAGCCTTTAGTCGTTAAGAAAGATGCTTATGATTATTATATTTTGACTTATAATGATGATCGATATTTCCAATATAAATATACAAAAGATACTGATGTGATCAACATAACAGAACCAGTTATATATCCTGATGAAAAAATACAAAATATTATTGTAAGGTATGGTTTGAAATTTATTGTAACTAAAAATCATTTATACATAAATGATTTTCAAAATAGAGAATTAAATAAGATTTCTATATAAAGGATACTTAATGCTAAAGAAGTTTATTATTATTTTTATATATATGCTAATAACATCAAAAACAATATATGCAATAAACTGTAGTTTCCAAGGTTTTGAGAAAAATCGTGTTGATAGTAGGCTAGAGTTTAAATGTCATGAAGATACATCTTTAAAAGATAATAAACTAATATTTTATATAATAGGCAAGAATGTCAAAATAAAAACTATAGAAACCTCAGAAGGTAAGGTTGATTTTGATATTGCTGATATTTCGAAAAATATTAAGCAGGTCAGTGTGAATATATCAATAGAAACATGGTTGATGGATTTTGACTATACAGCAGATAAAGATAAAAAAATCGAACTAACAATAATATCTAAGCAAGATAGTAATCGCGATTTTAAAATATTATGGGGAGGGGTGATAAAGAACTCTCATAGTTCAAAGAAAAGTAAAAATAATAATTTTCAGTTTTATAGAAATGATGATGATCAATTTTATATTGTTAAAAAAGGTTTAAGTTGTTACTTAGAAGATGATTGTGATGATGATATTAAGATATTGGATAGTAGCTGTAACTCTCAAAAGTGTAAACTTTTGAAACAGAAGTTAGGTATTTATTCTGATTTTGGTATAATTCATCAAAGGGATATGTGATTAGAGTATTTAGGTGTACAATTATGAAAAATATTAAAGGTTATTCTCTTGTTGAGATGATGATTGTCATAGCAATTTTTGTGATATTAGCTGTTGCTGCGACAAGTTATATAAGAAGTGATGGTTATTCTCAAGAGAGCCAAAGAGAGCAGATAGAGAGCTTAATAAAGACTGCTAGAATAACAGCATTACAAAATAATGAAACGGTTACTATATGTTCATCAAATGATAAGGCAAACTTAACTTGCGTCAATAATACTTTATGGAATGGTAACTCTATAATAGCTTTCTCAGACAATACATTACTAGCAGCTGTAGATTCCCCAAACACTGGTAACTACTCTGCACGCTTAAATAATAATGGAGAAACATCTATAGAGATAGCTGGTAGAGGTAGAGCATCAAATGATAGGGCTACTTTGACACTATGTGAAGGAAGTGATGCATATAGCCAAATGGAAATTAACTCTCGTGGTAATGTAACCGTAGGAGATCCTACTAGTAATCCTTGTTAATGTTTTTTAATAAGCTTTAATTATTCCATATGGTGATGGTGCATCTGTTATATTTTTATTGTCTTGCTCAGAAGTTAGCATAGTTTGGAAAGTTGAAGGATTATATTCTACTTTAAAATTTGAGTCTGTGTCTGTACTTAAACTATAACTTTTAATTGTTTCTAGTTCTGAAATGCTATACACATGAGCAACTATTTTTGAGTCGGCTGTCTGCTCAACTATTAAGATAGTATTTTTATCTAAAGGTATTATATTTTTGATATCATGATAGCTATTTGGTGAAGATATTTGAACTTGTTGAGCTGTATTAGTATCTGTATCTACCTTGTAAATTATTAGAGAATCTTCACTTACATTATTATGTGATGCACATATGAGAAAGATTCCATTGTTATTTTTAATAACTATGGGCATTAATTGTATTTCAATTGGAGAAACAGTTGAGGAGTTTGTATTTTCTAGATCAGGGTTCATTATGTAAATAGATGAAAATTCCTCACCTGATGGCCCTTTTTCCGTAGGAATAACAATTATCTTGTCAGTTATTTGGGTATTATCTAAAGATATTGGAATTACGATAACACGACTTAGGGTTAGGCCTGTAGTAATGGTTTTTGGTTTTATAAGATTATACTTATCTCCATCAAGAGACATAAGCTCTAGTTTTAAATCTCCGGATGAGTCAGTTTTAGATATTAGATTATATAGGCCATTTTGTGTTGGGATAAAACTAATATTTACAAATGCAAACAGTATGCTAGGAATTACTAGTAATATGCTCAAGGTAGTAATTTTTTTTAGCTTAATTAATTTTCTAATGAACATATTTTCTTAGGTAAGTCTTATATAAAAGGTTTTTTCGTTTATTTTTTTATTAATTTACAATTACCTGGAAGATAGTCTTCATGTATTCCACTTCCAAATGCCGTACACCTCCATTGTACAGTATCTTTGTCTTTAGTTATAGTTGGAGTTAAAGTAATATATCCTGTTCCTGTTACTAGTTGTTTTCCTTCTTTACCAATATCAATCTTTATTTGATTCAGTTGTTGATCAATGAAGGTATATTTGGGTAGTGGTGTATTTGTAGTAGGTTTGTTTTTAAATATAATCTTATCTGCTAGATTTTTTTGGATTACTTCAGTTTCTTGTATTGCAACAGATATCTTTGATCTGATTAAGTATGCTTGAGCTATCGGAAGAGCAATAACACCTAGTATAAAAACTATTACTATAAGCATAAGTTTTTCTTTGCTGATTATACTTTTCTTCGAAGAAGATATTGCAGTGTTGCTAAATCCTTTCTTTCTTTGATAAAACTCTTGAGCTCGTTGTCTTTCAGTTGCTTCAAAAATTTTTTTCTCTAAATTGTAGAAATCTTTAAAGCTATTATTATCTTTCATAAAGAGATATGCACTTTTGATGCTTAGGTGACGACATTATAGTGAGTTCTTTTATCAAAGAAAACTAGTTTTTGATTAAAAAATATTGCTTTAATTTAAGTGTAAATTTAAAAGTAGAAAGACTAAAATCTGTCTTAATATATTTTTATTTTTCCATAAATATAATATCTATTTGTCTATATTATACATAATAAATCTTTATTTTAAGCTCTTATTAAGTCTGATATTGTGTATTATATTTAGTAAGAAAAAATTTATTGTTTTAGAAGGTTATATATGTTGTCTGTTATATTTAAGAGAAAGTATCTTATTTTAGTTGTTTTACTGATTTCTAGTTTATGTTTCGCGAATTCTGCTAAATATCATTTAGCGACAAGTCCTGTTAAGCTAGATCACAATAAACCTGACTTTGCTAACATTAAAGATGTGGCAAAAAAGAAAAAGCTCTTTATTGATTTTATGTCAAAAGAAATTAAAGAAGCAAATAAAGAGATCTGTAGTGAAAGAAAGAGTATTATAAGTTTACAAAAAGATTTAGACAAACAAAAAAAACTAAATAAACAGCAATTAGAAACACTTAATAAATATACACAGTTTTATAAGGTTCCAAATGATCAACCTTTAGCGAAGCAGATTGATGATTTGTTAGTTCGAGTAAATATAGCACCTAGAAGTTTGGTTATAGCACAAGCAATATTAGAAACAGGTTGGGGAACTTCAAGATTTGCAGTTAAATATAATAATTACTTTGGACTACATTGTTTTGAGAAAGACTGCGGTGTAAAAGCAAAAAGGTCAGATGCACAAGTAGAGATATTTAATGACGTTGGAGATAGTGTTTTAGCATATTATTATAAATTAAATACTGGGGGAAAATTTGCTAAATTTAGAGATGTTAGAGCATCAACTAGTATGCAGAAAGAAGATATCGATAGCTTGATAGATACTTTAGGAGAGTATTCATCTTTAGAGGGACAAGAATACCAAACAAGGCTAAAAGGTGTTATTAATTATAATCATTTAGGCGGCTATGACAATACATGTGACCTCTCAGTAATAAACCAAAATTAGTCTGTTATTAAGTTTAAATATACTAAATATTAATCATATTTATATCATAAATTATATTCTGGTTTAAACATATAAAACCTTTTGAAAGTATATATTTATATTATAAAATTTATATCTGCATATTATAAAAAATGCTGTAAATTATTGGATATGGGATTATGTTTTTAGCAAGAAACCAAAAAGGTATATCTTTAGTAGAGGTTCTAGTAAGCGTTGCAATAATGGTTATAGTATCTTTTCTAATAGTTGATACTTTTTATCAAGCTAGAGTAAGCTTTAACACTTCTGTACAAAATCTTGATTCATATAAAAATAATGTTGAAGCTCGACTTATTTTTACCAACTTAATTGATAACGCCTATATAACTGGTAATGAGACATACTCTATTTTGAAAAAAAGAAACACCGCTATAAATTCAATCCCAGAAGTAAATCCTTTTGCTTATCCTTTAATATATGCACAATCTGCACCGTTAGTTACTGGTTCTAATTTTCCAACTGATGCACAGCAAGGTACTGATGTATTAGTTTTACAAACCATAGATTTTCCCATAACCCTTGAAAATGCAGTTAGCTCTAGCGACCAGACTATAACCTTTAATAAAGTATACTCTGGAACTAAGCAATATATGATGCTCACAGATGATACAAGCCAAAGCCTTCTACTTAGAGATTCAGCTAGGGTTAATAATGGTAGTACTACATTTAATCTAGCGGCTCCAATTGGCCAAAGCTATCCAGCTGGATCAACACTATATACTGGTTATACTATAAAAGTGATCTATATTAGGGATACTGGAAGAGTAGATAGTCATGGGAATAATGAATTTGAGTTATATGAAAGATCATTTAGTAATAATGAAGCGACAGGTCAAACAAATCAAGCATTACTTAAAGGAGTTAGTGATCTACATATAAGCTATAAAACTGCTGGCCAGAATCAACAATGGCAAGCAGTAACCGCTCAAATGAACAAAAAGCTGTGGTATCGTGAGATACGTGGAATAAAAATTGATTATCGATTAGATGGGCAAGATCAAGAAGTTGTGTTGTCTTTTAATGGTATAAGTGGATTAGGTTAGTCAGAGCATGAGTATGAATCTTAGAAGAAAGAAATATGATAGTGGTGTTGCTTTAGTTTTTGCTATTTCAATAGCAATAGTTTTTATAGTAATGGGCTTTTTACTTTTTGCTTTAGTTCGCTCTGATCTTTTTATACAGAAAGCTGAAAAGAAAAACTTAGAAAAAAAGATCCAAATTCAGCAGGCATTTAAAGCGAGTGTTGTCTCTGGCTCGCAGTTTGTTTATAACAAAAATACAATACCTTCTGGATCTACGGAATCAAAAACTCTTAGCAATGAGGTTGGATATACGCTTGAGATTTCTAATAGTGACTTAGCTAGTGGCTCTAGTGCTTTTGTGATTACTGATGGTAGCTATACTATGAGAACTAGAGAGTACTATGTCAAAATGGCTTTAGCCAAACGCACAAAGAATATCGTTATAAATGTGCCTAGCAGTACGCAACCTAGTGTAGATGGCTCGATAGATAAATCAACAATATCTTTAAATGTTCCTGCTATCAATAGGAATAATCTTTCAAGTACTCAATTAAATGCAGAAGGTAAACTTATAGATAAGGAAGTAGGCTATATTGGCAGTCTAAAGATTGATGGTAATAATCCAACACTTGAATTGAATATTAAAAATAGTGTAGAACCTAAAACACTTAAACTATCTGGTCTTGAGTCGGGAGTATTAGCTTTATCACAAGGTTGGGAGTTGAAAAATGGAATTTGGGACCTTTCTATAGGTGTCTTTAATCCAAATACTGAGGAAGGTTGTGTCATAAACTCTTCATTAGATAACTTTTTAAATAATTTTACAAGTCTAAACTGTGTAAATCTTAATGAGGAGGAAGAAGAGGATATCCAAGGAGCTAGATATCCAAATCCTCAAGCTTATCCAGTTTGCATTGCAGGACAAAGATACTCAGAAGGTTATATATGTCAAGAAGATGGTATTTCGTTTATTGCAAACAGAAATAATGCAGATGCTTTACCTTTTGAAAATGATGGTGATTGGAGAGTATATTATCCAGATCCTCAGTGGGTTGAGCCATATACTCAAGGTGCTAGATATAGTGTTGGAGACTTGGTTGTATATGATGGTCGATTATATAAGAATAATAGTGATGGTCAAATGGTACATACATTTGATAATGCAAAATTCAAATTAGATGGAATTTATCCATGGAGCGAAAGAATCCAGTATTTACCAGGGAATATCGTTACATATAATGGTAAATTCTATCAAGCAGATAAAAAAACAAGAAACGATCCTTCTGATACTAAAAGATGGACAGATCTTGGTGATACATATGAAGGTAAGGCAGTAGATAGTTATCCGCTGGAGAAGATAGTCTTCCCTTATAGAGAGGAAGATCCAAGCCAAACATTACTAAATTGTAAGGGAGAGTACCCACCTATAGATACAGATACATATCAGCAATGTGTTGATGGAGATGTATATAATCAAGGAGATATGTGTTATGAAAATAATATGCTATTTGTAGCACAATATTGGACTTCAGGTTCTCCTTTTAAAAATCCAAACGCATGGAGATTGTATTTACCAAATTCTAGTTGGGTTGTGCCATTTAGTTATAACGTTATGTATGCAGATAAGCCAACAAAAGTGATTTTTGATCATAGACGTTTTGTAAATCAATGGTGGGTTAATGCAGGCAAAGATCCATACGAAGATAGTGCTTGGAAAGTAGATGGGATTTATGAATGGAATAAAGATATTACATACTTAAAAGATGATGTCGTTATTTTATATGATAATTTTTATAGAGCTAAGTGGCAAAATAAAGATCAAAATCCATTAAATAATAGTGGCAATAGTGGTGAATGGGAAAATCTAGGTCTAACTTATCAGGGTAAATCAGCACATGAGTATTTAGATGCTTGTGATAGTGTTGTCAGAAGTTTTGTAATATTTAAATCATCTTGCCATGGGTTTAGCTGTACAGCTGATATAGTTCAACCATCAACTACTCAGTTATATACTTATGAGATATATGATAAAAGTGGATCTCTTCTAGGATCTACTACTAGTAGCAGTGTGGATTTCACCTTTAAAACAGCAGGAGATCATAAAATATATGCTATAGCTAAGAACTTAGCTGGGGTTGAAGTGTATAAATCTAATGAATTAGACTACACAGTTGAGTCGCAATTGACGAAAGATCCTATTACATACTTAGACCCAACAGGGTATGGACCTAGATATACAGATAAATTATTCTCAGATAGTGGGCTCGTTGTTACAGCGACGACAGACTATATTACATTTAATTGTCCAACTGGATATAGCTTTATAAAAGGAGCAGATGCAATTAAAAGTAGAAACAGTAAAACATATAGAACGTATGATGATTCTACATATGCAATGAAAGGCGTAAGAATATTTGCAGATAAAAATACAGATTCTGCAGAATCAGTAGTTTATACAGGATCTTCTGTAGTGTACCAAAATAATATCAAAGAGAAAGGCAGTGGCGGCTGGTTTAAGCATACTAACTATATTACAAGAGCAGTTTGTGTTCCAGATGAGAGTGATGGGCACTGGGATATTTAGTATGATATAATTATAGTATTGTTTAGTTTAGTGATTTGATGTTGTAGTGTTTTGAAGTAGTTAAATAGTTACTTGGATTTATAAGGTAATATGAGGTTAAGAAAAACTAATCATAATCAACAAGGAATGGCTTTAATCCTTGCTATCTCAATAGCTTTAGTGTTGATAATGATGGGGTATTTGATTTTTGCATTATCTCATACGGCTTTATCTTTAGGGAAATCTAGAAAGGATCATCTACAAAATAAGATAGCCGTACATCAAGCATTTAAGAATGCCTCTATTAATCAAGCATTTGAATACAATCAAAATACTATACCATCAGCAAATTCAGGAAGTGTACTGTTTGGTAGTGGTAGTTCATACACCTTTGAAGTTTCAAATAACCATATTCAAAGTGCTGATAATCAACGTTTTGGATCTTTTATAGTTCTAGAAAGTGGTTATACAATGAGAACTATAGATTACTATTTAGGAATATCTTATGATAAATTTAAGAAAAATATGACTATAAGAGTTCCTAGTTCTACACATAGAAGTCCTAACCTAATAAATAAGACGACGATTTCTTTAAATATCCCAGCTATTAATTTTCATAATCTTTTACCTACTCAGTTAAATTCTATAGATGGAACTTTAGCAGAGACAGATGTCGGACATATAGGGGATTTATCTATAGACAATAATAATTATGTTTTGTCTTTTACTAATACTAAAGGGGTAGTCTCAACTCTTGATTTATCGGGTACTTTTAGTTCAGGGAGTTTATCTCTAGCTCAAGGATGGCGACTAAATAATGGTTCATGGGAGTTACTAGTAGGTGTTTATGATGTTGATAGTAATAGAGCTTGTGTAATAGCATCGACGCTACAAAATTTTGAGGCTAATTTTGCTAATTTAGGGTGTATAACTGTTAATGGAGGAGGAGGTTCAATTGCACAGCTATTCGCGAGATATCCATCTCCTCAAGGCTATGATAGATGTATAGAAAATGGTAATTACCAAGAGGGAGCTATATGTTTAGAACATGGAATTTTATTTCAAGCTCTTAAGCAAAAAGGCAAGAATGCAACTGTAAATACCTTACCGTTCCAAGATCCTTCTAAATGGGAAGTTTATTATCCAACATCTGAATGGGTTTCACCATTTACTGATGGAGTAATATATCAAAGTGGTGATCAAGTTGTATATGGAGGCAAACTATTTATAAACACACAAAAAGATCAAACTAGTTCACCGTTTGAACCTAATTCAGGCTGGGAGATTAAAGGGGTTTATAATTTTGATGATAGAATCTTTTATGACAGAAAGAAAGTTGTAATATTTAACAATGAGTTTTACGAAGCTATTAACGATAATCAAGGCTCTATCAACCCAAGTGTAGATACAACAAATTGGAAATCACTAGGTAGTAATTATGATAATATTTCAGCTTCAGGCTATCCTAGTTATGGAATAGAGTTTCCATATCGATTGGATCTAAATGTATTAGATCCGCAAGATTTACTATATCTTAGATGTAATGGTGAATATCCACAAATAGATACATCTAGATATTCCCAATGTGAGGATGGGAAAATTTATAATTTCGGAGATACTTGTTATGAGAATAATATAATTTTCTCAGCGCTGTACTATACAACACAATCACCTGCGAACAATTCAGGCGCATGGAGAGTTTTTATGCCAGAATTAGAGTGGGTAATTCCATACTCTAATAATGTCACTTATGGAGATAGTATTACAAGGGTATTTTTTGATGATATGGTTTTTGTTAATAGTGGTTGGGTTGCTGAAGGTGAGACTCCTTATGAAACAGGGGTTTGGGATATTGATGGTATTTATGACTGGAACCCAAATATTACATATAAGACTGGTAATATCGTAACAGTGGGGGCTAATTTTTATAGAGCAAAATGGTATCACAAAGGGGTTGATCCATTAACAAGTGGTCAATGGGGAGCTTGGGAAGACTTAGGTACACTATATCAGGGGCAGGTTACTGACTATTTTCGTAACTTATGTAGCGGAATAATAAAAGCTCCAGTTATTGAAAAAGGAAGTTGTGATCGCTTTAGTTGTGTAATTAATATAACGACTCAATCATCTGGAGGTACCGGGATATACACTTATAATTTCTATGATGAAAATGATAATTTATTAATATCAACACCAGTACAAAATAGTGTAACAGTAGAGTTTGATACTGCTGGTAGTCATAGTATTTATGTTGTTGCACAAGATAGTGATGGTGTAACATCTCTTCCTTCTGCAAGTTTAAGTTATACTCTAGAATCTCAATTATCTACAGATAGAATTAGCTATGAAACGCCTAATAGCTTGAATAGCTCAGAATCAGGAAATTTAAATAATGGAATGAGATATACAACAAGTGGTGATAATATACGCTTTACTTGTCCAAATGGCTATGCATTCTTAAAAGCTGCATATAGCATAAAGAATCGTAAGAGTAGTACATATTACACAGATGATGGACAAACATATATGACACTATGGGCAAATGCAGATAGAGATTTTGGCTTAAGAGTTAGAGGTTATAGTGGTAGTTATAGTCAAGGCCGAGCAAGATATAATAATAATACAGGTAATACATTTAATCGTTTAACAAGAGCAACTTGTGTACCAATCGAGAGTGATGGGCACTGGAATATTTAGTACTAAATTAACCTAAGAGTTCATTTTTCTTATTTATTAGAACTTTTTTAAAGCTAAATTAAGCCATTAGTAAGTCTTTCTTCATTTAACATTTTTTTTGCTTTTTATCAAGTGCTAATGTAATATTTATTTAATTTTTAAAAATTATTTCTGATTTTTAGTGTTATTTAATGTATAAAAGGTAATAGATTTTTAGTAAAAGTATGAACTTAAGAAAACATAATCAACAACAAGGGGTGGCTTTAGTATTAGCTATTATTATAGCTCTTATATTGTTTTTGATGGGGTTTATGCTTTTTGCATTATCTAATTCATTATTGAGACTAGATAAAGGCAGAAGAAGCCATTTGCAAAATCAAGTTACTGTACATCAAGCATTTAGGAATGTCTCTGTTAATCAAGCATTTGTTTATAATCAAAATACTGTGCCAGCCCTAAATTCAGGAAGCGTTGAACTAGTACCTGATGAACCATATACTTTTGAAATTACAAACAATCATATAGATAATGGTTCTAATCAGCGCTTTACCTCATTTATAATGCCAGAAAGTGGTTATACTATGAGGACTATTGACTATTATTTAGATTTAACAACAAATGAAGGGTATCATAAGAATGTAACAATAAGAGTTCCAAGTAACACTCATAGAACTAGTGATACTTCGATAAATAAATCATCAATAGCATTAAATATACCAGCTATCAACTTTTCTAACCTATCTGAGCAGCAATTATCTAATGGTAGTATTGATCCAGTACAAAGACAAGTAGGATATGTTGCGGATTTAGAAATATTAAATAATAATACTCTTAGACTTACACCTGTGGATGGAAGTACTCCTCAAACCTTAAGCTTAGGTAATAATATTGATCCAAATACTTTTGCCTTAACACAAGGCTGGCGTTTGGTAAATGGGCAGTGGAGATTATCAATAGGGCTATACGATGCAGTGAATTCAGTTCAAGGATGCGTTATAGAAGCTCGTTGGACTAGCTATTTATCAGGTTTTGCTAGTTTAAGTTGTGTAAATTTAGGATTAGAGGAGCCACCTGTCCCAGTAACAGGACCAAGATATCCAAATCCTGCTGGTTTTCCTATGTGTGAGGAAAATGTTTCGTATGCACAAGGACATGTATGTCAAGAAGATGGAATATTATTTAAAGCTAATATTTCTAACGCAACAGGGCTTCCTCTTACAAATAATACAGACTGGCGTATTTACTATCCTAACTCTGACTGGGTTGCTCCATATACTCAAGGTGGTATATATGATACAGGTGATTTAGTAGTTTATGATAAGACGTTATATAGAGTTCAGCAAGATGATGAAAGGGACGATCCACTTAAATGGGAAGAAAAAGCTACAATAGAGTCATATGACCCAACAGTTAGTAAATATAGCTCTGGTGATGTTATAGTGCATGAAGGTTCTTTTCTTAAGAAAAAAAATAACTCTAGTAATAAAGATCCATCTCAAGAGCAACATTGGCAAGATTTAGGTCCTACTTTGGAGCAGGAAGAAATTAATACACTAGCACCTCAAATACAAAAGATAGTATCAGCGGGGATGAGTGCGCTTAGTTTTACGCCAGAAGAGATTGTTTTCCCATATAGGCAAGAATATCCTAGTCAGGAGTTACTAAACTGTATTGGCCAATATCCATCAATTGATACATCGGTATATAATCAATGTATTCAAGGAAAGGTATATAATACAGGAGATATGTGCTATGAGAATAATATGCTTTTTAGAGCAAAGTGGTGGACTAGTAACTCTCCTTATCATAGTGCGAACTCTTGGGAATTATATTTACCCGGCCCTGACTGGGTTGTGCCATATAGTGAAAATGTCTTCTATGGCGATACTCCAACTAAGGTTATATATGATAAAAAGAGATTTACAAATGCTTGGTATGTAAATAAAGGAGTTAATCCATATCAAAATAGTGCTTGGAGGATTGATGGTGTTTATGAATGGAATACAAATATAGAGTATAGAGAAAATGATATCGTAATCCAAAATAATAACTTTTATAGAGCAAAATGGTGGAACAAAGGGTTAGAACCTTATAATAATAGTGGACCTTCAGGAGCATGGCAAGATTTAGGTACAACTTATGAAGATAAGACAGCTGAAGAAGTACTAACCTCATGTGATGCGTACTATCAAGAAGAAGCTAGTGAATATAATAATGGTGATGATGCTATTACTGAGTTAGTATATGGATTGTTTAATGGAACTGTTGGTAGTAGTGCTGATGAGACTAGATATAGTTTAGAGGGAACTCCTTTAGCTAATTTGGATGGTGATACGGCTACACTAATAGCAACTGGAAACCTTTCAAATGGGGAGCTTAGAATGTTTTTGACTAATGATCAAAAACAATCAATTCTTGATGGGAATACAAGTTTAACTGATGCAAATAACTATGTTGAGCTGATGTTTGCTGATAATCTTGCGGTTAGGACTTCATATGGTGATGATACTCTTGATGCCATAGGCATGACAAATTCAGCTATTGCTACCTTTAGTGATTCAGATACAGTAAACATCACAGATAGTGAAAATAATCTTTATGTGTTAGACCCTGCAGCGTCAACGCTTCTAGAAGAACCCTTGGCTTCATATGGTGATGATAGGTTAACTCTTGGTAGTAGTATTAACGACACTATCTTAATGGGTGGTGGAAATGATACTGCTGATATTACTTTAGCTCAAGGACTTGATTTATCTGCTACTGAGGGTAATGATACAATAAATATTGGTACTTCTGTTGGAGTTAAAAACATTTCTACAGGTGATGGTGATGATAGTGTTACGATAGGTAGTGGCGATAATGGTGATTTATCAAAAGATGTTGGTAGCTGGGATAACGGTATCCGTACTGGCGATGGTAATGATACTATTAGTGTAGGCGCTGGGACTAATGTATTACACGCAGGAAGAGGTGATGATGCTGTAACAGTAGATTGGAGTGGGGATAATAAGGCGACTTTTGCAGGTAATTATAATGGTTCATCAGGAAATGATAGTCTAGTTATTCGAGCTGAAGGAAAAGCGCTAAGAGAACTACGAAGAGAGTATATTTCAGATCCTGGTCTTTTTGAAGTAACAACTAATTTTTCAGATGGAAATACATTTGTGACTAGAAGTTTTGAGAATATTAAAATTATAGATTCAAAAACAGGAAGTGAAGTGTTTTCAGGTACTAGAAGACCTGGTGGTGGTTGGGATAAGGTTTACTAAATATGACTAAATAGAAGACATAAAAGCCTATATTTTGTTATACCTAACTAGTTTTAAGATAGTAATAAGATCAATATTTTCAATGATGTATTGAAATAAATCTAACATGATATTTTTAGCTAATCTGAATAACTTATGAAACTATTTTAGTCATCCTATCCAGTCACTGAGCGGAGTCAAAGTGTGACCATAGGATCCACTTATTATGAGCTTTAAACTTGGATTCTATGATCAAAGCCTGTGCTGAACTTGATTCAGTATCGTAGTAGAATGATGTATTTCTTTTAGATTAACTATATGTGGTTAGACATATTTATATTATTAATCCTCGACTAGATTCTTTTCATTTGCAGTTTTTTTACAGAAAGCAACATAGCGTTTATCAGTTACTATCAAATAGAATATAGCACCAATTACTCCTTCAAAAGTATAGTTATTAAATGGTGATACTATACATACAAATATTATAAATGGTGCAATAAGTATAAATAGATTTTTAAGACCAACTCTTCTGTATTCAAAAGCTCCAAATATAGTCATAAGTACAACTAGTATAATACTTAGGTGAATATTTGTTGCAACCTCTACAGTATTTAGAAGTAAAGCAAGTAATACGAAGACAATTAAGCCAAATATTCTAAGTTTTGGTGCAATTGCTCCCATACTTACAGGAGCTGCCATGTAGCCGATTATATTAAATCCAGTAACAATAAGCATTAAAGCAGCCCAGTTATCAGAAAACATCAGAAAAACTGTACATATCAAGAAGTTAGCAATTAACGATCTTCTTGAGATATTAACTTTTTTATTAATTTTAGCAAAGTATCTTGGCATTTGACCTTCTGCAGACATTGCATATAGCATTCTAGAAGAAGCTCCAAGGTAGCTATATCCAGTTGCAGATGGGCTAACAATACTATCAATAACTAATAAGAAGGCTATATATCCTAATCCTATAAGTGTAGCTAGTTGTAATAATGGTGACTCAAAATCTAGTCCAGCCCAGCCACCTTTTGAAACTAAATAATCATGTGGAACTGCTTGCATAAATGCATACTGTAAACCCATATATAATATTAAAACTAGGGATAATGATAAGATAATCGCTAGAGGAACATTTCTAGAAGGGTTTTTAATCTCGCTACTATAAGCTACAACAATCTGAAAGCCATTAAATGTATATATTAAACCACCAGCTACAATAGCAGTTAAAGCATTGTTAATTGAGAAATTGTTGTTTGGTATTTCTGATGATATTAGGCTATGATGCTCTGAGCTATGAGTAAAAGCATATATGATAAATATTATAACTATGATTGCAGGTACAAACATCTTAAATACCGTTATACCATTATTAACACTTGCAAGTAGCTTTACACCATAAAAATTAATAAGAAGATAAAGAACTAATATAAATAAAGATAGCATCATGCCATACATCGAAATAATACCATCATGCATTAACCAGCCAAAGCCATCTATACCGGCAAGGTATTGTGTAGTTGCTTGAGCTTCAGTTGAAATCATAACAACAATTCCAAACCAGTTTGCAAAAGCAAAAGGCATTGCAAAAACACTATTATGAGATAGGGCACTTGATCTAGTTGTCGCACCTCTAACAGGATAAACAGAAACTACTTTAGCTAAACATAGTCCAACCATCATAACTACAATAGCTGCTAGTATCCATGCTAAAAAAGCCCAGTTACCAGCACTCTTTGCTGTTAGTTGGGCACTAAATAGCCAGCCGGAACCAACCATAGAGGTTACACCTATTAAAATAGCACTAAAAAGTGACATTTTTTTAGCAGTATTAATTTCCATAAATATCCCTATATTTAAAACAATATAATTAAAATATATACATATATTGATACTTTTGGCAATAAAATACTTGTTTGAAGTGTGTAAAAAATTAATCTAAATTTGGGGTGGTTGGAACTAAATTTAAGCTAATATTCCTTATATTTATTGCTTTTGAGGTTATTTTATATTGAATAAAATAGCAGAGTTAGGGGCGAGAATTCTAGGGCTTCTTTAAATGGATTGTTAATATTTTTTAAATATTTTTTCATCATTTTGTAGTGAACTTTATTTATTTTCTCTAGAGGTTTAAGAGATCCTTTTAAAGATTGCTTCTTGTACAGGTTTAGCCATTGTGATGTTATATTCTTAAAATCCTCATCTGACATATTAGGAGATACTTTGTCATCAAAAGATATTTGGTTATAAAAATGTTTAGGCATACAGAAAATGTGTCTAACTATCTCATTATTAGTATTTAGCTGTTTTATAGTATCTTCATCAATTTTTGTAAAATTATTTAGATAGTTAGCTTTAAGTATTTCAATTCCTAAAAAATTTTTTGAAATATGGTCACTAAAGCTTCTCTCTGTAGCACTGCTATTATCAATAGAATGACTAATATCATCTACAAGATGTTTATATAGCAAATCATTATCAAATATTTCAGCAAGCTTTTTAAGTTGTGGTGATGATATGGCTTTAGAGTTTTTTAGATTGTTTAACTCCTTTAGCCACCAGTTCATTTTCTCATTAGCTACTTCAATATTATTGTAGAGTTCTGTACAAGAGATAATTTGAGATTTTATTTGATCAAGTAGATATAATGTCTCTTTTTTCTTGTCATCGAGCTTACGGTAGCTGAAGTACATTACAGAACCATAAGGTGGAAGCATATCATTTGGGTAGTGAAAATAATTATATTGCATGTTTTAGACCTTCTTGAATGCGATAATATAGTTAATGTCAGCACCATTGCCAAGTTTAAATTTATTTAAAAGAGGGTTGTAATGAACGCCTGTAATTTCTAATGCTTCAAAGCCATATTTTTCTGCAACTTTAATAAGCTCATAAGGTTTAATAAACTTGCTATATTGATGAGTTCCTTGAGGAACCATTTTTAAAATATGTTCAGCAGCAACAATTGATAGTAGGTATGATTTAAGATTTCTGTTTAGTGTAGAAGCAAAAAATATACCATCTTTTTTAATAATCTTAGCTATTGACGCTATTATACTCTCTGGATCAGGTACATGTTCAAGCATTTCCATACAAGTTACAATGTCAAACTCAGTAGTGTTTTTGTCTGAAAAATCTTCTATAGTTGAGTTTATGTATTTGATACTTAAACTATTTGCTTTTGAGTGCTCTTTAGCAACTTTAATAGCTTCAGAAGATGCATCTAGACCATAGACATTATTATCTTTGGTAACCAATGATTCTGTAAGTATTCCACCACCACAGCCAATATCAATAATGTTTTTATTATTTAAATCTGTAAATTTTTTAACAAACTCTAGGCGCAAAGGATTTACCTGATGTAAGGTTTTTAGTTCACCATTTGCATCCCACCAGGTTTTTGCTAGTGATGAGAACTTATTTACTTCATTATTATCTATATTTACTTTGTTCATTTATTCTAAGAGGTTTAAATCTTATTTAGTAAATAATATCAAAGATATATGCTTAAAAAAAATTTATTAGAGTTTTATAAGGGAATTCACTATAATTGCTTTTAAGTCAATTTTTAATTTAAATAAAAAAGAGATAATTTTAATGAAGTTTAAAACTAGCCCTATAGTCTGGTTATCGATATTTAGTATAACATTAAGTAGTTGTTCTAGCTTCAAAACCTCTACTAAAAAGAGAGACCCTTTTGAAAGTTATAATAGAAAAATGTATGCCTTTAATGATGCTGCTTATGATACTCTAACACCAGCTGCAAATGCTTATGATAAAGTAGTTCCAAACACCTTAAAGACTGGCATTTTCAATATATTTAATAACCTAGCTGAGCCAGCAAGAGTCGTTAATGATATGTTTCAAGGTGAGTGGGATTATGCTGGTGATGATAGTGTTAGGTTTTTAACTAATACAACTCTTGGTGTAGCGGGATATTTTGATGTTGCAGATAGTTGGTTTAAGAAGCCTATGCGATATCATCAAAGTTTTGCAGTTACATTACATAAGTGGGGAGCATATGATGAGGGCGAAGCATCTCCGTATGTCGTGTGGCCACTTTTAGGTCCAGGAACACTAGAAGATGTAACTATGGGTGTAGATGCATTATTTAACCCATTAACATATATATTCTTCTTTGCTCCTGTTGGTGCAGCTGTTTCTTGGGGAGTCAGTGCCGGTGTGACGGGTGCTTACTATGTTAACCAAGGTGTATCATATTTACCTGCGTACTCAAATTTAAAAGAGGTTTCTATTGATCCATACATTGCTATGAGAAATGCTTATCTACAAAACTATGACTATGGCATGGCTAGAGTACTTAAGCAAGACTTACGCAAAGATGATGCAACTCTACAAACAGATCAGGCTGTATTAGGAGTTCTTGGCTTAGATAGTGATGATGTTGCTTCTCAAGTAGCTTCAACAACTGGTGGTTCAAGTAAAAAATCTCAGCAACCTGTACTATTCAAGAGTAGTATTGACACAGTTAACAAAGCTACACAAGTTCAAGAAGAATTTGACCAAGCATATTCTAAAGATAGTACTGTGATTGATCTGGCTAATGTTGATAAAGATGATACAACACAAAGTGAGGCAAGTAAGTTAGATACTCAAATAAGAGATGCTAAAGCAACTTTACCAGGTGATGCTGATTCTCTTTCTTCATCTGTACAGACTTTAGAAGAACAGAGCTAGTTAATTATATTGGAGTGGAATATTATTATTTAGATTTCATTTTTAGCGATAGTCTTCATTGAGAAAGCATGTAACTCTCCAGAAGCAATATAGTCATTTATTTTAGAGTAAACAAGTTGTTGTCTTTTAACCTTACTTTTAATTTCATCAAACTCTTCAGCAATTATTGTGCCTGAGAAGTGTACATTATCATCACTTTGAATGTCAGCTGTGCAGTTTTTTAATGAATTTTCTAAAATATCTTTTAATTGTTCTTTTGTCATTTTTCTCTCTCTTAATGTTAACTAATAAATTTTTCTAAAATATTTTTAGCACCATGTACTTTTGCTAGTGATAATATTTTTGGATCAACATTTTCTAGTTTTAATTCAATAGAATTATTTTGAGCATGTTTGATGTACTCAATTATTAACGCTAGTCCGCTACTGTCTGCTTTATTACAATCTTTAAAATCAATTATCCATGTACTAGATATGTCGCTAAGATTTTTGTTATATTTTTTGTATATTAAGGCAACAGTCTTTAATGTTAATTCACTATTGATAGTCCAAGTGTGGTTATCTATTTGTATCATTTTACGTTTTGTAAGTTATAGTTTTTATCCAGTAGTTTAGGATAATTCTTCTTTTTAATTCTAGTAGTAACTTTTTCGGCAGCTTTTGTCATTTCTGCGACATTAGCATAAGGTTCAAATTGTTGTTGATATGTTCTTAGAATACTTACTCCAGCAACGTCAAAGTCATAGATATGCCATTTACCATCTTTTTGGAACATTTTAATGGCAAAATCAGAGCTTTGGTTGTTGTCTATATTTGTTATTTTCCCATTTACTACAACGATCGGCTTCTTCTGCCAACTGTTATCATCTTTGTTAAATGGGAATAGTGTTATTCTATACTTTCCTGCATAGGCAACATTTTTAGCATACATGAAAGTAAGCATCTCTGTTGCAGATTTGATAAATTGTTTTTGTTCTTCAGGAGTAGCTTTTTTCCATTTAGCAGTACCAACCACAAGTTGAGCGACTACTTTCGGAGCAACAACTGGAATAATTTCTTTATCAACTAACTGTAATAATTTATAAGGGTCTTTTTTATACTCATCAGCATTCTTGATAAGATTGTTTTGTGTTTTTACAATTGTGTTGTTAAGCATATCTACTGGATTTTCTATTGCCCATGCACTAGATATACTTAAAATCAGTAAAAAAAGTAGAAGTGAAGTTTTACGAATCATTTGAAAATCTCAAAGGGTTAATTAATACTTATTGAGCTAAATTCTAATATAAAATAGTTAAATTTGAAAGAAACAAGAGTTGTTATTTGTTATTAGAATCACTATTTTTGCCTGCTACAAAGGTGTTTATTAGTGAGCCTAAGTCAATCGCAGACTGCGTATTTTCTAGTGCGATGACACTTCCTTGATGTAAGTATTTATCTTTTTCTGATGAACTAGAGTCACCATTTAGGCCTGCTATTGCCATGATATCTTCTTTTGGAGGACTAAGTGAAATGTAATTGTCACCTAAGATTCCAGACATTGATATTGCAGCAGAGTAGTTAGCAGGAATTTTCTCATTAGCATTTATTGACATACTAACTACAGCCATAAAGCCATTGTAGGTTTTTTCTAATGAAATATCTGAAACCCTACCGATTTCTACACCAGCAATTTTAACTGATGCGTTAGTATGTAATGATCCAATATTTTTAAATTGAGCCTCTACTGTGAACTGTTTTTCACTAAGTGACTTTAGAGATGTATCACTAACTTTAAATGTTAGAAAGAGTAAGCATAAAACTCCTATTATTATAAATATCCCTACAGAGACCTCAAAATATTTGTTTCTCATTAAACTCCTCCAAACATAATCGATGTTAAAATAAGATCTGCTCCTAAGATACTCATACAGCAGTAGACAACAGTTTTTGTTGTAGCTTTAGCAATGCCGTTTGAATCAGCGGTGCAGTAATATCCTTGATATAACGCAATCCATGCTGTGATAAAAGCAAATACGACACTTTTAATTATTCCATTAGATATATCTGATAGCACAACAGATGATTGTATATTGCTCCAAAAGCCTCCATAGCTAATGCCAAGACCGGCTTCAGCTAGGACAAATCCAGCTAATATAGCAACTGTACAAAATATTAGTGATAAAATAGGACCACTAATCATACATGCCCAAAATCTAGTAGATAAAATAAAGCTTATAGGGTTAACATTCATAACTTTTAAACTATTTATTTGATCCGTAGCTTTCATTAGACCTATTTCAGATGTGATCGAGCTACATGCTCGACCTGCAAATAGCATAGCAGTTACAACAGGTCCAAGCTCTCTAAGTACACTAAGAGCTACCATAACACCTAGTAGAGAGTGAGCACCAAATTTAGCTAAAGTATAATATCCTTGTAGACTTAATACTAAGCCTATAAATATTCCTGATGTTACTATAATTATTATTGAGTCAACACCAACATATTTAATCTGAACTATACAGTCTCTTATACTAAATTTACTAATTACGATGTTTATTATTAATAGAATAGATTTTAAGGCGTCATAAATTAGAGAAATAGCTATTTTATAAATCTTACTAAAAACAGACATTATTAGTTCCTTAAAATTTCTTCTTCAAAAAAAGTTTTATTAAGATTATTTTGATCCTCATCATGATCATCTAGAGGTTTGCCAGCTAAGAAGTTAATAATTCTCTTGTCTGAACTATTTTTTATATTATCTGGAGTGTCGCTTGCGATAACTTTTTTATCTCCAACAATAATTACATGATTAGAGATCTTTAGAGACTCTTGGATGTCGTGAGAAACTATAATAGAAGTCATATTCAATGACTCGTTTAATGTGTCGATTAGCTCTAGGAGTTTATTAAATGAAGCCGGGTCTTGACCAGTGAAGGGCTCATCATACATCATAATATCTGGATCCATAGCTATAGATCTTGCTAGAGCCACTCTACGAGCCATTCCACCAGAGAGTTCACTTGGCATCATGTCTATCGTGTGCACTAGCCCAACAGCTTGTAGCTTTAAGAGAACTATATTTCTGATTAACTTCTCATTGAGCTTAGTGTTTTTTCTTAAAGGAAAAGCGATGTTTTCATATACATTTAAATGAGTGAATAGGGCACCTGACTGGAAAAGAAACCCCATTCTACGACGTAATTTCTCAAGCTCTTTTTCTTTAGTATTTCTTCTTATCTCAGCAGTGTCTATATTAATCGTGCCAATATCGGGTTTTATTAAACCTGCTATTAATTGAAGAATTGTAGTTTTGCCTGCACCAGATGGTCCAAGGATAGTAGTTATCTTATTTGATGGAATAGTAAAGGTAATATCATCATAAATACAACGATCATCTCTATAAAAAGAGATATTGTTAAAGCTGATATCACTCATAATGATAGAAATTAATTAAAAGGTATATTAACTTCTATAGTTGAATTTTTGCTACTATCTTCAACTTTTAGATCAATATCTCTGATATTTTCCTCAGATAGAGCAATATATTTTTTCACAACTTCAATGATTTCATCTTTAAGCTCTGCTAGCAAATGACTGCTTATTCTAGAAGATTTAGGTTGTAGTTCACTTCTTTGATGAGCAACTATTATCTGTAACCTTTCTTTTGCTAATGAAGCACTCTTTTGCTTTTTTTCTAATCCAAAAAGTTTAGCAAACATAATTAAGATTTACCTATTAATTTTTTAAAGAAACTTGTTTTTTGTTCTGTATGTCTCATTGGTATATCTTTACCAAGTATTCTATCTACAGAGTCGTAAAATGCTTTAGATGCTATAGTATCTTCTAAATGAGTTATTGGATGACCACTGTTAGATGCCTCTAGGATGTCTCTAGATTCAGGAATTATACCTACTATAGGAGTATATAAAATTTCACTTACATCCTCAGCTTTAAGCATAGCACCAGCTTTAGCTCTAGCAGAGTCATATCTGTTAAGTATCAGATGAACTTCTTTAAATTCACCTTCTTTTTGAGCTTTAAGAGTTTTGCTAGAAAGCATACCTAGTATTCTGTCAGAGTCTCTTACAGATGATACTTCTGGGTTTGTAACTATAATCGCTGCATCAGCGCATCTCATAGCCATTAAAGAACCTTTTTCGATACCTGCAGGTGAGTCACATAAGATAATATCAAAAGAGTTTTTAAGTTCTTTTATGATTCTATCAACTCCCTCTTCAGTTAGAGCATCTTTATCTCTAGTTTGTGAAGCTGGTATTATATATAGGTTATCAACTCTTTTATCTTTTATGATTGCTTGGTTGATAGTTGCTTCTTCTTTGACAACATTTATAAGGTCATAAACAACTCTTCTTTCGCAACCCATTATAAGATCTAGGTTTCTTAAGCCCACATCGAAATCAATAACTACAGTCTTAAGGCCTCTTTTAGCAAAAGCATATGCAATAGCAGCACTTGATGTGGTTTTACCAACACCACCTTTGCCTGAAGTAACTACAAATACTTTGCCTTGTTTTTTTTCACTCATTTTTAGCCTCTTATTATTTTAAAAACCTTCAATATGTATTTTATCATCTTGTAGATAAACTATATAGCCATCAGTATCTTTATCATCAACAATTGTTTCATTGTTTAGGGTAACGTATTTACCTGCAATTGAAACAAGCTCTGCTTTTAGATCTTTGCAGATTATTCTAGCATCTTTGTTTCCTGAGCTTCCTGCAATAACTCTACCACCTATTCTACCGTATACAATAATACTACCATCTGCAATAACTTCAGCCCCATTATTGACATTTGCTGTTATTATTACATCACAATCTCGAGCGTTGATAGATTGACCTGTGCGGACGTGCGTAGTAATTATTTTAGCTGATGTATAAGCTTCTTCACTATTTAGAGCTTCTTTATTAGATCTGCCATTTTTAAGAATATTGTATCCAGCTTTTGCAAGTTGAGATTTTAATTCTTTATTGTTGACTACAAAACCAACAGGAATCATTCCATTAGCTTTAAAAGTTTCAATGACATCTTCTAAGAAGTTTATTGTGCACTTTTCATCTTTATCTATATCTCTAACATCTATAGCAAAAGGGGTGTTATGGAAGAAAGATTCAGACTGAGAAACCTTAGAGTTTAATAAACTTTCAATCTGAGTAAATTCAGTAACATTAATATTAATGGCACTGATTGTATAGTTACCACCTTTGAAATGAAAAGCTTGCTTCATGCGTAAGGCCTTAAATTAGAATAAATTTATAGTTATTTTATTTTAGCTTCTTTGTACATTACGTGCTTACGAACTACTGGATCAAACTTTTTGATTTCCATTTTGTTTGGCATTTCTCTTTTGTTTTTAGTAGTCGTATAAAAGTGTCCTGTCTTAGCAGAAGAAACTAATCTTATTTTTTCTCTCATTTTCTTTTCCTTCTAGAAACTTATTAAATTTTGTGGCCTTGAGATCTAAGGTCTTCAAGAACAGTATCGATACCTTTTTTATCAATAATTCTCATACCTTTAGAACTAACTTTTAGTTTTACATATCTGTTTTCACTTTCTACCCAAAATCTATGAGTGTGAAGATTAGGTAAAAACCTTCTTCTAGTTTTGTTTTGAGCATGTGATACATTATTACCAGTAGCAGGTCTTTTACCTGTAACTATACAAACTTTAGACATTAGAAACCCTCCCTGGGCATTAATTTAACTATTATTAATACAATATCTCGGTAATTCTAGTGTTTTTTTTGTAAAAAGTAAACTGAAAAATCGGTTAATTTTATTGATGATTTGAAATGTAATGCTGCTTGTTATTTTAAGTTGGAGTACCACCGGCTTGGGAAGATTCCTGAATATTGTTATCAAAAGCAAAGTTATCTCCGGAGTTTATTAGCTGACTAATACTCGGATTGAAATCTTTTAATGGAGGTGTTGGGTCATTATCAACTTTTGTTACTGAGCCACTAGATAGGTCGTTTTGTTGAGTGTTTGTTTGAGTGGTTTGAGGAATGTTTGTTACTGTACTAGCTGATGATAGTTTATCACTAGGTGTTTGTTTCGTTAGGATGTAGTTTTTGGTAATAGTTTGTTGTTGAGAAGCATTTTGTGGCGTAGAATTAGATAATTGATTCTGAGGGTTTAAATTAGCATTATTAGGTTGCTTTTGATCATTTGATATATTATTGTAGCTGCTTTGAGCACTTTGAGCACTTTGAGCACTTTGAGCACTTTGAGCACTTTGAGCACTTTGAGCACTTTGAGCACTTTGAGCACTTTGAGCACTTTGAGCACTTTGAGCACTTTGAGCACTTTGAGCACTTTGAGCACTTTGAGCACTTTGAGCACTTTGAGCACTTTGAGCACTTTGAGCACTTTGAGCACTTTGAGCACTTTGAGCACTTTGAGCCGATGTGTTGTTTTGACTAGTAGAATTATCTTGTTGAGTACTAGATCCAGAGCTTAACGTCATTGTTGACCCAGAAGAAGCGCTTTTCTCATCTTTTGGTAAGTATAAAGGTCCTGTTTGACCACATGATGATAAGCCTATGATGCTAGCTGTAGTGAAGGTTAATAATAGTAGTTTTTTCATTGTATATAAGTGTCTAAATATGTAAATATCAACTAATTTTAAATTTAACAATAAATATGGATATTATCAATTGGATTATCTATTTAAATATTAAAATGTTAAAATTTTATATCTTGTCAATTTTCTTAGTTATAGCTTATGGAATTTGTTGATTTTACCGGAGTTGGTGAGGCAACTATAAAAGCATTAGCTAAATATAACCTGCATACGCCAGAGGATTTACTGACTATTTTCCCAAAGGAGTATAAGGATACTCGCTATATAACTCCAATAAGAAATCTGATAAGTGATAAGAAAAGCTTAATTGAAGGTAGAGTTAGTAATATAAGTTATAAAAAGTTTGGTAAGAAGTTTTTACGTTTTACAGTAAGTGATGAGAGCGGTATTTGTACTGTTGTGCTTTTTAAGTTTTATCCTAATCAAATAGCTATGCTAGAAAGAGCTCAGTACGTCAGATGCTATGGTAAAGCTGAGTTATCTTTGAATCCACAGATGGTACATCCGGAGTGGGCAGTAGTAAATAATGGTAAGAGTTTATTAGAACAGAAGTTATCTGCAGTTTATAGAATTAAAAAAGTTTCTGATAAGCTCATAGCAAAGATAATATCCAAAATCTTATATGAGAAGAAAGTTGTCAATATACTGCCTCAAGAGTATTTAAAGCAGTTTGGTTTGATGAGTTTTGTAGATGCTCTTTATTATGTTCATGCGTTAACAAATTCTGTTGATGATAAATACTTATTCAAAGCAAGGCAATCTATTAAGTTTGAAGAGATGTTGTCCTATAAACTAGCAGAAGAAAGTATCAAAAAAGATATGACCAAACCAATGTCTGCAAAACTTTCTTTAAGTCTAAGTGATAAGCAAAGCTTTCTTGAAAAGTTTCCTTATAATCTTACAAGTGCACAGTCTAGAGCAATTGATGAGATTATGACTGATATTGGTCAAAAAACTACCATGATAAGACTTCTTCAAGGAGATGTCGGAGCTGGAAAGACTATTGTAGCTGCTATGGCGCTATATGCAACTGTAAAATCAGGATACCAGGCAGCAATAATGGCACCAACAGAGATCTTAGCTGAACAGCATTTTAGCTTTTTATCAGATTATTTTTCTGATTTTGGTGTTGAAGTTGTACCATTGCTTGGTAAATTGACAGCAAAACAAACTAGAGAAAGCCTTGAAAAGATAAAAACTCTCAAAGATTGCGTGGTTGTTGGTACTCATGCGATTTTTCAAGATAGAGTGGAGTATTGTAACTTAGGCTTGGTTGTGGTTGATGAGCAACATAGGTTTGGTGTCGAACAACGTTTAGCTTTAATAAATAAAGCCTCTACTAATGGAAATAATTTAGCTCCCCATCAGCTTATAATCTCAGCTACTCCGATCCCTAGGACATTAGCCATGACACTATATGGTAATTTGAAGTTATCCATACTCGATGAGCTACCCTCTAATCGTAAGCCAATTGTAACAACTGTTTTAAATCGTGCAAAAAAGAAAAGTCTAATTACAAAGCTTAAAGATGCAGTATCTAGAGGTGAGCAAATTTATTGGGTTTGTCCACTTGTTGAGGAGTCTGAAGATCTTGACTTTTTACAAGATGTTAAAACTTTACATAAAGAACTATCAGATTATTTAGGGCAAGAAAGAGTTGGTCTTGTGTATGGTAGTATGAAATCTAAGGAAAAGCTTCAAGAAATGAATGCTTTTAAAGCAGCAAAATATGATGTACTTGTGGCGACAACAGTTATAGAGGTAGGTGTCGATGTTCCAAATGCTAGTATTATGATAATCGATAATGCAGAGAGGTTAGGAATATCTCAACTTCATCAGCTAAGAGGGCGAGTTGGTAGAGGAGCAAAAGAGAGCTTTTGTGTACTTTTATATAGTGATAGAATTAGTGAGGTTGGTAAAAAAAGATTATCATTAGTTAGAGAGTCTCAAGATGGCTTTTATCTTGCAGAGAAGGATTTGGAAATTCGTGGTGCTGGAGATATATTGGGAAAAGAGCAGTCTGGAGTTTCAACATTTAAGACTTTTGATATAAATGAATATTATGATAATTATGAAAAAGTTGCTCAACTAGCAGAGACAGTTGTTCATAATAATCCTAGTGTTGCAAAAAAACTAGTAAATAAATGGTTTAATAAAAGAGTTAATTATGTGGATGTGTAAGAAATGATTTTTGCAAGTATAGTAGCAATAGTTGTAGCATTATTATTTACCTTATTAATAGCTAGGTCTTTATATAGATTTAGTATTAAGAAAGGTAAGTTATCGACAAAAGACTATATTATAAATGCGATAATTTTAGCTTTTGTATTTTTTTGTTTAAGTAGTTTTATCTATGTGGTTCTATTAAATATTATTTACTGATTTTTGTTGTCTAATTTTCGAAAAAAGCTTAATATTTGCCTTAATTATTTTTCTAAGTGGTTGCAAGTATGTATTTTATTGTTATTTTTTTAGTTATAGCATTATCTGCTTTGTGTATGGTTTATATGCTGTATAAACTTTTTAAAGGCCATGATCAGTATCCTGTACAAAGGCTATCTCAAAAAATAGCTTTAGCTTGTACTGGTGTAATTTCTTTTATTGCTGATACCATAGGTGTAGGTAGCTTTGCTGTTAATATTGCTATTGCAAAAACTTTTAAATTAGCAAAAGATATCGAGCTTCCTGGATTTGTAAATGGCGCTCAAATTATACCAGGGGCTATTGAGGCGGTTTTCTTTTTAGGTGTGTTGCATGTTGATTTTATAACGTTAGTAGTTCTTGTGCTTGGAGCAACGCTGGGCGGTTTTATTGGGGGTATATTTGCTTCAAAAATTAATGCTACAGCAGTTAGACTTATTATGATATTTGCATTTGTTGGGGTTATTCTTTTATTACTTGGTAATTTGTTTAATATTTTACCTGTAGGTGGCGATCTGATGAAGCTATCAGGTATTAAACTTGTTATTGGCTTTATAGGGATGTTCTTTGCAGGGTTCTTGGTCTGCTTTGGTGTTGGCTTATTTGCTTTAGTTGAGGCTATACTATTTTTGTTGGGGATGTCGCCAAAAGTTGCGTTTCCGATTATGACAACAGCAGGGGCTATTCAGCAACCTGTTACGACATTTGCATTTTTAATAAATAATACAATACCTCTTAAAAAAGCTTTGATAGTAGGTTGTTTTGGAGTTATTGGTGTATTTATCGGTGTAAATATTGTAACAATGCTATCAGCAGATGGCTTGCATTGGTTATTAGTTGTAGTTATTGGTTATAATACAATCTCTTTAATTAGATCTTTTATGAAATCAAAGGATAATCAAGCTTAAAAATTACCTTATTACTGTTATAATATTCTTTGAATTTTAATATTTTTCTAATGAGAGGATTTCTAAAATGGCAGTTATTAAGACAGAAGACCTAATAAATAGTGTAGCAGAGGCGTTGCAGTATATTTCTTATTATCATCCAAAAGATTTTGTTGATGCGATGTATGAAGCATATCAGCGTGAAGAATCAAAGCCTGCAAAAGATGCAATGGCTCAAATCCTTATAAATTCAAGAATGTCAGCGACTGGTAAACGTCCAATTTGTCAAGATACTGGTATGGTTTGTGCATTTGTCAAAGTTGGTATGGATGCTAAGCTTGATAAAACAGATAGAACGATTACAGAGCTTGTTAATGAAGGTGTTCGTAGAGGCTATAATGATGAGCATAATCCTCTTAGAGCATCTATGGTTTTCCCACCTCATGGAGCTAGAAAAAATACTAAAGATAATACTCCAGCTATTGTACATATTGATTTAGTTCACGGTGATAAAATAGAGGTCGATATTGCTGCAAAAGGTGGTGGATCAGAATTTAAGTCAAAATTCAAAGTATTAAACCCTAGCGATAGTATTGTTGACTGGGTTGAAGAAATGCTACCAACTATGGGTGCTGGTTGGTGTCCTCCAGGAATTATTGGTATTGGTATTGGTGGTACTGCAGAGAAAGCAATGCTTTTAGCAAAAGAGTCTCTTGGTGAAGAAATCAATATGCAAGATATCATTAAGAATGGTCCTCAAAATGAAACTGAGCAATTAAGACTAGATATCTATAACCGTGTTAATGCTCTAGGTATCGGTGCACAAGGTCTTGGTGGTTTAACAACTGTTTTAGATGTTAAAGTAAATGAATATCCTACACATGCAGCATGTAAGCCTGTAGCACTTATTCCAAACTGTGCTGCTACACGTCACGTACACTTTACATTAGACGGCTCCGGTGCTGTAGATTTGCCTGCCCCTAAATTAGAAGATTGGCCTGTAATCGAGCAAGATCAAAATGATGATGTTAAAAGAATAAATCTTGATACTGTTACTAAAGAAGAGATTGAATCTTTAAGATCAGGAGATAATGTTTTAATAAGTGGTAAGATCTTAACTGGACGTGATGCAGCGCATAAGCGTTTACAAGATATGTATGAGGCAGGTCAAGATTTCCCTGTAAGCTTGAAAGATAGATTTATCTACTATGTAGGTCCTGTTGATCCTGTTGGTGATGAGGTTGTAGGACCTGCTGGACCAACTACAGCTACACGTATGGATAAGTTTACTCCTTTTATGCTAGAGAAAGCTGGTATAGCAGGGATGATAGGTAAATCTGAAAGAGGTCAAGCAACTATAGACTCTATTAAGAAGAATAAGGCTGTATATTTTATGGGAGTTGGAGGGGCTGCTTATTTGATATCTAAGTCAATTAAAAAGGCTGAAGTTGTTGCATTTGCCGATCTTGGTATGGAAGCTATCTATGAGTTTGAAGTTGAGGATATGCCAGTAACAGTAGCAGTTGACTCACTTGGGGTGTCAGCTCATCAGCAAGGTCCTAAGTTATGGAAAGCAAAAATAGCTGAGATTAAGAAGTAGGTTTGTAGATTTTTGTGATATGATTGATATTGAACTCATAACCAAGAGGGTATAAAAATGAAGAAAATATTATTAGCGACTATACTACTAGCACCTTTTATAACTTTTGCAGATTCTGGCAATACTAACGATAATAGTCAGCAAAATAATCAGCAACAACAAAAGTTTGAAGCAAGAAAGGCAAAGGTTAGTGAAAGAATGCAAAAACAAATCACAAAAATGCAGCAGAAGTTAGATAAGTTACAGCAAAAAAAATCATGTGTTGATAAAGCGACGACAAAAGATGATATGAAAGCGTGTAAGCCTGACTAATAAGTAAATATAAATAATCTCAAAATATTCTCCTAAAAAAATCCAAGATAAAAGGTTTAATTTATGCAAGATATAGTATTCCTTATTATAAAAATATTCTTTGTTATCCTTGCAGTGTCTGTAATAGGTATGTTAGCAGCTATAATCATTAGAAAATCTAAACAAAATGATGAAGTAGATATAACAAAAGAGAACCCTAGAGATTAAGCTTTTCTAAGAGGGTTTATGAGTATTGTCGAAATAAATCACAAAAATAATAATATCTACTATAACTTATCTCAGATATATGAGGCAGAGTTTGCACCTCTAACTGGAGAATTTCCGGATAAAAATGGCTTGTATAAGGTTCAAACTGAAGTTGTGGATGTCAAAAAATACTATTTTATATATTGATTATATTCTTATATAAGTCATCGAGAATGATTAATAATTAATCTTAGCCTTTTTATATGATATATTTTATCTTATTTGATTTTAAATGATTGGTTGATGAATAAAGATAAAATCTTTGAATTTATAAAGAAAGTTCAAGCAATAGCACACACCGGCGTGGTTTATTCAAAATGTGAGTATGCGTTAGATAATTATCATGAGCTTCTTGAGTTAAGTACTAAAATGCTTCATGAATATATCAAGTCAGATGTTCAACCATATGATATCTACTTAGGCACTCATTACCCAACACCGCAACCTGGGGTTAGGGTGGTTATATTTAAGGATGAAAAGCTTCTGATGGCTCAAGACGCAGATACTCCGGGTGAATGGACTATACCGGGTGGATGGTGTGATATCGACCTTTCTCCTGTTGAAACATGTGTTAAAGAGGTAAAAGAGGAAACTGGATATGATATACAAGTAACCAAGTTTTTAGCCTTAATGGATCGTAATAAATATACTCAAAGTGAAGTTTATAATGTCTATAGTTTGGTTTTTTTAGCTGAGATTGTAGGTGGGGAGAATAATCCTAATTTTGAAGTTGATGAAGTTGAATTTTTTGACTTGGATAAATTACCTAAATTATCGCATAAACTAACTGAAAAAGAGTTAGATATTATCTTAGAAACCTATAAAAATGATCAAATATATTACGAGTAGGGTTTACATTTAAGTTATAGATAAATACCATTTGTACTAATTTAGTAAAAATGGGAAATTAAATGATAATTTTAGGTGTACATCTAACAATAATTTTAAAATTTATAGTCACACTTTTAGCTATAATTAATCCTTTTTCTATTTCTGGGATATATTTAGATGCAGTCGATTCACTAAGTAAAAAAGAGCAAAATATTTTTGCTTTTACTGTTGCAATTGCTGTACTGACAACACTTATTATTGTAACTTGGATTGGTATTAGTGTTTTAAATGCTTTTGGTATAAATATTGATGCCTTTAGATTTGGAGGAGGTATTATAGTGCTCTTTTTTGGTTTAAGGGTTATCGGTGTCATCCCACCAATGCCAACCTCAAAAGCTCATCAAGATGCTAAAAAATTAGCAATTGTACCAATTGCTATTCCTCTAATTGCAGGTCCTGGCTCGTTAGTTGCGACAATTTCAGATGTTCATGTTTACTTTATAACATCAGAGACGAAAATTGTTGCCTCAGGTTGCGTGTTGTTGGTTACTTTGATGTTGTGGATATTTTTTAGAGAATTACCTAGGATTTTGGATGTTTTAGGTCATAACGTTATGGATATTATTGCGAAAATAATGGGATTGTTCTTAACTGCTTTGGCTGTTGAAATGATGTTTGATGGAATAAAAGGATTCTTTTTCTAGAATTTTAATTTAGATAAAAAAACTTGACTTTATACTAAAAGCTTATGAGAATTATTTAGTGTCTTAGAGGGAAAAGGGGTATTAATTTATGAAAATGATGGTTAAATTAGTTTGTTTGTTTCTTGCTACATTTTCTGTTGAGATAATCTTCGATGTCGTAGATGATTTATTCTTCTTTTAGTAGTTTTGAGCTGAGTTTGTAAGGGATAATCATGATAAAAGTATTTGGTATAAATAACTGTACAAGTGTTAGAAATGCTCTTAAATTTTTTGAAGAAAAAGGTAAAAAAGTTGAGTATGTCAATCTAAGAAAAGAGAAACCAACTTGGCAAGAAATGCAAGAGATAAAGCAACTTGGTAATTTTGATGTTATTGACTTGTTTAATTCTAACGGTAGACTTTTTTCAGAAATGGGCTTGAAAGAGAAGTTCGATAGCTTATCTGAAGAAGAAGCTTTTAAGTTATTAGTCACAGATGCTTTATTATTCAAAAGACCTTTAGTCGTTGATGGAAATTATGCTAGGACTGGTTGGAATAAGAAAGAATATCAAGAAAAATGGGGATAAATTAAATCCTTATTTTTAAGATTGAGCATTTACTTCTGCTTTGGCAGCATCTATTTGTGCATCTAAACTAGCCGCTTTTGAAAGATTTTGTTCAGCTTTTGCATTTAATACAGCAGCTTGATCTTTTTCATATTTAGACTTTGAGCTACTTTCTTTTGATTCTTTATCAAGGTTGCCAGCATCAGTAATTAGATTATCTGCTTGTAGCTTTTGATCTTTTGCTTTTTGATTTAGTTCTTGCTGTTGTTGCTCAAGATTTGCTAAAGCTTGTTCTTTTTTATTAGGTCCGCAAGATGCTAATAATAGAGCGCAAGCTCCGGTAACTAAGGTAATGGTCAATGTTTTTTTTAAATTCATTTTTTTCTCCTTCAGTATGCAATTTATATTATGTACAGCTTAATGAAATAAACTATCCCATCATGCTATACAAACATTATGATAGAGAAAAATATATTAGTAAATATTAAATTATATGGTTTCGATGTTTATATGTTTTTTGTTAATTATTTATTTAAAATAAATTAACTGCGTGAAGAAACATCATAAAACAAAATACAGTTATAACTCCAGCGGTGAAATTTAGCTCATTTCTATTACAGAAGATTGAAACTAAGAACCAGACAATAATTCCTGTAGCAATCCCAGTTGATATTGATGAAGATAGGGTCATCATTATGATAGTGAAAAAAGCAGGAGTAGCTTGAACAAAGTCATACCAGTTTACTTTTGACACTTGCTGCATCATCATTATCCCAATTAGTACAAGTGCTGGAGAGATTACCTCTATAGGAATTGAGCTTATTAGTGGCGAGAGAAATAGAAAAGGTAAAAACATTAATCCAGCGAATATTGCTGTAAGACCAGAGCGCGCTCCTTGAGCGATACCTACTCCAGATTCAACTACAACAGTTGATGGACTTGATCCTAGTATTCCAGAGACTGTTGCACTAGCGGCATCAACGATAAAGGTTCTTTTAAGTTCTTTATCTGTAGGAGAGCATTTTTTCCTCATACTACTATAGTGACTTGATATAGCCCCAGTTCCATCAAATAGACTTAGGAAGCAAAAAGTAAAGATTGTTGGTAAAATTGCAAACTTTAGTCCATTAATAAAGTCAATTTGTCCGATTAATGAGAAGTCAGGCAAGCTTATAATGTGATTTGGGAGTGATACTATTTTTTCATGACTAAAATAAGAAATAGGAAATGATAATATATATCCAATAACAATTACGATAATAATTGAGGCTGGAATTTTTTTAATAAATAGAATTACTAGTAAAATTAAGCATACTAAAAATAATACAATGTGTGGATTAATTGTATTAAGGGTTAATAAGCCTTCATGAGATGTTATAAAATGACTATTTACAAAGCCAATATACGCTATGAAAAGTCCTATCCCAGCACCAAGAGATTGCTTGATTGATTTTGGTAAACTAAGCATGATCTTAGTACGGATGTTTAAAATTACAAGTAAGCTAAATATAATTCCAGACCAAAATGTAGCACCTAATGCTGTTTGCCATGGTAAGTGATAAACAGAGACAGCTGTGTATGCGAAGAAAATGTTCATTCCCATTCCTGGAGCAATTACAAATGGGTTGCGCGTAAAAAGTCCCATAGTGATGCTACCAAAAGCAGATAATACTATAGTACTTGTAACTAAAGCATTACTAGGCATACCAGTAGATGCTAAGATTTTAGGGTTAACTACAATGATGTATGAAATTGCTAAAAAAGTAGCAAGGCCTGCGAAAAATTCTTTTTTTATAGATGTATTATTAGCTTTTAAGTCAAAAAAAGCTTCTATTGAGTGTAACATTTTAATGCGGATAGACTAACTAAAGGCTATATTTTAGAGATTAGTATAATAAAAGTCTATTTGATTTTGTTGTTTAACAAGTTTAATTTTTAGAAATATTTATATATCCGCCAGCAACTGACTCAATTAAAGATTCTAATTCTAACTCTAGCAGGCAAGAAACTACTTGGTTGTATGGTAAGTTTGATCTTGTGATAATTGCATCTAAAGTTGTTAGTTCTGTATCTATGTTATCTAGTATAGTTTTTTCAGTATGGTTAAGATTTTTGGAGTTGTTATCCTTTGATGGTTCATTAGGTTTTGGTGTGATTGTTGAGTGTGGGGTGATTTCTTCAAGAATATCATTTATATCACAAACTAGTTTTGCACCTTGCTTGATTAGCTCATTACATCCTTCACTTGTTTTACTAAATATACTTCCTGGTATTGCAAATACTTCTTTATTTTGTTCTAAAGCAAGTTGGGCTGTAATTAAAGAACCACTTTTTTTGGCGGCTTCAACAATTACAACACCTTTCGCTAAACCACTAATTATACGGTTTCTTTGAGGGAAGTGGTGGCGTAACGGAGCTGTACCTAATGGTAGCTCAGAAATTATTAAATTATTCGTTTTTAATAATCTCTCATAGAGCTCTCTATTTGAGCTAGGGTATATGATATCAACTCCTGTGCCAACTACAGCTATAGTGCTAAGGTTATTTTCTATTGCAAACTTATGAGCTAATGTGTCAATACCATAGGCAAGTCCACTTATTATTGATAATTGTGAGTTCTGTAAATCTGTACATATTTTATTTGTTGCATTTTTACCGTATACAGAGTTATTTCTCGCCCCAACTATAGCAAGCTGCGATTTCTTCAAAAGTTTTATATTACCGCTACAGTACAAAATAATTGGAGGATTTGAAATCTGTTTTAAGTCTTCTGGATAGTCATCATCTAGAAAAGTTAATATCTTATTTTGATGACTAGCTAGCCATTTCTTAACTTTCTCTAGATATGTTTTATATTTTTTACCATTTAGAAAGTCTATTGTTTCTTGACGTAAAGATAAGATTTCTGAAAATTTTAATGGGTGGTTAACTATCTCGTCAAAGCTAATATCTTGAGCAATAGCTTTAGAAAATCTGCTAGATCCAAAATACGGAGTATATGATAGAATGATTAGGCTTTTGATGTTGCTTTGCATTATAGAGTCGTTGTTGCCATTGCGTCAGAACTTATCTCTTGTAAAGAGTTTACTACTAGCATAATGGAGTAGTGCTCAGATTGTCTATAAATAAAACCATATCCAATATATCTAGGAGGTACTGGGAAGCCATCGGTTCTAGTAGCAGGCTCATATAGTATCATTTCTGTACCAGGTTTTAAGCCATCAGATGAGCCCTTGTTTAGCACAACACTATTATAAGATGAAGAGAATGTATTTGTGTTTATAACGTCCTCCATGACATTAGCAGTAACTTTATCATGGACTTTGAAAGTTTCTTTTGGAAGTTTTTCAGAAACAATATCGTTAGGGATTACATAATCTCCAACACTAGCTTCACGGCTCATATTTTTAGTCTGTAAAGCTGTTACACCTTTATAAGTGAATTTATATGTTGCAGTTCCTAATCTATAAACCTTTTGATCCTCATTAAAGTTAGCAATAGGTTTTGGTTTTGATACTATGATAAAGTTACTATTATCATCTTTTGCAGTGTATTGTTTATTGGCAAATATTGTGAAATTAGGTCCTAAAACAGGTCTTTTTTCACGCGAGTCATATATTTCAGCAGTGTCTTTTAGTTGATCACCATTTAAAAGATATACATTTGAGAAGAACTTTGTGTAATCTGCTGGACGCAAGTGTTTCAGATTATGCTCGATATTGTCAATTTGCTCAACTAGTTTGCTTTGGATAGATATTTCCACTCTTTGGTTAAGCGCTCTATTAGCACTAGAATCATTAGGTGCTACAGGATCTTGATACCCTAATGCTTCAATTTTGATACCATCTGCAGGCTCAATACCTTCATCTGGTTCTAGACCTTTGTTTACTAAGTACTCTCTAACACTAATAGCTCTATTTTTTGATAGACGGATATTGCTTTCTGTTAATAAATTTTTATCTGTAATGAGATCAGACTCAATTTTTCCAGCATATCCTTTTATTGTGAACCTAGTTGTTCCAGTTAACTTTAAGTATGCAAATAGCTTATTTAATACAGCTTTTGCTTGATTGTTTAGTGTGAAGCTATCGGTGTCAAATTTAATATTAGTTTCTATTAAATCAGCACCTTCTTGGCGCTGTATACAGATAAAAGATTTATCACTCTTGAGCATTTCAGGGTTACAGTATTTTAGTGTTGGGAATGATAACGGTTTATTATCTTCTTTGTCTTTTTTATCCATAGTATCGCAGCTAGTGATGATAGTCGCAAATATAGCTAAGAGAATAATGTATAATAGCTTCTTCATGTTTTTAATATATCTAAAGAGATTTTCTATAAAAGTTATTCTACTATAAACTAATGATATTTGTGTAGAGTATTTGTGACTTTTGTCTGCTTTGCAAATAGCATTTTGTAGAAAGATTAGATGAATAAAAATCTCAAATATGATATCTTGAAAGGCAAAATGTTAACAATAAAAAATAATATGAAAGTCGCGTCAGATAGTTTTGTGAAAATGCATTTTAAGTTTAGGCTTAAAGATGGCTCAATTGCAGAAGATACAGAGAATTATAATAGACCTTTTATATTTCAAATGGGTCAGGGTTGCTTTACTGATAAAGTTGAAAATGAACTTTTAGGCGCTGCTGTTGGTGAAAGTAAGAGAGTTGTCTTGATGCCAGAAGAGGCTTTTGGTGAGAAGCATCCAGCAAGTATTTATTCAGTGCCAAAATATAGATTTCCTAAAGATATGGAACTTGAAGAGGGGCTAATTGTATCGTTTAGTCAAAAAGATGGTTCTAAACTTCCTGGCTTAGTTACAGAGATCGGCGAAAATGATGTTACAGTTGATTTTAACCATCCATTGTCAGGACAAATAATAGTTTTTGAAGCTAAAATATTAGATATCGCTGATGAAGAGGGCAAATTAGATGAAAATATTGCTAGCTAATCCACGCGGTTTTTGTGCGGGTGTTAGTCGAGCTGTTGAAACAGTTGAAAAAGTTTTAGAAGTAGAAAAATCTCCGGTATATGTACGCCATGAAGTTGTACATAATAAAGTCGTAGTAGATTCGCTTAAAAAGAAAGGTGTTATCTTTGTCAAAGAAGTTGATGAAGTTCCTGATAATTCGGTATGTGTTTTTAGTGCTCATGGGGTCTCTTTAAAAGTTGAAGAAGCGGCAGCTAATAAAAATCTGGTTCTTTATGACGCGACATGTCCTTTAGTTACAAAAGTTCATCGTGGAGTTAGATTAGCTAGTAATAATGATGCTGAATGTGTTCTTGTTGGCCATAAGGGACATCCTGAAGTTCAAGGTACAATGGGACAATATCGTAGTACTAAAGGTGCTATATATTTAGTTGAAAATGAAGCAGATGTCGCTAAACTAAAAATCAATGATCCAAATAATCTTTATTATGCAACACAAACAACGCTTTCAGTTGATGAAACACAGAGCATAATACAAGCTTTAAAAGATAGATACCCTAATATAAAGGGGCCTAAAAAAGAAGATATTTGCTATGCGACACAAAATCGTCAAACTGCAATAAAGTCAATGCTTAAAGAGATCGATGTGTTAGTTGTGGTAGGATCTAAAAATAGTTCTAACTCAAATAGGCTTAAAGAGCTTGCAACGTTAGAAGGTATGGATTCTTATCTGATTGATAATCCTTTAGATATAGAAGGGGCCTGGTTTAAAAATAAGCAGGTTTGTGGTGTAAGTGCTGGAGCATCTGCTCCTGAGTATTTGGTTCAGGATATAATCTCTAAGATATCTGAGGTTTGTGATAATAATGTTACAGTTGAAGAGTTTGATGGGATTAAAGAAGAGATTTATTTTCCACTACCAAGGCTTTTGAAACAAAAAGCCGCTAAAATTAAGGCGAAATAACTTATGCAAAGGTCTATAAGAGGCGCAACGACAATAACAAAGGATACTAAAGAAAATGTTATAGAGGCTACAAAAGAGCTCTTATACTATATATTAACTAAGAATGATGTCGCGACAAAAGATATTGTAAATATTATGTTTACAGCAACATCTGATATAACGTCTACTTTTCCCGCGGTAGCTGCTAGAGAAATAGGTCTGACGAATGTTCCATTAATTGATTGTCAGCAAATGATGTGTGATGATGCTTTAGAGCTTTGTATTCGAGTTATGTTGACATATAATACAGAAAAGAATCAAGATGATATCAGGCACGTCTACTTGCATGAGGCAAAAAAACTAAGACCTGATTTAATAAAATAAAAGGTATGTTATGTGGTTGTTAGAAAATATAGATATGAAAAAATCTAAATATATACTTCCTAGCTTATTTACTAGCGCTAGTTTATTATTTGCTTTTTTAGCTATTATATCTGCATTTCAAGAGAGCTTTATTTCATGTGCTGTATATATGTTGTTGTCAGGTTTTGCCGATGCTTTTGATGGCAGGGTTGCTAGATATACACATACACAAACAGAGTTTGGAGCAGCTTTAGATAGTTTAGCAGATGTTGTTTCTTTTGGAGCTACTCCTGCTTTAGTTATGTATTTTTGGACATTACATAATTTAGGTTCTTTAGGTGCAGCGATTTGTTTTCTATATTTATTAGCTGTAGCCTTAAGATTAGCTAAGTTTGATACTCAACCAGCACCTAAAGATCTGAGTGAAGATGCTATACTTGAGCGTAAATTATACTTCTATGGTATGCCTTGTCCAGCTGGGGCTGTTACAATTTCTGGTCTTATTTGGATGGGACAAAGATTTTTAGTTGGAGGCTCTACATTTTCAAGTATTGTAGTAGTTGCTCTTACTGCATTTACAGCTTTATATTTAGCTTTTATGATGGTCAGTGATATCAAGTTTAGAAGTTTTAAAGATAGTGACGGTCATGGAAATATTAGCAAAGTTTATGTTATCTGCTTTATACTTATTATCTTAATGTTATTTACAATGCCTGAAAAGTTACTTTATTTAATAATGATAGGTTATGCATTATCAGGTCCTGTCTCACATTATAAATATAAACAAAAAATGAAAAATAGTGATTTAAATGCTAAATCAAATGTTGATGGTAAAAAAATAGTTGATGCGGATTCTTAATTCTCTAATAGTTTAAAACTATTCATTTGGTTTCTTATTATTTAAATCTTGTTTGTTAGATGTATCAGATTTATTACTTATTGTTTCCTGGTTGCTTAAAGCTACTGGGTTTTCTGAGTTCATGTTTTGTTGAGTTGGAGGTGGAGTTACATACTTAAACTGATCATCTTGTGAAGTTGAGCATGATATTAATACCATAGTAATAATACCTAATGTCAAAATTTTTATCTTTTTCATACTAAAATTTTATTAATGAATAAGTTATATATTATTAATAATAATATCAGATTTATGTATAATTTAAGTAAACTTAACTGTTTATAATTTTAAAATCTTTACGTATAATGTTGCGAACAGGTATGTGCAAAAATAATAGAAACATAAATTTTTAGGATTAATTATGCAAGATAACTCTCTTTCTCTAGTTCAGTTGATATGGCATGCAAACTTTATTGTTCAGCTTATAATGATAGCTTTGATTGCTATGTCAGTTTACTCTTGGGCTATAATGCTTGAGGTAAACAATCGTGTGAAAAAATACTGTCATGAGCAAGCACAGTTTGATAAGTTATTTTGGGCAGGCCATCATATACAAAAGCTTTATGACTACTATCTACAACATAAAGAGAATATCTTTGGTAAATCAATAATATTCTGTTCAGCATTACGAGAGTTTAACAACCTGAAGGAAACTGGAGTTTTAAAGGGTGACACTATACTTGAGGGTATGGAAAGAACAGTAAGTATAGCAATTGCTCAAGAAGCTAAAGAGTTAGATAGAAAGCTTCCTGCATTAGGGACAATTGGTGCAGTTGCTCCATATATTGGACTAGTGGGCACGGTTTGGGGAATTATGTCTTCATTTAATACTCTTGGCGGTGTTGAACAAGCTACAATATCTGTTGTGGCTCCTCATATTGCTGAAGCTTTGATTGCAACTGCTCTTGGTCTATTTGTGGCAATCCCAGCAGTTATTGGGCATAGCAGATTATCAAACCAGGTAGACGATGTACTATCTAGTTATGAATCATTCCAAGATGACTTGTGCATCTTGCTTTTAAAAGAAGCTCATAGAGATCAAGTGCATCATCAAAATCAAGAAAGCTAATAAAGGCTTTTAAGTATGAAAAAAAGAAACAAAAAATTTTATAGAAAAAAACGACCAATGGTGCAGATCAATGTAGTGCCTTACATTGATGTTATGCTTGTACTATTAGTTATTTTTATGATTACGACGCCTATATTGACTCAAGGTGTAAAAGTTGATTTACCAAAAGCTAAGTCAGAAAAGATTCCGTCTAATGATAGTAAGCCAATAGTTGTTACTGTAAATAAGCAAGGTGAGTATTTTGTTAACCAGGGAGTTAGTGATCCAAAAGCGCCACTGAGTCCTACAGAGCTTGCAAATGCTGTAATCAATTTATCACAGCAAAACCCTGGTAAGCCAGTTTATGTTAGAGGTGATAGCAGTGCTAGTTATGGTGAGGTAGTAAAAGCAATGGCTCTTATCCAAAGAGCAGGTGTTGACAAAGTGGGGTTAGTCACAGAAGATGGCAAATCTTAATTACCAAAAACTATTACAATATTTTAAGAACCAGGTTGAGCGTAACCCCTTTGTGGTGAAAGCGATACTTGTACATATCGGTATAGTTATTGCTCTTTATATTTTATCATATATAAGTATTTTGAAGTTTGATTCTACTTCAGCATCACTAAAGGCTGAAGTTGCAAATACTCCAAAGCAAATGCAAGTTATTCAAGCGACATCAATAAGTAGTAGTGAGCTTAATAAGCAGATATCAAACTATGAAAATCATCAACAAGAGTTGCGTCAGGCTAGACAAGATGTTAAACAAGCTAAACAACAAGCTTTACAAAAACACAAATTGTTAATGAAGCAAAAAGCGGAAGCTGAACGTAAAGCTCGAATTGAAGCTAAAAAGCAAGCAGCCCTGGAAGCAAAGCGTAAAGAAGAAGAGCAACAGCGTAAATTAGAGCAGCAAAAGCAAGCCAAATTAGAAGCAGCGCGTAAAGCAAAAGAAGAAGCTAAGAAAAAAGCTGAAGAAGAAGCTAAGAGAAAAGAGCGAGAGAAACAACGTAAACTAGAGCAACAAAAACAAGCTAAGTTAGAAGCTGAGCGTAAAGCTCGTCAAGAAAGATTAGCAAAAGCAAGAGCCGAGGCAATAGCGGCAGCTAAAAGAGAGGCTGAGCAAAATCAGGCTCAAAGAGCAATTTCTAGCTATATCGCGGAGTACCAAACTAGAGTGGGCGATAATTGGATTAAAGATCCTTGTCGAGGCATTTATAACTTACCAAGAGCTATTATCAGGGATGGTAAATTTATCAAATTAACAGGAACTTCTGGTAGTTATAGATGTGATCAGTCTTTAATTAATGCTATTAAGAATACAACGCCTCCACAGATTTCAAATAGTGCAGCGCGAAAAACTATACAAACAGAAAATATAAGTTTTATATTTAAACAAACTTGATAAGGAATAATAATGAAAAAAATCATTTTGAGCTTTTCAGTATTAATTTTTTTAGTATCTAATATATATGCAGATTTAGTTGCAGAAGTGACAACAGGTGTTATACAAAAACCTTTAGTTTCAGTAATGAGTAATGATGTTGTAGATCAGTTTCCTCAGAATGTGAATTCTGTAATTGTTGCAGATCTTAATCATAATGCTAAGTTGCAAGGCTCAGATACGATAAAGTATGAGATAAAACAAAAGCATGATATCCCTTGGAAAAAAATTAAAGGTGACTATGTTGTTTTAACTAAATATACTAAAAACTCATATAATAACTATACTGTAGAAGTTCAGATTCTTAAGAGAAATGATACTAGCTATATCCAATCAGTTACATATAAAAATATTAATGTTTCTCTTATGAGAACATTAGCACATAAAATTTCAAATTATATTTATAACAAACTTACAGGAGAGCAAGGCTTTTTCTTAACAAAACTTGCATATGTTAAAGTAAGCAACCCATATGCTAGATATGGTAGAGTTTATGAGCTTATTATATCTGATTATGATGGTTTTAATAAGCATACTGTACTTAGACAAACTGATAATCCTATTGCGACTCCATCATGGTCATCTGATGGTAGAGACATTGTATATTCAAGCTATAGTGGCGGCAGTATGGGAGTTTATGATTTACAGATAAGTACAGGTAAAGTTACTCGTTTGACGAACTTTAAAGGTATCAACAGCTCACCATCATTCTCTCCTGATGATCAGAGTATCGCTTTAGCTTTATCTAAAGGTTACTCTGATCAGACAAATATATACATCATGAATTTAGCTACAAAAGCTCTTAAAAGATTGACAATAAATGGTATAAATACTGCGCCAAAATTCTCACCTAATGGTAGAAGTATCGTATTTACATCAGATAGAGATAGTGGCAGACCTAATATCTATATAGCTCCAGTGAATTCTAAATATCCACAATCTTCAAGATTAAGTAGTAAGATATACCAAGGATATGAGCCTAACTATACTCCTGATGGTAGAGATGTCGTATTTATGTATCAAAAATCACGCTCAAGTGGTATCCAGATAGCAGACTTTAATTTAGCTAGTGGAAATATAACTACTTTGACAAAAGGTAAGTCTGATAGCTCGCCAACAGTTTCACCATATGGAGATATGATTGCGTATATTTCTACAAATTCGCAAGGTTATAGCTCTTTAGATATGGTATCATTAAATGGAGATAATCACTTTAGTGTTGAGACTGCAAGTAATGGTAGTACTATAATTCAGTCACCTAGCTGGTCACCAAAAAATTATTAAGGGGCTTATATGAGGGTTTTTACTAAATTTTACACCTTTGTTATTGTTGCAACATTATTAACAGGGTGTGCTTGGTATAAAGGTCCCCCTTTACAAGCAAATGCAGATGCTAATCTTAGTGGCTCTGCATTAAATGAAACATCAGGTCCTGGGTTTTTTAGTACACTAAAATCTGCGGATAACTATGGTAGTGGTGATACTGGATATGCTGATAATGGTGGTAATTTTGAAACCACAAGTTTTGATAATGTTGCATAATAAAATAAATAGGAGTTGTAAACTATGAAAAAGAGTCTTTTAGGCGTAGCGGTAGTAGGTTCTGTACTTATGCTAGCAAGTTGTTCTAGTACTAGACCTGATAATAGTGATTTAATCAAAGACAAGTATGCTGGAGTTGATAGCTCGCAAGCTTTACAAATGTCTTCACAAATTTATGGATCTGATAATCTAAGCTCTGATGAAGTTGATCAAATGAAAAAAGAACTTATGGGTATTAACTGCAGATCTGTATACTTTGGTTTTGATAGTTATAACGTTACTGATGATGCGAAAGATTGTTTAGATAAAACAGCTGACTACTTAATAGGTCATCCAAATCAACCAATTAAACTATCTGGTAATACTGACCCTAGAGGAAGTGAAAAATATAACTTTAACTTAGGTCAAAAACGTGCAGAATCTGTTTATAACTACCTAGTAAATAAAGGTGTAAGCAAAGATCAGATATGTGTGGTTAGCTATGGTAAATTAAAACCTGCAGCAGAACCAACTAAGTTCTATGATGAGTTCTGTACTGATGGTGTAAATGATGCTTGTATGTATAAAGCTTCTGAAAAAGCATATTATTTAGATAGAAGAACAGAGCTTGATTTCGGTGTTAAATGTGATCAAAGTGATTCTTCTGCTCAATCTACTAACTAGATCTAATTTTATCTTTATCTATTTTTTTTAATTAAATTCATCTACAATAGTCCATAATTTTTTATTAAGTTTAATTATTATGATTAAAATTCCTAAAATTGGTTTTGTTAGTTTAGGTTGTCCTAAAAATCTTGTTGACTCTGAGCGTATTATTACAAAGCTAAAAGCTGAAGGTTATGACTTAGTTGATAGTTATGATAATGCTGACATGGTTATTGTTAATACGTGTGGATTTTTAAATTCTGCAATTGATGAGTCTTTAGAAGTTATTGGTGAGGCAATCGCTGAGAATGGCAAAGTCTTAGTAACAGGGTGTCTTGGTAATAAGGCTGATTTAATTAAAGAAAAACATCCAGAAGTTCTAAGTATTACAGGACCTCAAGATTATGAGAACTTAATAGAGGCCGTGCATACACATGCGCCGATATTTGCTAATGATTTTGTCTCACTAGTACCTCCACAAGGAATTAAGCTTACTCCAAGACATTATTCATATCTAAAAATATCAGAAGGATGTAACAATACTTGTACTTTTTGTATTATTCCAGATATTCGTGGTAAGCTAAAAAGTCGTTCTATAGACAATATCATGAAAGAAGCTGAAAAGCTTAAAAATGCAGGTGTTAAAGAGCTACTTGTAATATCACAAGATACATCTGCATATGGTGTTGATATTAAATATAAGCCAGGAATATGGAATGATAAAGAATATCAAAGTAATATTTTAGATCTTGCTACAGCTCTTGGTGATTTAGACATGTGGACAAGAATGCATTATGTATATCCGTATCCGCATGTTGATAAGATTGTACCTCTTATGGCTCAAGGAAAGATACTTCCTTACTTAGATGTGCCTTTGCAACATTCATCACCAGAAGTTTTAAAGAGAATGAAGCGTCCAGCACATACGCAAAAAACTCTTGATAGAATTAATAAATGGCGTGATATTTGTCCTGATATAACTATTCGCAGTACTTTTATAGTTGGTTTCCCTGGTGAGACAGAGGCTGACTTTGAGCATTTATTAGATTTTGCTGAAAAAGCTCAACTAGATAGAGTGGGTTGTTTTAAATATTCAGAAGTAGAAGGTGCAAAGGCTAATCAATTTGATAATCTGATTTCTGAAGAAATTAAGCAACAAAGACTAGATGAATTTATGGGATTACAAGCTCAAATAAGTGCTAATAAGCTTGAAGGTTTTGTTGGAACAGAGCAACAAATTATAATTGATTCAATAAATCCTGAAGAAAACTATGCTATTGGGCGCACAAGATATGATGCACCAGAAGTAGATGGACAAGTGATAGTTGGTGATGCAGCAGAAAGAGGTCTAAAAGTAGGTGAATTTGCAACAGTTGAGATTACTGAATCTACTGAATATGATCTGATTGCTGATTAATACAAGTTTATTAAAATAAGCACTTCGACTCTGCTCAGTGATCTTTTCACATTTATTGAACAAGTCTTTACAAATTATGTATCAGCAGCCTTATGATGAATATATAGTTAATCTGAAAGAAAAATGTCATTCTACGACTTGATCGTAGAATCCAAGTTTAAAGCTCATAATAAGTGGATCCTATGGTCAAGCCATAGGATGACAAAAATGGTTTCAAAAATTATTCGGATTAGCTATACCATTGGGTTGGAATTTTGGCTAACCTTATTTATTAAACTTTCTTAATATTCATTTATCTGTATAAAAAATCCATAATCTTATTTGTATACTTAGAATACTAAACCTTTATTTAGGAGAGTGTTGTGAGTAGTAATCTAGTTGTTATAGGAGCTTCTGGTTCTATAGGTCATGCTGTAACCAAGAGATTAAGATATTTGTACCCAGATGCGAATATATATGCCTTTTCACGCACTAAAGTAACTAATTGTATAGATGATGTCGTTTATCAATACATTGATTACTGTGATGAGTCAACAATCGAGAAAGCTGCAAAAGATGTTTATGAAAAATCAGGAGCTGTCAATTTAATTTTTGTTGCTACTGGTATATTACATACCTCTGAAATAAAACCAGAGAAAGCACTAAAAGAATTATCAGCAGATAAATTTATTGAGCTTTTTCAAGCAAATACAATATTTCCGGCTTTGGTCGCAAAGCATTTTATACCCAAGTTAGCTAAAGATACTAAATCTGTATTTGCTGCTATTTCTGCGAGGGTTGGTAGTATCTCTGATAATCAACTTGGTGGTTGGTATGCTTATAGAGTTTCAAAGGCAGCTTTAAATATGTTTATCAAAACGGCAAGTATTGAAACTAAGCGTGTAAATCCAAATGCTGTAATAGTCGGGGTACATCCAGGGACTGTTGATAGTCATTTATCAGAACCTTTTCAAGCAAGAGTACCTCAAGGAAAGCTTTTTACACCGGAGTATTCAGCTAGTAAGTTAGTTGAAGTATTAGATGGTTTGAAATCTAAAGATAGTGGTAAATGTTTTGCATGGGATGGTAGGGAGATTATTCCATAGTTAAAGTTTTTAGAGGTGTTTTATGAATGATAAGAATATAGGGATTAGTGAAATTATAGAAATGGCATGGTGTGATAAAACATCGTTTGATGCAATAAAAAATATAACAGGATTATCTGAGCCACAAGTTATAAAGATTATGCGCAATAATCTTAAGCCGAGTAGCTTTAGGCTTTGGCGAAAAAGAGTAACAGGAAGAATTGCAAAACATCAAAAAAGGTTAAATCATACAAATGCAAGTGCTTTGGTTTAAGCGTGACTTACGCATAAATGATAACTTAGCTTTATCTTTAGCAGCTGAAAAAGGAGATATTATACCGATATACATAATTGAGCCTGAACTTTGGCAACAGCCTGATATGAGCCATAGACAATATCTGTTTTTATCAGAGTGTTTAGAAGAGTTAGATAGTGAGCTTACAAAGTTAGGTCAGCCTTTAATTATAATGGTTGGAGACGCCTTAGAGGTTTTTGAGAAGTTAATAAAACAATACTCTATCAAGGATATTTGGTCACATCAAGAAACTTGGAATGACTGGACATATCAGCGTGATATTAAGCTTGAGAGTTTCTTCAAACAAAATAATATTACATGGCATCAACCATATCAAAATGGTGTAGTTCGTTGTTTAGCTGATAGAGATAAATGGGCTTTGCTATGGCATAAACGCATGAGTGAAAATCTTATAAAAGTACCCACTAAGCTTAAATTTATTTGTGAAAATCAGACTAAAATACCTACAGCTGAGAGTCTTAGTCTAGAGTATGATAACTGCTATAAAAGACAAAAAGGTGGTCGTATTCGTGCACTTAGAATCCTCGATAGTTTCCTGTATGAAAGAGGTTGTAGTTATACCAAAGAGATGTCTTCGCCTGTGACAGCTTTTAGGAGTTGTTCAAGATTGTCACCATATATAGCTTTTGGAGTTATCTCGGTAAAAGAGGTGTATCAATTTGCCAATCAGCGTAAAAATGAAATCAAACATAGTAGTATAAAAAATAAAACAAAATGGCTAAGTGCAATGCGTTCATTTTTATCGCGTCTGCGTTGGCATTGTCACTTTATACAAAAGCTAGAGGATCAACCAAACATTGAGTATAAAAATCTCCATCGAGCCTATGATCAGCTACGTAAAGAACCAATAAATCAACAATATTTTGCAGCATGGAAAACTGGTAATACCGGTTTTCCGATGATAGATGCATGTATGCGGGCCTTGATTGCAACAGGATGGTTAAACTTTCGTATGCGCGCAATGCTTATGAGTTTCGCAAGTTATCATTTGTGGTTAGATTGGCGTAAGACATCATTGTATTTAGCAAGACTATTTACCGACTATGAACCAGGTATTCATTATTCACAGGTACAAATGCAATCTGGAACTACAGGTATAAATAGTATCCGTATTTATAATCCGATTAAACAGAGCATAGATCAAGATCCTAAAGGTGAATTTATTAGAAGGTGGATACCTGAATTAGAAAATGTAAGTAATGAAAATATCCACACACCATGGTTAGAAAAACATAGTGCTGGAGATTATCCAGATCCAATTGTTGATGAGAAACAAGCACGGAAATTTGCAGCAGACAATATTTATAAGGTTAGGAAAGGCTCAAAAAATAGTCAAGAAACTAAAAATATTGTCAAAAAACATGCTAGTAGGAAAAAGCCTAGAAAAATAAAATCTAAGCAACACAAGATCGAGAGTATACAAGGAGAATTATTCTAATGAGGACTTTACGATTAATTCTAGGAGATCAACTTTCTGAGAGTATTTCTAGCTTGAAAGATTGTGATAAAGCAAATGATATTGTGATGATGTGTGAAGTGATGCAAGAGGCTAGTTATGTTAAGCATCATAAAAAGAAGCTTGTATATATTTTCTCAGCAATGCGACATTTTGCACTGCAGTTACATAAATTAGGCTATAAAGTCTGTTATACAAAACTAGATGATCCAAAAAATACTGGATCATTTTATAGTGAAGTTGAGAAAGTTATTGAAAAGCTTGGTATACAAAAGCTTATTGTCACTGGCCCAGGCGAATTTCGTGTATTAAAAGATATTCAAAGTTGGCAAAAAGATTTCTCAATAGATGTTGAGATACGTACAGATGATAGATTCTTAGCTACAATAGATGAGTTTGCAAAATGGTCAAAAAACTACAAGCAAATACGCATGGAGTATTTCTATCGTTATATGCGTGCTAAACACAATATTTTGCTTGATAGTGATGGTAAGCCAGAAGGCGGGCAATGGAATTATGATAGCCAAAACCGTAAAACACCAAGTTCTGATATCAAGATTCCAGAACCATATAAAAGTACACTTGATGATATAACTAAACGCGTAATTGAGCTGGTTGAGAAAAATTTTGACAATAACTTTGGAGATATTGAACCATTTCATTATGCAGTTACTAGAGAAGAAGCTCTTGAGGCATTAGATTTATTTATTAAAGAAAGACTTAGTAATTTCGGAGATTACCAAGATGCAATGCTTGAGGGACAAGCATGGATGTATCATTCGCATATTTCTATGTATATTAATAGTGGCTTGCTATTACCTATAGAGTGCATCAAAGCTGCTGAAAAAGCATACTATAGTGGCAATGCTCCTTTAAATGCTGTTGAAGGTTTTATCCGTCAGATCCTTGGGTGGCGAGAGTTTGTAAGAGGTGTTTATTGGTTGAAAATGCCAGATTATCACGATATGAATTATCTTGAAGCTACGCGTAAATTACCAAGTTTTTATTGGGATGCTCATACTAAGATGAATTGTCTACATCAATGCGTTAAAGAAACTAAACAAAATGCCTATGCCCATCATATTCAAAGGTTAATGGTGCTGGGTAATTTTGCATTACTAGCAGGTGTTGACCCTAAGTATGTTAATGAGTGGTATTTGTTAGTATATGCTGATGCTTATGAGTGGGTGGAACTACCAAATGTATCAGGAATGGTACTTTTTGCTGATGGTGGATATTTAGCAAGTAAGCCTTATGCTGCAAGTGGTAGCTATATCAAAAAAATGTCAAATTATTGTGATAATTGTAGTTATAAAGTCACTAAGAAAAATGGAGATGATGCTTGTCCATTTAATTACTTATATTGGAATTTCTTAGCTAGAAATAAATCAAAGCTGGCTAATAACTCACGCTTAGCAATGATTTATAAATCTTATGAAAAGATGACTCATGAGAAGAAAGAACTAATTAGACAAGATAGTAAAAAATTTCTTAAAGGTTTAGGGATATGAAAAAGCAACACTTGCCTACGAAAGTTTGCGTAGTATGTGGCTTACCATTTACTTGGCGTAAGAAATGGGCAAAAGTATGGGGTGAGGTGAAGTATTGTTCTGAAAGATGTAGGAGAACAAAAAATAAAAGTAGAAACTGATGAAATTCTTATTTATGCTCTGAAAAACAAAGAAAAAATTTACTAAAAAAGTAGGGTTATTTTTTTAGCAAAACTTATATTTGTATGATAGTTTATTTTGAATCTGCAAGTTTTTGATTGATTTGATTAAGTATGATTGTAGCATTTGTTTTACTATCATCTTTAATATAAATAGCAGATTGATTAGGATTATCTTTAGCAGATTGGACTACAATATCAATAGAGTCACCGGTTGGAGAGACAGCTTTAATCTCAGATTTCTTTTCATCAACAGTTTGCTCTTTTGTAACATATTTATTTTCAGTTAATACTTGAGTAGCAGCTGTAAATACAGTTTCTCTATTTTTCGCATAGGCATTATATGCATCAGGGTCTTCCATCCACTTATATGCTAAAGCACCGACTGCGACACTGGCTAAAACTAGACCAGTAACAGCTACAGCTTCAGCTGTACATGATGTAATTGCTACTGAAGCGGCTAAAAGAGTTGCGATTGTTATCAGTTTTTTCTTCATCATAATTTCACCTCACGAGGTTGTTGTTTGTCATATGAGTTAATAGTCTAACAATTTCATTATATCAATATGCTATAGTTTTCCAAACTTGTTTCTTGTTTTAAATGCTATAAAAGATGAAAATCTATTCTTATATCTAATTAGTATGTAAAATAGTTTAAAAAGTTTACTCAATTAATAATAAAAAAATGAATTTTATTCAAAAATACTTCGCAGTTATAGTGATAGCAGGAGTTGCTTTAGCGATATCAATGCCCTCTGTATTTATACCATTAAAGCCTTATATTACCTATTTATTAGCTGCTATTATGCTAATTATAGGTTTACACTTACAAGCAAAAGATTTTGTCAAGGTAGCTAATCTCAAGGGCAAACTAGTTATTATATTGCTGTTGAAATTAACAGTTACTTCAATAGCAGCTTTTATAATAGGTAAGCTTTTCGGTCTAAATTTGATGGCATTAATAGGCTTAGTTATTGTTGGAGCTTGTCCTGGAGGTACTGCTTCTGGAGTGATGGCACTATTAGCTAGAGCAAATATTTCACTTACTGTTAGCTTAACTTTCTTAACAACATTGTTAGCACCAATCTTTATGCCATTAATTATTTATATATTTTTCTCAAAAAGTATTGTGCTAGATTGGTTTGGTATGTTTAAAACTATGGCAATAATAGTCATTGTTCCAATAGTTTTAGGGATTTTAATTAGTAAGCTTAGTAGGCTAGGAGAATCAGTTTTAAATAAGATATCTAATATTCCGATTCTTTTGATTATTTTAATAGTAATGATAGTAACGTCATTAAATAAGGATACTATAATGCTTGTACCTGTAGATATTATTATAAGTGTTATAGTTCTTAGTTTATTTGCCAATATTGTTGGATATTTAATAGGGAAGGCTTTAGGTTTAGATATTGATAGTAGACTAGCTCTGCTCTTTGAGTTTAGTATATTAGATGTTGGTTTAGGAACTGTGATAGCTCTAGTCTTTTTTGGTAATCAAGCAGCTATTGCTGCAACTTTTTATGCAATTTGGCAAAATATCATTGGTCCAATAATTGTTAATATTATAAATATACGTCGTAATACTAAAGTACTATAAATTCTCCTAAATACTTATTGACAGTTTTGTCAATTTTAGAATATAATATCTAAAAAAATCTAAATAAGACTCTTATGAAATCTAAATTTGAAGAATATTCAAATATCGCTGAAGCTATAAGTAAGTTATTATTTCCTTTTGCTGAAGTTGTTATTCATGATTTGAAGAAGAAGCAAATAAAAGCTATTTTTAACCCTATATCTAAAAGGGAAATAGGCGATTCTTCATATATGGATCATATCGGATTAGATGTTTATGATGAGCTTCCTAAAGTAATAGGACCTTATGAAAAGCTTAATTATGATGGTCGTAAGATCAAAAGTATTATTTCTGTAATTGAGAATGATAAGGGTAATGTTATAGGGACATTATGTGTGAATTTAGATATTTCTATCTTTGATAAGTATCAAGGCTTAATAAGTGCATTTTTAAAAAATAATGACGAGGGAATGTCTGAACAGAAACAAAGTCTATTCAAAGATACATTGTATGAGAAAATAAATAAATTTGTGCAGAAGTATTGTATAGAAAAAAGTTTATCAATAGATAATATGTCTCGTTCTCAGAAAAAAGACTTAATCTTAGAGCTCAAAAATCAAGGAGCATTAGATGGTAAAAATGCAAGTCAATACATAGCTAGGGCATTAGGTGTTAGTCGAGCTACTGTATATAACTATCTTAAATAATTAATTCTAAAAGGAAAAAAATATGTTAGTGATTATTTTAGGAGCTATTGTTGGCTTTGTTGCTAGCTTTATCTCAACATTATTAGGAGGTGGGGCTGGATTAATAGCTGTCCCAGCATTCTACTATATTATTGTTCATGTTTATGGACCATCTTTTGCTATGCAAATAGCCTTAGCAACATGTTTTGGGATGTCGGTCTTTCTTAGCTTAATGGCTACATACAAGCATTATAGAAGAGGTAATATTCATTTAGGAGAGCTTAGATATTATCTATTATATCTAGCTATAGGATCTATTTTAGGTGGGTTAATAGCTAAATATATAAATACGGATGTGTTAAAAGTGATATTTGCATTCTTACTATTTGGTAGTGGAATTTGGATGATATCTCATAATGATAATAAAGTTATAAAGCTTCCAAGAACTTCTAGATATAGTATATTTGGTCTTTGTGGAGTGTTGAGTGTATTAGCAAGTTCGACAACATTTGCAACAATGTTTTTTGTTAAGATTGGAACTGATATTAAAAAAGCTATAGCAATAACTAGCGTATGCGTATTTATTACAGCAGGTATTGGTACACTTATGCTTACTTGTGGAGTGTCTGTAAATGTTCCATCAACACTTGGATATTTAAGTATACCTTTGCTTTTATCTTCAATACCATTTGCCTTATTAGGAAGTCTTATGGCGGTGAATTATCTAGGTGTTATATCTCCTAGATTACTTAAGTCGTTATTTATTATTTTGATGTTTGTTTCAGGTGTTATTATGGTTGTCTAAAAAGTTGAAAATATAAGCTTTTACTGTATACTTTATATTTCTTTGGAGAGGTGTCCGAGTGGTTGAAGGAGCACGCCTGGAAAGCGTGTATAGCTTAACGGCTATCGAGAGTTCGAATCTCTTCCTCTCCGCCAGCTTTAAATAAAAGAATAATCTGTCTTTGTATAAGTTACTAAAACACTTTCTTGATGGTATAATTTCTTATAGACATTAACTAAGTGATTTACTTTCTGCTCTAATTGCTTTGATTTATTGTCTGTTAGTATTGTTACAACTTTTGTCTTTTCACTATATGTGGTTCCTGTTGGACTGCGCCAATATCCTCTAGCATTATTCTCCGTATAACCATCAGGGAAAGCTGGGGTTAAATATTTATTCTCAAAGTTTTCAAACATTTTATCAGAGACATAAGAAACTTTATTTTTATTGTCTTTGATAGTTCTACCTAGATAAAGTTTAACTATATATGATTGATGCTGTTTGATATTATCAGCAAATCCTATATCAGATATTGCAAATATACATAAAACTATTCTCTGTACACGACAAAAAAGTTGATATAGCTGACTAAAGCGTTATATATTCATTATTTGCGAATGATGAAAAAGCACCTTAATCAGCTAACAGGAAGTTTATCTAAAATATTTAATTGGCACAAGTCAAGAATAGATTGCTTCAGCAATCTATTGCTTGGACTAATATCAGCTCAAACTGTTAACTTATCAAAGATAGCTAGATACTTTAAAAATAATAATCTAATAGAATCAAATTATCGAAGAATCCAAAACTTCTTTAAAGATGTAGAGTTTGATGCTGATGATATAGCTCAATTCAGTATACAACACCTTTTATCGACTAAAGATAAGCTATATCTAATACTTGATAGGACAAACTGGCAGTTTGGTAAAACAAATATTAATATTCTAGTCCTATCAGCTGTGAATGAAGGTATAGCAATACCTTTGTATTATGACTTACTAGATCATAGAGGCAATTCTAGCTCTAAGTTTAGAATAGACTTAGTTAAAAAGTTTATTGCTAAGTTTGGTAAAGAGCGTATTGGTTGTATATTAGGAGATAGAGAGTTTATAGGTCAAGACTGGCTAGGTTGGTTAGATTCTCAAGGTATTGATTATGTTGTTAGGATCAAAAATAATCTTATGACAACTAACTCTAGAGGATTTAGTGCTAAGGTATCAACATTGTTTGATGACTTAGCTATTCATGAACATAAGGATCTTAGAAGTAAAAGAGATATTTGTAATCAAAGTGTTTATCTATCGGGTACTAGATCTCACACTGGTGAATTACTTATTGTAGCTAGTAATTCCAAGAGCATAGAAAAATTAATACCTATTTATGGTATGAGGTGGGAAATTGAGAATTTGTTTCAAGCTTTTAAAGGCAGAGGGTTTAATTTAGAAGATACTCATTTAACTGATACCAATAAGATATCAAAACTAATAGCTTTGATATCTATAGCTTTTGTATGGGCCCATAAGGTTGGGGAGTATAAAGATGCAAGAATAAAAGCTATTCCTAGAAAAAAGCATGGTAGATTGCAGAACTCTTACTTTAGGTATGGGTTGGATATGATTATTAATGCTATTCAAAAGATAACTATATCAGTAAGAGACTTCTCTCTTTGCTTAAAAATACTCAATAAAACAAATAAGGAACTCAAATTATGAAAAATCATCGTGTACAGAGAAAACTATTATAGTTATATATTTTTTCATAATTTTTTTAAATCCTTTTTGCAAAAATACCAGTTAAGATTAAAGTTAACCATCCTATCATTAGACTAGTGCCACCGATTGGAGCTAATTCTAAAATAGCTGGTATATTATAAGCTACAGAGATATAAATACTAAAGCTAAATAATATAGTACCAATTATAAAAAATAGGCTACTTAGTTTAAGTAATAAACTTTGACCAAGTTGCTTACTGCTTAAAAGAGCTATTCCAATACCACTAATCACAATTGCATATATTTGATTGTAGCGCAAAGCTGTCATGATAAAATCAAAATGCTCAACTGAAATTTGAGTTTTGAGTCCATGTTCTGCGTATGCTCCAAAAGCAACTGAAATAAAACCTAGAATAGCACCTATTGCTAAATTCATTTTTTCTCCAAAAGATTAGATTGATATAAATAGCTATAAAAATAGAGAGATAGCTTTTATAGCTCCATATTTTTTTATATTTGTATATGCTTGGTTATAAAGCTTAACAAAAGTTGCATCATTGCTTAAGTTATGAAATATATCTTTAATTTTTATAAATTCTATAGGGTTGCTGTTTTTAGTAATAAAATCAAGAAGCATTTGCTTTTTATTATCAACAATATCTATTTTTTGTCCGCTTTCATCAAGACCATCAAGGTATACTCTCCAAGATGCTATAATCAATGCAGATAGCTTTAAATCTTTACCTTGATTTATCTGTTCATTAATTGCTGGGAGGTTAAAAACAGGGATTCTATCACTTGTAAACTCACATATTCTTTGAAGAGTATCTGCAATATTTGGATTAGCGAATCTCTCTATTATACTATGCTGGTATTCGTCTAAATTTATACCAGGAACAGGGTCAAGAGTTGCTTCAACTTCATTCTTCATATACCTTAAAAGAAATTTCTTAATGGTTTCATCTTGAGCTGACTCATGAACATAACGATACCCGTGTAAGTATCCTAAATATGCTAAAGCTTGGTGAGATGAGTTAAGAAGTCTAAGTTTCATTTTTTCATATGGAGAAACGTCATCAACAAATTGAGTGCCAGCAAGTTCCCATTTTGGTCTACCTGCTACAAAATTATCCTCTATAACCCATTGAGTAAATGGTTCACAAACTACAGGCCACTTATCTTGGATACCAAATTGGTCTAGAAGCATTTGCTGATCTATGTTAGCAGTTTTGGGAGTTATACGATCAACCATAGAGTTTGGAAAACTACAGTTTTCTTTAGTCCAAACTGCTAAGTTTGAGTCAAGTTTTGATAGAAATTCAAGGAAAGTGTATTCTAAAACTTTACCATTATGTTGTACATTGTCACAGCTTAGTAATGTTACTCCATTGAGATTATTATTTTTTCTGTATTTAATAATTAATGCTAAATATCCAAATATTGTTTTAGGAGAGTTTTGATTTTTAAGATCATAATTAATTAATTCATCGCTCCAATCAAATTTACCTGTGTTAGGATCAATATTATAACCACCTTCAGTAACAGTCATAGATACTATCGCTAAATTTGGATTTAAGGCTTTAGTTATTAGACTAACATAATCATCATAAGCATATATATAATCTCCGATTGTTCCAACTATACTAGCAAAGTTTTCTCCAGTATTTGGTTTAAGCATTAGTGTATAGTTATAGTCTTGTTCTTTTAGACAATCAGCCATCATCTTATCTGTTTCAAGAATTCCAACTCCTGTTAGTCCCCAGCTATGATCATTTGATTTTTCCATAGCTTCGCCAGTGTATATTACTTGATGAGCTCTATGGAACCCCCCAACGCCAAAGTGAATAATTTTAGAAGTAGACTCTGGCTTAGTATAAACTTTTATATCAGGATTATTCTTGATTATTTTATTGATATTATCTGAGTTAAGTTGCATATTATTACCTTACTTATTCTTTGATGTGTAAAATAGTATTTGTAATACAATAACAAAAGCAAATATTGCCCCTAGACCATTAGGTACAACAATAAACCAGTCAGGTTTACATATTCCATAAACGACCCATGATGTGAATGTTAAGAAAAGAAAACAAAAGAGAAATAAAGAAAGTCCTTCAGTCGATTTAAGTTGGTAGTTTTTCTTTACTTGAGCAGGTAACCCTAGAGCTGTATAAATTATTGTTATAATACATGCAATCCACCCTAAGATAGTAATATAATCCATGTTTAAATTCCTTATTTCTTTCGGGAATAATTATTAAAGATATTGTAATAATACAATAACAAAAATTATTAATCCAACCCAATGATTATCAGAAAAGGCTTTTATACAATTTGTGATGCCTAGCTTTTTGTAGATAAAATAATTTTTGATAAAAAATAATCCAGATACGATCACTCCTAAATAGAAGATTATATTAAAGTGGCAATATATCCCCAAAATAAGGAGTAATATTAGAGATAGAAAGTCAAATAAAAATATATATTTAAATACTTTATCACCAAATAAAACAGCTGATGATTTTATACCTATTTCTAAATCAAACTCTCTATCAGCTAGTGCATATACCGTGTCATAAGCTATAGTCCAGCAAATTGTTGATAAATAGAATATTAAAGCCTCTAGGGGTATTTTGTTTTGTATAGCTGAGAAAGCCATAAAAATACCAAAGTTAAAAGCCAGTCCTAACACTAGTTGAGGTATAGCAAAGAATCTTTTACAAAATGGATATAGTACCGCTAAAAATAGTGCAACAAATGATAGTAAAATTGTGTATAAGTTTAAAAATAATACACAGATAAAAGCTACTAAAGTAAGAATGAGACATAAATATAACGCATTCTTGACACTAAGTTTGCCACTAGTTAATGGTCGAGTGCTAGTACGGGCAACATGCTTGTCAAAGTCAATATCAGCAATATCATTAACAATACAGCCGACGGTACGCATAACTACAACACCAAGGGTAAAGATAACCCAATATTTAATATTTGGTACTCCATGACCTGCTAATACCAAAGCTGTAAGAGTCGGCCATAGTATCAAAAGAATTGGAATAGGGCGATGTAGCCTCATTAGCATAAAATATGCATTTAACTTTTCTTTACTAAACATCATATTGTTCCGGTAAAATTAGAAAGTACTCGGTAATTAGAAATTTAAGTTTTTTGTCATTTTTATACTCAAAAATAGAACTACGTGAGAATATTTCATGTAGTTGGTTTCTACCAGTTTCTTGCTGAAAATTTTGAGCCGAGAGCTGGCGAATTATAAACTCATCTCGATAAAATTTTGATTTATCAAAAAGTAGGTTATCACCTATTGGCTTTGTGCCTAAGCCATCAAGCTCTTGAGTAAAATAATTGTAAGTATTTTTGGGTACGATTGTTCTAGCAAAAACAAAAGTTTTATCGTTGTTAGATAGAGTAATCTGCCTAACAAGTGCTTCTTTGCTATCTAATAATTTCTCTTCTAGAGGTGTTAGATTTGTAAAATCTTGTGAAACTATATCTAGCCTTATATCACCATGAAATTTAGATAGACTTGTAACTAAGTTTTTAGCATCATTAAGCCAGTATCTTTTAGCCTTATCTAAGCTATCTTTATCTATTATGCTCATATCTTCGAAATACCTTGAAGTTAAGGTTTCTTATTTTATTTTCGATTTGTATAATTATACACTTATAAAGCTATTAAATTAATAAAAGGATTCCAAAATGCGTCCAAGTGGTAGAAATAATGATCAGTTACGTAATATAAAAGTTACCCATAATTTTACAAAGCATGCAGAAGGTTCTGTTCTTGTAGAGTTTGGCGATACTAAAGTTCTTTGTACAGCTTCAGTGATAGCAGGGGTACCAAGGTTTAAAAAAGACTCTGGCGAGGGGTGGTTAACAGCTGAGTATGGAATGCTTCCTCGCTCAACACATACTAGAATGGATAGAGAAGCTGCTCGTGGTAAGCAATCAGGTAGAACTCAGGAAATTCAACGCCTAATAGGTAGAGCATTGCGTGCAAGTGTTGATTTAACTAAAATAGGTGAGAATACTATCAAAGTTGATTGTGACGTAATCCAAGCAGATGGAGGAACTCGTACAGCTTCTATAACAGGAGCGTCATTAGCTATTAATGATGCTATTAACTATATGAAAGAAAAAGGTATGATAGAGGCTGATGTTGATCCTCTTTTATCACAAGTAGCAGCTATTTCTGTAGGGATTTATAATAATGAGCCAGTATTAGATCTTGATTATGATGAAGACTCAAATGCTGAAACAGATATGAATGTTGTGATGAATTCAAATGGCGGTATGATCGAAATTCAAGGAACAGCAGAAGGCAAAGATTTCTCGGAAGAGGAGTTTGCAAAAATGTTAGGTCTAGCTAAAAAAGGTATTAAAGAGATATTTGAATCAATATTTTAAACTGATTATTTAGATACTTTTTACAAAGGAATTTATCTGTACCATTAAATCAAAATCTTTTGACTTTAATTCAAATAAAAAATCTTGTAGTGGCTCACTTTTTGCAAAAAGTAGTCGTTGCTCTATTTGTTTGATTTGTTCTTCTAGAGTTTTTCTCTGTTGATATAGCTCTCGAAGCTCTTTACTTGTATTTTGAAAGAAGTTTTGGATGTTATCTTCTTTTTTAGCTTGTAGTTTAGTTTTAAGGTTAGAACTAATAGATGAAGTTCTAGTCGTAGATAATTTTTTTCTACCTAATGAAAGTTTCTTACGTGGTTGTTGATCTGACATGTATTTCACTTATTTTGCGTTAATTTTTGTTTTTAGAATTATAGTTATGAATAAAATTTCTCAGTCATTATAATATATTTATCAAAAAAAATGTAGATTTAACGAGTGTAATGTTAAAAGATGTAATTTTTTGATATCTATGATTATTTTGATTTAACTCCAATCGATGCCAGCCTTTTTTCTATAGAAGGGTGAGTAGAGAAAAGATCTGACATATCACCACCGTTAAATCCTGCACTTAGAGGATCGAATATGTATGATGCACGACGAAGATTTTCATTTTTGTTGTGTTTATAACTATATTGAGCTTCTTGTGTATGACTGTCATTTGCAATCTTTATAAGAGCATTTGCCATCGGCATATTTGTCCGCATAAGTTCAACAGCTCCAGCATCAGCCATATACTCACGCGTTCGACTTAAAAATAGCATCATAAATATTGTAAAGATTTGTAGTACATATCTTAAAATCATAATTATTATGAAAAAAGCGGCAGCATTATTATTACGATTGTTACTATCGCGGTTATTGCCTGAAAAAAGAGCCGAGTAGAACAAGAAATCCATGATGATTAACATCATATTAGATAAAACCATCGTAAATAGGTTTAGCTTAATATCTTGATTACGGATATGTGTTAACTCATGTGCCATTACGGCTTGGAGCTCATCACGATTTAGAGCATTTGCAAGTTTTGTTGTAATAGCAACCATTGCAGATTTCTCAGAGTATCCTGATGCAAAAGCATTCATATAGTTTGCATCAATTAGAAATACCTTTGGCATATAACGCATTCCAGCAGCGACTTTCATCTCCTCAACGACATTGTAGACTCTTTTTGCTAGAGGGTCTTGGCTATCAGCAGATACTTCATGATACTCAGTTCCTGAAAGCATAATTTTGTCGTACATGCTAAAGGTTATAAAAATCCATACTATAGCAATTACTGATATTATCATCGTTGCGTATGGAGGTATCTGAAATGTTACAAGCCACATAAATACTTGGCTAATAGGCAATTGTCTACCTGTATGTGTATAGTAGTAATTTGCCAACTCGCTGTAGCGCCAAAATGTATCGACAAAAATTCCCAGCAAAAAGAATACAATCAAGAATGTCGCTATTACAAGATATGTACGACGAGTGTTTTTACGAACAACATCGCGCCAATTTACTGAGCCGTATTGAAGATTATCAGTGTTTGACATTTTATAGTTCCACTCTTGAGTCTTCTAGTTGTTGCTTTTTCTCTTCTGAGATATTCCAGTAAATAAAATCCTCATTTAACTTCTTGAAGAAATTAACCACAATACCCGCAAAGAATGATTTTTTGTGTGCATTATATCTTTCGATAGAATCGTTTAATGCTTGTTTTGCAAAAGCTAATTTATTCTCAGTAGATGTAATTTCTTCTTGTAGTTGGATTACATTTTGATTAGCTTTTAGCTCTGGGTAATTTTCAAACTGGATATTGATACCTTTAGCTAAATCAGAGATTTTGTTTTCAGCTGAGATTCTTGCTTGAGTATCTCCTTGCTCTTTAGCAATGTTTGCTTTACTTCTTAGAGCAACAACTTGTTTTAGAGTTGTTTGTTCGTAGTCCATGTATTTTTTTACAACATTAACTAAAGAGTCAAAGACTTTAGCTCTACGATCTAGTTGAACGTCTATTTGCTTTTCTGAGTTTTTGACAGTTTCAATTTCTGCTATTAGTTTGTTATATGTCATTACTATATATATTACAATTATTGCAATAATAATTAGTAGAATTATTCCAAGTGTCATTTTTTTCTCCTTCAAATGAGTTATCTAAGTATAAAGATGGTATGAAATGATTATTTTTTCAAGTTTATTTTAAATTTTCTTCTATGAAGTCGCAGAAAGCTTTTGTTAGTGCCGTATGGTATTTCTTTTTATGTAGTAATCTATATAAGTTACGTCTAAGGTCAAGGTCCTGTACCTCAAGCACTTTATATCTATTAGTATCCTCGGAGTAACTGGTTATTATTTCTGATAAGCATGCTAAGCAGTCACTATGTGAAATATACTGTTTTATCGCTTCTGAACTACTTAAAGTAATTGCTTTTTTAATATTTGACATATTATCTTCAAGAGCATTAAAAAAAATATCAAATGTTCCAGATCCTTGCTCTCTAGTTACCCATTCATATTTCAAAAGATCTTTTATTTTTATATTTTCTTTCTTGCATAGAGGGTGACTTGCTCGACAAATGATCTTTAAGTCGTCTTTTCTCCATAGACTAGTTTCTATACTTTGGCTACTACATTCACCTTCTATAAAAGCAATATCACAGCTGAGAGTTTCGACGCTGTTGATGATCTCTTGAGTGTTGCCAGATATTATTTCAAACTCCACATCAGGATAGGTTTTTCTGAATGTAGCTATATATTTAGGAAGTATATAGTTTGCTATCGTAGTACTAGCACCAACAGTAATTTTGCCAGATAATTTTGAATCACTATCACTAAAAGTTTCAAACTCTTCAACTTCATCTAGTATTTTGATAGCTTTTGTTAGAAGATTTTTACCATTAGCATTTAGTTTCATACGTTTTCCAACCCGATCAAACAGGGTGGTTTCAAGCATATTTTCAAGCTGAGATAATGACATACTTGCTGCAGCCTGAGATATAAAACATTTCTCAGCACCAGCACTAATTGATTCAGCTTTAGCCGTATTAACAAAAACTTGAAGCTGCTTTAATGTAATTCGCATATCAACTTTAGCTAAACTTATATATTGAGATTGTATTATAAGATTTTCTGATATGCAATATTAGAATTACTTATTAATTGCCCAGCAGTTGCTTCGATATAATATAAATTAGTATAGTATTAAGTAATAAATAATGTGAGAGAAAAAGATATGCAAAAATCTAAAAAATACGAATGGGCAATAGTTGGTGCCGGTCCAGCAGGTATGGCTACATTAGGCATTTTATTGGATAATGGTGTTAATGCTAGTGATGTATTATGGATTGATCCACTTTTTAAGGTTGGGGATTTTGGAGAAAAATGGGGCGAGGTAAGTAGTAATACTACAGTGGAGCTTTTTCTTAGATTCTTAAATGATATAAAATCGTTTAACTATGCTGAAAAAGATCAAGAGTTTGCTTTAGATGGTTTTGAGAGGCAGGGCTTTACTAGACTAAATGAGGTAACTAAATCACTACAATGGGTTACAAAAGACCTTTTAGCAAGAGTAGATCATAGTCAAGATATGGTTACAGATCTAAAAGTATCTAATGGTGTTTGGGATATCCGTGGTGAAAATGGTCACTATGCTGCTAAGAAAGTAGTTCTTGCTACGGGAGCTTTACCTAAATCATTAAATATCCATAATTTTGAAGTTACAGAAGAGATCAATCTATCAACAGCTCTAACACCTAGTAAATTAAAACAAGAACTTAAATCTGATGATAAAGTAGCAGTTTTTGGCTCTTCTCATTCAGCTATGATAATTATTAGAAATCTATTAGAAGCTGGTGTTAATGATGTAGCTAATTTTTATCTAGAGCCATTAAAGTATGCTGTTAATATGGGTGATTATATTCTTTATGATAACTCTGGTTTAAAAGGTGAGACAGCTAAGTGGGTTAGAAAGAATATTTCTCAGAACTTAGATAGCAGAGTTAAGAGATACTTATCTACAAAAGAGCAGGTTAGTAATCATTTACATAAGTATAATAAAGTTATATATGCAACAGGCTTTCAACAAAGAGTTCCAAGTGCAGAAGGTATTGATGTAAGTCAGTATGACCCCACAACAGGGATTATAGCGCCAGGGCTTTTTGGTGTTGGTATTTGTTTCCCTCAAAAAGTTACTGATCCAAATGGTAATGTTGAACTAAATGTTGGGTTATTCAAGTTTATGCGAGATATTAATAGAATGTTACCTTTATGGATGAGATATGATATCTAAAAAATTATTTTTTCAATAATCTTAACGCATTTATTATTACAATAAGTGTTGTTCCTATATCTGCTGCAATTGCCATCCATAATGTTGCTAAGTCTGCCATAGCTAATGATATAAATATAGCTTTTACAGCTATAGCAAAAGTTACATTTTGTTTTATTATATTTAGTGTTCTTTTGGAATGTTTAATCAGCCATGGCAACTTACCAATATCATCAGACATTAGTGCAATATCAGCGGTTTCTATAGCAATATCATTACCAATGGCTCCCATAGCAATGCCTAGATTTGATCTAGCAAGAGCAGGAGCATCATTAATACCATCTCCAACCATAGCAACATTTTTATACTTATTAACAAGCTCTTCAACTTTTGTAACTTTATCTTCTGGTAGAAGCTCTGCATAGTACTCATCTATACCAGCTTGTTTAGCAATAGCTTTAGCAGTACCATTATTATCGCCAGTAAGCATTACATTTTTGTTAATCCCAGATTCTTTTAACTGTTTTAGAGCTTCGTTAATATTATCTTTTATAGTATCTTGTATACCAATAGCTCCAATTATCTGCTTATCATTTCCAACAAATATTAATGTGAAACCATTTTCTCCAAGCTCAGCTGCTTGCTTATGCAGAGGTTTATTATTACAAAGCTGTTTCTCATGAGCAAAGGCATGGCTTCCTAGCCAATAAGGTGAGTCTTTTATCTGTCCTATTATGCCTTTACCACCAATAACTTTAATATTTAGAGCTTCTTTGATTTGTATGTTATTTTGCTTAGCATAATCAATAATTGCTTTAGAAATAGGGTGATCAATAGTTTGTTCTAAACTAGCAGCTATAGTTATTAATTGCTCTTCAGAGAAATTATCACTGATAATAGTTTGTTTTACTACTGGTAGACCTTTGGTTAAAGTTCCTGTTTTATCAAAAGCAATAGCTTTAAGTTTTGTAGGAATCTCAACGAAGTTTCCTCCCTTTATTAAAACACCATTTCTTGCAGCTCTTGCAAGGCTAGAAACTATCGATATTGGAGTTGATATAACTAGTGCACAAGGACATGCTATTACAAGAATAACTAAGGCTTGATATATCCATTTAATCCATGGCTGAGCTAGAAGTAGTGGAGGAACGATAGCTATTAATATAGCGAGTACTATCATACAAGGCGTATAAATTCTAGCAAATTTATCAACCCACTTTTCTGATGATGAGCGTTTTGATTGTGCATGTTCTATTGCTTGTATAATTTTTGCGATAGATGAGTTACTTGCTGTTTTTGTGGTTTTAATCTCGATTGTTGAGTTGCCATTTATACTACCTGCGAAAACTTCATCACCAACTTGTTTTTCTACAGGAATTGATTCACCTGTAATAGGGGCTTGGTTTATAAAACTATCACCTCTTATAACAATCCCATCAAGAGCAATCTTTTGGCCTGGTTTGATAAGTAGTCTTTTGCCTACATTAATTTCTGCCAAAGGTTTTTCCTCAAATTCTTTATCATGGCAGCAATACACTAAGGCTGTATCAGGTGTTAGGTCCATAAGCTTAGTTATGGCTGAACGTGCATTGCCAACACTCCATGCTTCTAAAACAAGAGATAAAGAGAATAAGAAACTTACAACAGCTGCCTCAAAAAGTTGTCCAATAGCAGCGGCACAGAGTATAGCGATTACCATAAGTAAGTTCATGTCTGCATTTAATCGCTTTAGTGATGAGATAGCTTTTGGAAAAACAAACCAGCTACCAAATACTATAGCCAAGATATAGCTAAGTTGTGATATTAGCGTAAATATCGTACCTGAACCATTATCATTATCTATAAATGCATTTATAAAGCCATGATCAAAAGCATGAAATAAATATGCAAAGACTATGAAGATACCACTAATAGATGTTGTGATTAAACGTAAGTTTTTACTAATAAAACTAGGATTTTGATTATCTGCAATATGCTCATCCCAGGTTGTTGCATTTAGACCTGATTTTTTAATTGATGAAATAATTTCTTTTGCAGAAATATCCTGCTGGTTTATTAAAAGCTTACCATTAAGTAGATCAAACTGCATATTATCTTCTAATACTTTTTTCCCTAAGGCTTTTTTTATAATATTTACTTCTTCGATACAGTCTAAGCCGTATATCTTGAACTCTAGGTATTGATTATTACCATTCATAGTAAGTTCTCCTTTGCATGTATTTCAGGAAGGTGTTCAAGTTTTTCTTTTATCATTTGCTTGATTATTTTTTGATCATTCTGGATAGTGATATCATCTTCAAGTATCTTAAATAGCCAGTTTAATTGTTCTTTATAAATAGAGTTAAAATAAAAGTAATGAAATCGTCCTTGCTTTCGTTTATGGATAAAGCCATTACGTCTAAGGATGTCTAAATGTTTAGAAATAGTTGAATTAGCAAGCTTGAATATATGTGCTAAATGACAAAGGCATAATTCATGCTGATATATCACCATTAAGATTCGAATCCTAGTTTCATCGCTTAAGGCTTTTTGAAAGTCGACTATATCTGCAAGCTTCATTTTAATACCTATATTTCGCTAAATAACGAAATAATATATAAAAATTTATAGATTTTCAATATATATAGCAATTTTATGATTTTTTTAAAAAAAATAGTGTTAAAATCCTTCCACTCAGGATATATAGTCCCTAGCTATGGATAAAAAGAAAGTGTTTGCTTTATTTATAGGTGTTTTTATATTTTTATCAACGATAACTATAGGGTTTTCTTATAAGAAATATGTAAATAAAACCTATAATGAGAATGTGATAAAAACATTTAATTTATCAACAGATAAAGGTTTAAAACTTCTTGATGTGAAAGGTTACCAACAGACTACCGACTATACTTGCGGCCCATCTGTAGTTATTAGTTTGCTTAATTATTATGGTGTTATCAAAGATTCTGATATGAATAAGCAAACTGAATTAAGAATTGCAAAAGAAATGGGAACAAATGATGACTATGGCACAACTGTTGAGCAAATGGCAACATGGTTACAAAAACAAGGCTTTGAAGTGAAGTTTGGGACAGATGGAGATATTAAGCTTCTTTATCAAAATATTAACAAAGGTATTCCGGTGTTAGTAGATTGGATTGACTGGGGAGGACATTGGACATTAGTATCAGGATACCAAAAGCTAGGTAAGACAATAGATGATGATAAGGATATGTTATTTATGATTGATCCAGCGGCACACTTTAATAACGTCAAGACAATATATGGACTTAGTGCTATAAATCCAGATAGATTTCAATATATGTGGCAAGACTCTAAAGGAGTTAGGGGTATATATCTGATAGTAGTTCCTAAAAAATGATCATATCTATAGTTACTCTATAAAAAGAGTAAATACATCTAATAGTTATGAACTTTTATATTAAAACATAACAAGTGTTTACACTTTAGTAACTATAGAATATAGTAGAAATAACGTAGACAGATGGTTTTATATTATGCAGAAAAATATACTAGTTTTAGGAGCAGGTGCATGGGGTACAGCATTAGCTTTACAACTTGCTTATAAAGGGCATAATGTTAAGGTTAGCTCTTGGAGAAAAGAGCATAATCAACAAATGTTAGAAGATAATAATAATCTAAAGTATCTTCCAAACATAGAAAAATTTCCAGATACATTAGAAGCTATTCAAGATTGGAAAACTCATATTGGTGATTTTGATGATATATTGGTAGCAACACCTAGCTCAGGTTTTAAAAGCATTATTTTAGAACTTAAAGAGGTTATGCAACCGCATCAGAATATTATTAGTGCAACAAAAGGCTTTTGTCATGATACTTATGCGTTATTAAGTGAAATTGTTGAGAGTATATTACCAGATGTAAAATTTGCATTATTGACAGGCCCTAGCTTTGCAAAAGAAGTTGCAAATAAGTTACCAACAGCTGTGGTAGTAGCATCAAAAGATATTGATTACGCAAAATATGCTCAGCAGTTATTTAGTAATGAAAATTTTAGATGTTATACAACTACAGATATTGTCGGTGCTCAAGTTGGTGGTGCAGTTAAGAATGTCCTTGCAATAGTAGCAGGTGCAGCTGATGGTATGAAGTTTGGAGTAAATGCTCATGCTGCTTTAATTACACGTGGTCTTGCGGAGATTAAAAAATTAGGACTTAAATTAGGGGCAAGCTCAGAAACGTTTATGGGACTTAGTTGTCTAGGTGATTTGCTTTTAACTTGTTCTGATAACCAATCACGCAATCGTAGGTTTGGGCTTTATCTTGGTCAAGGAATGACTATTGAAGAATCACTTACAAAAGTGAATAATGTCGTTGAGGGTTACTCAACGGCAAAAGCAGTTTATAAGCTTGCTAAAAAGCATGATGTTGATATGCCTTTAGTTTTTGCTGCTTATAAGGTTTTATATGAATGTGTTGAGCCTAAGGATATTGTTAAAGAGCTGATGACTCGCCAATTAAAAAATGAAAATTAATATTTAGCCTCCAGCTACTTCTTTAGGTACATAATCTTTAAGATTTGTTTCTTGCATTCTAACTCTTGTATTAAATGCATAATTTCCTACTTTAACAAGAGGTTTAACAAGAGCTGAGTTCTCCCAAAGACTATTTTCCTTTACTTTATCAAAAGAGTTAAGAGTTGAGCAAACTATTGCAAACACAAAGCTAAAGCGAACTAAAGCAATGAAAAATGCAAATATCGTATTTGAAAGGCTTTCTTTTTCTTTATTATTACGTAGAAATACTTTCATAATACCAAAGATTATTAGGTATGCACCAAGAAGTACTAATATGAATGAAACAACGTATGCGGTTCCAGGATCGCTTATAAATGAGTTAATATAAGCTAGTTGTATTTTTTGTGCTAGAACTCCGGCTAAGACAATAGCAAAAATCATTAAGACCAATAAAACTATATTTTTAAATAATCCTTTTACGGAAGCAAAAAGACTTAATACTAGGATTACTATTATTATAATAATATCTAAAAAGTTAATGCTTTCTAAAAAGTTCATATTTATTTACCCTGATATTATATCTTTTATTTGGCTTAACTTAGTTATTCCAATGATCTCAATATCTTTTTGTGATAATGATTTAGATATATTTGCCTGAGGAACAACAATTCTTTTAAAACCGTGTTTTCTCGCCTCATTTATTCTTTCTATTCCATATGGAATAGGGCGTATCTCTCCTGATAAACCAACTTCACCCATTATTAGCATGTCATGAGGTATTTCTATCTCTTTGATACTTGAGTATATTATTAAGATAAGGGCTAAATCTATACTTGTTTCATTTATCTTAATCCCACCGACAACATTTAAAAAAACATCTTTGTCATATAGATCAATATGCATATAACGTTGTATAACAGCTAAAATCATTGCTAAACGATTACTATCGATACCTACACATAATCTTCTTGGTGGTTGGTTAATATTTTTATCAACGACTAAAGATTGTAGCTCAACTAGTAACGGACGAGTTCCCTCCCAAACAGAAACTATTACACTACCAACAAGATTTGTACGGCCATTATTCAAGAATATCGCTGAAGGGTTTTTGACTTCTTTCATACCCTTATCAGTCATGGCAAATATACCTATTTCATTTACAGCACCGAATCTATTTTTAAGTGCACGCATCATACGGTATCTACCATTATCTTGGGACTCAATAAATATTACAGCATCAACAATATGCTCTAAAACTCTCGGACCAGCTACATCTCCAGACTTTGTGACATGTCCAACTAAGAAAATAGCTATTTCATGTTGTTTGGCAACTTGTGTGATATATGCAGTAGACTCACGTACTTGTGATACTCCTCCAACCATTGATTGAAGCTCAGGGTTATACATAGTTTGAATTGAGTCAATCACAATAACTTCAGGTTTGTGCTTAATGATATAGGTAGAGATTTGCTCAATATTTGTTTCACACATTACCAGGAGTTCATCTTTGGGTAAATTAAGTCTTTCTGCTCTTAATGCGATTTGCTCTAGAGATTCTTCTCCGCTTACATATAGAACCTTTTTGTTCAAGGATAAAAAAGCCATTATTTGAAGTAAAATAGATGATTTACCAATACCAGGGTCTCCACCAACTAGGGTTACAGAGCCTTTAACTATTCCACCACCAAGGACTCGATCAAATTCGGTGATACCTGTTGATGTACGAGAATATTCTTTGCCTTTTATATCTGAAAGAGCAGTTGCTTTTGAGATGCTTCCTGAAAATCCTGCTCGAGATTTTGGAGTTTTTTTAGTATCTATTTGAATTTCTTCAACTAAGGTATTCCATTGGTTACAGCTATAGCATTGGCCTTGCCAACGCGGAGAAGTAGCACCACATTCCTGACAGACGAAAATAGTTTTTTGTTTTGACATAATAAATTACTTTACTTTATAACCTAGTAGATATTTATTAAGGACTCTTTCTGTTTCTGAGGCATTTGGCCCTATAAACTGCACCATATAACGGTATTGATTAGTACTCTCTTCATTAGATGAGCGAATACTCTTTGGATATATAGAAATGATTCGTGCTTCACAACCAACTTGTTCTTTAAGCTCAGTTAGAGTAATTGATACTCTGATGATATCTCCAAGCTTAAAGACCTTATGTGAGTTTATCTCCATACCACCATCTTTAATTATTCTAAAATGGATATAATAAAGTTGTTCACGATGATCAAAAGTAAACTCAAGCTCTTGTTTTATATCTTTTTCACTATAATCTACAGTTATTTTACCTTCAACTATTTCATTATCAAAGCTAGAATCTTCTGCCTCAACCTCTTCTTCCTTTTGGGATACATCTGTTTCGCGACTTACTTCTTTTTCTTCTTCAAAGTCATCACCTAGTATGGATGTGTCTAAACCTTGGCTTTCATCTAAGTTAATCTCAATAACGTTAACATTTTCATCTGAACTATCATCATCTTCATCATCAATATCGAATTCAGAAGTATTAGAATGTTTAACTTCATTTTCAAACTCATCATCAAAGTCATGACTATCTGTAAGTTCGCTATGTTTATCTAGTTGAGGTTTTTGAGTTTTTTCACCAAGCATGCTAGATCGAGGATTTTTCTTTTTAGTTTCCTCTTCTTTACTACTACCAGTACCTTTTTTAAGAAGATCTAATCTACTACTCATTTTATGTGCCTCTTTGATATTGATCTAAATATCTTATAACTAAGATATATAATACTTGAAAGTAAAATAAGTATAAATATAGATAGGTATTTATTATGAGATATCCAATTAGATATATCTATATGATTGACAAATTTTAAGATAGCATGGCCAAATAAGTAGCCGAGTGTGATATAAATAAAAGCCCATACAAAACTACTCAATGCATCTAGGCTAATAAATTTTAATTTACTAACATTACTTAGACCAACTATTAAAATAGTGATTGTTCTTAATCCATATAAAAACCGAATGCTAAGAATAGCCAAGGACTCATATTTTTCTAAAAATTTGGAGGCTTTTTTAGCTTTGTAATTCCAAGAAGCTTTTCTTTGTATCAGTTTTTTACCTATAAATTTAGAAAGAATAAATATTGTGTTATCATGAGCAATAGCACCTAAAGTTGCAGCTATAATTACTAAAGGATAACTAAATAATGTAGCGGCAGTAGCAATGCCTACCATAATTAGAAAGATTTCTCCCTCTATAAATACAGCTAATGCTACAGCTAAATATCCCCAATCAATTAAAAGACTCCAAAACTCCTGCTGACTCATGATTACTTGTGATAAGCTTTTGTAATTAATAGCTCATCTAGTATGACTAATGCTAGCATAGCTTCAGCTATCGGAACACCACGTATACCAACGCAAGGATCGTGTCTTCCTTTAGTTATAACTGTTGTATCACTTCCATCTGTATTTATACTTTTACCTGGCTGTAAGATACTAGATGTAGGTTTAAAAGCTAATTTTGCTGTTATATTTTGTCCTGTAGAGATTCCGCCAAGTATTCCTCCAGCGTGATTTGTTAGGAAGCCTTGATCATGAGTTATCTCATCACGGTGTTGGCTACCTCTTTGAGCAACACAATCAAATCCATCACCAATACTTACCGCCTTAACGGCATTTATACTCATTAGAGCATGAGCAATATTTGCATCAAGTCTGTCAAAAACAGGTCTACCTAACCCAGCTTCTAAGCCGGTTGCAACAACTGTTACTTCAGCACCTATTGAGTCACCTTCTTTACGAATTTTATGAATTAGTTCTTCACAGTTTTTGATAGCATTTTTATCAGCAATAAAAAAAGGATTTTGATTTATGAAATCTTTTTCTTTAAAGTCTATTTTTAGATCTCCTATCTGCGAGCAATATCCATAAATCTCAATATTATGTTGTTTTAAAATTTTTTTAGCTATCGCTCCTGCGGCAACTCGCATAGCAGTTTCTCTTGCTGAAGATCTGCCACCACCTCTATAGTCGCGAATTCCATATTTTTTAAAATATGTATAATCAGCGTGACCAGGTCGGAATTTATCTTTTATTTCACCATAATCTTTTGACTTTTGATCTTGGTTTTTTATGATTAACCCAATAGGAGTTCCTGTTGTTTTTCCTTCAAAAATCCCCGAAATTATTTTGACTTCATCTGGTTCTTTACGTTGAGTTGTGAATTTTGATTGTCCTGGCTTACGTCTGTCTAGATCTACTTGAATATCTTCTTCGCTCAGAGGTATATTGCTTGGACAACCATCAATAATAGCAGCAAGAGAATCTCCATGACTCTCACCACATGTTGTTACTGTAAAAATTTTACCAAAAGTATTTCCTGACATGCTTGATAATAATAAATAGTTTATGAGCTTTATAATAACACAAATACTATTTTTATTTTATGGGTATATAGGCCTGATTTATAAGTTTATAGATATGGTTACAGAATTAGAGTATGTTTTAATATGAAGAATGTAACAGCTATCATCAAAGATTTAATTATTGCAGGAGGTATTAGTGCTAAAACGCCATTATAAAAAGCTTTTTTATATCCTATTAGAAAAGTCAGTCGGCAAAATCCACAAGTAATTATTATAAGATGAACAATGATCATCCAGCTAAATATAATCCATATACTTTCAGTCGAGAAGTTTGAGGTTTTCTTTAAAAAGTAAAAACAGACTGCAACAACAAGAAAGCCAATAATATACCCTCCAGTAGGACCGAGTAAAACTTTTACACCTTTAGAATTATCTGAGAATGTAGGCAATCCAAGAATACCTATAATTACATAAGAAAATATACTTAGTAGAATCATTTCTGATGGAGCTAGTAATACAATAAGTCCTATTACATATGTTTGTAAGGTTATGGGAGTTGGTAGTGATTTTATACGAATACTTACTTTAGAAAATACAATTAGCGAAAGTAGTGATAAGAGAAAATAAATAATCTTATGGTATAGCAAAATAATCCCCTCTATTTACTTAAAATGAGTATTTTATATTAGGCGTAACTAACTTATTGATGTTTTTTATAATATATTTTTTGGATTAGTAAAACTATTATTACTGGTAGAATTGAGCCGGCATTAATTTTATATACCTGATCCCAAGAGAAAAATATACAGCTTGATAAGTATAAACAGGTGCCTATTAAAGCTATAATTATGAAAGTGAAGCTATATCCATCAGCTCTTTTTTGTTGATAGTTTTTATAGATTTGAGGGAACCAAAAAAATATACTTATAGTGAAACCAATATATTGGGCAATTTTGTATACAATCGCTGAGTTTGAACCCATCGCTAACATTGCTATTGCAAAGCATAATATAAATAGAAAATTAGCTTGTTCAGGAACCTTTTTTGATAAAAAAGTTATTTGCATTTGTTGAATACAAACACCCAGTAGGTAAAGGATAGCTACAACAGCATATTGCCATTGATATCCACATCCAATAGTTATAACCATATCACATAGTACAGAAACAAAAATAGCAAATTGCGATAAAATACTAATATTAGATAACCTTTCCCTATGCTTCATATTATGTATGATTTGAGGGACATATTGTATTGAATATGCAAGAAAACCAGCATTTAGGATTATTGTTCCAACAAGTTCCTTAGTGATAATAACAACCTCAATCTAAGTAAGTGGTTTATTAATATTATATAAGTATTTTATTAAATATATTATCTTTATTTTAAATTTTTGTTAAAAAGATATAAGTATGCGCCATAGCCATCTTTTTCCATGTCTTGTTTAGGAATAAATTTTAGAGCAGCTGAGTTCATACAGTATCTTTTACCAGAAGGTTGAGGACCATCATCAAATACATGACCTAAATGAGATTTGCCATATTTAGATAAAACCTCTGTTCTAGTCATAAACCAGCTATTATCAGTTTTTGTGATAATAAAAGATTTATCAATTGGTTTTGTAAAGCTAGGCCAACCTGTTCCTGAGTCATATTTATCTGTTGAGCTAAATAGAGGCTCTCCTGAAACTACATCTACATATATACCTTGTTGATGATTGTTCCAATATTTATTGTTAAATGCTCTTTCAGTACCTCCTTTTTGAGTTACGTAATACTGTAGCTTACTGAGTTTGCTTATAGCTTCTGACTTATTATAATTTTGCCATTTAGATGATTCAGATAAAGCAATTATTGGAATGCTAAACATTAATAAGATTAAGAATCTTTTCATAATAGAAATAAGCTCCATTATAATGTTTTATACTTTGATTCTAGCATAATTAAGATAGTAGTTGAGAAGTTCTAATATTAAGTATTTTTTAGATTAGAAATTTTTTACATGGATTATGCCTGTAAATATTTGTATTATGAATAATGTAGATACTTGATATTTTGGAGGTATGCGTGGTTATAAATACATCTTATAAGATATTGGGCATGAGTTTGGTTTTAGTAGTTCTTTCAGGTTTTTCTCTTTTTGAAGAAAAGCAATATGATCGTGGCCATGATGGCGAGTTAATTGTACATATGAAAAATACTCAAACGAATAAAGAAGTTGGTACAGTTACAATATCTCCATATATCCAAGATGGCAAGCAAGAGGGTATGTTGATAACGCCACATTTATATAATTTACCAAAATCAACTACTCATGGTATGCATATACATGTAAATCCAAGCTGTGCTAACAATGGTAAGTCTGCAGGAGGGCATTGGGACCCACAAAATAGTGGTAAACATTTAGGTCCATACAATGAAAATGGACACAAGGGAGATTTGCCTGTTCTTGTGGTTAATCCTAATGGTACTGCTACAAAAGCTGTTCTAGCACCAAAACTAAATTCTTTAGAAGAGTTAGAGGGGCATAGTTTAATGATCCACGAAGGTTCTGATAACTATTCAGATATTCCTAAACCTCTTGGCGGCGGTGGCGGTAGAATGTGGTGTGGGATTATTTCGGACTAGTTTTATGTATAATGATTCATTGATTCGTTTAAGTTTTTTTATTGGTATATTTTTGATTGTAGCGTTATGGGAGCTCATTGCTCCTATGAGGAAGCTGAAAATTTCAAAGAAAAAACGTTGGTTTAGTAATTTAGTGCTAGTAGTATTAAATACCTTAGTACTTAGAATCGTTTTTCCTACTACAGCTGTTGGAGTTGCACTACTTTGTAATGAGTATAGTCTAGGTTTACTTAATATACTAGATATACCTTTATGGTCTAAAGTTACTATAGCATTTTTAGTTTTAGATTTTGCAATATATACTCAGCATGTATTGTTTCATTATTTACCTTTACTATGGAGATTTCATAAGGTTCATCATGTTGATTTAGATTATGATGTTACTACAGGGTTACGTTTCCATCCTGTTGAGATAGTTTTATCAATGCTAATAAAATTTGCTGTAATATGCTTTATTGGAGCACCTGTGTTAGCTGTAATTATTTTTGAGATTACTTTAAATGGACTTGCTTTGTTTAACCATGGTAATATTCGACTTTTTAAAAAGTTAGATAGTTTTTTGAGGTTTTTTATAGTCACTCCAGATGTTCATCGAGTTCATCACTCAACTATACCATCTGAAACGAACTCAAACTTTGGTTTTAATTTAATTTTTTGGGATAAGATTTTAGGGACGTATAAAAGCCAACCTAAAAAAGGACATATATTGATGGATATAGGTTTAGATCAGTATACAGATTCAAATATTACCCAGAGCCTCAAAAATATGCTTAAAATACCTTTTTTAAGGAAGTAGGCGAGGTTACTAGTTTAGTATTTTTCTTTTTTGATAAATAAAAATATACTAAACAAGGTACAACTACCGCAGGTACACCAAAATAAAAAGCACCTCTTAACTCATCATTGAATAATGTTAGAATTAAGCATAGCACTTGTATCCATATTCCAAATAGAGAAATATATGGGAATAATGGTGCTTTAAATAACATTTTGTCATCAATTTTTTTCTTTATAAGTTGCTTTCTAAAGTTATATTGCGACCAGCATATACAGATCCAACAAATTGTAGCGGTGAATCCTGACATTGCTAATAAGTTAGTAAAAGCAGCTGATGCTGATAACTTAAAAGATAATATTAGAAATATCCATATTGCTGCAATAGTTACATAAACAGAATAGTGAGGTATTGAAGCTGAATTTAATTTTCTAAATATGCTTGGAGCCATTCTTGGTTTAGATAAACCATATAGTGAACGTACAGCAGCATAAAAACCACTATTAGCACAAGAAAAAGCTGCTATTAAAACAACAAATGCAAACATACCCGCAAGCTTATCTAAATGATAGTGTTGCAATGCAACAGCAAAAACAGAGTCATTTAGATTCATTTTTTGCCAAGGGAAAATTGTAGCTAGTAGAAAAACAGGTATTACATATAGACCGACAATTCTCACGGCTACATGTTTTGCTATTCTAGGCATTTGTTTTTCAGCATTATTTGACTCACTTGCTGCTAGACCTATAATTTCTGAACCTTGGAAGTTAACTAGTAGTATGACCATTGTCGTTATTAATATCAACTTTCCTTTGGGAAAGAAACCTTCTTCGCCAACAATATAAGTGCTTCCTAAAACAGTATCTGTACCATTTTTTATAACATTGAAGAATATTAATATTGCAATTATACTAAATAACCCAAGAGCTATAATTTTTATAAGAGCTAACCAGAACTCAATTTCACCAAAGATTTTTACTTTAGTCAGGTTTATAATAGTTATAAATAACCCAAATAGAGATGCCCATATAAAAGTAGGGACAGATGGAAAAAATGTATGCATAATTATTCCACCTGCAATACATTCTGATGGTATGTAAACTACCCAGTTAAGCCAATAAGACCATCCCATGCCACATGCTATAGAGGGTGATACATATTTAGCTGTGTAATGAATAAAAGATCCAGAATTTGGAGAGTTAGCGGTTAACTCTGCTAAACACAAAGTAACTATGTACACGATGGCTCCTGCTAATATATAAGCTAAAATAGCTGCAGGACCAACCTCTGAGAGAACATATCCTGTTCCTAAAAAGAAACAAGACCCAATAATGCCGCCAAGAGCTATTAGCTCAATATGGCGAGGTTTTAGAGTTTTAGCTAATGCCATATCACTACCTCCAAAATTGTTATACACAAAGTACCTGAAAATACAGATTTTTATTTTTTTATTTATTGGTTGTTTTAGTAACTTTTGTTTTGCTTATGATTAATAATTATCTGCAATTCTTTAGCACTAAACTCATACAAAAATACTTTGATATAGTTTCTGTATTCTCACGTACTTCATGTATGAGGTGAGCGGATTATAGACTTATGTTTGATTTTGTCAATAAAAAATTACAGCTTGAATTTATTTTACTTTTACTCAATAATATTTTTTAATTAATAAATTGTATTTAATAGAGGAATTGAGATGTCTGAAATAAATCAAGTAGGTAAAGTTTATGAGCGTCCTTGGGGAACTTATCAAACTATTAATTTTACAGAAAAAAGCCAAACTAAAATCATTACAGTAAAGCCTAAAGGCCAACTTTCTTTACAGAAGCATTTTAAAAGAGCCGAGCATTGGGTTGTTGTAACAGGTAAGCCAACTATAACAGTTGATGATAGTGTTAAGCAATATAATGTTGGCGAGCATATTTTTATCCCTAAAGAAGCTGTACATAGGCTAGAGAACTTTACAGATAGTGATATTCAGATTATTGAAGTTCAAGTAGGTGATTACCTTGGTGAAGATGATATCGTGCGATTAGAAGATATTTACAAGCGTGATTAATTTCTAAAAAAATACCAAAAAAAATATTTATTCTATACTCCTTCATTTACAATAGTTATTGTATTTTTATTTTAATAAAAGGAGTATCTCTATGGCTATAAAATCAAAAGCAGCTGTTGCATATAAAGCAGGTCAGCCATTGACTGTTGAGATGGTTAATGTTTCTTTACCTAAAGATAATGAAGTTTTAGTTGAGATTAGAGCAACGGGTATTTGTCATACAGATGCATTTACTTTATCAGGAGCAGACCCAGAGGGGCTATTTCCAGCAATATTAGGACATGAGGGAGCTGGTGTTGTAGTTGAGGTTGGTAAAAATGTTACATCTGTGAAACCAGGAGACCATGTAATTGCTCTTTATACTCCAGAGTGTAGAGAATGTGAATATTGTTTAAATCCAAAAACTAATCTGTGTCAAGCAATTCGTGAAACTCAAGGAAAGGGTTTGATGCCAGATGGTAGTTCAAGGTTTACTACGCAAGATGGTAGAGAAATATTTCATTATATGGGTTGCTCTACATTTTCAAATTATACTGTGTTACCAGAAATAGCAGTAGCTAAGATCCGTAAAGATGCACCTTTAGACAAGGTTTGTTATATAGGTTGTGGTGTAACTACAGGTGTTGGGGCTGTCGTTAAAACTGCAAATGTCGAGGCTGGAGCAAGTGTTGTTGTGTTTGGCTTAGGTGGAATCGGCTTAAATGTGATACAAGGAGCTAAGCTTGTCGGAGCTGGACAGATAGTTGGTGTTGATATTAATAATGATAAAAAAGAATTAGCAGAAAAATATGGTATGACAGATTTTGTGAATCCAAATGAGATTGATGAAGATCTGGTACAACATCTTATTCGTCTAACTGGCGGTGGAGCTGATTATAGTTTTGAATGTATTGGTAATACGAAAGTTATGCGTCAAGCCTTGGAATGTGCTCATAAAGGTTGGGGACAGAGTGTAATAATAGGAGTTGCTGGAGCTGGGCAAGAGATTAGTACAAGACCATTTCAGCTTGTGACAGGGCGTACATGGAAAGGCTCGGCATTTGGAGGCATGAGAGGTAGAACTGATGTGCCAATGATCGTTGACTGGTATATGGATGGTCGTATAGATATAGATAATCTTATTACTTCAAATATTAAAATAGAAGATATTAATAAAGGTTTTGAAAATATGCACAATAATATTAGAACAGTTGTTACTTTTTAATTAATGAGAATAAAATAAATGAAAAAGATTGTAATTTTAATATCTTTAATAATTCTTGTTTGGGGAAATGTTTTTGCTTCACCTCATTATGGTTTTTTGTCTAAAAGTCAATTACCAAATAGCTATAAACTTTTACCAGCACCTCCGGTAATGGAGGTAGGTCCTAATGGTAAAAACTATCCAGCATTTGCTCAAGATAAAGCTATTTCACAGAAACTTTTTGATGATAAAAATCAAACTTATTTCAATGGTAACCCTATACCAAAACAGAGGTTGCAGGAGGCAATAGATGATAGTAATAAAAGTACGCAATATTTTCTGAAAATATTTATAGATCCTATGAATATTAGTGATAAAGAGAAAAAAGAAATAAAAGAAGCTATTAAAGATATAGTAACTAAAGTTGTTTTAGATTCGGCTAACTCTACTGCAGTGGCAAAAGAAAAGTATAACAGAGTACGTCCATATTATTACTATGGGAAGTCCAGTTGTGATGGCGAGGATTTATCATCTAAGAAACGAGAGTTATCATATCCATCAGGTCATGCTATTAGAGGGATAACAGTTGCTAGAGTTTTAGCAAAAATATTACCTAACAAATATAGGGAACAGTTATTTCATAGAGGCATAGAGTATGGTAATAGTAGAGTGATCTGTGGAGATCATTGGCAAAGTGATATAGAAGCATCAAGAGTACTTTCTGGCTTTGTTATGAATGCACTAGAGCAAAATAATAAATATAAAATAAGTATCAAACAAGCTAAACAGAAAGTTAGAGAGATTATTGATCAGAAATAAAATTAAAATAAATTGAAAAAATTAAGGTTTAAGTATTATTTTTGATTATAAGCTTTAATAGCCTTTTCAAGAAGCTCTAGGGCTCTTTTAAGTGATTTTTCTTCTAAAATGTATGCAATTCGGACTTCATCTTTACCAAGACCTTTTGTCGCATAGAAATCAGCTGCAGGAGAGATCATTACAGTTTCTTTATTATCTTCAAAGTCAGTTAGTAACCAAAGAGCAAATTTCTCAGCATCATCAATTGGAAGTTTTGCAACTACATAGAAAGCACCTGTTGGCTTCTCACAAATTACATCTTCCATTTTAGAAAGCGCTTCAAAAGTTACATCTCTTCTTTTTTGATACTCTTGGTTTACTTCTTTTAGATAATCTTCAGAAACTTCATAAAGAGCTGCTGAGCCTATTTGCTCAAGAGTTGGTGCACATAGTCTAGTTTGGCAAAGTTTTGTAACTTGAGTAATAAAATCCTTGTTTTTAGAGCAAAGAGAGCCGATTCTTGCACCACAAGCACTATAACGCTTAGAAACAGAATCAACTATTATAACTCTATCTTCAACACCTTTGATGTTACCAAAAGAAGTACAAGTAAGTCCATCATAAGTGAATTCACGATATACTTCATCACTAATGATAAAAAGATCTTTCTCTTTAGCAACCTCTGCTAAAGTCTCAAGTTCTTCTTTAGTATAAACAACACCTGTTGGATTTCCTGGGTTAGAAATCATAATAGCACGAGTCTTATCTGTAACGCATGCTAAGATTTCTTCTTTTGATGGTAAGTGAAATCCTTCTTCAGCTTTTGTTGTAATTGGTCTAATAGCTACATCAACAGCTGTAGTAAAACCATTGTAGTTTGTATAAAAAGGCTCTGGTACAAGTATCTCTTCACCAGCATTACAAGTTGCAATTGCTGCAAATATAAGAGCTTCTGAACCACCGTTTGTGATTAAGATTTCATTCTCTGCAAAATCCATACCAAATCTTTTGTAGTATTTTGATATTGCTTTGATTAGGCTAGGTTCACCATTTGCTACTGAGTAAGCAATAGTTTCTTTATCATAAGCTCTAATAGCATCCATAAACTCACGAGGAGTTTTAATATCTGGCTGACCGATATTTAAGTGGTAAACTTTTTTACCTTCTTTTTCAGCCTGGATTGAATATGGCACTAACTTACGAACTGGAGAGGCTTGCATTGCCTGTACTCTTTTTGATAATTGCATTTTCTTGATCCTATATTTGTTGGGTTTTACATATTGAATTATAATATATTTTTATCTATTAAAGAAAGGCTAATGAATTATATTTGTTGACAAAACTTGTATAAAATCAAACGAGAATATATATTAGTTATGTCCAATAAAAAATAACTGATCACTTATGTTGTTACATTTATCTATAAAAAACTTCGCGATTATAAAATCTACAGAAATTGATTTTAAAAGTGGTATGACAGTTTTAACAGGAGAGACTGGGGCGGGTAAATCAATTTTACTTGATGCTTTAAGTTTTGTACTAGGAGCAAGGCTTGAAAAGACATTTTTGCACGATGATCAAATTACAGAAGTATCTGCCACTTTTTGCATAAAAGATAATCTAAAAGCTAAGAGGCTTTTAGATGAGCTTTTTATTGATTATGAGAGTAATGAATGTACTTTTAGGCGTGTTGTTAATAAATCAAAACAAAGTCGCTTATTTATAAATGGTAGTGTAGTAAAAGCAACAGATGTTAAAAAAGTATCAGATAAACTAATAAATATTTATAGTCAAAACTCACATCAAGATTTATTAGATCCAAAATCTCAGTTAGGCTTACTAGATAGTTTCGCAAATAATGATCAATTATTAGCTTCTGTTTCAGAATCTTTCTATCAGTTACAAAAAGTGAATGCTCAAATAAAAGATCTACAAGAGTTAGTTGAGAGCCAAAATAGTCAACGAGAATTGCTTGAATATAAATTAGAAGAGCTAGTTTCTTTAGAGTTAGGTGAAAATGAGTTTGAAGAGTTATCTCAAAAGCAAAAGGATTTATCTAGTGTTGATGATATTAGTTATAGTTTAAATTTCATATCTAATTTAATGTATGATGATGAGACAAATATAACAGCTATGCTTAGCGAACTTGAAAAAGAGTCTTTAAAGCTAGAAGGAGTAAGTTTTAGCAACCTACAAGAGCTAATATCTCAAACAAAAGTATATGCCCAAGAAGCTTACCAAGAAGCACAAAATAAATTAGAGGCACTAGAGCAAGATCCTGAAGAGCTTGCAAAAATAGAACAAAGAATGAGTGATATATATGATCTTGCGCGTAAGCATAAGGTAGAACCTAGTTATTTATATCAATATATTCAGGAGCTACAAACTGAACTTGAAAACTTTGCTAATGAAAGCACGAAGTTAAGTGAGCTTGAAAAACAAAGGCAAGATTTAGAGCAAAAGTATACTGAGTATGCAACTAAACTTAGTAATGCTCGTAATAAAGCAGCAAAAGAATTTTCAAAACAAGTAGAGAAAAATATTCGTTCATTGAATATTCCTAAAGGTAGCTTTATTGCACAAGTGATAAAAAGTAGCACAAATACTTCAAAAGGGTTTGATGAATGCCAGTTTATGATCAATTTTAATCTTGGAGAAGAACTTGCACCTGTCAAAAAAGTAGCATCAGGTGGAGAGTTAAGTAGAATAGGGCTTTCAATTCAAGCTGTTTCTGCTGAAAAAAGATCATACCCAACATTGGTTTTTGATGAGGTTGATGTGGGCATATCTGGAGCAACAGCAGAAATAGTAGGTCGACTTTTAAAGAAACTTTCTGAGAAGTTGCAAGTCTTATGTATTACTCATCAACCCCAAGTAGCAGCTCAGGGTCAAACACATTTACATGTAAGTAAGAAATATCTTAAAGATACAACAGAATCAAAGATTATAGAGCTTAGCTATGACCAACGTATTATAGAAATAGCTAAGATAGTAGGAGGGGTAGATATCTCCGAGAATACTCTTAAGCATGCAAAAGAGCTACTGGGAGGAATTTAAGACTCATAGCTGTTAAAATGTGTTTGGGCAGGTGCTTGGTACATTACTAGTTGTTAGATCAGAGGCATTGCTATTGTATGAGCATGACCACTGTATTACACTATCATTAGTTATAGAACCAGTTAGTCTAATTATGTCATTTGTATCATTAAATACATTTGGAGCTGCTTGACTTAGGTTTATCTCAATAGTTCCACTAGAGTCTGTACCATTTATTATAGAAATTCCAGTAGGTATATCTGTAAAAGTTAAATCAGCTATATTATCTCCAAAGTTTAGATGCTCATCAATCTGTGTTTTTATATTTCCAACTTTTGATATCGAATCTATAATAGTAGCACGCTCTCTATAGTGTGAGTACATAGGTATTGCGATAGCTGCTAAAATAGCAATAATGGTAACTACAACTATCAATTCAACCAGAGAAAAGCCTTCTTTGGTTTTCATTCTTTTCATCATTACTTAGTTCCTTACATATTCTTATAACTTTGATAATAATAAAAAATTAAAGTTTTGCTAAAATCTGATTTTAAATATCAACAGTAAAAAAATCTAATTAATTATTAAGAGAAAAAACCTATTTCAATTTATTTTTGAAAGGTGATTAAAATGAATTTAAAGAATGAAATGTATTTAATTATTAGCTATTAGTTTGCAATAGTACAGTCAGCAGGAACAGTACTTGAAGTATAGTTACCGTTACCTTCTATTGCACATGCCCAAGTTACAGCACCATTTGAAGCAGTACCAGTCAAACGAATATCACCAGCAGGTACTTGTGCAGTATCCATTACATAGTCGATTACAACAGCAGTAGAACCACTAACTGCAACTGTAGAGCCACTGCTTAGAGTATTAGCATCAGTGTTAGCAGCAGCAATCAGGTTATTCTTTTGTGTACTTCCATCAGTTTGAGTTAGAGCCTCAGCTGCTTGAGCTTTGATTCCGCCTAATTTAGATATTTCACTACTAACCTTTGCACGGGTAGTGTAATTAGAGTACATAGGGATAGCTACTGCTGCTAAGATAGCAATGATAGCAACAACAACCATTAACTCAACTAGTGAGAAACCTTTTTGAGTTTTTGCTTTTAAGTTTTTCATGATATTTTCCTTATAGGTTATTTTACATTTCTCTGAAGGTTTGGAGAAAAGTCACCTTACCATCAGGTAACTTCAATTATAGACATAAAAAAGCCTCATTCAAGCGATTTTTGAAAAAAATAATTAAATTTATTTAATAAACCTAAAGATGATTTTTTTGTGATTTGTAACGCAAATCTTTGTTATACTTGTTTTATAGCAGGATTTATGTATAAAAATAATGAAACAAATAGTTAAAAATAATTTTGATCAGTTAAAGAGTTTTTTCAAAAAACCGAAAGTTTTAAATGAGAAAATTCCTAAATACTTACAATTAAAATATACCTTTATACCTATAATGTTGGTTGTAGTATTTGTGTTTTATAATGTTGATACTCCTGTTGAGGACTATATCAAACATTCTATGCCTCATATTATTGATACTATTTTTAGAGATATTACAAATGTAGGAAAAGCTGAATATATTCTCATAATCTGTGTGGTTATTATTCTTGCAAGGCTAATTTGTGATCCTAGAAAGATTTCTGAGAAGTTTGAGTCTTTGTTTAATAAGCTGTCAGTTTATGCTGGATTTATGATTGCCACAGTTGCAATTAGTGGTATTTTTGGTCAAATATTAAAAATGATCATAGGAAGAGCTCGTCCTAAGTTCTTTTTACAATATGGATCTCATTATTTTGAGCATTTTCATGCACCTGGATATGATTTTGCAAGTATGCCATCTGGGCACTCAATAACAGTAGCTGCGATGTTTTTAGCATTTATGTATATGGTTCCAAGATTAAAATACATGTGGTATGTGTTGATTGTAATATTTGCTGGTAGTAGAGTGATAATAGCAGCTCATTATCCTAGTGATGTTATATTTGGTGTAGCTATAGGCTTATATAGCACAACTTATATATATTACTGGATGAAAAATAGAGAAATGTTGTAAAATTAAATCTAAATTTATTGTACCTTTAGTTCAAAAAATAGTTTCAAAAAAATGTCAAAAGGCCTTATAAATTTGTTATTATATAGGCATAAATCTTAATTTGTATCTTAGAAAATTAACTATGATTTTAATCGATGGTAAAGCCCTTTCATTAAGTCTAAAACAAAGACTATTTCATCAAGTAAAAGAATATAAGAATAATACTGGAATAACTCCAAAGCTTGTAGCTATTATAGTTGGTGATGATCCGGCTAGTAAAACTTATGTTGGCTCTAAAGAAAAAGCCTGTGCAAAAGTTGGTATTGACTCTGAAGTGATTACTTTACCTGAGACAACTACAGAACAGGAATTATTAGCATTAATACATAAGTTAAATAATGATGATGGTGTTAATGGGATTCTTGTACAACTTCCTTTACCTGCGCATATTGATAAGCAAAAGATTATATACAATATCAAACCTGAGAAGGATGTGGATGGTTTTCATCCTACAAATGTGGGTAGGCTTCAACTAAGAGATAAGAAGTGTCTTGAGTCATGTACTCCTAAAGGTATTATGACTATGCTAAGAGAGTATGGTATAAAAACTGAAGGTGCTTATGCTGTAGTAGTTGGTGCGAGTAATATAGTTGGTAAGCCAGTTTCACAGTTGTTATTAAATGCGAAGGCAACTGTAACAACTTGTCATAGGTTTACACAAGATCTTAAGTTACATACGACTAAGGCAGATATATTGATTGTAGCGGTAGGTAAGCATAACTTTATAACAGCAGATATGGTTAAGCCTGGAGCTGTAGTAATTGATGTTGGCATAAACCATGTGGATGGAAAAATATGTGGCGATGTTGACTTTGAAAATGTGAAAGATAAGGTTTCTGCTATTACTCCTGTACCAGGAGGCGTTGGACCTATGACAATTACAGAGCTTTTATATAATACATTTCAGTGTTGTAAAGAGCAGAATGAGGATTAATTTCATCAAGTAGTTATATTAGTCAAACTACCTAATTTCAAAGGTGGTTTGACTGTTGTTATTGCTAGACAAAAGTACGTAGAAAAGGAATTTAAAATGGCAAGCTTAAAATATGAAGATGCTGGAGTAAATATTGAAGCAGGAAATCAAGCTGTAGAAAGAATGAAAGATCATGTGAAAAGGACGTTCACAAAAGATGTTCTGACTGGCTTGGGAAGCTTTGGCTCACTTTATTCATTAAAAGACATCGTTAACAAATATGATGATCCTGTTCTAGTACAATCTATTGATGGTGTTGGTACAAAGACTAAAGTTGCTGTGATGTGCGGTAAGTTTGAGAATCTTGGTTATGATCTTTTTTCAGCTGCTACTAATGATATTGTCGTGATGGGAGCTAAGCCAATTACTTTTCTAGATTATGTTGCTCATGATAAGTTAGATCCTGAAGTTATGGAAGAGCTTGTTAAAGGAATGTCAAAAGCTTGTGCAGAGTGTGGAGTATCTTTGGTAGGTGGTGAAACTGCAGAAATGCCTGGGGTATATCAAGCTGGTGAGATTGATATGGTGGGTGTTATTACAGGAGTCGTTGATAAGAATAAGATTATCAATGGTGAAAATATCAAAGAGGGTGATGTTGTATTTGGACTAAGCTCATCAGGGCTGCATACAAATGGCTATTCTTTTGCACGTAAATTATTTTTTGATGTGGCTGGTAATAAGCATACAGATACATATCCTGAACTAGACGGTAAAACAATAGGTGATGTGTTACTTGAGCCTCATATCAACTATACAAATATTATTCATGATTTTCTAGATGATGGTGTTGATATTAAAGGTATGGCACATATTACAGGTGGTGGTTTTATTGAGAATATTCCACGCGTGTTACCAAAAGGTTTAGGCGCACAGATTTCTAAAGATAGCTTTAAGACACCTGCAGTTTTTAAGGTAATGCAGAGAATAGGTGAAATTAGTGAGTTTGAGATGTATAGATCATTTAATATGGGTATAGGTATGACTATTATTGCTAGCCAAGATCAATACGAGAAAATGCGACAGCTTGCTGAAAAACATACTAATACTAAGCTATATCAAATAGGTAAAATTACAAATTCAGGTAAGGTGGAAATCATCTAATGATTGATAAACAGATTATCGTAAATAATATAAAAAATGTTTTAAAATCAACAAACCTTGATATTAAAGATAAGTACACTGGTAAAGTTAGAGATATGTACTTTACTGATGATAAAAGTATCTTGATATCTACAGATAGACAGTCTGCATTTGATAGATCTTTAGGGTTTATTCCTTTTAAAGGACAGATACTTGCGCAATCATCAGTGTGGTGGTTTAAAGAAACTGCTCATATTGTCAAAAGTCATTTTATAGAATCGCCAGATCCAAATGTTGTAATTGCTAGAAAAGCAAAAGTATTACCAATTGAATTTGTGGTTAGAGGCTATATAACAGGTTCAACATCTACTTCTTTATGGACACATTACAAAGATGGTAGTCGTGATTATTGTGGTAATATTTTGCCTGAGGGTTTAGTCAAAAACCAAAAACTTCCGCAAAATATCTTAACACCAACTACCAAAGAGCAAGATCATGATCGTCCAATTTCTGCACAAGATATTGTCAAAGAAGGTTGGTTAACCCAGGAACAATGGGATTTTGCTTCACAAAAGGCATTAGAACTTTTTGAATTTGGTCAACAAAAAGCACTAGAGCATGGGTTAATCCTAGCAGATACTAAATATGAGTTCGGTATTGATGAGAAAACTGGCGAAATTATTTTAATTGATGAAATACATACACCAGATAGTTCAAGGTTTTGGCTAGAAAGCACTTATACTGATAGAGTTGAGAAAGGTTTAGAACCTGAAAATATTGATAAAGAGTTCTTTAGACTTTGGTTTGCTAAAAATTGTGATCCATATAAAGATGAGGTTTTACCTGAAGCACCTGAAGATCTGATTGTTGAGCTATCACAAAAATATATAACACTTTTTGAAATGATAACTGGACAGAAGTTTGAGCTACCAAAAGATTTAGAAAATATAAATCAGCGTATTGCTGAAAATGTTACAAATTATTTAAATACGGAGAAACAAATGAATATTCTTCTAGTTGGTTCAGGTAGTAGAGAACATGCTATTGCTGAAGCTGTTAAGAAGAGCGCTATCGAGAATAATCTTTATTGTATTAGTGGTGCGGTGAATCCAGGTATTGATAAAATAGCACAAGGCTATAAGGTTGCTAATATTTGTGACTGTGATGCCGTTTTAGAATATGCAAAGGCACAAAATATTAATATAGCTATAATTGGTCCAGAAGCTCCTTTAGAAGTTGGGCTTGCAGATACTTTAAAAGCTCATGGTATAGGAGTGGTTGGTCCAACAAAGGATCTAGCACAATTAGAGACATCTAAAGGCTTTACTAGAGATTTAATCCGTGATTATAAAATAGGTGCTAATCCATACTTTAAAAAGTTTAATTCAATGGATGGTGTTGAGGAGACTCTAAAGAAATATGCTAAGCAATTTGTGATTAAAGCAGATGGGCTTTGCGGAGGTAAAGGTGTACTTGTATGGGGTGATCACTTAAACAGTATGTCTGAAGCTATTAAACATTGCCAGTCATTAGTAGATGCAGGGAAAGAGTTTGTAATTGAAGAGAAGTTGGTTGGACAAGAGTTTTCTCTAATATCATTTACTGATGGTAAAAATTTTATCCATATGCCAGCTGTGCAAGATCATAAAAGAGCTCATGAGGGTGATAAAGGTCCTAATACGGGTGGTATGGGAACATACTCTGATGCAGATCATAGCTTACCATTTTTATCTGATAAGGATATTCAAAGAGCTAAAGAAATAAATGAAAAAGTAGTGCATGCGCTAGCAGAGAAATTTGGTAAACCATATCAAGGTATCCTTTATGGTGGCTTTATGGCTACTAAAAATGATACAAAGGTTATTGAGTACAATGCTCGCTTTGGTGACCCTGAGGCGATGAACTTATTGACTTTACTTGAGACTGATTTTGTTGAGATTGCTGAAGCAATAACAAAAGGGACACTTGGAAAAGTAAATTCAAGCTTTAAAAAACAAGCAAGTGTATGTAAATATCTAGTACCATTAGGTTATCCGAATCAATCGGTTAAAAACTTTGAAATTGATATTTCACAGTGTCCAGATAATGTTGAGCTTTTTCTTGGGGCTGTTGATTATAAAGATGGTAAGCTGATTGGTACAGGATCAAGGGCAATAGCAGTGCTTGGTTTGGGGGATACTATTGCAGAAGCTGAGCAAAAAGCTGAAAATGCAGTGAAAAATATTTATGGGAAAATGTATCACCGCCCAGATATTGGTACAAAAGAGCTTATCAATAAACGTATAAGGCATATGAATTTATTACGTGGTAATAAATATCAGGAGCTATAAGTCGTGGCTAAGCTAAAACTTGCAATATTAGGTTCAACGCGAGGTACTAATATGCAAGCTATAATTGATGCTATATCAGCAAAAGAAATAGATGCTAGTATAGATGTTGTTATTTCAAATAGGAAATCTGCATACATATTAGAAAGAGCTGGGAACTATAATATTCCAAATAAATTTATAAGTGCCAAAGGACTAGATCGAGAAGAGTACGATAAGACACTTGTCAATGAAATTGAAAAATACAATCCAGATTTGATTTTATTGATTGGTTTTATGCGTATTTTAAGTCCTGTTTTTATAAATAGCTTTAAAAATAAAATCTTAAATATTCATCCTTCGCTTTTACCGAAACATGCGGGATTAATGGATCTTGGTGTGCATCAATCTGTGATTAATGCTGGTGATAATATCTCGGGTTGTACTATCCATCAAGTCACAGAAGAGGTTGATGCTGGAGATACTATTTTACAGCTTAAGTGTGATGTTAGTGATGATGAAACTGCTGAAAGTTTAAAGGTTAAAGTGCAAGATTTAGAAAGTAAAGCATGGGTTGAAGTTATTAAAGGTTGGAAAAAATAGTTTAATTAATAAGTTCAGTATGACATTTATGGTTTTGATGTGGGGAGAAGTTATATATGAGTATAGATGTTGGTGTAATAATGGGCTCTAAATCTGATTGGAGCACAATGAAAGAATGCTGCGATATCTTAGATAGCTTAGGCATAAGCTATGAGTGTGAGGTAGTATCTGCACATAGAACTCCAGATAAAATGTTTAGCTATGCTGAGACTGCTAAACAAAGAGGGCTTAAAGTTATAATCGCTGGAGCTGGAGGAGCGGCACATCTTCCTGGTATGGTTGCTGCAAAAACTGATCTACCAGTATTAGGAGTTCCGGTTAAATCTAGTACATTAAGTGGTAAAGATAGTTTATTGTCTATAGTACAAATGCCAGCAGGTATTCCAGTTGCTACTTTTGCAATAGGAGTAGCAGGAAGTAAGAATGCAGCACTCTTTGCAGCGAGTATTTTACAACATACAAATCCTAAGATAGGTCAGGCACTAGAGAAATTTAGAGCCGATCAAACTAAGACTGTTTTAGAAAATCCAAACCCTAGAGAGCAGTAGGTATGAAAATAGGTATTATTGGAGCAGGACAGCTTGCTAGAATGTTAAGTATTGCCGGTACGCCTCTTGGACTAGAGTTTCATTGTTTAGGTAAATCAGGTGATTGTGCCGAAGAGGTTGTAAAAAGTGTTACAGATATCGACTTAGATAAAGTTAATGATGTTGTAAATTGGGCTAAACAATTTGATGTGATAACTTTTGAAAATGAAAATATATCCCATGAGCTTATAAAAGCTGTTAATCATGAGGTAAATGTTTATCCATCTGCTAAAGCTATAGCAATTTCACAAGATCGTTTACTTGAGAAGTCTTTTATGCGTGATCACGGTATTAAGACAGCAAAATTTGTTAATATTGATAGTTTAGATAAGCTTGAGGATGCTGTTAAAGAATATGGATTACCAGCAATAGTTAAAACACGCAGATTTGGTTATGATGGTAAAGGTCAGTTTGTAATTAAATCGCAAGATGATATTGCTAAAGCTTGGAATGCTTTAAAAGATGCACCTGATGGTCTTATATATGAGGCTTTTGTTAATTTTGATTATGAAGTTTCTCAAATATGTACAGCTGATATTAAAGGTAATATTGCGTTTTATCCCTTAGCTAAAAATACTCATAAGCAAGGGATAATAGTTGAGTCAGAAGCACCTTTTGAAAATGATGTTTTAGAAGCAAAAGCTCAGCAAGTTGCAAAAACATTAATTAAAGAATTTGGCTATGTTGGTACGCTTGCAATAGAGTTTTTTGTTAAGGGTGATGAGTTGATTGTAAATGAGATCGCTCCTAGAGTTCATAACAGTGGTCACTGGAGTATAGATGGGGCAATTACATCACAATTTGAAAACCACGTAAGAGCTATAGCTGGATTAATTCTAGGTGATACTACAAGTAGAAAAACGGTGATGCTAAATTGTATAGGTGGTATGCCATCGACAAAAGACTTATCTTCATTAGATAGAGTTAAAATCCATAATTATAATAAAGAGCCTAGAAAAGGGCGTAAAGTAGGGCATTTAAATCTTAACCTTTATGATGAAACTGATGAGTACCAGCTTTTACAGGCTAAGAAGCTGATTGCATTATCCGAGAGTTTATAAATTAAAAATCATCGTTTTATATCTAAGTAAATATATTATAATAAATTAGCTGTAATAAGGTTCACCAGTGATGTTTATAGTACATTTTAAATTAAAATGTTTTGTATAAATTTCGTGCATTATATTTTTGTATTCTATTTCTGACCACTTATTGTTAAGTTTATTTTGATAGCAGTATTCTAAAAAGTCAGAATAATTAGCTTTTTCGTTATTTTTAAAGTATTGGATATATTCTTCAAACATAATTTCTCCAGAATATTGGTTATTGTTTTATGTATTTTATAGTGTAATGAATTTTAGCCGGTTAAAAAGTCAACGGACTAAACTGATTTTAGTGTCACTGTAGTAACTAGAAATTTTTAAATTATTTCTTTTTTCTAATATAATAATATCACAAAACATCTAATTCTTGGTAAAATATGCATATTTCTATTGTTTTTATGATAAATATACGGTAAATGGGTTTTGGGTCGAAATAGTTAGAAGATTTAATTACAAAGAAAATAATATTTCCAAAACTCAATTGAAAGTATATTCTTTAATAATCACAGAAAAATTTAGTATATCAATATGGATAACAAAGTTTTACTAATTACTGGTTCAAGTAGAGGTATTGGCGCTGCAACAGCAATTCAAGCAGCAAGAGAAGGATATTCTATATGTATTAATTATCTCAATGATGAGGCTTCAGCTTTTAAAATTAGAGACAAGATTTTAGAAATTGGCGCTAAATGCATTGCTATAAAGGCTGATGTTTCTGATGAAAAAGAAGTTTCAAAACTATTTAGAACAATTGATAGTGAAATGGGAACTATCACTCATTTAGTAAATAATGTTGGTATTTTAAAAACTAAAATGCCATTAATGCAGATGAGTGGAGAGCGTATTAAAACCGTTATTAATACAAATATTATGAGTCATTTTTACTGTTGTAAAGAAGCGATAGTTAGGATGTCTAAAGCTAAAGGTGGTCAAGGTGGGGCAATAGTCAATGTCTCATCTGGTGCTTCTAGAAAAGGTGCTCCATTTGAATATATTGATTACGCAGCTTCTAAGGGTGCTATTGATACATTGACAACTGGACTTGCTAAAGAAGTAGCTGCCGATGGTATACGTGTGAACTGTGTAAGACCTGGATTTATATATACTGATATTCATGCAGATGGCGGAGAGCCTGATAGAGTTGATAGGATTGCTGAAACTTTGCCAATGAATCGAGGAGGTAAACCTGAAGAGGTTGCTGAAGCTATTTTATGGCTATTAAGTGATAAGGCTTCTTTTGTTACAGGTAGCTTTACTGATCTTTGTAGTGGTTTGTAAGTTCTTTATGCTACTCCAAAAGCATTTTTGATCCAGTTGATATCATTTTCATTTATAGCAATTAAGTCAAAGCGACATTCATAATTTTCATAGTTAGGGTTTTGCTGTAAGAAAATATTTGCTGCATTTATAAGCTTTTGTTGTTTGCTATAAGTAAGCATTTCTTCAGCTTTAGCAAATCTAGTTTTGCTACGGTATTTAACCTCCACAAAAATTAAAATATTCTTATCTAGGGCAATAATGTCAATTTCACCATATGGTAGGGCTTTAAAGTTTTGATCTATAATTTTTAGACCTTGAGAGTTTAAGAACTTACAAGCTTGTAACTCTGCTTTGTTGCCTATTTTTGTTGTTTGCATATTTGTTTTATTATGAAAGTGATAATTGAGATTCTAAAACGAGCTCAGAATGACGAAAAGCTATAATTTATCTAATTCCACTATGTCTAAGCAGAGCTTCTTCATTAGGTTTGCGACCCATAAAAGCCACAAAATTATCCATAGCATCACGTGAAGATCCTTTTGAAATAATGTTTTCAAGTAGGTCGTGTCCGATTTTATCACTAAGTATTCCTTCTTGCTCAAAACGAGAAAAAACATCTGAGGATAATATCTCAGCCCATTTATAGCTATAGTATCCTGCTGCATATCCTCCAGCAAAAATATGTGAAAAACCATTTTGGAATTTATTATAGCTAGGAGTTTTTATTAGATTTATTTTCTCTCTTATATTATCTAGCTCATTTTGGACATCTGCTACTGTTGTTAGTTTTTTATAGTGAATATTCATATCAAAGATAGCAAATTCAAGCTGTCTAACCATCATTAAAGCTGCATGGAACTCTCTTGTGCCAACAAACTTATCTATTTGCTTTTTAGTTAACATTTTACCATCACGAGAGCCAGACATTAGTTCTAAACCTTCTTCACTCCAACAGAAGTTCTCCATGAATTGGCTTGGTAGTTCGATAGCATCCCATTCTACACCATTTGTCCCAGAGATAGATGGTATGCTAACTTGTGATAATATATGGTGTAAAGCATGACCAAATTCATGAAAAAGTGTAATAACATCATTATGAGTTAAGTTAGCACCATCTTTTGAAGGAGCAAGGAAGTTACAGTTAACATAAGCAACAGGTTTTTGTTTTTGGTTAGCTGAGTTAACAAATGCAGTACGTGATCCATCCATCCATGCGCCACCACGTTTATTATCTCTAGCAAAAAGATCACAAATTATACTGCCAATATATTCATTATTTTTATAAAAATCAAAAGTTTGCTGTTCATCAATATATTTTGCATATTCTGTATTTTCGCGTATTTCTAAGCCATATATTCTATTAAGTATAGTAAATAAACCTTGTTGAACTTTTTCTAGAGGAAAATACTCTCTTAGTTCCTCTTCTGTAAAATCAAACTTGGCTTTTTTTAATTTTTCAGAATAATAAGCTGTGTCCCAAGGTTGTAGTCCATCAACTAAGCCAGCGTCTTCAGCAAATCTACGTAGTTCATTAAGGTCTTTTTTTGCTTGAGGAGTGGATTTTTCTAAAAGATTATTTAGAAGCTCTAAGACTTGCTCTGGAGTCTCTGCCATTTTTGTGAAAAGAGAGTTCTCGGCATAGTTTTTAAAGCCTAAAATTTCGGATTTCTCAATACGTAACTTAAGTATTTGCCCGATTATTTCATCATTATCAAAGCTCTCATTGTCTGCTTCTTTTGATGCCCTTGTACAGTATGCTTTATAGAACTTTTCTCTTAAAGATCTGTTATCTGCTTGTTGTAAAACGGCAAGATATGTTGGGATATCAATACCAAGAGCGTATTCATCATTTAGCTCTTTTTGTTGTGCTTTAGCTTTTGCAGCTTCAATAGTGTTACTTGATAAACCTTTAAGTTCTTTTTCATCACTTGTAGAGTATATCCAGTCCATTGTTGCATCTAAAACATTGTTTTCAAACTTTGAATTTAGTTGTGCTAACTCTTGAGAGATTTCTTGCAGGCGCTTTCTTTTAGACTCATCAAGACTTACACCTGATTGTTCAAAACTAACTATAGCTTTACGTACTGCTTGAGCCTGCTCGTTATTAAGATCTTGTTTTTGAACTTGTTTATATAGGTTGTATAACTCTTTATTCTGACCTACTTTTGTATAAAATTCTGTAAGCTTAGCTATCGCATATTCATAACTTTCACGGAGCTCTTTAGAATTACAAACAGCATTCATATGCGAGATAGAAGAAAATGCCTGGGTGATTTTTTCATCATTTTCTTCTAGATTTAATAATGTACTCCAGCTTGGATCCTTAGTTTCTAAAGCTTGTTTTAAATTTCTATCAGCGATCTCTAATAAAGAGTCTATAGCTGGTTTTACTTCATCTACTTTAAATTGTGAAAGATTAGGTAAGTCAGTACTTTGAGTTATTGAGTTCATAATCACCTTAAAATATGGTTTAGATATAATATTGATAAGTTATAATTCTATATATGATAACTATATTATTATAATCAAGGTTTTTTTACTATGATGACTTTACAAGAAGAAAAAATAACTGCGCCAGTTTTTTTTAAAGAATATATTAATGGTAGGTTCAGACTGAATATTGGTGAGTATGATTATCCTCTCATTTTATCATCGACGGAGGTTCTTGATTATGAGGAGAAGATAGCAGAGGTTAAAGATATTCAGAAAAGTCATTTGCAACTTATCCTCAAGAGTAATCCAGAAATTGTAATTATAGGAACTGGCAAGACACAGGTTATACCACCTGTTGAGATAATAGGCGAGCTAGCTAGAAATGGTAAAAGTGTGGATTTCATGGCAAGTGATGTTGCATGCAAGACATATAATCTTTTAGTTAATGAAAATCGCAATGTCAGTTGCATAATTATTTAGTAAATAATTTGTGTGTTTTTTTTTGATTGTTGTTATAATTCTATTGAGTGTTAGAAAGTTATAAAACTACTTTAGAGGAGTATCGTTTATGAAAAATATAGTAAAATTAAGTGCAATTTCTTTGGCTGTTATTGGGTTAGCAAGCTGCTCAACTCTAGGTTTTGATAGTAAAGATGCAAAAGACTCTCAAGGTCAGCAAGCAGCAACTCAAGCTAAAACACAAGAAGCAACAGCTGTATCTGGTACAACTGCACCAACTGCTTCAATTAAACTTAAGAAAAATAGCCAAGATCAAATTGTTGCAACAATATACACTACGTACAATAACAATCCACAAGGAAGTGTTAAATTACAATGGGAAGCTCCTAAAGATACTAAGTGTTATGATACTAGTTTCCCAATTACTAAATACAGTGATAAGAAAGATAAGACTTGGGCATCTGTTGAAATTAAGCAAGGTAAAACGTACTGTCATGGTAAATGGACAGCAAATGTTTTATTTGATAAGAATGTTATCGCTACAGATTCTATAACTGTTTAATCTTAATTTTCTTCTATTTTCTTACTATCTTAAAATATTTTTTCTATTTATATATTTTATATTTTGCTATGATGTAAATACATGTTTGTTTTATTGGAATTATGGCATTATGAAAAAAATCATCTCAACATCATTAATATTAACAGTTGCGGCTATACTAACCTCATGTGCTTCAGATGCAGAGAAGCAAATGCAACAGCTACAACAAACACAAAAAAGCTTAACATATCAAGCTTCACAAAATTTAGCAAGTACAGAGGAATATAGTGCTAAAATAGTTACTTATAGAAAAGAAGCTGATGCATTACAAAAACAATCGGATGCTTTAAACTCTGATATTAAAGATTTAAAAGCGGCATATTCACAATTTAAAGATCCAAATAATAGTAGCGCTATTGCGGTCAATAAAGAGTTGATACAAAAAACTTTAGATAAGGTGAAGTTAGATGAGAAAATAAATCAATATAGGGCTCAGGCTAATGAATATCAAACTAAAATAAATGAATTAAAAGTTACATCACAAACTCAAGCAAACGAGGCTTCTAAAATATCTCAACAAATTAATCAACTAAAAACTAGCAGTTAAATATCTATTCTTATTAATATATCTTCTTTACTTGTCTTGTCTAGATGTTAAAATATAGCTTGAATTGTAACTGATTAAATTTTTATGAAGAAATATTTAATTATTTCATTTTTTAGTTTTTTGATCAGCAGTTGAATAAGTAAGAAAAGAAATTGATATTTAACAGCAAAATCAATCTCAATAAGATAGATATAAATAGGTGAGAGTTAATGAAAAAAATAGCACTTTGTATAATGGTTTTAGGATTAGCAGGCTGTAGTGATACTTATCACTCTTTTAGTAAATCTTATAGTTCATTTATCAGTGGGTTGTATAGTTCTGATGATTCAGTGAAAGTTAATCCTGATGATCAGTTAGATAATCCAGATCAAGACGGTGAAAACTTATCAGTTGATAAGCCAACAGCAACTTTAAACTTAAAGTATAAGCCTAAAACTCATGAAATCGATGCTAAGATTATTACAAACTGGAATGGTGCACCTCAAGGAACAATTTATCTAACATGGACTGCTCCTAAAGATACTAATTGCTATAGCACTTCTTTCCCTATTACTAAGTTTAAAGATACGCAAGATATTACAAGTGATAGCCAAAGTGTTCTTAGTGATGATAAGGTGTGTCAAGGAAAATGGACAGCAACAGTTGTTAATAAGTCAGATAATTCTACTTTAGCTAAAGGCTCTGTTTCTATCAAATAATTAAATAATCTCTAATTTTCCCAAAGAATAAAGTTTATAATTTTGCTAAACTATAAGAGTAATTAATTTTGTAGTTTAGGAAAATAATAATGAAGCAATTTTTGCAAAAAATCACATATAGTGATTGTATTTTTTACTTTTTAGCAGTGGCTATTTTTGTTGTGTTTTTAATGCCTTTTATGCATTTTACAACATTAAATATAATGCCTATAGCTGGTGAAAAAGGTAAGTATTTTAATGATTTACGTTCAGTAAATCTTTATCTATTTATAGATAGATACTATATATTTTATTATAGTCTTTGCGCAGCAAGTGTTGCGATTTTACTTAATAAACAGTTATTATCAAAAATAATAGAGCTGTTTAAGAGCTTCTCAAAGATAGTTCGATATGCGATAGTTATATTTTTTGTTTTTGGGATTATATCATCTGCTTTTGCTATATCACCGTCAATAGCTTTTAAAGGTGTGGGGGTAACGTTTTTGCAATTTTTCTGCGTTTTATTTGTAGCAACGTATGTTCAGGATAATGTTAAAAGCATACAAGCATTTTTCATAATTATATTATTGTCATTGATATTTTTTGGAGGGTCTTTATTTCTTCAGTTATCTTTAGCTAATTATTCTATATATGGGCCAGCTATAGCAGGAAATATACAAAAAGATTTGTTATATATGTATAATTGCTTGAATCCTCGTTTTTTAGATAATTATTTTAGTTGGTTCTTACCACTTTTACTTTTACCTTGGTTTATTGATCTAAGATCGATATATAAAATTGGTGCGTTTATAGCTTTAACTCTCTCCTGGTTTATTCTAATTAATCATGCATTTAGAACGATATTTGCGGAATATATAGTGATATTGCCATTAGTTTTTATTTTTGCTCGTCAGTATTTTAGATTAGCGTTTACTTTAGTAATATCATCACTAATCTGTGGATTTTTATTAGACCTATTTTATACTAATTTTATTATGGCAAATGTATATTCTGGAGTAATTTCAGATCTATTTAGATATGGAGCAAGTGGTAGGATTCCTATATGGAGGGAAGCTTTTTGGATTGGGGTTGATCATCCTTTAACAGGAATAGGTCAGTGGAATTATATTGCGGTCACTAAATATTCTGCAGGCTATCCCCATAACTTATTACTTGAGATATGGTCACAATGGGGTATTCCAGCATTTATTGCAGCAGCTACAGTTATTATCACAAGTGTTAAGAACTTATTTAAAAATAGAGTCGAAATATGTTCAAATCCTTATCACTGTATATTTGTGATGATGCTGACAGCTGGAATGATAGACGGTATGTTCAGTGCGATGTTTAAAACATCATTAGGTTTGTTTGGTTGTGTGTTTGTATTTGGTTTTTGCTTGTCTATATTTGCTAATAAAATACAAACTGTAGATGGGGGAGTAAATTTATCAAAAATTAATTATTTAGTAATCAGCTTAGCGATAATCGCTAGTTTGTTCTGTATCGTTATTTTACCTCTTATTTTTCCGCCAATGTGGATTTAGATTAAATATACTTCTATAGTATCAAATTATTATAATCTGCTATCTTAAATTCATTTCAAGAGCTTAATAAAATTAGGGTCTAGATAACTTTAGCTTGTCAAAAATCATTGATGGAGCTATATTTTATCTATTTTTGTAAGGTATAAAAAACTTTCGCATATTTCAGATGCTAAAATTAGAGAGATTTTGAAGTGTTTCTGCTTGGATTTAACAGCGACAAATACGAGTAAAATAACTAATGTTAGCAGAGTAACAATTAACCGCTATTTTGATAGATTTCGTAAAATAATTCTAGGGGCTGTCCTAGATAAGTTTACTTTAAACTCTCTCTAACCCAGTGTTTAATTAGCTTTAGCTGTTCCTTAGAATCACTGTGATTAAATCTCCACTCACATTCCTTCAAAAACAAGTAAAAATGGTCTCTAGGAATACCATTAAATTTTCTCAAATGTCTCTTAGCTTGATTCCAGAAGTTTTCTATACCGTTTATATGATTATGCTTCTTTGCAAACAGCTTACTATGGTTAATTCTATAATGTTTAAACTCTGAAACATCTAAGGCATTATAACTCCTAAAAGTATCAGTGTAAACGATACAATCAGGTTTAACTTTTTCTCTAATTATTGGTAATAGAGTATCACTCTTAGCATTTGGAATGATTACTGTATATACCTTACCATTACGTTTAAGTAAGCCAAATACAGGAACTTTACCACCAGCTCCTCTACCTCGTTTCCCTTTACGAGTTCCTCCAAAATAGCTTTCATCTACTTCAATCTCTCCTGTAAACATTTCTAAATGCTCACTATTTTCATAAATTAATAATCTTAATCTATGAAAATAATAGCTGGCTGTGGTTTTATTTACTGATACTAATTCTGATGCAGTTCGTGCTGTACTTCCTGCTATAAATAACTCTATTAATTTGTCTTGCTTGTATGTACTTAATCTACTTTTCCTCATCAAAACCATCCTAACATAACTTAGTTATCTAGGACAGCCCCTAATTCTATTATCTGATGAAAAATTCTTAGCATCTACTGGAGAGTTTGAACTAGATGAGTCTTATTTTGGAGCTAAACGAGTACGAGGTAAACGTGGTCGTGGTGCAGTTGGTAAAACACCAGTATTCGGTGTTTTAAAACGCGATGAACACAATAAAGTCTATGTTTCTATTGTACCAAACTGCTCTAAAGAGTCCTTAATGCCTATAATACAGGGTAAAATACTCGAAAGCAGCACAATCTATACTGATGGCTGGAAAGCATATGATGGGCTTATTCTAAACGGTTATGATCACTATCGTATTTATCACTCTCACAATGAGTTTGCTCGTGGTAAAAACCATGTTAATGGTATAGAGTCATTTTGGTCTTTCTCTAAAAGAAGACTTGCAAAATTTAACGGATTAAGTGATGATACGTTTGTTTTACATTTAAAAGAGTGTGAATTTAGGTGGAATAACAAAGATAATGATTTATATAAAATCATGTGTACTTTAGTAAGAAAATTTAGTGCTAAAGTTATCTAGACCCTAAAATTAATACTTGTTTTCAGATATTGGAGTAAATATATCTAAAGAACTATAAAAGTAGACTTTGATTATAGTGTTGGATATTATTTATTATCTTCAAAAGGCACAGCATAATCACATTCTGTATTAGGACATGCTTTTTGTTCACCATCTTTCTTAGTTGTCTTATGTAGCAGTATAGGAGAATTACATTTAGGGCAAGGCTCTTTTATTGGTGGGTACCAGTAAGCATTCTTACATTTAGGGAATCCTGAGCAAGCATAAAAGACTTTACCTTTACGTGATTTCTTTTCAACAATATGGTTTTTATTACATTTAGGGCAAACAACACCAGTATCTTTAGGTTTTTCTAGTGGTTCCATATGTTTACATTTTGGATAGTTAGAGCAACCTATAAATTTACCATAGCGCCCTTGTTTAATATGTAAATCTGATTCACATTCTGGGCATTTTCTACCTTCAACAATAGTGGGCTCTTCTTTTTCAATTTCTTTACCGTCACTATCAACACGACGAGTATATTTACAAGTTGGATAATTGGTACAACCGATAAATCTACCATTTTTGCCTAAGCGAGAAGATAGTTTACTACCACATTCAGGGCAATCTTCATCAAGCTCTTCAGTGACTACATCTTTACGTGAAACATCTTCTGAGATTTTATTTATCTTCTCAATAAAAGGATGCCAGAAGCTATTTAAAACATTTAAGTAATCATTCTTATGATGTGCAATTTCATCAAGCTCTTTTTCTAGACCAGCAGTATATGAATACTCAACATACTTTTTAAAGTATTCTGTTAAGAATTTATTCACAATACGACCTTTGTCAGTAGGGATAAAACGACGCTTCTCAACTTCAACATATTCTCTTTGTTGTAGTGTGGAGATAATAGTTGCGTATGTTGATGGTCTTCCAATACCATGTTTTTCTAAAGCTTTTACTAGAGATGCTTCTGTATAGCGAGGAGGTGGCTCTGTTGAATGAGCTTTAACAAGTACATCGTTAAGCTTTATTTTTTCACCTTTTTCAAATTTAGGTAAAGTTATTTCATCATCAGAATCTTTATCATCTTCATCTTTTTCAACGTTGTAGATTTTTAAGAATCCAGCATCAACGATAACAGTTCCTGTAACTCTAAATTTATGTTTATTATTTTCAGTAATTAAGTCAACAGATGTGCTATTTAAAGTAGCATGCTTCATTTGGGATGCTATAGTTCTGTTATAAATTAAGCTATAAAGTTTAAATTCATCAGAAGTTAAACGTTGCTTTATTGATTCAGGAGTTCTGCTTGCAGCAGTTACACGAATAGCTTCGTGGGCCTCTTGAGCATTTTGTGATTTTTTACCAAAAATTCTAGGCTTAGCTGGTAACATATCTTTATCAAACTTTGATTCAATAAAGCTTCTAATGTCATTTAAAGCATCATTAGAAAGGTTCGTTGAGTCAGTTCTCATATATGAAATAAGACCAACAGATTCACCATTTCCTAGATCTATACCTTCATACAGTTTTTGTGCTGTAGACATAGTTCTTTTTGCAGTAAAACCAAGTTTTTTAGAGGCTTCTTGTTGCAAAGTTGAAGTTATAAATGGAGGGTAAGGATTTCTTCTAGTTTTTTTCTCCGTAATTCCATCAACAATTAAAAAACCGTTAGCATCTTTTAATATAATATCTTTTGCTGTTTCTGCATCTTTGTCTTTAGTGAAAGTAAATTGCTCAACTTTTGTATTGTCAAATTCTATTAAATTAGCAAGTATTTTTTTCTTCTTAAAAGTGTCAGCTGTTAAGCTCCAGTAATCCTTTTTGACAAAATCTTCACGTTCTATTTCACGCTCAACAATCATCCTTAGAGCTGGACTTTGGACTCTTCCTGCGGATAAGCCACTTGTGATTTTACGCCATAATAAAGGTGATAAATTAAAGCCCACTAAGAAATCTAAAGCTTGACGTGCTTTTTGAGCATTTACTAAGTCCATAGAAAGCTCTTTAGGATTTTCTATAGCATTTGTAACTGCTGATTTGGTGATTTCATTAAAGCTGACCCTGTAAACATTCTTATCTTTAAGTAGACGTGCATTTTTTAAAACTTCTTTAACATGCCATGATATTGCTTCACCTTCTCTATCTGGATCGGTAGCTAGATAAATACTATCTGCATCTTTAGCAGCTTTTTTTATAGCATCTAAATGTTTTTTACTTCTATCACTAGTTGTGAATTTGATTTTGAAATTATCATTTACATCTATGGAAGTGTCTTTTGATGGTATCTCACGTACATGCCCAAAAGATGCTAGGATATCAAAGTCATTTCCTAAATATTTTTTTATAGTCTTTGTTTTAGCAGGAGACTCTACAATTACTAAATTTTTTGCCATTTTTAACCTTTGAAATGAATTTCTTGTAAAAAGAGTATTTGAAACACTCATAAGTGAACTAATAAAATATAAGAAAACTACTCACATATCAATAGTTAATCTACAAAAGTTGGTTTTATAGCAGACAAATATAGACTATAATTCTATAAGTATTTTATATAAATAAAATAAGCTATACATTTTAAGGTTTAAAAAAATGGATCAAAAAAATGCAAAAGTAATTTCTTTGCTACAGCAAAAAGGTGGCTCTGGCAAAACTACAACTGCTATAAATATTGCTTGTGGATTGAAAGAGTTAGGTTATAAGGTTGTTATAATAGATATGGACAAAGATAAGCCTGACGCTTATATGTGGATGACAAAAAATGATGAGTCTGAAGGGTTTGTTTATAACTTGGATGAAAAAAGTGTCAGAGAGAAAGTCTCTGAGCTAAAACCAGGCTTGGATTACATTGTTATTGATACACCGCCTAACTTTCAAACAGCAGCCTTAAAATCGGCTTTATTATCTGATTTGGTAGTTATTCCATGCTCACCAAGTGGGATGGACCTATCTGGACTTATTGAGGCAAAAGATCTGGCTTTAACAGCAGATAAACCATACAAGTTTTTTGCAAATAGAGTGCAAATGCAATCTAATATGTCGAAAAGTCTGATGGATTTCTTTGAAGAGGATGGTAACTTTTTTGAAGCATATGTTTCTCAAAGTGTTAAGTTTATCGAGTCTGAGGCAGAAGGCTTATATATTGGTGATTATGCAAAGCAAAGCAAAGTTCATATACAGGTTAAAAAGCTTGCTAGAGAAATAACAGAATTCTTCGGAGAGAATAATGGCTAAGAAAGTATCATTAATGAATCGTAAAGTTAATCAAAAAGTTCATGATACTGTAGGGCAAGAAAAAAAAGACATACTTAGAGCAATGCAACTTCAAGAGCTTAATGAGCAGGCTAGTAAAGTAGGCCAACTTTTTGAATTACCTTTGAGTATTGTACAACCTGATAAAGATCAACCACGTAAGACTTTTAAGAATATTGATTCATTAGCTAAAAGTATTAAAGAAAATGGCGTGATTCAGCCAATTATTGTTACAACCAAAAAAGATGATGGTTTACATTATATAATCGCAGGTGAAAGAAGATATTTAGCAAGTAAAGAGGCTGGTCTTACGACAATTCCCTGTATAGTTAGGCAAGAAGAGTCTGATGCTAGTATTGTACTTTTGCAACTTTTAGAAAATGATCAGCGTGAAAGTGTCTCACCTTTTGAAGAAGCTGATGCTCTAAAAGATTTGATAGACAATAAACAAATGAAAAAATCTGATATTGCTAAAATCTTAGGAAGAGATAATAGCTGGATTTCTATGCGTCTTAAAATTTCTGATTCTGATCAGAATATTCGTGAGCTATCTGAGAAGGGAATTATAGATGATGTAAGAACACTTTATGAATTAAAGAAGTTTGCTGAAGAGATTCCTCAGGGAGCTCAAGAGTTTGTTAAAAGAGCTCTAGAAAACAAAATATCTGGTTCTTATCGTGCGGCAATTACAAGGTATAGAGATAATTGGAAACGCAAAGCAGAGATCTTAGATGATTCAAAAGTAGATGTAATAAATATCAAAGATATTTCTAAAGACAAAAATTTGCTAAAAATAAAAGGTTCTCGATTAGGTGGTAAATCTCATACATACACCTTCGAAATTACTGAAGAGTTTAAGAAAATATTATTTGAAGCATTAATAAAATAGAGTCACAAAATAACAAAAATGAAAATAGCAATTTTACAGACAGATCATATACCTGAACATCGAAGGGTAGTTTCAGGAGGAAATTATCCGGATATGTTTGCTAATCTATTTTTTAAATTATCAGTTGTTGTTGATTTGGATATTTTTGATGTAACAGAACAAGAGTATCCTGAAAATTATGATATTTATGATGGTTTTATAATAACAGGTAGCAAAGCTACAGCATTTGATAAGTTAGCATGGATAACTCGACTGAAATCTGAAATAGTTAAGTTATACAATAAAAATAAAAAAATAATAGGAATCTGCTTTGGGCACCAAATACTAGCCCAAGCTTTAGGTGGCAGAGTAGAGCGTGGACCTAAAGGTTTTGCCGTAGGTGTAAGAAATGTTAAGGTTCTAAATAAGAAAAGTTGGATGGAACCATTTCATAACTATCTAAGTTTGTTATTTTACCATCAAGATATGGTTGTAGAGTTACCTGAAGGTTCTGAGCTTATAAGTACAAGTGATTATTGTAAAGTGCAAATGTTTTGTATAAACAATCATATATTAGGAATTCAGGCACATCCAGAGATGCTAAAGGTTCATAACCATGCCTTGATAAAAGAGTATCAGGATGATATTAAAAATGAATTTCAACATGCTTTAGAGAGCTTGAGGATAAGAGATAATAGTTTGATAATAGCTCATTGGATGGTCAATTTTTTTGAGCATAAGGATAATAAATAATATGAATATAAATAGACTTGTAGTTTTTGGTGATAGCCTCTTAGATAATGGCAATATTATGAAAACTCTTGATATACCTGGCAAGCCTTATTTTGATGGAAGATTTTCCAATGGCTTTGTTTCTACTGAATATCTAGCTGAATTAATAGCCAAAGAACAACAATCAAAAGAGGTTAAACATAAGAATTATGCAATAGGTGGAGCTTTAACACATGGTCCTAACCCGTCCTCGCTGCTTAAGCATCATGCATTCCCTGTATCTCAACAATTAGCAAGGTTTGAAAATGAAGAAGGTAGATTTGCTAGTGATGATATGGTTATTATAAATGGTGGCGCTAATAACTTTATGTTTACTGTTTATAATGAAATACCATATATAAACTTAACAGCAAAGCTTAGAGTTGCTAGAGATCTTAAAAAAATTCTTAGAAAAGCTATTTTAATGGGGGCAAGAAATATAATAGTTTGGAATATTCCTGATGTAACAAGAGCTCCTGGCTATAAGGAATATCTATCTAATTGGGTTGGTAAGTTTTTTAAATCATATTTGCAGTTAAATATTAATCTACAAAATGGTTTACTAAGAAATAGAGTTGCAGATTTACAGATGTTATTCCCAGAGGTAAATCTTAAGCTTTTTGATTTTTTTACATTATTAAATGACTGCATGGATAGCCCTATGAAATATGGTTTTGAGAATGTTACTGATGCTTGTATAGATAGTTATGGAGGTGCTGACTCATTAGGTAATATTCAGTATGATATAGAGATACTAGGTGATCCTGAAAAATATTTATGCTGGGATTATTGTCATCCAACAGCGAAGGCAAATAAAGTTGTAGCAAACAGGATGTTTGAGCTATGGAAGTTTAACGTATAGTCGCCTTTAGTTTTTTCTAATTTGTTAATTTTTCTCTTTAGTTTTAAAAGTTTCATTTATGTTCAAATAACATGATAAAAATTGTTTTTTATCATGCATTAAATATCTGTTTGGGTGTCCATAACTCACTATAAAAAGTCTAAATAATTATATTAAGTTTTAATTACTTCTTTTAGAATAGTTTAAACCTAATTATTTAAGCCTTCTATGAGGGATATTCTATGAGAAAAATATGTTATATAAGTCATTCATATCTTAAATGATTTATCAAATAATACAAAAGTACATATAGTATGAAATTTTCCAATATATGTATTTGACTTTTAATCAAAATCCCATATTTATAAATAATTTTAGAAAAGAGTAATAGAATAAAATGATTAACTATAAAAAATATATCAAAATCTTCAAAGAGAAGATTCAAACTAATAAAAAAATATATAGTATTTTTGTGATTATTATATTAATACTAGTATGGTCAATATTAGGTGATATTGGATTAATTATAGGAGTTATATATTTAATCTTAAGATTACCAATTATTAAAAAACAAATTGCCAAGTTAAGAAATAGAAAGATATTTTCTATATTTGTGATTGTTGTAACTTTCCTTATATTTGGTTTAATTTTTGGATCTGCTGAATTAATGCAGACATTAACTAATTATAGAATGGCAAAGTTCAGACCTGAGCCAGATAGTGTGACTTCTACTAAGATAAAAGAAACTGGCTGGAAGCGAAGTATTGATACAATTGGTGAAGTTCAAGCTGTTCAAACCACTCAAATTTCTACGCAATCTGGTGGTATTATTAGTAAAATTAACTTTGTAAGCGGGCAAGAAGTAAAAAAAGGTGATTTGTTATTTGAGCTTGATACTAGCCAATTAAAGGCAGATCTTGAAGAGGCTCTATCAAACTTGAAACTAGCAAGAGTAACATATGAACGTTATAAAAGTTTAGCTAAAGAGCGAGCAACATCTAAAGAAAGTGCTGATAAAGCTGCCGCTAGTTATCTTTCAGCATTAGCTAAAGTGAAAAATATAGAGTCACAGATTGGCTTTAAAGAGGTGAGAGCTCCTTTTGATGGCAAGATCGGTATTCGAAATATTAGTTTAGGACAGTATTTTAATAATGGGGATAATGCGGCAACTTTAGCAAAAATTAATCCAGTGTTTATTAATTTTGCAGTGCCACAGAATAAACTAAGTTTAATTCATCTTGGTCAGAGTATAAGCTTTTATTCTGATTCATATAAAGGACAAAAATTTTCTGCAAAAATAACTGCTATTAACTCCTTTATCAATAATTCAAATAGATCAATCATTGTTCAGGCAACTTATAAAAATCCTGAACATAAGATACTACCTGGGATGTTTTTGAATATTCATATTAACTTACAAAATGAGAAAGACGCTGTGGTAATACCTAGGAATGCTATAAATTATTCTTTATATGGGCAGTCTGTACTAACTCTTACTCAGGAGCTAGATTCATTAGGAAAACCTAAAAAGGCTATTTATACATCTACTGAGGTAGATGGAATGAAAACAGTTAGAACAAATAAAAACTTATATAAAGTAGGAGAGGTCAATATTAAGGTTTTGGAAACTCGTAATAATCTAGCTTTAGTTTCGGGTTTAAAACCAAATACTATGATTGTTACCTCAGGTCAAAATAAGGTTCATAAAGGCATGGATGTTATGCTGAATAATACCATTAAGTTGGATAATAATATTTATACTCAAGGTGATGATATATAATGAAATTTATTGATATTTTTATATGTAGACCAATATTATCAATAGCTATAAGCTTGATGATAATTGTTGTTGGTATTGGGTCATATTTTACGTTACAAGTAAGACAGTACCCTTATTTAAATAGTGCAAATATTACTGTAACTACCACTTATCCCGGAGCTAGTCCATCGACAATACAGGCTTTTGTTACAAGACCTATAGAAGAGTCTGTGGGAGCTACTAGAGGGATTGATTATATGACCTCTCAGTCAGCATTAGGAACAAGTACAATAACGTTATACGTTAAGTTAGGAGATGACCCAAATACTGTGTTATCTGAAGTCGTACAAAATGTGAATGCTGTTTTAAATAAACTTCCGAAAGATGCTTATTCTCCTACAATAAAGCTGCATCCGGCATCAACATTTCCTCCTTTGTTGTTAGCATTTACTAGTAAGAGCATGACTATACCTCAAATATCTGCTTATATAAATGCAGCAATAGTTCCAAAGCTACATTCTGAAGGAGGCTTGTCTGATGTTCTTGTGTGGGGGAATGAGCCATATGCAATGAGAGTTTTTCCAAATAAAAATAAAATGGCAGAATATGGGATTTCTCCAAGCGATTTAAACAATGCTATAGCAGCAAATAGTTTAGTTTCTGCAGGAGGGCAAATTCAAGGGCCATACCTAAACTATACATTAAATCCTGAGACAAGTATTTCTGATGCTCAAAGCTATAAAGATTTAATTATCAAAAAATCTAATGATCAAGTTATAAGATTAAGAGATGTAGCTAAAGTTCAGTTAGGTCCTCAGGATTATAAAACTTATGTTCAATTTCAAGGTAAGCCTACTGTATTAGTAGGGCCTGTTGTATCTCCAGATGCTAATATCCTTACTGTAGTAGATAGATTGGTAAAAAGTGTTCCAGAAATTAGAAAAACTCTTCCAAATGGTTTAGATCTTACGATAGCATATAATAGTACGGTATATATTAAAGATTCAATTAAAGACGTTGTTTATACATTAATTGAGGCAATTATTATTGTTGCTTTTGTAATTTTCTTATTCTTAGGGTCATTTAGGGCAGTACTTATCCCTATTGTATCTGTGCCACTATGTTTAATAGGTAGTTTCTTCTTGATGAAAATCATGGGATTCTCTATAAACCTTCTGACCTTGTTAGCAATGATATTATCAATAGGTCTTGTAGTAGATGATGCTATTGTTGTGTTAGAGAATATACATCGACATATTGAAGATGGTCTAGATCCTTTTACTGCAACGATTAAAGGAGCAAGAGAGGTTGCAACACCTCTTATACTGATGTGTCTTACACTAGTTATTGTTTATGCGCCAATAGGCATGATGAATGGATTAACTGGGCAGTTATTTACTGAGTTTGCATATTCCTTAGCAGGAACAGTTCTGATATCAGGACTTGTTGCATATACTTTATCTCCAATGTTATGCTCAAAAATTCTTCAAGAAAATACATCAGAGTCAAAATTTGCACAATTTATAAATCATGCTCTTGATAATGCAGCTAGTACATATAAAAAGCTACTAATAATGGTACTAGATGTTAAGCCTACCTTCATTGTAATTGCAATAGTTGTTTTAATCAGTTGTTTTGTAATGGTACGTGGAATAAAATCTGAATTAGCACCAGTAGAAGATCAAAATTATGTTGGTGTAATGGCAACAACACCTTCAGCAGCTAATCTTAATTATCTAAAAGTTTTTAGCTCAGCATTAGCTAAAGTTCAAGATAAGATTCCTGGTAAACAATATTCGTTTGTTTTAGATGGAGTAATGGGTACAAACTCAATTATTGGAGCAGTTGTTATGAAACCTTCAAATGAAAGAAGTGTTTCTCAACAAACTACTGCAAAAGTACTTCAGTCTAAGCTAAATGAAATTCCAGGTATGGTTGCTTTTAGCTATCAAAATCCATCACTTCCTGGAGTTGATCATGGCGCGGATGTTTCATTAGTGATACAAAGCACAAGTGATTATGTATCAATTAATCAAGTTACAAATAGTCTTATTGATAAAATGAATAAAAGTGGTTTATTCTCATATGTAAATAGTGATTTACTTTTTGATAACCCTGTTGTCGATTTGTCTATAGATAGAACCAAAGCAGGTGCTTTAGGTATCACGATGTCAGACATTTCTAAAACATTGCAAAACTCGTATGCAGGTGGGTATATAAATCACTTTTTCTTACAAGGTTATAGTTTTGAATTAATACCACAGTTACCAAGAAACCAAATGTTAACACAGGAGCAGTTAGGTAGTATATACATTGAATCAGATAAAATAGATAATATGTTTAACTCAGAAGTTCCTTTATCAGCATTGGTTAGTTTTAAACAGTTGGTCAACCACTAACCTTAAATACTTTCCAGCAACTAAACTCTGTGACTGTATCAGCAATGTTAAGTCCTGGAGTATCAGAAGGACAGGCAATAGATTATATTAAAAAACTGACTGATAGTAACTTACCTGCGGGTTTTTCATATTCATTTTCTGGAGCATCACGCCAATTCCTTCAAAATGGTAATACTATGATGATTGCATTTGGATTTGCTGTGGTTCTTATTTTCCTAGCTTTGGCAGCACAATTTGAGAGTTTTAGAGATTCTTTAGTTATTCTTGTAACTGTACCTATGGCTATATCAGGAGCGTTAATACCATTGTATTTAGGACAGTTTTTTAATAAAGATTGGGCATCTTTAAATATTTATACACAGCTTGGTTTAGTCACACTAATTGGTCTTATATCCAAACAGGGGATTATGGTAGTTGAGTTTGCTAATAAATTACAGGTAGAAGATAATCTAAGCAAATATGATGCAATAGTTAAGTCTTCTTCACAGCGATTTAGACCTATATTAATGACTGTATTAGCTATGATTATAGGGGTTTTACCTTTAGTTGTAGCTTCAGGAGCAGGATCAGTTAGTCGTCAGTGTATTGGTATTGTTATAGCATCTGGTTTAATGGTAGGAGCTGTGTTTTCTTTATTTATACTACCTGTTATGTATATGTATATATCATCAGATAAGCAAAAGTCTGTTAGGATGAAAATCGAAAATAAACAGAAAATAGAAAGAGTCAATAATAGAGAAGTATAAATCTTCAATATGATTAAATTATAGGTGATCAAAATAGTTTTAGCATATATTGCCCAAAAAAATTTATATAAAGACAAGTATAATATAGAATTACTATAAGCTTGCTTCTAAATACTTTATTCTTTTATGCTTGGAGATACTTTAACTATTGATTTTGAACCAGATAGTTATTTAGACTCAACAGTTGTATTAAAATCCGAAATTAAAAACTATAGTGAAGAGTCTAAATATCATAACCATTCTAAAGCTCAGTTAATATTACCAATAAGAGGATCTGTGCAATCAAATATTGAAGGAGATATTTGGGTAGCTCCTCTAGGGAGTGCATTATGGATTCCTAGCTATATTTACCACAATAGTTTGATAAGTAAATATAGTGAAGTATGTATGGTATTTATTAATAGATCCATGCTTGAGGAGATGCCAGAGAAAGCTTGTGTAATATATATATCACCATTAATAAAAGAACTAGTTTTACATTTGTCGCAACAAAGAATAGTAGACCAATTAAAACCTAAAAATCAAAAAATAGGTAGTGTATTAGCTGATCAACTATCAAATATGTTACCAACTTCTTATAATTTCTCGCTACCTAATGAGGGTCTTTTGCAAGAGGTGGCTTTAGAGTGGTTTAAAGAACCAATTAAGTATAAGTATATTTCTGATATGGCTTATAGATGTTCAGTTAGTGATAAAACGTTATCAAGGAAAATTAAGAAAAATATTGGAATGAGTTTTAGTGATTGGAAAAAACAATTACATATTGTTGTAGCATTACAGAAGTTATATGAAGGTTATTCAGTAGAATGGGTATCTAGCTATTTGGGATATGAGTCAACGAGTACTTTTGTTACCTTCTTTAAAAGGATTTTTAAATGCTCACCTAAAAAATATATTAAAGACTATTGTCAGAATAACTCTTAAATATCCTCGATTGTTATTTTCTCAGGACTTGCAACGAAAAACGAAAAAAGAACCATAATGATTGCTACGCAAATGCAGATAGTAAGAGGTAGTTCCCAGCTTGAGGTTATCTGATGGAATAACCCTGCTATAACAGGTCCTAAAGCTGCTAGTATATATGCTACTGATTGAGATTTTCCAGAAAGAACAGCTGCTATCTGAGCATTACTAGTTCTAACTCCTATCAATATTAAGCTAACCATAAATGTACCACCAATTCCTATTCCTAGTATTACTACAGCAATGAATGTAAGAATATTAAGTAAAAGGAATAAAATACCTAAGAAGCTACATAGTGCTAATAATAAAGAAACGATGTTTTTATCCTTTAATGTTTTCATTAGAGGGATTATTATTAATACGGGTAAACTAGAAGACATTTGGAATAATCCTGCTAAATAACCAGCATCTTGGATAGAGTAGCCTTGGCTTTCTAAAATAGAAGGAAGCCATGTAGAAAGAGTATACATTAAGATCGCACTACTTGATAAAAAAATACTTATCTGCCATGCTATTTTAGATTTCCAAACATGGCTATGTATATTCGTAGAACTATTGTTTTGGGGTAATAGAGTCTTATTTTTAAACTGAGGTAGCCATATAATTATAGCTATTATACCAAGAATTGCAACACTAGCTAACGCTAATGAGAGGCTTGAGTTACCAGAGAAAGAAAATTTTTGTGCTAGATGCATAACGGGTATCATTAAGCTAATAGTTACCCAAGATCCCAATCCCATCATTAGTCCATATATTGATATCATGAGAGGTATGTTATTTGGGAACTTTTGTTTTATAAAAACAGGCATAAGAACATTAGATATAGTAATGCCGATGCCAATAATGATAGTACCTAGGAATATTGAGTATGTATTTATATGGGAGCGTATTACTATTCCGACGCTTATTAGCACTAGAGATATCATCAAGTTTGCTTCTAGAGAGCGTTTTTTTGCAAAGGAAGATATAAATAATGATAACGTTGCAAAAATTAGCAATGGTAAGCTGACCAATAATCCAGCAGTTACAGGAGATATATTGATCATATTTACAATATTGCTAAGAAGAGGTGATATAGATGTAATAGGGGCTCTTAAAATGGCAGCTATTAAAACAATTCCAATAAAGGAAATAAAGATATGTTTAGTATTTTTCATTTGATTGTTTATAGGTTCTGACGCATTTGTATATTATGATCTTTATTTCTTTTTTCTGGGAGACTATTTATTTGGTTTAAAGGACATTTTAAATTAAAACAAGCATATTTAAATAAGGTATTTACCCCTTAAAGCCAGTTGCTACAATATAGAACTCTCGTGATTTGGGTCTTGAAGATTTAGGTTTAAATTGAATTACCTTAGTAAAAGATTCTTTAACTAACTTTAGATACTCATCGCTCCCTTGCCCTTGAAAAACTTTTGCTACAAATATCCCATTGTTTTTAAGGTTAGTATTAGCAAAATCTAAAGCTAGCTCTAAAAGGTATATTGATTTGGCTTGATCAGATGTTTTATTACCGCTAAGATTAGGTGCCATATCTGATACTATACAATCAATTTTCTGTCCATTAACAAGATCATTCAGCTTTTCATAAGTCTCATCACTTGAGAAATCACCCTGAATAAAGTCAACTCCGGCTATAGGTGCCATCTCAAGCAGGTCAAGAGCAATAAGTTTGCTATTATTACCAATATATTTTACAATCTGCTCAGACCATCCACCTGGTGCAGCACCAAGATCAACCACGAAAGTATTTGGCTTGAAAATTTTATATTTATCTTGAATCTCAAGGATTTTAAAACTTGCTCTACTTCGATAGCCTAGCTTATTTGCTTGTTTAACATAAAAATCAGAAGTATGATCTTGCATCCAACGTTTAGTATTTGAGGCTTTTGACATTTAGAATTATGGATTATTCTTATTTAAGATTTAATATTATAAATAATTTCTGTCTTAAGTTAAAAGTTTTTATAATTCATTTAGGTTGATAAGTATATTAAAAAAAAAGCTTTACCGTTATAATTTGTGATATTAAATATATTGTTTTTAATAGAATGAATAAAAAAATTTTAGCAATGTGCTTAATCTCGTTGGCTATAAGCTCATGTACAACTGTAAGTGAAGGTATAGATGATAATATAGAGCATTATAAGAAGTTAACTAGATATAGCGAAATAAGGGCCGTTGATTATACAACGCATACAAATAGTGTTGAAGGTGTTGATTTTCTAGTTGCAAACTATCCAGATCAAATAATTAATCTTGATGGAAGTAATGATTTCGATAAGAGATATAATAAGCTAATTAGTTACTTGAAAGATAATGGTTATACCATTATGTCTAATCAGAAGCTTCCTCTTACAGCAACTGTGATTGCTGAGGTTAATAAGCCTATGCCAGACCTTAAGTATATAGGTGTTATAATGCAACAAAATACTCGATTGCAGCAAACTGTCTATAATATCTCTTATGGAGGTAATAAATTTAAAGCACGTCAGTTTTATAATGACTACAAAAAAACACTATGATTTTTTCTTGGTGAATAAAGAGGCAAGGATTAATAATATAACTCCACATGTAATAGCAGAGTCAGCTATGTTAAATGATGGCCAGTGATAATTCCCAATATGAAAATCTAGAAAATCAACAACGTATCCTCTAAAAGCACGATCATAGAAATTACCTAAAGCCCCACCCAAAATAAGTGAGAATGAAAATAGGTTAAGCTTTGCATCGATAGGTTGTTTGATAATTAAGTAGATAAGAACTATAGCAGCTATTAATGAGATTATTGAAAACATCACCATTTGCCATGATGTTTGACTATTGCTTAAAAGGCTAAATGCAGCACCATGATTATACAAGAGGGTAAAGTTGAAAAAGCTAGTTATTTTAACAGGCTGAGCAAACTCTAAAGTAGTATTTGCAATATGCTTTGTATATAAATCAGCAGCTATAATAATAATTGCTAAAACAAAATACTTTATTTTAGGTTTAAGCAAATTCACGAGACTCTCCAGTTTCTGTTGTGATATTTTCAACACAACGACTACAAATATCTTGATATTCCTCATTTTGCCCAACTGTAGAGCTACGATGCCAACATCTTTCACATTTTGGTTCTTCTATTTTATTGATATCAATAAATAAACCAGTGATTTGTGCTTCAGTTGAGTCTGTAGATCTTTCTTCGATAGGCTTTAAATTTGCTTTAGAAGATATCAATAAGAATCTAAGCTCATTTTCTAGCTTTTTAAGAAGACTGTATTTTTCGTTATCAGCATATAATGTTATCTCGGCCTCTAGAGAAGCTTTAACGATATCTTCATTTCTTTTTATTTCTAGTACTCTATTTACCTCAGAACGAATTTCTTGTATTTTTGTCCAGAAGTCTAGGTTTAGTTCATCATTTGAGTCAAATGACTTAAGCTCTGTATACCATTCGCAAAGTTGTATAGGTAAGTCGGTTGTTTTTGGAGTAGCTTCCCAGATTTCATCAGCTGTGTATGATAGTATTGGAGCCATCCATCTAACTAAAGCATGAACAATATGATAGATCGCCGTTTGAGCTGATTTACGTGGATGTCCATCAGTTTTTGCAGTGTACTGTCTATCTTTGATAATATCTAAATAGAAACTTCCCATTTCAACTGAACAGAAATGGTGTATCAGCTGAGCAACTGTATGCGTTTGGTATTTCTCATATGCATCTATGATTCTATCTTGGAACTCTTTAGTCTTTGCAATTGCCCATTGATCTAATTTAACTAACTTATCAAACTCTATAATATCTGTTTCTGGGTTGAAACCATTTAGGTTAGATAGTAAAAATCTAGCTGTATTACGTAGTCTACGATAAGTATCAGCTGTTCTTTTTAGAATCTGATCAGAGACTGCCATTTCACTTTTATAATCAGTAGAAGCTGTCCAAAGACGTAATATGTCAGCGCCAAGAGTATTATAAATATCTTGAGGAGAAGTTACATTTCCTAAAGATTTTGACATTTTACGACCGTGTTCATCAACTACAAATCCATGTGTGAAGACTTCTTTATATGGTTGACTACCTTTAGCAGACATACCAACTAGTAGAGAAGTTTGGAACCAGCCACGATGTTGATCAGAACCCTCTAGATATAAATCAGCAGGGTAGCTAAGACGTTTATCTATATCTAAAATACACATACTAGATGAACCAGAGTCAAACCAAACATCTAAAGTATCTTTTACAGATCTGTAGCTATCTGTTTCAGAGATGAAGTCACTGTCATCAGCATTAAACCATGCTTCAACACCACCTTTGTCTATTTTTTCTGCTACTTTATGTAGTATTTCAATAGTATTTGGATGTAGTTCCTCGGTTTCTTTATGGATAAATAAAGGTAGAGGCACTCCCCAAGTTCTTTGGCGAGAGATACACCAGTCAGGTCTATCTTTGATCATTCCCTCTATACGAGCTTGTCCCCAGCTTGGAGCCCAGTTTGTTTCTTTGATAGCTTCTAATGCTTTATTACGTAAGCCTTCTTTTTCCATGCTAATAAACCATTGTGGTGTAGCTCTAAACATAAGAGGAGATTTGTGGCGCCAGCAGTGTGGGTAACTATGTTTAATTTTATCAAAGTTCATTAGGCGTTTCTTCTCACCTAAAAGCTCTACGATTCTATCGTTAGCTTTAAAGATAAATTCACCAGCAAATAATTTAGTATTTTCACTATAACAACCATTTCCTTTAACAAAAATTTCCATAGATAAATCATGCTCTTTACCTAAGGCGAAATCTTCGACACCATGTGTGGGCGCTGTATGTACCATACCAGTACCAGAATCATCAGTTACATGATCACCGTGTAATATCGGTACATGACGGCTATAGAAAGGATGTTCAGCAATAATTCCTACTAACTTCTCACCAGTAGTAGAAGCGACAATATTAGCATTATCGATAGCGTATCTTTTTAATGTTTGCTCTACTAAGTTTTCTGCAAGGATTATATATGAATCTTCTATTTTTATTAGGCTATAGTTTAGATCGTTGCGAACAGCTATAGCTTGGTTAGCAGGTAGTGTCCAAGGCGTAGTTGTCCAAATAATAGCAAAAGCTTCATGATTTAAAGAATCTATTCCAAATGCTTCAGCTAATTTAGCTTGATCTTTAATCTTAAATTTTACATCGATAGCAGGTGAGACTTTATCTGCATATTCAACCTCAGCTTCTGCTAGCGCTGATCCACAGTCAGTACACCAGTGAACAGGTTTAAATCCTTTACTTAAATGTCCATTTTCTACAATTTTAGCCAGTGTTCTAATCATATTAGCTTCATAGCTAAAGTCCATTGTTAAATATGGTTGCTCCCACTCGCCTAAGACACCAAGTCTTTTGAAATCTTTCTTTTGTATTTCAACTTGCTTTTTTGCATATTTGCGACATTCTTTTCTAAAGGAATCTTCAGAGATTTTCTGACCAGCCTTTCCTTGTTTTTTCTCAACCTGCAGTTCAATTGGAAGTCCATGACAGTCCCATGTTGGAATATATGGGGCATCATAGCCACTTAGAGTTTTAGATTTGACTATTATATCTTTAAGTATTTTATTCACAGCATGACCAACATGAATACTACCATTTGCATATGGAGGTCCATCATGAAGAACAAACTTATCACGACCTGCAAAATGCTCTCTAATTTTTTTATAAATACCTTGTTTTTCCCATTTGTTAAGAATCATTGGTTCCTTGTTTGCTAAGTTCCCTTTCATGGAGAAAGAAGTCTTTGGGAGGTTTAATGTGTCTTTATAGTCACTCATTTGAATTCCTTAGGTATTTAATAATAGTTAATATTGAGATTTTAAAAAATTACTTAAGCACAAATTATAATGTACAACGGAGGTTATGTTAATAGTCTATAATGTAGTAATTAAACTTTTTGCTTTTTTTACATCTTGAGATATTTGAAATTTTAACTCTTCGAAAGATTTGAACTTTTTCTCTTCTCTAATGAAATCTACGATTTCTGTAGTAATATGTTTACCATAAATATCTTTGTCAAAATTAAAGATATGGGTTTCTAAAAGGTTGTTTTTACCATCTATAGTGGGTCTAGTTCCTGCATTAGAAATGCCATAGTAACTTTCATTGTTTTCAAAATGAACCTTAGTTAGAAATACTCCTTTTAGGGCTGAGTTTTTTGGGAGTTTTTGGTTTGCTGTATGAAAGCCGATTTTTCTACCATTTTTTTGACCATGAATAACACGAGAGTTAATTTTAAAAGTTTTTCCTAGTAGCTTATTTGTTTGTTTTAAGTCATGAGTTGCAATTGTTTGGCGTATTTGGCTACTACTAATACGATGGTTATCAAGATTTAATGTCGAGATTTTATCAACCTTAAAATTATATTCACAAGAGAATTTTTCTAGAAGATCATAGTCACCTTTGCGTTTTTTACCAAATTTAAAATCATCGCCAACGATTATATGTTTTATGTTTAATTTACCTACTAAATATTCTTTAATAAATGTTTCTGCTTCAATATTTGCAAAATCAGAATTAAATTTTTGGCATATTATATTTTCTAAACCAAATTCATGTAGGTTTATAGCTTTGTTTCTGAAGTCATAAATTCTAGTAGGAGCATTCTCTTTTAGAAAGAATTCTTTTGGTAAGGGTTCAAAAAATAAAATATAAGTCTCTAATTGATTTTTTTTAGCAATTGATTTTAATTTTTTTATGATTGCTTGGTGACCTAAATGGACACCATCAAAAGATCCTATTGCAACTGCTGAGGGTTTAGATTTTTTGATTTTTTTTAAGTTAGTGATGATTTTCATTGTAAAGATAGTTTAAAGCAGTTTTTTAAAGGCATATAATAACCTAATAGTATTCATTTTTTGTTGAAAAAAAGCAACTACTGTTAGATACTTATTAGTTAGAAGTTTTTTAATGTACTTGTGTAAAATATTTTTTAAGTGGTTTTGTCATGGAAAGACGTGTAAAGAGAATAAGAAAATTACGAAATAAAAGCGGTAAGGTTTTTGCAATTGAGACAAATCTTACGGGTAGGCAACTACTCAACAATAGAGTTTTGAATAAAGACGTTGCTTTTAGCCAAGAAGAAAGAATAGCTTTTGATTTGCTTGGATATCTTCCTGAAAAAGTTGAAAGTTTAGAGGAACAGGCGATAAGAGTTAAAAAGCAGCTTGATATTAAACCGACATCTCTGGAAAAGTATGTTTTCTTAAATAGGCTTCATGATTTAAACACAACACTTTTTTATCACTTCGTACGCGAACATCTGCAAGAAATTATGCCTATTATATATACACCGACTGTAGGTGAAGCCGTACAGAAGTATAGTAGTCAATTTAGGAAACAAAATGGACTTTTTATATCAATAAACCATAAGAGACATATTCCTAGAATTTTAGAGAGATATGAATATAACAGTATTGACCTTGTTCTTGTAACAGATGGTGAAGCAGTCCTTGGTATAGGAGATCAAGGTATTGGTGGTATGAATATCAGTATTGGTAAGATTATGGTTTATGTAGCTGCTAGTGGTATAGATCCTGCAAGAGTTCTACCTGTACAGCTTGATATGGGTACTAATAATGATGATCTACTTTCGGCTCCTGGGTATCTAGGTGTGCGCTTGCCAAGAGTCTCTGGTGAAACATATGATGAGTTTATCGAAGAGTTTGTAACTCAAATTAAGGCTAGATTCCCGAATGTGTTTTTACATTGGGAAGATTTAGGTAGAGATAATGCTACACGTATATTAGAGAAGTACAAAGAAAAGTTATGTACTTTTAATGATGATATTGAAGGTACAGGTATTGTTGCCGCAGCTAACTGTATTGCTGCGATTAAGACAGCGATGACAATTAGGGTTAACTCTGGTGAGTTAACTGAAGAAGAGGCGATTGGAAGTATTTGTGACCTTAAGATAATCATTTATGGTGCAGGTAGTGCAGGTTGCGGTATTGCAAGACAGCTTGCTGATGTGATAGCTGATAGAGCGGGAATCTCAATTGAACAAGCTAGAAAAAGTATTTATCTTGTTGATAGGTATGGTTTGGTATGCGATAAGCTAAGAGCAAAAAGAATTACTCCTGAACAGAAACCTTTTGTTAAAACAAGCGATGAAATAGATAAATGGAAAGTTGAGGATTTTGATTATATTACTCTAGAAGAAACTGTGAAGAATGCAAAGCCAGATATCCTAATAGGGACTTCTGGGCAGCCAGGGTCATTTACAGAAGAGATTGTAAAAACAATGGCTGATTGTAATAATTATCCTATTATAATGCCATTGTCAAATCCAACATCACTTTGTGAGGCTTTACCTGAAGATATTATTAAATGGACTGATGGAAAGGCTCTTATAGCAGCAGGAAGTCCTTTTGCAGATGTTGAATATAATGGTCGAGAATACAGAATATCACAAGGTAATAACGCATTTATATTCCCTGGCTTAGGTCTAGGCTCTGTCGCAGTTCATGCTAAAGTTTTGACTAATGGTATGATCAGAGCAGCATGCTATAGATTAAGTGAACTATCGCCGATGGTAATTAATGAAGATATAACACAACCATTGCTAGCAAATATATCAGACTTGGTTGCTGTAACTAAGGAGATAACAAAAGCAGTGGCAAAACAGGCGATATTAGAAGATGTCCATGGTGTTGATGTAGACTTAGAAGATCTAACACCTGATGAGCTTGATGATGAAATTACTAGATTAATTAACCTGTCTTCTTGGACACCAACGTACGCTCCGTATATGCCAATATAGTGGCTTTGCTCTAAATTTTTCCTTTTTTGTTTTTACATAAATTTAAGTCAATTATTTGCTGCATAATTTATTGAAAATATATCTTTATGGTGGTAAAAATATTAACTGATTTTTAATATGGCTTTAATATATAGAAATATTATTTGTAGTTGTTAATGTCTTAATCTACTTCATTTTAATACCTCTCACCTTGTTTCTATAAGTTATATTTTTTGCTGTAAAAATATTGAAACCTAAATTTCCATCGTGCAGAATCTTTAAGATTAGTTTAACTTTTGTTTAATTTTAGGGAACATGATTGTGGCAGGAAAGTTTAAGAAGAGCTTTATTTTAAGTAGTTTATTATTATGTTGTGGGCTTGGATATTCTGAGAACTCTCCAACGGTTGTTTCTCAAGGGGGTCCTTTAGGAGCAGTTAGTATTGGTGCTCAGAATGTTAATGATGCTTCAGCTAGTACAGGTGCTTCAAAAAACGCTGGATCAAAAGCATCACAGCAATCAAGTGCTCAAAGTTTAAATGAAAAACAAATGTTGTTGGAGTTACAAAAACAAGTTAAACAGTTACAGGGTCAGTTATTACAAATTAAGGCTCAAAAATCTAGTATTCAAAATACATCTAATGAGAATACACAGTTTTCTACATATGGTAGAAAGGTTTATGATAATAAACCAAACTCCCTTAGTGGTCAGGACTTAGCTGATTTAGCAAGTGGTCAAAATCCTGCTGATATTATGCAGAACGTTAACGCAAAGAGTTCAATTGTTGATTTAAGTGATAAATCATTAGGAGGGGTATTTAACCCTAGTGGAGGTATTGACGTAGGTGGGGCTCCTGCAATTACTACACAAGGTCAGGTTACTTTCCTAGGTTCATTCTCGGGTAACAACAGTATTCCTATCGGACAGATTGGATCGAGTCTTTTTGCTTCAACATTATTGGGTCAGAGAGAAAAGTTTGATGATTATTCAATCTTCTTTGGTGGATATTTGGAAGCAGATGCTCAAACATGGTTTGGAAGTAGTGGGGCGGGAAGTAGTGGTAGTAAGCCTAATACCGTAGAGCTATCACCAACTGGGCAAAATATCTATTTAACAGCAGCTAGACTATATTTCTTAGCAAATGTTGGTCATTACGTGACATTACAGTTTGACTTTGATACTGATGAGAGTAGTGGCTTTAGTTTAGGTAATGCTTTTGCAATCTTTGGGAATTTAGATACATCACCTTTCTTTGTGACAGTGGGTAGAAATAAGCTTTCTGTTGGATCATATGGAGGTGGTGGTACCTGGACAAATGGTATGACAAACTTCTTGAAACCAGGTAGAGCTACAAATATTTCAGTAAACTATAAGAGCCAAGTATGGAATGCTAACGTTACTGCTTTTGCAACAAATGATCAGAAAGCTGATTTTTCAACTGGTTTATTTTATGCAGATAGTTGGACTGAAGATTTAATTGGAGCTTTTAACGTTGGTTATGTTTATAATTTAAATGGCTCTGGAGATGGTTCAATACAGAACTTTATGAAAAATGCAAATCAAGAAGCTAAAGTCGTAGGTGGTTTTAACGTTGATGGTAACTTGACTTATGGTTTATGGGGCGGATTCTTAAACGTGGGTGCTGGTTGGTCGACTACTACAAATAAGGATGATTTTAATGGTGCTGGGACTAATGTTCTTGCTGGAGGGTGGTATGGTGCCGCTAACTATTCGATGGTATTGGGCGGAAGAAATACTAACTTTGGTGTTTCGTATGGTCAGTCATATAATGCAAGAAATATATCAATGGGCTTATCAGCATCTGCTGTAGCAGGACCATCGTCTACTACTGGAATACAGCGACAGCTTCTTGTTTCAGCTCAGCGCGCTTATTTTGATAATAATGTTTTATTTGGTCCGGAATATTCATATCAACAATTATATGATGGTAAGCATATGAATACAATTACCCTTGATATGTCAGTATACGTGTAATATTGAGTCATTTAAAATTAGTTATCTTATCTTTGGTAGCTGTCTAAAATATTTATTTTTTCTATTGATTTATAATATCTTCTTAGTAAAATAAAAGTCGAAGTGTTAGTATTTTTTTAGTGATAGAAAGGGATTTTATATTACCTAAAAATTATATGAACTTGAGCTTAAATCAAGGTTTATATGATTCAAATTTGGATTAATAAAAGTATCTTTTTAAAAAGCGCAATCTAAATGAAACTAACATTAGTATAATTATAAAATTGAGGCTAATATGTCTTAGAGTTATCTTATTGTGTAGATGTTATGTTGATTAATAGACATTGTTATCTACTTGACATTTTGAGGACATGATTTGGCTATTAAATTCTAAATTTGTAATATATTGTTGTCAATATACTATAGCAAAATGTGGCGATACTAGTTATTGATAGGTGATCTAAGTCTAAGAAGACTAAGACAATGACTTTGTGAATGAGTTCACTGAGTAGTATTTTTATGTTTGGGGAGGCGTTATTTTGGTGAAAAAGTTTAAGAAAAACTTTATTTTAATTAGTGGTATGTTTATATGCTGTACATTAGGCTACTCAGAGAACGGTTCTCCAGAAGTTGTTTCTCAAGGAGGACCTTTAGGAGCAACAAGTATCGGTCAGCAAGATCTTAATACTTCTTCAGCCCCAACTTCGTCACAAGCTAAAGGCTCGTCATCATCACAGTCCTCAGCTCAAGATCCAAATGCTCAAAGTGTTAATGAGAAAGAATTATTGTTAAAGCTACAAAAACAAGTTGAACAGTTACAAGGGCAATTACAGCAAATTAAGCAACAAAACCAAGGTGGCAATATCAAAAATATGTCAGGTGGTGATTCTCAGTTTGCTACATATAGTGGTAGAGTATATGATAATCAACCAAATACTCCGCAAACAATAACTAGTGGTGACTTAAGTGCGACCTTAGTTGGTGGTCAAAGTGCTTCAGATATCATGGAGAATGTAAATGCTAGTAACTCAATAGTTGATTTAGGTAATAAATCATTAGGGGGAGTGTTTAATCAAAATGGTGGTATTGACGTAGGTGGTGCTCCTGCAATTACAACCCAAGGTCAGGTTACTTTCCTAGGTTCATATTCTGGTAACAACAGTATTCCGATTGGACAGATTTCATCTAACCTTTTTGCATCAACTTTATTAAGTCAAAGAGAAAAGTTTGATGACTATTCAGTTTTCTTTGGTGGCTTTATTGAAGCAGATGCACAGGCTTGGTGGGGTAGTAATAACATTGTTCCTCCATCATCAACAGGTACTGGTGGAATATCAGGTAATGGTCAAAATATTTACTTAACGAATGCTAAGCTATATTTCTTATCAAATCTTGGTCACTATGTAACAGCACAATTTGACTTTGATACATCTGAGTCAGGTACTTTTGGCTTAGGTAATGCCTTTGTAATATTTGGTAATTTAGATACATCACCTTTCTTTGTAACAGCAGGTAGAAGTAAGTTATCTGTAGGTACATACGGCGGTGGTGGTCCGTGGACTTCAGGTATCACAGACTTCTTATCTCCAGATAAGGTAACGAATGTCTCTGTAAACTATAAAGATCAAGTATGGAACGCAAACATATCAGTTTTTGGTTCTGATGACCAAACTGCAGATTTTTCAACGGGTCTATTCTATGCAGATAGCTGGACAGATAATTTGATTGGTGCGTTTAACGTTGGTTATGTTTATAATATGGCAGGTGCTGGTAATAGTTCACTAAGTAGTTACCTAAAAAATCAAAAGCTTTCAGCAGCAACACCAATAGGTGCATTTAACTTTGATGGTAACTTAACTTATGGTTTATGGGGTGGATTCTTAAACTTAGGTGCTGGTTGGTCAACAACTACAAATTCAGAAGATTTTAATGGTGACGGTAGTAATGTACTTGCTGGAGCATGGTATGGTGCTGCTAACTACTCGATGGTGTTAGGTGGTAGAAATACCAGTTTCGGTGTTTCATACGGTCAGTCATATAATGCAGCAAATATTCCGATGAGCTTATCAGCATCTCCAGTAAATGGCAATAACACTACCTCAGGAATAAAAGAACAGCTTATTATCAGTGGTAACAGAGCATACTTCGATAATAATGTTTTATTTGGTCCAGAATATTCATATCAAAAGTTATATAGTGGTCAGTATATGAATACTATCACTCTGGATATGTCGGTATATATATAATATATTTTTCTAAAAGAATTTCATTTGCTGAAAATAACTAAAAGAAATATCTTTAACTTTTTAATAAAAAAAGATATAGCTTTATAAACTAATATAAATAGAGTAACATTAGCGTAAATATATAAGTTATAAAATATAAGGACAAATATGTCTTTTTTAGTTGCTATAGTAGGTAGAGCTAATGTTGGTAAATCAACATTATTTAATGTGCTTACTAATTCTAGAGATGCTTTAGTTTTCGATTTTGAAGGAGTAACGCGTGATCGTCAATATGGTCAAGCAAAATATGATGATCTTGATTATTTAGTGGTTGATACTGGTGGTATCTCAGATCAGGATGTTGGTTTTGATGAGTTTATGGCAAAACAATCTGAGATGGCTATAGATGAAGCTAATCTAGTATTTTTTGTTGTCGATGGTAGATCTGGACTAACAGCAGGTGATGAATATGTTGCTAATCTACTACGTCAAAGAGATAAAAAAGTAATAGTTGTAGTTAACAAAGTTGATGGTGTAGATGAAGAGGCTGCTATGGCTGAATTCTATAGCTTTGGTTTTGATAAAGTCTTTGCAATATCTGCTGCACATCGTCGAAATACTCAAAAACTAATAGATAAGTTTTTGAAAAAACCATTGAATGAATATTACCAAGACTATACTCAGACAGGCGAGCACAAAGAGCAGTTACGTCATGGGATTCATTTTTCATTGATAGGTAGACCTAATGTGGGTAAATCAACTCTTACAAATAGAATGCTTGGAGAAGATAGGGTTGTAGTATTTGATATGCCGGGGACAACTATTGATAGTGTTAGTATTCCATTTGAAAGACATGGACAGAAATATACTATAGTAGATACAGCTGGGGTGCGTAAAAGAGGTAAGGTAAAACAAACGCTAGAGAAATTCTCAGTAGTTAAGACTTTACAAGCTATACAAGATTCAAATGTTGTTGTGGCTGTGGTTGATGCTAGACAAAGTATCTCAGATCAAGATCTAAGTTTGATACATTTTGCAATTAAAAATGGTCGAGCTCTTGTGTTAGCTGTCAATAAATGGGATGGCATGACAGAAGAAGATCGTAATAAAGTTAAAGAAGATATCAAAAGAAGATTATATTTCTTACAAGATTATGTGGATATTCACTTTATATCAGCTCTTCATGGTACAAACGTTGGTCATGTTTTTGAGTCTATAAAGACTGCTTATGAATGTGCAAATAGGAAAATAACTACAGCAGATGCTACAAAACTATTACAACTAGCTATAGATGCTCATTCACCTCCAATGGTGGGTAAATTTAGAATAAAGCTAAAATATGCTCATGTAGGTGGTCATAATCCTCCTGTAATTGTTATACATGGTAATCAAGTAAGTAAACTACCACATTCATATAAGAGATATTTAGAAAATTTCTTTAGAGAAGCTTTAGAATTTAGAGGAACTCCTATAGTATTTGAGTTTAAGCAATCAGAAAACCCATTTGCGACTAAGAAAAATAAGAGATCAAAAGATGAAGGCAGTAAGAGTAAAAAAGTTAAATAATATTGCTGATGAAATAACAATAAATATTAGTGGTGCAAAAAATGCTTTATTGCATTTGATATTCGCGAGCTTAATTCCAGATACAAAAACTACGTTTAGTAATGTTCCAACAACTTTATTAGATTACAAAGGTGCAAAGGAAATACTGGAGAGTGTTGGAGCTGTTGTTACAGAAAAATGCGAAGATGTAACGATTAATACAAAAGCAATATCAACTGAAACATTAGAGTTATGTGGCCAGATGACTTCAAAAACGCGCTGTTCTTTAATGCTTTTAGGCTCTATGTTAAAGAAAAAAGGGCGTGTAAAAATTGGTTTTCCTGGAGGTTGTAGCTTTAGTGAGAAAAGGCCTTTTGATATCCATCTTGAGGGGCTAGAAGCGCTAGGCGCTAAGGTAACATTAGCAGAAGAGCATATTGAGGTTGTTTATAAAGAAGAAAAAGATGCTGAGTTTAAGATGCCTTTTCCTTCTGTTGGAGCAACTATGAATTTAGTTATGTATGCTGTTATCGGTAATTCGGAAGTTATACTTGAGAATGTTGCTCTTGAACCTGAAGTTGTTACATTAATTGATTATCTGAATAAATGTGGTGCTAATATCAAATTTGATATTGAAAGTAGAAAGATCAGAATATTAGGTGTTGCAAGACTGTTAGGTTGTGAATTTGAGATAATTTTCGATCGTATTCAGGCAATGACTTATGCTGCGATGGCATATTTATACAAAACAAATGTAACTATTACAAATATAAATACTGAAGACATTTATAATATTTCAAAGCCTCTAGAGAAACTGACTAATGCAACTGCTAAATGGGAATATGATCAAAAAAATAAATCTCTAAAGTTCTTTGGTAAAGATAGTAATATTAAGGGTGTTGATATTATAGCAGCGCCATTTCCTCATTTTCCAACAGACTTACAGCCAATATATGCTGTGATGTTATTTATGGCAAATAGCTGTAGCACTATCCAAGATACTGTTTATCCTGAGAGAATAAATTATGTATATCAAATTCGTAAGATGGGCTTTGATATTTCTATAGATAATAATTTGATTGAGATAAAACCTGTAAAAACTCTTAAAAATATTCGTCCAGCTGTGATGAGTGTAAAAGATTTACGCGCTGGGATGGCTTGTCTGATGGCAGGCTCGTTACTTGATGAGTTTTCGACTATAAATAATGCTCATCAGATATTTAGAGGGTATAATAACCTTATAGAGAATATGTCTCATTTTATGCAAATAGAGATTTTAGATAATAATGTTTAGGTAAATAATGTCACAATATATATCTTTAGAAAAATATAATACTTATAGAATTAAATCATTTGCAAAACATGTTTATTTTCCTAGTAATGAAAATGAGCTTCTAGAAATTGTAGATAGACATGAAAAATTATTTTTTCTTGGTAATGGTAGTAATGTAATCTTTTCTAAAGAATATTATGATGATGAAATAGCCTTCGTTATTTTTTGTAAAAATTTTAACTCTTTTTGTATTTCTGATTGTGAGGTAGATGTCCAAGCAGGTGCCCTGTTACAAGATTTAGCATTAGCAACATATGACACTGGTTTAAGTGGTGTTGAGACATTTTATGATGTCCCAGCTAGCTTAGGTGGTGCTTTAATAATGAATGCTGGAGCTTATGGCGATGAGATATATACCTACATTAAAAGTGTTAGAGTTTTAGATCTTAATAAGAAAGAAATAATAGAGTATAAAAAAGAAGATATAGAGTATGGCTATAGGTATTCTATGTTTAAAAATGATAATAATATTTGTATATTATCTGCGAAATTTGAATTTGAGAAAAAACCAAAACAAGAGATTAAAGCTAAGCTAGATGATATCTATTCACGTCGTTTGTCTAACCTCCCACAAAAACCTACAGCTGGAAGTGTATTTAAGCGACCTCAAGCAAATATGCCAGTAGGTGTTATGGTTGAGGAGCTTGGGCTTAAGGGTAAAACAATTGGCGATGCACAGATTTCACCTAAGCATGGTGGTATTATTGTTAATAATGGCAATGCTACAGGGAATGAGATAATACAACTTATTGAATTTATAAAAACTAAGGTTTTAGAGAACTATAATATAAAACTTCATGAGGAGCAGATAGTTATCTAAAGTGTTTGTACAAAATACTTTTCTATATGTCTAATATCTAATATACTTTGCTTAGGAAAAAGTTTTTTATAGAGTTATGAGAAAAAAAACTATATTTTTTTTAGTCACTATGTCTTTAGGTTGTGGTATTGCGTTAGCAGATACTACTAATACTAGTACTACTCAAGTTAGTCAAGCAACTACAAATAGTGTAAGCAGTGAAAACCAGGTTACTACAAGCAAACAACCTAGTAAATCACAAGATACATCTGATGTCTCAAAGCCTCATACTAGCTATGGAGATGATTTAAAAATTATGGTTGATACTAGTAATGCTAGTTATGATGCACTTTTAGCTGATGCTGAGAAGATACTAGCAGATCGTGACGATAGTAAAAAACCATCGGATCAAGAAATAGCACAAAAGATAGCTCAAATAAAGAAACCATCAAATCAAGAAATAGCAGAAAGAATAGCTCATATCAATAAACATGTTGGTAATAAAGTCGTAGTAGAGAAAGAACAAAACCAACAAGCATCTATGAAGCAAGATGTTAAAGCAGCAGGAGATATTTTAAGACGTCATAATGAGATTGATAAAGAGTTTAAAGACTCTTATGGTAATAAATCAACAAAAGATTATATAACAAGAGAAGCTCAGGGCTATAATGATGCTGAGGGCTATCAGATGAAAAATTATAAGAATCTTTTGGATAATGTAAAGTTAGAAACTCCAAAAGAGATAGGAGAGTCATTTGAAGAGATTGATAATGATGAAGTTAAAACAAAATATAAGTTATCTGATGGTTATTCAATTGAGGATGTTACAACTGTAGGCTCTCTGACAGGTCAGAGCAAACGTTTGAAGAAATGTTTGATTTTGAAAACTTATGGTGGTGGTACTTGGCGTACATATTGCCAGCCACTTAAAAAGCCAACTCAATGTCCAGATTACGATTGGAACCAATTATCAACAATGGCAATTATGTATTGTTAGATTTTTTGAAATTGGCGATTTGTTCTTTTAACTCATCTAAGCTCACTCTATTAGGATTAACACGACTTCTAACATGATTATCATTCTTACGTACAGCATAACCATATAAAGCTTCTATCTCAAGTTGGAGGTTTTGCTTGAATTGAGTAATAAAGTTATTCCATAAATTTTTACCAGTTAAACTTATATGCATAGTAGTATCAGCAAGAGGCTCGTTTAATGCTCTGACATCCTCAAAAAGGGTAGCGGTATTTTCATAAGTGAAAGTAATTAAATCTGATTCTATAGCTGGGGTTTTATATCTGCTAGATTGTAGAGTATTGCCCCATGTTAGTAGATCTATCATATCATTTATATGCTTTTTATCACTTACAGTTGCAAAAGCCTGTTTCATAGAGATAAAAGATTTGTCACCAAAAGTTGAAAAAAGCAAGATTCCATCATTATTTAGTAGTCCATAATAATTGTCTAATTCTTGAGCTAAGTTATCTGTAAGATGAATGGTAGAGTTTGAGATTATAATATCAAACTGTTGTTTACTATCTTGGTTATTATGAATTTTGGCATTAGGGAAACGATTTTTTAAAATACCTATATAGCTAGTATCTTGATATCCATCGACTAAGATATCAGTAGGATTAAGGTTTATAAAATCTAGTCTTTTTAACAGCCTTTGAGCAATTTCATTTTTTATAAATGATGTTTGGTAAAGTTTTTTGTGTGATAAGCGTTTTAGAAAAAGATTATAATTAAACATTTTTATTCTTTAAGTTTAGTTTGTTAGAGAGATTGTAATAGTTTTTTTAGCTCTATAAAAGGTATAGGTTTACTAAAATAGAATCCTTGATAAAAATCACAACCAATTGACTTTAAAAATTCGAGCTGTTCGGCGGTTTCGACTCCTTCAGCAACACATTTCTTATTTAAGTTACTTGCTAATTGTACTATAGCCTTTATTATGGCTCTATTATTCTCTTTATCAAAATCATTAACAAATGATTTATCGATCTTTAAATATTTAATAGGTAGGTTAGCAAGATATTTTAAGGAAGAGTATCCTGTACCGAAATCATCTAGGGCAAAACTAAATCCTTTATTATTTAACTTATTAATAATTGATTTTGTATGCTCAATATCACTTAACAGATATGTTTCTGTAATTTCAAAAGTAATTAGTTTTTTATCAATTTTATCAAAATATTGAATTATCTTATCAGAGAATTCATTATTCATAAGTTGTATGCTAGATATATTTATAGATAGTTTGATATTTCCTATTAGATTATCTTTTAATAATTTTTGCCAGTCTGAGATAGTCTTTTTAAATATCCATTGGCCTATCTTCTCAATAGTTTGGTTTTTTTCAGCTATAGGTATAAACTCATCAGGTGTGACATTACCTAGGGTGGGTGAGTTCCAACGTATTAGTGCTTCAACCCCATAAATGTTTTTATCAGTATCAAATTGAGGGTGATAAACAATATTAAATTCACGCATATCAATGTTTAATAATTCGCGTTCTATGTTATTACGGCGTTTTGTAGCTTCGTCATAATCGATACTATAGTGAGAGTAGATATTTTTACCCATAGCTTTAGCATTATGCATAGCACTATCAGCATTTTGTAGTAGCTTTTCTATATTTGATGCAATATCAGGATATGATGCGATTCCTATACTAACAGACTGAGTTATGGTGTTTTTATTTATATCAATGGGAGTAGATATTTCCTTTATTACTTTTTTAGCAGTTTCTTCTATTTCTTGAATGGTTTTCTGATTTTCAATTAGAACCAGAAAGTCATCACCACCTGATCTACCAATGATACTATTCTCAGGCAGACAAGATTTTAATGTATTAGCGATATTAATTATGAGTTTGTCACCAGCAGAGTATCCAAAAGATCCATTTATAAATTTGAAATTATCTAGATCTATCATAATTAGAGCAGCTAACAGGCCTTTTTTAGTTTTTTTAAGAGATTTTTCAGCAGCTTTAATAAATCCTTTACGGTTATAAAGTTTCGTTAGCTCATCATTATATGCGATGTGATTAAGTTTTGTATTTTTTTCTTTTATGTTTTGAAGTAAGGTCTCTCTTTCTGTAACATCCCTAGCTATTCCTAAAATATATGGCTTTCCAGCTTTATTGTAGAATCTAACTTTATAAGTATCGATGACTATTTTTTCCCCAGCTGGGGTAGTTATGTGCTCGATTGTTCTAGATGAGCCTTTTTCAAAGGCAATTTTGTCGTATTTTAAGAAAAGATCAGCTTCTTTAGCTGAGAATTTTTCAACTGTTGTTGTTCCTATAACAGAGTTTTGCATATCTTTAGGGTATAGATTAAGCATAGCTTTATTTGCTTTGATAAGACGATAATTCTCATCTTTAACAAACATGATATCATCACTAGCATCAAACATTAGTTCAGAAAATTCTTTAGATTCTTTTAGGTCTTGTTGTATATTTTTTAGCTTAGTAAGATCATTATGTGCACCAAGCATTCTAATCGGCTTACCATTTGCATCACGAATTGCCATGCCACGACATCTAATCCATACAGTAGAGCCATCCTTGTGTCTATATCTGACTATTTGAGAGTATTCATAATTTGGATCTTTGAGATGCTTTTCTAAGTTTTCCATCGCTATTTGAAGGTCTTCTGGAAAAATTAAATCTTGCCACTCAGATGAAAGAGGTTTTTTATCTCTTGGATTATGACCTAGAATCTCCCAGAATTTGTCATTCATCCATTCATTTTCAGGATTTTCTAAATCAAGATACCATAATCCATCAAGACTAGACTGTTGCAAAGAGTCAAAAACTTTATGATTTTTGCTTATCAGCTCATAGAGCTCTTCTTTAAGGTAGTGACTCATAATGCTATAAAAACCAGTCAATATATAAAAAAATTATAAACTATAAAGTGAGTCTTAACAATTTTTAAGTGAAAGGTTAAAGATAATTAATCAGAAAAATTAAATTGATTCTTGCCTAATTTTTTAGCTTTGTACATAGCCAGGTCAGCTTTAGTAATTAATTTATCGCTATCTATATTATTATCTTTTGACTGAGCTTGAGTGACACCTACACTAATTGTCTGTTGAATTTGAATTTCTTCTGAAATATATATCTTATCTTCAAATGAAGCAATTATTCTATTTATAATATCAATGCAAGTTTGTTTATTAGCAATATTTCTAAGGACAGCAACAAACTCATCACCACCTATTCTTGAGATTAGGTCGCCATCTCTAAGAACTAACTTTAATCTAGCTGATACTTCTTTTAGAACTAAGTCACCAACTTCGTGCCCATACTTATCATTAGTATGTTTGAAATCATCTAAATCAATAAATAATATAGCAATGTTTTCATGTTGGTTTGAGTCGTCATTTAAGATTGTCTTTAGTTTTTTATCAATACTGTGTCTATTTAAACATCCTGTTAAAGAATCAATTGAGCTAAGGTTTTTTAGCTTAATTTGTCTTTGTTCAAGAATTTTATTTTTTCTAAAGTTAATACTGATAAAGTAAAATAACCCCTGTACCATTAGTGATATCACTATTCCAAGTAAGAAGAGCACTGTTGGGAAGGATTTTTGTAACTGCTCATATTCTTTATCTGTAAAGAAAACTTTGATATGCCAGTGTTTTTCTCCAGTAAACTCGAAAGAGTATGACATGCCATAATATTTTTTAGGATCTAAGTTTGAGTATATCTTATGACTTTCAAGGTAAATCTCTAGAGTATAGTGATCACGGTTTATTTCAGACATAACTTTTTCTGAAAGATTGGGTTTAAATACAACATTAAACTTATTACTTTCTTCTCTAATACAAATTGTTTTTGTTTTAGATAATGTTTTGCTTGAGCTACATTCTTTTAAGACATCTAAAGCTTGAGCTTGTGTTATGTTATAGTTAGATAAGAAAATAGGCTCTTGCTGTTTATCTTGGATGTAGTATATAAAGTATATATTTGGATAATCATTCTCATAAGCCTGCATATCTGCAACAATCGCTTCTCTACTTGAGTACGATGATGTACCTAGGCGCTTGTAGAGTCTATCTATGGCAGTAGTTTCTAAGTTTAGTTTTTTTTCAAGGTTCGCACCTAGTAGTGAAACCTCTCTTTGTACAGTACTTTTTATAGCTTTCGTATCTTGGTCAAATGTATATAGCCAAAATAAGAAAAATATAACAAAAGTAACAGCACTTAATATTATTCCTATAATATGTACTTTAGACTTTACTCCTTTGAAAGAGATCCTAAAAAGGGTCAATATAAAGAAACAAATTGAGGTATGTAAAGCCATACCTGTAATATGGCCCCAACTAAAATAAAGCGAAATATTAAAAAAATACCCAAGTAATGCTATGTATGCTAATAAAAAGACTGTAAGGTTTGCTCCAAAAAAAATACCTTTAAAAAGTAGAACGTTTTTCTTAAAGCGAGGCAGTATATTAGCAATAGCTAGAAGTAGAAAACATACTGCAGTATTAGGTGACATTCTACCGGGATATAGTGAATGATCAATTGCCTTTGCACTTATTATATGATCAATACCAAAATTTAATCCAAATAAGTATTCTGATAGCGTTAATAGAGAAATTATTAATACGATAAGTGAGAGTATACAACGGCTATAACTAAATTTTGATGTCTTAGGGATGAAGTTAACTATAGCTAAGATGCCAAAACATGCTGCGGTATTAAATTGCATTGGTGGAAAGCTATTGTTTAACTTGACAATACTAGTATTACCAGTTAACCAACCAAATATCACAGTACAAGCTATAACAAGAACAACTAAACTAACAATTGTCTGTGCTTTTCTCTGAGGTAAATACATTATATTCATCCTAAGAACATGTATTACTTAACTATATTATATGTTATTTAGTTTTAAAATATGAAAAGCATTTACATTATTTATTAAAAAATATACTGTTTATTAATATAACTAGAGACTTTTTCTATATATGGCAAAGATAATTAAGGTAGTTACTTTAGATAAGATAAATACAAAACTTGCAGAGGAGTTGTCTTGTTGTGAGTTAATTACTATTTCTCTAGAGGATGAAATTGATGAGTCATTTGAAGATGTCGATGCTTTTATTTTAAATACGCATAGTTTAGAAGATTTTTTGCGTATTATAAAAAAAATTAGAGCTAGTATATATACTTATCTAAAGCCTGTTTTTTGTATAGATGCTCGTTATGCCAATTACACAGCAACTGAGTTTACTACTTTTGAAGCTTTAGAAAGATTTATTGAAATGGTTGATCACGAGATTAGTACCATAGAAGAGATCTCACAAAAAAAAGACAATATAAAGCAGGATTGGCAAGCAAGATTGTTGATATATCTATATACAAGAAGAAATGTACGAATACTTGATGCTTGTACTGATTTATCAAGAAAATCTTTTTTTAGTTATCCTGTTATTGATGTATTTTGCCAAACAAAAGACTTTGACTATTTAGAATGGATAAAAGAGCTTTCACAAAGACAGATTATTAAGTCTAAAAACTTTGTTAAGTCATTTTTTTGTTGTAGTAATTGTCACTCTGCCAGAGCTTTATTTTCAGAAAGGTGTCCAGATTGTAAAAGTGAGAATATTCTTCTGGCTGATTTTTTGCATTGCTATACTTGCGGTAATATTGCACCAGAAAGGGAGTTTATGTCAGATGATGAGCTTGTTTGCTCACAGTGTAAAACAAAACTTAAGCATATCGGACATGACTATGACAGACCATTAGAAAGTTACTCATGCAATGATTGTAAAAGTATCTTTGTAGATCCTGAAGTTATAACAGAATGTATAGATTGTGGTTTTAAAACACTAACTGAAAATATGATAAAGCAAAAGGTTAGTAACTATGCACTAACAAAAAAAGCACATCACTTTATAAAAATGAATTTGCTTGAGTATTCAATGTCGATCTTTGATGAGATTAATTATATTGCTCCTGAGTTTTTTTATAGTTTGATTGAGTGGGCTTGTTTAATGCAAAAAAGAAACAAAGCATACGAGTTTTCTTTGCTTCATATCAATATTTTTGAATATATAACTATGATAGGGATTTCCAATATATCGAAAAATCTAAGAGAAATACTTAGAAAAACTGATATGCTAACTAGAGTAGATAGTCAAAATATATGGATCTGGCTTCCAAGTACAGATCTGCCAGGAGCTGAAATAGTTGCTGAGAAACTAAGGCAAATAACTGTGTCAGAAAACATGACCGCTGAGAAATCAATACATGTTAAGACTTTTCATTCAACAGCTATTGATACGGCTAAGAAAGCACAGGCTTTATTAAAGGATTTAGCAGAGAAAGGGTGATTTTTTGGATATATTATATGTGTTCTATCAACAAACCTTATTGATACTTTCAAATCCGACTAAACTTTTTATTTTTGCTTTTGCGTTTATTTTATTTTTAGAGCTACCTTTTAGTATATTTATATTTCTAAGTATATTAGTCAGTTATTTTAAACAAATTTTTAGTCTAGCGCATAGGGCGCCTTATTATCCTAAAGTTAGTTGTGTAGTTACAGCATATAATGAAGGCAAAGATATATTAATAACATTAAAAAGCTTAGAAGAACAATTATACAAAGGCCATATTGAAGTTTTAATTATAATAGATGGAGCTAGTGTTAATAAAGAGACTCTTGATGTAGCAATGAACTATAAAAAGGATTTTATATTTACACCTAAGAGATCACTAAAAGTCATTCCAAAATGGCAAAGAGGTGGTCATGCTTCATCATCAAATCTTGGTTTTAAGATAAGTACTGGTGAGCTGGTTATGACTCTTGATGCTGATACTTCATGTGATAATGATATGATTAGCAATATGGTACAACAATTTGCAGATCCAAATGTGATAGCGTGTTCCGGAACCCTAAGAGTAAGAAATATAAAAAAAAATATCCTCACACGTATGCAAGGTATAGAGTATATGTTGGGTATACACTTATCTAAAATTGCATTATCTAATGTAAATAGTAATAATAATATTTCAAGCGCATATGGTTGCTATCGAAGGAGTATTCTTAAAAAAACTACCTTGTGGCGTAATGGATCAGCTGAAGACTTGGATCTTACTTTAAGACTACAATTCTTTTTCAAAAGGCATCGTAATTTTAGAATAGCACATTCTCAAGATAGTATCGCTCATACCGAAGTTCCTGAGAAAGTTTGGGGATTAATTAAGCAAAGAATGCGTTGGGATGGGGATACATATTTTATTTATATAAGAAGACATCTTAAAAGACTGTTACCTAGATATTTGGGGTGGAGAACTTTTTTCTTTACAGTTTTTTCAGGCTTATTTTTTCATGCAGTTCAACCGATAGCAATAGTTGTTAGCTTAATATATAGCATAATTATTTTCCCTATTTACATTATTATTCCTATTTATATAACGGTATATTTTTATTATCTGATAATTAGTGCTTTTTTATTTATAATATTTGTAATCTTAGTTTCAGAGAGAAAAAAACAGGATTTAGCTATGTGGTATGTAATTCCTTTGATGCCTTTTTATTCAATATTTCTAAAATTTGTTGCAACTGTTGCTGTACTGAGTGAGCTTTTTATAAAAACACATAGGGATAGTTCTATGGCTCCTACTTGGGTTAACAAAAAAGTTAAATAAAGGTCTGTAATATGAAATTTAAACCACCAAAAAATAAGCAGATAATACAAACTCAGGCATCTCCTGTGAAAAAGAATATCTCAAAATTGCAATGGTATATGGTTATAGTAATAGTTATTTCACCTTTGGTATATATAGGTTGGGCGATTTTTAGTAGTAACTGGTTTATAGTAGCAGATGGAGCTGTTGTTACAGAAAAGTATCTTATTAGAGCTCATGAAGACGGCTTTATTAAGCAAAATAATATTCACCCTGGAGAACTTGTTAAAAATGGTGAAGCTGTCTTTATTATGACATCACCTCTTTTAAACACAGAGCTTAATGAGATAAATAAGCAAATAGATGATATTAAAAACCTGCAGGATAAGCTATACAAAAACGATCTAAAGGCTTTAGAGCATAAGTATGCTATTGCCAAAAAGTATGTCGATATTAATGAAAAGTTCTATGATGCTATGGTTCAATTAAGAAAAAGAAATATTATTAACATTATCGAGCTTCAGCAGTCATCGCAGGTTTTACATAACGCTGAGATGGATTTTGGTAATGTCCAAGTGGAGAAACAGCAATATTCTTTAGAGAAAGATAATAATTATGCCGAAACATTAAGACAACTTAATTTACAAAAGAGCATTTTAGAGGAGAAAATAAAAAGTCTTGATATAAGAATAGACGTTGATGCTGTAGTTAATAGAGTTTATGTCTATAAAGGTGAGTTTGTGCAAAAAGGTCAAGAGCTGGCCTTGCTATCATTATTTGATAAGCCTTTTATTCGGGCATACTTGGATTCTGAGTTTGTTTCGTATGTCTCAAAGGGGACAAAAGTTAATATACGTTTTCAAGATGGCTCAAAGTTTAAAGGAGTTGTAGAGTCTAAGCCGGTGTTTGCCGAGATGAATAATGATAGAAGTATGTTTGACTCAAAGGAGTCAAAAGTTGTTATTATTGTAAAACCAACACAAAAGATTCCAGAAAAATATAATATCAATAATGTACCTGTAGAGATTGATGTAGATCGCTTATAGAGCTATTATCTAGATATATAAATAGGTTTATTATATTTGATAATAAGTTTAGTTAAAGTTTTTTAAAAAAGAAGGCCTTGTGTGCGAATAGATATTGAAACAAATCCTCTGTTAAAAAAGCTATTATCAACTCTTTTTGATGGTGTTATTATTATAGATCAAGAGGGTAATATAGCTTATGTAAACCCTGCTGTAGAGGTTTTATTTGGATATCAAGCCACGGAAATTATAGGTAAGAATATCAAGGTATTAATGCCACAGAGATATTCGACAAAGCATGATGGATATATAGAAAAATATATTGAGACTAACAAAAAAAATATCATAAACTCTTCTCGAACTGTTCATGGAATGAAAAAAGATGGCACGATTTTCCATATAGAGTTAGCAGTTTCTGAAATGATAAACAATGGCGAAAAAGTCTTTGTAGGTACAATAAAAGATCTAACAGAAGAGTATAAGTCAAAGCAATATGTAAGAGTTATCTCAAAAATACAAGAACTACATATTAAGCAGACTAAAAGTTCAAAGATATTTTCATATATATTACATTTCTTACTTGATCATACATCTAGTGAGTATGGTTTTATTGGCGGAATATTTAACGATTCTGGTGGAAAGAAATACTTAAGAACATACGCTATAACGGATATATCTTGGAATAAAGAGACTAAAGACCTCTATAGAAGTAAAAGGCTAGAAGGATTAGAGTTCACAAATTTAGATACATTATTTGGGTATACAATAAGAACTGGTAAAGCTCTTGTTACAAATGACCCAGCGAATCATCCTGAGTCTAGAGGTATCCCAATAGGACATCCTCCTTTAAAATCATATGTAGGAATTCCTATTATCGGTAAAAATAAAAAATGTATAGGAATGGTTGGTATCGCCAATAGGGATAGTGGCTATGATGATAATATAATCAAAGAGTTATCTAAAATGATATATGTAATCTCTATGTTGATAGAGTCTAATAGGGATATGGCATATATAAAAGATATGGCTAATAAAGATTTTCTATCAGGTATTTATAATCGTTTTTATGTGACTCGATTTCTAGAGAAGAAAATAGATTTATATGATGCTGAAAATAATATAGCTAAAAAAGACTTTTATATCATTATGATAGATTGCAATGATTTCAAAGGTATAAATGATAAATACGGTCATGACTTTGGTGATTATGTTATTAGAGAGCTTGCGACAAGGTTGAAATCTGTAGTTAAAAAAACAGATGTAGTAGCAAGGCTAGGCGGAGATGAGTTTATAATAGTTTGTAATAACATAGAAGATGATAGTGAGATTAAAAAAATTGCTCAAAGAATAAGTAATCTAAAAGACATACCATACTCTCGTGATAATGAAAAACTATTGACTTCAATGAGTATTGGAGTTTGTAAATATAATAGTGGTATCGGTATAACTAAGTTATTAAAATATGCGGATTTAGCACTATATAAGAGTAAAAGTGAGAAGCTTGACTATGTATTATTTGACCAGAATTTAAAACAAGAAAGTGATAGACTAGATAATTTAGTAAATACTATTCATAGTGGTTTTAAAGACGAGTTATTTTATTTTGTATATCAGCCTCAGGTTGACTTAAAAACTAAAAAACTAAAAGGGTTTGAGGCATTATTGAGATATTCAAATGATGACTTTACTACAGCAGAGATTATAGAAAGGATAGAGTTGCTTTCATTATCAGAACAACTAAACATGTATGTGTTTAATAAGATTATAAAAGACTTAGATAGGCTTGAGCTTCAAGGTATTAGTATCTCAGTTAATATATCACCAAAGGTTAGAAACTTTAGTGAGCATATTAAACATCTAGTAGATATTGTAGCTTCAAGTTCATATATTGAAAACAATACTATGGAGTTTGAATTAACTGAAAGCTCATTTATTGAAAATATTGAAAGGTCAGATATAAAGATAATTTCAAAGCTTCTAAAACCTAATAATATAAGATTAGCAATTGATGATTTTGGTGTTGATCACTCTTCAATTAAAAGGTTAGTTGAACATGATATTGATACATTAAAGATTGATAAATCATTTATCTTTGGGTTAGCTGAAAAGAATAGTAATAAGAATAATATTATTGTGGAGGCTATTATTGAAGTAGCAAGAAAATTAGGTATTCGAGTTGTTGCTGAAGGAGTTGAGGACGAGTCATTAGAGAAGTTAGTTACCCAATACGGTTGTGATATTGGTCAAGGATATTTGTATTCTAAAGGTCTTGAAATAGATCAATTAAAAAGTTTTATTGCTAAATATGCTCCCAAGATATAAATTCTTTTTTAAACAAAATTGCCTTTTGTGTAAACAAAGTTCAGATGATATTGTTTGTAGCTATTGTTTTGAAAGTTTATTAAGTCATTTAAATTTTGAAAAACAACAAGTTGATTTAGATCAGGATTATGATTATTATCACCTGCTTAAGTATTCTGCAGAGGTTAAGTATCTTCTACAAAAGTTTAAGTTTCAAAAGGACTTATTATCAGCAGATGTTTTCTCCAAAGTTATTAAATATTGGTGGGATAATGTCACAAGGGAATATCTGCAAGATGTTGATGCCTTAGCAGTTGTTCCTATACATCGTTTTAGATATTTATATAGAGGTTTTAATCAAGCAGAAGTCTTAATCTCAAAGCTATCTCAATACACAAATATTCCAGAGACTTTTGGGAACTATTCAAGAACTAAATATACAAGGTCTCAATCTAGATCTACAAGACAAAAGAGGCTTGAGCAAATTAAGGGTGTATTTGTTTTAAAAAAGCCAATAGTTACCAAACATTTGTTAATATTTGATGATGTTTTGACTACTGGATCAACAATGCAGGAGTTTATTCAAACTATCAAGAAGAATAGCCAAATAGAAAAAATATCGACCGTTACGTTAGTGCGCCCAGAATAAGTAGTATGCAATATAAAAGCTAAGCAAACTTAATTACTATAAGTAAATATTATAGGTATGATAAAAACTATATATTTTCATTCATCGACTATGCCTGCCATAATACTTCCCATAAGATTAGAAAAAGAATTATTTAAAAGGTTAATATCATGAAGAAAATAGTTATAGTAGCAGGATTAATGGTGAGTCTAGTAACAACAAGTTTTGGAGTAGGCTTGCATCAGGTTGGAGGTATTGCAAATGCTTCTTTTCCACCACCAGTTATGAATTTTGCTTAGGAAATAGATTTATTGAGGCATAGAATGAATAGTGCCACCAAGAATATGAGCATGAAGATGAAAAACAGTTTGACCGCCTTCTTTACCAGTATTAAATACTGTTTTAAAACCCTTTAGCCCCATTTGCTTAGCAACTTTAGGAATGCTTAGCATAAACTTTCCTATAAGCTCTTCATCTGAAGTAGATAGTTCATTTAAGCTAGCGATATGCTTTTTAGGAATAACTAAAACATGTACATCTGCGACTGGGTTAATATCATAAAAAGCTAATACATTTTCATCTTCATAAACTTTTTTACATGGTATTTCACCAGCAATAATCTTACAAAAAATACAGTCAGACATTTATTTCTCCTTTTTAAAGCCATAATAAATTAAACACGCGATACCAGCTACAATAAATCCAGTACTATGATTTTCAATAAACCCTTGTAACTTAACTAAAGGTGATAAATCATTATGCAAAGTATATACAACACCTAAGCCTGTTAGGATAATACCTGTTGCTAATGTAAATGTGTATTTCTTCTTTGGTTTTGAAGAGGTGTTGTATTGGCTAGATGTTATTTGTTTTAGGTTTGTTTGTGTTTGTTGTAATATGTCAAAAACCATACGTGGTAATTCAGGAAGCTTGTCACTAACTCGAGGCATATTCTCTATAGAACGATGATAGAAACCTCTTAATCCCATTTGTTCCTTCATCCACTTTTCTAAAATAGGGCGAGATGTTTCCCAGATATTTAGTTCAGGACAAAGCCTTTGACCTAAACCTTCAACATGAAAAAGAGTCTTTTGTAATAGTGTTAATTGAGGTTGGATATTCATGTTAAAACGTCTTGCGACAGAGAAAAGCTGCATTAAGGTATATCCTAAGGATATTTCACGCATAGGTTTCTCAAATATTGGCTCACATACAGTTCTAATCGCAGACTCAAGTACATCTACTCTAGTGTCACTTGGTACCCATCCAGATTCGATATGTAGCTCAGCAACTTTTCTATAATCACGTTTGAAAAATGCTAAGAAGTTACCAGCTAAATAGCGCTGATCATCACGGTTTAAGGTCCCTACAATCCCAAAATCAATAGATATATATTTGGGATCTGCTGGATTTGACACATCAATAAACATATTGCCAGGATGCATATCAGCATGGAAGAAACAGTCATCAAATACTTGCGAGTAAAAAATTTCAACTCCACGTTGAGCTAGTAGGCGACGATCAACACCTAAAGCATCTAAGGTTTCTATATCTGATACTCTTACACCACCTACTTTTTCCATCACCATCACAGTGGAGCTAGTATATTCCCAGTATATTTTTGGTACGTAATGTATAGGTGAGTTCTCAAAATTTCTGCGAATTTGCGAGGCATTTGATGCTTCACGAACAAGATCTAGTTCATCAAAAAAACTTTGATTAATTTCTTTAACAATCTCAACGGGCTTAAAGCGGCGAATTTCTTTTAGTTGATTTAGAGCTTTGGCAAATATTAACATCAAAGAAGTATCTAGCTTTAGGATTTTTTCAATTCCTGGGCGTAATACTTTAACAACTACCTCCTCATCATTTTTAAGAGTCGCTTTATGAACTTGAGCAACTGAAGCTGATGCTAAGGCAGTGTTGTCAAAATCTTTAAATATATTAGAGATAGGTTGCTTAGTAGCTTTTTCAATCTGGGAGGTAGCTATATTGCTGTCAAAAGGAGGTACATTATCCTGAAGCTTTGCAACTTCTTTTATAACTTCTGGGGGAAGTAGGTCAGCTCTGACAGATAGGGCTTGACCAAATTTTATAAATATTGGACCTAATTTTTCTAATGCTTCTCTAATGCGCACACCATGCTCTAAATTGCGAACTTTTCTTGAGTAGTAAAAGGGGTTAAGTAGTAGTAATGCTTTTAAAGCCTTTACATTTGTAGCACGGATAGGCTCATTAAGTAAGCAGTACCTATTGATAATATAAAAGATATATATAAGTCTTAAAAACTTTCTAATCATATTATGAGCCCTGTAATAGTTTTAGCTTTGCTTCTACTCTATCAGTAGCTTGTTTTAATTCTTGTATTTGCTTATAGAAGATATTGATTTCATTTTGAGAGACTAGAGTTTTTTTCTCTTGAGTTAAATAATCCTTGATATCTATTATTGTCTCTTGACGAGAAGTTTTTAGATATTCCTTGATTCTATCAAAAGGCTTAGTTATGACATTAGCAAACTCAGGGCTAGTCAGACTAGAGATTTTATAAACTACATCGATATCAATAGCATTTAAAAATTTATTAAACTCATTTAGATCTTTTAAGCTACCTTGATAATCAAGTTTTTCAGCAATTATTAGTTCTTGTAAATTTTTATTAAAAATAAGCTCAAGAATATATGCTAGTTTTCCTTTCAAAACGTTATCGGTGAGCTCATCTGTAGCATATAGATTATTATTTTCTACCTTTAGAGAAATGCTATAATCAAGATCAATAATAACTACACTTAGAGCTTTGTCTTTTAGTGGTGATAACAAAGCACTTGCTTGAGGATCAAGTTTGGGTAAAAAACTAAGAGCTTTATTTATTGTTTGTATCATTTTAATACTTATATCCAATATGTAATGCTACAATTCCACCGGTCATATTTTGATATTCAACATTATCAAAACCAGCATCAAACATCATTTGTTTTAGAGTTTCTTGATCTGGATGTTTACGTATTGATTCAGCAAGGTATTTATAGCTTTCAGCATCTTGAGTAATAATCTTGCCTAAAAATGGTAATGCTTTGAAGGAGTATTCATCATAAACTTTTGATAGTAAAGGTACTATAGGTTTAGAAAATTCTAAAACTAAAAGGCGACCTCCTGGCTTTAATACTCGACACATAGAAGCTAAAGCTTTTGCTTTATCTGTGACATTTCTAAGTCCAAAAGAGATCGTTATACAATCAAAATAATTATCAGGAAAAGGCAGACACTCAGCATTAGCTTGGACATACTCGATGTTGCCAACACACCCTTTGTTAGTAAGTTTTTCTTTTCCTACTTCTAGCATAGAGGAATTAATATCGCTTAAAACAACTTTACCTTGTGAGCCAACCATTTGGCAGAATTTGTATGCTAAATCACCAGTCCCACCAGCAAGATCTAGGACTTTATCACCTTTGCGAACACCTGTCTTTGCAAGAGTTTGCTTTTTCCAAATACGGTGTATGCCAAAAGACATTAAATCATTCATCAAGTCATACTTAGCGGCTACCGAGTGAAATACTCCAGCAACTTTCTTTTGTTTCTCTTCCCAAGGTACTTCTGTAAAGCCAAAATCAGTTGTTTTATTTTCTTTAGACATTTAAACTAAAAATTGTAATATTAAGTTATTGCTTCATTATAGCAGAATATGATTTATTTGTATTGACAAGATACTACTAAATGGGAGTATAAGAAATGTATATATTATCTGGAGATATTGGTGGGACTAATACTAGACTAGAAGTTTCTTTTTTTGAAAATGGTGTAACTGAAAGTATAGCTATTAGAAAATATAAAGGAGCTAACTATAATTGTTTGTCTGCTATCATAGAGAAGTTTCTCTCTGAAGTTGATTTGGCTGGGAAAATTGATTCAGCATGCTTAGCTGTTGCAGGGTTTGTCTCAAATGGCGAGGTGGAGGTTACTAACTTACCATGGATGGTTTCTGAGCAATATATATCAGAGAGTCTAGGTATAGATAAAAGCATGGTTAAAGTTATAAATGATTTTGAAGCAATAGGGTATGGAATAGAATCACTTGATAAAGATAAGGATATTCTAACTATCCAAGTTGGCCAAAAAGATGAAGATACTCTTTGTGCTGTTATTGGAGCCGGTACAGGTCTAGGAATGTGTTTAGTTAGCTATGATAAGGATCATAACCCTAGAGTTTATAAGACTGAAGGTGGTCATGTTGATTTTTCTCCGGTTGATGATGAGCAGGTTGAGCTATTTAAATTCATGCGTAAGACTTTTCATAGAATTTCACCTGAGAGATTCTGTAGTGGCTATGGTATCTATAATATCTACAAATATGTAGTACGTAACCCACTATATGATCAGCCAGAATGTATGACTTTAAGAAGAGAGTTATTTAGTGTTTCAGATTCAGATAAGGCTGCAGTTATTGTCAAATACGCTATTGAGCATAGAGAGCCATCTGCTTTGAGAACTATAGATATATTTTTAAGCATTTATGGTTCTGTGGCAGGGAACTTAGCTCTTACAAGTTTGCCATTTAGAGGTTTATATATTGCTGGAGGTATAGCTCCTAGACTTATTAAGCAAATTAAAGAAAGTAAATTTCTTGAGAAGTTTAGGGATAAAGGGAGAATGTCTAATATGATGAAAGACTTCCCAATACATATAATAACTAATACTGATGTCGGCTTGATAGGTGCTCGTACTTATGCAGCAGGGTTAATTAAATAATATTTCTTCATAAATACTTAGATTATTTTTTTCAATTTAGTATTATTCCACGACTCTGTTAGCTTAGTATTCTTCGAGAAATTTTTATCTGGGTCAGCATACATTTTTAGATAGTAATATAAGCTTCCAGTTTTCTCATGATTTGGTAGTATTCTAATACTTTTTGTATATGCATCTCTAAAATCTGTAATATACTGGTTTAGCATTTTGCACATATTATCGAAGTCAGTATCTGTATTATTTGATTGGTTAGTGCTTATTAATACTATATTGTAATAATTATTACTTAAAAAAGCGCTAAACATTTCAAGGTAGTTTTGTAATAAGAAGCTTCTTACTTGCCCAGTTATACCATGTCTATTTATGACACCATAATATTTTGATTGAAAAGCTATTTCGGCAACATTTGTCGCGATACTCATTAAAAGCTGACCTATTAAGTCTGGAGGGGCTATACCTTGTAATATTTTCAAAACTGGAGAAGATGGTGAGTTTCCTCCCATTAGGTATTGTACTTGATTACAAAGTGGTATTGAGGCCCAGCCTAACCCAGTGACAAATTGCTTTGCTTCACTACTAGCGTATTGACTTATCTGCCTGCCAACTCCTGGATTCTCAGTATGCTGTCTAAATTTAAGTATATATGCTTTGATAGCATTGGTAATATTTTCTATAATTTCAATCGTTTTTTTAAAGTTTAGAGATAGAGTCTCAAATTGTTGGTCAATTACACCATTTGAATTAGTCTTATTAGAAAGATATTTGTTATTTGTATGAATATCAATTTGTATATATCTCTTATAAGCATCTTCTCCTAAAGAGTTTTTTGCTAATTCGGGGTTTAGTTTGCAAATAACAGCCCAAATTTTATCTGTTTCTGTAAGTATTTGTTGAGGTGATGACGAGGAGGAGTTAATAAATTCATTATTCCTTAATTTCTGTAATGAATTTCCAATATCAGAAATTATATTTTTTAGAGCGTCTTTGTTCTTTGTATCTGGCGTTAAATATAGCTTTAAAAGAGTGGTTGAGAAATTATAGTCTTTATTGTACGAAGTGGTGACTGAAGAATTATAAAAAATAGACAAGCATATGAATGAGTACATACTAGAGATACATTTTTGATTAGAGTTTATATTTTTTAACTTTTCCCCAAAGTTATTGAATAGTTTTATAGACTCATTATCATCACACCTATTTATTGCGGCTTTAAATGTATTCGCTTTAGTTACATCTTCGGCTGTTATTTCGTTAGTATAGGCAAAATTATAATCTGATTTTATAAACTTCCCCATATTTATAGCAGCATTACCAAGGGTAGAGCTAATTATGTTTTTATTATTTTGAATGTTGTAAAGTTCAATGAATGAATCGATTCCTTTTAAAAAAGAATTTTTCAAAGAATCTAAAGATATGAATTTAATATTATTACCCATATTTATGACACCATTTTATATTATTGTCTAGTATGGAATCTTATGACTTTAATATTTATATGATATTTATGATTTGTAAAAGTTTGTAAAATATTTTATCTATTAAGTAAAAGGAGTTTTTAGAGAGCTTTTATTTTAGATTAGAGTTTTTTCTTTCTTTTAAAAATTTTGAAAATTTCATTGCTGTAAGAAATAGCAAATATATGCCACCAAGTACTACTATAGCTACATAGAAAAATATAAACAACATAAATATTCCAACCATTATAGCTAATTCTGTTAAGCTAAAAACAGCTAATATAAATACTAAGCAGATACATCCTAGAATAGTTTTATACGAACACGCAGGTTTGTTAGAGATAGCAGTTTTATTAATCTCAGGGTTATTTTCGCTCATTTTTCTAAATTTTTCTTATTGTGATGTTATTATACATTTCTAAAAGAATTCTTTGCAAACTAAAATAAAAATTATTTTTTAATATGTTTGGATAGATAAATAGATTGAATTATTAAAAAGACAAAAGTTATACCTAATAATCCAAAAAGCTTAAAATTCATCCAAACATTTGTCGAAAAAAAGTATGCTACAAATAGGTTCAACGTACCAAGAACTGTAAAGTAAGCCCCCCACATATTATTAAGCTCTTTCCATTTATGTTTTTCAAGCTCTATATTTTCCTTAAGTATCTTTTGCATAGGAGTTTCTTTCATAGTGTAAGTGGTTACTATTAGACCAACGCCCATTAACCAGTTAATAATGCTTACTTTCCACTTTATAAACTCTTCATTATGGAAATATAATGTTGCGCCACCGAAAATCACAACAAGTATAGCAATAATAATTTGTGTTTTAGCAACTTTGCGATGAGTTATGTACTCCCAGACAACTTGAGCAAGGGTCACAATGATTAAAGCTGCGGTAGCAAAAAATATGTTATAAAGCTTGTAAACTGTGAAAAATACGATCGCAGGAAGCAAATCATTAATCATTTTATTCATTTTTATTAATAATAAGTATTGTATAATGTCCTAGAAGTATAACGGTTGTTGTAGAGATTATGAAGAGATTAATTGAATTATATAGTTATGGTAATAATGATTTAGAGCTAAAAGATATTGATAATATCTTAGAGAATGATGGGGTTATAGCTATTCCTACAGACTCTGGCTATGCTTTAGCTTGTAAGATGAAGTCAAAAAAAGGAATTAATAAAATTATAAAGATAAGGGACTTAGATAATAGTCATAATTTTACACTCTCATGTAAGGATTTATCTGAAATATCTGAATATGCAAAAGTTGATAATAATGCTTATAGGCTATTAAAAAGATATACACCCGGCCCATATACATTTATTTTAAATGCTACAAAGAAGGTGTCTTCTTTACTTGTTACTAAATCTAAAAATACAGTAGGGATAAGAGTTAGTGAGCACTATGTTCCTAAGGCTATATCAGCTGAAATAGGTGAGCCTTTAGTTATTAGTACTTTTATTTTACCTGGGCAGGACTATGTAGTTACAGACTGCTCTGAGTTAGATGATCAAATTATGCATAATATTGATGCGGTTATAGAATCTGATTATTGTGGTTATGAATCAACAACTGTTGTAGAGATGCTAGAGTTACCATATAAAATATTAAGACAAGGTGCAGGTAGTATCGACTTATAACTTACTTAGAAAAAGAAAGTCACTAATAAATGAATTGTTATAAAACTATATCTGAAAATATACAATTTGAGATTGAACCTATAAAGAAATCTCGCTTTATTACACATGTGTTTTATATTGAAAATGAGCAGGAAGCCTTAGATAGTATTGCTACTATTAAGGAGAAGTATAATGATGCAAATCATCACTGTTGGGCTTATGCACTTGTTGAAGATAATAAGTCCAGGTTTAGTGATGATGGCGAGCCTAGTGGTTCAGCGGGCAAGCCTATTTTAGCTCATATACAAGGTAGTGGATTACTAAATATTTTAGTAGTTGTTGTACGTTACTTTGGTGGGGTTAAGCTTGGGGTTGGAGGACTAATAAGAGCTTATGGTCAAGCTGCTAAGGAAGCTTTAAACATAGTGGATACTATAGATATAAAGCCTAGCTGTCGTATTAGAATAAAGCATGAGTATAGTGAAACAGCTAATACAGATATTGTTCTACGGCACTATAATGCAGAGGTGCTAAGTCAGCAATATTCAGATGCTGTGGTGTTGATGGTTAAGATTAGTAGTACAGATAAGTTATGTTTTCTAGAAGAACTAAATAATGTAACTAAAGGTAAGGCTAAAGTGGAAATTATTGATTAGAGTATAGCTAAATAACTCGACGATTTCTAATTAGCATATAAATAGCTGATCCTAATAAACAGATTATTCCACTGAAGATAAAAACTATAAAGAAGTTATTGTTTGTAACTTGTAATATTATCCCTGTTATTAGTGGAGCTAATCCTGCTCCAACAAAGTTAGCAAAGTTTTGTGCACCACCTATTGTACCTACTAGATGTCTAGGTGAGATATCTGCTACAAGAGCCCAAGTTGGTGAAACTCTAAGTCCCAAACAGAATATCGTCACACCGATAACAACAACAATTAAAAAGATATTTTGTATAAATGGTAGAGTAAGAATCGCTATAGATGCAATCAAACATCCGCTTATTATCGGTGTCAGACGAGAAGATACAGCAGAAAAATTACGCTTTATCATAAAATCTGAGATTATCCCACCAAGCATAACTGATGCTACACCAGAAATAAATGAGGCAGATGTCGCGATACTCATTTGCGACAAGCTTAGACCTTTTACTTTAATAAAATAATAGGGTAGCCATGTTAAAAATAGCCAGTATGCATATGATGAGCAAAGGTTTCCAATACACAAGTAAATAACATTTCTATTTTTTAAGGCTTGTCTAAATGATACTTTTTGAGTTTTGTTGAAATGCTGAGGTTCTTTTAGTACTCCTTTATTTTGTAAGAATTGCCATAGTACAGCTGCAGCTAACCCTACAACTCCAAGTAAGATAAACATTCCACGCCAACTTATTAATAACATAAGTGCAACTAGAACTAAGGGGGCTAGTATATTTGCTAGTCTTGGACCTAGAGAAACAATTGATGATATGAGGCCACGTTGTGAAGTTGGGAAGTTCTGCTGAATTATCTTTGTAGCAACTATAAAAAAAGGTGCTTCAGCAACTCCAAGTAGTAGTCTTGTAAAAAGTATAGAGTAAAAGCCAATAACTAGTCCACCAAGTAAACAAGCAACAGACCATGCAATCATACTTGTTAACATCACTTTATTTATACCAAGGCGATCGACTAAGTATCCTGCTGGTAGGCTTGCTAAGGCATATGGCCACATGAATGCTGATAGTAAAATACCCATTTCAGTAGGCTTTAGGTTAAATGCATTTGCAATTTCTGTATTTGCTATGCTTAAAGTCGAACGATCAAGATAGTTTAGTAATGCTAAAAAAAACATTAAAAGAACTATTATTATATAGAAAGATTTCTTCATAACTATAGTATCTATTTGACACGCATGCCTGGTTGAGCACCTTCGTGTGGTTCTAATATGTATATTCCTTTTCCATCTCCAGCTGCAAGTACCATACCTTCAGAAACTCCAAACTTCATTTTTCTAGGAGCTAGGTTTGCAACCATTACAGTATGCTTTCCAACTAAATCTTCTGGATTATAAGCTGATTTTATACCAGCAAAAACTTGTTTTCTAACACCGCCTAAGTCAAGTATTAGTTTAAGTAATTTATCTGCACCTTCAACATGTGATGCTTCAGCAATTTTAGCTACACGAAGATCAACTTTCATAAAATCATCAAAGCTACACTCATCAGCTATATCAAGTTTAGGTTCTTCTTTTTTTGGTTGTTCAGTTTGTTCTTTTTCTAGCATTTTTTTTGTATCCTCTATGATTTTGTCAACTTTCTCTTTTTCTATACGAGTAGCAAGAGGCTTAAATTTATTTATTTTATGGTTTTTCAAGAATACTGGATTTTCATCCCAATTAGTGATCTCTATATTTAAGAAGCTCTCAGCTTTTGCAACAATACTTGGGATAATTGGCTTAAGATATGAAACTAAAACCTTAAACATATTTATACCCTGTGAGCAAACTTGATGAACTTTTTGTTCTTGACCTTCTTCTTTAGCTAGTTGCCAAGGCTTGTGGTAATCAATAAATTGATTTGCTTTATCCGCTAGTGCCATTATCAAACGTACAGCATTAGCAAATTCTCTTTTCTCAAAGGCTTGAGTTATTGCGTTGTGACTTTCAGCGAATTCTTTTTCTAACTCTTTATCAAAAATCTCATTAGCTAAAGTAGCATTGAACTTTTTATAAACAAATCCTGTGCAACGACTAGCAATATTTACAACTTTCCCGACAATATCAGAATTTGATTTTGTAACAAACTCTTCTAGGTTTAAGTCTATATCATCAATGCGAGATGTTAATCTTGATGCGAAGTAATATCTTAGATAACTCGGTTCTAAACTATTAAGGTATGTTCTAGCTTGGATAAATGTTCCACGAGATTTAGACATTTTTTTACCATTTACAGTTAAAAAACCGTTAGCAAATACACTTGTGGGAGTCTTATAACCCGTAGAAGCTAGAATTGCTGGCCAAAATAGTGCATGGAAGTAAATAATATCTTTACCAATAAAGTGATAAAGTTCACTTTCGCTAGAGTTATCTCCCCAGTATTGATTAAAATCAACATTATTCTTATTACAAAAATCTTTGAAGCTAGCAATATATCCCATAGGGGCATCTAGCCAAACATAGAAAAACTTCTGTTCATTAGTTCCTGGTATTGCAAAACCAAAATATGGTGCATCACGTGAGATATCCCAGCTTTGTAGACCTTGATCGAACCATTCAGCTAACTTATTTGCAACTTCTGGTTGTAAGTTTTTGTTAGATTTTATCCAGTTTTCTATATCTGTTGCTAATGCTGGCAAGTCAAAGAAAAAATGTTCTGAGTTTTTTTGTATAGGAGCTTTGCCAGAGACAACTGATTTTGGGTTTATCAATTCAGTCGGATCATAAGTAGCACCACAGACTTCGCAGCTATCTCCATACTGATCTTCAGCTTTACATTTTGGGCATGTACCTTTTACAAATCTATCCGGCAAGAACATTTTAGCCTCAGGGTCGTATGCCTGAGCTATTTCTTTTTTTGATATAAGTTTTTGGTTATTTAATTTATCGTATATATCTTCTACAATTTCTTTGTTTAAAGAATTATGCGTAGAATAGTAATTGTCAAAAGCAACTTCAAAATCAGCAAAATCCTTTTGATGATTGTTAGAGTATTTTTTTACTAGTTCATCTGGAGTTATACCAAGATTTTTTGCTTTTAGCATGATTGGTGTGCCGTGAGTATCACTACCACAGATAAATATACATTTGTTGCCTTGCAACTTTTGGAATCTAACCCAAATATCTGATTGTATATAACCTAGCATATGACCTAAATGAAGGTCTCCGTTTGCATAAGGAAGGGCATTAGTAACTAGAATCTTTCGCATTTTAATTAGATCAATTAGAAATTTTACGTTGATTTAGATATTATAATGATTTTCAAATTATTTTGCTCAGAAAATTCACCTTAATATTCCAATTAAATAATTGCTTTGAAAATACTATATTGCTCTTGACACTATATTTTATCCAGATATAATAGTTTCTCACATGGTTTAGGAGAGGTGGCCGAGTGGCTGAAGGCGCTCCCCTGCTAAGGGAGTATAGGCGTTAAACCCTATCGAGAGTTCGAATCTCTTCCTCTCCGCCATCAAAGTTTTCGATCTTTTTTCAAAATCGGGTGCATAGCTCAGCTGGGAGAGCATCGCCCTTACAAGGCGAGGGTCGGGGGTTCGAACCCCTCTGCACCCACCATTTATTTTAAAATGGTAATAGGTTTATTCATAGTGAATTTAATTTCCAAATTCAAGTCTTAAAAATAACAAATGATTTGATATACTAAGTTTTGTGTTCAACTTTTATATCATATTAAATCATGAAAAAAATATTATTATCAACTATTTTAGTAACGACTTCATTAAGTGCATTTGCAACTACAGAAACAGCAATGAAAAGTTGTATGAATGCGTGGCAGAATAAACAATATATGGATGCTATAACTTACTGTAAGCCTTTAGCAAATCCTACAGATCTTTATGCTGTTGGTGTTACGGCACTATCAAATATGAAGATAGGAAATTTAGGCGAAGGCTCTAAGTATGCAAAAATATTTACAGATAACTATGATCCTAAGGCGCCTCATAGTGATAATGTTAAAAAAATAGCTGAAGAGCTGTTTACTCAGTACGGGCAAGAGAATGTTGAAGGTTTAGTGTCTGATTCAAATAAAGAAAAGGGTAAACAAATGTTAGAAACTGCTAGTGAGATGGGTAGTTCTAAAGCAAAGAAATTATTAAGTATGTGGGGTTAGTATAAGTCTCATGAGGAACTTATAATGAGTTGGTCGGATATTTTAGCAGAAGAAAAACAAAAGCCTTATTTTAAGCAAATACTAGAATTTTTATCTACTGAGCTTAGTAATGGTAAGGTTATTTTTCCTAGTAAAGAAAATATATTTAATGCTTTTAAATATACGGACTTAGATAATCTAAAAGTTGTTATCCTTGGGCAAGATCCTTATCACAACTATAACCAGGCACACGGTCTGGCTTTTTCTGTGCAAAAGGGTGTTGATGTTCCACCATCTTTGCGAAATATGTATAAAGAGTTATCAAATAGTGTAGTAGGTTTTAAAATACCTAATCATGGATGTCTGACAAAATGGGCAAAGCAAGGAGTCTTTCTTTTGAATACAACTCTTACTGTAGAGGCTCATAAGGCGAACTCTCATAAAGATATTGGTTGGCAAATATTTACTGACAATGTTATTGAGAAAATTTCACAACATAAAGAGCATGTCGTCTTTATGTTGTGGGGAGCTCATGCCTGTAAGAAAAAGAGTCTTATTGATAACTCAAAACATCTAATTTTAGAGTCAACACACCCATCGCCACTATCTGCCCATAGAGGGTTTCTAGGTTGTGATCACTTTAATAAATGTAACAACTATTTGGCTGAGAATAATTTAGAACAAATCGATTGGAAACTGGATTAGGAAGTATTTTTTGTTGATTTGTTAAGGGATACTTTTTTGTTTCTCAATGTGATAGAATATCGACTATATGTTATATCTTTATTAAAAGCGGTAAGTAATGTCTATAGCTACTAAAGAATCATCTATAAATATAGAAAAAGAATTAAGACAGTCATATCTTGATTATGCAATGAGTGTAATTGTTGGTAGAGCTCTGCCAGATGTTAGAGATGGTTTGAAACCGGTGCATCGTCGTGTACTTTTTGCAATGAATGAGCTATCAAACTATTACAATAGACCATATAAAAAGTCCGCTAGAGTCGTCGGTGACGTTATAGGTAAATATCACCCACATGGTGATACTGCAGTTTATGATACTATTGTTAGGATGGCACAGCCGTTTTCATTGCGTTATACACTTGTTGATGGGCAAGGTAACTTCGGATCTGTTGATGGCGATTCTCCAGCAGCAATGCGTTATACAGAGATTAGAATGCAAAAGCTTACTCATGAGCTTTTAATAGATATTGATAAAGAAACTGTAGATTTTTCTCCTAACTATGATAATACAGAATTAGTCCCTGATGTACTACCAACTAGAGTACCAAACCTTTTAGTTAATGGTTCTTCTGGTATCGCTGTTGGTATGGCGACAAATATACCACCTCACAATATGACTGAGGTTATAAATGGTACTATCGCGCTTATTGATAACGCACAACTTACAATTGAAGATCTTATTCAATATATTCCAGCACCTGATTTTCCGACTGGTTCATATATAAACGGTACGGATGGTATTCTAGAAGCTTATAAGACAGGACGTGGTCGCGTGATTATGCGTGCAAAAGCGGACATTCATGAAGATGAAGCTTCAGGTAAGTCACAGATAGTTATTACAGAGATTCCATACCAAGTAAACAAGGCTAAGCTTGTTGAGAAAATAGCTGAATTAGTTAAAGATAAAAAAGTAACGGGAATTTCAGAGTTAAGAGATGAGTCAGATAAAGATGGTATTAGGGTTGTTGTAGATCTTAAAAGAGATGAGTCTCCAGATGTTGTTTTAAATACTTTATATGCTCAGACTCAACTGCAGTGTAGTTTTGGTATTAATATGGTTGCTCTTAGTGATAATAGACCTAAACTTTTAAACCTTAAAGAAATCTTAGAGCAGTTTATTAAGCATAGAAAAGAAGTTGTAACTAGAAGAACAATTTTTGAGCTAAGAAAATCAAAAGAAAGAGCTCATATTTTAGAAGGTTTATTGCTTTCTTTGGCAAATATCGATGAGATGATCGAGCTTATTAAAGCATCACCATCTCCAGTAGATGCTAAAGAGTCGATGTTAGCAAGATCATGGAATGGTACTTTAGTAAAAAGTATGCTTGAAGGTGTTGATGTTAAAATGTATCGTAAAGAAACTTTAGCATCGCACTATGGTATTCAAGCAGATGCTTCATACAATTTAACTCAAGAGCAAGCTGAAGCGATACTAGCTCTAAGACTGCATAGATTAACTGGACTTGAGCAAGATAAAATTACAAATGAATTTAAAGAGCTTATTGAAAGAATTAAGTATCTGATTGGCATTTTAAGTGATACTAATGAACTAATTCGCGTAGTAAAAGAGGAACTTGTTGAGATTAGAGATAATTATGGTGATGAAAGAAAATCGGAAATAATTGCTTCTAGATTAGACTTAACAAGAGAAGACTTGATTGCTGAAGAAGATATGGTAGTTACATTGTCTATGGATGGTTATGTTAAAACACAACCTCTTAGTATGTATAACGCACAAAAACGTGGTGGCGTAGGTAAATCAGCAACTAAGACTAAAGAAGAAGATAGTATCTTTAAGTTAATGTTGGCCTCTACGCATGATACGATGTTATGTTTTTCAAGTTTAGGTAGAGTTTACTGGTCAAAAGTTTATGACTTTCCTGTTGCAAGTAGAATTTCTAAGGGTAGGCCAATTAATAATATCCTACCATTAGAGAAAAATGAGAAGATAACGGCCTTAATGCCTATTTCGCAATTTGAAGAAGGCTGGTTTGTATTTATGGCGACTAAGTTGGGTCGAGTTAAAAAAGTTGATCTATCTCAGTTTGCTAGACCTAGGTCTACAGGTAAGATTGCAATTGGCTTAAATGATGGTGATGAGCTATCATATGTTGCTCTTACTGATGGCAATAAGCAAGTTATGCTATTTTCAGATGCAGGTAAAGCTATACGCTTTGATGAGTCTGATGTTAGAGCTATGGGACGTTCTGCTGCTGGTGTGACTGGTATGCGTTTACAGGCTAAGCAAAAAATAGTATCTATGATTGTTACAAATCCTGATGAAGGCGTTGTTTTAGCAGCTACAGAAAACGGTTATGGTAAAAGAACAGCTGTTTCTGAGTATAGAAAAACAAAAAGAGCAAGCCAAGGTGTTATTGCAATATCAACTTCAGAGCGTAATGGTAAGGTTGTGGTTGCTGTGCTTGTTGGAAATGATGAGGATATTGTTTTAATTACTGATAACGGTACTTTAGTTAGAACATCATCAGATCAGGTAAGAGAATGCGGGCGTTCTGCTCAAGGTGTTAGACTTATAAACCTTAGAAATAATGAAAAACTTATCAGCTTAAAAGTAGTTAAACAAGATGATGAGAATGTCGATGAAGAGCAAGTAGAAGAATCTTCACAAGATAACTTATTAGAAAGTGAATAATACTATGTCTAAAATTAGTAGAGTTACTGTATTAGGGGCTACTGGATCTATTGGGGATAGCACTCTTGCAGTAATTAGGGAAAGTAGAGAATTTGAAGTTTTTGCATTAACTGCTTTTAGTAATGTTGAAAAGTTAGCAAAGCTTTGTGAAGAGTTTAAACCTAAATATGCAGTAGTTCCTAATTTAGATAAAAAACATCAGTTGGCAAAAATAGTATCAAATGTTGATATTTTAGTTGGAGATGAAGGGCTTGAAAAAGTTTCTAGCTCTCAAGGTGTTGATATTGTTATGTCTGCCATTGTTGGAATAGCTGGCCTTAAACCTACTTTTGCAGCTGCTAAAGCAGGTAAAAAAATACTTTTGGCAAATAAAGAATCTTTGGTGACAGCAGGACATTTACTTATTGATGAGGTGAAAAAAAATAATGCTCAACTGATACCTGTTGATAGTGAGCATAATGCAATTTTCCAATGTATTGACAATAGTACAAAAAAATATGCTTCAGATATTAGTCAGATAATTGTGACAGCATCTGGAGGACCGTTTAGGGATAAGGATTTGGATGACCTTGTCGATGTAACACCTGAAGAGGCTTGTGCTCATCCTAATTGGGATATGGGGAGAAAAATTTCTATTGATTCATCAACAATGGTAAATAAAGCTCTAGAAGTTATCGAAGCATATTGGCTTTTTGATGTTGAAATTGATAAAATAAGCGTTTTGATTCATCCTCAAAGTGTAATTCACTCAATGGTGAAATACGTTGACGGTAGTTATTTAGCTCAGTTGGGTGTTCCTGATATGAAGACGCCGATTGCAAATGCTTTGTATTATCCTGCTAGAGGGTTTGTAAATGTTGAGGAACTTGACTTTACAAAACAAGAATTAACTTTTAAAAAAGCGTGTTTTAAAAGGTTTGAAGCTTTAAAGATTGTATTTGATAACTTACAAAATAAGAATTACGCGGCAAATATAGTTTTTAATGCAGCTAATGAGAAATTAGTAGATGCTTTTCTAAATGGCAAAATTAAATATTTAGAAATTATTAGATTTAATAAAGAAGTAACAGAGAAATTGAGTTTTAAGAATCCATGCAATATAGAAGAAGTTTTTGAAATTGATAGAAAAACTCGTGAATATGTGGATTCTATTTTGGGGTAAATTAGAGTGGTTTTTTTTAGAAAAAAGTTTGTATTAGCCTCTCTTCTTATGGGGATTGCATTAAATGGCTTAGCAGATGATGATAGCTTTGTCCTAAATAATGTATCTATAGAAGGCTTGCAAGGTTTACAAAGTCAAGTAGTTAAAAGCCGGATAGGCTATAAAAAAGGTAGCTACATAACACCTGAAGATACAAACCAGATTATTAATAATCTTTATGGCACTGGGTTTTTTAATAGTGTAAATCTTTATCGTAAAGGAAGTAATCTTTTTATTAATGTAAAAGAGCGCCCAATTATTTCAGGCTTTACTTTTAGTGGTAACAAGAAGCTTAAGAAAGAAGATTTGCAAAAAGTCTTCACTGATGCAGGCATTTATGTTGGTAACGTTTATAATCCCAATACAATGTTCTTGCTAAAACAGTCATTATTAAATCAGTATTCTATGATGGGACTATACGGGGCAAAGATTGAAGAACATATAAGAAAACTTCCAAATAATAGAATTGATATAAGCTTAGATATTAAAGAAGGCGAGCCTGCAAAAATTAGTGCGATAAATTTCATTGGTAATAAAAAGTTTGATGACAGCGATCTAAAAAGTAGTGTAGCGTTTGCAGTTCCTTCTATATGGAATTTATGGGGTTTTTTAGCTCAATTTGATGATTACTCTCCTCAGGGAATGGGACAGTCTGTTCAAGGTGTGACTAACTACTATTTAGATAGGGGTTATCTAGATTTTAAAGTTAAATCTAAGCAAGCTTCAATGTCAAAGGATCGTGAACATTCATATATAACTTTTGGTGTTACTGAAGGTAAAGTCTACAAGGTTGGTAGCATATCATTGACAGGTAAATTTTTATTACCAAGATCTGAAATTGAGTCTTTGATTAAATTAAAGCAAGGTGAAGTTTTTTCTAAGAAAAAGCTTATGGAAAGTGTTGAAGCTATAAAAACTTTGCTTGGTAGTAAAGGTTATGCTTTCGTTACAGTTAATCCAATCCCTAGTGTAGATAAAAAGAAAAGAACGGTTTCATTTAAGTTTGTTGTTGATGCAGGTAAAAAGGTTTATGTAAACAGGATTAATTTCTTTGGCAATAATGTAACTAATGATTATGTTTTTCGTAGGCAGTTACAATATTATGAGCAAAGCCAATACAATAAAAAACAAATAGATAAGTCTCAAAGAAGACTAGAGCAACTACCTTATGTAGGTTCTGCTGATATGGAGCTTGTTCCTGTAAAAGGCTCGGATGATTTGGTAAATATTAATTACAATATTAAAGAGCGAAATGCTAACTCTGTTAGTGGTAGTTTAGGTTACTCAGATCTATATGGATTTATGGTTGGTGGTAGACTAAATATGCCAAATGTCTTTGGTACAGGAAACACATTTAACGTTAATGCTCAGTTAGCAATTCCTTACCAGAATTTAGATGTAAGTTACATTAATCCATATTTTACTACCTCTGGTATTAGTCAAAGTATTTCAGCATATATTAGTAGATCAAACTTCGCGCAAACAAATGCAATTGCGGCATATCAGTTAGATAGATGGGGTGCTAGATTAATATATGGCGTACCAGTATCAACCTTTAGTAATGTTAGTGGTGGACTTACTTTTGCAGATAATACTGTTAAGCAATCACAAGGTTATCAGTCGGCTGTTGTAGATTGGTTTACAGCGCAGCAAGGAGGGAATAATTTCTATGAAACTGCGCTTACAGCTGGTTGGACATATGATAATTCAAATAGATACATATTCCCTACAGCTGGTGGGTCATTTGGATTAAATGGTTCGGTAAACTTACCTGGTGTGAGTAATATTAATGCATATATAATAAAAGTCTCAGGAACTTATAATATAGCAATTCCAAAAACAGACCAGTCAGCTTTACAAATCAGAGCAGGTGTTGACTATGGTGGTGGCTATGGTAAGACTAAAGAACTTCCATTTTATGAGAACTTCTACGGTGGTGGTTGGGGAAGTGTACGTGGTTTCCTACAAGGTTCACTAGGTGCACGAGATATGAACTTAGCTACTGATCCAGCCTCGACAGGGAACTCAATTGGTGGTAACCTTAATATTTATAATAATTATGATTTACTGTTTCCAGTACCATTTATTAAGGATAGTTCGAAAATGAGAATAGGAGCTTTTTTTGATTTAGGTAACACATATCTTACTTATGATATACCTGGAGTACTGTCTCCAACGCCACCACATCCAACTTCTCCAACATTTACTAACTTAAAATATTCAGTAGGTGTTGAGTTTAGGTGGGATTCACCAATGGGACCTTTAGCTGTTTCATTTGCTCAGCCTTTCAACGTACAGGCCGGAGATATAACTCAGCAGTTCCAGTTCTCACTAGGACAAAATTTTTAAAATGATATTAAATAATCAAGGAGATTAAAAGAGTATGAAAAAAATAATTTTATCACTATCTGTAATAACAGCGGCATTTACAGGAGCTTATGCTGATACAAAAATAGCTGTAGTCAACCCTGTTGAGATTTTTAATGATTCTGACTTAGGTTCTGTAAGTGTGAAAAAGCTAGAAAATGACCTTAAGCCAGAAGCTACAAAATTAAAGCAAGAGCAAAGTAATATAGTACAGCAGATGCAAACATTACAGCAGAACTCAGCTACTATGACTAAGCAGGAACTAACTCAAAAGCAACAAGAGATCCAAAAAGAAGAGCAAAGCTTTAGAGAAAAGGCAATGGTGCTACAGAAAAAAGAAAGTGAAGCAAAAGATAAATTAGCTAAGAAGTTCCAAGCTTCTTTTGATAATGCTGTGAAAACTATAGCTAAGCAAAAAGGCTATAACGCTGTACTTACTACTCAAGCTCTTGCGTATGTAAATGGTGTTGATGATATCTCTAGTGATGTGATTACTATAATGAACAAGGATTCATAATTAGAGGAATTTTCTGGATGTATAGTTTAGATTTTTTAGCATCAAGTTTAGATGGTGTAGTTAAGGGTGATGGCGGTGTTGAGATAAGGAAGATTGCAACTTTATCTCAAGCTGGTGAAGGTGATATTTCTTTTTGTACTAATCCAAAGTATTTGAAAGATTTATCTGAGACGAAAGCTTCAGCTGTTTTGATTACTGAAGAAGCTTTACCTTACTGTAATACTAATGCTGTAGTTTTATCTAATCCATATATGGCTTTAGCGAAAGTTATGGAGTTGTTTGATAAGTCACCACAGCCTAATGGTAAGATTCATAGTAAAGCAGTTATAGCTTCAAGTGCAGTTATAGGTGAGAATGTAACTATAGATGCAAATGCTGTGATTGGTGAGAACGTTGTGCTTGAGGACAATGTAACTATCGGAGCTTGTGCTACTATTCATGATGGTACTAAAATAGGTAAAGCTACGATTATCAAAAGTAATGTATCAATAGCTCATGATGTTGAGATTGGTTCTGACTGCATAATTCATCAAAATGCTACAATAGGTTGTGATGGCTTTGGTAATGCTCGAGATGAAGATGGTAGTTGGACAAAGATTCCTCAGTTAGGAAGAGTAGTTATTGAAAATAATGTTGAGATTGGAGCAGGTACTACGGTTGATAGAGGAGCTATTGATGATACGATCATTAAAGAAGGCGCTCGTATTGATAATTTAGTGCAGATAGCTCATAATGTAACTATAGGTAGGAATACTGCCTTAGCAGGAGTTACCGCTGTTGCAGGAAGTACAAAAATAGGTAATAATTGCCTTATTGGTGGGCAGTCTGCGATAACTGGACACATAACTATCTGTGATAATGCTGTAATTGGAGGTGCTTCAAATATAGGTAAGTCTATAACTAAGCCGGGTATGTATTACGCTGCTTTTGAAGCTAAACCAAGAATTCAGTGGGGCAGATTTGTAGCTAAGTTATCTAAAATAGATAAGCTGATGGCAAAAGTAAAAGAATTAGAAGAAAAATTAAAATAAGTAAGGATTGTTTAATGAGCCATTTTGATGAAAAGAATAAGCAAATTGATATTATGGGAATCAGAAAAATTTTACCACATAGGTATCCTTTTGCTCTTTTAGATAAAATTGTTGATTGGGATGTTGAGGAAAGAACTATTACAGCTCAAAAAAATGTAACAATAAATGAAGATTTCTTTAATGGACACTTTCCTGATTTTCCTGTAATGCCTGGAGTTTTGATCGTTGAGGCTATGGCTCAAGCAACAGCTATATTAGGCGAGTTAATGGCTGAGACATTATTTGCTCATGTAGTTGAGAAAGCTGGTGGAGGTAGAAGAACTTTCATGTTAGCTGGAATTGATAAGGTCAGAGTTAAAAGACCTGTAGTACCTGGTGATGTACTAATAATTGAGTCAAAAATGGTAAAACAGAAAAATATTATCTGTACAGCAGAATCTGTAGCAAAAGTAGATGGGCAAATAGTTTGTTCAGCTCAGTTAATGGCAGCATATAAGGATTATTAATCGTGATACATAGTTTGGCAGTAGTACATGAAAGTGCCAAGATAGCAGATAGTGCTATAATAGGGCCATTCTGTGTTATTGGAGAAAATGTTGTTATTGGTGAAGGTACAGAACTAAAAAGCCATGTAACTATTGGTGATAATACAATTATTGGTAAGAATAATCGTATTTTCCAATATGCATCAATTGGTGATGACCCTATTGATTATACCTATAAGAAAGGTGACTTTTCTCAAGTTACTATAGGGGATAATAATATTATTCGCGAGTGTGCGACAATCCATGGTGGAACATCGAAAGAAATTGGTGTTACTTCTATCGGTAGTAATAATATTATTATGTGCTATGTACATATAGGTCATGACTGTAAAATTGGTAACTATATAAACTTAGTTAATGGTGTTGGCTTGGCAGGGCATGTTCATATTGATGATTTTGTTATAATTAGCTCTAATGTAGGAGTTCATCAATTCTGTCGAGTTGGTAAACATGCGTTTATTGCTCATGCAGCACTTATAGGTAAAGATGTGCCTCCATATCTTATGGTAACAGCCGTTACAGGGGGCTCTACTCCTTGCGGAATTAACACAGAAGGATTAAAGCGCCGTGGTTTTACTCCAGATGATATAAAGAAGATAAAAGAAGTTTATAAAGTTCTTTATCGTCGTGGGTTAATGATGAAAGAGTCTGCAGAGGTTATTAAAGATATGGCAAAAGATGATCCTATTCTAGAGCCATTTGTTGATGTAATAAGTACTTCTAGAAGGGGTATTTTAAGATAATGAGAATAGGTATTGTTGCTGGTGAGCTATCTGGTGATCAGTTAGGTGGAACTTTAGTAAAAGCTCTTAAGCAAAAGTACCCAGATGCTATTATAGAAGGTATCGGTGGTCCTAAGATGCAAGCTGAAGGTTTCAAAAGCCTATACCCTATGGATGCTCTTTCTTTGATAGGTTTTTTTGAGATCATATCGAAAGGTCTAAGTATTTTAAGTATTCGTAAAAAGATTACTAATCATTTTAAACAAAATAAGCCTGATATTTTTATAGGTATTGATGCTCCTGATTTTAATCTGACAGTTGAGAAAAATTTAAAAGCTGCAGGTATTAAAACAATTCATTATGTCAGTCCTAAAATATGGGTCTGGCGTGAATATCGTATCAGAAAAATTAGAAAGGCTACTGATAAGATTTTAGCGATACTTCCTTTTGAAGTTGATTACTATAAAGAAAGGCATAACTTTAAAGCAATATATGTTGGTCATGCCCTAGCTAAGGATATACCTGTTAAGATAGATAGATCTAGCTACAGAAAGAATCTTGGTTTAAATGATGTCAGTTTGCCGATATTATCTGTGTTGCCAGGGAGTAGAAGTACAGAGGTGACTAGACTTTTACCTTTGTTCTTGGATGCATTAGATAAGTTGACTAAAGCTGGCTATAAATTTCAAGCAATAATGCCTTTAGCAAAACCATCATTAGAACCTTTATTTGATAAGTATCAAGAGCAAATTGATAACCTTGGTATAAAGGTTTATAAAACAAATTCTCATGATGTATTAAAGGCTTCTGATCTTAGTTTATTAGCTTCAGGAACAGCTACGTTAGAGGCAATGTTATGTAAATTGCCGATGGTTGTTGGTTACAAGCTATCAACTATTTCGGCTTTTCTTGGAAGGTTGTTGGTAGGGAGTCATAGTTATTGGGCTTTCCCTAATATCTTACATAAAAGTGAAATTATTAAAGAGTTAATTCAGGAAGATTGTACAGTTGATAACTTATTTGTAGAGTTAAAAAGATTATTTGATGACAAGCAAAGAAATGATCATATTGTGCAAGAGTTTGAGAAAATTCATGAAAGTATGATAGTAGATACGGATAAAAAGATAATCGAAGTATTAGATACTATGTTATTAGAAAAACCTTAATTTTTATAAGCTTTATATATATAATACTTGTGTAGAAAAAATATACTTAGGTGCGTGATAAATGACATTAATGTTAGTTTTAGTTTTAATTTTAGTGATATTGATCATAATAGATCTATATCGTAAAAGTCTTCGCATTAAGCAAAAGGATATCCTTGAAAGTATTCAACAAAGAGATAGAGAGCAGCTTCTTGAACAAGTGAAAAGCTCATCTGAATATGCATATGTTGAGAATGTGCAACGTGAATATCCACTGTTAAGAGATGGTTTTTTATTATTCTATTTTGAAGGAATTGAAAAAATTCAAGTAAAAGATTTAGCAACTTTTTTGAAGTATTATGGAGTTAAGTATACTGATGAAAAAGTTTTTCAAAAGCTTAATTATAATGATGTGATATTTACTGTTTTACCTGATAATGAGGATCAAGTATTTGTAGATGCAAAAGAGGGTAAGGTAGATGGTATTATTGCTGTAATGAACTACAGAAAATTAGCTAGTATGGAGTATGATGTCAAAACTTGTTATGAGTTGATGATGGATATTCTAGAAGCAATGAGTAAGTCTTTCCATGGTACGTTAATGAATGAACATAGAATCAGACTTACAAATAAAGATAAACAAAACTACCTAGAAGCTATACTATAATAGTTTTACTCTATAAAAGGTAAAAATCTAAAAAAGCCCTTACTTTTGGAATATCATACTCATGAGCTTGATAAAAAGTAAAGATGTCGTATTGTCTGAACTTAATCTCTGGTAATAAGTGTACTAAAGAGCCTTCTTTGATATCTTTTTCTACTAGCCTATCTCCAGTAAGGAAAAGTCCAATACCTCTCTTACATGCCTCATTAAGAGCATGAAAATCATCAATAAATAATATTGGCGAAGAACAAGGTATATAATCGCCATTTTCTAATGGTAATCTTGTGGCAGGTTTTCTTAGGCTATGGGAGATAAAAGGGTAGTGTAAAAGATCATTTATTGATTGTGGTAGTCCGTGTTTTTTAATTAACTCTGGTGATCCACATAATATATTTGAAATTGGCTGCATTCTCTTGTATCTAAAAGAGTCTGTAATTGGTGGTATTTGTGGAAATCCAACCATTATATCAATATCTTTCCGAGCTAAATCTGAATCATGTTCAGAGAATATTAATTCACATTGAATTAGAGGATACTTTTTTATAAATCCATCTAAACGCTCTAGTATAAATTCTCTGGCAAGTATTTTTGATACGAGTATGGTTAGTTGTCCTTGAGGAGTTGTTTGCCTAGATTCAATATACTCTTCTAGACACGTAGCTTCTTGAATTAGTTTTTTGCACTTATCGAGCATTATTTCTCCAAATGGGGTCAGCTCTACATTTCGAGTATTTCTATAAAATAATTTTTCCGATAAGTAATTTTCTAGAGCTATAATTTGTTTGCTAACAGCTGTTGGGGATATGCATAAATCTTCCGCTGCATTTTTATAATTTAGATATTGAGCAACTTTGAGGAAGTATTTAATTTGGGTATGGTTTATCATTCTAGTGAAATATAGTTTATATTAGAATATTTATTATAAACTATAGGTTTATAAATATTGAAATAGTTTCAGTTAAAGTTTAATATGAAAACTTCTATACTGTATGAACAATAAAGTAAAAATTGTTATAAAATGAAATTTGAATATCATCATGTAGGAATTCCTGTTACGGAACCTCGCCAAGGAGAGCGTTATAGTTCTGTTATGGATATGTATACTTCAGGTGGAGAGCTTCCAGGAAGAATACAATACCATAGATTTGGCCCTAATTGCCCATTAGATAAGTTAATTCAAACACAGCCACATATAGCATATAAGGTTGAAGATTTAGAAGAGGTTATTAAGGGCAAAAACATTCTTCTAGAGCCTTACTTCCCAATAGAAGGATTTAAGGTTGTAATAGTTGAAGAAAATGGAGCTGTGATTGAATTTATAGAAACTAATTTAACAGAACAAGAAATTTGGGATGAAAGTAAGCATAAAGGCTCAAATATTTATCCAGATAGAGAAAAATAAATAAATTTATAAGAAAACAACTTAGATTTACTAGAATGTAATGGTGGGCCCAGTAGGACTCGAACCTACGACCTACGGATTATGAGTCCGGCGCTCTAACCAACTGAGCTATAGGCCCAAAACATAAGCATGATTATATTTAAAATAATGCCAGTAGTCAATATTTATTTTTAAAATTATAACCTTTTATTTATATATTTTTGAAGATGTACCAACGATTAGAGGATCTGGAGAAATAGCAACTTCAGAATCTTTGTTATCATAGTCTACGATGCTTAAAATATGTCTTATAGCATTTAACCTTGCTCTTTTTTTATCATCTGATTTTACAATTACCCATGGAGCATATGGTTTATCTGTATAAATAAACATTCTTTCTTTAGCTTCAGTATAATCATCCCATTTATCAAGAGATGCTTTATCAATAGGGCTAAGCTTCCATTGTTTTAGAGGGTGAGATTCTCTAGCTATAAATCTATTCTTTTGCTCTTGTTGGCTTACTGAGAACCAAAACTTGATTATCATAGTACCACTATCGACTAGCATTTTCTCAAGTTGTGGTGCTTGCTCTAGAAAAGAGAAATATTCTCTTTCTGTACAAAATCCCATAACGCGCTCTACACCAGCACGGTTATACCATGATCTATCAAAAAGAACTATTTCTCCTCCAGAAGGAAGATGTTCAATATAGCGTTGGAAATACCATTGATTTCGCTCTCTTTCAGATGGTTTTTCAAGGGCTATTACTTTAGCTCCACGTGGATTAAGATGTTCCATCATGCGTTTAATAGTACCACCTTTACCAGCGGCATCGCGACCTTCAAAAATAATTAAGACTTTTTTGTTATTTTCTTTTACCCATCTTTGGAATTTCAACAATTCTATTTGTAAGTGATGTTTCTGCTTTTCATAAACTTTACGAGGTATTTTATGTTTATATGGGAAGATATTTTCAACAAAAAGTTTTTGGCGTTCTTCTTGGCTTAGAACTTTCATAAACAACACTCAAATAATTGATTTGAGTAATATATTAGCACATTGAGATAGTAAATGGATAGGTTAATTTTTCACAGGTTTTATGTTTAGTTTAAAGCTAAATAGTATATAAAAGATCATAAATAAAATTATAATACTAATAATTGGAGAAGGTGTTTTCATTGGGTAAAGAATAACAGCTAAAAATGTTGAGGCTGAGGCTAGCATTGTAAATATAAAAGTAAATAGTTTCACAGCTTTGCTATTGCTTATATTTTCAGTTCTTGAAAGGTAAATGTATTTTATTGGTATAAATGAAAATATTGTTAATACTATAATTGTAAACTCATTAACTAATTGTGAAGACTGAAAACATAACATAAACATTACTATAACATTCCAATAGCTTGGGAAACCAACAAAGAAATTATTGTTAGTTTTAGCATTAGGTTGGCAGAATTGATATGATGACGAAATTGTTATCATTACTACTATAGGAATTAGCCATTCTTGACTTACAACACCTGAAACGTATATCCAAATACAAGGTACAATAGAATAAGTTGTAAAGTCTATAATATTATCTAAAAGAGCTCCATCTAATGGGGCAAGTTTTTTGATATCGACCAACCTAGCTAAACTTCCATCAATAGAGTCAATAAAGATAGCTATAATAATGCTAAACATAGAAAGTTTAATATAGTGATGATGTAAGCTTACCTGATTAGTTACACTAGCTTTAGCTGCTTCAATTGAAAAAATAATAGCTAATATACCAAATACAGCACCTAAGGATGTGAAAAGGTGTACTAGCCAAGCATATATTTTTTGGAAAGTCTGCATTTTAATCGTTTTTATAAGTAAATTTACGGAATTGTAGCAAAAATAATCAGTAGTTTCTATTAATAACTAGATTAATGAGGTTTTCAAGCATTGTAAGATTCAAGTTTTCTTTCTTTAAAGTATTTAATATATCATCAATTTGCTCTTTTTTGCTCTTGAGGTAATTATTAGCTTCATCCAATCCCATTAAAGAAACATAGGTTGACTTGTTCGCAGCAATATCTTTAGCACTAGTTTTACCTAGTTCATCAGATGTTTTTGTAACATCTAAAATATCATCTTTGATTTGAAAGCATAGACCTATTAACTCTGAAAGTTTTATTAAAGAAGCTTTAATATCGGAACAGTGATTATCTAAAGTTAAGTAAGGTAGTAGCATACTTGCTGTAAACATTTTGGCAGTTTTATTAATATGAACAACCTCTAGAGAATCTAGTTGTAACTGTTTATTTTCACCTTCAATATCAAGTTGCTGACCTGATACCATTCCAGCAGAACCACTACATCGACTAAGGATTTTATTAATATTTTTCAGTTGAGAAACTCTATTTACTTCAATATCTTGGATTACTTCGAAAGCTAATGCTTGGAGTGCATCCCCAGCTAAAATTGCGGTAGCTTCATTAAACTTAATATGACATGTTGGTTTACCTCGACGTAGATCATCATTATCCATTGCAGGTAAGTCATCATGGATTAATGAATATGTATGAATTGCTTCTACAGCAAAGGCAATTTTATGGCAATTATTTATATCTACATTAAACATGTTACCTATAGCATATACAAACTGAGCTCTTACTCTTTTGCCACCACTAAAGAAACTATATTTCATGGCTTCTAATAATGTGTCAGATGGGCAGTAAATATTATTAAAAGTATTTTCAGCAAAATTATTGAAATTTATTAAGATATTGTTGGTTTTCATAAAAATTTTATAATATTTTCATATTGTTTATCTAAAACATCACTATGCTCTTTAAAGGTCTTTAGTGATCCTGTAGACATTTTATCTTGAAGAGCTTTGTTGCTTAAAATCTCTAATATATTATTGGATAAATCTTTGTGATCTTTTACTTTTATTAGGGCGTGGTTTTCATTCAGTTCTTTAGATATTTTACTAAAGTTAAATAGGCTTGGACCACTAATTATAGGTTTTGCTAATGCGGCTGGTTCAAGTAGGTTATGACCACCGTTATCTATTAGACTGCCACCAACAAAAGCTATATCAGATATATAGTATAAATCTAAAAGCTCGCCCATTGTATCACCAAGATATACTTGGGTATCTCTAAGTACTTCATCTTTAGAAAGGCTTCTTTTTTGATATGAAAAAGACTCATCGCTAATAAGTTTTTCTATTCTTAAAAATCTTTCTTTATGTCTTGGGACAATAATTAGTAAACATTCAGGATAAGTTTTTAAGATGTCTCTATGCGCTTTAAGTAATTCTTCTTCTTCACCTTGATGAGTGCTTCCTGCAATCCAAATAGGTCTATCTTTCAAGCTTTCTTTTAGTTTAGACATTTTTTCTTGTAAATTTTCAGGTGTGATAAGGTTATACTTTAGATTTCCAGTTAGCGATATTCTATCCTTTGCTATTCCTAAAGAGTGATATCTCTTCGCATCTTTCTCTGTTTGAGCATTAACGTGGGAAATTTTACTAAATAAAAACTCTTTGGCAAAAGGTAGTTTTGTATAATTACGCATAGATCTCTTAGAAAGTCTTGCATTAGTTATTACTACAGGGATATTTTCATTAAAACACTTATTTAGTATGTTAGGCCAAATTTCAGTTTCAATAACGATAAATATTTTGGGATTTAATTTTGTAAAAAAACTATTTATAAATGGTAATGTGTCATATGGGATATAAAGATGGTAAACATTGTCATAATTTTCATATAAACGTTTAACAACATCGCTTCCTGTTGGCGTTGTTGTCGTTATCACAAAATTATCATTTGGATAATTTTCAATTAATTTTTTAACTAAAGGCTCAGCAGATACTGTTTCACCAACTGATACAGAGTGAAGCCATATAGAATCTTTAAGGCGAATTGTAGTTTGTCCAAATCTTTCGGACCATCTTTTTCTGTAATTAGGATTTTTAAAACTACGACGAAACTTTTTTAAGTATATAAATGGTATAAAGATAGTAAACAGGCTTGAATATACATGAGATAAAATTAAAATAATAAAAGTTTTTAAATGTTTCACATTCTAACCTAAAAAATAGCTTTATTATCGATAGCACCTATATAGAAAATATTCTAACATATAATCTAAGATTTAGATAACCTGATATGTGATTAAATTTAACTTAAAGCTTTGATAAGTTCTTTTAGAGCGACAGCTCTGTGACTTATTTTATTTTTGTGCTTGGGTGAGATTTCAGCTAATGTCTTCTTAAATTCAGGTAAAGTAAAGATAGGATCATAACCAAATCCATAATCACCTTTTGGGGGGCTTGATATCTCTCCATTTAGAAATCCTAGAGCAGTAACAGGAGTTGGATCTAGAGGGTGTTTTACATAAGCTAAGGCACATACAAACCTAGCCTCTTTACATGTGGCTCCTTTGATTTTTGCTAACAGCTTATCAATATTTGCTTTATCGTTGCCATGTTCTCCTGAGTATCTAGCGGAATATATACCAGGCTCGCCATTTAATGAAAAAACTTCTAAGCCTGAATCATCAGCTATCGCGGGTAAGCTTGTATGCTCAGAACAGTTGCGAGCTTTTAAAATAGCATTTTCAATAAAGCTAAGTCCAGTTTCATCAGCATCTGGAACATTAAATTCTGTTTGAGGGATTATCTTTATGTTTATTTCGGCAAATATTTTTGTAAATTCTTGTATTTTGCCTTTATTGCTTGATGCAAGAACTATTTCTTTCATATCTTATAAGCTTTTAGGTTTTTCTATTTGCATATATATTAGCAATATTTGTTGTAAATGTTATCCTTTAAGTGATTTAAAGGAATTAAAAGAGAAGAGGTTATTATGAAAATATGTTTTATTGGTGGTGGTAATATGGCATCAGCAATGATTGCTGGAATGGTAGCACACGGTTATAGTACTAATGATATTATTGTTTTTGATAGAAATGATAAGAAACGTGAAAATTTAAATAAAAAATACTCTATTGATACATCAGATTCTTTGATCGAAACAGTTAAACAAGCAGATATATTGATATTAGCGATTAAACCACAAGGAATGGTTGATCTTATTAAAGAGATTAGAGATTTAGTAACTACTAGGCAAATAATAGTTACAGTTGCTGCAGGAATAGAAACAGAAGCATATGAGAAACTATTTGGTAAGGAAATAGCATTTGTTAGGAGCATTCCAAATACGCCAAGTAGTCTAGGTTATGGAGCTACTGGACTATATTTTAATAATAATGTGACTGCTAGAGATAAAGATTTGATTATTGATATTATGAAAACTATGGGTGTGGTGACAGTTGTTGAAGATGAAAGTGAAATTGACATTATAGCTGCAGTAGCTAGTTCAGGCCCTGCTTATTATTTTCAGTTTATGGAGCATATGATCAACTCAGCTGTAAAAAAAGGTTTAGAAAAATCTCAAGCTGAGAAGTTAGTTGCTCAAACATGTTTAGGAGCAGCTCAAATGGCTTTAAATAGTAGTGAAGATATAGCCACGCTAAGAAAGAATGTTACATCAAAAAATGGTATAACATTTGAAGCTTTAAAAACGTTTGAGAAATTTGATCTAGGCGGTATCGTAGATAAGGCAATTAAAGCAAACATAGATAGAGCAAAAGAACTAACTAAAGAGTTTAGTGATAGTTTATAGTCGTTGATTTTGAATCTAGTTTGTATGATTTGTTAAAATCAAAATTAGTATCTATAACTACTTCAAACGTAAATAAACATTTGCTTTAGCTACCTTGTAGGGTATACTTATCATGACATATGTATTGTCTAAGTATAATTGATTTTTTAATAAAATATAAAGGTATATAGAACTATGCGACTACTATTGGCAGAAGATGATCTGAATCTTGGAGAAGGATTACTGGAAGCTTTACAAAAAGAAGGTTTTATTGTTAATTTGGTTTCTGATGGTGAGGCAGCACAAACTTTTATAGAGTCTGGTCTTTATGATCTAGTAGTATTAGATATTGGCTTACCAATTAAAACAGGTTTAGAAGTTCTTCGAAATATTAGAAATAGAGGTGTAAAAGTGCCTATTCTTCTTTTGACTGCTAGAGATGGTCTAGAAGATAGGATCAAAGGTTTAGATTTAGGAGCTGATGATTATCTAACAAAACCATTTGAACTTAAAGAGTTAATAGCTAGAATTAAAGCTGTTTCTCGTAGAATTGATAAAAGAACTGGTAAAAAAGTTACTGAAGAAATTAGGTTTGGTGATTATAGCTTTAACCCTAGTTCAGAAACAGTTACAAAGGATGGAGTTATCATATCAGTATCTAAAAAAGAGTTAGCTCTTTTAACTATTTTAGTACAAAATGCTGGTCGAGTTGTACCAAAGACACAACTTTTAGAAGAAGTTTATGCAACAGATAAAGAGATGGATACAAATACTTTAGAAGTGCATATGCATAACCTAAGAAAGAAACTTAATATTCCTGGTTTCATTCAGACAATTAGAGGAGTTGGCTACTTTGTACAAAAGGATAAAGTAGTTAAGTAATTTTATGCAATTATTTGATTATTTTATAAGTCTCGGCTTTACATTTTGGCTATTGTTTTTAACTATAGTGAGTGGTTTAATCTACGCTATAGATTATTTCTTTTTCCAAAAACCTAGGTTAGCCCCTTATAAAGAACATTTAACAGGACTTAGCAAAAAGCAAAAAAGACAATTTTATAAAGACAATGATCTAAAGGCTCCTTTTATAGCGGATCAAGCTAGATCATTATTTAGTGTTTTTATTATAGTATTTTTTGTTAGAACTTTTTTCATAGGAAACTTCCTTATTCCAACAGCATCAATGACACCAACTTTACCAGTGGGTGATTTTATTTTTGTGAATAAAACGGCATATGGTATAAGAGCACCATTTTCAAATGATACTTTAATCAATATGGGCGAGCCTAAGCGTGGTGATATTGTTGTGTTTCATTTTCCTGTTAATCCTAATGTTGATTTTGTTAAAAGAGTTATTGGTCTTCCTGGTGATGTAATATCTTATAAAGATAAAATGTTAACAATAAATGGTCACAAGCTTAAATATACTGATTGTGATAAAGACGCTACTAATTATTACAACCAATCTATGTCAAATGGCGCTGGTGATACAGTTTGTACTGAAGACTTAGATGGGGTTAAGCACCAGGTCGATTGGATAGAATCTGTTAAAGGTAATGATTTTGAAAATTTAAAAGTTCCTGCAGGGCACTATTTTGTTATGGGTGATAACCGTGATAATAGTGAAGATAGTCGTTATTGGGGATTTGTTCCAGAACAAGATTTAGTTGGTAAGGCTAAGCTAGTATGGATGAGCTGGGATAAAATAGACAAAAAAGTTCGTTGGGATCAAATTGGAAAGGTCTTTTAGATAAATGACTCCTGAATACTCTAGATTTTACAATATTCTTGGTTATAAGTTTAAAGATCAAACTCTTTTGGTAAGAGCGCTAACTCATCGTAGTAAAACAAAGAAAAACTATGAAAGATTAGAGTTCCTTGGAGATTCAATACTTGGTTTTGTAATAGCAGAAGAGCTATATCTTAAGTTTCCTGATCTTGCAGAAGGGAAATTGTCTCAAATAAGATCAAAGCTTGTCAAAGGAGCAACATTGGCTCAATTAGCCTTGCAATTTAAGATAGATGAGTTTGTCATCTTAGGTGCAAGTGAACAAGGTGGACAAAAAAGAGAAAAGATACTTGAAGATATTTTTGAAGCTATAATTGGAGCTATTTATCTAGACAGTGATTTTGCAACTGTTAAGAAAGTTGTTCTTTGTTGGTATAAGAATGTGGTAGCGAATATCAACGTAGATAGTGTCAAAATAAAAGATAACAAATCAAAGCTTCAAGAAATTCTTTTGCAAAATTCTTTAAGCTTGCCGGAATATAGTATTGAGACAATACAGGGTAAGGATCATGAGCAGGTTTTTACTGTTAAAGCGAGCTCAAGGGAGTTAAATATTGATGTGGTCGCTCAGGGGACGTCACGTAGAAAGGCAGAGCAACAAGCTGCTGGTAAAATGATAGAAATATTAGCAAAGCAAGGCTTACATGAAAAAAAATAGATTAAATCTAAATGGTGTAATAGTAGTCAATAAATCTAAAGATATTAGTTCAAATAAAGTTCTTCAACAGCTTAAACACTTATTTAATGCTCAAAAAGCTGGTCATACAGGTACGTTAGATCCTATGGCAACAGGAGTTTTACCAATATGTTTTGGTAGAGCTACTAAAATAGCTCAATATTTGCTTGATGCGGATAAGGAATATATTGCAACTATTAAATTAGGTATAGAAACTGATAGTGGTGATGCTGAGGGTAATGTGGTCGCTGAAAATCACAGTGTACCAACCTTAACAGGATCTTTAATTGAGACAGTATTAGAAAAGTTTCGTGGAGGAATATCGCAAGTTCCACCAATGTACTCAGCTCTTAAATATAATGGACAACCATTGTATAAGCTTGCCAGAGAGGGCAAAAAAGTTGAGATAAAACCACGTAGTATAAAAATATATGAATTAGAATTATTAGATTTCTCTGAAACAACTATAACAGTTCGAGTTAAATGCTCTAAAGGAACTTATATTAGAAGTTTAGCTATAGATATCGGCAAACAATTAGGTTGTGGTGGGCATTTGATAGCTTTACAAAGAACCAAAAGTGGTCCTTTTAATTTAGATCGGGCATTTACCCTTGAACAACTAAAAAGTTTAAACTTTGAAGAAAAAATTGCTAGTATAGCTAATATAGAGAGTGTGTTTGTTGATAAGCCGATATATTCTCTTGAAGAAAAAGAGAAGGAAGATTTATATAAAAGAGGGCTCTTAGCAGATAAACCAAACTTAGATAAAACGGTTAGGATATATGATGACGGAAAGTTTGTTGCTATAGCTGAATTTGAAAAAGGTAAATTAATAAGTAAAAAATTTTTTGATCAGGATATATTGATAAGTGAGTAAATATAGCATACAAAATGATCCAAATAGGGATCTTGAAGCACAAAAATACGATAACCCAATACCAAGTAGAGAAGTTATACTAAATTATATAAAAGATACTAAACTGCCTGTAAGTATTGAAAATATAGCAACTGCTTTAGAAATCTTTAAGAAAAGTCTATTTGAAGGGTTAGTTAATCGTCTTGGGGCGATGGTTAGAGATGAGCAGCTAGAGAAAGATAAGTCATACTATAGTCTGCCAGATATGGTTCCTATTTACATAACTTCAAAAGTTACATCTGATAGGGATTCACGTTTAGAATTATTTAGTAATACTTTAAATACAAAAGTTAGCATTTTATCACATCAATCAAAATTAGTGATGGTTGGTGATGAGGTTACAGCTAAAGTTCTAGGTGTAAATAAGAGAGGTAGAATTGAGGCTGAAATAAAAACTATTGTTTCAAGAGCTCAAAAAATTGTTACAGGGTATTATTATAAGAGTTTTGATTGTCATTTTTTAAAACCAATAAGCAAAAATATAACTAATGATATTGTTCTTCTACCACCAAAAGAAAAGATCGAACATAATTCATTAATAGAAGCAGAAATAGTAGTTCAACCAAGTGTAAATAGTTGCGCTGTGGCTAAATTTAAACAAGAAGTCGAAGCTGTATCACCTGTCAAAGAGGCAATGATGATGGCTACGCAGAAGTATGATTTGGTTGAACAGTGGAGCAAAAAGGCACTTAGATATTTAGAGAATATTTCTGAAGATGTATCTGTTGGTAGTAGAATTGATCTCCGTGATAAGCATTTTGTAACTATAGATGGCGAAGATGCTAAAGACTTTGATGATGCTGTTTATGCTCATAAGACTAAAAGTGGTAGCTGGAAACTATATGTTGCAATTGCTGATGTTTCAAATTATGTGGCAAAAGATTCAGCATTAGATTTAGATGCAAAACGTCGTTCAACTTCAGTTTATTTTCCTGGCTATGTTATACCTATGTTACCTGAAAAACTTTCTAATGGTTTATGTTCGTTAAGACCAGAGGAGGATAGATATTCACTTGTTTGTGAGATGAATATTAGTAAGCAAGGTAAGCTATCAAGATATAATTTTTATTCAGCTGTTATTAACTCAAAAGCACGACTTACTTATACAGAGGTTGCGAAGCTTTTAGAGAAAAAGCAAAATACTATTGTTGAAAAGACTCCTGAATTAGTCCCTAACTTGTTTGATTTATATGAGTTATATAAAGTATTACATAGTGCTAGGGAAATAAGAGGAGCAATAGATTTTGATACTGTTGAGACACAAATAATACTCAACGAACATAATCATATAGAGTCAATTATCCCAAGACATCGTAATGATGCTCATAGGCTTATTGAAGAGTGTATGCTTGTAGCAAATGTCGCAGCTGCTAAATTTATGATTAAGCATAAAAAGACTTCACCATTTAGAGTACATAGTGAGCCTAAAGAAGATCGCATGGAGACTCTGAAAAAATATCTATCAAGGCATGGTATACATCTAGCCTATGGTAAAGATGGAAAGGTTACACCAAAAGCTTTATCTGAGATGCTTGAGAGTATAAAAGATCGTGCTGATTATGATGATATTCAGATGATGACTTTACGGAGTATGAATCAAGCAATATATAGTATAAATAATGATGGACATTTTGGTTTAGCATATAGTGAATATACTCACTTTACTTCGCCAATTCGAAGATATCCTGATTTAGTAGTGCATAGAATTATCAAATCAATAATTAATGAATATAAGCATGGTGGTGCAGACTATAAAGCTTCTGAGTTAGCTAATATCTGTGATAATGCTTCACAACAAGAGCGTAATGCTGATGGAGCTTCTAAGCAGGTAGAAAACTGGCTTAAGTGTTACTTTATGCAAGATTATATTGGTCATGTTTTAGAAGCACAAGTTAAGCATGTTAATGGCTTGGGACTTTTTGCTGAGCTAAAAGACATGTATATAGAAGGTTTAATACATGTTTCGGCTATTCCTGGGGATTATTATATTTATGATGAAACCAAAGATATACTTATAGGTAAAAGGACTCATAAGGTTTATAAAATTGGTCAAGATATCACAGTAAGGGTTGTTAGAGCTGACCTAGATAGGATACATATTGATTTTGAGTTATATGATCCTAGTAATAGTAAGTCTTTTGATGCAAGTGCTACTGAGAGGCCATCTGCTAAAAAACCAAAGAAAAATAAAAAGGTTAAAAAGAAGAGAGCTAGACGTAGAAGAAAGAATAAGTCTAGTAAAAAAGAAACTACTAAAGCTTAAGGTGCTTCATGCCCATTTGATATTTCTAAGATCTTAAACCAATCTTGAACATCTAAATTTATTTCTTGTGATTTTACAGTATTTTCTAATCTTGAAATATTTTGGCTGCCTATAATTACTTGAGGCTTTGCAGGGTGTTTAAGTAACCATGCCATAGCAATTTGATCAATACTATTTACATTGTATTTAGTAACTAGAGTTTGCATAAACGCAACAAGCTCTTTTTCCTTAGATGTTTCTGGGTTAAAAATCTTTCCACCAGCTAAAGGAGACCATGCCATAGGACGAATTTTATGTTGTTGTAATTGATCTAGAGTTCCATCATAGAAAGTATCTGTATGTAATACTGATATCTCAACCTGATTTGTCTTTAGCGGGATATAGCTATTTAATAAGTTAAACTGTGATGGTGTGAAGTTTGAGACACCAAACTCTTTTACTTTACCTTCTTTACGTAATTTTTCAAAAGTTTCAGCAATCACTTCAGCATTCATAAGAGGGCTAGGTCTATGTACTAGTAATAGATCAAGGTAGTCAGTACGTAGATTTTTTAAAGAATTTTCAGCAGATTCTATAATGCTTGCAGGAGATAAGTCATAATGTTTGACTTTATTTTTTGGCGTAAAATCGCATTCAAATTTGATGCCACACTTACTTACAATTTGCATTTTATCACGTAGATGAGAATGATTTTGTAGAGCATCACCAAAAAGCTTTTCACATTTATATTCACCATAGATATCAGCGTGATCCATTGTGCTAATGCCTAGATCAAGAGCTTTTTCAACAAGTTCAACAGTTTGTTTTTGTGATAGTTTAGCATCATCTAAACGCCAGAAACCTAGAGCAAAATTGTTTTTTAGCATGATTTTTCCTTATTATTTTTTAGGGATAAGAGTTTATTAGATTAGGAAAATCTTATAAAAAAAAATACTAATTTACAATAAAAAATACTTTCCTAAAAAATTACTAAGTGATAATTTAAATTAGATGGTTGTTTTATTTACATTAAAGGAAGTTTAATTATGGTATTTAAGAATGAGCATATCCAAGAGCAAAAAATTACTAATGGTAAGCCTTTTCCTTATGTCTTAAAAAATAATGGTCAGGTAAGCTCAAGTGAAGAATTTTTAGTATGGGTAAAAGAAAATAAAGATTCTCTAAAAGATTTGTTATTAGAGCATGATGCTGTACTGTTTCGAGACTTTCCTGTAGATGAAGCACAAACTTTTGAGGAAATGCTAGATATCGCTGAATTTCCTCGTATGGGATATGTTGGAGGAGCTGCTCCACGTAATAAAATGACAAGTGGTAGAGTCTTAACAGCAAATGAATCGCCATCTAGTGAAAGTATTCCGTTTCATCATGAGATGGCGCAAACTCCAAATCCACCTAAGAATATCTTTTTCTACTGCCATATTGCTGCAGAAAAAGGTGGAGCTACACCAATTCTACAATCAAACTTACTTTATAAGAGTTTTATTGAAATAGATCCAGAGTATGCAAACATGATAGAGAACAAAGGTGTTAGATATATTCGTGTGATGCCTCCTGAGACAGATACTAAATCAGCCATTGGAAGATCATGGAAAGAAACATTTCAATGTGAAACTAAAGAAGATGCTGAAAAAATAATGACAGAGCTCGGTACAGAGTGGGAATGGTTAGAAAATGATAATCTAAAAACAATCACAGCAGTATTACCAGCAGTTAGATTTGATGAACAAACAAAGCAAAAAACATTTTTTAATTCAATGATCGCTGTTTATACCGGTTGGAATGATGCTAGAAATCTTGGTGAAAAATCTGTAGTGACAGGGGATGGTGAATATTTAGATCCTAAAGTTATGCAAAAATTAGTAGAAGCTGCCCAAAAAGATGCAGTTGCATTTAAATGGCATAAAGGTGATGTATTATGGATTAATAATAATACTGTTTTGCACTCTCGCCAGCCTTATGAAGGTGAAAGAAAGATCTGTGCATCTATATCTCAATAAGTAAGTTAACACTTATATTTCTAATGAATAATTTTGGAGTGTATGATTAATGAAACTGAAGTTACGCAATTACTTTGCCTATGGTTTAGGTGATGTCTTTGGGGGAGGTGCTTTTACTCTTATAGGGACTTTCTTTTTAATATTTTTAACGAATAATGTTGGTTTATCGCCATGGTTGGCTGGTCTTATATTTGGTTTAGGGCGTTTTTGGTTAGCTATTGTCGATCCGATAGTAGGAAATCTTTCTGATAGAATTCGTTCACGTTTTGGGCGTAGAAGAGTATTCTTTTTAATTGGTTTTATCCCTATACTATTTACATTTATTCCTTTGTGGATGACACCTATTCATGTTAATGCAGAACATTCTAATGAGTTTCAGGTATTTTTATATTATTTGGTAATGTATTGTGTATTTGACTTTATCTACTCGATATTAGATACACCTTATGCATCTTTAGCTGCTGATATGAGTCATGATTATAAAGAGAGGGTATATCTATCAGCTTTTAGAATGGGATCATCTCAATTCTCAGCAATATTATCTACAGCTATTGCACCTTTGCTTTTAGTTAGCTTTTCATATAGCTCTAAAGCCTATGTAATTATGGCTACTGTATTTGCAATACTTTATTCAAGTGTTTGGGTAATAGTATTTTTAGGTACAAGTGAGATACCTCCAAAAAATAATTATAAAGAAAAAAGTCTAAGATGGTTTATGGTACCATTAAGTGGTTTTATTAGCTTTTTCTCGGCGATTAAAAATAAAACATTTCGTTATCATTTAGGATTATATCTATTTGCATTTGCAGGTTTAGATATACTTATGAGTTTTTCAGCGTATTATATAAATGTATATTTAGATAAGCCTGAGCTAATGTCATATGTTAGCTCAATGTGGATTGTTCAGTTAATAGTTTTGCCAGTGTATATATTTATTGCAAGTAGGTATAGTAAGGCTACAGCCTACAGGATAGGTGCGTGTATTTGGTTCTTAGCTGTAGTTGCTTTAGTAAACTTAACTCCTGAAAATGCCTCGCCATTTACAGTAAGTCTTCACTTTGGATTGATTGGGTTAGGTTTATCTGCATGCTATGTAATGCCTATGACCATGCTTAGTTTTGTTACAGAAGTTGATACTTTAATGAGTTGTAAAAGAAGAACTGGAATATATGCTGGTGCAATGTCATTTGCTAGGAAGTTTTCACAAGGTGTTTTAATACTTCCAGGAATTGGGCTTTTGTTGACAGTGATTGGCTATAAGAAAAATGCAACAGTCCAAACACCAGATACCTTATTTTATTTGCATTGGGTGTTTATATTAGTACCTTTAGTGCTTATTGTAATAGGTTTCTTATTTTCGTTAAGATTTGCTGTGAATCGTAGGAATTTTCATTTGCTTCAAAAAGAGGTGAATCGTCTTGAATCTGGAGATACTACAGAATCAGATTGTCATAGTACAAGAGACTTATGTAGAAAGGTTACAGGTAAATCTTATAGAGCTTTAATAGAAACTTGGAGAGAGTTTTATTCAAAGCATTCTTAGTATTTTTGGATTTAATATATTATGAAAATCTAAGCTGTTTTTTTAGGTTGTTTAAAATCCCAAACAATTCTAAACTTTTTAAGTACACATAAAATCATGTACGTTATGTCTAGTTGCCAGAACTTAAGATTATTTCTTATTGAATATGCAAATTTGTGATGATTATTATGCCAACCTTCACCAAATGTTATTAGTGCAACAAGCCAGTTGTTGCGACTATTATCTGTAGTTTGGTAATCTCTAGATCCAAAAATATGGCAAATTGAATTTACACTAAAAGTAGTATGGTAAAGCAGTACGGTACTTAATATACCACCCCAAAATACAAAAGCAAGTCCAGAAGTTTCAAGAGCTGGATAGAAATAACTAATACAACTACCTAGCATAAAAAGTCCAACTAAATATAATGCAAAAGATTCATGAGCATGTTTATCAAGCCATACTATCTCAGGATATTTAACCCAGTCTTTGATAAACTTAGGGTCGACTTCATCACTTCTTGCTTCAAAAACCCAACCAACATGAGCCTGGAAAACACCATTTTTAGGAGAGTGCATATCTGTTTCTTTATCCGAATGGATATGATGATATCTATGGTGTCCTGACCACCAAAGAGGACCTTTTTGTGAAGCCCATGTACCTACTAAGGCTAATATAAACTGAAATACTCGTGATGTTTTAAAAGCTTTATGTGAGAAATAGCGGTGATATCCAGCAGTAAGAGCAAATGTCCTCATACTAAAGGTTATAAGAAATACCAAAAGAGCTGTAATATTATAATTCACAAAAAATATTGCTAAGCATGCTAAGTGCATTGCGCTAAAAGCTATTATTGTGAATTTATTTGACTGTTGTTGCATAAGCTCTCCATGTTAGATCATTTTTTTTGCAATTTTAAAGTATAGTTTGTAAGGTAATGCTGCAATTAGTTTTAGAATTATAGTAAATTTTTTCGTAAAATGAACCTCAAATTTGTTAGATTGTAGACCTTTGATAATACTATCTGCTGCTTGTTGTGGCTCAAGCAGAGCAGGCATTTTAAAATTGTTTTTATCAGTAAGCTTAGTTTTTACAAAGCTTGGATTGATTAAACGAATATCTAAATCAGGATTTTCTGCCTTTAAGCTTTCAACCAAGTTGATAACACCAGCTTTAGTTGCTGCATATGGTTGAGACCTTGGTAACCCAATATAACCAGCTACACTTGCAGTTATAGCAAGCTGACACTTAGGATTGTTTTTTATATATGGTAGTACAAATCTAATTAGATAAAAGACAGCGGTAAGATTTGTCTGTATTGTTTTATCTAGATTTGAAATAGCAATATCACTAATTAAAGAAGGTTCATAAAAAGCAGGCAAGTAGATTATAAAATCTGGTTTGTAGGTTAGGGCAGATTTAGCACCTTCTTCGAATTCTAAGAAATTAGCTACATCAATGCTTATTATTTCAGCTTTGTTTTTTAGCTGGTCAGCAATATTTTGAAGCTTTTCTTCAGAGCGAGCAGAGATAATGAACTTAGCTTCTATAGAGCTATCTAATCTTTGCAAAAGTGCTTTACCTATACCATCTGTAGCACCTGTTATCCATATGGTTTTATTTGCAAATTTTTGCATACTACTCTCCAGTATTTTCCTTATGCATAAATAGTGTTAGTGATCCGACAGTTATACCGAATTTTTTGAAAGTGTTCTTATTTATTAATACTCCGTCATGCATTAGATACATCCAGTCATCGAAACTGATTTTATATTTTTTATCACCAACAGGGATATTCATTTGATATTGCCAGTTCATAGCATTACCTTCGACATAAATTTTAGCTCTACCAATTACATCACCGGTTGTGCCTTCATAGTAGTTATCAGATATCTTTTTGATTTTCCAAATGCGATGATCTTTTTCACCATTATAGTAAACCATATTTTCATCAAAAGTACCGATATCACCATCCCAGCTTGCAGTACCAGAGAAATCAAATTTTTTGATGACTTTGCCTTTGTAATCTTGAATAAGCCCTGTACCAACGATTTTACCTTGTAGATATTTTTGTAAGTCTAGCTTTGGACCTTCGCCTTTGTAGCTAGAAATATCAGCAGAGCATCCAAAAAGTCCTAGTGCCATAATAATTACTCCTATTTTATATATTAATCTCTTCATAATAATCCCCTTAGTTTCTTCGAAAGCTTAATGTTTGATGATCTATCGCTTAGCCATATTTCAAAGAAATATTTAGATAGTTTTTTAGATGGTATTTCACCAATTAATCCTGAGTCTGAGTATAGATAACCATTACCATCTTGATCCATGTAACCATATAGGTTAGAACCTTTTTTTACATTAGGAATTAGATTGTTAAATACTTCACTATACTCTCTAGAGTTATCATTAACATCCATAGGGTGTTGTTCATAGATTTGCTGTACTGTGTGTTTAGCAATAGTTTGTCCACTGATATTTCTTAGATAATGAATTTTTAGTAGAAAAGGTTTATTCCAACTAAAAGTACCATTTTGAGTAAGAAGAGTTGCATCATATATGCTAAAAAACCATTTTGTAAAATGTATCTTACCAACTTGCTGAGATTCTTGTTTTTTTACCTGTGCTAAAGTCAAAGGTTTAGCAGTAGCTAGAAGTGGTAGACTGATAAATACTATTACTAGTAGTTTCCTAAGCATGAACTATCTCCAGTTGGGCAACATCAATACGGCCATGAGTAAATGCAGCACTACATGAGTTTAAGTAAAAACGCCACATTCTTTGGAAGCGTTTATCAAAACCAAGTTTAATTAGATTTTGCTCTACATTGATAAAACTTTTGTCCCATTGATCTAGAGTTTTAGCATAATCTTTACCAAAAAAATCTTTGTTTATACATTTTAGCCCCACTTTATCAAGCTCAATATTAATTTGCTCAATAGATGGTAAAAACCCGCCAGGGAATATGAAGGTTCTAATCATATCAGTACCTTTTGCATAATCAGCAAAAAGCTTGTCATCAATAACTATACTTTGGATGATTATTTTACCATCTTGTTTTATTAGTGATTTAAGCTTTGAAAAATATGTATTCCAGTATTCTCTACCTACTGCCTCGATCATTTCAATAGAAACTAAATAATCATATTTGCCTTCTTGGATACGGTAATCTTCGATAACTATGTCAGCATTTTTACCAGTTAAACGCTCTTTAGCATAGTCATGTTGCTCTTGAGAAAGTGTAATACCTTTGACAGAATAGTTACCATTATTTAAAGCAGTCTCAGCAAAGCCACCCCAGCCACAACCAATCTCAATAATTGAGCCATTTTTTTTATCAAATTTATCGATAATATTTTGATACTTATTTATTTGTGCTTGCTCTAATGTTTCATCATCATTTTTATATAAAGCAGAAGAGTAGGTCATAGTTTTATCTAACCATAACTTATAAAACTCATTACCTAAATCATAATGTGCATGGATGTTTTTTTTGCTTTGCTTGATGTTGTTACGTTTGGTTAAATATCCAAGTTTTTGCAGTATTTTGAAAAGTATATTTGGTTCCATATATTGGCCAAAAGCTTCTTCATTTTCTAAACCTAGTAGAATTAGTGATTTTAGATCTGAAGTTTCCCAGTAGCCATCACGATAGTCAGCGGCAAAACCAATATCAGCTTTTAATTTTAGATTTACAACTGTACGCCAATCTTTAAGTTTAAGATCTGCTGTTGGACCTTGCTTGCCACCTTTTGTAAATATTGTATCACCTTCAGGAGTAGTTAAGTGTAGCTCACCATATTCAATTTTATTTAGTGATTCCAGGAGATTTTTCTTTACTAACTTTTCAAACATTTTGCAGATACCAATTTTATAACTTGTTTAAATATTACCAAAAAAATATTGTGGTAATATTGCTGCAAAATTAAATTTTGTTAATAAACGTTTTATCAAAGAAAGTGATATAAGTATTTACATATTACATGAGGTTTAAAGTGGTTTAGCAAGACTCACTTTTATGTCTTTCTGCTTAGGCTTTGGAATATATTTAATATGTTTAAATACAATTTTTAAGGCTTGCCAATGGATCAAGTAGATAACTTTTAAAGTTAATAAGGGAGATCTAAAAAATTCTTTGATTAGATTTGTACTAGTTAGTGGTTTTGCTTGTGCTGTAATAGCTGTACCAAGTTGTAATTGGTTATCATCATAGTAGTTTATAATAATTTGGTTTTTAGCATTATTTTTTAGATTTAGTGAGAAGTTAAACTTATAAAAGCCTTTACGAGGATAAAAGGGTGATACGTGAAAATCTTTTTCTGCTTTAAACCAGCATTTATCTGTAATCTCTTGACCAGATTTGTGACAAATATAGCTATGAGTTTCTTTAAAGGTATTGTTTACTTCAGCAATTACAGCTATAAGTTTATTTTTATTGTAACAAAGCCAAAAGCTTACAGGATTAAAAAGATAGCCAAGAACTCTAGGCATAGTCATGAGTTTAACACTGTCATATTTTAAATTGTTTTGCTCAAGTAAATTAGTAGCCCAGTTTAGACAATTTGAACCATCTCGATAGCCATGATCTTTATCATAGAAGCTATACACGTTTAGTTTATTTAAACTAAAGATTCTGGGTTTGTTATTGCTTAGATCAAGCATATCTAAAATTATATAATAAGATCTATATCTAAAAGAGTTTTGTTTTGGGTGATGTCTTTTATGGTAGACTTTCGAGCTTAAAACAAAATCTTTTACCATGGAGTTCCAATCCCTAATTTTGATGCAACATTTACTGCACTAAGTATACCATCTTCATGGAAGCCGTATCTTAAATAAGCACCACAGAAATAGGTATTATTTACACCTTGTATTTTATCAATTTGCTGTTGAGCTTGTATTGCTTTTTTATCAAAAACAGGATGTTCAAAAACATGCTCGTTGATTATTTTTTTTTGATCCGGTTTTTGGTCTGGGTTTACTGTTACAAAGTAATCTGTATCTGTATTTAATGGCTGTAGATTGTTCATCCAGTAGCTTAGAGATACAACATTACGCTTATCTTTTGTTTCAGCACTTAGATAATTCCAGCTTGACCAAGCAGTTTTACGCTTTGGCATAATAGCATCATCTGTATGTAATATAACTGTGTTAGGCTGATATTTAATCGCAGAGATTAGCTCTTTCTCATTTTGGTTTGGATCATCCAGTAGTTCCAGAACTTCATTCGAGTGACAAGCAAATACTACTTTATCAAACTCATTAATACTATTTTGATTATCTGTAATGGAGATTTTATCTGATCTTGATACAACTTTTGCCATTGGAGCAAATTTTACATTAGCACTTTCTAGTTCTTTGATAATTTTATCAACATAAGTTTTACTACCACCTTTTACAGTATACCATTGGACTGGTTTAGTAGTTGTGAGTAAACCATGATTACTAAAAAATCTAATAAAACTAAGAGCAGGAAACTCATACATTTTCTCAAGAGGAGTGCTCCAAATACATGCCCCCATAGCTAGTAAATAATAGTCTCTAAACCATGTACCTACATTAATATTATCTAGATATTCTTTTAGAGTAATATTCTCATTTAAAGTTCCTTTTTCTAAATGCTCATTAGATATCTTATTAAACTTAAGAATATCTTTTATCATTTTATAATAGCTTGGTTTTAGTAAATTTGATTTCTGCGCAAATAGGCTTTTAAAGCTACTTGATCCATATTCAAAAGCACCATTTTTAATAGATACTCCGAATGACATATTGCTTTCTGCAACAGGAACATCTAAATGCTTAAAAAGTCTCGATAGGTGATAGTATGTATGGTAATTAAAAACTATAAAGCCTGTATCTATTGGCAAATTTTGAACCTCTAGAGTACGAGCATGACCACCAAAGTAGTTGTTTTTCTCATATAGTGTAACTTCGTATTTGTCTTTTAGTAAATAACTTAGAGCTAGTCCTGATATTCCACTTCCTATTACAGCTATTTTTTCCATACTATTTTGATTATCTTATAGATATGTTATTAGTTATAGCTTAGTTTTAAAAGCGATAAAAGCATAGTTAAAAATTGTTAATGTAACGGTAGGATGATAGTTATTTTTAAGCCATTAGGAATATTGTTTTGTGCAGTAATATTACCATCATGAAGTTGAATTATCTTTTTCACTAATGATAAACCTAAGCCGTTACCTGTCTGTGTGCGACTCTTTTCTTCACGGAAAAATCTATCAAAAATTTTATTAGTATTTTTATCATTTATACCAATGCCTTGATCGGTAATCTCAATCTTATATTTAGAGTTTTCAATTTTACTTATTATTTTAACTTTAGTATTTTGCTCAGAATACTTGTAACAGTTATCAAGAATATTTGTAATACTTTGGAAAATTAGGTTTTTATCAATACAAATATTTCTAGTTTGAATATTTGTTTCTAGAAGTATGTTTTTTTGTTCAAATATCGGTTCATAAAGTTCAATAGCATCATTGATAATATTTTTAATATCTATACGCCTTTTAGATAAATTTTCACGACCATGTTCTAAGCGATTTAGTCTGAGTAAACTGTTAAAAATATCTAGAAGTTTATTGCACTCAGCTAGAGCCTCTAATGTATCTTCGTTAGGGTTAGATTGTGCTAGGTTTTCTAACCTGTTCTTAAGTCTTGTTAGTGGGGTTTTTAGATCATGGGCTATATTATTTGAGACACTCTTTATATCAATAAGTAACTCCTCAATGTTACCAAAAAGGATATTTAATATATTTGCTAAGTTACTAAGGTCATCCCAATTAGTGTCAGACTTTATCCTTTGACTAAAATCTTGGGTATTTACAATTGATGCTGCGGAACTTGCAATGTGGTTTATCTTCTTTACCACAAAGACACTTATAAGGTAACTAATTATGACAACACAGACCGCGCCTGTTACTCCTATGGTTAATGGTATAATATGCTCAATAATCCTATCTCCTAATGATGATAGAATTATATAAATCCAAGAGGCTATACTTAGTCCAAGTAGTATTGTAAAAAGCATAGCCATTTTAAAGCTTGAGCTAATTATGTACCTACGTTGAATAGTGTCATTTAGCTTATTCTTGGATGACATATCCAAATCCTCTAACTGTTTTAATTGGGTCATTTAGACCATCCTCTGTGAGTTTCGTACGTAGGCGAGATATATGCACCTCTACGACATTTGTCTGCGGATCAAAATCATAATCCCAGACTTCTTTAAGAATCATAGACTTACTAATTACTTCATTTTTATGTTTTAGTAAAAGGTGCAGAACCTTATATTCTCTTTGTTGGAGTATTATTGGTTGACCATTTCTATGAACTTCATGGGCAAGTTCATCTAGCTCAATGTCACCACAGGTTAGTTTATGAGTTTTTGCCTGAGTGATTTGCTTAGTTCTATTGTAGAGAATATTAACTCTAATAAGCAATTCATCAATAGAAAAAGGCTTCGTAAGATAATCGTCACTACCAGATTTTAGGCCTTCAATCTTATTTTCAGTACTATCTAAGGCACTTAGGATAATTATAGGTGTTTCAATATTTTGCTTACGTAGTATTTTAAGTAGTGAAATTCCATCAAGGTATGGCATCATCCAATCTATAATTATTACATCGTAGTTGTTTGTGTTTATTAAAAATAAAGCTTCTTTGCCATCAAAAGCAAGAGTTGTTTCAATATTGTTTTTCTCAAAATTTGTTTTGATAAATTGACCAATTTGCTTGTCATCATCTGCAACTAAAACTTTAAATTTATCACTCATGCTGTAAGATTGTTTTAAATACATTTAGTTAATTATAACTAATTAGTCGATTTGTATCTTGAAAAAATAGCGAAAGAACTTATTTTAATTAATAAATATTTTGTGTATAAAAGGTAATGCATAGAAAATTGGAGGTCAAAATGAAAAAAATTTTAGCAACAATGCTTGGATTGGCTGTAGTTTCTGGAGCTTATGCCGAAAGCTACACAATGTATGCAAAGGCAGATGAAAAGTCCCAGAAGTTAGGACAGATTGATGATCAGAATCCTCAATATCAAGCTATTTTTTCTAAGAAGGGCTGGGTAGAGGTTGTAAATAATGCTAATGGTCAAGTAGGCTGGGTTAAACAAAAACCTCAAGAGAAAACATCTCAAACTGTTCAAGATGATCCAGTTGCACAGATGTTAGCGGACTTTCAAAAACAACAACAAATGTTAGATCAACATTTCAATAGTGTCGTGTCTAATATTGATGATAATGTTGCTCAGCTAGCAAATCAATCAGGTTCAACTATTGCAAAGGGTAAACCTAAAATATTTAAAGAGTTTAGCTCTATCACAATTGATTCTAATGGTAAAACAGCAAAGATTATTAAGAAAACACAAGATGGTAATGGGGATGTTAAAACTATTGAGAAAGTGGTTCCTGCAAGTCAGTTAGCAAATATTAATATTCAAAACTAAATATAAAATCTTAGATCCTCTAATCGATTTAAAAAAATAATAAAATAAGTTATTATTAATGTTGGATAAACAACTATAATTTTAAGGGGATAATTATGTATGAAGAAGAGTTTTTATCAGAGAAATTACAGCACTTTACTCTTGCTGATATAGCATTAGTTAAGATTGTTTATTTTTTGGTTGGCTTATTGGTAGCTACTAATTACCTAGTGTTAACCTCAATTAGTTGGATATTCTACTTGTTGATGTTTTTGACAGCAGCATTTCCAATAGTGATTCATCTATTCTCATTTGAAGGATCATATATTGAAAAAGCTAGAATGTACCTTAAAACAAATAAGCCATCGTATCAGGTGTTGTTGTTTTTTAGTATGTTTTTCCTTGCGTGCATGCTTACAGTTTTAATTCCTATATTAATACTGGTTCCATGGTATGTGTATATCGTATTAATCATAATATTGGCTATAAAGCCAATGAAATCTAACATGTTTTGGTAAAAAAATCATGAATAAGTCTACTCATGCAGGCCAAAAGATCTACACTAAGATGACTTTGAAATTGTATAATTTTGTTGTACTGTTTTTTAACAATACTTTTGTTTGGAAGTGTAAAACAGCAAAGCTATTGAAACAATATAGTGATAATGTTTCAGAAAATCATCTCGATATAGGTGTAGGCTCTGGATATTATTTGAAAAAGCTAAGTTCTAAGATAAAAAAAGTAGCATTGATGGATCTAAACCTAGATTGTCTTGAATATGTTAAGAATTCTCTTAGAGGTAAGGATGTTTCGACATATCAGGTTGATATTTTAGAAGATATTGACGAGAAGTTTATTGCTAACTTTGATTCTATCTCTTGTAATTACTTAATTCATTGTTTACCAGATAATGGTAATAAAGAAGTTGTTTTTAAAAATATTGCAAAAATGCTCAAGCCTAATGGAGTAGCTTTTGGCTCGACTATAATTAATGAATATGATTCAAAACTAGCTGTAAAAATTGCTAATAAATTTAATTCAAAAGGGATTTTTGATAATGTAAATGATTCGTATGAATCTATAGAAAAATATATTAGTAATAATTTTAAAAGATATTCAATCAAGAAAATTGGTTCAGTTTGTCTATATGTAATGAGCCAACCAATCAAATAATTAAATATTTTATCTAAAAGCCTTAATATTTTACATTAATGAGCCAAAAAAAAATTCTATTATGAGTCTGAGTATAGCATTTTATGCATGTTTAAATGTAGTACTTGGTTAAACAAGTATTAATAAGTAGATTCTGTGGTTAAACCTATGGTATGGCGCACTACTTTATTTAGTTATAGTATTTCATAAACTATTTTGTATATTTTGAAAATTCATAGTATAATTAATATGTTGTTAAAATTTAACAACAAAAAGAATCAAAAAAAAACAAGAAAAATAGAGATTAAATTTAGAGAATAGTTTAAAGGAGAAAAATCATGAGTATTTTAAAAAAACTAACTGCAGTGGGTTTAGCATCAGTATTAGTATGTGGAGTATCTTTTGCAGATACTAGTGATCAAACACCAGCAGCAACAAACAGTAATGCAGCAGTAGCTCAATCAGCTAAAGCAAGTGAAGCTACTAGTACAGCTCAAAAAGGAAATGCTAGAACATCTCGCGAGTTTATATCACCATTAAGAAAAAATAGATTAGAGCGTCGTGTAGATAGAAGAAAAGATATATTTAGTTCAGATAAGCAAGATGCCTCTACTAAAGCAACAACTAATAAAGTAAGTCAATCATCTTAAATAAAATAATCTTTTAGATCTAAAAGATTTCTACATTAATCTAATTGCTAGCTCTTAAAAAAAATTTTTGGGGCTGTCCTAGATAAGTTTACTTTAAACTCTCTCTAACCCAGTGTTTAATTAGCTTTAGCTGTTCCTTAGAATCACTGTGATTAAATCTCCACTCACATTCCTTCAAAAACAAGTAAAAATGGTCTCTAGGAATACCATTAAATTTTCTCAAATGTCTCTTAGCTTGATTCCAGAAGTTTTCTATACCGTTTATATGATTATACTTCTTTGCAAACAGCTTACTATGGTTAATTCTATAATGTTTAAACTCTGAAACATCTAAGGCATTATAACTCCTAAAAGTATCAGTGTAAACGATACAATCAGGTTTAACTTTTTCTCTAATTATTGGTAATAGAGTATCACTCTTAGCATTTGGAATGATTACTGTATATACCTTACCATTACGTTTAAGTAAGCCAAATACAGGAACTTTACCACCAGCTCCTCTACCTCGTTTCCCTTTACGAGTTCCTCCAAAATAGCTTTCATCTACTTCAATCTCTCCTGTAAACATTTCTAAATGCTCACTATTTTCATAAATTAATAATCTTAATCTATGAAAATAATAGCTGGCTGTGGTTTTATTTACTGATACTAATTCTGATGCAGTTCGTGCTGTACTTCCTGCTATAAATAACTCTATTAATTTGTCTTGCTTGTATGTACTTAATCTACTTTTCCTCATCAAAACCATCCTAACATAACTTAGTTATCTAGGACAGCCCCAAATTTTTAATATACCAATTTTTTATAGTTTATAATAAATAACATTCCTAATTATTTTTGTTATAATCGCTATATAAGTGATTTTTAATAAAAGTATATGAAAAGGAAATTTTTAATAGCTATCGCCTGTACGGGTGCATTACTCAGTCTTAATTCATGTAGCACAAAAGTAGCATATGAGAATCCAGATAGTGTTGATACAACATCAATAGACTTTAGTTCTACCGACTTACAAGCAATTACTAAAAAAATGGCTGATGATATGCTTAACTCACGTGGGGTTAAGAAGATTACAGCTATGGATACGCCAACTCTATTCTTTAGTAACATCCGTAATGAAACAAATGAACACATTAATACGACAATGCTATCAAACACTGTCCAAACTCAAATTGTCAATTCTGGATTGTTCCAAGTAACAGATATGACCCAGATTAAAAATATTCGTGAGCAATTAGGTTATCAGGCTAATAGTGGTATGGTTGATCAAAGTACAGCTACAAGAATCGGACATAATATTGGTGCTAGATATATGGTGTATGGAAGTATCCAGGATATTAATAATGTAAGTGTAGATAAAGATAGAAGATCTAAATACTTCTTAGCTACCTTGAAGATGTTAGACTTAAAAACAAATTTAATTGTATGGCAAGGTGAGAAACAAATTCTTAAATCTCAGACAAGATCAATGTTTGGTTGGTAGTTTTTGAATAATAGGAGAAATCATATATGAAAAAGAAAATTATAGCTTCATTAATAGCTTCATCATTAATAGTTAGTCCTTTATTTGCTGAAGATTCTAGTGTGCCAAATTCTAATACTCAAAGCTCTGGATCATCACAAAATATTTCCGTAGCTAAAGACTCTTCCGATCAGCAGCAGTCAAAAACTAATATGACCACAGATATAGCTACATTAAATAATGGTATTTCTTCTAGTGCTGCTCCTGTTGCTGCAAAGAATGCTGATGTTGATAACAGATCAGCTGAGCAAATATTAAGTGATGTAATGGAAGGTTATATAGATGAAAATAATTTAAGAGATAAGTTTGAGTATGTAGGCTCAGCTATAGGTGTAGCATCTGTAAATCAAACAAATTCAAACTATGTTGATAGTGCGCAAATGGCTTTTGAAAAAGCGTTGATAAAAGCACAAGCAGATTATATATCATTTATCTCTGCAAATACTAAAGTTGATAAGAGTTTTAGTGTTGATAGTACGCAAGGCTCTGGAGCTAATGAGATAAATACTGATTCAGATAAGCCTAAAGAGGGTACTCAAGCAGCAATTGATGCTAAGAAAAAAGCTCTTGAAGAGGCGCAATTAAATAAACAGCTTAAGGAACAGGGCTTAGATCCTAATAGTTTCACATCAGTCTCAGAAAAGAAAAAAGCTCTTTTAAATCAAGAAATGACAATAAAAAGCTTAACAACAGGTTTTGGTAACCTATCAGGTCTACTTCCTATTAAAACTTTTGTTGTTGAGAAAAATGGTAATGCTGCTATTGGTGTAGTTGTTATTTACTCAGCGAAAATTAAAGGAATGTTCGAAGATATTAAACATGGTAATGAGCCATTAATAGTTGGTAAGGGTGGTGAGTCACCATCAGTTTTATATAAAGATAAAACTGGTGAAGATATGATGGGTGATTATGGTATTAGAGTAGGCTTTGGTAAAGATAATAAGCCATACATTCTATCTTATGGCCAAGGTTCATATAATGGCCCTAGTATTCAAGGTGTATCATCTGGTGATTATGGTTATAAGCAAGCAGCTATTATGGCAAGAGCAAACCTTGTTACTTTGATAGCAGGGCAAATGTCGACAAAAGAAGCTTTAACAATGTCCGAGAATATTTCGAGCACTTTAGCAAAAAATACTAAAACAGAGCAGACTCGTAGAATAGATGCTACAGATATTGAGAAGACTCTATCTACTTACTATAAAACTAAAGCGAACTTAGATATTGTTGGGCTTAAAACAGTTAAAAGATGGCGCTATCAATTACCAAGTACAAAAAATACAGTTTATGGTGTTGTTCTTAAGTGGGACCCTAAACAAGTTGCAACAGCTAACAAAATCAAAAACTTTAACTATGATGAGTATCGTAAACAAAACACAAAATCATCGTCTAGTTCTAATAGCTCTTTAAATGGAAAAGTAATTATTAGACAAAGTGACGATAACAAATATCTAAATCAGTATTAAGGTTTTAAAATGAAAAAAACTTTAATTTCTATTATAACATTATCTGTTTTTTTATATTCATCATTAGCTTTTGCAACAGCTAGTTCTTCTGGAAGCTCAATGATCAGTTCTGGAAGTTCTATTGTGAGCTCAGGCAGTACTAGTATTGTCTCTGGTAGTTCTGCTAAATATAAGGGAGTTGATGAGCGTAGTAATTTAGATATGTTTAAAATCGCGATTCTACCGTTTGATGCTCATAATGCTAAGATAAGAGCTAATATGGGTGTAAGACAATTACAAGATGGTTTGAATAATATTATAATTGCACAAATTACTCAGTCGCGTAAATTCAGAGTTTCTAACCGTGATGCAAAAGATCAAGAAGCTTATGAGAGAGAAACTCAGCGGATAATCAACTCTGATACAGATAATGAGAAGAATAAACTTAACAAGAAAATAGGTGCAGATTTCATACTTACTGGAGATATATTAGGTCTAAATATATCTAAGAAGAATACTACATATTATGGTCAGAAGTTTACCTCATATCATGTATCGGCAAGTGTTGCTTATCGAGTAGTGGAGTTAGCGACAATGGAAGTTAAATGGTCCAATGTCGTTACTATAAATGTTCCTGCAAATATTGCTAACCAGTATGTTGAATCAAATAATGGTAATTACTCTGAGCTACTACACTATCTAGGCAAGAGATTTGGTAAAATTATATCTGATCAGGTTGTTGGAGCTATCTATCCTTTACAGGTTTTAAAAGTAGATGATGGAGAAGTGTATTTCAATCAAGGTGGAGATAGAGTTATCAAAGGTAATGTCTATGAAGTTCGTCAAGATGGTGGTGTTACTATAGATCCAGCTACAGGTCAGCACATAGTACTTGATGGTAAAGTTTTAGCTAAAGTAAGAATCACAGATATAATGCCTAAATATTCTATAGGTGTTGTAATTGATGGCAGTTTAACAAAAATCCACAAAGGCTTACGCGCATATTTAACAAAATAAGAAAATGAAGCTTAAACTTTCTTTAATAGTTGCTATATGTTTTGTGATATCTAGCTGTGCTACTTTTAGCGGTAGTCATCCGCATCAAATGGCTAAAGTAAAACAAAGTATCGATGAAAATCATCCAAGAATGATAGAGGCAAGTTTTTTAGAGAATTTTGATACTAGTGGTATAAATGAGTCTTTAGACTATTTAGAAACTGGTAGGTTTGAGCAATTACTAAAAAATGATCGTTTATCTTTATATAAATATTCAAAAGCTACAGATTATGTTTCTAAATCAGAATTTGAAGCAAAAATTAGAGTTAGAAATATCTTAAAAGATGCCCAGGCAACATTAACGAGTGATAGAGAAAGATATTATTATATACCTGATTATGAAGTAACTTTCTTGTATGCTTATCAAGCTCTTAATTATTTAATGAAGCATGATCTTGAAAATGCTGCAGTAAGTATTAGAAATCTTTCATATGCCCAATACGCAACTTTTGAGTCAAAAAATTTATCAAGAAATGCTAATTTAAGTAATTATAATCAAGTTAATTCAAGCAAAGTCTATTCTGACTTATCTAGAACAAGGCAATATAGACAGCTATATAATATAGCTAATAAGGTTAGTAATTCTTATGAGAATGGTTTTGGTTACTATTTAGCAGCTATTATCTATCAATCATATGATACAAATTTAAATAATGCTAATCTTTCAATGAAAAATGCATTGCGAGTTATTCCAAATAATCCTTATGTACAAAGAGATTATGAGCAAATACATCAAGCGTTTAATCAGGGGGGAGACGTTTATAAGAAGGGGCAAGGTAAGCTTGTTGTAATATATGAAAATGGCTGGGTTGAACCAATCCAAAAATTTGATTTACCAATTATTATATTTGTTCAATATGCAGGGATTCAAAAGATTTCACTACCATATTATGCACCTTATAGTTTAGGGGCTCCTGCTAATGTGGCAGTATATAAAAACAATGAAGAAGTTGCTCAAGGTCAGACGGAGTTATTGGTAGATACAACTGCAATGGCTGCAAAATCCTTATCTGATAGGTATGCTATAATTGTTACTCGTGAAATACTACGATTGATAGCAAAGACAACAATGTCTGTTGCTGCTATAAAAGCATCAGGGGATTATGGAGCTTTAGCAGCTATTGGGACATCAATATATAATTTAGCTACTACTCAAGCAGATCAAAGAAGTTGGAATCTTTTACCGCGAAATGTTGATCTTTATTCAACAGATCTAGATCAAGGTCAATATAATATAAGAGTCAATAATAAAATCCAGAAGGTTTCTATTGAACCACAGAGAATAACTTTAGTCTGGGTTGTTAAGGAACAAAGGTTTGAGAAGGTTTTATTTAAAGGTGTCTTGTAGATTGTTTTCGTTAGAAAAGTTTTAATTAAATAGTATTATTTTTTAATTTTACCTTTAAATTGTCTTATAAGTATAATAAAGTTAAACATTATTTCCTTATTCGAAATGAGAAAGTTATAAGCTTAGTTCTTATTTAAAGCTGTAATTTGTGATGGATTTTAGACTATTTTATTGATTAAATATAGTAGTCTAATGATTTGCAAATTAAACTTTCTAAAATTTAAGTAATTATAATTAAATAAATATTTTTGGAGAAAAATATGAGAATTTTATCAGTCCAAGATATGGCTAAAATAGTTGAGAAGCATGGGTTTAATAATTTTATAAAAGATCTTGTGAATTATACAAAAGAAGATTTTATTAGGTGGAATGAGTTTGATAAATCTCCTAGGTATGCAGCGCATGTTCCAGGTGGAGTGCTAGAACTTATGCCAACAGCTGATAATAAGCTTTTTACTTACAAATGCGTTAACGGACATCCAGCAAATCCTTTTGAGGGTAAGCAGACTGTTGTAGCAACTGGCCAGTTAAATGAGATTAAATATGGCTATCCTTTGTTAATATCTGAAATGACAGTTCTCACTGCTCTAAGAACAGCGGCAGCTACAGTTTTAGCAACGGATTATTTAGCTCGTAAAGATAGTAAAACTATGGCGTTAATAGGAACAGGAGCACAAAGTGAATTTCAAACTTTAGCTCATAAGTTAATACGTCCGATAGAGACTGTTAAATATTATGATACAGATCCTGAAGCTATGAAAAAATATGCGAATAATATGAAAGATGTAGATCTTGAATTTATAGCATGTGATAGTGCTAAAGAAGCTTGTCAAGATGCTGATATTATTGTTGTATGTACAGCTTGTAAGCTTCATGCAATCGTTATTGAAAATGATTGGGTTAAAGAAGGTGTACATATTAGTGGTTTAGGTGGGGATTGCCCAGGTAAGACAGAACTGGATATGAATATACTCTTTAGAGGAAAGGTAGTTGTTGAATACAAAGAGCAGTCAATGATCGAAGGTGAAATACAAAACCTATCTCCTCAAGAAGTCGAAGAGGTTTTACATGCAGAAGTCTGGGAAATCTTAACAGGTAAGAAAAAGGGTCGTGAGAGCGATGATGAAATCACTATCTATGACTCGGTTGGTTTTGCAGTAGAAGATTTTTCAGCTTTACGCCTAACTTTAGATTTAGCTGAAAAATATAATATTGGTAGCCAAATGGATATGGTGCCACCAATCAAGGATCCAAAAAATTTATTTTCGGTGTTATAAGTTTAGGTTTTTAAAGGAGATTCTTATGAAGAAAGTAGAAGCTATTGGTATTGGAATTGGTAATGCAGGTAGAGAAATAGGGTGTGGTAGAGCTCCTTATGCTCTTTTAAATGAGCTTAGAGATAGAAGAATAGATGCTCAAATTTATAATTATATCGGTGGTAGAGCAGAAGTTGAGACAATGAGTAAATACTTTACTAATGTTGCAAAAAAAGTCTCTGAAATTCTTAATGAGGGTAAATTCCCTTTAGCTCTTGGTGGAGATCATTCATGTGCGATAGCAACATGGAGTGGTGTATATGATTACCTAAAAGACCAAAACAAAGATTTAGGCTTAATTTGGATAGATGCTCATATGGATAGTCATAGACCAGATACTTCTGATACAGGGAACATTCATGGAATGCCTGTTGCTCATCTTTTAGGCTATGGTTATGAGGAGCTAAAAAGTATTCTTAATAAAAATCCTAAATTAAAGCCTGAGAATATTGTATTTTTTGGGATTCGTTCTTATGAGCAACCTGAAAGAGAGTTTTTAGAAAAATTAGGAGTTAAAGTTTATTATCAGTCAGATTTGACAGATAGAAATTTTGAAGATTTATTTTTACAAGAGTTTGAACGTCTAGAGAGAGCAACAGAAGGTAATGTTGGTATTAGTTTTGATTTAGATGGATTAGACCCAACTAATCTTGATGCTGTAGGAACACCTGTTGAGAATGGTATAGATCCACAAGTATTTTATAAGACTATCGAAAAAATCAATTTCCACAGTTTAGTCTGTTTTGAGGTTGCTGAGTATAATCCTTTAATTGACAAAACTAAAGTATCTCTAAACTATATGACAAAACTGCTAAGATTAGTTGAGAGTAGTGTAAAAAATCTTCCACAAAAATAGTTTATATACAAAACTTCTGTTAATATAAATACTTACTAAGTCTCTAAAAAATTATCATCCTAATGAATTGTGATAGCAATATTCTTTTGATGACAGATAGTTATAAGCATTCTCATCCTTTTCAATATCCGGATGATACTAATTATCTTCACTTTTATCTAGAAAGCCGTGGCGCGGCAAATTCTGTTCTTGGCTCTTATACACGGTTTTTTGGCCTACAGTATTATATTAAAAAATATCTTTCTAAACCATTAACATATCAAATGATAGATGAAGCTGAGAGTATTGTAAAAGCCCATGGTCTAACATTTTATAGGTCAGGCTTTGAAAGAATTGTAGAAAAACATAATGGTTTCTTACCAGTTAGAATAAGAGCTGTTGCTGAAGGAAGTATGGTTCCATTAAAGAATACTTTAATGACTATTGAAAGTACGGATCCTGAGTTAGCTTGGTTACCTGGTATGCTAGAAACATTACTTTTAAAAGTATGGTATCCAACAACTGTAGCGACTATTAGTTTTAATATTAAAAAGGTTATTAAAGAATATCTCCTAGAAACCGCAGATAGCCTTGATAAACTTGGCTTTATGCTACATGACTTTGGTTATAGGGGAGTCTCCTCAGAAGAGTCAGCTGCAATTGGTGGCGCTGCTCATTTAACTAATTTTTTAGGAACGGATACTTTAGCAACACTACGTTTTTGTAAAGAGTATTATAATGAAGATATTGCTGGCTTTTCAATTCCTGCAAGTGAGCACTCAACAATAACTAGTTGGGGAGTTGGATCAGAGTGTGAGAGGCAAGCTTTCGAGAACATGATCGAGCAGTTTGGTGATAATAGTGTTTTATATGCTTGTGTATCTGATAGTTGGGACTTTAAAAAAGCTATTCAAACTTGGATTGATTTAAAAGAGAAGGTTAAAGCAAAAAAGGCTAACTTAGTTATTCGTCCTGACTCTGGTGATGCTGTGGATAATATTATCTATGCATTAAAAGAACTTGAGAAAGCTTATGGTAGCATAACTAATTCAAAAGGCTATAAAGTGTTAGAGAAAGTCGCTTTGATTCAAGGTGATGGAGTGAGCATCCATTTAGCGAAGAATATTTTAAATGCAATGAAAGAGAATGGTTTCTCAGCTGAGAATATCGCATTTGGTATGGGTGGAGCACTACTACAAGGAAATTTTGAATCATCTATTAATAGAGATAGTTTTAAATTTGCAATAAAATGTTCTGCTATTAGAAGAGCCGATACAATTTTTGGAGTTAAAAAGGAGCCTGTTACTGATCTTTCTAAAAGATCAAAAGAAGGGCGTCTTGATCTTATAAAAGATCAAAATGGTGACTATAAAACAATTAAATTAGACCAAAGTTATGCTTTAGGAGAGTATCATCCTGAAAGTCAACTAAAGACATATTATGAAGATGGAAAAATACTTTTTGAGCAAAGCTTAGAAGAGATTCGTAATATATAATAAAATATTGATTTTATAGTTACATAAATGATATTGTTAGTATACTAATAAAAAAATAAGGAAATAATCATGTTAGAACATCATCCATTAGTAAAAGAGTTCCCTGAACTTAAAGAGCAAATTCACAATATTAAAGAAGATCATCATATCAGTAAGCAAATGAAGCATTATGAAGAGTTAGATAAGAAGATATTTAACCTTGAAAGCACTGGTAAATTTGAGGATACTGAGTTAGAGAATCTTAAAAAGCAACGTTTAGAAACTAAAGATTTAATCTACAAAGCATTAAGATCTTAATATCTCATATTCATTCTTATAATAATCTCTTAAACTTTCTCATAAATTTAATTTTTGTACGGTTAACTTTTGTTAGCTAGTATCTTTTTTATATATTCATTTATTATAAATACATGTTATTCTAAAATTAAGACGAAAAAAACATGTCATTCTACGATACTGAATCAAGTCCAGCACAGGCTTTGATCGTAGAATCTAATTTAAGACTCATAGTGAGTATATACTATGGTCACACTTTGACTCCGTTCAGTGGACCGGAGAGGATGACAAAATGGTTTCAAAAGATGTAATTTATCTAAGAGAACATAGTATTGATATGTATTAAGGATTAGTAATGCTAGTAACAAAATATCAAAAATTAGTGATTAGTTTAATTGTTCTTACAGGAGTTTGTTCTGGGTTTGATATAGGTGTTATATCAGGAACTTTACCTGTTATAAAAGATGAGCTATCTCTAAATTTCAGTCAGTTATCACAGATAGCGGGGATGGTGTTTTTCGGTGCCTTATTATCAAAGTTGATATCTGGTCCATTAATGGATTTTTTGAGTAGAAAAAATGTTATAGCTTTTGGAGCATTGCTATTTACGATATCAATGGTATTAATGATGCTTTCAAATACTTTTGTAACTCTTATGTTATCAAGGCTTCTTCAAGGCATTTCAGTTGGTTTTTTACTAACAGTAGTTCCTATATATATTTCTGAAACAAGTATTGCAAGATTTAGAGGTAGGGCTATGGCAATATTCCAGCTATCATTAGTTTCAGGAATATTTTTAGCTAATTTGTTTGCTAGTATATTTGTTAATGATTTTGGTTGGAGGTTTATTTTTGGTTGTGCTATTCCATTTTCGATAGCTTTATTTATAGTTAGTCTCTTAGCACCATTTTCACCATCATGGCTTGTGTTAAAAGGTAGAAATAATCAGGCATTAACTATAGGTGAGCAACTAGATTTAAAAATTCAATTATCATTGAAGGAAAAAAATAAAATAGGATTTATCGAATTTATAAAGATTGTTATTAAGCAAAAGTATTATCTTTCTATAGCATTAATTAGTTTGATGGCTGTTCTAAATGGGTTTGTTGGTATAAATGTTTTTATCAGCTATGGTCCAACTATTTTTGGTCAGCTTACGAATTGCTCTAGTTGCGATCCAACTTATTATGGCTCAGCTATGACTTTAGTTAACCTAATAGCTACTGTAGTTGGTTTATTTTTAGTTGATGTTGTTGGTAGAAGAAAACTTATTATAGGAGGGTTAATTATATCTTTCCTATCAATATTTATGACAGTTCTGTTTATAACTGGTAGCTCTGATAATATGGCATTATTTATGCTTGTGATTGTTGTGTTTGGTGGAGCAGTTGGTCCTGGTGTTTGTATATGGTTGGTTTTATCAGAGGTTTTACCTGTACATATAAGAGCAACGGGTATATCTATTGCTCTTGTTTCTAAGGCTCTAATTGAGAGTATGTTTATTTCGAGCTTTTTAGATCTTATTAATGATTATGGTTATGCACCTATACTATATTTTATGGGAGTTTGCATAGTTGTATTTATAGTAGTAGTTTATAAATTTTTGCCAGAAATGACAAATAAGGAACTTCTTTAGACGAGTTACTTTAGATGTGCAGTTAGATCTTTTAAATCGTAACTAGCTATATCTTTTTGTTTTGCATGATGTTCTTCTAGAAGGGCAAAATCAGCATCTGCATAAGCACATAGATCACCTTTTTCATTGTAAATATCAACTTTTATCCAAACTGTTGTGCGACCTTTTCTAATAATACTAGTTTTAAAAATATGAGAGACCTTGCTATAAGTTGGCTTAAGATATTTAATGTTTAGGTTACGAGTCATACAAAATGACTTACTAACACTTAAAACATGCTTACCAAGAATATCATCACATATTAAAGCAATAATGCCTCCATGGATGACATTATCCCAACCTACATGGTTAGGTAAGCATTTAAACTTAGTATACATATGCTCGCCAATATGATATAGCGGAAGTTTAATCCCTAAAGGGTTTCTTTTTGTATTACTAAAACAGGTAAAATCCCAAGGGAAATCAATTGGTTTGTGGTTATCTAAATTTATCATTTTTTATACCTATCAAATTATTACATAAATAAATTTAAAGACTGTTTATTTGGTGATACTCTAATACTCTAACCAAGACCTTATAAGTAGGAGGGTGTCATATAAGCCCATTATCATCCTCGTGCTTGAAACGGGGATCTCTTGACTACACGTCAAATCAACAGTTTTAAAATATATTATTTTTTATAAGTTTGTGTTTGTAGTTTAGCTTAAAAATATTTAATACTAGAGAAGGTTATGAAACTCTTAGCATGCTTCGATAATACCTGCCGCACCCATTCCAGTACCAATACACATTGTAATCATAGCATATTTTTTACCAGTACGTCTTAGTCCGTGTAGTGCTTTAACGGTTAATATTGTACCAGTAGCACCAAGAGGGTGACCTAAGGCAATAGCTCCCCCGCAAGGATTAACTTTTTCTGGATTAAGTTTAAGATCATGTATTACAGCTAGTGATTGTGCTGCAAAAGCTTCATTTAGCTCGATCCAATCAATATCATCGATTGTTAGGTTTGTTTGTTTAAGTATCTTAGGTACGGCAGCAACAGGGCCTATACCCATAATACGTGGATCAACACCAGCTACTGAGAAGCCTAAAAACTTGCCTAAAGGTTTTAGATTATGTTCTTTAAGATATTTCTCACTTACAAGAATTACAGCACCAGCTCCATCTGATACTTGTGAGCTATTACCAGCGGTAACAGAACCACCATTTGCAAAAGCAGGTTTTAACTTAGCTAGAGCTTCAGCTGATGTATCTTTACGTGCACCTTCATCAGTAGCTATAGTCTTCTTATGATTGATGATTTCACCACTTTGCTCATCTGGTTTACGATGATCAACATTTATTGGTAGTATTTCATCTTTAAAGTAGTCATTTTCAATAGCATTAACAGCTTTTTTGTGACTATCAAGAGCAAAAGCGTCTTGATCTTGACGAGATATATTCCAGTCTTTAGCAACATTTTCAGCAGTGATACCCATACCGTAAGCTATGGCAATATTTTCATCTTTTTCAAATACCTCTTTGCTAAAAGACATTTTATTACCACCAAAAGGGATCATGCTCATACTTTCTATACCAGCACCTATAGCTACATCCATATTACCTTGAGCAATCTCATTTGCTGCAATGGCGATTGATTGTAGCCCAGAGCTACAGTAACGGTTAATAGTAAAAGCTGGAACAGTATTTGGTAAACCAGCAAGAAGAGATGATATTCTAGCAACATTTAGACCTTGTTCAGCTTCTGGCATAGCACAGCCAACAACTATATCACCGATATCATCAGGATTAATATTTGACTCAGTAACAGTCTTTCTCAATACATCTGCTAGTAGCTCATCCGGACGTTTTTTTGCAAAACCACCTTTTTTGCCTTTTGTAACCGCAGAGCGTTTTGCAGCGATTATATATACATTTTCACTCATGGACAGTACTCCCTTAGTTTCTTAGTGGTTTGCCTGTTTCTAGCATATGTTTCATTCGAGCTTCAGTTTTCTCAGACATAGCAAGCTCCTTGAAGTTTTTAAGTTCTCTTCCAAGGATCCAGTCTTCTGAAACTTCAGTATCTTTTTCAATTTCTCCGCCACACATCGTATCTGCAAGATTTACCGCAATTTTATAATCATGTTCAGATATTTGATTACCATCACGCATATTTACAAGCAAAGCTTTGACTGTTGCGATACCAGTCTCACCAAATACTTGAATTTTTTGCTTAAGAGGAGGTTGGTATTGACTAAATGCTAGTAGTTGAGCTTTTTTAAGAGCAACAGTAAGTATTTCTTTACTATTCATGACGATAGTATCACTTTCACGCAAGAAGCCCATTTCTTTGGCTTCATAACCACTTTTAGCTACTTGTGCTAAAGCTAAATTCTTATAGCGTTTTTCAAAGTCTTTCCATGGATCTTGCGCTTTAGAAGCTCGTAGAGCCATTTCTTTTGAGCCTCCCCAACCAGGTATAATCCCTACACCTGCCTCAACTAGACCAATATAACTTTCATGTGCAGCAACTGCAGCATCACAATGCAAGATAGTTTCACAACCACCACCAAAGGCAAATCCCTTAACAGCTGCAACCACAGGTATCTTGCTATAACGAAGTTTTTGGGTAATGATTTGATGGCCTTTGCGAATGACTTCTTCTATTGCAGCTTCACCATTCATGGTAAATTTGATACCGAACTCTTCTAGATTTGCGCCAACTGAGAAGATATCTTGTTGTTGCCATATAACCATGCCATCTAAGTTTTCTTCAGCGTAATTTATGGCTTCAGAAATGCCATCTAGTACATCATCGCCAATAGAGCACATTTTACTCTTAAATGATAATATGCCGATACCTTTATAGTCATCTATTTGCCATAGTTTGACACCATCATTTTCATAGAGTGTTTCAGTATTAACTTCACTTGAATGTTGAATAACAGTATCTGCGAAAAGTTGTCTAGCATAGACGTTTAATTTATCGCGAGATATAAGTTCTTTATCATTAAAACTAAATTCTTTGTTATTTTGATAAACACCAATATCTAAATCATCTACCCAGTCAGGAAGTTTGTTTTGTGATAGAGCTTTACCTGCGGAAATATCTTCTTTTAACCATTTAGTAACTTTGTGCCAGCCAGCTAATTGCCAGATTTCAAAGATTCCTTGTTTCCAACCAAATCCCCAACGAATTGCTAGATCCATATCTTTAGGGAAGTTTGATATATCTCCAACAAGATGGGCTGCATATAGGAACATTTCTCTAAACGTTGCCCAAATAAATTGAGCTTGGGTGTTATCACTATTTCGTAAGCCTTCAAGCTTGTTGCTCCAATCTTTATCAGATAAAATTTTTAAAACTTCTTTGTCTGCTTTTTTATCCGATGGACGATATTCTTTAGAATCTAAGTCGAGCACTTTAATACCATCAGACTCTTTTATATATAAGCCTTTTTTGGTCTTTTGCCCAAGAGAGCCATTATCAATAAGGTTTTGGATCCAACTAGGAGTTTTATATAAATCCTGCCAGCCATCTTCTAGGTTATCTTTCATTGTTTCTACTACATGTGATAATACATCTAGTCCAACCAAGTCAGCAGTTCTATAGGTAGCACTTTTAGCACGTCCTAACTTTTTACCTGTAAGCTCATCAACTATTTCTAATGGGATATTCATTTTCTCGGTATAGTGACAAGTTACAAGCATAGAAAACACACCTAAGCGGTTAGCTATAAAGTTTGGTGTATCTTTTGCTCTTATTATGCTTTTACCAAGTTTTTCTACTAAGAAAGTTTCCAATTTATCAATAATTTCAAGATTAGTATCTTTATGAGGGATTAACTCAACTAACGGCATATATCTAGGAGGGTTAAAAAAGTGCACACCACAGAAGTTTATTTTTAAATTTTCAGGTAGAACTTCAGCAAGTGTTGTGATGCTAAGTCCAGATGTGTTAGATGCTAATATAGCGTTTTCTTTTAAATGACTTGTAATATTTGTATATAAACTCTCTTTTATGTCCAAACGCTCAGCTACAGCTTCAATAACAAAATCACAGTCTTGAAGTAGCTCTAGATTATCTTCATAGTTGGCTGGAGTAATATATTTAATTGATTCTTTTGAGCCAAAAGGAGCAGGATTAAGTTTTGTGAGCTTTTGTAACGAGTCTTCTATGATTTTATTTGGTTGCCCATCTTGTGATTTTAGGTCAAAAAGAATAACTGGAAATCTTGCATTTGCAAAATGAGCAGCTATTTGAGCTCCCATTGTTCCAGCACCAAGTACTGCTATTTTATCGATATCTTGGCGCTGTGGTTTACGATCTACAGGTTCTAGTTTTTTTGCAATATTTGATTGTGAGTTATTACTCTCGCTATCAGGAAGATATTCATCGCCAAAAACTTTCAAATAACCGCGCATGGCATCTTCTTTTGACATACCTTTAATAGCGTCCCAAGCCATCCACTTAGCTTTCTCGACCATTTTCAATGCAGAAGGCTTTTTGGTATTATTATCGCCTTCTTTAACTTGTTTATAGAAGGCATACAATTTGAGCTTTTGACTATTATCCGGCTTGAAATCAATAGTTGCATCGCGGACAGCTACAAGCATTTCTTCAAATTTTTTTTCTAACTCAGTCATTTTTCCTCCTTGAGGTCGATATCACTATCGATTTTTTTGTATAAACATTTAACAGAGTATTTTTATCTAAATTTCTCCTTTAGCTTGCCATTCTGGGTGAGCATTTTTAGGGCCTAGTGCATAGTCATCAAACTCATCTGTTTGGATGATATTATTAACCTTAGTTAACATCTCTTTAGCGTTTTGAGCCTCTTCTTCAGATATGATATTATTTTCCAAAGCTTCTTCAATGCAGGCTGACCAGTTCACTTTAGGTAACTTTTCAGCTTTAATAGCATCGATAATTTTTTTCTTGATGTTTGTAACTTTTAGAGCTGCTAGGTATGCATTTTCAACCCTACCAGTTGGATCATTATCATTATTTGGTACATAGCAGTAAGCTTTCATAGCTTCTCTGGTTTCACAGTTTGTACTTAAAGCCTTGCATATTTGTGCTTCAAGTTTATCTGAGGGTCTTCTGAATTTCTTACCATAAGGGAACACAAAGAGTTTCATTTTTGTACCAAATATTCTATTTGGGAAGTTTCTGAATAGATCTAACATCGCTTGTTGGGCTTGGTATAAGCAATGCTGAATACTCCAATCAACAAAAATATCATCACTCATTGGTTCATCGGCATCTTTATAGTATTTTAGAACAGCACAAGCCATATATAGATAGCTCATAATATCACCAAGACGTGCTGATAATCTTTCTTTACGTTTTATACCAGCTCCCAAAACTGTAACAGATATATCATTAACATAAGAATATGCGGTACTCATATGAGAAATATATCTATAGTAGCGTTTGAATTTTGAGTTATAGCTAGTAGCGGTAAAGCCTCCGCTTAGGCCATACCATAAGGTACGAGAGCCATTAAGAGCCATATATTTAAAGTGACTTTTAAAGTTATCGGTAAAACTTTTTTCATCATCATTCATTAAACTTTCTATTTCTTTGCGTATGTATGGGTGACATTTCATAGCACCTTGGCCAAATATCATTAAGTTACGCGTCATAATATTTGCACCTTCAACAGTTATGCCAATTGGTGTTGCCATATATGGAATAGCAAGATAGTTATTTGGTCCCATAATAATTGCTCGACCACCATGAATATCCATTGAGTTATTGATAGTTGTACGTCCCATTTCAGTTAGATGATATTTTGCAATTGCTGAAGCAACAGAAGGGCGAATATCACTATCAACAGCAGCTACTGTAAATTGGCGAGTTGCATTAGCTATATACGCAAGACCTGCCGTTTGAGCTAGTTTTTCTTGAACACCTTCAAACTGAGCAATCGGAACTTTAAACTGCTCACGGACACTTGCATATGCCGATGTAATAACAGTAGACATTAAAGTATTTGCTGTGCCACATGCTGGTAATGATATTGCTCTACCTATAGATAAGCACTCAACTAGCATACGCCAACCTTCCCCAGCCATTTTCTGACCACCTATGACCCAGTCCATAGGTATAAAAACATCCCTAGCCTTTATATAACCATTCATAAATGCTTGTCCTAAAGGAAAACCTCGCTTACCTATCTCTAGACCTTTATGATCATGAGGGAGTAAAGCACATGTAATACCTTCTGAGCCTGTATCTTCTAATAATCCATCAGGATCTTGTAGCTGAAATGCTAAGCCCACAAGTGTTGCAATAGGAGCTAAAGTGATATAGCGTTTGTTGATATTCTTTAGTTTAATTCCTAGAGTTTTCTTACCGTTGTACTCTTCATAGCATACAATACCTTTATCAGGTAAAGAGGTTGCATCAGATCCAGCAGTAGGTCCTGTTAATGCAAAACAAGGTATTTCCTCCCCAGAAGCTAATCGTGGTAGATAATAGTCTTTTTGATGATCTGTACCATAATGAACTAAAAGCTCACCAGGGCCTAAAGAGTTTGGAACCATTACAGTAATTGCTGCGGTGACACTTTTTGTTGCTAGTTTCATTACTATCTCTGAGTGAGCTGCTGCAGAAAAGCCTTTGCCACCATACTCTTTACCGATTACTAAGCCTAAAAAACCTTTTTTGCGAATAAAATCCCAGGTTTCTACTGTTAAATCCTTATCTTCATAATTAATTTTCCAGTCATCAATCATGGTGCAAAGTTCAGTAGTTTCATTATCTAGAAAAGACTTTTCTTCAGTAGATAGTTCAAACTTCTTAAGGCTATGAAGTTTATCAAAATCTGGCTTTCCTTGGAATAAGTCTTGCTCAAACCAGTTATCACCTGCATTAAGGGCAGTTTGTTCAGTTTTTGAAATTTTTGGGGTCGATTTCTTTGCTATTTTGTAAATCTTGTTGAACATTTTTAGCTCCTTAAGCAGTGAGTTAATTATTATTGTTCATATTTCTCAGCATATTCTTTTTGTAAGGCATTTACATCAATTTTTCCTACCGTATTTTTAGGTAGCTCATCAATAAAAATTATTTTTCTTGGGAGTTTATAGTGAGCTAGTTTGCTTTCGCAATATTTGAATATTTGTTTTTTGGATATTTTTGCATCTGGTTTTAGAACTATAAAAGCTACTGGCATCTCACCAGTTTCTTTAGAGTGTCCTTTGATAACAGCAGCATCTTCTATTTCATCTTTCTCAATAAGTACAAGTTCGACTTCTTTAGGGAATACATTAAAACCAGATACAATAATCATATGTTTTATACGCCCTGAGATTACTAGGCGACCAAGCTCATCTAAGTAGCCCATATCTCCAGTTTTAAGCCAGCCATCATCAGTGAAATGCTCTTTGTTTATTTCAGGGAGGCTCCAGAATCCAGGAGATTTTTGTGGACCTGTAACCCAAATTTCACCAGTTTCACCTTGAGGTAATTCTTTACCATTATCATCGTAGATCTTTATATCTGTACCTGGTAAAGGAAAGCCAACAGTACCATTAAAAGGCTCATCTTCTAATGAGTTAACTGTAACTACAGGAGACATTTCAGATAGACCATATCCTTCTTTAATATTTACTCCTGTTACTTTTTTCCATTCATTTGCTACAGCTTCAGTAGTTGACATCCCGCCACTTATGGAAAGCTGGAAGTTAGGGAATTTACTATTTTTGAATTTTTTATTATGCAATAATGCTATATAAAGAGTATTTACACCAAAGATAGTGGAGAAGTTATTTTTTCTCATTTCACTAACTAATGATTTTATATCTCTAGGGTTCGGAACTAACACTTGGAATGCCCCAGAAAAGTAAAAAAGAAATAGGTTTCCTGTAAGGCTAAAAATATGATAGATAGGTAGAGCATTTATAACAATTTGTTCACTAAGATTTATTGAAAACCCTTCAGTCCAAGCTTTTATCTGATAAATATTAGCAACGATGTTTTTATGGAGTAAGATTGTTCCTTTAGGTGTCCCTGTAGTACCACTAGAGTATTGTAAGGCTGTAATATCATCAGGGCTGATTTTAATCTTAGAGTAATCAGGCTTGTCATCTGAGCTTATAGCGTTTTCAAAAGTATCGAACTTATCTTTTGAGAATTTATCTTTCATACCTTTGATATACTTGATAATAAAAGAAATCAGCTGTTTCTTAGGTGATGGGTATAGATCAGCAATGCCTGTGACCATTTTGTGTTGTAGATCTTCACATTCATCGGCAATAGCTTCAACATTATGAGCTAATGAAGAAAGGACAATTATTGCTTTTGCTTTTGAATCTCTAAGTATTCCTTTGACTTCTCTACTTGTATATAAAGGGTTTATATTAATAAAGATACAACCTAACTTAATTAGAGAAAATATGATGATAGGGAATTGCAATATGTTGGGTAACATAATTGCTATATGGTCACCTTTTTTGATATTCCATTTATTTTGTAGAAATCCAGCAAATTGATCAGAGTAATTATCAATTTCTTTAAAAGTTAGTTTTTCACCGTGACAGGTAAGAGCATCTTTTGAGGAAAATTTTTCAGTGGTTTCTTTAAGCATATCATTTAGAGTGATATTAGGTATGCTTATGTTAGGATTTACTTCTTTAGGGTAGTTTTCTTTCCATGGTTTAGGCATTTTAAATCTCCTATTACTTACTGAATTTTTATTAACCCTCTATTTAATTCTCCTGTATTGTGGCTTTGTACTTTAAAATATTTCTTATGATTTCATTATATTAGATATTTAATCCCACCAGCAAATCTTTTTTACAAATTTGGTTATCTAAATAGTTAAATTATTTTAATGTTAGTGTTTCTGTTATCTCGTGTAACTATTGTGGTGAAACTTTTTTTATCATTTCTTTTTCAATTCATTTATAATTATGGATATTAACAAGAAATAGGGTATTTAGTATTGTTATGAAAATTTATCATAATCCAAAATGTTCGAAGTCCCGACAAGCTAAGCAAGCCTTAGATCAAAGTAATACAAACTATGAAACGCATTTGTATTTAGATGATCCTTTATCGGAGAAAGACTTAGTATCTTTGCTTAAAAAATTAAAACTTTCTATAAAGGATATCATTCGTACCAAAGAAGATATTTGGAAAGAAAATTTTAAGGGTAAAGAGTTTACTGATAGCCAGCTTATTGAAATAGTTGCTAAGAATCCTAAACTTTTAGAGCGACCAATAATTGAGCATAATGACTTTGCAGTAGTAGCAAGGTCTGATGATAAAATTACAGAAATATTAAATACTTACTAGTTTTGTGCTAGTATTTCAAAGATTAAATTCTATTTACAGGAGATTTTTTTATGCATAAAATATTTTACACATTCACAGATGAAGCACCTGCTTTAGCAACTGGATCTTTTTTACCAATAGTTGAGAGTTTTACAAAAACTGCAGATATAGAATTAGAAACTAAAGATATATCTCTAGCAGCGCGTATATTAGCTAATTTTAGTGATTACCTCTCAAATGAGCAAAAATGTTCTGATGATTTAGCTATATTAGGAGATCTAGCAAAAACTCCTGATGCTAATATTATTAAGCTTCCTAATATTAGTGCGTCAATACCTCAATTAACTGCAGCGATTAAAGAGCTTCAATTAAAAGGATATAAAATTCCTGATTATCCATTTGAACCAAAAGATGATAAAGAGCAAGAAGTTAAAGCACGCTACGCAAAAGTTCTAGGGAGTGCGGTTAATCCTGTGTTAAGAGAAGGTAACTCGGATCGTAGAGTTGCTGAAGCTGTTAAGAAATATGCTGAAAAGCATCCTCATTCAATGGGAGAGTGGACAAAAGACTCAAAGTCACATGTGACTAGTATGTCTGATAATGATTTTTATGCTAATGAGAAGTCTTATATTGTACCAAAAGCAACTACTGTAAAAATTGTACATACTTGTCCTAAAGGGGCTCAAACTGTTCTTAAAGAAGGTCTTGCTTTAGAAGAAAAAGAGATTCTTGATGCTACTAAAATCTCTGTAAAAGCTCTAAGAGAGTTTTATAAAGCTGAAATTGCAAAGGCTAAAAAAGAAGGAACACTACTTTCACTTCATCTAAAAGCTACAATGATGAAAGTCTCTGATCCAATATTATTTGGTCATGCAGTAGAAATATTTTTTGAAGATGTTTTCAAGAAATATGCTAAAGAATTTAAAGAACTAGGTGTTAATCCTCGTAATGGTTGGGGTGATGCTGTTGAGAAAATTAAACAGTTATCTCAAGATGTTCAAGACAAGATTAATGCTGATATCGAGAAAGTTTTTGCTAAGCAACCTGATATTGCTATGGTTAATTCTGATAAAGGGATTACAAACCTGAATGTACCAAGCGATGTAATTATTGATGCATCTATGCCTGCAGCTATCCGTTCATCTGGTAAGATGTGGAACAAGGCTGGCGAGCTTCAAGATATGAAAGCAATGATCCCAGATAGATGCTATGCTGGCGTGTATGCTGCGACTATTGACTTCTGTAAAGAAAATGGTGCTTTTGATGTTGCTACTATGGGAGATGTTTCAAATGTAGGGCTAATGGCTAAAAAAGCAGAAGAATATGGCTCTCACGATAAAACATTTGAAATCCAAGCTGAAGGTAAAGTAGAAGTAATTGATGCTGAAGGAAATGTAATATTTGAACATCAGGTTGAAAAAGGTGATATTTGGAGAGCGTGCCAAACAAAAGATATCGCTGTAAAAGATTGGGTGAAATTAGCAGTAAATAGAGCTAGAATTACACAAAATCCTGCTATTTTCTGGTTAGATTCAAATAGAGCACATGATAGAAATCTAATTGCTAAGGTAAATGAATATTTAACTCATCATGATACTACTGGCTTAGATATTCAAATTTTATCTCCAATTGAAGCAACTAAGTATTCATTAAAGAGGATGAAAGAAGGTAAAGATACTATCTCTGTTACAGGTAATGTTTTAAGAGATTATTTAACAGATCTTTTCCCAATTTTAGAACTTGGAACTTCTGCTAAGATGCTTTCAATAGTACCTCTTTTAGCTGGTGGTGGGTTGTTTGAAACTGGAGCAGGTGGGTCTGCTCCTAAGCATGTTGAGCAACTTATCAATGAGAATCATCTAAGATGGGATTCTTTAGGTGAGTTTTTAGCTTTGGGCGCATCATTAGAAGATTTAGCTATCAAAACTAGAGATGCTAAAATTAAAGTTTTAGCTGAAGCTTTAGCTCAAGCAAATCAAGAGTTTTTAGATAATGATAAGTCACCAAAACGTAAAGTTGGTGAGCTTGATACTCGTGGTAGCCATTTTTATTTAGCTTTTTATTGGGTGAAAGCTCTGGCTGAGCAGACAAGTGATACTGAGCTAAAAGCTAAGTTTGAACCAATCTATGCAGAGTTAAAAGCTAATGAAGATAAAATTGTTAAAGAGCTAGCAAATGTTCAAGGTAAAAAGGTTGATATTGGTGGTTATTACTATCCAGAAAAAGCTAAATTAAGTAATGTAATGCGTCCTAGCAAAACTTTAAATAGTATCATAGCAAAGCTTTAATTCCTTTAGTCAAAAATCATTCTTAAATTATGCTATACTTAACTTTTAAGTATAGAAGTCTACTCAAATTTTATGAAAATAAAAACATTGTTCTCTTTGGCAGAGCTTTTCTGGAATATATTTTTAGATATTTTCATTTTATTCTTTTTAGCTATTTTTGTGTTGGTTAGTAAATGTATTATGTTCTTTATGAGAATAATTAATGCAATTCTAAAAAAGACAGGTATAAAAAAGCGTTTAATGCAATAGCTTATGACTGTAGATAAGAAAAAGTATGCGGATTATCTTAATCAAATTCCAACTAAATTGCGTGGTAAATATATATCATTGCTAAAGAGAGGGAATATAGATTTTAACCTAGTGAAAGAATTAAATGATTTAGCTAAGCAAACTGATCAAAAAATATTACCTAAAATAACATACCCTGACTTACCAGTTGCTGAAAAAGTTGAAGATATAAAAGAGCTTATTCAGGAGAATCAGGTAATAGTTGTCGCTGGTGAAACAGGTTCGGGTAAGTCAACACAGCTACCTAAAATTTGCTTAGACTTAGGTCTGGGTAAACGAGGTTTAATAGGGCATACTCAACCAAGAAGAATAGCAGCTAGATCTATAGCAAATAGAGTTGCTAGTGAGATAGGGGATCAATCAAAAGTCTCTTTCAAAATACGTTTTTCTGATCAAACATCTGAAAATACTTTAATAAAGGTAATGACAGACGGTGTGTTGTTGTCTGAAATTAAAAACGATAGATTTTTATCTCAATATGAAGTTGTTATAATTGATGAGGCACATGAAAGAAGTTTGAATATCGATTTTCTTTTAGGTTGTATAAAGAAAATTTTACCATTTAGGCCTGATTTAAAAGTTATTATTACTTCAGCGACGATAGATCATCAAAAGTTTACAAGTTACTTTCAAAATTCTAAAGAAATTGCAGTTAGTGGTAGAACATATCCTGTAGAGATTCGTTATCAAGATGATGAAGATTTTGATGAGTTTTCAATGCAAGAAAGAATTTTATATGCAATTGATGAGTTAGGCAGGGGAGATATTTTAGTATTTTTACCAACAGAAAGAGATATTCATGAGACTTTAGCATATTTGAATAAGCAAGATCTTAGATTTACAGAAGTCTTACCTTTATTTTCAAGGTTGTCAAATAAGGATCAAAATAAGATATTCAATCCAGAAGGCTCGACTCGAAGAATTATTCTAGCTACTAATGTTGCTGAGACTTCTTTAACTGTTCCACGAATAAAATATGTGATTGATTCTGGCTTAGCTAGAGTTAGTAGATATAGTTATCGTACTAAAGTGCAGCGTTTACCTATAGAAAAAATATCTCAAGCTAGCGCAAATCAAAGAGCTGGACGTTGTGGAAGATTATCAGCAGGTGTGTGTATACGACTTTATAGTGAAGAGGATTTTAATAAGCGTAAAGAGTATACAGACCCTGAAATTTTGCGTACAAATTTAGCATCAGTTATCTTACAGATGTTATTTTTAAAGTTAGGTAGTATTCAAGAATTTCCATTCATAGATCCTCCAGACTCAAGGTTTGTTAAAGATGGCTTTAAGCTTCTGTTTGAATTACAAGCTATATCAGAACTTAACTATTCAAAACCAAAAATCACAGCTGATGGGATGAAAATGGCTATTATGCCTTTAGATCCAAAATTAGCAAAGATAGTTATCGAAGGCCATAGGCAAAATGTTCTAAAAGAAATAGTTTCAATTGTTAGTTTTTTAAGTGTACAAGATCCGCGTGAGAGACCTTTAAATTTTCAGCAAAAAGCAGATGAAAAGCATGCTGTTGATAAAGATAAGTCTTCTGATTTTATTGCTATTTTAAATTTAGCAAACAGGTTAAGCGCTGAGTTAAAAGGTTTATCAAATAAAGATAAAAAAGAGTATTTTAAAAAGAGCTTTATATCGCCAGTTCGGTTTAATGAGTGGAATGATATTTATAGGCAGATTGTTGAAGTTATTCATGGATTTGGTTGGAAGTTAAGTGATAGTGGTGATGAAATTAAATATGAAAATCTACACAAAGCTATAGCAAGTGGTTTTTTAAGTAATATTGGTTTTAACTATGAAAACGCGGAGTATTTAGGAGCCAGAGGACTTAAGTTTTTTATATTCCCAGCATCTTCGCAATTTAAGAAAAAGCCAAAGTGGTTGCTATCTTCCGAGATTGTTGAGACAACAAAAACCTATGCACGCAATGTTGCAAAAATAGAGCCTGAATGGTTGGAGGCTTTAGCTAAACATCTTGTTAAAAAGCACTATGATGAGCCCACTTGGAGTAAAAAGCGAAGATCTGTAGTCGTAAATGAAAGAGTTACACTCTACGGCTTAGAGATAGTTTCAAAAAGATCTGTTCAATATTCAAGAATAAACCCTCAAGATGCACGAGATATATTTATTAAGGAGGCTTTAGTAAATGGCGATTTTGAGTCTAATGCATATTTTTATCAGCAAAACTTAAAACTAATAGAACAAGTAGAAGAGCTTGAGAATAAATCGCGTAGGAAAGATATTTTAGTAGATGAGCAAGTGATGTATGAACATTATGATAAGCTTATCCCAGAAGATGTTTGTAGTGGTGTAACTTTTGATAAATGGTTAAAAACTATATCAAAAGATGAACAGCAAAAACTAGTTTTTGATTTAGATAATTTGATGCAACATGATGCTAAAGATGTTACGCAACAAAAGTTTCCAGATGTTTTAGCTATTGGGGAAATGCATTTACCGTTAGAGTATCACTTTGATCCACTGGATGAAAAGGATGGTGCAACAGTTACAGTACCAATTGTTTTTCTAAACGATATAGGCCCTAATGTATTAGAGTGGGGTGTGTATGGTTTTTTATATGATAAGGTTGTTGCGTTGTTAAGAGCTTTACCCAAAAATATCCGTAAAAATTGTGTGCCAGTACCAACTTATGCTCAAGCCATATTTGAGTCAATAGATTTTGATACAGATAGGTATAAACCATTAAAGTCAGTTATTGCAAAACATATTACAAGAATAGTTGGTTTTATAGTTGATGAAACTGTTTGGCAGGATGAAAACTTAGAAAAACATTTAATATTGAATATTAAGGTGGTTGATGAGAATGGTAAAGCATTAGCTATAGATAAAGATATAAATACTTTAAAACAGAAGCTTCAAGGTTTAGTACAAAAGCCAAAGCAAACCGTAGATGATAGGACTTATTATGACTGGGAATTTAGCGATTTTGAATATACAAGTCAAATCAAAGAATATGGAATAAGTGTAAAAGTATATAATTGCCTTGAAGAGTATAAAGGTGGTGTAAGGGTTTCTTACAAAGCAACTGAGCAAGAAGCTAAAGCTTGTATGCAGAGAGCATTAAAGAAATTAATTAAGTTACGTTTGCAAAATCATTTGTCAAAAAATATTAAAAGTAATGATTTGGCGAGTTTATCAATGTCACTAAAACTGAGTAACTCAAAAGATGATATTATTGATAAGGCGATAGATTTAAGTTTTTTTGAAAATGTTGAGCTTCCTTACACAAAAGCTAGATTTGAAAAACTTTATTGTAATGGATTGGGAAATTTTGATTTAAATAGATCTAAAGTTGAATCGTTAGTTTCAGAAATAATTAGATATAAAAATCAACTTGAGAAAAAACTTAATGTTAAAAAGATACCTTTTAATTTTATTCAGCTTTATACAGATCTTAAGAGTGAGTTGAGTGAGCTTTTTACTAATAACTACCTGTCTCAACCAATTAAATTTCTACAGCGTTATAAATACTATATTCAAGCCTTAGAGAATAGATTAGAAAAGGCTAAGTTTAACTTACAAAGAGATAAAGGATATCAAATAGAGGTTGATGAGCTTAGATTAAAATTAGAGAAAAAAATTAAGGCTAAGCACCTAAATAGCAAAGATAGTGAGATTATAAAGATTAATTCCCTAATTAGAGAGCTTTGGATTTCATGGTATTTGCAAAATATTAAAACTATAGAGTCGGTTTCACAGAAAAAAATTCAATATCAAATTACAGAGCTATAGAAGATGAGTAATGCTTTTGCTATAATCAAATGACCGTATCTTAGGTTTTGTATTACATGTCATTTCTTTGGGATAAAAGAGCTTTAAACTTTTATGTAATAATATTTTTAAGCTTTTTAACTGTAAGCTGGACGTTTTATGTTTTTAAGCAGCATATGAATGTTTACTTTCTAATAACAGTAGTTGTGCTTAGATGTTTATTATCATTCTTGCTATTAAGAGATTATATGGCTAGTTGGCGGAAATCTACGCAGAAAACTTTTCTTAGGAAAATATTTATAAATATCCCCGTTTTTGTAATTGTGGTTTTTATTTTCCACGGTAGAGTTGAGTTTTCTCTAATATTTTCTGAGTTTTTGTTTTATGTTTTTCTGATCAACTTAAGTGTATATTTGTATTGGTATAAGACCAATAAGAGCCCTATGATGAAAACAAAAGAAGCTATTATTTACGGAGCGGGGGCCGCTGGGACAAAAATAGCTCAAGAATTACTCTATACAGAATATAAAGTTAAGTATTTTGTTGATGATGATGTATCTCTTCAAAAAAGAAGCGTTAATGGTAGGAAAGTACTATCAAGAGATCAGTTGAGAAAGCTTCTATTATCTTCTAAATTTGACTTGCTTATTATTGCGTTGCCTAGAGCATATGAGAGTACAGTTAGAGATATTTGTAAAGAATATGAGAAAGATTTTGATCAGATTAAGATAATGCCTTCTCTTGAGAATGTTTTGCAAGATGAAAGTTTCATGTCACAGCTTAAACCTGTTTCATTATATGATTTGCTTGCTAGAGACTCAAAAAGTTTGGATAAAGAATCTATTTCAAATTTTATCAAAGGAAAGTCTGTTCTTATTACTGGTGCTGGTGGTAGTATTGGTTCTGAAATTGTTAGGCAGTGTATAAAGTATGAAGCTAAGCAATTAGTTTTACTTGATCATAGTGAGTTTAATTTATACAAGATCTCAGAAGAGTGCTCATTTTATAATATAAAAAGCGTTTTATGTTCTGTTTGTGATGTCGAGGCATTACAAGATGTTTTTGATAAATATTCTCCAAATATCGTATTTCATGCAGCAGCTTATAAGCATGTCCCTTTAGTTGAAGATAATATATCAAGAGCAATAAAAAATAATATATTAGGTACTAAGAATGTTATTGATTTAGCTATTGAGGCAAAAGTAGAGTCATTTATTCTTATCTCAACAGATAAAGCTGTGCGTCCAACGAATGTTATGGGCGCAACAAAGCGTGTATGTGAGCTATACTTGCAAAATGCTGAACCCGGAAATACTAAGCTAGCAGCAGTTCGTTTTGGGAATGTTTTAGGTAGTAGTGGTAGTGTGATTCCTAAATTTGAAGAGCAGCTTAAAAAAGGAGGTCCATTAACTGTTACTCATCCTGAAATCACTAGATATTTTATGTTAATTCCTGAGGCTTGTGAGTTAGTTCTTCAGGCAGGAGCAATAGCAAAAAACTCAGAAGTATTTGTTCTGAATATGGGTAAGCCTGTTAAAATATTAGACTTAGCAAAACAGTTTAAAAAACTCTCAGGTCGAGATGATGTTGAAATTGAGATAACTGGCTTAAGGCCTGGAGAGAAGCTCTATGAAGAGCTTTTAATTAATGAAGATGATATTTCTACAGCGTACAAGGATATTTTTATTGGTAGAAAGACGTTTTATGATATTGATAAGTTAAATTCAGATATATTTTTGTTGATAAAAGAATTTGATAAAATAAAAGCATTAAGGCATATTGTGCCAGAATTTGAACATAGGTTGAATAGTTAGTTATGAGTGATCGTATTTATTTGTCATCGCCTCACATGTCAGAAGAAGGTTATGAAAAAAAATTTGTTAATGAGGCTTTTGAAACAAATTGGATAGCACCATTAGGAAAAAATGTTGATAACTTTGAAAAAGAGTTGGCTGAATATACTGGTTGTGGTTATGCTGCTGCTTTAAGCTCTGGTACAGCTGCCTTACATTTGGCACTTAAGATATTAGGTATTTCAAAAGGAGATATTGTTTTATGTCAGTCTATTACATTCTCTGCTAGTGCAAACCCAATTATTTATCAAAATGCTACACCTGTATTTATAGATAGTGAACAGAATACTTGGAATATTTGTCCACTAGCATTAGAGGAGGCATTGAAGAAATATCCTAATACTAAAGCGGTTGTAGCGGTTAATTTATATGGAGTGGCAGCAGAACTGGATAAAATAAAGAAGCTCTGTGAAAAATATAATGTCTTCTTGGTAGAGGATGCAGCTGAAAGTCTAGGTAGTTTTTATAAGAGTAAAGCTACCGGAACTTACGGAGATATAGGTATATATTCATTTAATGGTAATAAGATTATTACAACATCAGGTGGTGGTATGCTTGTTACTAAAAATAAAGAATGGGCAGATAAAGCAAGATTCTACGCAACACAATCAAGAGAAAATAAGCCGTACTATGAGCATAAAGAGCTTGGGTTTAACTATAGGATGAGTAATGTCTGTGCAGGAATTGGTAGAGGTCAGCTAAAGGTTTTGAGTGATAGGGTTTCTAAGAAAACATATATTTATAACTTTTATAAAACTGAATTATCTGAGATTTCTTTTATTAAGTTTGTGAGCCCTTTAATCGGAGATTCTCCAAACTATTGGCTTAGTTGTATACTTGTTGATTCCGCTGAGAGAAAAAAGAAGATTATTGAAAAACTTGCTAGTGAAAATATCGAGGCTAGACACCTGTGGAAGCCAATGCATATGCAACCATTTTTCAAGGATTGTGATTTTGTTGGAGTAGACGTGGCAGAAAAGCTGTTTGAGCTAGGGTTATGTTTGCCGAGTGATTCAAAAATGACTGATAATGATTTATTAAAAGTTGTAAGTATAATAAAAGAGGTATGTGATGCCTAAGAAGACATTATATACCTTATTCTTTAAAAGATTTTTAGATATTGTTTTATCTTTGATGGCATTGATTATATTATCACCAGTTATTTTGGTTTTAGCTATGTTGATAAGATTCAAGCTTGGTTCTCCGGTTCTGTTTAAGCAGGCGAGACCTGGAAAAGATGAGAAAATATTTAATCTCTATAAGTTTAGGACAATGACTGATGCGAGAGATGCTGATGGTAACCTACTCCCAGATTCAGCGAGGCTTACAAAGTTTGGTAAATTTATAAGAAGCACCTCTTTAGATGAACTGCCAAGTCTAATAAATATTTTAAAGGGTGATATGAGTATAGTTGGTCCTAGGCCTTTGCTTGTTGAGTATCTGGAGTTATATAGTTATAAGCAAAGAAAAAGGCATATTGTAAGACCTGGTTTGACAGGGTGGGCTCAGATCAATGGTAGAAATGCGACTACATGGCAAGCAAGGTTTGAGAATGATATTTACTATGTATCAAATGTAAGCTTTGCACTTGATACTAAAATAATTTTAAAAACTTTTGTAAAAGTTTTTAAAAGAAGTGGTGTTAGCTCTAGTGATAGTGTAACTATGGAGAAGTTTGAAGGCAATGAATAAACTTCTGATTATTGGTGCTGGAGGACATGGTAAGGTTGTTTACGATATTGCTGAAAGTACAAAAAGATTTGATGAGATATGTTTTTTGGACGATGCTGCGACAGGTGCTTTTTATAAGAGCGAGATTATTGGTTCCAGTTTGGATGTTGATAAGTATAAAGAAGAATGCTCTTTCATAGTTGCTGTAGGCTCTAATGCAGTTAGAAAAAAAGTTCAGTCTAGGGTGGTCAGAGATAAATTAGAAACCATAATTCATCCAACTGCAATTATTTCTGATAGTGCTAAAATTGGTAAGGGTACAATTATAATGTCAGGCGTTGTGGTGAATGCTGATGCTAAAATAGGAGATGGTGTTATAGTAAATACAGCTAGTGTTATTGAGCATGATAGTAGCATTGGTGATTTTTGTCATATATCACCTAATGCAACTATATGTGGAACAGTTAATATGGCCCAGAATACTTGGATTGGTGCTGGATCAACTGTTATAAATAATATAAATATTTGTGCTGATGTAGTTGTTGGTGCAGGCTCAGTAGTTGTTTCTGATATTAATAATAAGGGTACTTATAAAAGTATTATAAAATAGTTGTTTATAGTTTTAAGATAGGGATGAATGCATAATGAAGCAAATATTACAGGATATGTCTAGTGGTAATACATCAATAGTAGAGGCTCCTAGTCCGAATGTAGCAAAAGGTGGTTTACTTATTTTAACTAGTAAATCATTAATTTCAGCAGGTACAGAAAGGATGTTGGTTAACTTTGGTAAGTCTTCTTTAATTGATAAAGCTAGGCAGCAACCCGAAAAAGTAAAAATGGTTTTGGATAAGGTTAAAACTGATGGAATCATGACTACATATTCCGCTGTAAAATCAAAATTAAACCAACCTATACCTTTGGGTTATTGTAATGTTGGAGTTGTAAGAGAAGTTGGCGCTGGTGTGTCGGAGTTCGTTAAAGGAGACAGGGTGGTTTCAAACGGTAGCCATTCGGATGTTGTTAATGTACCCAAAAACCTTTGTGCTAAGGTGCCTGATTCAGTTACAGATGAAGAAGCGTCTTTTACAGTCGTTGCAAGTATAGGTTTGCAAGGTATTAGGCTGGTTCAGCCGACACTTGGAGAAAAAATTGTAGTAGTTGGAGCAGGGTTAATAGGTTTATTAACCGTACAGATGTTAATAGCTAACGGTTGTAGTGTCTTAGCAATTGATTTTAATGAGAATAAACTGAACCTTGCTAAAGAATTTGGTGCGGAAATATGTAATCCTTCTAAAGGTGAGGACCCAGTTGTCATAGCAAATGATTTTAGTAAAGGATTTGGAGTTGATGGGGTTATAATTACTGCTTCTACAAAAGAGTCTGAACCTGTTGCTCAGGCTGCAAAGATGTCAAGAAAAAGAGGACGTATTGTGCTTGTTGGAGTCACGGGTTTGGAGTTGAATAGATCTGACTTCTATGAGAAAGAATTGAGCTTTCAAGTGTCGTGCTCTTATGGCCCAGGTAGATATGACTCTAATTATGAAGACAAAGGTAATGATTACCCTATAGGCTATGTAAGATGGACAGAACAGCGTAATTTTGAAGCTGTTTTGGAGATGTTAAGTAAAAAGCAACTAAATATTAAGCCTTTAATTACTCATAGGTTTGAATTTGAGGATGCTATTAATGCGTATGATGTGTTAACTACAGAGCATAATAGTCTTGGGGTGATATTGAACTACTCATCTTCTATTGAGTCTAGAATTAGTAGTAGTGTACTTCTTGAAGCTTCTAAAGATGTTTATGTGACATGTAAATCGAAGGAGCCTTGCGTTGGATTTATAGGCGCAGGCAATTATGCTTCAAGAGTTTTGATTCCAGCATTTAAAAAGGCAAATGCTAATCTTCATGAGATAGTTGCGTCAGGCGGAACCAATGCTGTAATACATGGAAATAAAATGGGTTTTAAAGTAGCATCTAGTAACTCAAGTAGTGTTTTTGAATCAGATGAAATAAATACAGTGGTTATTGCTACTAGACATAATACTCATGCAAAATTTGTTAAAAGAGCTATAGAAACGGGAAAAGATATATTTGTTGAAAAGCCATTGGCATTAACAATCTCGGATGTTGAAGATATTGAAAGTATTTATTATAAAAAGCGAAAGAGTAATGAAGCTCCTAGGTTAATGGTAGGTTTTAATAGAAGATTTTCTCCACATATTCAAAAAATGAAAACATTGCTCGATACTATAAGAAGCCCTAAAAGTTTTATAATGACTATGAATGCCGGAAGTATTCCCACTGATCATTGGACTCAACAAGATGATATAGGTGGCGGAAGGATTATTGGTGAAGCTTGTCACTTTATAGATCTTATGAGATTTTTGGCAGATAGCAAAATATCTTCAGTGAATGCTGTATGTATCGAAAATAAAAGTATAGGCACGGTTGAAAGAGATAGTGCTGCTATAACTTTAAAGTTTGAAGATGGTTCTTTTGGGACTATTTTTTATCTTGCTAATGGTGCTAGTAATTTCCCTAAAGAAAGAGTCGAAGTGTTTGCCGCAGGTAAGACAATTCAACTTGATAATTTTAGAATTATGACGGGTTACGGGTGGAAAGAATTTAAAAAACATAAACTGTTTAAACAAGATAAGGGACAGAATGCTTGTGCACAAGCATTTATTGATAGTATTCGTAACGGTCTAGAAAGTCCTATTCCTGTAGAGGAAATATTTGAAGTAGCCAAAATCACTATAAGAGCGGATAGTTTATTAAAAGGACACAAAGATTAATGTTTTTTTTGAAAATTAGGACAGCTTTATTAATTGGTATAGTTAATATCTTAAGAGTGCTAAATTATAGGCTGTTGTTGAAAATAAGCATGCATCCAGTTCAAAGTTTGAAACCTCAGAAAGTTACTGTGGATAATGTGTTTAATCTTGATAAAAGCTTTTCGAATAATTCAAAATATAACAAGAAATTTAATTCATTTTTGCTGGAGTGCTGCACTGATTTAAGGATTGTTGATGATAAACCAGACTGGTTTTACAATGTGTATACGAATAAAAGGTTCTTAGATATTAATAAAGATTGGTTCGATATTCCAGACTTTAGTTCTAATGGAGACATAAAAGGAATCTGGGAAGCTTCTAGATTTAGTTGGGTAATTAAGTTTTCGTATCTTGCTAAAAATCACAAATCAAATTTTTTTATTTTAAAGATAAATGATTGGATTCGTGATTGGTATAGTAATAATTTAGCTTATAAAGGCCCTAACTGGAAATGTGGTCAAGAAGCATCTATTAGGGTGATTCATTTGATTGGAGCTTTAATGGCATTGAGTCAGATTCGGACATGTGGTTCAGAAATGATTAATTTTCTTGAGTTACATCTTAAAAGAATTTACCCAACACTTAGCTATGCAAAAGCTCAGGATAATAACCATGGAACATCTGAGGCTGTGGCATTATATATAGGGTCAGAGCTGTTGAAAATATATTCACCTAAGAGTAAAGAGTATAATAAGTGGTCAAAAAAAGGACGTCAACTACTAGAGAATAGGGTTAATAGATTGATCTTCAAAGATGGTGGATTTAGTCAGTATTCTATTAATTATCATAGACTTATGCTTGACGCTATTAGTTTTGCAGAGATTATGAGATTAAAGCTTGATTTAGAGCCATTTTCGGAAAATTTTTATAAGAAAATGGCAGCAGCCACTGATTGGTTGCATGTGGTAATTCAGGAGGATGGAGATGTTCCTAATTTGGGTGCTAATGATGGTGCAATGTTGTTTTCTTTGCCTAATGTGGACTATCGAGATTTTAGGCCCTCATTATATCTTTCTAGTTTAGTTTTTAAGAAAAGTACCCTCGGAGATAATTCGGTTCTTGCTGAATACCTTAATTTAGATGTCTCGGAGAATATCTGTTGTAAGGATTTGCAAAGCAACTTTATTTTAGAGGATAGTGGGCTTGCTATTTTCAGAACAAATAAAGTATTTGCATTACTTAAAGTTCCGAATTTTAGGTTTAGACCAAGTCAAAGCGATATTTTACATCTCGACTTATGGGTCAAAGGAGTGAATATTTTAAGAGATTCAGGAACTTATAGTTATAACTCAAGTCCTGAAGATATGAGATACTTTGGTGGTGTTAGAGGACATAATACAGTATGCTTTGATCATCGTGATCAGATGCCTAGACTAGGTCGTTTTCTTTTTGGAGCATGGCCTAAGGTTTCATTGCTTGAATATTCTGAAAACTCCGTAAAATGTGGATATGAAGATTATAAAGGGTGTAACCATACTAGAGAAATTAATTTTAAAAATAAAGATAATATGATCGAAGTCATAGATGATGTTTCTGGTTTTGAAAGTGAGGCCGTTATATACTGGCATTTGCCATTAGTTGATTATAAGCTTGAAGGGAGTAAGTTAACTACAGCGCTATTTTCTTTAGAAATTTATTCAGATGCTAAGACTTCTTTAGAGATTTTATCTGGAGAAGAATCAAGATATTATTACAAAAAAGATAAACAGCATTTATTAAAAGTGGTAGTTTCTGAGCAAGCAGAAGTATTAACGACTATTAAATTTGGAGATTGATTTGAAGGTTTTATATTTTCATCAGCATTTTTCTACACCAAAAGGTTCTACTGGAATTCGTTCATATGCTATGGCAAAAGCATTAGTGAAAGAAGGGCATGATGTTACCATGGTATGTGGGTCTATGAATATGGGTGAGACTGGTCTTAATGAAGAGTTTATTAAGGGTATACGTAAAGGAGAGGTGGAAGGCATCAATATTATTGAGTTTTGTTTACCTTACTCAAATAAGCTATCTTTTTATGGTCGTATTAAGGTATTTCTTAGCTTTGTCATTAAGTCTATAAAGGTTGCGTTAAAGGACGATTATGATATTGTGTTTGCAACAACAACTCCTTTAACTGCAGGAATTCCAGGGATTTTTGCAAAGATTTTCAGAGGAAAGAAATTTGTCTTTGAAGTTAGAGATTTGTGGCCAGAATTACCTAGAGCTATGGGAGTTATAAATAATCGTTTATTATTGTTTTTAATGTCTATACTTGAGTGGTGCTCATATAGGTGTGCTGATAAATTAATAGGACTTTCTCCTGGTATTGTTGATGGTATAGCTAAACGAGGAGTCTCTAGAGATAATATAAAATTAATACCTAATGGGTGCGATTTAGATATTTTTTCTAATCCTCAAAACACTCAGTATATACCAGATGGTATAAAGAATGATGATTTTCTAGCTATTTTTTCTGGGACTCATGGTATAGCTAATGGGTTAGAAACTTTGATTAATGTTGCGATAGAGTTAAAAGGTAGACCATCTAATAATGTAAAAATTATATTGGTTGGTGATGGTATGCTAAAAAAAGATTTACAGATTAAGGCAGCTAAATATAAGTTAGATAATATTCTATTTCATGATCCAGTAGATAAACAAAAATTAGCAAAACTATATAAAAGAGCTAATGTTGGTTTGCAAATATTAAAAAATATTCCGGCTTTTTATTTTGGTACATCACCCAATAAATTTTTTGATTATATATCTGCGGGTTTACCTGTGATTAATAACTATCCTGGATGGGTTGCAGATCTCATAGAAGAAAATGATTGTGGTTATGTTGTGCCACCTGATAACTTTAAAGAATTTTCAGATATATTGATAAATATGTCAGAAAATAGAGCTGAGCTTAAAAAGATGTCAATTAATTCACGTGAGTTAGCAAATAAGTTTGATAGAAATAAGCTATCGTCCGATTTTGTTAGATGGGTTGTTAATTAATGTTTAAACAGGAAAAATAAATGAAAAAAATACTTTTAGTCTTTGGTACACGCCCAGAAGCTATTAAAATGACTCCCTTGGTTAAAGCGTTTAAAAATGATAAAGAGTTTGATGCTAGAGTTTGTGTTACATCACAGCATAGAGAAATGTTGGATCAGGTTTTAGATATATTTAATATTGTTCCAGAATATGATTTAAATATAATGAGTCCAGGTCAAGACTTATTTGATGTTACTACAAAAGTGATTATGGGGATGAGAGAAGTTTTAAAAAAATTTAGAGCAGATGTAATGGTCGTTCATGGTGATACAACTACAACTGCTGCTGCAAGCCTTGCTGCTTTTTATGAAAGAGTAAAGGTGGCACACGTAGAAGCTGGGTTAAGAACTAATGATTTGTATTCTCCATGGCCAGAAGAAGCTAATAGACAAATAACTGGTGTTTTAGCAAATTATCATTTTGCACCTACTGAGCTTTCTAAGCAAAACTTAATAAAAGAAAATAAAAAAGAAGATAGTATTATTGTTACTGGTAATACAGTCATAGATGCCTTATTTTTAACACTAAAGAAAATTCAAGATGATAGTAGGTTGAGGAATAGTATAGTAAAGTCAATAGAGCAGGAATATAAATTCCAGGGGAATAAGAAAATAATATTGGTAACGGGGCATAGACGAGAAAATTTTGGAGAAGGCTTCTTAAATATATGTAAAGCCATAAAAAAGATAGCATTAGAGAACCCTGAAGTGGATATTGTCTATCCGGTCCATTTGAATCCAAATGTTCAAACTCCAGTAAGAGAAATTCTTTCAGGCTTAACTAATGTATTTCTAATAAATCCACTGCAATATGAATGTTTTATATATATGATGAAGCAATCATATTTAATTTTGACAGATAGTGGAGGTGTTCAAGAGGAAGCACCATCTCTAGGAAAACCTGTCTTAGTTATGAGGAATAATACAGAAAGACCTGAAGCTGTAGCAACGGGAACTGTAAAACTTGTTGGAACTTCTTCAATTACTATTTTTGAACAGGTTCAGAAACTCTTAAGTAATAAATCAGAATATGATAAGATGTCATCAGCCTCTAATCCATATGGAGATGGCTACTCTTCAGTTAGAATTGTTAATTTTATAAAAGGCATTGATTAAATGATAAGTGAAAAAACAGTGTGCGTTTTGGGATTAGGATATATTGGTTTGCCAACTGCGGCTTTGTTAGCTAATAGGGGTTATTATGTCCATGGTGTTGATATATCTGAAAATGTTGTTGATACTATTAATAAAGGGAATATACATATAGTTGAACCAGAACTTGATACATTTGTAAGTGCAGCGGTTAAAAGTGGTAAATTAAAAGCTTCTTTAACTCCTGTGGTAGCAGATGTTTTCATAATAGCTGTACCAACCCCCTTTCATGATGACTATGTTCCAAATTTAGATTATGTTAAGTCTGCAACTAAAGCTATTTCAGGATATGTGAAAAAAAATGATTTAATAATACTTGAGTCAACATCTCCCGTAGGTACAACTGAGTTAGTAGAAAAAGAATTAATTGAGGAGGGTGTTGACACTTCTGTGTTGAATATAGCTCATTGTCCAGAAAGAGTATTGCCCGGTCATATAATTAGGGAGTTGGTAGAAAATGACAGGATTGTTGGAGGGTTGACAAAGCAGGCTACAAAGGTTGCTAGTAAATTTTATAGAGAGTTTATAGAAGGAGATGTTTTAGAGACAGACGCAAGAACTGCTGAGATGGCTAAATTAACTGAGAATTCTTTTAGAGATACAAATATAGCTTTTGCTAATGAACTAAGTATGCTTTGTGATAAGTTTGATATAGATGTATGGGAACTTATAAATTTAGCAAATAAGCATCCTCGTGTGAGTATTTTAAGCCCTGGTCCAGGTGTGGGCGGACATTGTATAGCTGTTGATCCTTGGTTTATAGTTCATGCTGGTAAAGATACTGCAAAATTAATTAGAACGTCTAGAGAAGTAAATAATTACAAAACAAAATGGGTTATTGAAAAAATCAAGAGTGCAACTTTGTCTTTCGAAATTGCAAAAGGTAGGAAGCCTGTGGTTGCGTGTATGGGGTTATCATTTAAACCGGATATAGATGATTTAAGAGAGTCTCCTGCTCTTTATATTGTAAGAGAACTTATAAAAGATGGATTAAATATTTTAGCTGTTGAGCCAAATTTGCAAACTAGTAGAGAGATAGAATTAGTAGATTATAAATTAGCTATAAAAAAGGCTGATATTATTGTGTTTTTGGTTGGACATCGGGAGTTTAATGAAATTGATATATATGATAGGCAGATTATTGATTTTTGCGGTATTAAGAGGTAGTTATTATGAATTTATATGAATCTATTTTAAATAAAAAAGAGAAAATATCTTTAGTAGGGCTTGGATATGTCGGTTTACCTATTGCTATATCTTTCGCAAAAAAAGTTGATGTTATTGGTTTCGATATTTGTAAGGTAAAGGTTCAACAATATAAGGATGGTTTTGATCCAACAAAGGAAGTTGGCAATGATGCGGTTAAAAATACTACAATGAAGTTTACTTGTGATGAGGCTGAATTAAAAAAATGTAAGTTCCATATTGTGGCAGTGCCTACTCCAGTACGAGCTGATAAAACTCCAGATTTAACACCTATAATAAATGCTAGTAGGACTTTAGGTAGAAATCTTGTAAGAGGTGCTTATGTTGTATATGAGTCGACTGTTTATCCAGGGGTCACAGAGGATATATGTGTACCAATACTAGAGAGTGAGTCTGGACTTAAGTGTGGGATTGATTTTAAGGTTGGTTACTCACCAGAGAGAATTAACCCAGGTGATAAAGTGCATAGGTTAGAGACAATTATAAAGGTTGTCTCTGGTATGGATGATGAGTCCTTAGAGCTTATTGCAAAAGTGTATGAGCTAGTAGTTGATGCAGGTGTGCATAGAGCAAATAGTATAAAAGTAGCTGAGGCTGCAAAAGTTATAGAGAACTCTCAAAGAGATGTCAATATAGCTTTTGTAAATGAATTATCAATTATTTTTAATGAAATGGGGATAGATACTTTAGATGTTTTAGAGGCAGCAGGAACTAAATGGAATTTCTTAAATTTTAAGCCAGGTCTTGTAGGAGGGCATTGTATAGGTGTGGATCCTTATTATCTGACATATAAAGCTGCTGAGCTTGGATATCATTCTCAGGTTATATTATCGGGGCGTAGAATAAATGACGGTATGGGTAAATTTGTAATAGAAAATTTAGTTAAAAAGATAATATCAGCCGATATTCCTGTTAAAAAGGCTAAGGTTGCTATTTTTGGATTTACATTTAAAGAAGATTGTCCTGATACAAGAAATACTCGTGTGATAGATATGGTAGATGAGCTTAATGAATATGGAATAACCCCTTATATTATTGATCCAGTAGCAGATAAAGAAGAAGCTAAGCATGAGTATGGATTAGAGTTTGATAACTTAAAAGACGTCTCAAATTTAGATGCTATTATAGTTGCAGTTAGGCATGAAGAGTTTAAATCTTTATCTAAGCAAGAGTTAGATAAATTGTATGCAAAAAATACTAAAAAAATTATCTTTGATATTAAAGGTAGTCTAAATAGGCTAGAGTTTGAGGAAGATTATATATACTGGAGATTATAATGTCATACAAGAATGTTAACTTTCCTGAAGAAAGCTTGTTTTTAGTAACAGGTGGGGCTGGTTTTATCGGTTCTAACCTTTGTGAGGCACTTTTATTGAAGGGTGTTAAGGTGAGATGTCTTGATAATTTATCTACTGGGCATTACCGTAATATCGAAATATTATTAGATAATCCTAATTATGAGTTTGTAAAAGGTGATATTCGCGAGCTAGAAGATTGTGAAAAAGCTTGTAAAGGAGTAGATTATGTTTTGCATCAAGCTGCTTGGGGAAGTGTGCCAAGAAGTGTTGAGATGCCTTGGATATATGAAGATATAAATATTAAAGGAACTCTTAATATGTTAGAAGCTGCTAAGAGAAACAATGTTAAAAAATTTGTTTATGCTTCTAGTTCATCAGTATATGGAGATGAACCAAATCTACCTAAAGTAGAAGGTAGAGAGGGAAGTGTTTTATCCCCTTATGCACTTACAAAGAAAGCTAATGAGGAGTGGGCTAAGCTATATACCATGTTATATGGTTTAGATACTTATGGCATGAGATACTTTAATGTTTTCGGTCGTAGGCAAGATCCAAATGGTGCTTATGCTGCAGTTATACCAAAATTTATAAAGCAACTACTGAATGATGAGGCTCCAATAATAAATGGTGATGGTAAACACTCGAGAGATTTTACATATATAGAAAATGTAATTGAAGCTAACTTAAAAGCATGTTTGGCTAGTAGTAAGTGTGCTGGAGAAGTGTTTAATATTGCTTATGGAGGTAGGGAATATTTGATAGATCTTTATAATGTACTTTGTAAATGTTTAAATAAAAGTATTGAGCCTATATTTGGTCCTGATAGAGTTGGTGATATAAAGCATAGTAATGCAGATATTTCCAAGGCTAAGAAGATGCTTGGTTACAATCCTGATTATGATTTTGAATCAGGTATTAGAGGTTTGATTGAATACTTAATATAAAACTTGTATGGAGTGAGTAAAATAGATCATTCGGTTCAGTTACTCTAGTAAAAGTAGAGAGATTAGTGAATGTTGCTGCGATGAATATTTAGAGATTTTAATTAACAAATGGTAAAGTATGAAGAGATTTGCATTAATAGGAGCTGCTGGTTATATTGCTCCCAGACATATGAAAGCAATAAAAGAAACGAAAAATAATCTTTTGGCTGCCTTAGATCCTTTTGATTCTGTGGGGGTTATAGATAGTTATTTTCCAGAGGCAAGTTTTTTTAAAGAGTTTGAGAGGTTTGAAAGGCATGTTAATAAGTTACAGCATAGTAATAGTAAACTAGATTATGTGTCTATATGTTCCCCAAATTATTTACATGATAGCCATATCCGGTTTGCTCTTAGAAACGGCATGCATGCCATATCAGAGAAGCCCTTAGTTTTAAATCCTTGGACATTAGATGCTTTGGAGCTTGCAGAGAAAGAAATGGGCAGAAATGTATATAATATACTTCAGCTAAGGGTTCATCCAAGTATTATTGCTTTAAAAGAGAAAGTTGCTAACGCACCAAAAGGAAAAGTCTATGATGTGGATTTGACTTATCTTACAAGTCGGGGGAATTGGTATTATACAACTTGGAAGTCAGATGTTGAAAAGTCTGGTGGTTTAGCTAGCAATATTGGGGTACATTTTTTTGACATGCTATATTGGATATTTGGTGAAGTTAAACATAATGTTGTTCATATCCGTGAAGATGACAAAATGGCGGGCTATCTAGAGCTTGAGAATGCAAGAGTAAGATGGTTCTTAAGTATTGACTACGAAATGTTGCCAGAAGAGGTTAAAGTTAAAGGGCAAAGGACTTATCGCTCTATAACAGTCAATAATGAAGAAGTGGAATTCAGTGGAGGTTTTACAGATTTACATACTATGACATATCAAGGTATATTAGCTGGGAAGGGTTATAGGGTGTCAGATGCACGGGCTGCAATAGAAACTGTTTTTAAAATTAGACATACTGAAGCTATTGGTTTAAAAGGAGATTATCATCCATATTGTGATAAAGCTATCAAAAAACCGTTTACTAAATTTTCTAGGGATTTAATAAAAGAGTATATGAGGAATTAGATGTCTAATAAGTTTGTTCATGAATCAAGCTACATCGATGATAATGTATTTATAGGCGAGGGTACTAAAGTTTGGCATTTCTGTCATATTCATTCAGGTGCTAATATTGGGTCTAAATGTTCACTAGGACAAAATGTAAATGTTGGTAATAACGTTAAAATTGGTAATGGTGTTAAGATACAAAATAATGTTTCTGTATATGAAGGTGTCGAACTTGAGGATTATGTATTTTGTGGGCCATCGATGGTTTTTACTAATGACTTAACTCCTAGGGCAAAATACCCTAAAGGTAAAGAAGCATATAAGAAGACATTGGTAAAATATGGAGCATCAATAGGAGCAAATGCAACCATAGTCTGTGGTAATACTGTAGGTAGATGGGCTATGATAGCTTCTGGAGCAGTTGTGACCAAAGATGTTGTTGACTATGCTTTAGTTGCAGGGATACCTGCTAAGCAGATAGGCTGGGTTTGTGAATGTGGTAGTGTACTTAAAAACATAAATAAATGTGATAATTGTAATAGAAAGTATAAAATAGAAGATAATAAGCTGGTACAAATATAATGGAATTTAGAGACTTAAATGCACAATATAGGGCTTTAAAAAAAGAAATTGATATTGCTATTTTTAAAGTTTTAGAGTCAGGACAATATATTGGCGGAATTGAGGTTAAAGAGCTGGAGAAAGAACTAGCTGAATATGTCGGGGTTAAGCATTGTATAACATGTGCTAATGGTACGGATGCTTTGATTATTTCTCTTACAGCGTTAGGTATTGGCAAAGATGATATTGTTCTAGTGCCTGATTTTACATTTTTTGCATCTGCTGAATCTATAGCTTTTGTAGGGGCTAGGCCAGTATTTGTGGATGTTGATGAGCAGACATATAATATTTGTCCACAGAAAACTGAGGAAACTATTTTAGAGTTACAACAAAAAGGTTATGCAAGTCAAATAAAAGCTATAATGACAGTTGATTTATTTGGGTTACCTGCAAATTATCCAGAAATACAAAAAATAGCAGATAAATATAATCTGCTGATAATAGAAGATGCTGCTCAAGGTTTCGGTGGTAGTATTAATGGTCAGAAAGCTTGTAGCTTTGGTGATATAGCTACAACTTCATTTTTTCCAGCTAAACCTTTAGGCTGTTATGGTGATGGTGGGGCTATATTTACTAATAATGATGAAATGGCTAAATTTATTCGATCTTATGTTGTTCATGGTAAAAATGGTGATGATAAGTATGATAATATTCGTATCGGAGTAAATTCTAGATTAGATAGCATTCAAGCAGCTATTTTACGAGTTAAGTTAAAGGCTTTCAAAGATCGTGAATTAGATGTAGTAAATAAAGTAGCAAAAAAATATGATTTAGAGTTAAAGGGTAAAGGTTATCAGCTACCATATATTCCACAAGGATATATTTCTAGTTTTGCCCAATATACTATTAGGTTAGATTCAAAAGAGGCTAGAGATAATTTACAGAAAGAGTATGCTAATAAAGATGTACCAACTATGATTTATTATAATAAGCCGATGCATAAGCAAGGAGCTTTTAAAAATAAATTGATAGAGTTGGATTGTTTTACAGGTTCTCAAAATTTGTGTGATACTGTTTTGAGTTTGCCTATTAATTTGTATTAAATGTGTTTTATGTATAGTGATGATAAATTTGATTATTTAATTGTTGGTGCGGGGATTATTGGGATGACCGTGGCTTATGAATTGTTACAGAGAAACAAAAGCTATAATATCTTGATAGTAGATAAAGAGTCTGATGTGGGCTTTCATGCTAGTGGAAGAAATAGTGGAGTTTTACATGCGGGTTTTTACTATACAGCTGATAGTTACAAAGCTAAATTTACTGTTGAAGGTAATAAGCTTATGAAAAAGTTTTGCAATGAGCGTAATGTTCCTATTAACAATGTGGGGAAATTAGTCGTTGCTAATAATTCAAAAGAAGTTGAAGGTTTAAAGGAGTTAAAAAAACGAGGTGATATAAATAGAGTTGATCTATCACTTATAACAGATAATGAAGCAAAATCTATAGAGCCAAATGTTAATACATATAAGTATGCTTTATGGTCTCCAAATACTGCTTCTGTAGATCCTAAATTAGTATGTTTTACACTTAAACAGGATTTGATAGAAAAAGGCGTTAATTTTAGGTTTAATGTTGAGTTTCCTAATGTCAATTGTAAATATCGATTTCTAATTAATGCGGCTGGTCTGTATGCTGATAAGATTGCTAAGAGTTTTGGTCTTGCAAAAAATTATGTTTTAATACCTTTTAAAGGTCGATATTTTAAATTTATAGGAGATAGTCCAACTGTTGGAACTAATATATATCCAGTTCCTAATTTAAATAACCCTTTTTTAGGTGTTCATTATACAATCACTAGCTCTAGTGATGTGAAAATAGGTCCGACGGCTACACCAGTATTTTGGAGAGAGGGATATTCAGGGTTTAAAAGGTTTAAGTTAACTGAGTTCTTTGAAATATCATATTATATGTTAAAATTATTTCTAAAGAATAAGTTTGGGTTTAGAAAGTTAGCTTTGGAAGAATTAAAAAACTATAATAGAAAGTACTTTCAAAATAAAGCTAGAGTTATGGTTGTAGACTTTAAGTCACAGTTTAAATCTATGCCGGCAGGAATAAGGGCGCAGTTGTTAGATACAAAGACTCTCGAACTAGTGCAGGATTTTGTCATAGAAAGTACAAAAGACTCTTTGCATATTCTTAATGCAGTTAGTCCAGCTTTCACATGTAGCTTTGCTTTTGCTAAATATTTAGTTGATAAAATAGAAAATAAGGAATTAGGCGATTCAAAATGAGTAAATTAAAAGGTTCAAGAGTTTTGGTTATTGGTGCAGCAGGATTCATAGGAGGCTTTGTTGTCAAAGAACTTTTAAAAACGGAAGCTAAAGAGATTATTATTTATGATAACTTTGCTCGCGGTAAAATAGAAAATATATCAGAGTGCTTGGATGATCCTAGATGTTATATATTTCCCTATGGAGGAGATATAAGAGAGGTAGATATTTTAGATAAGGCTATGGAAGGCGTTGATTATGTATTTCATCTAGCTGCTATGTGGTTATTGCACTGTAAAGATTTTCCCAGAACTGCTTTCGATGTGAATATAGCGGGCACATTTAATGTACTTGAGGCTTGTGTTAAACATAAAGTTAGAAAGTTAATATATAGTTCTTCAGCATCCGTATATGGTGATGCTGTAGAGGTACCGATGAAAGAAGATCACCCATTTAATAATAAGAACTTTTATGGAGCGACTAAAATTTCTGGTGAGGCTATGTGTACAGCATATCATGATAGATATGGTTTAGAAGTGATTGGGTTGAGATATATGAATGTGTATGGCCCTGGTCAAGACCAGCATGCAGTGTATAGTGGTGTAGTACCTATAGTATTAAATAAGATTGATAGGAATGAACAGCCATCAGTAAATGGCGATGGATCTCAAGCATATGACTTTATTTATGTTGAAGATGTTGCTAGATGTAATATTGCAGCTGCTGAATCTGATACTAAATTTGGATATTATAATGTTGGTACCGAGGTTCAAACATCTATAAGAGAGCTTTGCCAAGTAATGTTGGAGCTTAAAAAATCTAACTTAAATATTAAATATATTCCTTATAGTGCGGATGATGCTAGACAGCTCGTGCAAAATAGAATTGGTTCGAGAGAAAAAGCTGAGAAAGAGTTGAACTTTAAATATAAGTATTCTCTTAGAGATGGATTACAAAAGTTAATTGATTGGCGTTTAGATAATGAGATAAAAGGTTAGAGATTATATGAATATTCCTATTACAAAAACAATTTTTGGTATTGAAGAAAAAAATGCAATTGTTGAACCTTTAGATACTGGGTGGGTTGTTCAAGGCCCAAATGTATCTAAGTTTCAAGATATGTTCGCGGAATTTACAGGATCTAGATTTGCTCATGCATCAAGTAATTGTACTACAGCGTTACATCTTGGCCTTGAAGCAATGGGTGTTACAAGGAATGATAAGGTTGTGGTTCCTTCTTTTACTTATATTGCTAGCGCAAATGCAGTTGAATATACGGGAGCAGAGGTGGTTTTTTGTGATATTGATTTAAGTACATTTAATATAGATGTAAAGCAACTTGAAGCTATAGTAAGTCAAGACTCTAATATTAAAGCTATTATGCCTGTTAATCTATTCGGTTTGTGTGCAAATATGCCAGAAATCATGAGATTATCAAAAAAATATAATCTAAGAGTTATTGAAGATAGTGCTTGTGGTTTTGATGGTTGGATAGGTAACAAGCATTCAGGAACATTTGGTGATTGTGGATGTTTTTCTTTTCATCCAAGGAAATCCATATGTACAGGTGAAGGTGGAATGTTAATTACTGATGATCATGATATTGCTAATAAAGTTTCTCAGATGAAAGATCACGGTGCTAGTAAGTCAGACCTTCAAAGGCATAAGGAGAGAGGAGGGTCATTACTTCCTGACTTCGCTATGAGAGGTTATAATTATCGTATGACAGACATGCAAGGAGCACTTGGGGTTTGTCAGATGAATAGGAAAGATTATATTATGAATGGTCGTCGAGAAGTTGCCAATAGATATGATCAAAGACTTGAGGGGATACAACAATTAATAACTCCACATGTGCCAGAAGGTTATAAGCATGGCTATCAATCTTATGTTTGTATTTTTACCCATGGAGAAGATATTACAAAGCTTACTAAAAAGCAAATAGATAGAATAAATATTAAGAGAAATGAATTTATGGAAAAGCTAGAAGCTAAAGGTATAGCTACTAGGCAGGGAACTCATGCAGTACATACTTTGAGTTATTATAAAGATAAGAATAATTTTAATGATAGTGATTTCCTTATGAGTTATGCTGCGGATCGATTATCAATTGCCTTACCATTATATGCGGGGATGACAGATGATGAGTTTGAGTATGTAATTTCAAGTATTAAAGAGGCTTTAAGTTAGAATATGTGTGGGATAGTCGGTGCACTTTCGCTAAATAATCCATGTATAAATGTAAATTATGCAAAACCTATGGCTGATAAGATAGCTCATAGGGGACCTGATGATGCTGGATATTTGTTTTTTCATACAGGTGAGAGGCATAGTAAGAAAGTCTCTTTTTATCAGAGTTTAACAGATACTCAGTTTGCTAATGTAGATGATATGCTTCCAACTATTGATTCACACTCAGCCCAAAGGGAGTTACATTCTCACGATTATGACTTATATATGGGGCATAGAAGGTTATCTATCTTAGATGTAAGTTATGCAGGGCATCAGCCTATGAGTGATTTATCCAGAAATATTTGGATAGCTTATAATGGTGAAATATATAATTTTAAAGAAATTAGAGTTGAGCTTGAAAAGTTAGGACATCGATTTAAGAGTCATACTGATACAGAAGTAATAATATATTCTTATATAGAATGGGGCATAGAGAGTATCCATAAATTTAATGGTATGTTTGCTTTCTCTTTATATGATAATAATATTAAGAAATTTTATCTTGTCAGAGATCGATATGGTATTAAACCACTGTACTATCACTTAACACCAGATAATACAATTATATATGCTAGTGAAATAAAGTCTATTTTAGAGTACAGAGATTATGAAACAGAAGTAGATAAAGAAGCACTTTTAGAATACTTTACATTTCAAAATATATTTACAAATAAAACTCTTCATAAAAATATTCAAATACTTGAAGCTGGACATTACATAGAGATTGATTTAAAAATCAAAGATTATAATAAAATACAATACTGGGATTTTGATTTTTCAGAAGAAGAGTCTATAAAAGATGAAAAAGCGTATGTAGAAGAGTTAGATAGATTATTTAGTCAAGCAGTTAATCGTCAGCTAGTAGCAGATGTACCGGTTGGTAGTTATCTAAGTGGTGGAATGGATAGTGGTTCTATATCTGCAATAGCGGCGAGTAAATTGCCATATATTAATACCTTTACTGTTGGATTTGACTTGAGTAGTGCTAGTGGTTTAGAAAGAAGCTTTGATGAGAGAGCAAAAGCGGAATACATGTCATATAAATTTAAGACAGAGCATTATGAGATGGTACTTAAATCTGGTGATATGGAAAGATGTATGACTAAATTTGCTTATCATTTAGAGGAGCCTAGAGTAGGTCAGAGTTATCCAAATTACTATGCTGCTAAACTTGCAAGTAAGTTTGTCAAGGTGGTGCTCAGCGGTGCTGGTGGAGATGAGCTATTTGCGGGCTATCCATGGAGATATTATAGGGCTGTAAATAATGATAGTTTTGATAATTATATAGATAAATATTATAGCTTTTGGAAAAGATTAATTCCAAATAAAGAGATACATAGTGTATTTGCTCCTATTATAGGAGATACACAAAATGTATGGACAAGAGATATTTTTGCTAATGTATTTAAAATACCTGTAAAAAATCAAACACCAGAAGAGTATATAAATCATTCATTATATTTTGAAGCAAAGACATTTCTTCATGGACTTCTAGTTGTTGAAGATAAACTTTCCATGGCTCATAGTCTTGAGACAAGAGTACCATTTCTTGATAATGATTTGGTGGATTTTGCTCAAAAAATACCTGCAAAATATAAATTAGGTGATCTACATAAGGTAATCAAGATGAATGAAAATGAAATAGGTAAAATGCAAAAAACAAGTGATGGCAAACTAATCTTGCGAAAAGCTATGAGTAAGCATATACCAGAAGACATACACAAAGCAGTAAAACAAGGGTTTAGTTCTCCTGATAGTAGTTGGTTCAAAGGAGAAAGTATAGAGTTTGTAAAAGCTAAACTATTAAACAATGATGCAAATATTTATAAATATATGGATAAAGATGCTACCCAAAAACTTATAAACGAACATTTAAGTGGTGAAGAGAATAGAAGACTATTTATTTGGAGCCTTTTGAATTTCGAAGAGTGGAGTAGTATTTATGCATAAGAAAATGTTAAAATTTTTCTTTAAAAAGAGGGAGATTATTAAGCTTAAATTTAATAGGGTATTACCATTTTGTGAATATATTAGTGATAGATGGGAGAAGGCTCGATATCTAGGGTTTGGAAAGGGGAGTAGTATTTATGACAGTGCAGTGGTTATCGGTGATGTAACAGTTGGAGAAAATACTTGGATCGGGCCTAATGTTATTTTGGATGGTAGTGGCTGCTTAGAGGTTGGCTCTAATTGTTCTATTTCTGCAGGAGTGCAGATATATTCACATGATAGTTTAAGTTGGGCAATAAGTGGTGGAGTAAAAAACTACAAATATGCTAAAACAGTTATTGAAGATAATTGTTATATTGGACCAAACGTAATTATTCAAAAAGGTATAAAAATAGGAAGAGGTTCAATTATTGGAGCAAACAGTTTAGTGAATAAAGATATTCCAGCTAATTCAAAAGCATTTGGTACTCCTATAGAAATAAAAGGAGGAGTAATTGAAGATAGATAATATACAAGTTTGCTCTAGATGCATTTATGATGAAAGAGTTGCATCTATAAAGTTTGATAAGGAAGGCGTATGCAACTACTGTCATCAAGTAGATAGATTATCTGATGAGTATGGGACTGGACAAGAAAAAGGGGAGAAAGAGTTTTTTAAAATTGTTGATAAAATAAAAAAAGCAGGTGAGAATAAAAAATATGACTGTATTATTGGGGTAAGTGGAGGAACAGATTCTTCTTACATGATTCATCTTGCTAAAAAATGGGGCCTAAGACCACTTGCAGTTCATTATGATAATACTTGGAATACAGCAATTGCAACAGAGAATATCCGTAAAGTATTAACAGCTCTTGATGTTGATTTATATACTCATGTAATCGATAATAAAGAGTCTGATGACATTTTTAAATCTTTTTTTTATGCAGATGTGGCAGAAATAGAAGCTGCGACTGATTTAGCTCTTGCAGAAGTAATGTATAGGGCTGCATGGAAATACAAAGTGAAATATGTGTTGGAGGGACATTCATTTATTACTGAAGGTATTACACCAGTAGGAAGAAACTACTTTGATGGCAGATATATCAAATTTATTCATAGAAAGTTTGGTAAGTTGCCTATGAAATCTTACCCTTTAATGACTTTTAATAGATTTTTATTTTGGAGTATGTTTGCTCAAATAAAAAAAATTAGACCTTTTTGGTATATAAATTATAATAAAGAAGAAGCAAGATCTTTCTTAGAAAAGGAATATGATTGGAAGTATTATGGTGGGCATCATTTAGAGAATAGGATGACTGCTTTCTTTCATGGTATTTATGCTCCTCATAAATTTAATACAGATTTTAGAAATAATACATTATCTGCATTAGTAAGAAATGGTAAAAAAGACAGGCTTGAAGCATGGGATGAGTACTCTAAAGAACCTAAGGTAGAAAAAGATTTATTAGAGTATTTTAAAAAGAGGCTTGATCTAACTGATGAAGAATATAAGATAGTGATGTCAAGAAAACCTAAAAGTTGGTTTGAATATCCAACCTATAAAAAAAGATTCGAATCTCTTAGACCGTTATTTAAAATATTAGCAAAGGCAAATTTAGTACCTATGAGTTTTTATCTTAAATATTGTTTTCCTATAAAAAAGGATGATAAAAAATGATTACAATAGTTGATTATGGAATGGGAAATTTAGGCTCAATAAAAAACATGTTTAAATATATAGGTGTTGAATCAGTAATAGAGAATGATCTTGACAAGATTAAAAATGCGTCGAGAATACTACTTCCTGGTGTTGGATCTTTCGATACTGCGATGAAAAAGATTAATGAAAGCGATCTAAAGGAAGTGTTGAATGAAAAAGCCTTGAAAGAACAAATTCCCGTCCTTGGTATCTGTTTAGGAATGCAACTTTTGACAAACTCTAGTGAGGAGGGTAGTTTATCTGGACTTGGTTGGATAGATGCAGAAACAATTAGTTTTAAAAATAAAATTGATAAAAAATATAGAGTTCCACATATGGGCTGGAATGTGGTTGAGCAATCTAATGATAGTTTGCTTACTCATGGTTTCGAAGAATTTGATGAGACTAGGTTTTATTTCGTACATTCTTATTTTGTCAAAGTAAAAAATGAAAATAACTCAATTTTAAAGGCGAATTACGGTTGTGAGTTTGATTGTGCAATTCAAAAAGAAAATATTTTTGGTGCACAGTTCCACCCTGAAAAGAGCCATAAATTTGGTATGAAGTTATTTGAGAATTTCTCAAGGATATAATATGTTAAGAACTAGAGTAATTCCTTCTTTATTATTAAAAAATGAAAGTCTTGTGAAGACAGTTAAGTTTAAAGAATATAATTATATTGGTGACCCTATTAATACAGTTAGGATATTTAATGAACTAGAAGTTGATGAGTTAATGTTTTTAGATATATTTGCTTCAAAAGAAAATAGACCGATTAATTTTAAAATATTGGCGGATATCGCCAATGAATGTTTTATGCCACTTAGTTATGGTGGTAATATTAAAAGTTTAAAAGATGCTAAGAAAATCTTTGAAATAGGTTTTGAGAAAGTTGTGATTAATTCCAATGCTTTTAATAACCTAAAACTTATAAAAGATATTGCTCAATACTTTGGAAATCAAAGTATAGTAGGTTCAATCGATGTGAAGAAATCTTTTTTTGGAAATGAAAAAGTTTATTCTTGTCATGGGAAAAAAAAACAAAATGTTGGCATTATTGAATGGGCAAAAAGACTTGAAAATGCTGGAGTTGGGGAACTTCTGATTACATCAGTAGAGAGAGAAGGAAGCTGGGAGGGGTATGATGTAAAACTTATTAAGAGCATAACAGAAAGTGTACAAGTACCAGTAATAGCAAATGGTGGATGTGGAAAAGTTGAACACATAGGTGAAGTTGTAAAAAGAGGTAATGCTTCAGCATGTGCTGTTGGTAGTATGGTTGTTTATCAAAAGAAAGGAATGGGTGTTTTAGTTAACTTTCCTGATAGGAAAGAATTAGAAGAGAGTATAAAATAATGAGTGATTTTACTTTTGATTATTATAAAAAAATTTTTCAAACAGCATTAGATAGTGATTATCAAGTTATAACACTAAAGGAATTTTTTAGTGAAGAATATGATAAAAATAAAAAAATAGTTGTAAATAGGATAGATGTAGACGTTAAGATAGATCGACTTAAAACTATTTATAAAATATTTAAAGAATTGAATCTGAAAGCTAGTGTATATGTAAGGCTACATGCACCAAATTATAACTTATTATCTATTGGGAATATTAAAATAATGCAAGAATTGATCTCTATTGGATGTGAAATAGGACTTCATACAGAATTAGAGGATATAGGAGGATATTGCAATATAAATAAAGTAAAGTTATTAAAACAAGAAATAAAGTTGTTTGAAACTTTATTTGATATAAAAGTTTACGGTACAGCGTCACATGGTGATATGACACACTATAATAATCTTGATTTCTGGAAAACTCATAGTTATAGCGATTTTGGACTATTATATGAAGCTTATGATAAACAACTATGGAATAATTGCAGATATGTCAGTGATAGTGAGTGGACGAGATGGAAAGCTTATGAAAATGGCAGGTTGCTAGGAAATGATAGAAGAACACCTAGCGAGCATATAATTGAAGATAAACCAAAAGTATTACACATTTTAACACATCCTGAAAGTTGGTATGAGGGCTACATCTATGAATAATATAACGATTGAATCATCAAAGATAATCGAATTACTTATAGATAAGAATTTATATGTAAGAGATAATAAAGTCATAAGTAATTGTAATATGCTTACAGATTTGGAGAATACTACGAACACATCCATAAATTTTATAAGAAAATCCAGCTATGATTTATCATTGTTAAAAAGTAGTATTGTTTTAGTTCCAATTGATTTTAAAGATGTATCAAATGAAAAGAGTCTTATTTATACAATAAATCCACAGCTAGCAATAGTTTATGTAGTTAATAGCTTTTTTTCAGATAAGGTGCTGAATACAATAAGTGAAAAAGCATCGATAGATAAAACAGCTAAATTAGGGAAAAATATAAACATAGGAGATAATGTAGTAATTGGCAAAAATTGCATCATAGGAGATAATACTTATATTTATCCTAATTGTGTAATTTATCCAAATACTGTTATTGGTTCAAATGTAATTATTAATGCAGGTGCTAAAATAGGTCAGGAAGGATTTGGATATATCAAAGATTTAGATGGGAAATATATACAATTTCCTCATATTGGAAAAGTAATAATAAAAGATAATGTCGAGATAGGCTCAAATAGTTGTATAGATAAAGGAGCTTTGTCAGATACTGTCATAGGTGAGAATACAAAAATTGATAATTTATGTCATATTTCTCATAATGTAAAAATTGGTAAAAATTGTTTAATTGTAGCAAAAGCAGAAATCAGTGGAAGTACATCTATAGGTGATGATGTTTATATAGGACCAAATGTATCAATAATTGATGGCATTTCAATAGGTCATAATGCCGTCATTGGAATGGGTGCTATTGTAAGAAGTGATGTGAATGATAGAAGTACTATTGTACCTTTTGAAGCTTTTGAGAAAAGAGATTATATTAAAAAATTAAAGGTTTTAAATGGTGAATAAAATACTTATAGAAGAGATTCAAGAGGGAATGGAGGTTAGCTATAGTCAGACGATCACCGATGCAGATGTAAAAGCTTTTGCAGGAATCTCTGGCGATAGAAATCCTGTGCATATGGATGAAGAGTATGCTGGGAACTCAAGATTTAAAAAACGAATAGCTCATGGGATGCTTTCCGCTTCATTTTTCTCAGCATTATTTGGTACTAAAATACCAGGGGAAGGTTGTGTGTATGTTGCTCAAAGTTTACAGTTCAAAAGACCTGTATATCTTGGAGATACAGTAGTGGCAACTGTAACAGTTACAAAAGTAGATTTAGATAAAAGAAGAGTGTTTTTTAGAACAACTTGTAAAGTAAAAAATAAAATAGTGATAGATGGAGAAGCGGAACTTTATGTTCCAAAAGAGAAATGAAAATTGCATTAATAGACAATATGAATAATAATTTTTTTGCTTTTGCAAGATATTTAAGAGACTCAGGGTTAAATGCAGTTGTATATGAAATTCCAAATTCTTCTATGAATCATTTTAGTTCTCAGTCTGATACATTTTATGATGTAAAGAAAATAAACTGGATTAAAAAATTTCCAGTTGATATTAATAATAAAAACTGGCTCTTTTTTGAAAAAGAAAAGATAATTGATGAATTTGCAGATTATGATCTTATAATTTCATGTGGTCTTAGTAGTGCTTATTTAGAAAGGGCTGGGCTAAAGTCAGATATTATAATTCCTTATGGTTCAGATTTGTATATGATACCATTTAAGAAGATCAAATTTTCATTATCTTTATCTTTTATAAGAAGTTTATTTTTATTTTCTCAGGCGAGATATCAAATTAAGGCATATGAAAATAGTAGAGTATTGATAACTGATAATGGATATGAACTTTATAGAAATGCATTAATAGATTTAAATTTGCGGGCACTTAACCTAGGTATTCCTATGCTTTATAGTAAGGAAGATTTAGACTCAGATGAGAATATGAAGATTTGGTCTTTTTTAGATAAGTATGATTTTATAGTTTTTAATCACTCTAGGCAATATTGGTGTAGTAATATTGATGAGTTGGACGACTTTAGTAAGTATGGTGGAGCAAAAAGGAATGATAAATTAATTAAAGCATTTGCCAGGTTTATTAAAATTACAGCTTTTTCAAATCCAATATTGGTTTTATTTGAATATGGTCCTGATGTGGAAAGTTCAAAAAAATTGGTTAACAAACTCGATATAAGTAAATATGTCGTATGGATGCCTGTTATGGATCGCAAGAATACTATGTATGGTTTATCAAAGGCTACTTTTTCTTCAAATGCTTTCAGGGAGAGTAAAACAGATATAGGAGGAGTATGTTATGAATCACTAGCTGCTGGAACTTTAAATCTTAATAATTGTATTGAAGCTATTGAAAACCCTGAGCATAAATTCTTTAATTCCCCTATGATACACGCATTATCAGATAATGATATCTTAAAGATTTTTCTTGATTATGAAAGCAGTCCGCAAAAGTATAAAAAAATGAGTCAAGTTTCAAAAGAGTGGTTTGAAGAGAATTTAGGAGTGGGTTTGGCTAAAAAGTATGTAAAGCTTATTAAATTATTAGTTAAGAACAGAAAACTTACTCAAAATGATATTGAAGTGAGGAGTTTATTTGAAAAATAAGATTAGAAATATTTTTGCTAATGATCTATTGAAGAAAGGTCTTAGTGATAGTAAATATTATATGATAGCAAATTTAGGGAGTAAAGCTTTAGGGTTTTTAGTTATACCTTTATTAGCTAGAAATGTAAGTATTGAAGATTTTGCTAATTACGATTTATTTTTAGTTATTTCAGGGTTTATTCAGATTTTAGTTACTTTAGGAATTGATAGTGGTATTGCAATACTAATGGCAGAATCAAAAAATGATTTCCTCAGACTTTCATTTTATTATGTTTCTACTCTTATTATTAGTATACTATTTTTATTAGTATTAATGCTTGGTGTAAATAGTGTATTTTTTTTCTCTGATAAGTTTTTTTCATTAAATCAGCAGATGTGGTTACTGATAGGTATCTATGTATTATTTTGTATAATTACATATCATACGTTCAATTTTTTAAGGTGGCAAACAAAGGCTAGAAGTGCGGCTTTTTTAAATCTATTTACATATATTTCAGGGGCAGTCATTGGTGTTATATTATTGTTTTTTAAGAAAGAAGTAACTTCATATATTTATGGTTTGATAATAGGTGGCTTTTTAGGCAGTTTAATAGCTCTTATCATATCAAAAGAATATATAAGAGCTTTCAAGATATTAGATAATTCAAAAGTTTTATTAAAGGACCTATTCAAATTGTCTCTACCTTTTGTTCCAAATTATATAGGTAATAATTTGATGCAAATGTCAGATAGAGTAGTGATTCTCATGTTTTTTGGAAAGTATGAATTAGGTTTATATGCAGCCTTAATGAGGTTTGCGCAAATACCCCAGTTTATTCTAACAACGATAACGGGAGGATTTTTGCCTGTGATGTATAACAATTATACAAGTGAAAAAGGAGTGAGATTAATTAGGAGTCTGTTTCACTCATATATTAGTTTAATTCCATTATTATTCTTATCTTGTTATTTCTTATCTGATTATCTTATTTTAATCTTTACAGGGAAAAAGTATTTGTTATCTGCATATTTATTGCCAATAGCGGTTACTTCTGTTCTATTTGTTAATGGTACCCAATGTGGAGGGTTTGGTTTCACTGTTAAAAGAAAAACACATATTATAGCTTATGTTACATTTTTAAGTTTGATTATTAACTTTATATTAAGTGTTATTTTAGGATTGAAGATTGGGTTGGCTGGTGTAATACTAGGAACATTAGTAGCAGGTATAATAAGAACTTATATTCATATGAAGTATTCTGAAAAATTACATCATTTTGGTTATAGCTTTAAATATTTATTATTTATTTCGATCCTAGTATTAATGTTGTCATATTTTAGTATTTTAGGGAATTTGTGATGTGTGGTATTGCTGGTTTTTGTGACTTTAGTAAAAGGTCAGATTTTGAAACATTAGTTAAAATGACGGATGCTCTTCATCATAGAGGACCTGATGATAGCGGATATAGTTTTTATAAAAGTGAAATTACTAATTTGGGTCTAGGACATAGAAGGCTTTCTATATTAGATCTCTCTGCTCATGGACATCAACCTATGAGTTTCCAGGATTTGGAAATTATTTTTAATGGTGAAGTATATAATTTTAATGAGGTTGCAGAGGAACTTAAAAAAGATGGTTACGTTTTTGATTCATATAGTGATACAGAGGTATTATTAAAAGCTTATCATAAGTGGGGTATAAAAGCAGTTGATAAGTTTAATGGTATGTTTTCAATAGTTATTTATGATAAAAAATATGAAAAGTTAATCTTATTAAGAGATCGTGCTGGAGTAAAACCTTTTTATTATTACTCTAATGATGGGTTAATTATGTTTGCGAGTGAATTGAAAAGTTTTCATGAACATCAGTGTTTTAAGAAAGAAATAGATTTAGATAGTGTTGCTAGATTTTTGCAGTTAGGATATATTCCTGAACCTTATAGTATTTTTAAAAACACCTTCAAACTGAAAGCTGGACATTATGCTGAACTTAATTTTAAAACTCAAAAACTAGTAGTGAAAAAGTATTGGGATGCTATAGATTTTTATAATATGCCTAAACTTGATTTATCTGAGACTGAAGCTATTTTAGAAACAGAAAAACTATTGCAATCTGCTTTTGAGTATCGAATGGTATCTGATGTTCCCGTAGGTGTATTTCTAAGTGGTGGATATGATAGTAGTGTTGTAACAGCTCTTCTTCAACACGAAAGAAAAGAGAGGCTAAAAACATTTACAATAGGTTTTTATGAAGATAAGTATAATGAGGCTCCTTACGCAAAAAGAGTCGCTGAGTATTTAGGTACAGATCATACTGAGCATTATTGCTCAATTAAAGAAGCTCTTGATATTTTCCCCCAGCTAGTAGAAATATATGATGAGCCTTTTGGTGATGCATCGGCAATTCCTACAATACTTGTTAGTAAAATAGCTGAAAGTAAAGTTAAAGTAAGTCTTAGTGCTGATGGTGGCGATGAAATATTTGGAGGTTATGGGAAATATCTATCTAATTTAGAGAGACAATCGAGGATTATTTCAAAATTTAAATTCTTAGGAGATAAAAATATAAATAAAATAGCTAGTTTCATTCAAGGTAAAGGTTTGACAAAAGATATATTTTTTGAAAATAAAATTGCGAAGCTATCTTTTGAAAATAGCATTGAATTGCAAAAACTTATACCATATTTCTCTACTCCTATTTCAAATGAGAGGCTAATAAAAGGTTACAAATACCAAAGAGTTAAATCAAACTTTGATGATATTTTTAAGCTGAATAGTACTCTTGACTCTTTTGATAAGATGTTTGCGATAGACTACAAAACATATATGAGTGACGATATTCTTCATAAAGTAGATAGAGCTACTATGAGTGTAGGCCTTGAAGGTCGTGAGCCATTGCTAGACTATAGAATCATAGAATTTGTATCAAGACTTCCAAGTGGAGTGAAAATAAAAAATGGTAATACGAAGTGGCTGCTAAAACAAGTTGCGTATAGATATCTTCCTAAAGAAATAATGGATAGACCTAAAATGGGGTTTGGAATTCCAGTTAATGAATGGTTGAAAAATGATCTTAGAGATTATGTGGAGGAGTATTTATCGGAAAAATATGATGATATTTTTTATGGAAAAGAACTGGAGAGAATAAAAAAATTATTTTTTGCAGATAGACTAAATTATGCATTTATTTGGAATATAGTAATATTCCAGATGTGGTATAAACGATGGATGATAAAATAAATAAGTTATTTAATAAGATCTCTTGTTTAAAAAGTTTTTTAAAAAAATATACTTATAATGTTGCTTAAGTTATTATAATCAACTAGATGAGCATAATACAATATTAAAGTATATGAAGTTAATGTGAGATTAATAGTTTTGTATGAAGACAATTATAAGAAAATTAAGTGGTGAAGAGTTTTTATTTAATGATCTAGAAGTTATCAAGATCTTATGTATTATATTTATATTTTTATCGCTATTTTTTGCATTTTTTGATATTGAGGTATTTATTTTAAACTTATTATTATTATTTTTGACGTTGCTTTTTATAAAAGATAGATCTTTACTGAAATTAATAACTTTAATTTTACTGATATATTCTGTAAATAATGCATTACAATACTATCTACAAATAGATGCTTCTATTTATAAGCCTATTTATTCTGATGAAACATTTTTTTATAAAGTTTATAGGTTAAATAGCTTTAGTTTTGAACAGGTTTTTAATAGTGTAGGAGACTCTAGCTCCCCATTAATTATTTATGTAATGAGTACTATATCATTATTTGTAGAAACTCTCGGTGGGAATGTGAGTATATTATTTCTAAAGCAGATAATTATAAGCATAAGTGTAATAAATATTATTTTTGTTTATAAGATAATTAATTTTTATTTTAATAAAAATGACTCATTTAAGTTAGCACTAATTTATTCTTTGCTATCTTTCCAATTTGTTATTTCTACATTATTATTAAGAGATCAATTTGTTGCTTTGAGTTTTTCTATGTTTTTCTATTTATATCTTAAAGAGAATTCTTGGAAGCCTTTATTATTTATGATTTTAATTATAGTTGCTTCATTCTTTATGAGATATCAAACGGGCCTTTTTTTAATAGTATTTTTATTAGGATATATGTTTAATTTTTTAAGAGTCAAAGCATTATTTTTTTTCCTCTTAGTATTTAGTATCGTTTTGTATTTTAAAATAAGTTGGATCATAGGTTATTTAAGTCCTAAAATAGAAGGCTATTCTAATTTGGTTCATCTACAAGCAGCTCCTGACTCATTAGGTAGAGTTTTATATGACTTACCATATGGTTTAAATTACTTAGTGCTTAGTTTTTTCTCTCAAATACAACCATTTCCTGTTTGGGCTATTCTAAATAACTCATCAATGAATTTTATTTTCAAGATTAGTTATATATTGTCAAGTGTGTTTTGGTACTTTGTTTTTATGTCTCTTCTATTTGGTATTCTTCGTTATAAGTTATTATTTAATCTTGATAAGAAATTATTAACTTTACTGCTTATTTCTTTTTTATATATAGCATTAGCGTCATCTATGGCAAGTGATATTAGAAGACTTTATATAGTTTATCCTATATTTTTTTTGTCAAGTAGTTATTCTTATATTTTTCTTATTAAGCGTAAAAAAAATTATATGTTTTTTGCAGTTCTTTCATATCTATTTTTAATTTTTGTATATTTATTACTAAAGTTATTGGTATTTTGATATGGGAAAAATTAAATTACTATTCGTTTTGCCTACTTTAAATATAGGTGGTGCAGAAAAAGTAACGGTAAATATTATAAATAGTCTGGATGTTAAAATATTTGATATACATCTAATTGTAATAGATAATAGGTATAAAAACTTAGAGACTTTAATAAATCAAAATGTAAATATAAAATATTTAAATATTATAAAGACAAGAAAAGCTTTTCTTAAGTTGGCTAAGGAGATTTTACTACTCAAACCAGATATTGTTTTTAGTAGCCTAAATAGAACAAATATATTAGTTTTACTGATTAATATTATATATAGATCTTTTAAAGTGATTATCCGAGAGCCAAGTATGCCTTCTGTTCAAGTACGTAATGGATACATGTCATCAAAGATGAAATTTATAATCAAGCTTTTATACCCATTTGCCGAAAGAGTTATTGCTCAAACAGAGTATATGAAAAGAGATATTGAAATGGCATATAAAATAGATGCAAAGAAAGTGATTGTTGCTAGTAATCCAATAGATAAAGTATATATACAAAAAAGCATATGTACGGAAAAAAATCCGTTTGAAGAATATAGAGCTAGGATTAATTGTGTATATGTTGGAAGACTAAGTGATGAAAAAAATCCTTTATTTTTAATAGAAGCTTTTAATAAAGTTATTAAGGAAGATAAAAAATTTCATCTATACATTATTGGAGATGGATATTTAAAAGAGGATGTTTTAATAACTATTAAGGCATTAAGAATTGAGAAAAATATAACGATGTTAGGTTTCAAAGACAATCCTTATCCATATATAAAGTATGCAGATATGGTTTTGTTATGCTCTAAATGGGAGGGTATGCCAAATGTTGTAATAGAGTCTATGTTTTTAAATACTCCTGTAGTATCAACTTTGTCAACATTAGCATTAAGTGATTTGGTTGTTCATGGACAAACAGGCTACTTGGTAAAAAAATATAATATAGACGATTTTTCAAAAGCAGTTTTAGATTTTGACCAATTAGAATGTAAATTTACAGATTTCGAAATGTTCGATTTTAATAAGTTTTTTACAAGTATTAAAAATTTATAGATAGGCGGGTTAATCTATATGGGCTTATAGATGGTTAATTATGTGGGTAAATTGATCTTTAAATTTTAGTCAAAGGAGTTGTTTCATATGTGTGGAATTCTTGGTTTTATATCTGGTAATGATTTTGATGGTGAGTCATTGATTAGCACGTTTAAAAATTCTTTAAATGTAATTGATCATAGAGGCCCTGATGATAGAGGTGTTTTTTTTAATAATAAAGTAATTTTTGGGCAAACAAGACTAAGTATACATGACTTGAGTGATGCTGGACATCAACCTATGATATGTAAACAAACAGGTGTTGTTCTAATTTATAATGGAGAGATTTATAATTTTAGGGACTTAAGGAAAGAGCTTGAAAGTAAAGGAGCTACTTTTGAAAGTGACTCTGATACTGAGGTTTTACTAAAAGGTTATACTTATAATGGTTTAAATATTATAAACCAAATAGATGGGATGTTTGCTTTTTCAATTTATGATCCTCGTACTAATATGGTTTATATTGCTAGAGATAGAGTTGGAATAAAACCGTTATATTTATATAAATATAAAGATACTATAACTTTTTCCTCTGAGATAAAAGCATTAAAACATTTTTGTGATAATCGATTAAATATAGTTGATTTACAAGGATTATCAGAATATATGTGGTATGGAAATGCTTTAGGGAGAAATACTTTATATAAGAATATTAAGAAAGTATTGCCAGGATCTTTCATATCTTATAATCTTAAAACAAAAGATCTACAAGAAAAAATATATTTTGGATACTCTAATATTCAACTAAATAAAACTATTTCATTTGATGAGTCAAAAGATAAGATTAGGCAATTATTAATAAAAGCTGTAGGGAAACAGCTCTCTAGTGATGTTCCGATAGGAGCTCTTTTAAGTGGAGGTATTGACTCTTCATCAATAGTTTCTATAGCATCAAGAGAGTATGGGTCTAAGCTCAATACATATACAGCTAAATTTGATTTTGACATTAATGGATCATCAGAAGCTCCAATTGCTGCTAGGTTAGCTAAAGATCTTAGTACAAATCATAATGAAATATATATTAAAGGAGGAATGATACCAGAACTTCTTGAGAGTATGGTAGGTATCCATGATGAACCTTTTGCAGATGCTGCAAATTTGCCATTATATTTGATATCTAGAGAGTTAAAAAAGGATGTAACAGTTGTTTTACAGGGAGATGGAGGTGATGAGATCTTTGCTGGTTATAATAGATATATGATGTTATCACAATATCAAATGTATACTTGTTTATCTAAAGCTTTAAATCCTTTAAAATTCATTTTAGCTAGATTTTCAGGATTAAATTCAAAACTTAGGATTTTAGACATCTTTAATAACAATGATCTTTACATGAAGATGGCGCTATTGCTTACTACAGAAACTATTAAAAACTGCCCAATTAAAAGAATTTTTAATAATGATTTTATTAGAAAGATCAATTTTGCTGTAAATCCTTTTTTAGAGTATGAAAGGTCTCTATCAAATGTTAATAATAATCAAGATCTAATAAATAAAATGCTCTTTGTAGATATGCAAAATATACTTCCAAATACATTCTTAGAGAAAGTTGATAAGCCCACTATGTCAAATAGTATAGAGGTTAGAGTCCCCTTTCTTGATCATGATTTAATGGATTTTGCTATGTCTATACCAGGAGACTTTAAGGTTAAAAAAAGAGATAAAAAATTTCTTTTAAAGTCTTCGATGAGGGGACTAGTGCCAGATTATATATTAGATGGACCCAAAAAAGGGTTTAGTGTACCCTATGCTTATTGGCTTAAAAATGATTGTAGAGATATTTTATATTATTATATAGATTATATCTCTTATTATTATGCAGAGATATTTGATAAGAATAAACTTCTTTCATTAGCAAATGATCATTGTGCAGGAAGTTTTGATAACGGCTTTATCTTATGGAAGTTCTTAAACCTTGCTATATGGTTAAAAAAAGAGAAGGTGTTTATATGAAATTAGTTATTGTAGGTCCATCACCGAGTAGTGATGTTAATCAGCATGCAGGTGGACAGTTAACTGCAGTTAGGCTACTTAAAAAGGTATTAGACGAGCAGAATACTTGCTATAAAATTGTAGATACGTCAAAAAATAATTTTCCTAAGCCTAATTTTTTTATACAAATTATTAAATCGCTCAAGAATATGCTTTTTTATTTCTATTTAATAATCTTTTATCGTCCTAGAGGCTGTATTATATTTGCAAGTTCTGGTTATAGTTTTTTTGAAAAGTCTTTATATGCATTGATTTCCAGAACGTTTAGAGTTAATACTATTTTGTCAGTTCGTTCAGGACATTTTATAGATGAATGTCAACATTCTAAAATTAATTCTATAAGAAATATATTTTTGAAATTTCCAAATATTATTATAGCTCAAGGTACTGATTGGAAACGCTTTTATAGTGAAAAATTTGGTCTGAGCAGTAATGTGGTAATTATTCCAAATTGGGTTGATATTGAAGAGTCAAATGGTGTAGAAACACGCTCTTTTATTGGCAAAGATAATGAGTTTATTAAGGTATTGTTTTGTGGTTGGATGGTTGAAAAAAAAGGCGTTTTGGACCTCCTAGATGTTGCTATTAAGTTAAGTAATAAAAATATTCAATTTATCTTTGCAGGAGGGGGCACTTTATATGATTTTACTAAAGAAAAAGTGAAGTCATTAGGTTTGTCAGATAGTATTAAAATACTAGGGTGGCAATCTAAAGAGCAATTAGATGTACTTTATAACGACGCTGATATATTTGTATTGCCTTCATATGCGGAAGGTTTTCCTAATGCTGTATTAGAGGCAATGTCTTTTAAGTTGCCAATTATTGCAACAAAAGTAGGAGCAATACCTGACTCTGTAATAGATAATTTAAATGGTTTTTGTATAACTCCAGGTGATTCTGAGCAATTAGAACAAAAAGTATTATTTTTGTCTAGTTCAAAATTAGTTAGATTAAAATTTGGTCAAAAATCATATGAGTTACTTAAACAAAATCATGATTTATATAAGAATATATCTAAATTATTAGTTCTTTTTGAGTAATACATTTTTTTACAATTTTAAGAAGCCTATAGATTTTGCGAATAAAAAATTATCTAAGCGCTAGCTAAAGCTACAAATCCAAGAAAAGTAGCTCAAGTTTTATCAAATCTAAAGGAAACCTTTCTAAAATGCTTAATTCTGGAAAAAAGTTCACAATCAAAAGTCTTTATTTATATATATGCCAATTGATATTATAGTTTTCTCTAGTAGGAATTATAGGCTTATTTATATTTTTTCAAGGAATTTTATGTTCTCTTTAGAAAAAAATGTTTAATCAGCAAAAATATAAGCTTTTCTTATCCCCTATAAAAGTTCTTGCGAAGGTAGAGTATAATGAACATTACCCGTGGTTATTATGAATCTCACAGGATTACTAAAGCATCTGAGAAGGATTGCTCTTTGTTGTTAGACCACCAATACTTATAACTAGTACAATTAACTTGATTATCATTTATTTCATAGTCACTAGCACATGCATGTGTTTTGACAGATAGTGAACCTATCATAAACTATTGTGAATCAATATTTGAAACAAGAGTCATTAAATCATTCCAGATTCCTTGTTTAGTCGAATATCTATAATGCCTATGCATAGCTCTAATATTGTACTATACTCTTTATGAAAGTATTTCCATTGAGCACCTTTTTAGAATATAAAAGATTGCTTCTATAATTTTTCTAAGCTTGACTGTGTCTTATGTATGTAAGTCTTTTTGATTTGTAAGAAAAGTTGAAATTTTTGACCAATTTAATTCTGATATACAATATTCCATATATATTAAGTGTATTATTTCTTTCGCAAAACTATTTAAATATACTTAACATGTTTATACAAAAAAATTGTTAATTAGCCAATGAAAATTTCATCTGTTCTAAATTGGTTAACTACCTAAAATAAGTAATTAGTAAATATCTGTAAATTCTTATCTCAACAATTACATTAATACAAATATTAGGTTCTGTGCACAAAAATAAATTCTCATCGAAGCCAAATAAAAGTACAAGCTAATTTAATCATACCCAGATATGCTGAAATGGTTTTATCAAACCTAGAAAATACTCTTCTAAAATGCTTAATTTTAGAAAAGAAATTCTCTATCAAATGTCTTTCTTTGTATATTTGAATATCAAAATCTATAGGGTTTATAGTATTTGATTTGCAGGGAATAACAGCTTCAGAGGATATATTTTGAATATGTTCTCTAATTTCATTAGAGTGATATGCTCTATCAGCGATAACTTTTGTATTATATACCTTCTGTAGTAGGTCTATTGCCACTTTACTATCATGAGTTTTACCTTCTGACAGTAATACTTCCAGCGGGTTGCCTAAAGCATCGGTCATAGCATGAATCTTGGTGGTTACTCCACCAACTGATCTACCAATTGCTTGGTTATCATTCTTGTCATATCCTGTAGCACAGGCATGTGCTCTTGCTATCGTTGAGTCAAGCATAACTTCTTGTAAATCAGGATTTTGCACTGACTTAAATAATTTAGAGAATATGTCTTTATCACACCAATCCTTAAAACGCTTATGTATTGATCTATATTTACCATAATAAAATGGTAACATTCTCCATTGGTAGCCTGTACGTAATACATAAAATACTGCTTCAATAAACAGTCTTAATTTGTCTTCATCATTGGTATGTATACCTTTTTGTGATTTTAAGAATAATAAAATACTTGACCAGAATACTTCTTTTATATGATAATGCATTTGCTAAACCCTTGGTATTTATTGTCTTTCAACTTCTAAATAACAACGGTTTAGCTATTTTCAATCTAATTTAGCTTTTTTTGTGCACAGAACCTAATGAATTAAGAAAATAATATAAAATTTTCTTGTAGTTTTTTATGAATTATAATTAGTTTTAATCTGTATCAAATCTAGTGGTAGGGAGTAGGAGTATATGATATTCAAAACTATTATGACTTAATAGTTTTGAAAAATATTTAATTTGTTGAATATTCTTGATTTCTATATAATTAATGAATATTAAAATTGTTTAAGTATTTTTAGAAATGATAACCCCTATTATTTTATCGGGAGGTTCTGGTTCAAGATTGTGGCCATTATCTCGTGAAGCATCACCAAAACAGTTTATTGGTTTGGTTGATGAACATAGTTTACTAGAGAATACAATTAAGCGACTCGATGGTTGTGAGAGTATATCTTCACCAGTGGTAGTCTGTAATGAGGATCATAGGTTTCAGGTTGCCGAGTTACTTAGAAAAATAGACAAAAATGGTGATATCCTTCTAGAGCCTCTAGCTAAAAATACAGCTCCTGCAATTGCTTTAGCAGCATTCCACTTATTCCAAAATGAGCCTAACGCTATCATGTTAGTTTTAGCAGCTGATCATCATATTGAAAATATTGAAGTTTTTCATCAAGCTATTGAGAAAGCACAGCAAAAAGTTTTTGAAGATGATTCTTTGGTTACTTTTGGGATTACTCCAACCTGTGCCCATGAGGGGTATGGTTATATTAAGCAAGGTGCTGAGACTAATATAAAAGGTACTTATAAAGTAGATAAGTTTGTTGAAAAGCCTAATGCTAGTATTGCACAAGAGTATTTAGATAGTGGTGATTATAGTTGGAATAGTGGTATGTTTATGTTTACAGCTAAAGCCTATTTAAGCGCTTTGGAGAAGTTGCAGCCAGATATCTATAATGGATGTAAAGAAACTTATCAAAAATCACAACAAGATTTAGACTTTGTCCGTTTTGACAAACAAAGTTTTTCAACAGTTGAGTCACAATCAATAGATTATGCTGTAATGGAGAAAGCTGATAATGTTGTTATGGTACCTATGCAAGAAAGTGGGTGGTCTGATGTTGGCTCATGGGATTCATTATATGATATTTCAGCGAAGGATCGAAGCGGTAATGTAGTGCTTGGTGATGTGATTACCAATGGTGTTAAAAATAGTTACCTACGCTCACATGATCGTTTATTAGCGGCGGTTGGTGTTGAGGATTTAATAATTGTAGAAACTGCAGATGCTATATTAGTAGCAGATAAAAATAAAACGCAAGATGTTAAAAAGATAGTTGAGTCTTTGAAGGGTAATAAGCGTAATGAATTATTAAGACATAAGCAAATTTATAAACCTTGGGGATCTTCAACAATTTTAGAGGATAAGCCAGGATATAAAATTAATACAATTCATTTGGAGCCTGGTAAAAAGCTTTCATTACAAAAACACTATCATCGCAGTGAACATTGGATTATGATATCTGGAACAGCAACCATAATAATAGGTGATACAAAATCTATACTTAGACCAAATGAGTCTGTATATATAAAGATTGGCGAGGCACATAGATTAGAGAATAATGGAAAAATTCCAGTAGTACTTATAGAGGCTCAAGTTGGTGAGTATATAAGTGAAGATGATATCGTTAGAATTGATAATAACTAGTATAATTAATTTGAAAATTGATGCTATTCTAAGACTTGATTGTAGAATCAAAAGCTATAATAGTGATATGATAAATGGATTCTATGGTCAAGCCATAGGGTGATATAATTTACAAGCCTTATATAGTTAGCCATATTATAAAATTTTAAAATACTTATTCAGGAATTTAAATGGAAGAAGTTGTTATTAAAAATATAATCAAATCTAGTGGTGTGAAGTTCGGTACTAGTGGTGTCAGAGGCCTTGTATCTTCTATGACTGATAAAATTTGTTGGTTATATACAAAAGCTTTTATTCAGTTTTTAGAACAAAAGTATTCGATGGTTAAGGGAACAAAAATTGCCATAGCTCATGATTTGCGTGACAGTAGCCCTAGAATAACAAAAGCGGTTGTTAAAGCTGTGATAGATAGTGGTTATGAACCTGTATATTGTGGAGAGATCCCATCTCCTGCTGTGATGCTATATGGTATCTCTAATCAGATACCATCAGTTATGGTTACAGGTAGTCATATTCCAGAAGATAGAAATGGTATCAAGTTTAATACTCCTTATGGTGAAGTTCTTAAAGAAGATGAAGAAATGATTGTTAGTCAAATAATCATGGTTGATGATAATACTTTTAATAAAAAAGGAATGTTTTTACAAAAAGTAGAATTGTCAAAAGTCTGTAATCAAGCACATATAAAGTATGTGGATAGATATTTAGATTTCTTCCCGCAAAATTGCTTGTCAGGTAAGACTATTGGATTATATGAGCATTCATCTGTAGGGCGCAAGATAGTTAAAGAAATTTTAGAAAAATTAGGTGCTAAGGTTATTCTGTTAGGATTCTCTGAGAGATTTGTGTCAGTAGATACCGAAGCAATTCGTCAAGAAGATGTGAAACTTGCAAAGCAATGGGCAGGTGAGTATAGGATCGATAGTATAGTGTCAACTGATGGTGATGCAGATAGACCTCTAGTTAGTGATGAGAATGGTAATTGGATAAAAGGTGATATATTAGGTGTTTTAACTGCTAGATATCTACAGTCACAGTCTATTGCGACTCCAGTTAGTAGTAATACTATAGTTGAAAAGATAGGATATTTTAAGAATATTATAAGAACTAAAATCGGTTCGCCATATGTAATTGCTGCAATGAATCAATTACTCTTAGGTGGTCATAGTGATGTAGTTGGCTATGAGGCAAATGGCGGCTTTTTACAGGCTGGGGATATTTGTCTAAAAAGTGCTACTTTAAAAGCATTGCCTACTCGAGATGCTGTGATACCAATGTTGGCTGTACTTATGCTATCGATAGATTCAAATAAAACGATATCTGAGTTATTATTTGACTTGCCTGCACGCTATACCGCTAGTAGTAAGATTGATGATTTTGCAACTGAGAAAAGTCAAGAGATACTAAAACTAATATTAGCTGGTGAATCGAAGCTCCTAGATCAGATAATTTCTGAGTATTTTAATGGTAAGAATGATATCAAACATATAGATACTACAGATGGTGTCAGAATAACTTTAGAGAATGAGGATGTTTTACATTTAAGACCTTCTGGTAATGCTCCGGAGCTTAGATGTTATACTGAAACTACTTCTAAAAATTCTGCAGAAGAGTTAAATAAATACTGTACTTCTTTAATAAAAAATTAGTCTATTTATATTATAGATTTTTTCTATAGTTAATTAGGTTCTGTGCACAAAAATAAATTCTCATCGAAGCCAAATAAAAGTACAAGCTAATTTAATTATACCTAGATATGCTGAAATGGTTTTATCAAACCTAGAAAATACTCTTCTAAAATGCTTAATTTTAGAAAAGAAATTCTCTATCAAATGTCTTTCTTTGTATATTTGAATATCAAAATCTATAGGGTTTATAGTATTTGATTTGCAGGGAATAACAGCTTCAGAGGATATATTTTGAATATGTTCTCTAATTTCATTAGAGTGATATGCTCTATCAGCGATAACTTTTGTATTATATACCTTCTGTAGTAGGTCTATTGCCACTTTACTATCATGAGTTTTACCTTCTGACAGTAATACTTCCAGCGGGTTGCCTAAAGCATCGGTCATAGCATGAATCTTGGTGGTTACTCCACCAACTGATCTACCAATTGCTTGGTTATCATTCTTGTCATATCCTGTAGCACAGGCATGTGCTCTTGCTATCGTTGAGTCAAGCATAACTTCTTGTAAATCAGGATTTTGCACTGACTTAAATAATTTAGAGAATATGTCTTTATCACACCAATCCTTAAAACGCTTATGTATTGATCTATATTTACCATAATAAAATGGTAACATTCTCCATTGGTAGCCTGTACGTAATACATAAAATACTGCTTCAATAAACAGTCTTAATTTGTCTTCATCATTGGTATGTATACCTTTTTGTGATTTTAAGAATAATAAAATACTTGACCAGAATACTTCTTTTATATGATAATGCATTTGCTAAACCCTTGGTATTTATTGTCTTTCAACTTCTAAATAACAACGGTTTAGCTATTTTCAATATAATTTATATTTTTTGTGCACAGAACCTACTTAACTTAATACTAAATCAAGTTCGACTCATAGTTATTTTAGAATTTTAATTTTGAGAATAAGTAGAGAGAAATATTTATAACTATAGAAGAATTAAATAGCGCCTCTTTTCATAGTTTGGAAGAACTCTTCATTTGTTAAAGAACCTTTCATTTTTTCTGTTAAGAATTCCATGGCTTGAACATCTTCCATACCACCAAGAATCTTACGTAGAACCCAAAGTTTTTGTAGTTCTTCTTGAGATGTAAGAAGCTCTTCTCTACGTGTACCTGATCTATCAAAGCTAATAGCAGGGTAAACACGACGCTCAGCAATTTTACGATCAAGATGAAGCTCCATATTACCTGTACCTTTGAATTCCTCAAAGATAACTTCATCCATTTTAGATCCTGTTTCTACAAGAGCTGTAGCAATTATTGTTAAACTACCACCTTCAGCTGTATTACGTGCTGCACCAAAGAATCTCTTAGGCTTTTGTAGAGCATTTGCTTCAACACCACCAGAAAGTACACGACCAGAAGCAGGAGATACTGTGTTGTATGCACGAGCAAGTCTTGTGATAGAATCTAGAAGGATTACAACATCTTGCTTATGCTCAACTAATCTTTTTGCTTTTTCAATTACGATTTCAGCTAATTGAACGTGACGAGCTGCAGGCTCATCAAATGTTGAAGCAACAACTTCACCACGTACTGAACGTTGCATTTCTGTAACTTCCTCAGGACGTTCATCGATCAGTAACATAATTAGATTACACTCAGGGTGATTTTTGGCAATTGATGTTGCAATGTTTTGCATCATAATTGTTTTACCAGTTTTAGGAGGTGCGACAATCAAACCACGCTGACCTTTACCAAATGGGGCAGCTAAATCAATAACTCTTGCTGTAATATCTTCATTTGAGCCATTACCAATTTCCATTGTAAGTCTTTCTTTAGCATATTCAGGAGTTAGGTTTTCAAATAAGATTTTTTTTCTAGCTAGTTCAGGCGAGTCAAAGTTGACACTATCGATATGCTTAACTGCAAAGTACTTTTCATTATCGCGAGGAGGGCGAATCTTACCAACAATACTATCACCAGTACGTAGATTTAGCTTTCTAATAAAAGCTGGTGAAACATAAATATCATCAGGTGAAGCGAAATACGAACTATCTGAAGATCTTAAGAAACCATATCCATCTTGTAGAACTTCTAAAATACCTTCACCATAAATATCTTCACCTTTATCAGCATGATATTTTAAGATTGAAAAGATAAGTTCTTGTTTTCTTGCACGCAGTGATTCAAGATCTAGGCTTTGAGCTATATCCATTAGCTCATTAACAGATTTATACTTTAATTCATTTAAATTCATTTGATTCTCTATTTGTAAAGATATGTTGATATAACTAAATTATAGATATTTGTCTATGATTGAAATTAACTGACTTTTTTGTACTACACCAACTTTAGTTTCTTTGTTTTCACCATCTTTGAAAACCATCAGAGTAGGTACACCACGAACACCAAATTTCATAGCAGTTTCTTCATTGTCATCGATATTGATTTTGCAAACTTTGATTTGATCACCATAGTGATCAGCTACTTGCTCAAGTATAGGAGAAAGCATTTTACAAGGACCGCACCATGGTGCCCAGAAATCTAATAATACAGGAGTATCACTATTTAAAACTTCACTTTCGAATTGACTATCTGATATATCGATACATTTTGACATGCTTTGATTTTCCTTTAAATTTTGATTTTAAAATTGATTAAGTAGCTTGGCTACTATGTATTTTGATATTTTATAAGAAGTTAAACTAATTGTTAGTTATTATAAACAAAAAAACTTCTTAGACAAATTTTTTTAGCTATTTTAGCTATATTTTTTTATAATATAACTAGTTATAAAACACATGCTTTTGGTTTGTATGTCAAAAATAGTAGCAACAGTAGATTTAGGTTCAAATAGTTTTCATATGCTTATTAGCGAAATCAAACCTGATGGAGAGGTTGTTACATTATCTAAACAAAAGCAAAAGGTGCAACTGAGGGCAGGTTTAAATAGTAATTTAACCATAAGTAAGGATGTCCAAGAGAGAGCTATTAAATGCTTAGAATTTTTTGCCCAAGAAATAGAAAAATATAAAGTTGAGCATGTACGTGCGGTCGGAACATATACTCTTAGAAAAGCAAAAAATAATATTAAAGGTTTTAAAAAGAAGTTAGATAAAGCTTTGGGAACGAGAATTAAGATTATTTCTGGACCAGAAGAAGCAAGGCTTGTATATGTTGGTGCCAGGGATAATCATGACATAAAGCAAAAGACATTGGTTATTGATATTGGTGGTGGTTCAACTGAGCTTGTAATTGGTAGAGGCAATAAGATATTAATAGCACGTAGTTTGGATATGGGTTGTGTCGGAATGCAGAAAGATTTCTTTACAAATGAGAAGCTTGATTTTGCAAACTTTCATGCTGCTACAGCAAAAGCTAAGCAGACACTCGAGCCAATATTAGCAAAATATAAGAAAATAGGTTGGAATCAAGTTTTAGGCTCATCTGGTACAATTATCTCGGTTACAAATATCTCTGAGATGCTCAACAAAAGTCCTGTTGTTACTCAAGAATTTTTAAATGATCTAATAACAATGATGATGGATAGAAGGCAAGTTGAAAATATTTGTTTTGAAGGTTTAAGGGAGGATCGAGAAAGTGTCCTTGCTGGTGGTGTAGCTATTTTATATGCGATATTTGACTGTTTAGGTCTTAGTGAAATGAGCTTATCAAATGGAGCTGTGCGTGAAGGTATGCTTTATGAGCTTGTTAAAAGTAAGTATAAGATTGTTATTAATTAGAAAATCATGGACTAGGTATAAGGTTTATGTTAATAGTTTCGCAACTGGCTTTGCCAGGTTATTGCGACATATTTTTTCATAGCAGAAAAAGGATGCAAAACTGCTTAGCACTTAGCTATCGCTTTGTTGCCAATCAATGTTTGCTACAAAACTCACCATGTTCAGACAGTTGTAGCCATTTTTCAGTGATATGACAACAGTCAGCCACAATGTGCTAGTTTTTAAATAGGATTCAAAAATGAAATATATACCATTAGCTGCGAGGGTAAGACCTATTAAAATTGATGACATTATAGGTCAAGAACATTTATTATCTGAAAATGGAGTATTGAGAAAGATACTTGTTGGTGATGGTATTTGTTCAATGGTTTTATGTGGTAAACCTGGGGTTGGTAAAACAACATTAGCAAGAATTATAGCAAGCTCTAAAAATCTAGAGTTTTTTGAGTTATCAGCAGTAGACTCAGGCGTTAAAGAAGTTAAAAAGCTTATTGCAGATAATAAAGATTTAGATAGTTTTGTGCTATTTCTAGATGAAATTCATCGCTTTAATAAATCACAACAAGATTTACTTTTACCATATGTTGAGTCGGGCAAGATTATTTTAATTGGAGCAACTACAGAAAATCCGACATATTATTTGAATAACGCTCTGGTTTCAAGATTGTTTGTATTACGCCTTAAACGTTTAAGTATTACAGGAACTAAAGATCTGATTCAGCGAGCATTGAGACGAGATGAGATTTTAGCAAAGCATTCTTTTGAAATAAGTAAAGATTTATATAGTGCTATTCATAATTATAGTGAAGGTGATTGCCGTAAAATTTTAAATTTGCTTGAGAGAATGTTTTTGATTTGCAATCAAGCAGAGAATATTGTTCTAAATAAAGATTTATTTGATCAAGCAGTAGGTGAGGTATCAAGAGATTTTCATCGTGAGGGTAAAGAATTTTACGAGCAACTTTCAGCTTTTCATAAATCTGTAAGAGGTACTGATCCAGATGCAGCAATATTTTGGTTAGGGTTGATGCTTGATAATGGCGTAGATCCCTTAGTTATTGCTAGGAGAATGTTGTGTATAGCTTCAGAAGATATTGGTAATGCTGATCCACAAGCTTTGAGAGTCGCAATAGATGCTTGGAATGCATATGAGAAACTAGGTCTACCAGAGGGTAGGTTAGTTCTATCTCAAGCTGCCATATATTTAGCCGTAGCTCCTAAAAGTAATGCTTGCTATAAGGCATTAGTAGAAGCACAACGGGTAACAAAGAGTATAAGCCATATAGAGGTTCCTCAGCATCTAAAAAACTATAAGGATATCAATTATTTATATCCGCATAACTATCCGAACTCATATGTTAATCAGCAGTATTTACCTAAAGATATTAAGCAAACTTTTTACTCCCCATCAGGTAGTGGCTTTGAAAGTAAGATTAAAGCGAAGCTTGAAAGTATAAACAAAATCAAGAAGTTATAATAAAGCTATTAAAATTTTGCATTTGTATGTTATAATCTTTGGAATTAAATTATATCGAATAAAATATAACTAGGTTTTAAAACTGCTATGGCACTAGAAAATTTACTACATCCTACTAATATTAAAATTGATGACTATGCTAAAAATGCGACTAAGTTTTCTTTTGAAGCACTAGAAAGAGGTGTTGGTTATACACTTGGTTATGCTTTAAAGCAAACTATGCTTTATTCTGTTGGTGGTGCATGCGTTACTAGTATAAAAATTAATGATGGTAAAATTACATCTTTAGAAGATGTAATTCCATGTGACGAGACTGTTGCTGATATTATCTTAAATGTTAAGGCTCTTCCTGTAACATTAGCTGATAATGTTGAAACAGGTACTATAACTTTTGATCTTTCTGGTTCAGAAGAAGAAGTTTTCTCTGAAGAAGCTAAACTATCAGAAGGTTTGAAAATAACAGAAGAAGTATTTATCTGCAGCTACAATGGTGGCAGAAAGCTTAAAATAGAAGCTAAAGTTGAAAAAGGTGTTGGTTACAGACAAACAGCTGAGAATTTCAAAGATGGTGAGTTTCTTTTAGATGCTACTTTTTCTCCTGTTACTTTCTGTGATTTTGAAGTTAAAGATGCTCGTGTAGGTAGACGTACGGATCTTGATAAGCTTAATTTTAATATTAAGACAAATGGTAATATCACTTGTGAAGAGGCTCTAAGATTAGCTGCAACAAAGATTCAAAATCAATTAAGAAATATCGTTGATGTTGAAGAGATCAATCAAGGTATCTTTGTAGAAGATCCAACTAAAGATATTGATCCTATACTTTTGAAGCATGTTGAAGAGCTAAACTTGACAGCTAGATCATCTAACTGTTTAAAAGCAGTAAATATTAGATTTATTGGTGAGCTTGTACAAAAAACTGAAAATGAACTTCTAAAAGCTCCAAACTTTGGTAAGAAATCTCTAACAGAGATCAAGCAAAAATTATCAGAGTTAGGCTTATCTCTTGGTACAGCTATAGATAACTGGCCTGAAGATATCTAATAATACGCCGGAGTGGTGAAATTGGTAGACGCGCCGGATTCAAAATCCGGTTCTGGCAACAGAGTGCCGGTTCGAGTCCGGCCTCCGGCACCATTGAATACTTCTCTAGATAGTTTAAAAATACTCCTAAAAACTTCATAAATTTCTTTTTTGAAATATTTTTTATTAAAACTTACTCCCTATTGTTAAAGTTACAAATTGTTACAGAAAATTAACACTTTAGATACATATCTTTACTATATTGTAATGATAATTTATTTAAAACCTAATTATAAATTTTGAATAGTAGCTAGGTTAAGGAGATATTATGATTAAATTTATTTCTATAGAGGTTTTAAAGGATGCTTTTATAAGAGGACTTGATAATTTTATTGAAGTATATAAATTACAGTTAAATGAAAATTCAGATAATTCTGACGTCAAGAAAACTAATTTGATAAATATACCTGCAAGTGAGGTAGAGTATGCAAATCGTATAAAGACTGTTATAAATAGAAACTCAAATTATAGAGATTTTTTTAATATTTTTGGTAAAAAATTACAAAGAATAGCTAAAGAAACCCCCGAAGAGATAGGTTTTACTAGCAGTTATTTTTTTATTGTTTTAGCGGTGTTTTACTATGCTTCAATAAACTATGATGCTTTAAATACTGCTCAAGATAAAAGAAATTTTGATATGAAAAAGGTAATTAAATCTTATTTTAAGTTATGTACATCAACTATAAATATTGCTAAGAATCTTTATTGGAGTATTGGTGAGGCACTAACTCAAGTAAATATTCGTTTGATAGATAATGATAAATTTAATAGTCAATTTGCACATCATTCATATATAAATAGATCGCGACGAATTATATCTTCGAAGGATAATTTATTTAACCTAAAATCTTATAATATAAAAAATCATAAAGAAACGACAAATTTTATTAATATTGGAGTAGATCAAAGTAGCTTAGTAATAAGCACTTTTTATAAATCTAGGGATCTATTGATTAAACTTAACTTAATCAGTAAAGCTATTTTAGCATATAATCTAAGATCCAAAGAGAATAATAATGTTGATAGAAACAAAGTCTTTGAGGTATTAGATAATAGCCACATTGATCTTTTAAGTTTATTACATCCTCCAGGTCTTATTGATGAGCTAGTTTCAAATATAAGATCATCATTAGTAAAAATTACTACAAAATCGAAATTCTACTATATGGATAAATATGGTGAAGCAGAATCAATTACATCTATTTTATTAAAAAGTTATATTGATATGATTATTGTATTTATCAAGAATCATTATTATAGTATATTTCTCGCTGAAAACTTAAATGAGTCACAAAACTACTGTAAGATAATTAGTGAAGTAATTAAAGACTTTGAATCAGTATATCAAAACATATATAAGAAACTACCGAATAAGCACAAGAAAAATAGTTTAGTTTATTATCTTGATATATATATAAATCCTTATACGAGTAATATATAAGAAGACTATATCCATTTTAATAGCATTTTATGTTTAAAAATATAAATTGCTCTTTATTTCTATGAAGTTACAAAATGTTACATGTTGTAAATATTTAAGATAACTCGACATATTATTATTCCTAATAACTAATTTAAAACTAAGTTTAAAAAAGGGAGATAAGAGATGTTTGAGATTATAGACAAAATTGAAACACAAGATTGTTATTATAGAGCACAAGTAGATGATTTTGAGCCTATATATCAGGCATTAGAGCGAGAAGAATATCTAAATGTTAGAGATCTTGCTTTAGAGCAAATTAATAATGGATGTATAGATCCGCGCTATATTATTTATGCTAAGTTCGGAAATTGGTATGAATCTACAAGCTTTGATGTTAGTGCAGAAATTATTTTAGATTTAATCAAGTTACACCAGTTTTTTTTAGAAAAGTCTGATCAAGGTAAAATTCGCATTAAAGCTTATAACATTATAGTTGAATGGCTGCATACAAGTATGTTTACTTATGCTAAGTTTATAAGGCAAAATCATGATATTTATTTTGACGGAGATAGAAAGGTTTTAGGTGATGCTTTTGATAATTATATTTCCTTCGTTAAAGAAAATTTGCCATCTATTAACATAAGTCAAATTTATCAGCTTAGGGATGTTTGCATGACATTCCAAATTCCCCAAGAAATAGAAGAAAGTAATGAAGATGAAGATCTTGATGAAGAAAATATTGAACCCTCAAATAATCAAAAAGATTATTTAGAAATATATAATTCAGATTCAAGTTATGAATGGAGTAGATTATTACAAAATATAGAGATATATAGAAAGTTAGTTAGCGAGCAATCATGGCTTAAAGCAGCAGTTGTATATCAAGTGATTAGTTCAGCCTTAAAAGAGTTTGATCCTGTTAAATATTTTCCTGGGACTTTTTACCCATATTTGAAAGATACTGCAAATGTGTATGAGCATTTAATGCATCAGTTAAGTCTTTCTGAGCACCCTTTATGGTCAATGTTGTCTCAGATGTTTAATAGCGATCCAGAGAGTTTCTGTAAAGATGATTCACTATCAGATGTTCGAGAAACGTTAATTAAAGAAGTTAATAATATAGGTTTAACAGAGCAAGATGCTTACTAAAAGGTAAGTGCGAAGTTGGTGAAGAATATGTATAGTCAATTTAAAAACATATCAGCTACGGACATTGATTTTGATGATTTGAAGCCAGATCAGCTAGAAGAGTTAAAGTCTTTATTTAATTACTGCTCTCCAAAGAGTATTGAGGAGCTTAGATTTGCTCAGTTATATGATAAGTGGTTTGCAACTAAACAAATAGGCAAGTATTTTGTTAATGGCCGTTTACAGGTTAGTTTGACTCCGTTGAATGATGATTTATCATTAAATACTGAAAATATAAAATACTTACATACGAATCAGATCCAAGACTTAAAACTAGACCTTGAGTTATATGGTTTTAATGGTGAGCTTTTATTTAATATTCCATATAGTTTTGAAGAAGAAAGTCTATGGAGTGATTTGTCTAATTATCAGAACAAGTTTTTAATAGAGATAAAATATCAAGAAAGCTTAAATGAGCAAACAAATCAGCAAAACTGTTGGGCAGTTAAGGGATATGTTGACCTTACTAAAAATAATGCTATAGAGTTAACTGATCAGATAAGTAATATTGATGATTCTGTAGCACCTATACACTATTTATCTTGTAGATTATGCTTTGTAGATGCTTTTGCTTTTATCGCGAAGCAGCATTACCCAGTTAAAGTATATCCTCAATCTAGTTATGTTACGGTATTTGATGATATATTTAAAAGTTTTAATAGCATATTAAATATTGATAATATTTCTATTGCAAAATCAGTTTCTGTTTTGGATAACTCATATAACTGGATATGTGTAAATTGTGATTATCCAAAACGTAGCTTCTATGATTTCTTTTTTTATACTCTAAAGCATTATCAATTACAGTTTGTATATAACTATTCAAGTACAGAACCAAGCTACAGCATAGTTGATTTAGCAGCTCCAAGTAGTAGTGAAAAAACAAGTGTAACATTCTCTACAGAGATAATTAAAAGTATTATAAAACAAATAGGAAGCTATAGCTTTAGTAATGTTAATTTAATAAATCATCACTGGATTGATCAGGATACTTCTTCAACTACTAATCTAAATACAGATAATCAGAGTATATCAGTATCTAAAGATTATATATTTAAATATCCTGTACCTTCATCTCAGCTTGATAGTGCCCAGAATTATTTTACAAATGAAATTAATTATGCAGAAAAAAAACTAAAAACGATATCTTTTGAATGGTTATGTTTTCCTCAACAGTTTACTGCTCAACCTCAGAGTAAATTTGTTTTACCAGAGCAATACCAACAAAGTCTACCTCAATATACGGGAGAGATGATGATTTATAGTTCAAAGATATCTTTTAAAAATTATAATAGAATACCTCTATATGCTGGGCAGGCATCAGAGTATGTAGTTTGTGCGGCTTCAGAAGATATTTCTAGTATAGATTATCAGTTATACCATGGTATTAATATATTTACAGATGTATGTTCGTCTAGTGAGTTAGTATTATCTTTTCCAAATTATGAGCAATCTGCTCATAATCTAAATATTTATGGTTGGATTGATAGTTTAGTAACTGGAACAGATACTATATATTCTGTTGTATCCGCAAATGAGACGGATTCTCAACAGGATATAAATAAGGATTTTACTACTGAAAAAACAGCATTCTTAATGCATGATCATAGTTGTCAGGAGCTTTCTTATGTGGTTAGGCTACCATCGAATTTAAATGGATCTTCAAGTAGTGCTTATATTACTTTACCTTATTTTATATTAGATGATCATGCCGTTAGACCTTTACGTAGAGGTACTCCTGTATCAATTAGTCTAAGCCAAGAAAATGGACATATTAAAAAAATCATGTGGCATAGCATGTTAGACCAAACTTTTGATAAAAATTCTCAGATTAACAAAATGACATTTGGGGCAAATGATTCAGCAGGGGTAATACATCAAGCTGAGAATCAAAAACTAACAGAAGGTTCTTTAGAGATATTCTCAGAGACTTCAAATAACAAAACTCAACTTATATCTGATAAAACTCAGATGTCTTTGATTTATAGTGAGGAATAAGATGAACTTAGCATTTTTAAAACAAACTAATATTTCGATACTAATCATAGTAGTAGTATTTCTCATGATACTCATTTTAATGGTTAAAATGTATAAGAAACTTATTCAAAGGTCTCTTTTTTATAAGAAAAAACTTGGTAAGATAAATGGCTTTTTTGCCAAGATATTTAAAATTAATATTCTTAACCAAGAGTACATAGAGTTCTATAGATCATTAAGCTTATGGCAAAAAATTAAGTTATATTTTGCTAGAAGAAATATTTTGATAGACAATTCTAAAAAAATAGATAGTGAATTTGGAGTATGCTTTGAGTTTAATACGAATCAATTAAATTTTTACCTTAACCCTCTAGTTCTATATAAAGCAGAAATAGATGAAGCAAATATTCAAGGTTTGCTTAGTAAAGTTTTTCGAGGACGTATAAATTTGATTATGATTAATATAAATTTACGGTCACAAAAAAATAACCTAGATAGCTTAGTAGAGCCTATAAGTAGCACTTTTAACTCTATTGCAAAGTACTTATCAAGTAGTTTTAATTACATAGTAAATATGACAGAGCAAGAAGATAGTAGTATTCATAAGGCCTGGAATGAGTATATACGAATTACAAGTATCAATAATTTTTGGTTGAGTCAAAAGCCATCTGTATCTTGGTTAGATTCTGTTACAACGAAGTATACAGATAAGCAACTTAATTTGAATGATCAGTCATTTACTACTTCTCAAATTAGAGATTTATATTGCTTTTTATATAACTGTACTAACCAAGAACACTTTATAAGCTTGCTACAATCAGAAGTAAGTTGTAAGGTGGCAAATTACAAAGGATTTGGTATTAATCTTTTAAGGAGAAATAGTCCGCTTTATAAAGCTCAAGTTTTTAAAATTTTATCTAGCGAAAAATTTATAAAGAAAGTCAAAAAAGTTGTTTTCTTTATGCTTATGTTATTTGTAGTTGGAGGCTATATTTATGGATGGTATCAAGTTCAGAGTAATATCAAAAATGTTGTTGAGCAAATAAAACTGAGTCCTAAATATAAAAAACCTATAGACGAGATTAATTTAAAAAATTATAAATCAAGTTTAGAAGAAGCTTTTTATAAAAGTTATATAGTTGATTTAGCATATCATAATGCTGTGAAAAAAGAACTTGATGTATTTTGGGAAAAATATATATCTAGTAACATAATGTCTGAAACATTATCAAAAACTAGTACTTCAGTACAAGGTTTGGCTCTAAATGTTATTCAAAATGAGGTAGCTAATCCAACTACACGAGATTTAGTCTCTAGTAATTTATGGTTATGGTCAAAAGTATCTGGCATCCCTCAGAATGTTTTAGCTGTATGGTTGCAACTAAAACATAAAGATTCAAATAATAAAAAAGTATATAAGTTATCTTTTAATAGAGCAGATTATGCTAAAACTTTCAGATATGTTACAAAATTTACAAGTAATATATTTAATGAAAAGTATCCTCTTACTGTCTCATTAAATAACAAGGTCACAAATCAGGCTTTAGAGCTAGTATTATTAGACCAAGTATCTAGGGATCATGATTTGGAGTCTCAGATAAATGAAACTAGAATAGGCATTGAGTTATCGGAACCGCAAAGAGTGATTTTAGATCACTTTATTGTATATTTAGAGTTAAGAGACACTATTTTAGCGATTACAAATACAAAAGGTATTAATGATAGAATTCAAAAATTATCTAGCCTAGAAGCAAATATTCAAAATATAGTTAAATCTCCATGGGATAAAAAGCTAGCTAGCTTTATGTTACAGAATGTTAGTAATAAGTTTAAATTAAGTTTAGATAAATTACCGCAAAAATACTACAGCTATGATTACTATAAAAATAATATAAGACCATTAGACAATGAGTTTGAAAGTATAGCAAATAAGTATAATAAGTTAGGGGTAAATCTTAATCCTCTTTATGATCAATTTAAGCATTCATTAACTCAATACGAGCAAGGTTATAAAAGTTATTATTATCAACGTTTAGATAATGTTCTTATTGTAAACTCTAATGATATTAATACTTTAATATTTCAATTAAAAGAAATTAATGGAACATCAGATTTAATATCTCAACTATTGCTTATTCAAAAAAATGTTTTGGATACAAAAAGTAAATTTTTATCTCATAGTGGATTTGAAGGGGTTGATAACTTTTACAAAAGTATTAAATCCTATAATAGGCTTATGAATAAGAATATCAAGCTTCTGGAGGAAATAAAATCGAATCCTGAAATGTTGATCGATATTTATAAAAATAATAAACATCCATTTGAAAAAACTATGAATCAGTTTTTGAAATCTATCAAATTAACTTCAAAGCTTAATAAGCTGATTTCACAAGCTGCAGTAAGTAGTGATAATGTAACAACTAAATTACTCCAGCAGTATATTCAAAAATATTGGAATGAAAACTTAGAACCTAAATATAGTAAGGTATTTGACTCTTTTCCATTTAGAGCAAATTCTGCTAATCAAATTACTCCAAAACAACTAACAACCATAGTTGGTAAAGAGGGTTCTTTTTGGAAGTCATATTCAAAAATTTCTTCATTAGTAGAAAAGTATAATAGTAATAAGTGGCTTACTGATCAGCAACAGCAAAAACTTAAAAAAATGCAAGAGTTGAGAAACCTCCTTTGGGATAGTAATGGTAATCCAAAAACTATAGAAGTTACCTTAAGAACTTCTAAGGTTTTACCTAGTTATAGCCATACTGAAAGCTCATGGTACTTCTTTAAAGATAAAAAGGTATCTTATTACGATGGTATCTTATCATCTGATAAAAATAGTATTTCAGATATTGGTGTAGGGGGAGTTAAGCAGACCTTTAAGATTAATTGGTGGTTAGATAATATCTCATCAATTGCATTAGTAAGCACTAATAATAAAAAGAAAGATCTAACTGCGCAACAGGCTAAACAGGGGTTATGGTCATTTTGGAGATTGCTAGAGTCTGCAGATCAAAAGAATAATAGTTTTACTTGGAGTTTTAATAATAATGAAACAAAAGTTTCGTTTTATATTGACTATCCTAGAGTTTGGTTAAATAAAAATTGAAGTAGGTGATTTATGGATGAATTATCTTTGGGTAGAAATATTACTGTAAAAGAGATGATGAGTGCTCTTAATCAGTTACAGTCTCAAGTAGAAAATGATTTTCGAAACTATACTAAGTGTCTTTATTCTTCAAAGGTAAAAGCACATTTCCCTCATATGTTAACACCAACATTTAAAGGATGTTATGTCAAAATATCTGATTGTTATTTTGAAGATGATAGTAACTATATTGATTTAGAGCAACAACTTAGTATAAAACTATTAGAACAACAGGAGATTCTATACTCACCAATTTCAACAAGAATATTACCTTTTGATGTTACTAACATTGAATATATAGATAATGGTATAGAGCTTTCTTTTAGTTCTAAAACTAAATCTTTTCGCTTACAAGACAATAATTTTAGTTTTTGGTTGCATTCAGATTATATTCCTGTTGAACAACTTATTAATATATTTAGAAAGTTAAATAATGCTAGTGAGTTTTATTTGACTATTGATTTAGATGATGGCTCAACTTGTCAGAGAAAAATAGATGTTACTTATGGTTATGATTATGTTCAACATTCTAATCATAAGTTTCGCCAAAATTTATCTGATCCAAGATTACAGTTTAGAATTAACGTTAGTCTATTTCAGTATTTCTCTCAGAAAATTAACTCTATACGGCTGGCGATAAAAGGCTTTGTTATCGAGGATATGTATAAAGATCAATTAAAGGATTTGTTCCATACAAATATAGTACCAGTTGTTAATCAATATCAAACAGTTAGTGCTAGCTTTGTAATGGATGGAGACTATGAGATATATTGGTTAAAGAGTAAAGAGAAAATCAATTCGGATTTCTTTATACATGAGGTTCTAACGGTATATGCAGACAAGCAACCTTTAGCTCCAATAGATTACAAAGTAATTTATAAAGATGGACAAGTAGGTCTAGAGTTTAATAGAATTTCACAAGTATTTAATAAAACTATTTTTGCAGATATATATCTTAGTTATCACATTGATCAAGCATTAATGGATAATTATCATAAGGCAAATATAAAATGGTTAAACCAAAGTATATCTTCATATAAGTTAGATATTAAAAGTCTAATCACAAGTCCTAAAGATGCTTATGATACTGACTTGATTGAACCTTTGTTAAAAATACTACGAACTCCATATATTCATAGTTGGAAATTAGAAGATTGGAAAGGTTTGCTAAAATTTACTGATATATCAGCATTAGTAAGAATTCAAGCTTGGTTAAATGATGTTTTTATTGATCAACAAGAGCAAATATCTCTTTATTTTAAAAGTGTGCCAGAGAATTATCACGATTGGGTTAGGTTTTATCTCAAACAGTTAGAAACTTTCTTACAGAAAAATACTAAACATAATTTTAAGATAAAAGGGAGTTTTCAATGATAACTTTTCCACGCAACTATAAGAATTGTATCAGATATATAAATGAGAATTATCCTGACTATAATAGGCGCTGGCATGTCAATTGGAAACAGGATAATGCTGTATATATTATCAAAAAAGTTATAGTTGAGAAAAATGAAGTAAATATTTGGATTAATATTTGGTTATTAATAAAGGATACTAAAAACTTAGCGATACTCAAATCATGTCTTGATATTGCCTCAGTTGAGAGCATTAAGAGTCAAATATTAGACAAATGGCTAACACTATATAATTATGTTCTGTACCCAGAGTTACTAACTTATCAGAATCATATTTATAGAAATGGGGAGATATTTTTTTCCAAAGATGACTATAGTAACAATATAGTTTCAGTAGTTGAGCAATCTGTTCGTCAGTCATTAGGTAAATATAGAGTCATTGTTGACTTAGAGTATATTAACCAAACTAGAGGAAGCCTCTTAGGGTGTACAAAAATAAATCAGCCATTATCGAAGGTACATCAAGATAGATTAACTATTATAACTGGAAAAATCCTTTTCCGAATGTTAATACAAGAATCTAGAAAAAAGATGATAGAGATCTGTGAGGAAGTATCAAAGAAACTTAATAGTTTGACGGTGGATTTAAATATTCTCTTTCAAAATATTTTATTAGTAATTGATAACGGTCTAGAGACCCTTACGTTAGGAGAGCCTCTATATAAGAGAAGTTTATCAGGAAGTTTTGCATATAAGGTTTTAGAAAATGAGAAATTTTAATTTAAAAAAAAGTTATTTAAAAATGATTAAGCTATTTTTTATAGCATTATTTTTTTTGATGTTGTCGAGCTGTGCTCGTTCAACTTTTGACTTAACAGTTAATCCCAATAAGCTAAGTAATAATAGTCAACCTTTTTATGTAATTGTTAAGCAAGAATCTATGTATGATTACTTAGATAGTAGTGTTAATAGTGTATATGAAAGTTATTTAAAGAAAGGTAGTAATGATGCTAGCTTTTTAATATACCCTGATAAAGGTAAGCAGACTATTCCTATAGGAAAGTCAGACAAAGGAGGGGTGTCTGTTTATTTTCTTTTCCAAAAAGAGTCTAATTCGGGTAATTGGAAGTTTTATATTAATCCCGATAATCAAAAAGACAAAACTATAAATATTTCAAAAAATAATGTAATGGAGGTTCTATAAATGTGGAGAACAGTGTTTTATAAGATAATTAATGATATTGATAGCTACTCAAGTCAAGATGAAAAAGACTTTTACCAACTTGTAGATCAACTTTATAAAGATATTCTAGATCTACAACTTATATTAGTTGATAAAAATCGTGAAGAGGGTAAATATAGTCAGTCGCATTTAATCACATTTGCCTTAGCAGCATATTGTGATGAAAGGCTAAATATAATAGCTATATCATCTGGATATGATTATGAAATGCTACAAACACGGCTATTTAAAACTTTAGAGGCTGGTAAGCTATATTATCAATATTTAGAATATTTAATATCACAAAAATCACAGGCATATACTAATATTTATTGGGTATATTATTACTTGCTCAATCATGGATATAAAGGTATGTATGACTCAGATAGCTTTTTTGAGAGAAGTCTTTATCTACGTCAATTAAAGATTCTAATACTAGATTACACTCCTATGAAAATCTCAGTACCAAAATCTTTAAGAATAAAAAGTCAACTAAGAAAAACAACTTCAAGCATATTAAATCTAGCTAAGCTAACTCCTATTATTTGCTTGATATGTAGTTATTTGATAATCAATTATTATTAATAATAAAGGGGGGAACATTATGTCAACTCAAGTTTGTTTAGGCGCTCAGATTAAATGTAGTTTTGGAGCAGCTCCTAGTAGTCTAGTAGTTTTACCTGATAAGATGGTTAACTCCAATAAGATGCCAGCAGCTGTTATTACGGATAATATTCCAGTTGCGAACATACCACCATTTGGGATGTGTTCATGTCCCTCAAACCCTGCTGTAATAGCAGCAACAGCAGCAGCATTAGGAGTATTTACGCCAGCACCATGTGTGCCTGTTACACCAGCACCCTGGACTCCTGGTTCTTCAAAAGTTAAGATTAGAAAAACACCTGCTTTAACAAACCAATGTAAGCTAAATTGTATTTATGGGGGTGTTATAGAAGTTGTAGAGCCGGGTCAGTTTACAGTTAATACAGCATAGGGAGATAAATAATATGGCTAAACAACATACTATAACTCAAAACACGGATGGGATTGTTTTAAAGGCAAGTAGTGGTGATAAGATAGTATCTGTGGATTGTAATACCACAGAGGAGACCCTAGCGCTGAGTACAGATCCAGCATCTATTGTTTTAGACTCAAGTAATCAAACTATAGTTATAAGTTTAAATGAGTTAAAAATAACCATCGATGGCTCAGCTAATAATATAACGTTAAATAATGGTGGTTCAAGTATAACCTTAAATAGTACTAGCATAGATATTAATAGTTCAATAGTTAATATAAAAAGTACAGAAACTAATATAAATGGTACAGAGATAAATATAGGTTAATTATTTGTAGATTATTATTAAGAAATTTAGTGTGAAGTAAATGAAAATTTTTCAATTAGTTATAGAACATAGATTTTTTTAAAAAATAGTAATTATATTTATGCAATTTTAAAGAATAGATTTACATAATTATTTTTTACTGCCACATTTTATATATCTTGTTATCAAGAAATTTCTTTATTGATGTAGTTTGAGAGCGCTTAAAGATAGTTGAACGATTATATGATAATATTTCTATAAGAAGGGGGTAATCAGATCTCTTTTTAGTTTTTTCAGGCTTATATTCAAGAGCCCATTTTAAAAGTGAGTCTTTTAATTTTTTTTGATCTATACAGCTACTCATAATAGCTTTTGTTATACCTGGAGCATAACTTTGTTTAATAGTTTTGAGATAAATACCAATAGCATCAGTATTATTGTAATATAAAGCAAGCCATAGTCCAGGCTCGTTATTAATATCTATAGCTGCTAGTAGAGATATTTTATAAGAATTAATAATATTACTATTAGCTATAGCTATAATATAGGCTTCGATAGTATCTAAGTGGCTATTCATCATAGCAAATATAAGCCCAGGAGAATATTTATTTCTACCTTTGGCTTCGAGAAGTTCTATTTTATTCATTTTCCTACCATCTAGTATCTCTTTTATATAGTATTTTGTAGCATTTGTATTACCATACAACATTGCTAAAAATAGTACTTTTTCGATAGGTAAGTTTTTATCGTAAATTGTATCAATACTATTACATTTTTCGTTAGAAAATTTGGATATACTTATAATACTTTTATCTATTTCATGAATAGATTCATCAAAAGCTAATTTAATATATTTGTAAGAAGCTTCTCTATTGTGTAAAATTATGTGTCTATTATGATTTATTAGATATATTTGAGTATTTATACCTTTACCAATAGCTATAATATGTTTACCTGTCCCTATTGAAAAAGCCATAAGCTCATTTGATCTATTAATTTCTTCAAAAAGAGGATATATTGAACTTTCATTTAAAAAACATAATTTACTCGATTGTAGATATGTTTTATCAGGTTCATAGATATCTCCAGAAAATAAATTGGTTCCAGTATTGTAACTTTGATAACCAAAAGTATTTGGAGAATTAGTTATATTTAATTTACGTTTAAATTTTTCTATATATGAACAAGGAGTACTTAATGAAACTATGTCTAATCCATGATAAATCTGAATACCATCTAACCATGCTACTATACTTAATAATTTTAGGGGCTGTCCTAGATAAGTTTACTTTAAACTCTCTCTAACCCAGTGTTTAATTAGCTTTAGCTGTTCCTTAGAATCACTGTGATTAAATCTCCACTCACATTCCTTCAAAAACAAGTAAAAATGGTCTCTAGGAATACCATTAAATTTTCTCAAATGTCTCTTAGCTTGATTCCAGAAGCTTTCTATACCGTTTATATGATTATGCTTCTTTGCAAACAGCTTACTATGGTTAATTCTATAATGTTTAAACTCTGAAACATCTAAGGCATTATAACTCCTAAAAGTATCAGTGTAAACGATACAATCAGGTTTAACTTTTTCTCTAATTATTGGTAATAGAGTATCACTCTTAGCATTTGGAATGATTACTGTATATACCTTACCATTACGTTTAAGTAAGCCAAATACAGGAACTTTACCACCAGCTCCTCTACCTCGTTTCCCTTTACGAGTTCCTCCAAAATAGCTTTCATCTACTTCAATCTCTCCTGTAAACATTTCTAAATGCTCACTATTTTCATAAATTAATAATCTTAATCTATGAAAATAATAGCTGGCTGTGGTTTTATTTACTGATACTAATTCTGATGCAGTTCGTGCTGTACTTCCTGCTATAAATAACTCTATTAATTTGTCTTGCTTGTATGTACTTAATCTACTTTTCCTCATCAAAACCATCCTAACATAACTTAGTTATCTAGGACAGCCCCTAATTTTATATCTATAGAATTCAAATTGTGATTATTTTTTCTTTTTACTTCAGCATCTTTTATATCAGAAGCTAAATTTTGTATAGCTTCACCCTCACTATTATGTTTACTCATATATTCATCTAATAAATTAATACGATCAATATAAGTATCAAAATCATTTCTTATAATAGCCTGAATAGCCATATAAGCTATACCATAACACATACCACCTTTATTTATTTCATAACCTAAAGCTTTTTGTAACTCAAGTAAGTTCATAGGGCCTTTTATTTGAAAGATGTTTTTAGGCATTATTAATCCTTTAATTTTTATAATGATCTAATATTAATTTATTAATATTTTTATAATATTTCTTAGTTGTAAATGTTTGTAGTTAGTTGTGAAAGTAGAGTTATGAATTTAGTTATTAAGTTTCGATAATAACTTACTAGATTCTATATTATCAGGAGCCTAATATACTAAGCTCTTTTTACTAGAGCTATTAATATTATAAAATATTACATTTTAGAAATATTCCATAAATATTCATGATCTATATTAAAACCTAAAAAAAACTTATAAGTATGAAAAATGAAAGAGATATATTCAAACAATATTAGTTTTAAAATAATACAGCAAAAAATAATCAATAATTTAGATAGTTACATAAATAATAAGTTTCTAAATATTTTCACAAATCACCATCATAATAATAGAGCAATAGAGACTAAGAATAAAATTAAAGAGGCATTAACAGTCAAAGATATTAAAGATATTATCAATGCCGAAAACCTTTTTCTAACAACTGGTTCCAGTAACGATAATAGTAGTAAAAGTTATTCAGCTATCTATAATAATAAAAAGCCAAATTATAAGACATCTGGTTACTATAAAGTCATTCATAACTGTAAAGAGTATTTACAACAAGATCAAGTTAACCAAATAAGTATTTTACAGGATATTAATGGAGAAACCCTTGAACTTGATGAGGATTATCAAGACTCTAAAACACTTAAACTTGAAGCTAAACAGACTATGCATCTAAGAGAACATTTATGTAAAAGTTTTACATTATCTAAAGATGAGTCTCCTAATATTATTGATGATGATATTTCTAATAATGCTATTTATTTTATTAGAGGACGTCCATATATATTTGCCATTTATTGTGATCAAGATTTTAATAATTGGGAAATGAGAGTGGTTTTACGTAGTACTAAGAAAGAGTTTGATATACTTGATCCTTTGAGAGTACATTCTACGCTTATTCATTACGGAGAATTTCAAAAAAATAATCATCTTAATATTACAAAAAATATAAGAAATAAAAAAATAAATATCATAATGGCTGGTGAAATTCTAATTGAAGGAAGAAACATTAAAATTAATAATGATAGTGGACACTTCAAGCCAGAATTAAAATATTTGATGGCATGTAAAGAGTTTATTGAGCATAAATTAGACCATTATAAAAAGCAAAATTATAAAATTATATTTATACCTTATAAAGCTCAGTGTATTTTTTAATGTTTTTAAACATTAGTTTATTTGCAAATCATGAACTCTTATTAAAAAATTTTCTTTAAGATTATCACATACTAAAATTATATTTAACATTAAAAGTATCTGTAGTTTTTCATACTTTAAATCATTTATAAAAAATACAAAATAAACAAGTAAATTTCTAATACAACAACAGTTTTACAGAGTTTATGAATTTAAAGAAATATTCATTGATATCAAAAATATAATCTTGTATTATGTAATTTATCATATAAATAATATAGTATAATTTACAAAAAAGGGGTGAGAGCTTATGAGCCTGGAAATTAAAGAACCTAATTTAAACAATAGTGAATATGTATTTAAATATAAGCTATTATGTGAGTATTTAGACTATATTAACTCAGAGCTTGATGTAACTAAGTATGGCGAATGGCTTGAGACTAAAAAAACAGTTTTAGGGAAATCTACTTTAGGAGTATCTATATTAGGTAGTAAAATAAATCAAGAAGTATATAGTTTACAATAATCCAATTTAACGCTATTGTATTAGTTTTCTAGTTATCCTTGATATATTATTGTTTAATGAGAGTTTGTAGTATGTATAACAATTGAATTTCTCAAAAAGCTATTACCTATAGGAAAATTATTTTCTGTCATATTAAACCTTTTATCTTCAAATATTTTATTATTAGAATCTAGGTTAGAAAATGAAAACACTATTTTGCTTAGTACTTTTTCTATAGGTGAATATTTAGAGTTTGATATTTTAGGTAAAGTAGCAGAGACTTTATCTATCATTTTTGATAAATGCTCCATATATTTAGTATGACTTTGATATCCAGTATTATGTTCTAGATACTCAATATTAGTTTGATACTGAAGAGAGTAGTAAATCTGATTTTTTGAAGTTGTATTTATTAAATTTTCTTTTGTAGGTATTAGAATATCAACTTCATAACCTAACTCTTTTAGATTGTAGTTATTTGAATATGCTTCTGTTATATCATCAAGAGGAATAAAAGTGTTATCAGTAGCAGGACAAAAACCTAAATTTTCACCAATGCTAATCCCTATTAAATGTTTGATAGTACTTATATCTTGAAGTGTAATCTCTTTAATTAAGGATGTAATAATGCTATAAATACTATTCCAAAAAATTAGGTTTCTCATATAGCTAGACTTGCTCCACATTATAGAAACTAATTGATTTTTGAAGTTTTTCCATTCATTAGAGTTAATAAAGTATATTATTTCTTTCGGGAAATATAATACTTGATATTCCCACGTGCTATTTTTAGCTTGAGCTATCTCTCTAAAGACATTCCAATGATCTTTTAGATCCTTAGGTTTATTGACATTTATATTTAATTGCTTACATAGTCTTTCATGGTTTCTATTCCTTGTTATTTTTGGTAGCATATATACGCTTCTTGCACCAGCAGAGAGGCTCCAGTTAAATATTGGTTGAAAGCTATTATCAATATTATCTAAAAATAACCAAGAACCGAATAAATCTCCTTTTTTAGCAATAGTGTAGGGTATTACCCTATCTTTATGCTCATAGAATAATTCAATAGCTCCTTTTATAATTATTCCTGCTGGATTAGAGCCATTATTATAAGTTAAGTTTTCATTATAATCTGGATTAATAGTATTATCAAAAATATGCTTACCTTTATCTAAAATAAGTTCACCATATTTATAGTTTGCTAAGTAAAATTGAAATTGATAATTTTTATCAATATTCTTTAGAGAGTTTAAAAGATTAGAGTTAAATTTTATTTTCTCTAATATTTCTATGCCTTTACTCCAAGAGATTTTCTCAATTTGCATATATCTTAATATATAACACTAAAAATTATGTAATTATATACCATCTTATAAATTAATTCTTTTAATCATAATTTAAAGCATAGTAATTTAGTAAAAGAAAATTGTATATTAAGCTATATTATATTTAAGAAACATCTAAGAAACATCTAAGAAACATTTAGTGATTAAAATAAGTTAATTAAATAAAAAGTTTAGGAATCGTCATGGTAATAGTACGCTAGAAGTAAATTAGTAAAAATCTTTTATGTTATTTAGTTTAAGAAAATATATGTATAATTACAATACTTTAAAAATCAATAAATTAAATCAAAATTCTCTATATGTTGAACTAACAAAAGAAAAGTTAAGGAAATTGGCTGCTGATGTAGGTTTAGATATTTGTCCAGATATTAAATGTATTGAAAAACAAATATCCGAATCAAAAAAAGTCTTAGATATTGGTAGTGGCTATGGTAGATCTATTAGATATCTGCTTGATTTAGACAAAAGCTTATCTATAGCTGGAGTTGAATTAAACGCTAGGCACTATGATGAGTTAATTAAGCAATTTTCTAAAGATAATGTCAGATTAATAAAAGGATCTATATTAGATATTTATATTAACGATAAGTTTGACTCTATCTTGATGTTATGGTGTTTTATATATGAATTTTCAGATGTTGAAATATATGATCTACTCACTAAACTTAAGAATTTAATGAATAGTGATAGTCATATATATGTCGATGTTTTAGCAGATCATAAATATCCAGCTAATGCTGTTCATATAAAAGATTCTATATATGAGACTAGCTATGGAGGGTATGCAAATATAAATAAAAATGAAAAAATCATTGAAATGTTTATCAAATCAGGATTTGTTCATGATAAGACATTTGAATATTCTACAGTTACCAATAATAAGAAAATATTAGTTTTCAAAAAAGCTCATTAAATATATTTGTTACAAATATTTACAATTCTTAAACATCTCATATAAACGAATAGGTTCTGTGCACAAAAAAAGCTAAATTAGATTGAAAATAGCTAAACCGTTGTTATTTAGAAGTTGAAAGACAATAAATACCAAGGGTTTAGCAAATGCATTATCATATAAAAGAAGTATTCTGGTCAAGTATTTTATTATTCTTAAAATCACAAAAAGGTATACATACCAATGATGAAGACAAATTAAGATTGTTTATTGAAGCAGTATTTTATGTATTACGTACAGGCTGCCAATGGAGAATGTTACCATTTTATTATGGTAAATATAGATCAATACATAAGCGTTTTAAGGATTGGAGTGATAAAGACATATTCTCTAAATTATTTAAGTCAGTGCAAAATCCTGATTTACAAGAAGTTATGCTTGACTCAACGATAGCAAGAGCACATGCCTGTGCTACAGGATATGACAAGAATGATAACCAAGCAATTGGTAGATCAGTTGGTGGAGTAACCACCAAGATTCATGCTATGACCGATGCTTTAGGCAACCCGCTGGAAGTATTACTGTCAGAAGGTAAAACTCATGATAGTAAAGTGGCAATAGACCTACTACAGAAGGTATATAATACAAAAGTTATCGCTGATAGAGCATATCACTCTAATGAAATTAGAGAACATATTCAAAATATATCCTCTGAAGCTGTTATTCCCTGCAAATCAAATACTATAAACCCTATAGATTTTGATATTCAAATATACAAAGAAAGACATTTGATAGAGAATTTCTTTTCTAAAATTAAGCATTTTAGAAGAGTATTTTCTAGGTTTGATAAAACCATTTCAGCATATCTGGGTATGATTAAATTAGCTTGTACTTTTATTTGGCTTCGATGAGAATTTATTTTTGTGCACAGAACCTAATCTATTGTTATAATAATCACTAAGATGACAAAATAATAAATATGCAATTTTACGCACTAAAAAATCAAATAATAAGGGATTTAGATAAATATATTAATAACCGATTTTTAAATATTTTTTCAAATCATCATCATAATGATAGAGCAATAACTGTTAAAAACTTTATTGTAAGAGTTAATGATGTTGATCCTTTATATGATATTCTCTGTAACGAGAAGGATTTATTTGATTCAGAAGTAAGGTCTATATCTGATCTAAATTCTGGAGATTCAATATATCAAAACTCGAGATATTCGCAAGAAATTAAAAACCGAAATCCTAACTCTTCAAGCTACTATAAAATAATTTGTAATTCCAAAGTAAAGATTGATCTATTTTTAAAATCACAAATGCGACAACAACCAGGATATAAATTGCTAATTAATTCAGCCCCTCAAGAATTAGTTGTTCAAGCTAATCGCTCGGAATACATTGATGGTGAATTTACAAAAGGATTTGATCTAAAAAGAAGTTATCGAAATGATAGCTTTATACTTAGTAGAAATATTTGCTTGAATGAAGAAGAGACTTATATTTATGTTATTTATCAATTTGGAGAAGGTAAAGATAAGCACTTACAAATGAGGGTTTTGCCTAATAAACATTATAAATATAATGTCCGTAGTCATATATCTCTTGCTCACAAAGGAAAACTTGATAGGTCTCATTGCCTGGGAAATCATCAGTTCGATGTTAATGTCATATTGGCAGGTCAAATATCTTCAAAATCTGGAAACCAACTAGTAGTAAATAATGAAAGTAGTGATTATGTGTCGACAGAAGAACGATTTGATATGTGCAAAGAGTTTATTAAAGAAACTTTAGGGACAAAATATAATATTAGATTTAATTATATTGAAGTTCGTAGACTTAACTACTAGTTACATTTTTTTACAGTTCTTAAACATTTCATATATATCACAAAAGTATAATATAAGAATATTTTATAAATAAGTAAAAAAGGGGATTAAATGGAGTTAAGTGAACTAAAGGCACAAGTAATACAAAGGTTAGATAATTATATAGATAATAGATTTCTAAATGTTTTTACTAATCAAGGAGATAATATAAGAGCAGTTAACACAAAAGTTTGTATAGAAAATGCAAGTTGTTCAGCAACAATTAAATTTATCATTGAAAATGAGAAAAAAACTCTTGATTTAGAATATTGCAAAGTTACCGATAGTCTTAATCAGTCTCAAAATAGAGCTACTAAACTATCACCCTATTATAAGATAATTCAAGAGTGTCAAGAGTTATTTGTTTTAGAGGTAAAATCTCATGTGTAGGCTAAGTATTATTGGATTAGTAGGGTTGTAGTTTTATTAAAAAGGAGATTCTAAATGGATTTTAATCAAAAAAAAACAGATAATACGAAATTTAGATAATTATATAGATAATAGATTTTTAAATATTTTTTCAAATCATCATCATAATGAAAGAGCTATAAATACAAGAAAGTATATTGAAGCAGCTGAAAATACGACAACTATAAAATGGATAATAAATAATGAAATAAGCCTATTAGAAACTGGAAAATATTTATCAGGGTATGATTTAGAAAAGCGAACTAATGAGTATAGTAGCTCTAAATTTTCACAAAAAATTAGTAGTGCAAACTATCAAACATCAAGCTACTATAAAACAATTTCTAACTGTAAAAAAAATAATTAATGGGCAAGATCAGGATACTCTGATTAAGACTGCAATAAATACTTCCTCATTAGAGAATAATAATCTTTACGATCGTAATATTGAAGCTAATGTAGCATCAGCGATAAAACAAAATGGTACGGATAGCTTTATATTAGATGAGAGTATTATACTTGAGTCACATACAACTTATATCTATGTGATTTACTATATCAACGCCACTTCTGATCTTGAAATAAGAATTACTAAAGATGATAGAAGTTATTCTAAAGGCTCTAGAAAACATCCCACTCTTGCTCATGTTGGTAAATTTAACCCTAATTATTTTACAAATTATGGAATAGAGAAAAATCTTAAAGCTTTAATGGCAGGGGAAATAATAACAGGTGAAAACTCTTATGAAGTTGAAATTAATAATGAAAGTGGACATTTTAAACCAAGTCAAAAAAGCTTTGAAGATTGTAAAAAAATTATAGAAGATAAGTTAGGACCTTTATACTATATTTCATATTCATTAAATTTGGACTCAGATTTCACTGTAAATTCTCATCAATGGATATTTATTTAAATTATTCATAATCTTTGCTATAAGAAAAATACTACTTTAGAACCATCTACATTTATAAATTACATTATTTTACAGTTATTAAACATTTTAGACACATCTTATTACTACAATTAAAAATACATTAAATCATAGATAGGTTTTTAAAAATGGCAGAAAATGAGGATATCTCTATAATTAAGAAACAAATACTAACAAAGTTAGATAAATATATAAACAATAGAATTATAAATATTTTCTCAAATCATCATCACAATGAAAGAGCTATAAATACAAGAAATTATATTAGTCAAATAAATAATGATATAGAGCTTATAAAATCAATATTAGATAATGAAAGATATTTATTTGAACCTGAGAGTAAAAGATCTAGCACTTACAACATAGGATTTACAGATTCAAATCCTACACTTAATACTTATGATTCATCTAGATATGCTAATAATCTTAAGAATAAAAATAAAGAAACATCTACTTATTTTATAATAATTAAGGAGTGCTTGGATATTTGTGAAAGAACTCCCCAACAATCTTTGCAGTTTTCCAGAAACTATACCTTTAAAAGCTAATTTAGTTTTTTTAAAAAAATAATTAACAAATTCTAATAAATTCAATAATTATCAAGATTATCTGGCTAATTAAATAAAAGTTACAAAGTTTTACAAATGCTAAATATTTTGTATACATCTAATGGTTATCTTAGTGTCTAGAAACTTCAAGTGAGTTTTTAAAGCTTAAACATTTAACAAAAATAGGTAAGGGGAGTTTAAATGAAAATTAATCAAACAATTCCAAAATCTCGTATCACAATTACATATGATATGGAGGTTGATGGTGTCAAAAAGAAAAAGGAATTGCCTTTTAGACAATTATTAGTAGGAGATTTGTCATTAGGCAACTCACAAGAGAGACAAAAAGATTTAAGTAATCGTAAAGTTTATGAGTTAGCGAGTCCAAACTTATCTGAAGTTATGAAACCTATGGGTATCAAGTTGAATATTAGTGTGCCAAATCATATCAAAGAGGGTGCTGAAGATATTCAAGTAAACTTAGATGTTGACTCTATGAAAGTCTTTGATCCAAATACTATTGCTCAGCGTATTCCTGAGTTAGCGTCGTTGCTTCAGGCTAAGGCTTTAATACAAGAGTTTAGCTCGACTATTGATAATAATAGAAAACTTAGGAACTTACTAAATAACTGTATCAACAGCTCACAAGCTTTAGAAAAGATTCAAGAGGAGTTGCCTCTTCTTGAATCGTATAAGTTAAATGATCAAGAGAAAGGGGTTTAAAATGTCAGAAGTTATAGATAAAGCATATAAGTGTGCAGATATTCTTTCAGCAGCAGGGTTTCAGGAGAGTGAGAATTTTCAACTAATATCCCAAGAGCAGTTGAGCGATAGTAAGCTACAAGCAAATTATGAGTCAAGATTAATGACTGCATTATCAATATTGCTTAGTAATAAAAAAGATGAATCTGTTATTGATAAGAATCTAATACATAGAGTTTCTGAGATGATAGATAATATGATCAATAAACAAGTCTCAGAAGTTTTAGCACATCCTGACTTTAGACAGTTAGAAACTAGCTGGAGATCAGTTCAAGAAGTTGCTAATAATATGGATTTTAAAAAGACTCAATTATCGATTATAGATGTTGATAAAGATGAACTAGCTGAAGATTTTGAAAATAATAGTGTAGATGTTTCTGGCAGTGATTTCTTTAAGAAAGTATATGTTGCTGAGTATGATCAGTTTGGTGGCGAACCATACGGTTCAGTAATCGGATTATATGATTTTGATAAAACTCAAGAGGATATTGAGTGGCTTACTGTTATGGGTAGAATTGCAGAGGCTTCTCATGCGCCATTTATTGCAGCAGCTTCTCCAAAATTATTTGGTTGTCAGACATATCATGATTTGAGTGAGATTAAAGATATTGATGGTTTGATGGCACATCCTAGATTTGGTCGTTGGAATGCTTTTAGAAAAACTAGAGCAGCAGGATATATAGGTCTGACTCTGCCTAACTTTATGCTAAGAGCTCCTTATGATCCTGTCAATAATCCTGCAGGTAAAGGACCTTTAAATAATTTTAAAGAAGAAGTTAGTCTAACTGCACCAGATCAAAGTTGTTTATGGGGAAATGCATCTGTGTTGTTTGCTAAAAACTTAGCTAGATCATATGAAATAACAGGATGGTGCCAGTCTATTTGTGGTCCAACAAGTGGAGGAATGGTCGAAGGATTACCAATTTACAACTTTAATGAACGAGATAGTAATGCTTTTGTACTTCCAGTTAACTTTTTGATACCAGATCATAAGGAATATAGTTTAGCTAAAGCTGGGTTTATCAGTTTAGTTTATGAAAAGAAAACTTCAAACGCTTGTTTCTTTAGTGCCCAGTCACTTAAAAGTAGCGAAGAATTTGAAGATCCTAATGATAGTGAGAATAGTCAGCTTATTACAAAATTACCATATACATTCTCGGTTTGTAAGATAGCTCACTATGTTAAATGTATGGCTCGCGATGATATCGGCTCAGAAGCAGATGAGACTATTATAAGTAAAAAATTAAATACTTGGATTAGTAAGTATGTAACTACAGTGTCAAATCCAAATGTTTTAACGGCATCTTATTATCCATTTAAAGCAGCTAATGTCAATGTCAGTAAATCCCAAGGGATGGCTGGTTGGTATAACTGCAACATAGAAGTTCTGCCTCATATTAAATTTGAAGGTATGGATGTAACCCTTAAGTTAGATACAAGACTAGCTTAAGAAATAAAATAATCATAAAAGGAGAAAAATCATGGAACAAGTTAGTAGATATGTTTCAAATCGAAATAACGCATTTACTGTAAATGTGAACTCATTACAAAACTCTCAATCGACAAGTCCAGAGTTTGCAATGGAGCCAAAGATGCTTCTAGGAAGTAGCTTTGCTATCAAAATAGCAGGCCAACCTGTTACATTAACTAAATTTGCTGCAATGTATCCAGGAGGAGCTACAGAAGCAAATACAGATATCGTGGCTACTTTAGAGAACCTTTATGTTGCTAGTGCTACTTTAGGTACTACTTCATGTAACTCTATAACTTTTGCAGTTACAAAAGCAAGTCTTGATGCTATTGCAAATGCGTATAGTCAAGCTGCGGGTAATCGTGAAATGGTTACTGTTGAAGCAACAATTGCTACAGATTCTTTAGTTACAGGGCAATTCTATTTCCAACCTGCTACTGGAACTACAGCTGGTAATTGGGGAGATATTTTAACTTTCCAAGATGCTGTTACATTTACATCGACAAGCGAACCATCAATTGAAGAAATAGGTGGAGGAAATAGTAGTTCAAACGCTATTGGATTGATAACTTTCAATAATATACGTGCTAGTAATAACTTCAATGTTTCGATAACAGCATCAAATATTGATAGTAATGCGAAATTTGTTTCAAACATTATGGCAAATAACTCAGCAGCAGGCGCTTAAGGATATTAATAATGAGTCAAGTACACTGGAGTATGGGGCAGGTTTTATTACCTGAGCATTTTATTTTACAACAAAAATATATGCATCAATTAAGTGGACATGTGAATAGCATAGTTCACGGCTATAGCGATGGTGTGCTTGATGTCATTATAGATGATAAAGCACTGTTATATAATATATTAAAAATCAAAAAGTTAGCCATCTTTATGCCAGGTCAAACTTTTGCATTATTAGATTTCAATGCAATATGCCATGCATACGAGTTAGATCCTGAGAAAATTACAGAAGATGGCAAATTAAGCTTATATTTAACTTTAAAAAATGAGCCAAATATACAACATGAAAATATTAATAGACAGGACATTGAAGTAGAGTATTTTGAGTTTTATTTAAGTGATACTTTAGTGACTAATACTAATTATTCAGTCAAACTATTTGAGCTAGCGTACTCTGAAGATGAGCAAAAATGGAGTGTAGATACGAGTTATATACCTAAATGCATATATTTACCATATATGTTTGCTAAATCATTTTTAGAATCAGCAACTGAGAAATTATCTGATATTAGAGATAAATTACATAAAGTATGCATAAATAAAACTATATATGATAGATATCAAGCTGTGAATCTTAGATTATCTGATATTGAATTTTGGTTAAATTCACAGAATATAGATAGTAGCGCTATTTGTATATATCAGCTGAGAAATTATATACATAAGTTATATCAATGTGTGAGTCTTGTATGGTATAACAAAATAAGTTTATACGAAGCCTCAAAGCAACCACTACAAGACTGCTATAAGCTTTTACATCTGATAACGAAGTGCTCAGAAAATGAATTAAAAAGTTCTAATATATATGAGCTTTCGTATAAACAAGGTGTGTACCAGACTGGAATATTAGATGATGATTTCTTTACTTCGGAGTCTAAATACCTTGTTTATAATAGTGGAGCCTCAGTCTTATCATCTGATAGGAAAGTTTTAGTTAAGGGGTTTGCACCTTCTAGGACAGAGAGTATTTTGTTAAAAGCTTTACCAGGTGTTGAGCTAAAGCCTGTTGAATCTGAGATATTATTGAATAACTTCCCAGATGCTGAAGAGGTTTTTGAAATCATACCATTAGGGAATCAATGGCAAGCTGTGATTAATGAGAGAGTCTTATGCTTTAAGTTTAATCTGATGCATAATCCTAACTCTCAAGTTTATCTAACTTGCTTATAGCTTAAAAATAATCTGTATTTAGAAAATACAATAATTAATATTAATAATTTTAAACTACGAAATATTATAGAAAAGTAAAACTAAGATTGAAATATAACTAACCTACAGACAAATTTAGTAAAATGACATGAGTTACAATTTGATGTATAATCTTTATTATTAGAGCACTTTACGGATAGTTTTTACAAAAGGTTAGCTTCAAGTTTTGCTTCTATGGTATAAAAAAGTGCTTACTATAATGAGAAGGAGCTTTATATGAATATTCTGATAGTAGATGATGATAAAAAAATATGCTCTATGCTGAAGCTGTTCTTTGAAAAATATAACTACAAAATAGATATTGTGCACTCAGGTGAAGAAGCCATAGAGATTTTATATGCGAATCATGAAAAGTATGATGTTGTAACATTAGATATTCATATGCATGGAATATGTGGTATTGAAACATGCAAAAAGATCCGTGAATTTTCTGATATTCCTATATTGATGGTGACTTCATCACAAGATGATATCAATACAATATTAGCCTTAGAAGTAGGCGCTGATGATTATGTAATCAAGCCTTTTAATCCGATGGTATTATACTCAAGAATAAAGAATGTAATTAAAAGGTCTCATAAGCAAGAGCAAGTATCAGTAAACAAAAAAACGGTTAATTATGCTTTTTGTAATTGTATACTAGATACAAGTACACAGACATTGAAATACAATGGAAAAATGATACCAATAACAACAGGTGTGTATAGAGTACTTAAATACTTTTTAGAAAATCCAAATATTGTTCTATCAAGAGAGCTTTTAATGGAACAGACACAAAATAGGTCATTAGAAAATTTTGATAGATCAATAGATATCCAAATATCAAGATTAAGAAAGATTTTAAAAGATATCGAAATTAATGATGCGATAAAAACAATACATGGCTCAGGGTACATGTGGACTCAGGAGGTTACATTAAAGAGTAATATATGAAATCAACCATAAAAATAGTATTAAAAAATAAGATTTTTAGATTATTATTTTTATTGGTAATGGTATTGTTTATCATACAGATTACTATCTCTTCATTCTTTATATCAAGTCAATCAGCAAATAATGTTCATAGAAATATTATAAATGCCTATGTTGAGAACATTAATGCCATAAATATGCTATTAAGTTATAAAGGGGAGCAACGATTAAAAGGACGTATTTTTTTAGATTTTGAATTTAATGATGCATTTGCAAAATTCACACGAAAGCCTCTATGTAAAATTCAGCTTGAACAAAAGACTTTACTTAATGAGCTTAGTCAAAAACAACATATAAAAATTAAACTATGGAGTTGTGTCTCTATTAACAATAATGGAGTATGGTTGAATTATATTGTTAAGCCATCATTTCCGCGTGAAAATATATTGTTAATTTCTAATCTAGTAACAGGAATCATAATAATTGCTATTTGTATTTTCTGCTGGATTTTGTTGAAAATAATTATTCCAACTAAAAAGTTAGAAAACAATGCCTATGAACTAGGGATGTCTTTAATAGAGAAAGAGGTCAAAACAAATGGTATAAAATTGTTAGGTAGATTTAGCAATTCTATCAACTTTATTCAACAGAGGTTATTTAAAGCTTTAAAGCTACGCACAAAAATGTTATCTATGATTGCTCATGATCTTAAGTCTCCTGTGGCTAGATTAAAACTAAGATATGAGTTAGGTATGGTTAGTGATGATGACAATTTAGAGGATCTTGAGTTACTTGAGAAGTTGTGTCAACAATTATTATTAGAGATAAAAGATGACATGTTTAGTCATGAAGTGGTTGAAAAATTCAACTTTACTGATTTGTTAAGAGGTGTAATTAGTAAATACAAAAATATAACACTTAACACAGATGAAAAGATTTATATTAAAGGAAGGAAACTAGCGTTATATAGAGCATTTGAAAATTTGATTTCAAATGCAAAAAAGTACAGTGATGAAGTATCTGTAAATATTACAAAAAAAGAATGTTTTATAGAAATAGATATCAAAGATTATGGTGTAGGTATAAAAGAAAGTGAAATAAAAAATATATTTAGACCTTTTTATCAAGTTAATAATATGAAACAAGGTAATGGTCTTGGATTAACCATAGTCCACGAAATCATTACAAATCATAATGGAGTTGTAAGTTTAGCTAATCATTATGACCCTCATGGAGTAATTGTGAATGTTAAGTTACCAATTTAAAACTACTATGCTAATACTAATGGCCTTAATTTCTCAAATTATACTTAGTATGATTCCTGAGATATCTAGTCATGATCCATTGATTTTTGAAAACTCTTATCGATATTTTAGATACTTCTATATAGTCGGAGCATTGTTACCTGCGATGCTATTTTTAGCTCCTATATTATGTTTTTTTTCTCAAAAAAGAATTAATCAAGTAATAAAGTTTGGTTTCCTTGTTGGATTTGTTATTTTCATTGTTCACGGAGAATTTTTTTACAAAGATACATTATTAAAAGAAATAATTAGTAATATTTGTCTTGCTATATTATATATAAATATAATAACACTCTTATATAAGGCAATTATGAGAGTTGAAAATAAGTTTTTTATTCTTGGGATCTTTTGTGGTTTTCTTCCTTTATCAAAGTTGGTAATGTTATTGACAGAGCTTATACTGATTAAAGATCCTGTGCTAAGAGGTGAGATTATTATATACACCTGCTCAATCTTATTCCTAATACTGCTTTTGATATATTATATTATTACAATAAATGAGCCTCGAGAAAGCAAAGGTAGTTATAGAAATTTCTCCACAAAAATTTTTGTATATTTAATAAATATCATGAAAGAACATTCTATAATAAAGTTATTTGTTTATTTACTAGTGTGTGGAATCATAAGTGGACTTATACAGCAGTATATTTTACATGCAATATCGTTTAGTAATAAACAAGATATTAACTATTTTTTCTTTTTCCAAATAATAATATATCCGATAGCATTTATACTAATAGTCCTAGTTTCAGCGTATATAAGTAAAGAAAGATTTATCAAAATATTTTTTTACTCAAGCCTATTATTATTTTTAAATATTTTATTAGTATTAATCTTTGGAAATAGTTCTATCTTGAGGGAGTTACTTGTAGCTAATTATAATTGGTACTGTCCATTTTTATTCTTTCTAATTCTTACTAAATATATAGCTAAGAATAAATATCATAGGTTTAATATAATTCTATCTTTAGGTTATGTATCATTCTTATTTGGATCGATCTCATCTGAGTGGATAAACATCTGGTTTACTAGCAAATATATAGTTTTAGTGCTATTACTATTTATAGTACCTCTATTATATTTTAGTTTAAGAAAGCCAGTATTATCATCATATATTTAAATTTTTAGTTTTTCCTCATAAAAATATAATATTTTACAGCTATGAAATATTTGGGTTACATATCTCCTGTATTTTATCTTTAGGGTTTAAAGTAAAGGAAAAGTTATCGTGTCTCAAATTGATATTAATATAATTACTGACACTATTGGGTTATATATGAAAGGAGCTAGTAAAGCAAGTATCTTTAACTGGCAGTTATTCCACCATCATGGTACAGAAGGTATTCATCGAGCAGAAACCTTAGGTCGTTGGTGTGATACAGCATGGCATAATGGAAAACTAGAGTTTCTTTTAGACAATTATTTAGGGCATAAGAATTATTTAGTCCTAGCTAATAAATTAGCTCATGTAAATTCTAGAAATCCTCAAGAAGAGGAATTCAAAATTGTAACTGCAGAGATGTATGCTGATGCAAAATTATTAGCTGGAGGTAATAATACAAAAAGTTCGCTAAGATACTATATTGATTCAGTTCTTAAATCATACCGAAGCACTGTGGGTACTCAAGCATCGATATATCAATCAAGCTTTCGCAGTGGTTATTTTAGAAGTAGTATTTTTGGGGCAGCTAGAGAAGATACTAATAGTGATTTAACATTAGATATAGCAGATTTGGGTAGGTTTGATAAGGTGCTAGGTGTTTCAGAACATGCTGTTCATAGATATAAGAAAGAGTCAGGAGGTAAGACATATTATTATTTTCTTAAATATTTAAATTCAGATGAAGAAAAAAGTAATGCATTAGCAGAGGTCGTATATTCGAAGCTTTGGAGATTCTTAATTGGTGAGAGAGCATCTGACTCAAGACTTGTATTTGATTCGGGTAGTTTAATAGGTATATGCTCAGTTGGTTTAGATGGTTTTAAAGAGTTTGTAAAAATGACACCAAACGATTTAGATGAAACAAAGGGGTTAGCGTCACTTTTAATTTGTGTTTATTTATTCATGGAAAATGATTTCCATATATATAATTATGGGCAGTTTAATTTTTATAATAGATTTTATTATGGCAAGATTGATCATGATTATATCGTTACTAAATGGAATGATATGAAGCCTAAGGAGAGTAATTTTAAAATTAATACTTTAGCAGATATATTAAATCAAACAAAAATTAGTTTATTAGTTGACGCTCTAAAAAAATTACGATTTAGACCAACTAGTGAAAATGATATCCATTTGCGGTTTGGTCATAATGTTAGAGCCTTGGTATCAGATCGTAAAGTCACGACAACCAATGATAGCCTAGCATCAGATATATTGATTAGACTTCTAAGTAAGGATAGTCGTGATGATCTTAATCGTGTAAAAAGCAGTATTAAGCAACGAGCTGGTAAATTAGATTATGCTGCTGAAGGAGATATGCAATTAGAGATTGATAGGATTGGTAAAAGTGGGGACATCAAAACGGAAAAAGCCAAAGAAATATTCACTTTCTTTGTTAGAAGGATAAAAGACTTATCGGCTCAAATAAAGTAATATCTATAAAACAGTAAGAATTTTTTTACTAAATCTTTCACTTTTTGCACTATCAACTAACAGAGTATAAAAATTACAAACTTTTACAAATCTGAAATATTTTAGTTATTTTCTATGCGTATTATTAAAACATAGTCATTTAAATGATATATCCAACCAAACTGACGGTAAATCTAGCAAATGACTTAATGTTTAAAGTTAAATAACAATACGTAGGAGAATAAAAATGGAAGATATTTCTTTTAAAATACAACTAGGTGTAATTTTGCCAAAAATGACCAAAGAGATTTCAGAGCCAATCTTAAAGATTTTTGATGAGCTTGTTGGATTTATCAAATCTGCTGAAGCAAGTGATGATGACATTAATAAAGAAGAAATCAAAGAAATTCTAATGAAAGATTTTGAGATCTTTTTAGATAAAAAGATAATTCCAAAATCAAATCTGCTGAAGCAAGATGTACAAGAGGTTGATGAAGCAGAAGCTGAAACTGAAACAGAATAAGATATAAAAAAGGTAGATATTATGATACTAGGAACGGTACCAATATTTTGTATAGTTGGAGGGATATTTTTTGGATCATTTATTGTGACAATAGCCTGTGTTGAATTAAAAAATATTATTAAAGCGGTAGTTTCTAAAGTAATTGATAAAATACCAGCTAGGAAGAAATATTAGAGATTTATTATATTAGAGTGTAATAATTAGAATTGATATTATTCTTGAAATAATTCTGTACTGCAATCAAATTGATTACTTAATAAATTGAAATTAATAACTGTATTTATTTTAAACCTAGATCTACTAGCAAGAATAGACTTATAATCATTTCCTAACACTTGCTCATAAACTTTAATATATTTAGACTTATCACATTCTAAATCCTTAATATTCTCTAAAAGCATATCTTCAATATATTTTTGAAATTCTTTTGTTGTCTTTTGATTAATCTGTAAGCTACCTCTATCAAAATTTAGTATAGCATCTGTAGACGAGTCTCTTAAGTTATTAAGATCTTCAAAATAAAAAAATCTTTTTAGTATATTTCTTGATTTATTAAGTGGATCATTAATCGAGCTTTGAGGTTTTTTATCTGTGAAAGCCTTTAAGACATCCACTAAAATATTCTGATTAACTGAGTATATTGTGTTTTTATCTGCCATTGAAAGAGTATTTTGATGTATTAAATCATTAAGCGTTTTTTCTATATTTTCTCTGAAACTATCATTATCAGAATTTTGATTCTTTGAATCAAGAATTATCTGTTTGGATTTTATTACTTTTATACTCCAAGATCCTCGCAAATCTCTAAAAAACACATTATCTTTGCTTGTTAAAGTAAATTTTCCAGTAAAGTAGTCTGAGATATATAAGGAATTGAGATTATTAATAATTTCAGTTGGATGTGAATATAACTTTTCAGTCCAACTAGATCTACCAATATTATATCCTGGTTGACAATATGATAAGTTACCGCATAAGAGTTTTTTAAAATCCCTCGAGTTTTGTTTAATACTATCACTCACTAATAATCTTTTAATAATTATACTTAAGTGGTGTGGTACGATGTAGTTCACAGAATCAATTGTAACTTTAGTTCCCCCTCCTAAAAATTTATAATTAACATGCTTTGATGCTTCCAAGCATAATTTCTTTAGTAAATCTTTATTGGTATTCTCATTTTTTTCGAAATCAATTGTCACAGTAATATAGCTCCTTAGGTTTTAATTTACTTAAAGATACCTAATAAAGTTATCTATAATGTTTCTCATTTGTTGAAAATATGTAACAAAGATATATTTGAAATAACCATGATTCTTATAGAATGTTTGCTATTATTTTTTTTGTTAAGTTACAAATTATTTACAAATAGGAGATATCTTAGTTACTTTCCTTAAGTATTATCTGGCGCATATTCAATTCAGATAATGTTAAAATGAGAAAAAAGATACTTAATCCATCTTTTATATATTGTGTTTCAACAGCACTATCAGCTATTTATATAAACCAGCTAGTAACGAAGTTAGATCCATTAGTAGTGTTATTAATTTGTGTTGTGACATCTACCTTTTTCTTTCACTTAATAAATTTTGGTAAACTTCGAGTTATTTATACGAATTTTTTTAAAACATATCAAGCCAGCATAGCTATAAATATAAGTGCAGGAATACTTTGGGTCTCAACTTTTGTTGGTTTATCAATTATAGATCCGTATATTTATATGGTTATTTATTTTATAGTTCCATCTGTTATAGCTTTAGTTGGAGAGTATTCTACAAATAGAAATAAGATGTCTTTAATTTCAGGAGTAAGTTTATTTGCCATATTGATTATATCTATATATCTATACATAGGTGAGTTTACTAGTAGGAGTGTAGTATATGGTGTATCTATAGCATTAGTTGGCGGAATTTCATCATATATATATAGAATACAGGCGAAATCATACTCTCTAAAAACAGAGTCAACAACATCAATGGTATTATGTGTTAGGTCTTATGGAATTATCCTTATCTGTACTTCTATTATTATTTTTTATCCTAAAAATTATTCAGAATCTATGAGTATGTTTTTTAATGCCCATACTATGACTTTCTTATTGGTAGTTGTAGTTTTATCGTTTATAGTGCCTTTGTATTTTAACCAAAAAGGAATAGAAAAATCAGGAGCAAAGATTCACTCTATCATATGTGCTTCAATACCTCTTTTGACATTGATTTTATCTGAATTTGGGCATAATCAATACATTAAAGAAGAAACCCTCAAAAACTATATATTAGCAGTTTTAATCACTATCTTCTTAACTTTACCAACTTTTATAAGAAATAGCAGAGCCTCATAATTATGGATAGCATTATTTTAATAGACCCTTTTGTTTCTTGTAATTATATATTTACAAGAGTATATGAATCGAATACTAGAGTAATTGTGATAATTACAAATACTAAACATCAGAAAATAAACCTTATCAAAAGCTTAGGTTATCATGAGATACATTATCTTAGACCATCTTTTAGCATACTGAGAAATTTTCTAGTCAGTAAGGTAAATAAAGAAAAGCTAAATATAAAAGCTATCTTAAATGGTACAGATGACTCTAGTATCTTAGCTGATAAACTAATATCTTTTTTTTTACCAAGTAAGTCTAATGGTGTTGTATCAAACTATAGAACAGATAAATATCAAGCTATTGAAATTTTAAGGAAAGCTAGGTTATCAAACCAACGCCAGATTTTACTGACTAAAGAAAACTACTCTAAAAAAATTATAGATATCAAAAAATTAAAATTCCCAGTTATTGCAAAACCTAACAGATATGGATCTGGTAAAGAAGGGGTGCTTATCATAAATTCAGTGTCTGATATTTCAAAGCAGTTAATAAACTCCCAGCATAGTGTGTCAAAGAGAAAGTTTGATTCATATCTAATCCAGGAGTTCATCGAAGGGGATGAGTATGTTATTGATAGTGTGACTATAGGTGGAACACATAGAGTTATTGGCATATATAAATATATAAAACATATTGGCAACTATCAGGAAGTTGTTGTAACTGGTGTAGATCAGGTTAGTCCGTTGACATTAGAGTATCAAAAAATTTCAAATTATATTTGCAAAGTTATGGATTGTTTTGAGATTAAAAACTCGGTTGATCATACTGAAATTATCTTAAAAGATGATGGCACAATAGAGTTAATTGAGATAAACCCAAGACTGTCAGGTTGTGATGGGCTACTACATGATATGGCTCTACTTACTACAGGAACTGATCAATATATGTATTTGTTAAATAATATTGGGTTAACAACTATTTCACAGCAGCAGGATTTTGTAGATAGGTATACTAATACTAAAGCAAGATTACTATATAGTCATAAATTTTCTGATGATTATTTTAAGGAAGTTTTAGCAAATTTAGAGTCAAGCTACTGTAAGTTAATATTAGATAAAGGCCAAAGAAATAGTGTAAACAAGGCATATAATTTTCATGATGTTCGAAAAGTTGTCTTATTAGCAGATGATTGTAGTAAAAAAATTGAACATGATTTTAGTATCTTATCAACATTAGATCAGAATTAATTAAAGGTATAAAATTAATGATTTATTTTATACTTATACCCAATAATTACAGGCATTAAGAGCCTTAGTAGATTCAGTAGGATTTTTCTCGAAGATATAACGGTTATAAGATAATATATTGATTAAAAGAGGATAGTCTGATTTTTTCTTTATTTGGTTAGGTTTATACTTTAATGCCCATTTTAACAAAAGTTCTTTCATGAGTTTATTTTTTGAAAAGCCATATACAATATGATCAGAAAGATTTGGGATATTTATTTTTAGATAATTAGCAATTATTTCATCATGCTCATTTTGTAGAGCTAGAAATAGTCCTGGTGTGTAGTTAATATTTTTAGCAGCGAGTAGCTCTACTTTGAAGTTATTAGGGATATTAGAGTTTAGAATACTTTCTATATAAATATTAATCGATTCAATATGTCCATTTTGTAAAGCCACATATAAACCAGGAAATTGATTAGGACATTTAGCAGCGAGTAACTTTATTTTATTGTTAATATTAATGTTCATTTTTAATATGGTTTCTATATAAGCTTTAACTGCTGTTGGATGCCCATATTGTAAAGCTATATATATTAAGTTTTTTATTTGTGAATTAGATAACTGTGAAATATCTTCAAGAAAATAGTTTATCTCATGAGTTTGAGTAGAGTTTGAAAATTCTAATATACTAACTGTTATTAGGTCATTATTTTGAGCCCCAAAAAATGAATGAATTCTAAATTTATTATACTTATCTAAAATAATGATATCGTCATGACTTATTAAAAATATTTCTTTAACATTTTTAGATTTCCCAATTGCTATAGTATGGTCTGAAGTTGATATAGAAAAAGCTATGGGTTTGTGGGTATTTTTAATCTTCAATAAAATCTCATCTATTTTTTCGCTAGTTAATAAACAAATATCCTTTGATTGTAAGAATATTTTTTGGCATTCTTCATTTCCTCCTACAAAAAAATCACTAGATCTTTGAAAGTCTTGATAATTAATCTGATATCTACTTTTACCTAATAATCTAAGATCTTGACCATGATATATCTGAACTCCATCTAACCATGCTAATATGTCTAATAGCCTATTCTCATCAGGGGTTAATGTTTGTCTAGTTAGTTTATTTGCTCTTCTCTTATATGCTTGATCTATGTCATTAGCTAATGCTTCTATAGCCTTATCTTGATTTTCATATTTATCAATATAACTGTTTATTAGATTAATACGATGGATGTAACTATCAATTTTATTTCTAATGATAGCTTGTATAGCCATAAATGCTATACCATAACACATTCCTAGCTTATTTATTTTATAACCAAGTGCTAGTTGTAATTTTAAGAGATTCATTTTTTAAGTCCTTTGTTATAATGTGTTTCTTATTTGTAAGGGCCATGTTGGTACCAATCTATATGACTACAGAGTTGTTTCATTGAAGCGGTTATAGCTTTTTTAAAAATTGATGATCTGTTATAAGATAATAATTTAATAAGTAGGGGATAGTCTTTAATATTTTTATTAACACCTTGCTTATACCTATAAGCCCATTTTAGCAATAGTCTTTTTATCTCAACCTTATCTACTTTGCTATTCATAATCGTATTAGCACAATAACCATTATTATCTTTAATTTTAAGATAAGTACTTATCATACTATCCTCCTTATTAGTAAGTAATGCTTGATATAGTCCAGATATATTGTTGATGGATATAGCAGATAGTAGTTTGCCTTTATCGATCATAGGATTATTTATTTCTTCGATGGCTTCAATATATGCCTCTACAGCATCTACCTTATCCTCTTGCATAATTGTAAAAAGTCCGGGATTATTCAAATGAGAAGTAGCAGTCAGAAGTTCTTGCTTATTAATAGTTGAGTCATTTATATTTATTATCGTTTCAATATAGATTTTAATTGTATCAACGTGATTATTTTGTAAAGCAATAAAAAGTCCAGATACATTATTATGCTTTGCTGCAAGTACTTCTTGTTTATGGCTATTTATGGAGTCATCTTGAATGTTTGATATAGCTTTTATATAAGTTTTAATTGTATCTGTATGACCATTTCTTAAAGCAGCGAATAATCCAGGAGTACCTCTAGAGTTTTTAGAGTGTAATAATTGATACTTATTAATGTTAGAAATATTGCATATTTCTTCTATATATATTTTTATAGCTTCAGTATGACCTTTTTCTAGGGCTATGTATAATCCAGGAGCACCATTATCTATTGCGGCTAAAAGATCTTGTTTATTTATTGTTGTATCTTTTATATTAGCAACTGCCTTGATATACGTCTTAACTGCTTCAGCATGGTCATTTGCTAAAGCCATAAACAATCCAGGAGTACCATTAATATTTTCAGCTGTGAATATTTGTTTTTTAAATTTATTTATAGAAACATCACTAATACTATCTATAGTTTTAATATAAGTCTCAATACCTTCTACATAACCATTTGCTAAAGCAGAGAATAACCCAGGAGTACAGTTATTATCAGAGCAAGCAGAAATTAGCTCATACTTGTCTATATTACACTTTATAATAATTATTGTTTCAATATAAGTTTTAATTGTCTCAATATGACCATTATGTAAAGCTATATATAATCCTGAAAAACCATCTTGCTCGGCAAGTAGAAGCTTTGTCTTCATTTGATTAGGAATACTTGATTGCGCTATTATTTTAATAAATGCTTCAACTGTTTCAGCATGATCATTTTGCATAGCTACATATAACCCAGGAGCATTAATTTTATCGTTAATGCTTAATAAATGATATTTTTTAGTTTCTAGAATGCAGTCAGTATATTTCTTAACAGCTTCAGTATGACCCTCTCTTAGAGAAATGTATAGTAAGTCTTGTATATTCTTGTCAGTAAGCTTTTGGTTATCATTAAAATAAATGTAGATATCAATTTGAGGAGTATCTGTAAATTCTAATATACTAATAGCTTTATCTTCTGATACAACTCCGTCAAAGCAAGCTTTGTATATTAGATTAAATGCCTGATCTGCATTACTTATAATTGAATGTTGGTTGTGATTTATTAGATAGATAGAATTAAATGATTTACTTTTTCCGATGGCTATAATGTGTCCAGGTCTTGTGATTGAAAAAGCTATAGATTTATTAGAATATAAAACTTTATGGTAAATCTCAGATATTTTTGCTTTAGTTAATAAGCAAACATCCTTTGATTGTAAGAATATTTTTTGATACCCTTCGTCATTACCTCCAAAAAAGTTAGTAGACCTCCGATAGTCTTGATAGTTAATATAGTACTCACTTTTACCAATGGATTTAAAATCTAATCCATGATAGATTTGAACTCCATCTAACCATGCGACTATATCTAACAACATCTTCTCATAATCAGTTAATTTACCTATATGATCCTTATCAGCTCTTTTAGATTCTGCTTTTTTTATTTCCTTAACTAAGTCATTTATAGCCTTTTCTTCATCATTACCTTGAGATTTTATAAATAAATCTAAAATCTCAATACGCTTAATATAAGTGCCTAACTGATTTCTAATAATAGCTTGTATAGCCATATATGCTATACCATGACACATGCCAATCTCACGTACTTTATATCCCAAAGCTTTTTGTAGTTTGAGTAGATTCATTTTTTTAAAGACCTTCATAACTAAATATATTGTATAGAGTAGAGTAATCCAAATACCTCTATATAATATTTCCTAGTTGTAAAAGTTTGTAAAAGGTTTTGTTGATTTTATGGTTTCTTTTTGTATTAATGATAATTTATGAAATTAAAGTTTAGATTACTATTTCCAACCGTTACAACGCATAAATTGTTTCATTGAAGCGGTTGTTTCTTTTTTAAAAGTTGATGATCGATTATAAGATAACAACTTCATGAGTAAGGGATAATCTGTTCTGTTTTTAATTTCTGTAGATTTATACTTTTGTGCCCAAGCTAAGAGCATATCTTTTATTTGTTTAGCACGGTTATAGTTATTCATAATGATTTTTGCACATTCAATACTAATACTATCTTCTTTAATTTCTTTTAGATAGTTAGCTATAGTTTCTTTTTTGTCTTGAGATACATTGAATAAGGGACCCTGTAATCCAGGAGTTCCAAAATCTGACTTAGCAACAAATAGCTTAGCTTTATCAATATAACTAAAACTATTTATCTTTGAAACTGTTTGTATATATATTTTAACAGCTTCAGCATGACCATTATCTAAGGCCATATATAATCCAGGGACATCATTTGTTTTAGCTTGAATAAGTTGGTATTTATAATCGATAGGAATATTCATATTTGCAATACCATCGATATAAGCCTTAACAGCTTCAGCATGACCATTATCTAAGGCCATATATAATCCAGGGACATCATTTGTTTTAGCTTGAATAAGTTGGTATTTATAATCGATAGGAATATTCATATTTGCAATACCATCGATATAAGCCTTAACAGCTTCAGCATGACCATTATCTAAGGCCATATATAATCCAGGGAATTCATCTGATTTAGCTTGAATAAGTTGGTATTTATAATTGATAGGAATATTTATATTTGTAATACCATCGATATAAGCTTTAACTCCATTAGCATGACCATTTGATAAAGCCATAAATAATACAGGAGTACTATTAGTACCAGAACAGCCTGAAATTAATTCATACTTATTATCTATACTAAAACTATTTATATTAATTATTGCTTCGATATAAGTTTTTATTGTCTCAATATGACCATTATGTAAAACAATATGTAGACTCGGAAAGCCATTTTTTTCAGCTAGAATAAACTTTTTTTTATCTATTATAGTCATATTTGATTGGGCTATTATCTCAATGTATTTCTTGACTGTTTCAGTGTGACCATTTTGTAAGGCTAAATATAATCCATTAGTATTAACTTTATTCTTATTAGTTAATAAATAATATTTTTTAGTTCTTAGGATATGTTCAGTATATTCCTTAACAGCTTCATGATGACCCTCGCTTAATGCTATATATAATAAATCTTGGATATTTCTATCAGTAAAGTTATTAGTAGTTTTATCAAAAGGAGCTTTAAGATTACTTAATGATGAAATATCTGTAAATTCTAATATGCAAACAGCTTTATCTTCTGACACAACTCCGTCAAAGCAAGCTCTGTATATTAGATTAAATGCCTGATCTGCATTACTTATAATTGAATGTTGGTTGTGATTTATTAGATAGATAGAATTAAATGATTTACTTTTTCCGATGGCTATAATGTGTCCAGGCCTTGTGATTGAAAAGGCTATAGATTTATTAGAATATAAAACTTTATGGTAAATCTCAGATATTTTTGCTCTAGTTAATAAGCAAACATCCTTTGATTGTAAGAATATTTTTTGATACCTTTCGTCATTACCTCCAAAAAAGTTAGTAGACCTCTCATAGTCTTGATACTCAATATGATAATGACTCTTTCCAATAGATTTCAAATCTAGCCCGTGATAGATTTGAATACCATCTAACCAATCTAATATGCTTAATAGCCGATTATCATTATCTGTTAATGTTTCTCTAGTTAATTTATTTGTTCTTTTATTATATGCAGTATTTATATCAAAAATTAATGCCTCTATAGCCTTATCTTCACAGCCATATTTATCAATATAATTGTTTATTAGATTAATTCGATAAATGTAACTATCAACTTTATTTCTAATAATAGCTTGTATACCCATAAATGCTATACCATAACACATTCCGCCTTCATCTATTTTATAGCTTAAAGCTTTTTGTAGTTTGAGTAGATTCATTTTTTAAAACTTAAAAGATTAAATATTTTATAAGAAAAATATTAAACAAAATACCTCTATATAATATTTCCTAGTTGTAAAAGTTTGTTGCTTTTTACAAATTATAATTTATGGGTATATATATCACTTTCACAAGCAGTTTTTTTATAGTTTTAAAGAGAAGTTAAAAGTAGTTATAATATTAGAAATGATTTATCATATATTACTAACTCCTAGATTTTTCGATAAATAATACTTTAAAATAAAAGGATATCTATTAATTCAGTATAATTAATAAAACTTGGAAATATTTTTGTATATTTAAAGTTTAGAATTATGAGTATAGATTTTATTTATGATTTAATTAGGTTCTGTGCACAAAAATAAATTCTCATCGAAGCCAAATAAAAGTACAAGCTAATTTAATCATACCCAGATATGCTGAAATGGTTTTATCAAACCTAGAAAATACTCTTCTAAAATGCTTAATTTTAGAAAAGAAATTCTCAATCAAATGTCTTTCTTTGTATATTTGAATATCAAAATCTATAGGGTTTATAGTATTTGATTTGCAGGGAATAACAGCTTCAGAGGATATATTTTGAATATGTTCTCTAATTTCATTAGAGTGATATGCTCTATCAGCGATAACTTTTGTATTATATACCTTCTGTAGTAGGTCTATTGCCACTTTACTATCATGAGTTTTACCTTCTGACAGTAATACTTCCAGCGGGTTGCCTAAAGCATCGGTCATAGCATGAATCTTGGTGGTTACTCCACCAACTGATCTACCAATTGCTTGGTTATCATTCTTGTCATATCCTGTAGCACAGGCATGTGCTCTTGCTATCGTTGAGTCAAGCATAACTTCTTGTAAATCAGGATTTTGCACTGACTTAAATAATTTAGAGAATATGTCTTTATCACTCCAATCCTTAAAACGCTTATGTATTGATCTATATTTACCATAATAAAATGGTAACATTCTCCATTGGCAGCCTGTACGTAATACATAAAATACTGCTTCAATAAACAATCTTAATTTGTCTTCATCATTGGTATGTATACCTTTTTGTGATTTTAAGAATAATAAAATACTTGACCAGAATACTTCTTTTATATGATAATGCATTTGCTAAACCCTTGGTATTTATTGTCTTTCAACTTCTAAATAACAACGGTTTAGCTATTTTCAATCTAATTTAGCTTTTTTTGTGCACAGAACCTAGTAAGATCTTCTAAGCATTTTTTCTACTTCACCAATATGAGTCTCTTCCTCCACTATTAGCTTTCTAGCATATTCTTCTAGGAGTACAGATTTTCCTTCTACTAGCTTTAGTAGCTCATAATAGTAGTCTTTTGCTTTATTTTCATGCTCGAGGCTTTCTCTTAGGATGTTATCAATATTATGCTGGTATGTTTCGCTTAATTCTGCAATCTCTAAAGAAGGGTGGCCATCAAAATGAGTAATCATTTCACCTGCTTCAGTCGCATGGGCTAAGCTCTCTTTTGCTTGTGATTGCATCCAGCTTACGATTGGTATTCTATTGTGACCAATTATCATAAGAGAATAGTGAGTATATCTTACAACACCAGCCATTTCTGTTTCTAATATTTTATTTAGAATTTCAAAAACTTTATCTTTATTTTCTAATTGCATAATGATTCTCCATTGCTATATTTGTTTAAACGAGTATTCTAGTAACTTAAACCTCCCTTGATTATTGTTAACAACAAAAGATTAGATGTACTTTTGCGATAAGGAATCAAAAGTTTATTATTATCCTTGCTAAGTTTAATATATTACAAATTTCTAAGTGAAACAAAGCTTTACTTTTGCAATACCTTAAAATTTTTTTAAAAAAATGTTTATCTCTTAAGTATAAATAGTAAATATACAAATTGGTGATTTAAAATTATAATATAAAAAATATTGCTAATAGACTTATAAATATGCTACATTATTATACTTTTTTAGATATAAGACCTATTTTTAGAAACTTGACATAAAAATTTACTCCAAATTAGAAATAAAATCAATAATTATATTAATTAAGCGTTAAAAGCTATAAACAGGCTAGAATATAAAATTTAATGTTTATATATTATTTTATATTTAAAAATATAAGGGTGTTTAATGGCTAGAAAATTCAGTGTTCTTACCAACAGTAAAGAGGTTAAAGAATTAGAAGATTTGATAAACAAATACTATAAGCCAAGTGAGTATAATTGTATGATTGAATCTCATCTATCAGATGTGTTACATCGAGTTAGTAGAAGTTGTGTTAGAGATAGAATAAAAGAGCTATGGCATGGTCTAAATAATACTGTGGGTCATGAGATAGGCTTGGTATATAATACTATTCAGAATGAAAATACAACTCTTAGGTTAAACACTTCGATAATAGCTAATATAGCGGCAAATGATAAAAACTCAGATTTAGTTAAGTCACTTCAGAAAAATACAGATATCATAATTAAGTTTAGACAAGTAGATATAACAAGTAATAATTCACTTTAATCTAAAAAATAAAAATTTATAAAACACTAAATATTTAATAGATTTAAAATAATAAACTATCGCTGTAAGCATATTTTTTTACAGCAAATAAGTCATTATAATAGTACAAATTTATTAAAAACGTATAGGTTATGAGTAACTCTGAAAAGAATAATTTTATTAAACAATTTCACGATCTTGTTGATAATGGAGAGTCTGTATCTACGGCGGTTAAAGTAATTAAGTCTCAAACAAGAGATTTCTTTATATTAAAATATGTAAATGCTTATCAAGTAGCTAAAGAATCACTCAATTATTCAAAAAAATCTCTTAATAACTCTTTCTATAAAATATAGTTTTCTCGGATTTGATAAATATTCTTTTTAGTTTATCAGCTATCTGATATAGGTCAAAAAAGCTTATTAAAGTTTAAATTTGTATATCTGCTAGATTTATTATTATTTTATATATTCTTTTATGCTAATAATGAGTATATACCTTATGGTATAGCATTTGGTAGTAATTCAAATATGTTTTCTTAGGAGTATATAAGTTGGTCATCGTAATTTAACTCAATTCTTGGTAAAGGTGGTTATTATGAAAAATATAAATATTGAAGGTATTGTTGCTTATATTCCAACACCATTTGATAAGTCTGATCAAATAAGTTTAAAGGGTTTAGAGATTCTTATTGATAGATTGATTAAAAAAGGAGTAGATGCAATCTCTCCTTTAGGAAGTACAGGTGAAAGTGCCTATCTGAGTTTAGATGAATGGAAGAGTGTAACCCAAAAAACTGTTGAATTTACGAATAAACGAGTTCCTGTTATTGTGGGCGCTTCTGATATGACAACAGCAAATTGTATTGAGAAAGCTAAATATGCTCAAAGTGTAGGAGCAGATGCTATTATGGTGATTCCAATGATTTATTGGAAATTATCTGAAGATGATATTTTTAATCATTATAAGCATATTTCAGATGCAATAGATATTCCCATAGTTGTTTATAATAATCCATCAAATAGTGGCTTTGATATGAAACCTAGCTTTATTGCCCGTCTTTTTAACGAGATAGAAAATGTAAAAATGGTAAAAGACTCTACAGGTGATATACAGAGAGTGCATGAAATTCGTTTACTTACTGAAGATAAATTACCTATTTATTGTGGCTATGATCCTATTGTTGTAGATATGCTAATATCCGGAGCAAGTGGTTGGTGTACAGCTGCTGCAAATATTATTCCAGAGTTAAATATTGATCTTTATAAAGCTATTAAAAATAAAAGTTTAGCTCAAGCTTATGAACTTTTTAATAAGCAATATAGATTCCTAAAATTTATAATTGAAGAGGGAGGTTTATCAAAAACAGTTAAAAGTGGATTAACTTTTATGGGTGTTAATGTAGGAAACCCACGTTTGCCTATTTCCCCACTTTATCAAGATAAATTAAATGAGCTAAAAATAATAATGACGGAATTAAATATAGTAGGTTAGCTAGTTTGAAATAGAGTAATATTTTTATTTGATATAATCATGCAGAGCGAAGGGTATATGCTTAAGTAATATCTTTTTGATATAATTTTAATATATTAAGGCATTTTAGGGGAGTGCATTATGAATCTAAAAAAAGAAGCTGAAAGAATATACTTTATGGATATTTCAGTAAAAGAAAAAATTAGGCTATTAGAACAAAATGCTGCAGATTGTTATGAAGAAATGGCAGCAGTTGAGCAGAATATGCATCCAGAAATATCCCATGAAGCAGATGAAGGTCTAAGAAAAACAAATGATTATTTAGATCAATTAAAGAAAAAGCTGTAAAAAATTGAAAGATTCTTAACGAAGCTTTTGTATTTAGTGATCCTTAGATGGGCTACGCTAGGATATGAAAAAAATAAAAACTTTAATATATCAAAAGATTAGTAGCTTCTTATTATTTAATATCAGCCAGCCTAGGATATCACCACTATCTGATTATAATAAATTGGTTAAACATCTAGAAGTATGCGATGTCATTCTTGTAGAAGGTAGAAGCCGCGCAGCTAGAGCTATCAGTGTAATTACAAGAAGTATTTGGACTCATTCAGCACTTTATATAGGTAATTTTGAGCAGTTAGCAAAGGATATTCAGGAGTTAGTTTTAGAATATAATCCTAAGTTAGGGTCTGGACCACTTATTATAGAGAGCAATATAGGTGAAGGAGTTGTTATAAAGAGTTTAAATATTTATTCATCAGACCACTTAAGAATTTGTAGACCAAGAAATATTTCCAAAATCCAAAAAAATATAATTATTAATTATGCACTTTCTGAGTTGGGCCTACCTTATGATAATCAACAAGTATTTGATTTAGCTAGATTTTTCTGTCCTTGGTGGATTTTACCAAGAAAGTGGCATTCTAGTTTATTTAATCATAATGCACAAAATCCGACGAAATTAACCTGCTCTTTACTAATTGCAACGGCATTTATCAAAGCAAAGTTTCCTATTTTACCATTGTTAGAGAAAACAACTGATGGAAAACTAAAAGTCCATACTAGAAATCCCAGACTATTTGTTCCTTCTGATTTTGATTATTCACCTTTTTTTGAAATTATAAAGTATCCTATTACTGGATTGGAAGACTTTAAGAGTTAGTTATGCAATATTACTTATTTATATATATTTATCAGTTTTAATATGAAATATGCTGTTATTTTAGATGAATAGTTCATATTTGATAATCATATATTTATTTTATACTTTAACTATACCTTAGACTAATTTAGTATACTATTTAGAATATGAAGTCCTTACTATTTATATACTTAAGGTTATCTAAGATGAGTAAATTTAAAAGTTATATTCCTATTTTAGTCTTGATACTAGGTTTAATAATATTTTTTGCTTTAGGTGGGCAGAAATATCTATCTTTAGCAGCTATAAAGCAACATTATCAAGATTTAGTTGCTTGGACAAATTCTTATTTTTGGCTTAGCTCATTAGTGTTTATTGTTGTGTACATTATAGTAGTAGCATTTTCTATACCTGGAGCAACGATTATGACTTTGTTAGGAGGTTTCTTATTTGGTTTGTTCCCAGGTGTGATTTGGGTAAATCTAGGTGCAACTATTGGCGCTTGTCTATTATTCTTAGCTGTTAAAACAGCATTTGGTGAAACATTAAAAGCAAAAGCAAAAGGTAGTATTGAGAAATTGCGTAAAGGCTTTGAAAATGATGCTTTTAATTACTTACTGATACTGCGTTTGATACCTTTATTTCCATTTTTTGCAATAAATATAGCTTGTGGGGCTGTCGGTATTCGCTTATCAACATTTTTCTGGGCAACTTTATTAGGGATTATACCAGGCTCATTAGTCTATACATGGGTTGGTACTGGATTAGGTTTTGTATTACGCCAAGGTAAAGAGTTAGACATGGGTATTATCTTTGCACCTCAATTTATTCTACCAATAATTGCATTAGCAATATTATCGCTTGTTCCAGTCATATACAAAAAAATCAAAGGAGCTAAGGCATGAAACAAATAAGAACAGATATTTGTGTAATTGGTGGTGGCTCTGGTGGCCTATCTGTTGCTGCCGGAGCAGTGCAAATGGGTGCAAAAGTTGTCCTTTGTGAAGGTGGGAAGATGGGTGGTGATTGTTTAAACTATGGCTGTGTACCATCTAAAGCCATGATTGAAGCTTCAAGAATTATACATAGCTGTAATAAAGCTAAAGAGTTTGGTATTGATATTAAAAATTTTGAAGCGGACTACAAAAAAGTACAAGCTCATGTTGCTAATGTGATAGCAAAGATAGAACCACATGATTCTATTGAGAGGTTTGAGTCTTTGGGTGTAGATGTTATCCAAGATTATGCTCATATTATAGATAAAAAGACTGTCCAAGCTGGCGATATACAGATCAAAGCAAAATATATAGTCTTAGCTACTGGTTCACGAGCAAAAATATTTCCAATAGAAGGTCTAGAAGATATTGATTATCTAACAAATGAGACAATTTTTAGTTTAGATAAACAGCCAGAGCATTTACTTGTGATGGGAGGTGGACCGATTGGAGTTGAGTTAGCTCAAGCTCATGCCCTGTTAGGTTCGAAAGTAACAATCCTTGAAGCCGAATCTAATATATTAGGACCAGTTGACAATGACTGTAGGCAGGTGCTATTAGATGAGTTTAAAAAGCTTGGTATAGATGTAGTTACAAAGGCTAAAGTTTCAAAAGTTTCTAAACAAGATGCTCAAGTAAAGCTAGAAACTAATATTGGCAATTATAGTGGCTCTCATCTATTAGTAGCTACTGGAAGACAGCCTAATATAGAAAAGCTTAACTTAGATAAAGTTGGTATTAAACACTCTGCTAAAGGGATTAATGTTGATACGAGATTACGGACTAATTATAAAAATATATATGCAATTGGTGATTTAGCTAGTCAATATCAATTTACTCATACAGCGGGTTATCATGCTGGAATTGTTATTCAAAATATTTTATTTAAGCTACCTGCAAAAGTTAACTACTCAAGTTTTCCATGGGCTGTATATACAACTCCAGAGATAGCTCATACCGGTATGCCTATTAAACAAGCTAAAGAAAACGGTGTAACAATATTGACACTATCATATGAGAGTAATGATAGAGCTCAGGCAAATCTTTCAACAAATGGCTTACTTAAGATAGCTGTTAATAAAAGAGGTTATATTCTAGGAGCTAGTATTGTAGGGGACCAGGCTGGTGAGCTTATTACTCAGTGGACATTGGCGATTAAAAACAAACTAAAAATCAAGCAAATGGCTTCACATATTGTGCCATATCCAACTCTTAGTGAATTAAACAAGCGTATAGCTGGATCATACTTTACACCGTCATTATATAGTGAAAAAGTTAAAAAAATAGTTCGTTTTTTATTAAAGTTTTAATCAGGAGTATTATGCTAGAGCAAAGTGTCAGACCTTGGTTTCAAAAGTATTTTATAAATGCTGTAGCAACATCACTATCAGCTTTAAACATAAAGCCAAATACTTTAACTATACTATCTCTTATTACAGGCTTTATAAGTGCTATATTAGTCTTATGGGTACCATGGTTAGCTGTGGTATTTCTTTTAATATCAGGCTATTTAGATGTATTAGATGGTAGTGTTGCAAGATTACAAAAATCTAATTCGCCATTAGGTACAATGCTCGATATTTTATCTGATCGTTTTGTCGAGTCTTTTATTATTATCGCGATTTTTATTTATCAGTTAGAGATTGCTTGGGTTGGATTGATAATGATGATGTCAATAATTGTCTGTATAAGTAGTTTTTTACTTGTTGGAATATTTAGTCAGCAACAATCATCAAAGAGTTTTTACTATTCACCAGGATTAATGGAGAGAGCTGAGACTTTTATATTTTTTATTGTGATGATTTTATTGCCATCTACTGTACTACTTCTTGGGATTTTATTTACTATTTTAGTGTTATGGACAACTTTTTATAGAGTTTATGAGTTTCATAATCAAACAAAGGTTTAAAAAATGAGAAAAATAAAAATATCCAAATATTTTCTATTAGTTATATTAGCTTTAATAACTACATCTTTAAATGCTGCACCAAGTGCACAATTGTGGGGTTATTGGGATAAGTCAGATCAGTCATCACAGGCAAAGATTGATTTTAAGCCGTGGCAGGATTTCTTAGATAAATACGTTGTACAGAAAGGGAATCAAACATTTGTTAATTATAGTGCGGTTTCAAAAAAAGATAAGCAAATCCTTAATAAAGCAATAAATACGTATTCTAAGTTAAATATTTTGAAATATAATAAAAATCAGCAGTTAGCGTATTGGATAAATATGTACAATATGCTGACTATCCGAGTTATTTTGCAATATTACCCAGTTAAATCAATTACAGATATTGATAAGAGTTGGTTTGGATATTCAAAAGTATGGGATCAAAAAGTTATTAAAATTGATAGTAAAGAATTAACTCTAAATGATATTGAACATCGGATTATTCGTCCAATATGGCATGATCCAAGAGTTCACTCTGCTGTTAATTGTGCTTCTATTAGCTGTCCTAACTTATCTAAAGAAGCTTACCAAGGTAATCAAATAAATGCACAATTAGATAAGTCTTTTGCAACTTGGATAAATAGCTCCAAGGGTTTTGAGTTAAAAGATAATAATATTTATATATCAAAAATATTTGATTGGTATGGTAGTGATTTTGGTGATCAGGCACAGATGCGTCAGTTTATTGCTAAATATCTAATAACTAAAACTAAAAAAGAAGCAATATTGAATGAAAATAAAACTATTTATTATCAAAATTATAATTGGAATTTAAATCAGCTACCTATTTATGAAAAATAATAACTCACCAGTATCAAATTATTATACAGCAGGTAAAAAGGTAGGCTTTTTTGCTCTAACAGCAACTTTAGTTATGACTGAGCTAAACACTTCAACACTTATTGGTTTCTCTAGTCTTGGTTATAATTATGGTTTTTCAGCAATCTCACTTGGCTTAGTGTTTTTGTTTGGATTATTTTTCTACGCTATTACAGTAGCAAAAAAATGGAAGAATTTTGATGCAATAAGTGTTACAGAGTATTTTGGCTATCGCTATAATAAAGCTTTTGGTATTTTTGCAGCTATATGTCTATGGGTTGCAATGTTAGGTTTTGGAGCAAATTTTATTCATTCAATAACTGTATGTTTAGAAGTGATATTTCCAGGACATTCTAAAGCGTTAATTACTTTTATTGCTTGTTTGGTAATGTTTATAGCAACTATTAACTCAGGACTTAAATCAATTATTCAAATTGACAAAATAAGTTTTGTTTTATCTTTGATATTGTTTTTGTTTTTATGGTTTTATTTTTACAAATATGGTCAGCAAGGTATTATTATAAATGTCAAAAGTCATGCAGGTTTACCAATTTCATTTAGTTTGTCTCTAGTAGTATTGACTTGTTTTACTTATATTTTGTCGCCATGGTATGGCCAAAAGATTTTCTCTGCAAAATCACCTAAAGTAGCTTTTTACGCAATGCTTGTTACAGCAATATTGGTTAGTTTATTCTATGTAGTAGCTATTTTTATTACAGCCTCTTTTTCTAAACGGTTAGATCTAGCAAATCCAGATTTAGCCTTAGCAAGTATCATTGCAGGGAAGTTACCATTAGCTATTCAGATTTACTTTTATATAGTGATATTTTTGATTGCTACAACAACTATTGCTGCTCTATGGAATACTATGGCTTCAGTAATTTTTGCTCATAGTAATTGTACAAAAACTACTAATTCAAATAGAGTTTTAGTGCTATTTATAGCTATCTTAAGTTATCTAATCGCAACATTTTTTATTGATCATATCCTTGATAAGATGCTACTTTTTAATATACCTATAGCAGCATTATCTTTTAGCCTAATATATGGTTTTTATGGGAAGAGCAAAAATTTTATAGGAGCTATACTAAGCACAATAGTAGGAATAGTTGTTGCAGTAGTGTTATATTTAACTTTTGATCAGGCAGTATTTGTATTTTATTGGGCTTTTGTATGTATTCCGATTATTTTTGTAGTTGGTCTTTTACCTGTGATTATAGAAAACATAAGTAAGAAGTAACTCAATTAAATATTTCTACTCTAAAGAAAGGTTTCTACTCTAAAGAAAGGTTTCTACTCTAAAGAAAGGTTTCTACTCTAAAGAAAGGTTTCTACTCTAAAGAAAGGTAGGGGGACTATTTTTGATTTGGTTTATAGTATTTAGGTGTAAATTCTATGCCATACTTGACATTCATCCACATTCTGCTTATGAAACTTTGCATCTTAGCGTCATGAATATTTAAGACATACATTTTCTTAATCATCTCATCCGTAGGTCTAATATTTGTATCATCAAACATTTTACTCATATATTTTTCATTTTGAGTTACGCCATTTGGTTGATATATGTAGTTACTATTTTGTGCTGATACATAAGGATCTAAAATATAGTTCATTAATGCATAAGACTTATCTAAATCCTTAGCTCCTTTAGGGATCATTAGCATATCAAACCAAATATTAGTACCTTCTTCAGGGATTACATAGGCAAGAGTGACATTAGGATTTATCTCTTTAGCTCTTTGAACTGAACGAACCACGTCACCAGAGTAGCCCATAACAAGGCATAGATTACCTGCTGTAAAGTCATTTTGATATTTGTTACTATCAAAGTATTTAATGTATGGACGAACATTTTTGATAATATCTAAAGCAGCTTTCTCATACTCAGCTTTACTATTTGTATTTGGATCAATACCGTGGTAATGGAAATAGTTACCAAAAATTTGTTCAGGTTCATCAAGAAGAGAAACCCCACATTTAGAGACCTTCTTTAGATATTTTTTATTAAAAACATATTTCCAACTATTAGGAACAACTCCCTTTCCAAGAACTGCTTCAATTTCTTGCTTGTTATATGCTAATCCTGTAGTTCCATAAGTATAGACAACAGCATACTTGTTACCTGGATCATTGATTTCAGAAATTTTATCATAGATAGCTTTATTACGATATTTTAAGTTTGGTAATTTAGATTTGTCTAGTTTTACAAGGGCATTTGAAGCAATTTCACTATTTAGATAAAGCGCACCTTGCTCAATTAGATCAAACCCTGATGATCCTGTCATAACTTTTGCTCTAGTCATATTATCATCAGATGTATATATATATTTTACTCTAGTATTTGATAGTTTTGAGAAGCATGGAATTATATTTGGTGATATATAGTCAGCCCAGTTTGTAAAATTAAGAGGAGTTTTCTCTTTTGATGGTGTAATAGGGTTTTTAAGTATTTTATTACTACAAATATATGAGCTATCATTAGCATAGCATAGGCTTGTAATGCTTAATAAAGCACTAATTACAAAAAACTTCAGTTTCATAAAAGTCAAGGTAAGTGTGGTTGTTATAAAATTACTTTAAGTATATACTAAAGCGCGTTATTTTCTAAAGAAAAAATAAGCGATGGAACAGGTAGTAAGTAGTAAAAAATTTGGTCTAATAAGGCTAGTGATGATAAATATCATTGCAGTAGATAGCCTTAGGAATATTTCTATCACAGCACAAGCAGGTTGGATAGTTGTAACTTTTTATATATTAGCAGGTATTTTCTTTTTAATTCCCTGTGCATTATTAACAGCTGAGATGTCTACAGGATCTTCACAAGAGACTGGTGGTATCTATATATGGGTTAAAAAAGCCTTTGGTAAAAGGTTAGGCTTTTTAGTTATCTGGTTGCAATGGGTATATAACTTAGTGTGGTTTCCATCTATATGTGGATTTTTTGCTGGTATTATTGCTTATGTCATAGCACCTTTTACAGGTCAAGCAGCAAATGAGTTGGTAGCTAATCCATGGTATATGATATCAATGAGTTTGGTAATGTTTTGGAGTGCTACAGCTATAAATTTATTTGGTGTTAAAACATCAAGTACAGTAAGTACATTAGGTGCTATTATTGGTACGCTTTTACCAATGTTTATGATTATTATAATAGCTATTATATGGTCACTATCGCATAGTTCAGAGATTGTGACACCTAGTGTTTCAGATTTTGTTCCATCAGGAAATAATATAAGTAGTTGGGCTTTATTTATAACAGTGATGTTTAGTTTATTTGGCCTTGAGATGAGTGCCATACATGCTGCAAATGTTAGAAATGCTAAGAAGAACTTCCCTAGAGCATTACTAATTTCAGGTTCTGTTATTTTAGGATCACTTATTTTATCAAATATAGCTGTAATATTAGTAAGTAGTCAGCTACAGATTGGTGATGTTGATATCGTGACTGGATTGATGGTTTCTTTTCATTATTTCTTTAGTCAAATTAATATGCCATGGATGACTTACATTATAGCTATCACATTGATATTTGGTGCTTTTACGACTACTTCAGCTTGGATTATGGGATTATCACGAGCTTTTATGGTGGTGAGTAACGATAATATCTTGCCACAAATCTTTGGCAGAACTAATAAAAATGATGCTCCAGATACAATGCTAATTACTCAAGCACTAGTTTTTACAGTATTTTGTTTTTCATATATCTTTATGCCATCAGTAAATGAAGCATATTGGTATCTTAGTGATTTAACTGCGCAATTAGCTGTTATCGCTTATATTTTAATGTTTATAACCGCTGTTAAACTTAAAATTAGCCAACCTCTACAAGAGGGACAATATGAAATATTTAGAGGATCAATTGGTACTATAATAATGGCAATTCTAGGATGTATAGGGTGTGTTGTAGCTATAATTGTAGGCTTTATTCCTATAGATAATATTGATATGTCTGTGACTAAGTTTGATATGTTGTTGATAATAGGGATCGTAGTGGCATTAATTACTCCTGCAGTTATTACGATAAAAAAGGATATATAGTCAATAAGTACTCTTTAAAATTTAAAAATATTCAAATATTTCTTAAAACTGTTAAAATATTAACAGTTTAAATTAGCTCTTATTATTAAATGGTTTTTAAAACTATAAAAAACTGGTATAAGGATAGATATCAAAATAATGAGCCAATAGTATTTATTGGTTTGATGCTATTTTTTTACTTAGTATTAACTTTTTTAGGTAATTATATTGCTCCTATTTTAGCAGCTCTTGTAATTGCATATCTACTTGATACATTTGTAAATATCCTCCATAAAGCTACTAAGATAAATAGGCTTATATTAGTTTATTTTGTTTATATAATTTTTTTGATAGTCTTACTGTCGGTGATTTTTGTATTATTGCCTATTATTGTTAATCAGATGATTGATTTTATAAAGCAAGCATCACATACACTTTCAAGCTTAAAATCGAGCCTTGAATACTTATCTCAAAAATATCCTACTTTGCTAACTGTAGATAGAATTGATTCAATAGTTAATTGGTTTAATACTATTGACTGGAAGAAAATAAGCTCAAATATAGGTTCTTTTATTTTACAAAATACAGCAACAACATTGCCGCTATTATTTTCTGTGCTTATTTACTTATTTTTAGTACCTTTGATGGTGTTTTATTTCCTGAAAGATAAAAATAGAATTATAGGCTGGTTCAAGTCATTTTTACCTGAAGATAATCATGCTTTATTCTTTGTATGGAATGATTTAAAACCAAAGCTTGCAGATTATGTAAGAGGTAAGGCGATAGAGTTTATTATTGTTTCTATAGTTACATACCTAGGTTTTGCATATTTTAATCTTAACTACTCGATCCTTTTAGCAGTTGGTGTAGGTCTATCTGTGATTATCCCATATGTTGGTATGGTGATGATTACTATACCTGTAGTTATGGTTGGGATATTACAGTATGGGCTTAGCATGACACTAGTGTGGATGCTTACAGTATTTTTCATTATTCAAGCCTTAGATGGCAATTTACTTGTGCCATTATTATTCTCTGAAGTTCTAAATATGCATCCAGTTGGAGTAGTTTCGGCGATATTGATATTTGGTGGAATGTGGGGCTTGTGGGGAGTGTTCTTTGCTATACCTCTAGGTTTACTTTTTATCTCTGGAGTAAATATGTTTAGAAATCATCAAAAGGGTAAAAAAGATCCTGCCAAGATAAATTTATGCTAATCAAACAACGATTATTTAGTCAAAAAGTTTTAGATCATTTATTAATCAATCAGTATGATAGTTTCTTAGCTAAACTTATTGCTGCAAGAGTTAGTGATATAAGCAATATAGATTTAATTTTAAATGGATCTATAAAAGACTTATCATCGCCATTCTTATTCAAAGATATTGATAAGGCGGTTGATAGGCTTTATGTAGCATTGCAAAATAATGAAGTTATAGGATTAGAAACAGATCATGATTGTGATGGTCAAACTTCTCATGCTATCTTCCATGAAGCATTAACAAAAGTTTTTGGCTATCCTAAAGATAATATTCGTTCTTATATAGGTCATAGGATGAAAGAAGGCTATGGCTTGTCTGAGTCTTTGATGAATCGGATCTTAACGGATAGTATTCGACCAAGTTTAATAATAACAGCAGATAATGGCTCAACAGATGAACCAAGAATAGCAGTGCTTAAGCAAAATGGTATAGACACAATTGTAACTGATCATCATGGTATACCTCCAGAAGGAGCGCCAAAGAGTGCTGTGGCAGTGCTTAATCCGACACAAGATGGCTGTAACTACCCTGATAAAGCAATTGCAGGCTGTATGGTTGCTTGGCTTTTTATGGCGGCTTTAAGAAGAAAGTATATCCAAAATAATAAACCAGTATCTAAATCATATGGTTTAAGTAATTTATTAGACTTTGTAGCTATTGGAACAGTTGCAGACTGTGTAAGTATGGCAAATAGTTATAATAACCGCATTGTTACAAAATTAGGTCTTGAGCAGTTAAAGGAAAATGATCGCCTATGTTGGGATTTTATAGATAGAGATAAACTATCTAGCGAATATATAGGTTTTAGCATAGCGCCTATCTTGAATAGTGATGGTAGAGTATCGGATGCATTAGGTTCGGTGAGCTTTTTGCTAGAAGAAGATGATGAAAAGATTGAGAATATCTTTAATAATCTTAAAAATCAAAATAATCAACGTAAGGATATTCAAAAACAAATTACCCAAGAAGCTATAGTTCAAGCTAGTGATTTAAATAATACGAAGAAATCTTTATGTATCTTACTTGAGAATGGTCATTCAGGTATTCATGGTATCTCAGCTAGTAGAGTCAAAGAGATGTTTGGTAAACCTGTGATAATATTCTCCCAAACTCAAAATGATCCGAATTTAATATCAGGCTCAGCACGCAGTATTGATGATATTCATATTAAGCAAGTGCTTGATAATATAGCAAGCTTAGACTCTAATTTAATGCTTAAGTATGGTGGACATAAAGGGGCAGCTGGATTAACTATTAAGTATCAGGATTTTGCTAAATTTTATGATCTTTTTGAGACACTAGTCAGTCATATTGTAGAAAGTGATAATATAGTTCTTGAACCTTGTATTGAGTACGATTTTGAACTTAATGTAGATGATTTTAATTTAGATACATTAACAAAGATAGAGTCTTTAGAGCCTTATGGTAGAGAATTTGATAAACCTATTTTTTGCAATGATTTCTCTATAGAACAAGTCCGTTTAGTAGGCCAAGATAAAAATCATGCACAATTAGTTTTGCGCTATAAAGATACAACATCGATAAAAGCAATATGGTTTAATGCAACCGATAATGTTGTAGTAGATGAGATAGCTATAGGTGATACTGTACGAGTGTGTTATCAGTTGCAAAAAGAAGAGTTTCTTGGGCAGGTTAATTTGTCTCTAAATATACGAGCACTAGAAAAATTATAGTTTTATATTAAAAGTAATTATAGGTAATAAATATTTGAGGCTGAAAATATCTAGTTTTTAGCTGTTTGATTTGGAAATAAAAGAAGATGAAAAATCATAAATATATAGAGCAAAATCTTGCTGAGCAAATAGATGATATAAATATAGAATATTTTGAGACGATAGGCTCTACTAATGATTATCTTTTAGAAAAAGAATTTACTTCAAAATATCATTTTTGCTATGCAGATATTCAGACAAAAGCTCGAGGTAGAAGAGGTGATAAATGGATATCAGAAGACAAAGATAATATTTATGCAACACTTGGGTTTCATTGTGATTTTAATATCTCTGGAGATTCCCTCAAGAGTATTAAAATAGCATTAGGAGTTTTACAAGCTATTCAAAAATATATACTTCCAGAACAACAAAAATATCTAAAGATTAAACTACCTAATGATATTTATTTTAAAGATCAGAAGTTAGCAGGTATTTTAATAGAAACTAAAAATATTAAAAAAGATAACTTTGATATTATTATCGGTGTGGGTATAAATGTGAATATGTTCAACTTAAATGAAAATATTGATCGTGAATGGACTTCATTAGCAATTATAAATAATCAGCAAGTAGATTCATCACAACTGATGGTTAGTTTAGTGAAGCAAATAGTATCTTTATTTGATATGAGTGATGAGAAAGCTTTAGTTGAGTTATCTAAATATGATTATACGTTAGGAAAGAAAATAACCTTTACCTACGATAATCAATTAATTAAAGGAACTGCAAAAGGAATTTCAAAAGAGCTTAAGTTAAATATTTTAAGTGATGATAATAAGTTTTTTGAGTTTGATTTAGCAAATGTAAGTAAAATTAGAGTAGTAAAATGAGTCTAGAAAATATCCAAAAAAGAGCAGAATATCTAGCTAAAATTCGTAAATATTTTAAAAAGTTAGATGTTTTAGAAGTCGATACGCCATTAGCTTATAATTATGGTGTGACAGATCCGTTTATAGATGTCTTTGCTATAAATACTGTTGTAGGTAAAAGATACCTTCAAAGTTCGCCTGAGTATGCTATGAAGAGATTATTAGCTGCAGGTAGTGGTAGTATTTATCAGATATGTAAAGCCTTTCGTGATGAGCCTTGTGGGCAATATCATAATCATGAATTTACCATGATAGAGTGGTATAGAGTAGGTATAGATTATTTTGATCTAATGAAAGAAATGCAAGATCTTTTTTCAGTTGTAAAACCGGGTACTCAATTTATTTATTTAAGTTATCAAGAGGCTTTTGAGAGATATTATAACTTTAATCCTCATAATATCTCTTTAGGTGAACTAGAAAAAATTGTTGAAAAAAATTTAGGTAAAATCCAAGGTTTAGAAAATCCAACTATAGCGGATTGTTTGGATATACTTTTTAGTTATAAAATTGAGAAAAATCTTAATCAAGAAAATACTATATATTTTATATACGATTATACGGTTCATCAGTCTGCTTTAGCTAGGAAAGTTCTTGATAAAAATAATCAAAAAGCTGCTGCAAGATTTGAAGTCTTTTATGGTGGGGTTGAGCTTGCTAATGGGTATTATGAGCTTATAGATAAGAATGAGCAGTTAAAGCGCTTTGAAAGTGACTTAACAACTCGAAAAGAGCAGGGTAAGCCAATCTTAGATATAGATACAGAGCTTCTTGATTGTTTAGAGAATATTCCACAATGCTCTGGAGTTGCTTTAGGGTTTGATAGGCTACTGATGAGTTTAGAAGGAATTAAAGATATAAAAGAACTATCTATTTTTTAGTATTCTTTTCTAATAGTTACAGGATTTATTGCAAACTCTATATCTAATGAGTTAAGTTTTTTAGCAATAGCTATAAATATATCATCTTGAGTATTAACAAAATCAGCAAAGAATACTTTATTAACCATAGCATAAATTTGTAGATTGATCCCATTTGAACCGAAGCTGCCTTCTGATTTGTTACCAATCATAGTATTACCAGATGCTAGAGATACTGCTATAGTTTTATTTTGATCGATATTTGGATGTGATTTAAGAATTGAAAGTATTTCTTGCTTAATTGAATCTATTTTTTCAATATGTTTATAATCAACTGTTATAAACTGGACTATACGCCTGTGAGTACGACGTGAAGTTGTTGTAATACAAGTATTAAGAAATACCGAGTTAGGAATATGCATAGGAGCTGTTTCATAACTATCAACTTGAGTTGTTAATATGCCAATTTTCTTGATTGTACCACTGAACTTTGTCGATGAGTTTATATCGGAAGAGATAATATCACCTTCAGAATACTTACGATTGAATATTACAAATAGTCCACCAAATAGATTTGTAAGAAGGGTGCTTTGTGACAGTGTCAGACCTGCTATAGCAACACCACTAAATGCACCTAAAGCTGTAGGAGGTACGCGAAATGCAGCTAAAATTAAGATAATAGAGATAACTATAGCTCCTAACTCTAAAGCTTTAAAAATAGCATTTATATCTCTAAAATCATCATAACCATCTTTGTTCTCTTGTTTTTTCTTCTCAATTGCTATTTGTTTACTTTTAGAGATAAATCTAAAAAGGCTAATTATAATAGCTAGATAAACACAAAAATCAAAAACTTTATCAGAATATGGAACTATCAGATTTTTGTAATTAGGTAGATATACAATTACTGGCAGATCTATACATGTTTTTATGAAGTATGACCATATTACTAGATATAGTATAAGCTTTAGGGATTTTATAAATGAGAATCTTATTGTATTTTTATGCCTCATTATAATTAGACTGCCTATTAAGAATATAGATAAGCTAATTACTAAACATATTAGGAAGTCAATAAATAAAATATAAGCAGGTGAGTAATTCTCGACCCTTAGAAGTATATTATTTAAAATATTCATAGTCTCATTTATATCTTTATATGATAAATTAATATTAATCTATTTTTAGATAGAGTTATATATTTAGAAAAAGAAATATTTATATAGATTCTACTGTTTAGTAGGTATTTTCAGACTAGAAGCACTTGAACTTGGTGCACCAATGACCATATTACTCATATTTGCAGTAGCAGGAGGGTGAGCAATAGAAGTTGCTGTGTGATGAGAAATTGTATCTGCTGTATCTGCTGTATCTACTGAACTATCTGTATCTGTGTTGTCATCTGTGGCTGCTACTGTTGCAGATGTGCTAGCTTTAGGATTTATAGAACTACCTGAAGCTATCGTCTTTGGTGTGCTAGCAACTATACTTTTTGGTGAGTCTGTTTTTTGTGTAGAATTATCACTATTTTCTGAAGTTTTAGCTGTTTGCTGTTCACCATAGCTATTTCTATCATATTGAATAGGAGTGTATATAATAGATGACTTCGAAATTTGAGGATCAGATTTTGCAGCATCCATTTTTTCTTTAACTTGCTTAACAGCTAATACAACTATAGCAATTATAATAACTAGTATCGCTAGTCTATTTAGATAGTCAAATGTCTTAAGTTTGCCATAGCGAGATTTTTTGTAGTATAAGATATCAACTTTATTTAAGATTGATACTATCTTTTTCTCAGGGATTTCAAGATACTCACAATATCTTCTAATCTGATTTTTAAGCAAACTACTAGAGCTTTGTAGTAAAGAATCATTATCAGCCTCTTCTATAATTTGAATGGTATCCTCAGATAGATCAATAGCATCAGCAACATTATCTCGCTTAAGTTCTTTAGACTCACGAGTACTTTTTATAAAAGATTGAAAATTATGCATATCATTTAGAAGTTTTAAATTAGTTTCTTGTATGCATTATATAAGAAAATGATAGAAAATTAAATGTAGATATCTAAAGTTAGATTTAACTTATTTAGATTTATTTTTTTGTTCTAACATTTTTTCTAAGAAATGTATGTTAGTTCCACCTTTAATAAACTCTTTATTATTAAGAATTTCTTGATGTAAAGGTATATTTGTTTTGATTCCATGTATTAGCATTTCTTCTAGAGCCGCGCGCATTTTTTGTAGAGCTGTTTCTCTATCGTGTGCACGAACAATCACTTTAGCAATCATTGAATCATAGTTTGGTGGTACTGTATATCCAGAATAGATATGTGAATCAACACGTACTCTAGGACCAGCTGGTGGATGATAAATATCAATCTTTCCAGGTGAAGGGATCATTCTTTCTGGATCTTCTGCATTAATTCTACACTCAATAGCATGACCAACAATGGCAAGATCTTCTTGTTTCCAGCTCAAGCCTTGACCACTAGCAACTTTAATTTGCTCTTTGATAAGGTCTGTTGATGTAATATCTTCTGTAACAGGGTGTTCAACTTGGATTCTTGTATTCATTTCAATGAAGTAGAATTCGCCATTTTCATATAGGAATTCAAATGTACCAGCACCGCGATATTTTAGAATTTTACATGCATTAACGCACTGTTCACCAATACGTTTTCTTTGCTCATCTGTAAGACCTATAGCAGGAGCTTCTTCAATAACCTTTTGGTGTCTTCTTTGAGTTGAGCAGTCTCTTTCAAATAGATATACAGCATTACCCTCACCATCACCAAATACCTGGATTTCAATATGGCGTGGATTCTCTAGGAACTTCTCCATATATACCATATCGTTATTAAAAGCGATTCTAGCTTCACTCTTAGTTAAAGAGATAGAGCTTATTAAATCTTCTTTTTTCCTAACAATACTCATACCACGACCACCGCCACCACCAGCAGCTTTAATGATAACTGGGTAACCAATTTGCTCAGCAATTTCTAAGTTCTTCTTATCATCATTACCCAATGGACCACCAGAACCAGGAACACAAGGAACACCAGCTTTTTTCATCCATTTAATAGCTTCTACTTTGTCGCCCATCACTTCGATATTCTCTGCACGAGGACCTATAAAGATAAAACCACATTCTTCAACAGCTTTTGCAAACTGAGCATTTTCTGATAAGAAACCATAACCAGGATGTATAGCATCAGCATTTGTAATCTCTGCAGCTGTAATAATAGCTTGAATATTTAAATAGCTAAGATTAGGAGCCGCTGGACCAATACATACTGCTTCATCAGCTAACTTGACATGCATAAGATCAGCATCCGCAGTAGAGTATACGGCTACTGTTTGGATTTCTAATTCTCTACAAGCTCTTAAGATTCTAAGAGCTATTTCACCTCTATTGGCAATTAGTACTTTTTTAATCATTGTCCATTACCTTCAAAATTTTATAATTTGTATTTACGTAAATTTGATTCTCTATGTAATATTACTCGATTATAAATAGAGGTTGATCGAACTGTATAGCATCACCATCTTTAGCTAGCACTTTAACAATTTTTCCAGCTTTTTCTGCTTCAATCTTGTTCATGATTTTCATTGCTTCGATAATACATAGTACATCACCTTTTTTAACTTCTTGTCCTTCTTTAACATAAGGAGCAGCATCAGGTGAAGGAGCACTATAGAAAGTACCAACCATAGGAGATTTAACTTCTTCTCCATTAACTTCTTGTTCTTCTACTTGTGAAGCTGCAGGAGCTGATGATGCAGGAGCACTGCTAGCAGCAGGAGCTGCAACAGTAGCAGGAGCAACACTGCTAGCAACTGGTGCGGAAACAAAGCTTGTTGTAGCTGTATCGTTCTTTGTCATAAAGATGCTTGAACCACCATCTTTAACTTTGATTTCTCTGATGTCGCTTGATTTAAGAATTTCAGCTACCTTGTCAATTGCTTTTAATAAATCCATAGTTTTCTACTCTCCTTTCATATTAATGTAGTTTATTGCTTCTATTAAAGCTAGTGTGTAACCATTTGCCCCAAACCCAAATATACATCCATAAGCTATGTCTGATAGAAGCGACTTAGTCCTAAATTCCTCTCTATTATATATATTAGATAAATGTATTTCAATAAAAGGCTTACTTGTGCCTAAAAAAGCATCTCTTATTGCAACGCTTGTATGTGTGTATGCAGCAGGATTTATAATTATAATATCTACTGATGATTTATGTATCTTATCTACAATCTCACCTTCGTGATTACTTTGGAAAAAATCAATAGATATATTACTCTTATCAGCAGTATCAGCAAGATCTTTGTTTATATCAGCAAGTGTCTTATATCCATAGGTTTCAGGTTCTCTAGTCCCAAGTAGGTTAAGGTTTGGACCATTAATTACTAAAATACTCATCTTAAATGTCCTTATAGCTTTTTATCGCTTTAACTGAATGTTTTTGATTTGTTTCTATACAGTAGCATGTTAGTTTACCTCCAAATACACAGCCTGTATCTAGAGCTATCATATTATCAGATTTAGTCTCACCTTTGATTGCTGCCCAGTGACCAAATATAATTTTGTAATTAGGGGTAAGTTTTTTATGCTTAATCTTAAACCAAGGTTTGAAATTTTCTGGAAGCTTATCTAAAGTCGAGCTAAATTTGAGATTTAATTTACCTTCTTTATCTATGGTTCTCATTCTTGTGAAGTAGTTTAAGATACACAACCATCTTTCAATCCCTTCAAATTCTTTGTCCCATTTCCTGCTTTCATCATTAAATAAGTTAGCTAATAGGAGTCTTCTTGTAGTTTCATTTTTTAGAACAAACTCTACTTCATTAGCTCTTTTAATTGCCTTTTTAGGAGACCATATGTGAGGAATGCCGGCATGAGTTATAAAAATATCATTAACTTTGATTAGTAAGTTTTGATGGCAAAGCCATTCTTGTATTTGCTTTAGATTAGGCGCCTTAAGAATATCATCAAAAGTATCTTTATTACTTGCTGGCAAGTAGTTGTAGCTAACAGCTAAAAATAATATTTCATGGTTGCCTAGAACTGTTTGAGCGCTATCTCCTAAAGACATTACAAAATCTATGGTTTCAAGAGATTTTGGTCCTTTATTTATTAGGTCTCCGGCAAATATAAGCTTATCTTTTTGTTTATCAAAGTTTATCTTATGTAAAAGCAGTTGTAGTTCATCGTAACAGCCTTGTACGTCACCAATAACATATGTAGCCATTTTTTGTATACCTTAACTTAAAAAGTTTGCTAAACAAACAAAGTCCTTGACACTTAAGTTTTCTGCTCTTAATTTAGTATCAATAGGCAGAGTGCTTGGATCAATTTCTTTGTTTTTTAATATTTCCTTTAAGTTATTATGCAAGGTTTTTCTGCGTTGAGCAAAACTTTGTTTGACCAATTTTTCAAAAAAATCATAATTTTTTAAAAAGTCTTTATTTGCTCTTGGTTTTAACCTAAGAATAGCTGAGTCGACTTTAGGTTGTGGATAGAAAACTTCAGGAGGTATTTTAAGTATCATACTACATTCAAAATGATACTGCAGAATTACAGATAATCTACCATAGGATTTACTATTTGGAGAAGATACTATTCTATCAACAACTTCTTTTTGTAGCATAAAATGAGCATCTGTAATTTTATGACTCATTTCAATAACTCTAAACAAGATAGGTGATGAAATATTATAAGGTAGGTTACCTACTAATTTAATTTTCTCAGATGATATTTTATGGATATCAAACTTTAGAAAATCTTCATTATATACATTAGGTCTGCCGTATTTTTCACAGTTTTTAATTAATGTGTCAATAACACTAGAGTCAAACTCGACAACATTTACATTAGAGCTTGCTGATAGTAAATGTCTTGTAAGAGCACCTAGTCCAGGTCCTATTTCTAAAACAGTATCTTGTTTGCTGATATTTGCTAGTTTAACAATTTTTTGAATGATGTTTTCATCCTGAAGAAAGTTTTGTCCTAAGGATTTTTTTGCTTTTGTTTTATATTGCATTTTAGTAAAGTTCAGGTGTTTTTAGATCTTTTTCTAGTATTTCTATATATGCATCATCTTTAATTGAAGTTAGCCATGTTTTGTAAACTTCTTGAGCTTTATTGGCAAAAATAGCTTCTAGGGCTTTTTGTTCTTCAAGCTCTTTAACTGCATCGTATTCTTTAACTTTTGTGTATTTTATAATCATCCAAGTTTTTGGATCTGCTTGAAATGCTTCGGAAAGTTGATCTTTTTTTAGCTCACTTAATTGAGCAAAAGCTGCTGGAGGTATAATTGGAGGGCTATCTAATTTTGAAACCCATTTAAAATTACCATCAGCATGACTATAGTCTTGGTTATATTTTTCAGCTACTTGCGAAAAAGGTTGGCCACTTTGAATTGCAAGTCTAGCTCTATCAAGGGCATCTTTAGCACCTTTTTCAGTCATACCATTGCTCAGTTTAATTTCAATTGCATAAACGTAGTATTTTTTAACATTTTTACTTAGTAATGGTGCATGCTCATCTAAGTTATCAATATAAATCATTTGCAATGTATGATTAACAATAAATGGTTGTGATACTTGATGATTCTTAAGGTCTTTAACATGACTTTTATATATCTCAGGTATTGAGTCAAATTTTACTTGTTCACTTAGTTGGCCACCAGAGCTTGCGTTAGGTGCCTGTGAGAATTGTTTTGTCATCTCAGAAAAGCTTATAAGCCCTTCATTAACAGCAGTAGCAAGCTTTTTAAACTGATCTATTTTCTTCTGACGAGCTTTTTTAGAATCTGGTAAAGCTACTATAAAGTTCTTTAGTGTATAGATTTTTATAGGTTGCATTTCTTTATCAAATTCTTCTTGATGTTTTTTGATGTAATTTTGGATTTCTTCTGGAGAAACAGATACTTGCTGAGAAATAGCTTGTTTTTGAAGCTGGTTAACCATTAATTGTTTTCTAATTCTATTTTTGTAGCTATCAAAAGACATGCCTGCAGCTTCAATATTCAACTTTAACGATTCTTCAGAAATACCATTCTTAGCAGCAATATCTTTGATAGTGCTATCAACTTGAGCATTAGATATTGTAATGTTATTTTGTTGTGCTAGTTGAACTAGTACAGCTTGAGCAATTAGACTTTGAAGAGCTTTTCTTTTTAAATCTAAAGAAGCGGGAGTTATATTAGGGTTTATCCCTTGAGCAGCTTGAAGTTTTGCTACTTCTTCATTTAGTTCAAAAGAAGTTATAGGTTTGTTGTTTACTATAGCTATGGTTTTATTAATCAATTGTTTACTGTCTGGTGATTGAACTGGCTGATCAAGAGTTGTATTGTTTGCCCCTGGACCAAAGGCATTTTGAAATAGGCTTGATGAAATATCACAAAATCCGTTAGTAAATATTGTTATAGAGAGTATAAAAATAAATACTTTTTTCATTATGTACCTTCTCCCCACTCTCCGGATTCGTAACCATTGATTTGACTTAATCTTTCACCTAAGCTACTTGCACCAGCACCACCAATACCTTTAAGCTCAAACTCTAATAGATAAGTATTTGTTAGAGTTCCTAGTTTTTGAGTATCATTAGGGTTATTACTTGTATATGGAGTAGCTTGCCATAAAGCTCTAATATCCCAAGATTTAGCATTATATTGAAAGCCTGCAAATACGTTTGCTATTTGGTTCTGTTTGAAATCGTAGTTCCATAATGCAGTAACTCCCCAATGATTAGTAATATTTAATAGTGTTGATAGTGTAATAGTCTCTTGAGATGGAGGTGGTACGCCATCATTTATTTGTTGCTGAGTTATAGAGTTCCAGTTTCTATCAATGTTGTTAAAAGAAATATTAAAAATATTCTCATTAGCATCTTTATATGAGAGTTGGTAAACTTGATAGTCAAATTTTTGTGTTTGTAAACGATAATTTATCTGTGCTGATAAATAAACATTTTTCATTACTTGGAATTCAAAAGATGACATTATCGGTGAAAAAGAGTCATTTGCATAAGGATCCATTACAGCAGGATCACACTTTGAATCACCTTGACATAAACTAACTCGTCTATCAGCAAAATATACCATTTGACCAATTTTTGCAGACGCAACGGTACTACCATCAGCTTGGTTTGTCGTAGATGCTTCTAAAGCATATGTTAATTGGTTTGCATTATTAATTCTATCCCATCCAGTAAAACGGTTAACTTGGAACATCTGCATATATTGTTCATTTTGTTGTGATGTATCAAATAATGGGATATTTCTTTGATCTTGATATGGGATATATGTATAAAATAGACGTGGTCTTAATGTACTAGTATAAGCAACATCATTTGAAGTAAAGTCTTTGTCAAAATAAGCACTAGCATCTATATTAAATATAGGCAAAGCACTTGCTACAGAACTTTGGTCAAATTTGATGGTATTAGATGCTTGATTATCTAATTGGTAATAACGAACAGGTAATTCTAATGATGGGTTTATATTCCACCAAGTACCTTCAAAATTCCCAGCGATCTTAGGGGCTTCAACTGATCTGAAAGCGTTAACGTTTGTACCTATCGGTGTACCTGTCCCGAGTACTGGAGCAGCTGCCTTATAGAAGAACGTATTAAGTGTATCCATACTTACTGTATAGTAGTCTGGAGTATACCCTTGTGAGCTTATATTAAACTTGACTTCAGGAAGTTTACCATAAGGGATGTTAGCTAAATCAATTGCAGGGTTTACAATACCATAGTCTAAAACTGTAATACCTGAGTCAATATAGTCATTTGTATAGTTGACATCAAATTCTCTGTCTAATAGAGTCTTTGTAACTAAGTTTACATTACCAGCAGAGAAGTCATTGAAATACTGTGAGTCACTTACATATTCGTATTGTAGATTTGTTGTTATGCCATTATCGTAATCACCCACACTTGATAAAGTAAATGCTCCTCTCATAGTTCCTGTTTGGAAATCATATGGAACTATAGCACCTTCAAATTGGTTTTGAGTATACTTAGTCATATACCTAAATGTTCCATCTTCCTCTAAACCTCTTTCTGACCAAAGTGTAGTGTTTAAAAGTAAATCGTAGTTTGGTGCAAGGTTAAAGTAATAAGGTACTGAAATTGCATAACCAGAGTTTTCATTTTGAGTGAAGGTAGGCATTAAGAAGCCAGATCTTCTTTTATCTCCAATAGGGTGCGAAAAGTACGGCATGTACATTACGGGTATATCTTCAACTTCAAAATAAGCATTTTTAACGTATGCCATTTGCTCTTTCGTATCAATATCAATATTATCGCCAGCTATTTTCCATGCATTATCGTAAGGTCCTCCAGACGTTACGTAGCCATCTGTTAAAATTAGGTTATCAGCATCTTCTTTTTTAAATGTTTTTGCATAACCTCTTAGGTATCCACTAAAATTCTCTTTATTGTAAATACGTGTGTTAGGAGTCTCACGAGCCATTCTAAAATAAGTTTCTCCTGCGCTAAAGGTTCCGTCGTTAACATTAGTATCTAATGCTTTTGTACGTAGTACTATACCTGTTGATGGTTGTCTTGCAATTACATCTCCAGTCATCACTAGTGATTTAATAGAGTTTTTATCTGCGTTGAAATTAACAATAGCGTTGTTACCATAAAGCTCCTGATCACATTGTAATACTTCGACATTTCCGGAGGCAATTAGTGTTCCATCTGTATCATATTCAGCATTTTCATAAGAGACATCGGTTCTTTTTGACTTACATAGTGCTTTGGTGAACTGGCTATCATTACTATAGTATCCACCAACAAAGTATTCAGGTTTGTTTACCCAACTCAGATCATCAGCTAAAGCTTTTTCTTTTTGAGCAGGTTTTAATTGTTTATCAAAAACATTTTTAGGTTTTTCAGCACGTTGACATGCCCATTGGCCATCAACAACTTTACACTTCCAGTCTTCTTTGATAGGGTTATTGTCGAGAATACGTGCAGCATAAGCTTGTGTGGTACATAAAACAGTACCAAAGCATATGAATAAATACTTACGAATCCCCTTTAGCATATTTGACCTTCGATAGCCCTAATTTGTTGAGTTTTTAAAAATAATCATGATATTATATCCACATTTAATAAAATTTTCCATTTTAATTTTAAACTATAAAAAACAAACATATTGGATTGCTAGATGAATATAGAAACATATTTATCGGAAATGCTTGCAAAAGCTTTTCGAAAATTAGGATACGCTGAGAGCTTTGCTAAAGTTGTAGTTTCAACTCGTGAAGGTGTTGGACATTTTCAATGTAATGGAGCTATGCCTTTAGCAAAATTTGCAAAAAAACCACCTTTTATTATTGCTCAAGATATCGTTGATAGTATTGATGATAAAAGCATTTTTGCAAAATTAGAAGTTGCAAAGCCAGGATTTATAAATATAACTTTATCAGATGAATTTTTAGCAAAAACTATAAATGAGTTTTTAAAAGCAGAAAAGTTTGGAGCTAAAAATACTAGCAACTCTAGAAAAGTAGTATTGGACTTTGGGGGGCCGAACGTCGCTAAACCAATGCATGTTGGACATATAAGATCAGCTTTACTTGGAGATGCTTTGCAAAGAATACACCGTTTTTATAATGATGATGTGGTTTCAGACGTGCATCTAGGCGATTGGGGTACTCAGATGGGTATGTTGATCGAGGAAATTAAACAAGAATCCCCAGATCTTGTTTACTTTGATGAGAACTTCACAGGAGAATATCCTAAAGAATCTCCTGTTACAGTTAAACAGTTAGCAGAGATTTACCCAAGAGCGTCTAAGAAGTGTAAGTCAGATATGGCTGAAATGGAGAAAGCTAGACAAGCTACTTTTGAACTCCAGCAAGGCCGTAAAGGTTATGTGGCATTATGGAAACATTTTGTTAATATTTCTGTAGAAGCTATTAAGAAAGATTTTGATAGTTTAGATGTAAGCTTTGACTTGTGGTTAGGTGAGAGTGACGCTAATAAGTTTGTTGAAGAAATGATTGCTCACTTTAAGGCAGAGAACTTTATCTATGAAGATGAAGGTGCTTGGGTTATAGATACAAATAAAGAAGGTGTTCCTCCACTTATAGTTGTTAAAAGTGATGGAGGTGTCATGTATGGTACTACAGATCTAGCAACGTTGTGGCAACGTAATAAAGATCTTGAGCCTGAAGAGGTTATCTATGTTGTAGATAAAAGACAATCTCTACATTTTAAACAAGTATTTAGTGTTGCAGAAAGAACAGGTGTTGTAGATAGCAAGTGTAAACTTAAGCATGTGGCTTTTGGCACCGTTAATGGTAAAGATGGTAGACCGTTTAAAACAAGAGAAGGCGGAGTTATGCATTTATCCGACTTGATTTCTCAAGCAAAACAGTGTGCTAGAGATAGAATGCCTGAAGAAAAAAATGAACAAGTGATAAACCAGATAGCTATGGCTACCATCAAGTTTGGTGATTTGGTTAATAATTACTCAAATGATTATATTTTTGATTTAGAGAAGTTTGCTCAGTATGAGGGTAAAACAGGACCTTATCTTCTATATACAGCAGTAAGAGCTAAATCAATTCTTAGAAAAGTGTTTGGCGATGATTATTGTATAGAATCTTTGATTAAAGATTATAAAGTAACCCCAGCACAGAATGAACATGAGGAAAGGTTACAGCTGCAACTTTTACAGTTTCCAATTGCTATTGCTAGAGCTTATGAAAACTCTCAACCTCACCATATATGTGAATATGCGTATTCTTTAGCAAATAGTTTTAATAAGTTCTATGTGAATTGCCCTATTATGAATCTTGATGATGAAACAGTTAAAAATACACGAGTAGCTTTATGTCTAGCAACTGTAAAAGCAATGAGTATTGCTGTTGATTTGTTAGGTATTTCAATTCCTGAGAGGATGTAAAATATATTAACTATACATGAAATTTCTAACTTTATTTAGAGCAAATCCTGTTTAATTTTATTTAAAGCTTAATAATAAATATACCTGATATTTTTCTTATAATAAATTATTGGTATGATTAAATTAAAAGATCTTTATAGTATGAATTAAGCAATGTTAAAAGTTATTACAACAAATAAAATATTAATATTATTATTTCTTTTGCCAGCTATATCTTTTGCGAAAGGTATAACAGACCAATGGGGTAATCCTCTTAAATCAAATATTAACTACTCCTCATGGGGAAATAAGATTGGTAATGTTAAAGTTTTTCAACTTAAGTTTGATCCTTCAAAAGAATATCTAATCGAGACATACCCTGTAGGTTATCAAAGTTATAAGTATAATATTCTAGCTAGTGAAAAAGGAGCGATAGTCTTTGTTCTTAAAGGGGAAATTAAAGAAGAGCTTTTCCAAGACAAGAATAGTAAAGCAAAAGCAACGCATACTTATAAAAAAGGTGATTATTTTATCATAGGAAATGATAAGAAACTATTGCGCAGAGATACCGTAGTAGGGAATACAGCTGTAAAATTGGCTGTAGTAAGGTATTAGAGTAAAAAATACATAAAAATAATTTCTCAAAATTCAAGACTACTCGTAAATTAAAACTAGTATATAATTTTTACTTAGTTACAAGATATATGGAAGTTTCAATGTCCAATTTTTTTAATCAGCCGAAGGCTTTTTATACTATCTTTATGTTGGAAATATGGGAGCGCTTTGGATATGGTGCTTTAATTGCGATACTTGTTGTTTATCTACAAGTAGGAGGTATCCACTTAAGTGAAAGTGGTGCTATAGCAACATATGCAGCATTTGCAGCTTTGGTTTATGCTTTTATTGTTTTGGGTGGATATATCGGTGATATGATACTCGGTGCAAAAAGGACAATATTATTAGGTTTAATTATACTTCTTAGTGGTTATGCACTATTGATCTTAGAAGATAAAGAATCGACTTTATGGGGCTTATCTTTTATATGTGTTGGTACTGGGTTATTTAAGTCTAATCCGACTAGCTTACTAGCTAAATGTTACGTTAATAGTGATTCTGGGCAAATTAGTAATGCATTTACTTTATTCTATATGGCTATAAATATAGGGTCCTTGCTTGGGATGTTAGTAATTCCGACTATTGCTAGAAGTTTTGGGTATTCATCTAGTTTTATAGTTATATCAATGGCTCTTATCTTAGCAATTATGACATTTGTAGGCTTTGGTTTTACTATGAGAAACATCTATACATATGCTGGTGGTAAAAAGCTTAATTATAAATACCTATTTTCTGTAATTATTGGTGTAGCTATTATGATTTACATAGTTAAATTTCTATTAGCATATATATTGATAGCTAAACTAATCGTAATCTTAACATTTTTGGTGTCATTATTTGTTTATATCTATTTAGCGTTTTTGTATAAAAAGGATGGCTACTTTTATAAAATGATGTTGGCTCTAATTCTTATGTGTGAGGCTATGGTATATAAAATATCTTATATTCAAATGGCGTCTTCAATAAACTTATTCACAATAAAAAATACAGATCATTCTATTTTAGGGTTATCTATTGCTCCAGAGACTTTTCAGTCATTTAATCCTTTCTGGATTTTTGTATTAAGTCCATTATTAGCTTTTTATTATGTTCGTTCTGAAAATTCTAGATTTGATATAAGTGTGTATGGAAAATTTTCTATAGGCTTATTTAGTATAGGTTTATCTTTTATTGTGTTATATTTCTCTCGCTTTACGGCTACTGAAGGAGTTACATCTGCTTATTGGTTGGTATGTAGTTATGCTCTGCAGGCATTGGGAGAGCTTTTAATTTCAGCAATAGGTCTTTCAATGTTCACTAAGTTAGCACCAGCAAAAGTAAATGGTTTTATGATAGGTGTTTGGTGGGTATTTTTAGCATTTGCATCAATACTTGGAGGTATAGTTGCTCAGCTAACAGCAATTGATAAAAGCCAAGTAGCAACGATGACTTTAAATACTTCACTGGTTGATTATACTAACTTCTTCCTATCTATAGGTATTGTGATAGTTGTAGTTTCATTGTTATCATTTAAATTATCGCCGTTTAAAAGAAAACTTATGAATCAGGTGAGCTAATAAATTTAGTTAGTAAAGAAGTAAGCTGAAGTCTGAGATAGTACAGCAATTACTAATACAGCTATTGCAAAAAACATATAAGTTTTAGCTTTTTTACTACTATGGAACCACTCTTTGAAAAAGAATCCCCAAAAATTTGATGTCAATATAATGAAGACCATAAAGATAGGATATGTGATTATTATTCCTAGACCTCCAAGTAAAGTACCAGAAATACTAAAAAATATAATACATTCAAAAAACATAAAAGCCATTGCTATAATAGCTATCTTTTCTATAATAAAGTTCTTAAGTAAGAATTTATTATCTTTTTTAGGTAGGTGTTTCTTCTCTTTATTGTAACTATATTTAAAATAGAGAATATTAGGAATAAATGCACCTACGAAGATTATAACCCAAGGCATATTACTTCTTGTTAGCAGTGATAAACTATCAAGATTGAGATTCTTCATAAAGAAGCCTACACCATAATTAAATACAAAAGCTTGCGTCATTGATCCAATACCTGCAGTAATACAGCATGTTATACCAATGATAAAGCTACTACTCTTCTTATCTAGAGTTGCTCCAATATCTCTATCGCGTATTCTAGCGGCAATAGTTACAAGTGTTACACCTATTATAAATAGGATAAAGCTTAGGATTATTATTATTCCAAATGGAGTGAGTAACTTAGATGGATTTAGGATAACTAATGGAAGAATTGAACCACCTGCTGTAGCAAGTCCGATATTTATACCAAAAGTTATTGATATCCCAACATGCTTGAATGCAACAAGGCAACAAATCATCCCAGCGCCCCAAATAAAACCTCCAATAAAAAGAGTAAGTAAGACATCTATTGAAATATATTTATAATATATAACAAAGTCATTACAAAAAATGAATAATGTTAAAACTGGAATGATTACATATGCCCAATAGGAGAAATGAAACCATACTTGATTTTTTGATGTATTGTTTATTAGTTTAGATGGGACTGCAAAGCTACCATTTAAGACACCTCCAACTAGAGCTAATAAAATAGCGAAAGAAAGTAACATTAGCTGTGCTCCCCATAAAATTTTCTGCCTTCTTTTGCTATAAGGCTAGCTCCATAAAGAGCTGTATCATAATCAAAATCAGATATTTTTAGCTTTGGAGGTGAAACTATTCTAAGATCGTCATTCATGACTTTCTCAGCTTCTGTAAGTAAAACATCTTTTTGTTTTGTAATTACTCCACCACCAAAAACAATAATTTCAGGAGATAAAATACAAGCTATATTTCTAAGTCCTTGACCTAGGTTATATCCAACCTCCTTCCATTCATCTATAGACAGTTCTGCAGCTGGCTTATCGTATATTTTAGAAATGCCTGTACCAGAGACAATAGCTGATAAGCAGTTCCTAGCACCACACGCGCATTTGATACGCTCTGGATGGCTACATTTATATTCTATACTTTGATGAGCAATTTCTGGATGAGAAAGACCTCTATAAACTAAGCCGTTAATTAAAAAACCGCCACCCATGCCAGTGCTAAGTGTTATATATAAGAAAGTCTTTTGGTTATAACCTTTCAAATGATATTCAGATAATGCTGCTACATTAGTATCAATATCAAAATAAAAAGGACAGTTATATTTATCTTCTATGATTTTTTTTAATGGCACATCTCGCCATGTTGGCTGGTGTAATGGAGAAACAGTTCCTTTGCTAACATCTAAAGGTCCTCCTATAGCAGCACCAATGCCTAGTATCTGAGATCCTTGGCTAACTTCATCAATCATCTCAAATAACATTTCTAAGCCATCTGCTAGCTTATAAGGAGTATCTCTTCTTGTACGTTTAAGCTCTTCACCATTTTTATTTACACTATGAACTAAAGTTTTTGTTCCACCAATATCTAAACCAATATATATAGCCAATTTCTTTTCCCTTAATTTAAAATCATAAATCTTATACTATATGAGAATCTTAATAGAATATATAGCATTTTAAGTTTTATAATCGAGTTTGTTTTTCTTATAATTGAATCACTTTAAATCTTTATTTATTTGAGATCAATTGAGTACAAAAGTAAATTATTTATTTTTAATAAGCCTTGTTAAAAATAGAAGAGATATTGATTTTTTCCAAAATAGAAAGTTTATTCTAAAATTGTCCATAATTAATTATAATTAGTCTAAATTTTGATATTGTTACGTGAGTTATTTTTATATTATCCATTATGAAATACATATATGGAGATAAAAAATGAAAAGAAATATTTATGATGTCATAATTTCAGGCGGTGGACCATCTGGTGTTGCATTTGCTATTGAACTTAGTTTACATGGTATTAAGACATTGGTTTTAGAAAAACATGATGAACCTATGTATTGTGCTCGAGCTCAGTTTCTTAACCCTAGAACAATGGAGTTTATGTTGCGTTGGGATACATGTGACGCAATGCGCAAAAAAAATATGCTAGATGTTTCTAACTTCATGTGGTGTTCAGCATTAAATGGAGATATGTATTCTTCGGTAGAAATGCATGATTATCATAATAACCATTCTCCTGAGGAGATGATTGAGATCCCATTATGGGTAACTGAAGGCGTTCTAAGATCTAGATTAGATAAATCAGAATCAGTAAAAATGTTAAAAAATACTGCTGTTATCGAAATAAATACTAGTAATAGTGATGATATTATAGAAGTGAAAGCTGAAAATAGTAAAACTAATGAAATACAAGAGTTCTATGCTAAGTATGTTGTTGGTTGTGATGGGGCAAATAGTATTGTACGTAAATCAATAGGTATTAATTTTACTAAGTTAGCTTCTAGAAGACGTATGACAAATATACTCTTTGAATCATCAGATTTATTTAATAAGATACAGCTTGATAAAGCAGCTATATATTTTATTATAAATAAAAATCATCCTGGCGTTATTGGTCCCGTTGATCCTAGTAATAATCTTTGGTACTCACTTTTCTATGATGATAGTGAAATGAAGGATATTGAGCATTCAGATATTTCTTCAAAATTAAATAAAATGGCAGGTTTTGAGTTTGAGAAGAAGTTAGTCAATGCTACCTATTGGAATATGCAAATTGAACTAGCAGATGAGTACTCGAAAAATAATAGGGTGTTTTTAGTAGGTGATAGTGCACACTCTTTTGCTCCAACAGGAGGTTTAGGATTAAATACTGCTTTTGGAGATGTTACAAATTTGGCATGGAAAATCGCTCATGTAATTAAAGGTAAATTACCAGAATCCGTACTTAGCACTTATCAACAAGAAAGACGATCTATTGCATATACAAACCTAACAAAAGCTGAAGAAAATGCGAAAGCTTTAATAGATCTTGCTTCACAGATAGCACCTGAAGAATATCCGCAAGCATACGCTAAGTTATCAAGAAGGCATGCTTTATCTGCAGGTATAGGCATGGGATATGCGTATTTTGACTCTCCATTAGTAAAACTACACAAGGATCAATCTTTAGAGCCTATGGAAGCATCTAAGTATGCCCCTAAAGATTTACCAGGATATTTCTTGCCTAATGTAACATTAAATGGGAAGTCTATATACAGAACTCTTTCTGCGACTGATTGGACATTGATTGTTTCCGGGGGTCAAAGTGATATAAATATAGATGGTGTTAATGTGATAGAACTTCCTAAGGATACTTATTCAAGTACTTATATTTTAATTAGACCTGACTGGCATATATCTTATGCAAGTAATGAGCTTAATATAGAGACTATAAACTCTCTTGTTAACTCTGGTAAATAGTAAAAAAGCTAGCTTAAATTAAATAAGATAGTTTTTATATCATAAGGATTTTTATCGTGAATAAAAATAATTCATTAATGTCTCTGTTGTTTATCCCAGGCAATAGGGTTGAACGCTTTGATAAAGTTAAAAATACAACAAATGCTAGTGGAATAATTATTGATTTAGAAGGTACTGTTGCAGATGTTCATGAAAAGAATGAAGCTAGAACTAATGCTATAGAGTATCTAAAAAGAATTTCTAGGCAAAACCAGAGCTTTAAATATTGTCTTAGGATCAATGGTTTAGATACTATTCATGGCTTTAGAGATATACTTTTGCTTTTAGAAGCTGGTGTTATTCCTGATGTTTTAGTTGTATCTATGGTTGAATCAGCAAATACGCTGCGACAACTTGATAGTTTATTTCAAGGGAAAGCACCTTCATATATAGCTTTGATAGAGTCCACGGAAGGTTATAGAAATATAGATGAAATAGCTCATTCAAGTAGTAATCTTATTGGGTTAGCTTTAGGTGGAGGAGACCTTACCTCTGAATTAGGGGCATCTTGCTCATGGGATTCATTATTGTACTTTAGATCTCGATTAGTTGCTGCAGCTAAAAATGCTAATCTTATAGCACTAGATGTTCCTTTTAATGATGTAAGAGTTCAAAGTGATGAGTTATTTAGAGAAGAGGTGAGAAAGATTAAATCTCTTGGCTTTGATGGTAAGCTTTGTATACACTCTAGGCAAGCAGATATGCTAAAAGAGGTCTTTAATGCTCCTGATGTGAAAGGACCTTCAATTGATCTTGGAAGTTCTGATTTTGATCTTTAGATAAAACTAAATTTACTTAATCTCTGCTAATATTCTATGATAATTTTTAAAACGAGTAGAGTTTATATTGCCTTGCTTTAATTGATTAACTATTTCACAGCCTTTTGAGTTTTCTTCATGAGAGCAGTTTCTAAATTGACACATCCCTTTATACTTTTTGAAGTCCAAGAAACCATCAAAAAGCTCTTCTCTAGAAATATGCCATAATCCAAATTCTCTAATACCAGGAGAGTCTATAATACTAGTGTTATCATCTATCTCATATAGTGTAGAGCAAGTAGTTGTGTGACGGCCTTTTTTGGTTGAATCAGAAACTGCTGTTGTTTCTGTGATTTTCTCACCTAGTATGGTGTTTAGAGTTTCAGATTTACCAACCCCAGATTGACCTAAAAATATTGAAGTATGATCTTTAAGAGTATCTAAAAGCTTATCAATGCCAATATTGTCCTTAGCAGAAATATAAAATATCTTATAACCGATATCTTTGTATACATTTACTAAGTTCTCTATAAACTCTTTATCTTCAGCTGTCTGGCTATCTATTTTATTTACCACTATGATAGGTTCAATATCGCTATTATGTAAAGCGGCTAAGTATCTATCTATATAATGTTCAACAGGAGCGGGTGAGTGGGTGATTATAATTACAGCATAGTCAATATTCGCAGCCACATTTTTATTTTTACGTTGATATTGGTTTGGGCGTGATATTAGGTTTTTTCTTTCTAATAGCTTTGTAATTACATAGGTTGAGTTAGTATATTCAAGCTCAACATTATCGCCGACAGTTAGTTCACCTTTGAAATTACTACGATATAGTGCCGAGACTTTCTCATTGTTGGCTAGCTTAACTAAAATGTTACCGCCAAAATTTGTTATGATTTTTCCTTGCAAAGATGTAGATAAAATTATTTATTATTAAAATTTATTATAAGCTTTATTAATTAAATTGTTAATAATAACTGTTAAGTTATTTGAATAAGATTAAGTTCTTTGCTACTATCAAAAAAGTCTTTTGGATTTTATATTAATAAAAAGGAGATAAAATGAAAAAAACAAAAATCTTGAGTTTAATAGCTTTAGCTGCGCTAGGGACGTCTGTATCTTATGCAGCAGATAATACTAAAGCAGATGCAAAAGATAATCTTTCGCCAGAAGGCTATTGGGTACAATTTGATGAAGATCCTGATGCAGGTCGCGGTATGCCAGAGGGTATTATTCATACTTATTTTGCTAAAGATAGTAAGTATGGTAAAAAAGGAACTCTACAAATGGAGATAGCTGTTCCATTGATGACAGTAGCTAATGGTAAGCCTAGTAAGCCAAAAGCTACTTGTAATAATTGCTCAAATGGCTCTTATAATGGCTTTAATTACAAAGGTAAAAATGCTCCTTTAGAAGGCTTTGTGTTCGCAGGAAATATGCAAGAACAAAAAGGTACAGCTCAGCCACCTGCAAAAGGGGCTATGTATGATAATGGTGGTGTTATAAATCCTAATGATGGTAAGATTTATGCTGCATCAGCACAAGTTCAAGACAATGGTAAAGTTATGTATTCTAAAGCTGCATATATCGTATGGGGTAAAGAGTTAGGTAGTAAAGCAGCACATTGGCAAAGAATCACAAAAGCTGACTATGAAAAAATCAAAGCAGATTGTGGTGTAACGGCTGATGGTCAGTATACAAACAAAGACAAAAAAGTAACTAGCCAGTGTACTAATTATCCAGTATCTCAATTTGGGGTGAAAAGTCCTGTTTAACTAATAACATTTTTTCTTTATACTTTCTTCTAAAATCATTTTCCAAATTAAATAGTCGTGCTAAGAAAAATTATATTCATATTTTTATTTACTTATTTTGTTAGTAGCTATGCTAGTGATAAAAAGCTTTTAGCAGATGGCTATTGGTTACAGAAAGATAAATCTACAGATTCAAATGTTTCAATTATTCATGCATATAATAATGCTCAGAATAACTTAAATGCAGAGATTTTTGTGCCATTATCTGATGTTGATTATGGTAAAGCACATGCTCCTATAATTTATTGTACAGAGTGTGGTAAGGGAGATGCATATGGTAATAAGTATGATTATTCGAGTGGTAAGTATACGTATCAAGGGCTAGAGTTTGTTTGGAATATGAAAATGAAAAGTCCAGTTAAAGCTAGTAGTAAAGGTCCTGTATATTTAGATGGTGCAGTATTAAATCCTCATGATGGTAAGTATTATCATGTAAAAGCTCAAACTATCGAGTATGGTAAAAAAGTATTCGTTAGAGCTTTTTGGGGACCATTAGGTAAAAATGAATATTGGCAGCGAATCTCTAAAAAAGAGGCTAAAAAAATAAGAAATCTATGTGGTCTAACCAAAGATAATGTTTATCCTTACGAAGACAAAGATGGCAATGTAGTCAATAAAGAACTTTTTGAAGAATGCGCAACTAGAGATTTTATAAAAAATCCTCTATAAGTTAGGATGTGAAAATGAGTGATTACCGTCAAATAAAAGTACTTCCGGAAAACTTAGCAAACCAAATAGCAGCTGGAGAGGTGATTGAAAGACCTTCTTCAGTAGTTAAAGAGTTAGTCGAGAATTCTATAGATGCTGGAGCAACTGAGATAACTATAGAAATCCAAGAGGGCGGTAAGTCTCTAATTAGAATTAGAGATAATGGTAAAGGGATTACTCACGATGATTTACAATTAGCTTTAGCTCCGCATGCAACAAGTAAAATTTATACTCTTGATGAGTTAGAATCTGTTGCAAGTATGGGGTTTCGTGGTGAGGCTTTGGCAAGTATTGCTTCAGTTTCAAAACTAAAAATTATCTCAAAACATCAGAGTCTAGAAGATGCTTGGCAGATAAATAACCAAACTAGAGAAGTTACTCCTGCAGCACATGTTACAGGCACAACTATTGAGGTTAGTGAGCTATTTTATAATACTCCAGCACGACGTAAGTTTTTAAAGAAAGATAATACTGAGTTTTTACATATCTCTGATTTACTTAAGAAATATATGCTTTGCTACTTTGGTATAGCTTTTAGGTTTATTCATAATGGTAAAGAGGTTAAAGATCTACTTTTAGCAGAAGATGCACAACTTAAATATAATCGTGTATTAGATTTATATAGTCGGGACTTTATTGAAAATGCTATCTATATAGATAAAGAAGTTGGTGATGCTCATCTATGGGGATGGGTTGCTAGCCCAAGGTTTAATAGAGCTAGGGCAGATATGCAAAGTTTTTATATAAATGGGCGTATTATCAAAGATAAGATTGTTTCTCATGCAATAAAAAATGCTTATAAAGATGTCATGTATGGTAATAGATATCCAGCATTTTTACTTTATCTTGATATGGATTATAAAGAGGTCGATGTAAACGTTCATCCTGCTAAAAGTGAAGTACGCTTTAGAAACCAAAAATTTATCTATGATTTTCTTTTTGGTACTGTAAATAAAGCTATAACTACAAGTGCAGATATTGAAGTTGATAAACCGACTTTTCGAGATGATATCCAAGAAGAATCAAACAGTGTAAATAATCCACTTAATATTGGTAATATGAGCTTGGATATTAGTGTAGAAGATGAGCAAGAGGAGTCTGAATCAAATACTAGTTTACTTGATAAATATCTGAATAATCAAAATACTCAAGAAAATGAAATTCATATATCACAAAAACCAAAATCAAGTGGTTTAGGGCAGGCTATTTGTCAGATTCACGGTATATATATTCTCTCGCAAGTAGATGAAGGTGTAGTACTTGTAGATATGCATGCTGCACATGAGAGAATTCTCTATGAAGAGATGAAAAAAACTTGGCATGCAGATGCTGATAAATTTAAGCAGAACCTTTTAGTTCCTCTAACTTGTCAGCTATCAAGTAGTATAGTTGCAACTATTGATGAAAATATTGAAGTTTTTGAAAAGCTAGGGTTTGAAATATCAGTAGTAGCTGATGATGCTATACTTGTGCGAGCAGTGCCAATCTATGTTAAAAACAAAGATATTCAAGAGTTAATATCAAATGTAGCTACAGAGTTGGTATCTTCTGGTAAGACAAAAAGTGTTGATTTTTACCTAAATCATATCTTGGCTACAGTATCTTGTCATGCTGCTGTACGAGCTAATGATAAGTTAAGTATTCCAGAGATGAATCATCTATTAAGACAAATGGAAACTGTGGAAAACTCAGGCCAATGTAATCATGGTCGACCAACCTGGGTGAAGCTAAGTTTTGCACAGTTAGATAATTTCTTTTTAAGAGGGCGATAGCCTTAAATATATTTGTAAAACGTCATGCTGAATTTATTTCAGCATCTCACAATAAGTAGTAGTTCAAATGAGATCCTGAAACAAGTTCAGGATGACAGAATGTAATATTGAATATTATTCTATCTTCTTTTTTCGCTACTTACTGCGTAAAGTTTTAGCGACACACTTTTTTCATGGCAGCCCTTCGACTTTGCTCAGGAACCGGTATGCAAGACTGCTTAGCACTACGCTATCGTAGTTTAAAATAAATGGAAAATAAAAAACTCACTTTATTTAAACAGTTTTATTTTCTAATCATTTGCTTTTGAAACTACTTGTCGCTGATGTGCAAAAGCCATAAAGTAAGAATGTAGTTTTATTGATATGAGAATCATAAATACTTATTATTTAGTATACTAATAAGTGTTAAATTTGTAGGATCTATTTTGAAAAAAATTATATCAACGATTTTGGGCTTTATTCTGTTTGGGGTAGTAGGTTGGGGATGCTACTTGATTATTTCACTTGTATGGAATCAATTTAAGCTTTTGGATCCTAAAGTTTCAATTAGTTTATTAACTGCAGCTACAACAGTGATAGCTGCAACTGTAACAGTTGTTTTAGGAAAGTATTTTGAACGAAAGAAAGATATTGAAGCACACTATAGAGAAAAGAAAACTCAAATATACGATGAGTTTTTATGTAAACTTCTCAAACTTTTCCATAGTACTTCAGAAAATAATAAAGAAATAGATGACCTCGTTAGTTTCCTTCAGGAATGGCAGAGAAAGATAATTCTTTGGGGAGGACAAGATGTCTTATTAAATTATATTAACTGGTTGGAGCGTTTAAGGGAAGGTAAAAATGATGCAAAAGTTATGTTTATGATGGAAGAGCTTTTTTTAGAAATTAGAAGGGATCTTGGACATAAAAATAATAAGTTAGTCAAAGGTACATTTACTCGCTTGATTTTAAAAAATCCAAAAATCTTTTTGAGCATGGCTGAAAATAATCCAGATGTAACATTGCAAGAAGTAGCTGAGGCAGAGAAAAATTTAGTAAACTTACAATAAAAAAATTAGGGTTGTCCTAGATAATCGAAATTATAAACCTAATCTATCCAATATATGGATAGTCACAGCTAGCATTTGCTGATCTATATCTTGCTTATAAATAATCTTAATGTAGAATCTCCTTAGATTATTTATGTCTGCATTTTCAGTGATTAATTTAGTCGTATGACTTTTTAAAAATCTTATTTTAGATAGGTATTGGTATGCTTAATTATTTTAAAGCAAGAAGTAGATTATTTAGCAATAGCTCTTTTAGTTATGCTTGTATTATGAGTATTTGTAATGCTGTCGTTGTAGGTATGGCTTATATATCTATTAGCTGGCATTTATTAACTTTAAAGAACAATATTGAAGTTATAATCTTATTTATATTTTCATGGTGGATATTCGGAGTTATATTATCTCCAATTACAGGGTATTTTGCTGATCTTGTACCTAGGCGAGTAATTATAGTTACGGTTAATTTATTAAGGGTAATATTACTTCTTGTATTTATATTTCTAGCTAGTTTAGATACTGTCGGGAAGGTATATTTATTTTCATGTTTGTGGGGAGTTTCAGTAGCTTTTTTTATGCCCGCTATGATGATAATGTCGCGCGAGCTTTTCCCTAGTGATGAAGTTCTTCTTTATGCAAATAGTACTATGGATGGACTATTTGAGTTTGGGATGGTAATAGGCATGTCATTAGGTGGGATGCTTATAGTATATTTTGATATGCACCAAATTATGATTATCATGCTAGCTGGATGTATTCTTGCAACATTGTGTAGTTTTATGATTATACCTAAGAGAAAGGTAAAGAAGAGTGAAGGTAGTTTCTTAGATAATTGGAAAGAAGTTTTTAGTTATCTAAATCAAAATAAACCACTTTATTGGTGCTATTTTGCTCAAGTTGGTATTACATGTATATATATGATTGCGCCAATCTTTATATCGCCATATGCTAAAAATATTCTTCAAGCATCATCATTAGAGTTTGGTTTGATAGAAGTGGCATTTTCGGTAGGCTTTATTGTTGGAAGTATACTTTTGCCATATATGATAGAGGGGGTATCACCAAGATTGACATTAATTCTTTCTATGTCTTTCTCAGCATTGATGTATATATGCTTAGCTTTAAATCATAGTGTGAATTTTGCAATTTTATATTACTTTGTCGCAGGTATATTTATCTCATCATGGGTGATAGCAGTCACAATAGCTCAGAAAAATACACCTATAAATTTACAAGGTAAGATCCAAGGTGTTTCATATGGTTTATCAGGCTTAGTTGTGATGTTTATATATACGATATTTTTTGTAATTAATTATATAGATCCACTGCCTAGCAATGAGTGGTTTTATATATTAGCGATATTAGCATTATGTACTTTATGGCCAATATTTAAAGGTTTAAAATCTTTTAAGTAAAAAAATTATATAAGTTAGAAGATAAATTATTGTCCTAAATTATCTAGGTACTTCTCGGCATCTAGTGCAGCCATACAGCCAGTACCAGCAGAAGTTACAGCTTGCTTGTATACATGATCAGCTACATCTCCAGCAGCAAAGACACCTTCGATACTTGTTTGAGTAGCATCGCCAGCTAAACCAGATTTGACTTTGATATAGCCATTTTCCATTTCAAGCTGACCTTCAAAAATACCCGTGTTTGGAGTATGGCCAATAGCAATAAATACTCCCATAACATCAAGTTGAGACTCTTCGTTAGTTTTGACATTTTTAATACGTAAAGCATTCACGCCCATATCATCGCCAAGAACCTCTTCTAATGTAGTATCCCAAATGATATTAACATTACCGTTCTGAGCTTTCTCCATTAGTTTATCGATAAGGATTTTTTCAGATCTTAGAGAATCTCTACGGTGGATTAGTGTTACAGATTTAGCAATATTTGATAAGAAAAGTGCTTCTTCAACAGCAGTGTTACCACCACCAACTACTGCAACATCTTTATTCTTATAAAAGAAACCATCACAAGTAGCACAAGCAGAGACTCCTTTACCCATAAATTTTTCTTCTGACTCTAGACCTAAGTATTTAGCAGTAGCACCAGTTGAGATAATTAGAGCATCACAAGTATATTCCTCTAATTCACCAGCTAGTTTAAATGGTCTAGTTTGTAGATCTACAGAGTTAATAGTGTCATACACGATCTGTGTATCAAATCTTTCAGCCTGTTTTTGTAGTTTGTCCATAAGCTCAGGACCCATAATGCCATCAGCTTCACCTGGCCAGTTGTCAACATCTGTAGTAGTTGTAAGTTGTCCACCTGGTTGCATACCTGTAATAATTACAGGGTTTAAATTTGCACGAGCTGCATAGATTGCTGCAGTATATCCAGCGGGACCAGATCCTAAAATTATTAGTTTATGATGATTTGCCATTTTTAAGAGGTTCTTCAAAATATGATTATGGCAAAATTATAGCATAGTGCTTAGGTAAGTGAAATTTTGAAATTAGATCTAACGAAAAAACATTGTCATCCTCGTACTTGATAAGATGATCTCTTAGCCTATGAGTTTATTTCTTTGACAAGATTTTTAATTTCTGCAAAATCATCAATATAAGCAAAGCTATCTAGAGCCTTAAGATCAATTCCGTTATGATAACCATAACTTAGCATTACTACTTTTACATTTGCCTCTTTTGCACATAAAAAATCATTCATTGAATCACCAATCATTAAACTCTCTTCGGCTTTAGCATTTAGTTTATCCATAGCAAAAAGTAGTGGCTCCGGATAAGGTTTATAGCTAGGTGTTGTATCTCCACCAATTATGATCTCAAAGTAACCAATTAAGCCTAAATGAGTCAAGGATTGTATTGCATCATCTTCATGCTTATTTGTAACTACAGCCATTTTTATATTTTTAGTTTTTAAAAACTCAAGTGTTTCAGGTACATTAGGATACACTTTGCTATTGGCACTATTTAGAGACTTATATGTTTGACTTACAATTTTGACACCTTCATCAGCTATAGATTCAATATACTGCTTATCATCAAAATCTAAAGCTAATACTTTTCTAACAGTTGTAGGGTAACCTTTACCAACAATATTTGCTATGACATCTTCAGAAATAGGCTTAAGGCCAAAGTGTTTGCGCATCGTATTTGTAGCAACTGTAATATCTCCAACGGTATTGACAAGAGTGCCATCAAGATCAAAAAATATATTTTTTATCATAAATTGAGATTTATTAGAAAACTTAGGTTATAAGGTTATAGTTAAGCATTGTTAAAATCTAGAATTAAACCTAATTATTAAGAATTTTTTTATTTAAATAATATTTTGTTAAGCGTAAAAATGAGAAATATAAAACACTAACAAATACAATACATAATAATGTAACAACAGTACTTAAAAGACGCTGGTATCCAGCTTGTACTTGTAATATATCATTATTTGCGTATATAGAAGTCAAAAAGCATAAGTTTGCTTGAGCTCCCATATAGGCTATGTATTTACCTTGTAGCTGGATTAGACCAAATAAGATAACGATAATAAAAGAAATAATTAGAACTAGAGCTATGTTTAGATTAAACATTGCAAGTGCAAATGGGACTAATAGTCCTATTAAGCAGCCTAAAAACCTTTGCAAACTTAGGTGGTGTATTTGAGAATGCTCAAAACTAGACATAACGGCAACGACACCTATTAGCGCTTGCTCAAACAATAATACATTCTTAAAAGGAACCGTTATTAAGAATATAAAAGCAAATGTTAAAATAAAGAAAACTGAAAAAGTTATCATCTCTATATGCTGCTCTTTGCTTCTTTTTTGAGGTTGTTTCTTTGCGATATCTTTCTTTTTTAAAAATGGTAAGACTATCACACATACACATAGAGCACCAATTATAGTTACTATAGAGCGATCAACGATAATCTCTATTGCCATATCTTTTGAAAAAACTGCATATGGGTAGAAAAATAAACCTAAAGTGATACAAAACATAATAAAGAAATATGTATATTCAGTGAAGTAATATGCCATGGAAACACAAAGAATCAATAAAAAAACTATCAAACTGATAATAGCAATATCAGATCTAAACAATGAGGAGCATATTAATACTACTAATAGAGCCATTAGTGTTCCTATACATCTTAATAGCCCGCGCTTATAGGTCATCGTTTTATTATCAGTCATAATACGTACACAAGTATAACCTGCCCAATATGCATACTGTATATGTAGAGCATAAGAGATGCCAATAGAGGTTAATACCGAAATACTAAGTAGTACGCTAATCATGAATATATAGCTATTAATATTCATTTTAGCAAAGTCATTATAGAGATTTTTAAAATGCTGAAACATATTTATAAATTGGTAGTTAAATAAAAGATAGTCTGAATAGCTTAAGTATTATAATAGATTTGTTATTTATTTCTATTGAGTTTGTAGCTGATTTTAATAATTTACTAGATGCAGAGTTTTGATTTAATTGCGGATATTTCATCAACCTGACTAGTTTTGATCTCTAGAGCTGAACTAGGAAATGCAGTAGCTCTGGTGTCACGTAAGATTTTTTTAGATGCAGAACCATGAATATTTGTTACCTTTGTAACTTCTAATATTTCTCTTACATTTTGAGAGTTAATTCCACCACCTGGCATTATTTGGATTTGCTCGCCAAAATTTTGTTGTAGAGATTTTAGAGTTTCTAAACCTGCTATTACATTTGTACCTGTTCCTGAGGTGAGAATTCTATCAAATCCAAGTTCGATAATCTCTCGAGTACTAGCATGAATATCATTGACTAGATCTATAGCTCTATGAAATGTAAGTTCTTTTTTAGCTTGTTTTGCTAGCTTAATAAATGGCTTGAGAAAGTCTTTATCAACTTCATTTTGTTTAGTTAAAGCTCCAATAACTATACCATCGACATCAAGATCTAGCATTATCTTTAGATCATCAAGCATAATTTGCTGATCTATAGAATCATAATAAAAATCCCCAGCACGATGACGGATAATAGGTTGTAATGATCCTTTAAAATTGGCTTTAGCAAATTTTACTAAGCCTGGAGAGGGTGTAAGTCCTTCAGCACCTAGTGCAGAGCATAACTCAAGTCTATCAGCTCCAGCTTCTTGAGCATTTAGGATTGATTGATAGTTATCTATCGAGATTTCTAGTTTTACCATTAATTTTAGAGTACTACTAATAATTTATTTAATTCATTATAGCTAAATAAATTTAAGAAAATAATTATTATTCGGCTTTAGAATAAGTAAGGAAAGAAGATATGTCGGTGAGAGCTATTTTCAGTTCTGCTTTGGGAAACTATTTATTATAAATTCATTTAACATTCTCACACGATATGGTTGAAACTGTTTAAAGGGGTATATTAGGCTAATTACATTATCAGGCTTATCATTTGCATTTAGAGTTACTTTGTAGTTTGGTAATATTTGAACAAGCTCTCCTGAATCGAGATCTTTTTTTATATCCCAATATGATTTTGAAGCTACGCCATATCCTCTTAGACACATTTTGCGACTTATATAGCCGTTATTGACGATACACGATGGATTTAGATTGATTTCAAGTTTATTATTTTGAGGATCTATTAGATACCAGTTCTTAATGGCGGTACCATTTATCTTTAGAGTAATAAAATCACAATCTTTTAAAATATTTATATCATCAATATTAGTAATGTTCATTTTCTTTAGATACTTTGGACTTGCGCAGAGTATTCGGTGACTTTTAATTAATTTTTTTGCGATAAAGCTACTATTTTGTAGATTGCCTTGTCTAATGGCTATATCAAAAGGAAACTGATTATAAGAAACCACATCATCTGTAAAAAGAATATCATATTTAACTTTAGGGTTAACTTCACTGAATTTGTCTAATATTGGTAGTATAAATTGTTCACCAAGATCAAAAGGTATAGTTAATCTAATAAGACCCTCAGCTTTATTTTTATTATTTTGGATATTTTCTTTTATACCATCTAATTCTTCTAGAAGTTTGATTGCCGACTGATAGAGCATTTCACCAGCTTTTGTAACCTCAATTTTTCTAGTCGTTCTAACTAATAATTTCGTATCATAGTAATCTTCTAAAGCGCTAATTTTATTGCTTATACTTGCTGGAGATAAGTAAAACTCTCGGCCTGCAGCTGATAGGTTGCCATGATTTATTACAGCTACAAATAGCTTGAGTTCATATAACATTTTCATTTTTTAGTTTTTATAAAAAGTACTTTTACTGTTTTGCATATTATCATTAAAAAAATAAAAAGTATAATAGTCATAGTTTTATGAAATTTGATAATCAGATACACAAATATCTTAATCTTATTATCAGTCGGAGATTTATAATGAAAAAAAGTCTAATTCCCTTAATGTTAGGTGCTCTGACTATAGGGATTACAGAATTTATTATGATGGGGATTTTGCCTCAGATATCACAGTATTTTCATGTTAGTATTCCTCAAGCAGGACATTTAATTAGTGTATATGCATTAGGTGTTATAGTTGGAGCACCAGCTTTGATATTGTTCTCAAAGAAATTTAGTCCAAGATCGTTGTTAATAGCGTTAAGTATTATGATAGCTTTATTTAATAGTTTATCTATTTTCTCAACAAGTTATGATTTTTTGATGGTTACTAGGTTTCTTTCAGGGTTACCTCATGGTGCTTTTTTTGGGGTTGGTGCAATTGTCGCTATGGAAGTGGCTGATAGAGGTAAACAATCTTTAGCAATTGCATTGATGTTTACTGGATTAACAATAGCAAATATTATTGGAGTACCTTTAGCAACACATCTAGTTTTAGTCACAAGTTGGCAGATAGCATTTGTAATAGTTGGCTTAATAGGAGTTATTACAACTATTACCACTATTTTATGGATACCTCATGTAGATTTGAACAAAGAAAACTCTTATGACCAAAGCTCAACATCAACTTTTAAAGTTATGTTGAAACTAGATACATGGTTAGCATTTGGAGTAGTATCATTGGCATTTGCTGGATTATTTGCTTGGTATAGTTATATCTCTCCAATGATGATACATATCACTCATGTTTCTAAAGACTTCATTCCTTATGTATTATTTTTTGTAGGTTTGGGAATGTTTAGCGGAAATATATATGGTGGTAGGTTGACTGATAATATAGGAGCATTAAATGCTACTATCGCTAGTTTAATAGGTTTATTAGTAGTTTTACTATTAGCTTATTTGCTAATAGACTATAAGTTTATTTCTGTAGTATTAAGTTTTGGCATAGGTTTTTTTGCTTTTGGATTAGCTCCATCAATTCAAACATTATTGATAAAAGTATTCAAAGGCGCAGAAATGTTTGGCTCAGCTGTTAGTCAAGCAGGTTTTAATATAGCAAATGCTTTAGGTGCTTTTTTAGGAGGGTTGCCTATAGCTTATGGATTTGCTTATTCTAGTAGTATTATCTCTGGAATAATCATTTCTTTAATTGGAGCTGGATTATTATTTATTTTGAAATATAGAACTTTAAAGTTATCAAAAAGTTAAAGTGTTATGTTTCTAGTGGAAATAATTTATTAATTAAGCGTTTATTATCAAAATAAAAATATGGATTTACAATGAAAAATATTCTTATAATAAATGGTAAAAAAGATTTTGGTCACTCAAAAGGTGCACTTAATCAATACCTAGCTGACTTATCAGAAAGTCATTTAATAAGTTCTGGTTATAATGTAAAAGTTACTAATATTGATAGTGGTTATAACATTGATGAAGAAATACAAAAATGGCTTTGGGCTGATACTATAATTCATCAAATGCCAGGTTGGTGGATGGGTCCACCGTGGATTGTTAAGAAATATCTTGATGAAGTTTTAACAACTGGACATGGTGCATTATATGCAAGTGATGGTAGATCTCGTTATGATGCTACTAAAAAATATGGTTCTGGTGGGTTACTCCAGGGCAAAAAATATATGCTATCTCTAACTTGGAACGCTCCTATGGAAGCTTTTACTGAAAAAGATCAATTCTTTGAGGGTGTTGGAGTAGATGGAGTGTATTTACATTTCCATAAAGCACATCAGTTTCTTGGAATGTCTCCGTTGCCTACATTTATTTGTAACGATGTGATGAAAGATCCAAAAGTCGAAGAATATACATTAAATTATAAAAAACATTTAGATAACTTAGATTTGAAATGATTCATTAAGAAGAGATAATGGTAATAATTATATCGGTAGTATTTTCTTTTGTCGCAAGTCTACTTTCGAGCATGTTAGGTGGCGGTTTTGGACTTTTATCAGTACCGACAATATATTGGATAATAACTCATTTTTATCCAATGCTTGATCATAAAATGCAGATGACTATAGCTACAGGATCATGTGCATCTATTACACTTGGATTAATCTCTAGTATAAAGCATATGAGATATAAAAATGTTGATTTTAATCTGTACAAATCTTGTATCGTTTTTATGATTATTGGGGTACTTATAGGTGCTATTTTAATGATGATTACAAACAGTGAGAGTTTAAAGAAAATATTTGCTGTTGCTGTATTTATAATAGCTATATGGATGATGAGGTTTAATATCCAAAACTCAAAGAAAATAAACTTTAAAAAATATCAGTTTAATAGCATGTCAACATTTCTTGGGGCTATATCAGCATTTTTAGGCTTATCGGTTTTTAATGTACCATTTTTTGTCTGCGCTGGTATAAATCTTAGAAAAGCTATAGGGACATCAGTATTATTGGTATTTACATACTCTACAATAGTAGGATTATTTCTAATTATTATGGGAATACCAATTAGTGGATTTAGCTCAAATCATATAGGGTATTTAGTTACGCCAATATTTTTAGCTACAATTATTCCCTGCGTACTTGGTAGTCTGATAGGTGCTAGATTAGTAAATGTTTTAGAGCAACATATATTAAAAAGGATATATGTTGCATTGATGTTTATAGTTTCAATAATAATGTTAGTTTAGTCAGAATTTAGCACGCTCAATTTATATATAAATTCAGTATGACATTATTATCATAGTTTAGCTATAATGATTCTAAGTAAATTAATTTTATAGAGTTTTTATGAGTCAACTATTTATAGTTTATCTCGGTGGCAGTGCGCCAAAGGCAAATATCGAGTTACATGATGTACAGTTTGTGATTGGTGATGGTATCGAAGATACCTATGAGCAACTTAGGGAAAATTGGTTTGGCACAGTCAAGGGTTTACACTTGGATAGTTACAAAGCTGTAAAAGGAGCAGATGGATATCAAATATCTCTTCAAGATAAGCCTCAAAATTTTAATAAAAAGTTATATTTTATCAACCTTGGTGGTTATGATGAATCTAAACTAAATGAGCTACATGAGTTTGCGCTATTTGTCGCTACAGATAAGGCAGAGGCAAAAGAAAAAGCTAAGAAAAACTTACTAAAAAACTCATTACATCAGCACAAAGATAACCTTATGGAGGTTGATGATTGCTTAGAGCTTAGTTCTATAGACGGTAAGTATATTCACTTAACTCCAAGTGCTGAAAAATATGATTTAAAACCTGATTGGTTTGGGTATAGGGTGATTGGGTAGAGATTTTGTAATAAGGAATATTTTTATGTTTAAAATTCATCAGTCAGCAGAAGAAAACTTTAACACTAAGGTATATTCTTTAATCGAGAAGATAAAAGTTATTTTTAGTGAGAATTTGAGTAGACCAACGTTCAAAACAGATATAAAAGCTATTGAAATTTCTGATGAAGATGTCATTGGAAGTATCAAGGAAAGTTTGTGTGACTATAAAGGGAATACCGTAGGTAGATTTTTTGTAAATAAAGGTGTTAAGTATGGATTGATAGATGAGGATCATAGAAGTTTAGTAGATTTAGCTGAAAAAATGCAAAATTTACCAACATTTAGAGATAAACTAAGTCAAAATTTCATTGAAGAAAAAATTTTTAGCTGGTTAGAACTTGCATATATTAATACTCAAAGAAGTGACTTTATATCTTACTTGATTGAGGAGGCTAAACCATTGGTAAAGTCTCACGTGATTTATATACCTATTGCTAATATGATTGTTGAGGAGCCATTTTCACTTTGTGAGGCTATAGTGTGTAATATTACAGAGAGTTTTATCGATGAGATGGTAAAAGCTCATGGGTCTGTTGGTAATAGTAGCCAAGATAAACTTATTGAAAATTTTCGTACGCAATATCAAGGATATGCAGTGGTTAAAATTCATTTAGAATGCGAACCTGACTTAGCGAATGAGCTATCAATAATTATTGCTAAAAAAGTTGTTAGTTTTTTAAGTATATATTCAGGAGTGTTGTTAGTTAATGATATTAAATGTATATCTAAGATCAAGGGTACAGAAAATCTTGAAAAATTATCAATTATTTCTTGTTCTGAATCAAGTTGGAATAAAACAGACAAAGTTTTAGATCGGGCCTCTATGAAAACGTGGTATATATCAAAAAGCAATATTAAAGAATATATGTACATAGGTTTGGAAACTTTGTCTATGATGTCTACTAAAGAAAAACCTACAGAGTTTGAATCTCTTCTTCTTAATGCTTGTATGCTTTACTCTAAAGCCACATTTACAGCGGAGCCTTTAGAAAAATTAGTATATATACTATCTTCTCTTGAAAGCGTTTTGTTGAAAAGTGAAAATGAACCGATTCAGCAAAATTTAACAGAAAGATTTGCAATCTTTGTTTCTAAAGAGTTAACTGAGAGAAAAGATATTATCAAGAATTTAAGAGCAGTGTATACACTAAGATCTAGATACTTGCATCATGGATATAAATTTAAAGAACTAAGTAAAGATTATATAGGCTTAAGATCTAAATTAATATGGCTTTGAAATAGCTTGTGTAGCGTTAACGCCTTTATAGATTTTTTGAAAAGCTAGAGCAAAACTCTGTTTGCTACCAACATACTGATATGCTTTATCAAGAAAATCTGACTGATTAATTTTTGTAGCATCAAACGGTTTTGTTTTCCATTCTTGGCCAACCTGAATTAATGTGTTTTTAAATTTCATGAATTTAAATATAGCTACTTCTCCTGGTTGATTTTTATAAACTTTTAGGTTCTTATTTGATAAGGATCCACATAGTAAAATTGCCATACTAGATGATTTAGTTTTTACAGCATTAAGAATTTTAATATTATGATTACATGACTTTGAGAAACCACCTAGAACAAAAGACTGATATTGAGAAAGACTAATTTTATTATCTTTGTCATATATACCTGCTATTGTATATATCTCATTCCAACTATCAAACTTTTGTCCTGTAGGTATCTGTTCATATAAGAAACTTGTGCCTTTTTGAGTTCTATAGACATCACCCACTAAGCCAGTACTAAACCATGTAGGATATGGGTATGTTAATGAAGCATCATATATTTTCATTGATTGGATAGCATGCTTAGTTTGTTCCTTGGACATGCCCATATAATCTTTTTCTGCTGAGAAAGAAATACTAAGAGACAATATTATAATCAAAGTTGATAAAAATAATTTTTTCATTGAGCTATATTTTTGTACTAAATATATTGATTATAGAGAACTTATCATTGGAAATACATTTATAAGATTAAAAAAGACATGAGATTATAGCGAGCAGATGAAATATTAAATAGGTATATGTTTTATAAAATCAACCTAGCTTGTTTCTTAACAGGCTCAATCATATTATCTTTCCAGACCCAATAATAAACGGGTTCACTACCTTTAAAGCTTGCAACATAGTGGTTGTCTTGATTATCAATAGCATGAATTGTTAGCTCATCTAAGTAACCAGTTTTTAGGTGACGTAAATCTTTAGTTGCTTCTAATACAGCATCTTTTACAGACATCCCCATTTTCATATATAAAACTACAGATCTAGCTGTACCACAACGAATAGCCATCTCACCAGTATGAGTACAAGCACAAGCACCATATCTTGAGTCAGCATATGATCCAGCACCGATAATAGGGCTGTCACCTAATCTGCCAGGATAGCGCCAAGCCCAACCAGAAGTACTTGTGGCTGATGATATAGTATTGTTGTGATCTTTTGATAAATATACAGTAGTATCAAACACCTTTTCAGGATCTAGAGAGTATTTACTTAGTTCAATTAATGGAATATTGGGGAATTTAGCTCTTTGCTCAGCACTTAAATATTTATCTAAATGCTCTTGCCATGCTTTTTCTATCTCAGGTAATAGATTATCAATTTTAGTAGCATTAATTTCATCAGCAAATTTATTAGCACCTTCACCAATTAATATCTCATGATATAGTCTTTGCATTACTTCATAGGCTACTTCTACAGGATTAGCATAACCTTTAAGAGCACCTATAGATCCTGTGCGTAAATCATCACCATCCATTACAGAAGCATCTAGAGTTACATTACCTAAGATATCAGGCCAAGATCCTCTACCTACAGTTTTGATAGTAGTATCATTTTCTACAAGTTTAATACCTTCAATCATAGCGCGAAGGCCATTTTCTTTATTTTGGAGTCGTTTAAAAGCTTCAGGTACGCCACCACGACCTTCATCATTTGCAATTAGAATCATTTTTATACCCTAAGTTTAGTAAGTTTCTTTAATATAGGTGTTAATGCAAATAATATAACAGCCATTATAATTGCTGCAATAAAAAGTTTAAAATACCCCGAAGCAAAGCTACTTGCTGGAGTGTTTTTTGTAACCGCAATATGTGAGCTTATTACACCACCAAAAAATCCTGCATAAGCACTAATTGTCCACCATACGCCCATCATTGTTGATTTTAAATGCTCTGGCGCAAGTCGAGTAACAAGTGCTAAACCAACTGGTGAGATACATAGTTCACCAAATACTAGCATTAGATAGCAGAGTAACAGCCATATTACATTTGCATGTCCAGCATTAGCAGCTATTGATCCAGCTATGCTTAAGAATAAAAAGCATAGTGCAAGAAATACTAAACTAAGTACAAATTTAAACTCATCAGATGGTTCTTTGTTTCTCTGTCCTAGCTTTTGCCATAAGATAGCAAAGAATGGGTTTATGATTATTAGCAATGTTAGCTGTGTTGCCATAAGCGTAGTTACAGGCATATCAAAGCCTAGAATATGCAGATCAATATTACTTTTTATAAATAGTGGTATGCTTATAGATGTTTGGTTGCTTAGTGACCAGTAAAATAGCATAAATATTGAAAGTATTAGTAATATTGCGATATTGGTCTTCTGAGCTTTACCAAGTGATTTCCATAATGAAACTAGGTATATTAATAGAACTATTCCGGATAATGAAATTATTACCATTGATTCTGTTGGATGTGCTATTAAATAAGCAAAGACACATGCTGAAACTATTACAAATAAAATTATAGCGTACCAAACATTTAATCCTAGAAATAAATTCTTTTTCATAATTTCGAAGTTAGGTTCATCACAACTTTTAGGAAAATGTTTTTTACCTGATTCAAAAAATATTAATCCAAGTGCCATACCAAAAGCCGCTAAACTAAAGCCATAGTGCCAGCCAATCTTCTCACCGACATAGCCAACAACAAAAGTAGCTATTACAGCTCCAATATTTATACCTGTGTAAAAATAAGCAAAACCACTATTGCGTAGAGCCTCTCTATCATCATAGAGTCTACCAACCATTGTTGAAACATTAGATTTGAAAAAACCAGTTCCAGCGGATATGCATCCTAAACCTAAAAATAAAGCTATATCACTAGATCCTGAAAGTGCCATAATTATATGTCCAGATATAATCGAGATACCGCCTATCAATACACAGCGTCTATAGCCAATCACTCTATCAGCTAAGATACCACCAACTGCAGTAGTAATATAAAGAAATGTTACATAGCTACCAAATATCAATGCAGCATTAGCATCTGTGAAGTTTAATTTTTGAGTCATGTATAAAATTAAGATTGCCGCTAATCCGTAGTAACTGAAGCGTTCCCACATTTCCGCGAAGAATAAAAATTTGAGTCCTTTGGGGTGTTTTAGAGATTCCATTTATGATTTTAAATAAAAAAACAGTAAAATTCATTCTATCCAAACTTTTTTTATAAGTCATTATTATTTAGCGTTTGATATCTATAAATTTAACTCATATAATCATCCAACATTTGTGCAAATTATTTTGGAAATAAGTTATGAGTGTTAAAGGATCTTGTTTATGTGGTAGTGTAAACTTTGAGTTAGAAGGTGATTTTGAGAGCTTCTTTTTATGCCATTGTTCTTATTGTCGTAAAGATACAGGGTCAGCACATGCAGCTAATCTTTTTTCATATAATGCAAAATTAAAGTGGGATTCTGGTCAAGGTTTAGTTAAAAACTTTAGACTATCAGGAACTAGACATACAAAAAGCTTTTGTAAGGAATGTGGTTCAGCTATGCCGATTGAAGTAGCTGAATTAGGTTTAGTTGTTGTCCCTGCTGGAAGCTTAGATGATGAGATTTCAATTAATCCAACAGCACATATTTTTACAGCAAGTAAAGCTAACTGGGATGAAAATTTAGAAAACGTTCATAGTTTTGAAGCTTTGCCTCAAGCTTAACCAAGATTAGTATTCTTTACCATCCATTAGCTTTTCGATACCTACAAAAGCCACATTAAATATTACAGGGCCAAGAAATATTCCAATAAAACCAAAAGCTTGGATTCCACCCATAATACCAATTAATGAAGCCACAAAACTAAGTTTGACTTGTTTATTGATAATTTTAGGTTGCATAATATTATCTGTAAAAATATTAAGTGCAAATCCAACTACTAATATAATAATAGCTTTTGTAGTACCATATATTACAAATACAGCAGCAGCTAAAAGTATATAAACAATACCAACCATAAATGGAATCATTGAAGCTATTGCTGAAACAAAGGCAAAAAGTATAGGGCTAGGTATAGATAATGCGGAGTAGGTGACTCCCATAATCACTCCAACAAGCATAGCTGTTAGAAATATTGCTAAACTAACTCTACGTGTTGTTATAATTGCTGTTGAGATAAAGCTATCACTATCATGAAAGTCTTTTAAGACAACATTCTTGAAGAACTTCTCTACAGTTGATCCACTTACTAAAAATTGATATACCAATAAGATAGTTATTAAAAAATCTGTTAGCAGACTTACAGATGTTGAGCCGATGTATTTGATCGCAGGTAATGCTTGACCTAGGTTTGAAATTATTTTTTCTTTATCATGCTTAATTGCATTTATAAGCTTATCAAAGTGTTGTTGAAGATACTCACCGGCATATGGTATCTTTGCTATTGAAACACTGAGCTGGTTAAAGGTTTGAGATAAAGATTCAGAGTTTTGTAAATATGAAATAACCTCAGTAATCGCATATGAAATTACGATTAACATAGGAATGAAAATGCATAATAAAATCCCCATAGCGATAAGAAAACTACTTTTATGTCTGCCTATATGTTTTTCTAGATATACTTGTAAAGGAGCTAGAATTATAGCTAAAAGAGCTGCAAATAAAATTGGATAAATAAAAGGGTAGAGTACCCATATAATTAATGCGCCAATTAGGCATGTAATACTGAGTTTTTTGATTATTGAATATGATGTCATTTTTACACTAAATAAGATGTGTTTTATATTTTATTAAGGATATCAGTATACTAGAGCTTGTTAAACAAAGATTTACATCACTAATTACCATTTTTCTTGATTGCCTTGGGCATCGAGAAATTTACCTGAGTCTTTAGATTTGAGTGAGCTGATAAGTTTAGTCATAGCTGTAATACTGTCTTTGACCTCGAGAGAAGCATTTTCTCCACCCATAAAAGTTTTAACCCAACCAGGACGCAGGCTTATAGTTATTATTTCTGGGCACTCCGCAGCAAAGGTTTTTGTTAGCATATTAAGAGCAGCTTTAGAAATACGATAAGAATAGCCAAAACCAGCCTTTGTTTGTTCTATAGAACCTGCTTGACTAGCCATATTTATAATTATTGGCCTATCAGATTTTAGTAGATTATCCTTAAAGTTATGAATAAGGTAGAATGCTCCTAAACAGTTAGTCTGAAAAGCATCATTTATCCAGCTAGGATCTGTATTTGATATACTTATCCTCTTATGATGCTCAGGATAAACACCTGCATTATTAATTAGTAGATCAAGCTTTTTATTCTTATATTTTTTGGATAAAATTTCTTGCTCATTAGAGCTAGTGACATCAAGTTTTTCTATACTAAGATTTTTATATTTTTAAGAAAGCTTATTTAGATTATAAGCTTTGGCTGGGTTACGACAGGTTGCAATTACATGGAAATCATTTTCTAAATAATACTCAACAAAACCAAGACCAATACCTCTGTTTGCACCAGTTACCAAAACAGTTTTTTGTGAAAGATCTGACATATTTCTTTATGAATTAATCTAATTATAAATTGTATTGTACCATCTATTATAGATTAGTAAAAAAATCAAAAATTAGCTATCTGCTTTTGAGTATTTTTGAGCTTTTTGTTTTTTTGGTAGATTATCTTTACTGTGTTTGTTTCTAAATTCTTTAAGATCATCTTTAGACATATTACTAGTAAACTGTTTTCTTTCATTTTTATTCATATTTTTATATTGTTGAGGTGTGGTTTTAAAGTCTTGTAGAGTTTGGGCTCTTTGACTTGCATTAGAATGTTTTGGTGGTTTTGCAAAAGCTAAAGAGCTTAATCCAATAGTTAATCCAAATATAATTATTAATGTTTTTTTCATATTCTTTCCTCTATAGTTTTATCAAAATACCTTGGTAGGTATTTTCATTATATCTAATTTAATACTTTTAAATAGGTTTTAGTTAATCTTCACAAGAAATTTTTTTTAGTTTATCGATTTAATATATAGAAATATTATAAAAGAGAATATAAAGGCTTTATTTTGTGAGAAATAATTTCTTATATAAGATAACAATTATCTTTTGCTTGTTGAGTTAGATCAGATGCTGTTGCTGATGGTAGTTCAACAGCTCCAACACCTGCACCTAAAATAGCGCCTAAAATAACTGCTCCGCCTATTTGAAACGGTTGTATAAATGAGTTTTTACTTAAACCACCACTGTCGAACATCATTGGAGACATCATAGCTCCACCAAACATTCCTCCCAGCAAGCCTACAGGTACCATTAAGATAGTTCCTACACCTATGCCGACTACAGAGATAGGGCTCATAAGAGTAGTAGATAATGTGCTACATTCTTTTTTTTGCTTATTATTTTCGTTTTTTAATGTTTTTGGTGTTGGATTACTTACATCTTTATTTTCTGACAAACAATATCCTACATTGGTGGTTAGGAGTAATGTTGTAATGCTGAAAAATAAGACTATCTTTTTAATCATAATTCACTAATTAATGATTCATATTAAGCTATATTATCACTTTAAATTAGATTTTTGGAAATTATAAAATTGAAATATGAATAAAAGAAAAAATATTTAGAAAGTAAAAAATTACCAACCAGTAACTTCTTTAAGCTTAGAACCTAACTCTGCAGGTGATCTAGTGTAAGCAATGCCAGCAGCTTCAAATGCAGCGAATTTCTCATCAGCAGTACCTTTACCACCAGAGATGATAGCACCAGCATGACCCATACGCTTTCCTGGAGGAGCTGTAACACCAGCGATATAACCAATAACTGGCTTAGTTACGTTGTGTTTGATGTATTCAGCAGCTTCTTCTTCAGCTGTACCACCAATCTCACCGATTAGGATTATAGCTTCTGTTTGAGGATCGTTTTCTAGAAGTTTTAAAGCTTCGATTTGGTTCATACCAGGGATTGGATCACCACCTATACCGATACAAGTAGACTGACCAAAGCCTAATTTAGTAGTTTGAGCAACTGCTTCATAAGTTAAAGTACCAGAACGAGAGATGATTCCAACTCTACCAGGCTGGTGAATATGGCCAGGCATAATACCAATCTTACATTCACCTGGAGTGATAACACCAGGACAGTTAGGACCAACTACTTGTACATCTTTACCTTTTAAGTATTCTTTAACTACTAGCATATCTAGAGTTGGAACACCTTCTGTAATGATTACAACTAACTTAACACCAGAATCAATAGCTTCGATTGCAGAATCTTTTACAAATGGAGCAGGCACATAAATTACAGATGCATCAGCACCAGTAGCTTTTACAGCTTCTTCCATAGTATTGAAAACTGGTCTATCTAGATGAGTTTGACCACCTTTACCAGGAGTTACACCACCTACGATATTTGTACCATAAGCAATAGCTTGCTCTGAGTGAAAAGTACCGTTTTTACCAGTAAAACCTTGTACTAAAACTTTTGTATTTTTATCAATTAATACGCTCATTATTTAATATCCTTTTAACTGTTTTAATTTATTAACCTAGTGATTTCACAACTTTATCAGCAGCATCAGCTAAACCATCAGCAGGGATAAGTTTTAGACCTGAATCAGATAGGATCTTAGCACCTTTTTCTGCATTGTTACCTTCTAGACGAACAACTACTGGTACAGTTACATTTACTTCTTTAACAGCTTCGATAATTGCTTCAGCGATCATATCACAACGAACGATACCACCGAAGATGTTAATTAAAACAGCTTTTACATTCTCATCATCTAGGATTAGTTTGAAAGCTTCGATTACTCTTTCTTTAGTAGCACCACCACCTACATCTAGGAAGTTAGCTGGCTTACCACCGTATAATTGGATGATATCCATAGTAGCCATTGCAAGACCAGCACCGTTTACCATACAACCGATGTTACCTTCAAGAGCTACATAGTTTAGCTCATGCTCAGAAGCTTTAAGTTCTTTAGCATTTTCTTGAGATTTATCTCTTAGAGCTAATAACTTAGGATGTCTATAAAGAGCATTTGAATCAAGGTTGATTTTACCATCAACACAAACGATATCGCCATTTTCTCTTACAGCAAGAGGGTTGATTTCAAATAAAGCAAAATCACATTCAACAAAAGCTCTGTAAGCACCTAGCATTGTCTTAACAAAATCATTGATTTGTTTACCTTCAAGACCTAGCTTGAAAGCAACTTCACGAGCTTGGAATGGTTGAAGACCAACTAATGGATCAACTTCTACTTTAAGAATTTTCTCAGGTGAGTTGTGAGCAACTTCTTCAATATCTACACCGCCTTCAGTTGATGCCATGAAAGTTACTTTACGGCTTGATCTATCAACTACAGCACCTAGATATAATTCACGAGTTACAGGGTAAACATCTTCAAAAACACCTACAGAGTTAACTGGCTGACCTTCTGCATCTGTTTGGAATGTTACAAGATTTGTGCCAATTAGGCTCTCAGCTACTTCACGAGCTTCTTGAGATGATTTAACAACTTTTACACCACCAGCTTTACCACGACCACCAGCATGTACTTGAGCTTTAACTACCGCAAATTTGCCACCGATTTGGTCAAATGCTTGAGCAGCTTCATTAGGGTTGTGAGCTACAATACCTTTTTGAACTTTTAGACCATAGCTTTCTAAAAGATCTTTAGCTTGATATTCATGTAAGTTCATCGATTTTCTTCCTTATTTGATCGTTTGACGAAAATTTTGTAAATAACAGGTAAAATAATAACGTATTTGCCTTATTTTTTCTAATAAAAAAGCAGCATATAAGTTCAATTAAGCAAAGGTTTTGACCTAAGCGTTAATATTACCTATTTAGAGTATTGTATGGTATTTATTTTATTCTTGCAAATAGCTATGTTTTTTATATTAATAATAAATATATTTTTATGGTTTTTTACCAGTTTAAGCTTAGTTGTTAAGTTTGGGTTGGAATACGTCAAATAATCACTTTACTATCTTAGATAACTATATTTAGTATCTTTTGAGATAAAAATACTATTTTAATATTTCGATTTTTCTATAATATGATAATGTTAGTTTAGTAAGTTTAAAAAAAAGTAAGGTAAAATAAAAATGTTTGATTATATATTTAATAAAATAAAATCGACTATTTTTTCAAAAATTACGCCAATCCAATTGCTTTTGACATCATTGTTTGCATTTGTATTTGGGTTTGTTCCAGGAATATCATATTCACCGCTAATATTTGTAGGAGTGTTATTTTTAGTTATTATTCTGAGAATTAATATAGGTGTGTTTATATTTATTGCAATAATAGCAAAGGCTCTTTCATTTATTTTAGAGGCGGTTAGCTTCTCATTAGGGCAGTTTTTGCTTGATGGATTTACACAACCCATATTCAAGAGCTTAGTTAATACTCCTGTTGTGGCGTATGCCGGCTTTGATTATTACCTTGTTACAGGTGCTTTTGTACTTTCTATTATTTTAGGTTTAATTTTTGGGATTATTATTGCGAAAATATATAAGAAAATAGTTGCAAAAATGTCTGTGGTTCAAGCAGGGTCAGAGCTATACAATCGCATCACAAAGAACTTTTTTGTGAAAATAGCTAGTTGGATTTTCTTAGGCAAAAATGTTGCAAAAATCGACTGGGTTAAGATGAAAAACCGTAAGTTTAGACAACCATTTAGAATAACTGGTGTTATTCTAGTTGGATTAATTGTTGCGACTATAGCTTATGCTCCACAGATTTTAGAGACTTCATTAGTATCAAATATTATCAAGCAACAGTTAACAAAAGCAAATGGAGCTACTGTTGACTATAGTTCTTTAAAACTAAATTTAAGCGATGCGAGACTTAAGATAACAGACTTAGGTGCGGCGGACCCAGCAGATTTAAATAAAGATAGATTCTATGCTAAATCTATTAGTGCTAGCATAAATATTTCTCACCTACTAACAAGACAAATAGCATTAAAAGATGTTGTTGTAGAGGGAGTATCTTTAGACAAGCAAAGAGAGTCTAAAGGTGAACTATATATCAATACTATAAAGCCTGCATCAGAAGAAAAAACTCAACCGATTTCTGAAGCGGCTAAAAAGCAAGCTATTGATAACATCAAAAAAATAAGTGGTGATTTACAGCAAGTTGACTTGCAGCAGTTAAAAGATAACGCTAAAGAAGTCAAGGATGTTGCAAGTAATATAAAAGAAGCGGTAGAGTTCTTATCAAGCTTTAGATCAAATCAAACTAAAGTTACAGACTCTCAAGTTAAACAACAAATTATTACGCCTAAAGATCAAGCTCAGGTGTATGGTTATGCAAATGTTAGAAATGAGAGTCTACGTGATAAGTATCCTAATTTTGTAGTTCAAAACATTGATGTTAAAGACTATAAAGATGGTGATACTTTATATGATGCGACTATAACTAATATATCTACTAATCCAGAGTTATTAGCTAAACCTACTACTGTTGATGTTAAATCGACAAATAATAAAAATCTTGATGTTGGTGTAGTTATTTCAAATAAACCTAATGTCGATAATACAGTTAGATTTAATGTGGCTAATGTAGCTGGTGATGAAATAAAAGGTTTAACTATCCAGGGTGTTGGCTTAGATGCAGATAGCTTAGATATCTCTGGTAATGGAACTTGGCAGTTTAGTGGTGTTAGAAATGTAAACTTTGATATCCCATTACAGTTAGACTTCAAAAATGTAGGTATTAACTTTAATCAGTTTAAGCAGAAAGTTTCTGATTTAACTCTAAAAGGAGCTATCTCAGGTGACTTAAATAATGTAGGGTTTGGCTTAGATACATCTTCTCTGAAAAACTTAGTGAGTGTTGATACTGTGAAAAATACAGCTTCACAAGTAGCTAAGCAAACTGGATTAGATAAAAAAGCTCAACAATTTTTAGATAATACTAAAATAAATGGTAAATCTATAAGTAATATAAGCGTAAATGGTAAGTCAATAAAAGATTTAAATGCTCAAGATATAAAAAACTTAAATCCTCAAGATGTTAAAAATATAGCATCTAGTTTTGGTGTTCAAATTTAAACTATATTCTTCTAGTATTTTCTCTATTTAAATTACTAATCATATAATTCTCTTCAAAATATACCGAAAGTGTATTTTTGATTGATTTAATTATTCCTAAATAATTTGATTTGATTTAAACTTATCTAGAATATTTTTTTATAAATTTGCTGTTTAAAATTTTGCATGCTTTCTTATACTTGAGTATGCTTTTTATTAAGAGTAGTTTATATGATATGGACTTTTTCCTACTGTTAGTGGAAAATAGCTTTATAGATTAGAGTTAAAGATTAAATTATATAAGAGATATTTCAGGAGATATTTAATGAAGAAAATATTGGCAGCTATTTTAGGCGTTTCAGCATTAGTGCTATCGAGCTGTTCGAGTCATCAAGAAATTAAGGCGAGTAATAAGCACAGTGTTGGTCAGCAAAGACCTATAGATTATGCAAGAGTTATTGCTATTCCTGCAGTTGTAAATGAGCTGTTAAACGATCAGATGACCCCAACAATAGGACCTAAAGATGCTAAGAAAGCAGTAATTGTCTTTTATGACTATGGTTGTTACAGTTGTACAAAAACTTATCCTAAGATGGTTAAGTTAGTAAATGAAGAGCCTGATGTGAAGTTTATATTCAAAGCTTATCCATCATCATCTAGAGCTGACAATAAAGTCCCTAACTATGCTTCATTAGTTGCTAATGAGTCATATCTTCAAGGAGGCCCTGAGCTATTTGCTGAGTATAATAAAATTATATATGCTCAGCGTGAAGCAAATGGTAAATTAACACTTCAAGATGTTGATGATGCTATTAAAAAGCTAGATATTGCCGCAGATAAGCCTAGACTTAAACGACAAGCAGAAAAAGAAGAGTTAAAAACTAAAAGAGTAGCTAAACTGATAGGCTTCAAAGGACCATCTTCATATATTGTTTTACCAACGAACTTAGCAAAAATGAATTCTGAGCAATTGGAAGCTAATGTTGGACAAATATATGTTAAGACTTTTAAAGAGCCTACTAATGCGACTAGTTATCATAAGGCGATTGATGAAACTATAAAAGATATGAGAGAGCAGCTAGAAAAGATTAAGTAAGAAACTATAAATTTAAAACTATCTACGACCTCCACCTCTCATTGCTCCTCCTAATTTCATTGCATAGCTTAGATTTCCAAATTGATTTGAGTTAATAAACCTGTGGTTTGCTTGGTTAAAGTATTTTCGTCCATAATCATTGTAGCCATACCCATACCATCCATAAGGAAAGTAGTCATAGTCATATGGAAGATATTCATCATTATATATAGAGTTATTATATCCTTCAGGGGATTGCTCAGGATAATAATTGGGAATATTATTATAATTGTTGATAGTTATATTTCCTGGAGTTTTAGATTTAACAGTATTTATGCTACCTAATTTAATTTTTTTAGCACCATTGCTTTTGATATTTGAAAAGGATGTTACTCCATCTATATTATTCTCATAGACTGATCCTATACATAGGCAAAATGAAAAGGTAGATATTGTGACTATTAGTATTGATTTAAGCATAAAAAATTCTCTATATTTAAAGTTGTTTCTTATAGATAGTACTTATAACTATCTACTGTGTATATTCTGTATTTTTGATTTATTTCTCCATAAATATAGCTTTACATGAATAAACCCTTTGACACATTCAAATACTATAAAATGAAGATATATAAGAACCGATATGGTAAAAATTCTCTCAAAAGGACCTACAGTATGCAAAAGCATATTTGTGAAGTGAAGATAAATGACAATCATAATTAAAAATAAAGTTACAAGAAGGTTTAGTATATTTGGTATACCTTTTTCTACATACTCTCTTTTAGACATATTGTAGATAATTTGACTCTTTATTTTATCTTTATATTCAATGCCATAAATTAAGAGTATATCCTCTTTTTTTACTTTACTCTTTTTTAGCTGATGTTTGTTTATTTCTATATAACTTTTTTCAAAGATAACTCTGGTTGATTCATTAGTTATCTTAGTTTCTAGAACTTTTTTTAGTAGTACTTTATATCTTCTCCACTTCATCGTTATGCTAACACTCCTGTAATGTCTCTCAAACTTATTTTATAACTTGTATAAAGAATAAGCATTAAAAATTTTATTTATTTATTATTTTTTTATATATTTAGTTATTAATTATTGATAATATGATTACTGAGAGATAATGATTTTACTAATTAATGAGGGTATTAAAAATGTTTGCAAAATTACTAAATAAAAATCTTGAGCCTTTAGTTGATAGCTTAATAGAGAAAGAAAGATTTGTAGTAAACGATGTACATGCTGTTGATACTATAAATACTGTGCCAATAGATGACAACCCTGAGTTAAAGTTCTGGCAAGAGAATTTTCAGCAAAAGCCTCTAAGAAGTTTTGTTGAAAAAGACTTTAGTGATAAGAATTGTATTTTATCAAAAATTGCATTTAGAGAACCTGACAGTGATGTTCGACAGTTTTCAGAAAAAGTAAAAGCTCCAAATAACTATTCAGAAGCAAATAAGCATTTACCAACAGTAGAAAAGAAGGTGTATGACCTTAGAAGTGTTGAGAATGTAAATATGCAAAATTACGGTATTGAGTTAGTAAAATTAGAAAAACCTATGATTCTAGATCTAGAAGGAGATGTTTATGAGAATATCAAACCTTATCTAGATAATATCTTTAAAGGGGTTGATAGAGTTTTTCCAGAAGCGGATAAAATAATTTTAAGGTCTGCTTTGGTTCGAAATATTGTCAAAGACTCTAATGATAAGGGTATCGGTTCAGCTCATTCTGATTTTACTTGTTCATCTGGAGCTCAGTGTCGAAGTTTTTTACTAGAGAGGGGACTTTTAAAAGAAGGGCAAAAATATATATTTGTAAACGCTTGGATGCATGTTAATCATAAGTCTCAGACATCAACTTTGGCTTTTATGTCTGGTAAGTATGCAAAAGCAGCAGATATGGGCATTATAGAGGTTAAATCAGAGGAGTTTAAAAACTCAAGCTATAGATTAAAAGATAGTTCTAATCACTTTTGGGGATATTTTCATAATCTTGATATTGATGAGTTAGTGATCTTTAAGCAGTTTGATAGTGAAAAAGCAAAAGTTTATCAAAATCATAATGATGTAACTTATCATTCGGCAGTAAGGTTATCAGAAGGAGTCGATGTTAGAAGTAGTATGGAGCTTCGCTTTGTTATAACTTTTAACTAGGTTCGATTTTATTTATCAAAAACTCTTAAAGCGTCTAGAAATGTATCAACATTTGCATCTTTTTTAGTAGCATTTTCACTTAGATACCTACGATAAACTCTAGCATTTGGTAAGCCATTAAATAAATTTAGAGTATGCTTTGTTATATTATTAAGTTTAATAAAAGGATCCTTTTGCATTTGTTGAGTAATATATTCAGCCATTTTATAGCCAACTTCAAGAGGAGTTGTTTGTGATGGCTCTTGATTATAAAACTCATGATCAAAGTCTCTAAATATCATAGGATTGTGATATGCTTCACGACCAATCATTACACTATCAACATGCTCTAGGTGTTTGTGGGTAGCTTCAATAGATGTAATGCCACCGTTGATACCAAGCTCTAAATTTGGGAAGTCTTTCTTTATATTGTAGACAACATCATATTTAAGCTCTGGTATTGTACGGTTTTCTTTTGGGGAAAGACCACTTAACCAGCCTTTGCGTGCATGAATGCACACAAAATCAACACCCGCTTGAACTTGCTTATTTACAAAGTTATGTAATTCTTCATAGCTATCATTATGGTCATAACCGATACGGCACTTAACAGATACTGGAATGTCAAGATTATCTTTCATCGCCTTGACGCAATCAGCAACTAGATCAGGTTCTGCCATTAGAGATAGGCCAAAGTTTCCTTTTTTAACTCTTTCACTAGGACAGCCAACGTTTATATTGATTTCATCATAGCCTAACTTTTCAGCTAGTTTACCACATGTTATAAAATCTTTAGGCACACAACCACCAAGTTGAAGAGTAACGGGGTTTTCTTCAGGATTGTATTTAAGTAGAAAATCTTTATTACCATGAAGTATCGCATTTAGAGTGACCATTTCTGTGTATAACATGGTTTCTTTAGTTATTAAGCGCATCATATAACGGTAGTGCCTATCTGTCCAATCAAGCATTGGAGCAATACATATTTTTCTACTATTGTGGTTCATTTTAAATTTATAAGATTAAATTTGTTATTATAATGGATCGTTATTATAACTTAAACGATGGATGATTTTATCAATTGGTGTACGATATTTTTCAGTATTTTTTGAATACCTAGCATAACGAGGATCTGATCTATCATATAACCAGTTTGCTAAATCCCAGCCATATGTGGTTTGAAAACAAAGCTTGCCAAATTCTGTTAGGTCAAATTCTGCTTGAGTCTGTAAGCATCCTGTCATGAAGACATCAGCATAAGTTTGTAGTATGGGATATTTCTTTGTTGGGAATTCAGCATCTTTAAAATCCTTTACATACATCCAGAAATCTCCTTTAGGTAAGCTCTTTACTCCTAAAGGTACAATATCTTTGCGAGGAACCTTAACTCTGCAGTAAGATGCTTCTCTTAAGTCTGTAGCGGAGATGTCGCTAGCAGAAGCTTTATAGTATATAGCATTCATGGCATATCCTTCATTAGGGACAGCAAGTAAGAATGTTGCATGTGATTTCTCACCACGCGAGGCCCAAAGCCTTTCAAACCCACTGACTAGTATAGGGGCTGCATAAGTTGCATCAGGGACTGTTATTTGTCTTGAAGCTTTATTCATTAAGCTTCCATAACCAATTACATAATTTTTCTTTTTTGGATTTACATCTGGGCGGCAGTTTGGAGTGTCTTCAGGAGTCTGGGATAGTTTGTTTTGCTCTAGTATTTGTAGCTCACTCTCATGTATTGAGGTAGCTTTATTAAATCCAGTTCTTTTACCTACAATAAAGCTCACCGCGATTACTACAATAATTACAATCGCTATTAATATATTTTTCTTTTTTAACATTCAAAAGAATATAGTTTTCTTAAAGCCTAATTAAACTATACCATTTCTATATCAAATAGGGAACCTAGCAGTAAAATCTGTTTTTTTAAATATTTTTGCAGCAAATTTATGTTTCTTTTAGCATAAAAGAGCTAAGAGGGATGTTGTAGTCTACTTGATTTATAGATTTAGCTCTTTCTGATTCAAGCATATTTTGGCCAAAGATATATGCTGCTATAACTAATATTGGAGTTAGTATTGTTATAGCGATTAAAAGTCTTTTTATAGGAGTCTTTTTCAAAATATTTAACAAATAAGTTTTAAAGTTGCGTATTATACTTATTTTTTTATCAAATGGAAGTTTTAGCTTTTAAAATGTCATTGACGAATCATGATTAATATAAGTGTTTATTTATGTTATAATCATATCTAATTAAGTTTATAAAAAATGTAACTTGGAGCTTATTAATGTCTGAAAATAAAGCTTATGATTCATCGAGTATTAAAGTACTCAAAGGTCTAGATGCGGTTAGAAAAAGACCAGGAATGTATATTGGTGATACTGATGATGGTAGTGGTCTACACCATATGGTGTTTGAGGTTGTAGATAATGCTATCGATGAAGCCTTAGCAGGACATTGTGATGATATTAAAGTTATCATAAATAAAGATGGCTCTATATCTGTATCTGATAATGGTAGAGGTATTCCTACTGATATACATAAAGAAGAAGGACGCTCTGCGGCAGAGGTTATTTTAACTGTACTACATGCCGGTGGTAAATTTGATGATAACTCTTATAAAGTATCTGGTGGTTTACATGGTGTAGGTGTTTCTGTAGTAAATGCTTTGTCAGAAAATCTAAAGCTAACTATATATAGAAATGGTATTGAGCATTTTCAAGAATATGTTCATGGTGTGCCACAAGAACCTTTAAAAGAGGTGGGTTCTACAGATAAAAGTGGTACTGTAATTACATTCAAACCAAGTAAAGAAACTTTCTCTTTTGTTGATTTTGATTACGATATTTTAATGAAGAGAATTAGAGAATTATCTTTCTTAAATTCAGGTGTGAAAATAGAGCTTATTGATAAAATAAATAATAAGTCAGAAATTTTCAAATATGATGGTGGTATCGTAGCATTCGTAGAATATTTAAATAAAAGCAAAAAACCAATTCATGAGAATGTAATTGCTGTTAATGGAATCAAAGATGAGATTCAAGTGGAGCTAGCTTTACAGTGGAATGATTCATATAAAGAGTCAATATTTTGTTTTACAAACAATATTCCTCAGCGTGATGGTGGTACTCACTTATCAGGTTTAAAAGCAGCAGTTACTAGAACAATGAACTCGTATATAGAATCAGAAGGCTTAAATAAGAAGCTTAAAGTTTCTTTAACTGGTGAAGATACTCGTGAAGGTTTAGCAGCTGTATTATCTGTAAAAGTTCCAGATCCGAAGTTCTCTTCTCAGACAAAAGATAAGCTAGTATCTTCAGATGTTAAATCAGCGGTAGAGTCATTAGTAAATGAGAAATTACAAGAGTTTCTTTTAGAGAATCCTAAAGAAGCTAAAATTGTATGTGAGAAGATTTTAGACTCAGCAAAGGCTCGTGAAGCTGCACGTAAAGCTCGTGATATGACTCGTCGTAAGGGCGCTTTAGATATTGCTGGTCTTCCTGGTAAGCTAGCAGACTGTCAAGAAAAAGACCCATCTCTATCAGAAATATATCTTGTGGAGGGTGATTCAGCGGGTGGTTCAGCTAAGCAAGCTCGTGATCGTAAGACTCAAGCAATATTACCTTTAAAAGGTAAAATCCTAAATGTTGAGAAAGCACGTTTTGATAAAATGCTTGGTTCTCAAGAGGTAGCAACACTTATTAAGGCTCTAGGATGTGGTATTGGAGCAGAAGACTATAATCCAGATAAAACAAGATATCATAAAATTATTTTAATGACAGATGCCGATGTTGATGGATCTCACATTAGAACACTTCTTTTGACATTCTTTTATAGACAAATGCCAGAGCTTGTAGAAAGGGGTTATTTATATATTGCACAACCACCTTTATATAAAGTTAAAAAAGGTAAGCAAGAAACATATCTAAAAGATGAAGATGCTTTAGCAGTATACCTTGGTAATATTGGTCTTGAAGGTGCAAGCATATTCCTTGAAAATGGTAATGCGATTTCTGGGCAAATTTTGACTAATTATTATGAGCTTTACCAAAGGTCAGAGAAAGTAATTAAAAAATATGCAAAAACATATCCTGAGAAGTTACTTAGAGTTATGGCATATAGTGCAAAATATGTTGATGATAATGCGGATATTAAGCAATGGTGGGAAACTATTGTTAAAAAATGTAATGAAAAAGCATTATCTTATGAAAGATTTGAACTTATAGAGTCAAAAGAGATTGATAGTGATGATCAAGAGAGTATTTCTTATGGTGTTAATCATTATATAAATGGTTATGATACTGACTATATAGTTAAAAATAGTTTCTTCACAACTAAAGACTATGAAGATCTTGTTACATATGGTGATGTATTATCTGATATATCTTTTAATGGAGCATATGTGGAAAGAGGTTCTAAAAAAGAATATGTGGATGATTTTGAGTCTGCTGTTGACTGGCTACTACAAGAAGCTAGAAGAGGTAATGATGTGCAACGTTATAAAGGTCTTGGTGAGATGAACCCAGGCCAACTTTGGGAGACAACTATGGATCCTGATAATAGAGTGTTATTACAAGTTTCTGTAAAAGATGCTGTTGAGGCAGATGCTTTATTTACAACTCTTATGGGTGATGAAGTTGAACCGCGTAGAAACTTTATTGAGTCAAATGCACTAAATGTTATAAATTTAGATGTATAATCTATAATATAGGTTTTATCTTTGAGAGCTATACTCAAAATGCTCAGTAAATATCGTTACTTTGTTCTTCTAATATTTCTATTTCCTTTTGTAGCTGTTGCAAATAGTTCTATTAAGCCTCCAGCATTGCATAAAGGTGATACTGTAGCACTTCTAGCTTCAGCATCAGCTGTAACAAATGAACAAATTCAAGATTCTATAGATAAGCTACAATCCTTGGGGTTAAAGGTTAAGTTAGGGCACTATGTTAATCCTATCTACCAAGATGGTTACTTTTCTGCTAAGGCAAAGTATAGGGCGCAAGATTTAAATAACGCATTTGCTGATCCTGATATTAAGGCTATTTTCGAAGTTAGAGGCGGCTGGGGTAGTGCTCAATTATTACAGCTAATTAACTATGAGCAGGTAAGAAATAATCCTAAAGTTATAATAGGATTCAGTGATATTACTTCTCTGCTTTTAGCTATAAATAAAGAAACTGGATTAATCACATTTCATGGGCCGTTAGGTGTGGAGCCTTGGCCAGATTTTTCTAGAAAATATATCAAAGAAGTTCTTTTTGATTCTAAAAAAGTAACGTTTAAAAGTATAACTCATGTACAAACAATTTATCCAGGAACAGCTACAGGTGTTCTTTTAGGCGGTAATTTAAGCAATTTAGTAGCTTTAATTGGAACTAAATATGAACCTGACTGGAAAGGTAAAATACTATTTGTAGAAGAAATTGATGAAAAGAACTATCAAATAGATAGAATGATGAACCAGTTACAGCTAGCTGGTGTTTTGAGTAAGATCAATGGTTTTGTTTTTGGTGAGTGTACGAAATGTGAAAATCCAATAACAAGGCAACAGACACTAAAAGATATACTTAAATATTATCTGGTTAAAAATAAGATTCCTTCTTTTATGGGAGCAAGTTTTGGTCATGGTGAGAATAACTTTACATTACCTATAGGAGGTAAAGTTGAAATCAACACAGATACTAAGACTATCAAAATGTTAGCTTCAGCGACTCAGCCACAATAATAAATCAATAAAACTATTTTATGAGAGTTTATTTTGAATTATTAAAGAAAATTAACTATTCTCATAGCGCCTAAAAATACTATAATGTTTTTTGTATTTTGTTTTATTGAATCAAAAAAGGAGTATTCTAAAATGTCTGAAATCAATTTGAAAACAGGTTTGGCAGAGATGTTAAAAGGTGGGGTCATAATGGATGTTGTAAATGCACAGCAAGCTGAAATAGCTCAAGAAGCTGGTGCTGTAGCTGTGATGGCTTTAGAAAGAGTTCCTGCGGACATCAGAAAAGATGGTGGTATAGCTAGAATGTCTGATCCTAAACTTATTAAGGAAATAATGTCTGTAGTTTCTATACCTGTAATGGCAAAAGCAAGAATAGGACATTTTGTCGAAGCTCAAATTTTAGAATCTTTAGGTGTTGATTTTATTGATGAAAGTGAAGTTTTAAGTCCAGCAGACGAGGTAAATCATATTGATAAGCAAAGCTTTAAAGTACCATTTGTTTGTGGTTGTACAAATCTAGGCGAAGCTCTAAGAAGAATAGGTGAAGGTGCTGCTCTTATTAGAACAAAAGGTGAAGCTGGTACGGGTAATATTGTTGAAGCTGTAAGACAGCTAAGACAAGTAACAAGAGATATAAACTACATTAAAAATGCTGATCCGACTGAGCTAATGTCTATTGCAAAAAATATGCAAGCACCATATGAGCTTGTGAGATATGTTCATAAAGAAGGTAAGTTACCTGTGCCAAACTTCTCAGCTGGTGGTGTTGCAACTCCTGCCGATGCAGCATTAATGATGCAGTTAGGAGCTGAGTCGGTTTTTGTAGGATCTGGTATATTTAAATCTGCTGATCCATTAAAAAGAGCAAAAGCTATAGTAAGTGCTGTTACTTACTATAATGATCCAAAATTGCTTGCTGAGGTTTCTACAGATCTAGGCGAGCCTATGACTGGTATTAACTGTGATTTTGAAAAATTCTCAGAAAGAGGCTGGTAAATGTCGAAAAAAGTAGGCGTCTTAGCAATCCAAGGAGCTTATGCAAAGCATAGTGATATGCTAAAATCTCTAGGAGCAGATGTAAGATTAGTAAAATCTAATAATGATTTTGACGATATTGATAGGCTTGTTATTCCAGGCGGTGAAAGCACTACACTTCTAAATGTGATAGAGAAACACTCGTTATTTGATAGGTTATATGATTTCTGCAGTAAAAATCCTGTTTTTGGTACTTGTGCAGGAAGTATTATTCTATCGAAAGGGCAAGGCTACCTTGATTTGATAGATCTAACTGTTGAGCGCAATGCTTATGGTAGACAATTAGATAGTTTTGTTACAGATCTTGATTTTAATGGTAAAAGCGTATCTGGTGTGTTTATTAGAGCTCCTAAGTTTGTTGCTGTTGGAGATAATGTGGATGTTTTATCTAGCTACGATCAATCACCAGTTTTGGTTAGGCAAGGTAATGTCTTGGTTAGTAGTTTTCATCCAGAGTTAACAAATGATACCTCGATTCATGAGTATTTCTTAAATATGTAAGTTATTTCTGACATTTTTTACAGTAAAAAGTGTTTCTTTGACCAATAACTAAACTTTCAATTTTTGTATTACAGGTATAACACTCTTGGTTTACTCTACCGTAAACATTAAGTTGTTGGGTAAAGTAACCAGGTTTCCCTTCAGTGTTTTTATAGTCTTTAAGAGTGGTGCCACCCTCAGCAATAGCTTTATCTAATATCTTTTTTATAGATATTGTAAGTTTTTGCGCTTCTTTTTTAGTAATGGTGTTAGAAGCTCTGGTTGGTAATATATTACTATCAAAAAGTGCTTCACTTGCATAAATGTTACCGACACCAACAACTATAGAATTGTCCATAATTGTTTGCTTAATCTTTCTAGATGTTTTTGAAAGTCGCGCTATTAAATATTTGGCGTTAAAATCATCTGTTAGAGGTTCTACACCGTGAGATGCTAAAACCTTATGTTTAAGTGGGGAGTCATTAGTGTTTATTAACCAGTAACCAAATTTACGTGGATCATTATAAATAAGGCTAGTATTGTCTGAGAGTTTCAAGATTATATGATCGTGTTTAATTTTGGCATATTGATCTGTTTCTTTGACCTTTATTACCCCAGACATTCCTAGATGAACTATAAGTTGTAAATCATCTTTTAGTGTTATTATCAGATGTTTACCTCTTCTTTGGACATTTTTTATTTCATTATTTTTAATATTTGATAACTGAGTATTTTCAATTGGATAGCGTAGTTTTTCTGTATATATCTCTACATCAAGTATTTTTTTACCAATAATATTTTTAGTAAGACCTCTTTTGACAGTTTCTACTTCAGGAAGTTCTGGCATAAATGTTATATTGTTATAAAAATTAATGTGAGTATATGATAACATAATATGCTATGCAGTAAGTTTACATTGTCAATTAACGTAGGATAAAAATGCGCCTAAATCAGCTTAAATCTTCTATACATAAAAGACTTAATCAATCTTATATATATGATTGTAATAAAGAGATTGATTTTAGACAGTTTAAGAGCGGCTCGATAATCGTTGCTAATGACACTAGTATCATTAGTGTTTTAGCATTAAAAACATTTTTAGGTAGTCAAAATATTACAGTGCTTGATACTTTTGACGAGCGAGCTAGAGGTCTAGAAAAAACCATGGAAAAGGCTGGTATTAGTTTTGTTGATCATATTAGTTTCTGGGATCATCAAGGAATACTGCTAGTAAATAAAAATCTCATTTCACAATTAGAGCTAAATGATAATAGGTTTTTAATGTTTATTTGTGGCCCTGAAATGCCAAAATTTCCAAAACGTAAAAATCTAGATAGACAAGTGTTTTTTGATATTTCTACTCTGCAAAGCTTGAAAACTCTAAATGAAGAGATGGAAGATTTATCTGTAAGAGCATGGGAAGAGTATTTGCAATTACTTAAAGCTCCTGCAGAAATATGGTTTAGGCAGATGTTAAATGCAAGAAACAATCTTGTCCTAACAGATACTACAGGGGTTAGATTAGACGGCTATAAGTTTACAACAGGCGCTGCATTGATGTCTAAAAAGCTCCAGGAAATTACTCAAGGTGAAGATAATGTTGGGATATGCTTGCCAACAAGTGGAGGAGGTTATCTAGCAATTTTAGCACTAATGATGAGTGCTAAGTCGATAGTTAATCTTAATTATACTGCTTCAGAAGAAGCTTTAAGACATGCAATAAAAAATGCTGATATTAAGACTATTATAACTTCAAAAGCATTCGTTGAAAAACTTACGCATAAAGGTTTCTTTGTTGAGGAAGTATTCTCAAGTTGTAAAATAGTTTATCTTGAAGATATTAAGGCTAAGATTACAAAAGTTGAAGCGATTAAAACGCTACTTAGCATGAAGCTATTGCCAGCAGACTGGCTTGTTAAGAAATATATTAAGCCAACAAAACTAGAGGATTTAGCTTTTATAATCTTTAGTAGTGGAAGTGAGGGTGTGCCAAAAGGTATTGCTATTAAGCAGAAAAATCTTTTAGCAAACGTTTATCAAAGTACAAATGTTATTGAGTGTAAAGATAATGATTCTGTAGCTGGTATACTGCCAATTTTCCATGCTTTTGGCTTGACTATATCTTTAGTTTCGCTTTTCCAAGGTGGGTATATTGCTTGTCATCCAGATCCAACAGATGCAAAAGGTGTAGCAAATTTAATTAGAAAAAATAAAACTACCGTGCTTTGTGCGACACCAACATTTTTGAGAATCTATACAAAAAATAAGTCAGTCAAAAAAGAAGATTTTGCAACTATTAGGCTTATTATTACAGGGGCTGAAAAATTATCAAAAGAAGTTCGTTCAATGTTTGAAGAGAAGTTTGATAAGGTAATTAATGAGGGTTATGGTACTACAGAGTTATCACCCGTTGCTGCAGTAAATAGACCAACTAAATCACCAAATAAAATTGGCACTGTAGGACTTACTGTACCTGGAGGACAATTTAAAATTATACATCCAGAGTCTCATGAAGAGCTTCCTACTGGTACCGAAGGTATGATTATCTACAGGGGAGTTAACAAGACAGATTATTATCTAAATGATCCTAAGAAAACTAGTGAAGTTATGATAGAAAAATATGGTCATATATGGTACATAACTGGAGATAAAGGTAAGATCGATGGTGAAGGATATTTAACTGTTGTTGATAGATACTCTAGATTTGCTAAAGTAGCAGGAGAAATGGTCAGTTTGGGGCTTCTTGAGCAGAAAGTCTATGATGCTTTGAGAGAAAAAGGGTATGATTCTCATCAAATAGATTTTGAGGTTTTAGCGGTAGCTACTTCAGATACAAAACGAGGTGAGATAATTAGTTTACTATATACTTTAGAGGATTTAGAGCCTAATGACTTGAAAGAGATTGTAAGACATTCTGGCATAGAAAACTTATATAAACCGACAAATTACTTTAAAGTTATTGATATACCTAAACTAGGATCTGGTAAGACAGATTTTTCAAAGGCTAAGAAACTAACTAATGAATTAGTCAAGGCATAAGAAATGCATTTTTCAGTATTACTACAAGAATCAATAAATGATCTAAATATAAACCCAGAAGGTATTTACATTGATGCAACCTTTGGAAGAGGTGGGCATTCCCGAGCAATACTCAGCAAATTAAATGGTGGGCGCCTGATAGCTTTTGATAAAGATCTTGATGCTATTAAATATGCTAATGATAACTTTGCGTTTGATAATTTTGAAATAGTTCATACAAGCTTTGCTAATATTCATAATTACTGTCAACAAAATAACCTTTTAGGTAAAATTGATGGGATTATTATGGACCTTGGTGTTTCTTCGCCACAATTAGATAATGCGGATAGGGGCTTTAGCTTTATGCATGATGGTCCTTTAGATATGCGCATGGATACTACTCGTGGGATTACAGCAAGCCAAGCTTTAGATGATTTATCTGCAGAGGAACTTGCTTATATATTCAAAGTTTATGGCGAGGAGCGTTTTGCAAAAAAAATTGCACAGAGAATAAAGTCATATATACAAGAAAATGGTAGTATAAAAACTACTTTAGAATTATCTAATCTTATAAGAGAGACAATAGGCAAAAGAGAAAAGAAAAATCCTGCGACTAGATGTTTTCAAGCTTTACGAATTTATGTTAATAATGAACTAGGAGATTTAGAGGACTTACTGGAGAACATTTTAGATGTTATTAAAGCTGGTGGTAGAATTGCGGCAATATCCTTTCATTCTTTAGAAGATAGAATTGTTAAACAAAGATTTACATCACTAATTACTCCTAAACAAGAGGTCAATCGTATCACTAGAATGTTGCCTCAAGATGAAAGCCTTATAAAATTAAAATGGATTACAAAAAAATCTAAAGCTAATCAGAATGAGCTTGATCAAAATGTACGCTCGAGAAGCGCTATTTTAAGGGTGGTAGAAAAGCTATGATGTTAACAAACCGTCAAATTAGAATAAGACTTTTTGAATCGCTTAGAAATAGTTTTTTTAGAAAAACTGTAGGAATATCTTTTACATTGCTATTTATTTTATTAATAACGGCATTTAGTTTGATTGTTGTGCGTTTTGAGTACAAACTTCAGTTAAATCAGCAGAAAGATCTAATTGTTAAAGATTCTAAACTAGATGAAGAGTGGAGTCAGATTGTCTTAGAGTATAGTTCTTTAGCTGCCCCAACAGCAGTTGAGAAGTTTGCAGAGAAAGAAAAAATGTCACTACCAAATAAAAGTGATTTGCGTTTTTTGAATGAGCAAGGGGAGGACTCAAATAATGAGTAATTATCGACCTAAGCTTAGACATCTTGTTGTCATTATTCTTCTTATAATAAGTTTTTTTGTCTTGTTTTTTAAGCTTACTTATATGGAAACAATACAGTATCCGAAGTTAAAGCAAGAAGGTGATAACCGTAGTGATAGAAGTATAAATATAAAGGCATATAGAGGGATTATAGTTGATAGAAATGGTAATCCGTTAGCCATAAGTACACCAGTTGATACTATATGGGTAGATCCATTTTATGTAAAAGCGGATAGTCCAGAATTAAAAAAAGTCATGGATATTTTAAACTTGTCTCAAAAAGAAAGAGAAAAAATTGAAAGACAAGTTAAGCCTAGAGAGGGGCGTAGTGGCTTTGTATATATAAAGCGTAAAGTTCAGCCATATTTATCGCAAAAAATTAAAGATCTTGATATCACAGGTATTCATGTAATACGTGAGTTTAAACGTTACTATCCTTTAGCAGAAGTAGCATCACAGATTGTTGGCTTTACCAATATTGATGGGAAGGGTCAAGAGGGACTTGAGCTTGAATTTAATAAATTCTTGACAGGCCAAGATGGCTATTTTGAATATAAGAAAGACCTTCACGGTGGAGTTGCATCTAAAAATGAAGATAAATATGTTGAACCGAAAAATGGCCATAATTTACAGATAAGTATAGATTCTAGAATTCAATATATCGCATATAAATATTTAAAAGAGGGAGTTATTAAAACTAACTCTGAGGCTGGGTCAGTAATTGTTGAGAATGTTCATACTGGTGAAATATTGGCAATGGCAAACTACCCATCTTATAACCCTAACAGTATGGCTGATGCATATCCTGATAGAAGAAGAAATAGAGCCGTTACTGATGTGTATGAGTTAGGTTCAGTGATGAAGACTTTTGCTGCAGCTACTGCACTAACCTATGGCGATAATGTTAGTTCTAGTGAACCTGTTATTGATACTCATCCTGGATATTATCGTATCGGTAGAAATACAGTGCGTGATGAAAGAGATTATGGTGATGCAGATCTTAGATATATTTTAATGAAATCAAGTAACGTTGGTATTTCTAAGATGATTTTAAGTTTGACAGATCCAACTATACTAGAATCATCCTTAAGAAATTTTGGTTTTGGTGATAAGACAGGTATAAAACTTCCTGGAGAAAGAGATGGATATGTTCCTCCTACAGACCAGTGGGGGGATTTCCAGCTTGCGACTTTATCATTTGGTTATGGGATGAATGCTACTGATTTACAGTTGGTAGCTGGTGTTTCTGCAATTGCTAATGATGGTCAGTATATTAAGCCAACAATTTTAAAAAGACAACCAGGTGAGCAAATCAATTCTAGACCTGTTCTTTCGAAGAAAAACTCTAAAGAAATGATAAGTATGATGGAGTCTGTTGTTGAAGGACTCGGAGGTACAGGTCCGAAAGCTAGAATTCCAATGTATCATGTCGCTGGTAAGACAGGTACTGCTAGAATGTTAGAAGGTGGAACTTATGGTGCTAAGTACCTAGCAAGTTTCGTTGGGATGGTTCCTGCAAGTCATCCTGATTTGGCAATTGTTGTGACAATTAAGGATCCTAAAGGTGATCATTATGGTGGTGGTTCTGTATCAGCACCTGTCTTTGCAAATGTTGCGCTAAATAGTTTACATATTCTAGGTATTGAGCCTGATAATCTTACTAACTGATGTTACGCACCACATATAAATTTGAGCAAAAAGATAAAGTATCATATTCAAGGCAGGTTTTTATTAGCATAGCAGTAGCTATGGTAGTAAAGTTCTAACGCAGTCAGATGATATTTTAGTTTTTTGTCCCTTGGATGATATAATTTACATCAAATTGCTTCGTTAACAAGATTTGAAGCTACTAGTAGCTCCTACACCTTGTTGCCTTGCTCTTCAACGCACCTTATATCACTCAAAATATATTTGGTGCGTAACATCAGTTAGTAACTAAAACTTTTGTTTTTTAAATCTTTATAGTATATAATTACGCGTTGGTAAACTGTTCCTTTGTGCGGTTTATCCGAAGTTAATTATAATCAAGAAACAAACGGAGAAAAGTTATGTTAACAGCTCAAGATAAGCAAAATATTATTAAAGAAAATCAACAGTCAGAAGGCGATACTGGTTCACCTGAGGTTCAAGTTGCTCTTTTAACTGCAAGAATTAATGACCTTCAAGGTCACTTCGCGACTCATAAAAAAGACAATCATTCAAGAAGAGGTCTTTTAAGACTAGTAAGCCAACGTCGTAAATTATTAGACTATTTACATGGTAAAGATGTAGAGAGATACCGTAGCCTAATCAAAAAATTAAACCTACGTAGATAATTAAAATCTCATCTTAGTTGTTCTTACATCGTATAAAATCAAAAAATAAGGTTAAACTGTGAAAATATTTAGAGAAGTCTTTGAATTAGGAAACAAAGAAATTGTTCTTGAAACAGGTGGCATGGCTCGTCAAGCAGATGGGTCAGTAACGGTAAGTTGTGGGAATAATGTTGTATTAGTTACTACAGTAGTGAAGAAATCTGTAGCTGATGGTCAAGATTTTTTTCCATTATCGGTACATTACTTAGAGAAAACTTATGCCGCTGGTAAAATCCCAGGTGGTTTTTTAAGAAGAGAAGGTAGACCTTCTGAAGAGCAAATACTTATTTCTAGGTTGATAGATAGATCTATTAGACCATCTTTCCCTGGTGGGTTTTTTAATGAGATTCAAATAGTTGCAACTGTTGTATCTTATGATGGTTCATTTTCACCAGATATATTAGCACTAATTGGAGCATCTGCTTCTTTAGCTATTACTGGTGCGCCTTATGATGATGTTATAGCAGGTGTGAGAGTAGGCTATATTAATGGCAAATATATTCTAAACCCTAATAAAGAAGACTTAAAAGAGTCTGCTTTAGACTTAGTTGTTTCTGGTACTGATGATGCTATTTTAATGGTTGAATCAGAAGCTAATAGCTTACCAGAATCAGTTATGTTGGGTGGTATCTTATATGCTCATAAGCATTTAAAAACGATTATTGAATCTATCAATAAACTTGCTAAAGTGGCAGCTAAGCCACGTATGGAATATTCTGTTTATCAAATAAACAAAGTTCTGAAATCACAAATTAAGTCACAGTTTTTTGGTGAAATAAAGAATGCTTACACTATAGCATCTAAGCAAGAAAGAAATATCAAGCTTAATGAAATTAGAAAAAGTGTTTTAGAATTTATATTCTCTAGTGATGTTGATAGTGGTGAATATAGCGAAAAAGAAATTCTTGAAGCTTTCCATGATATAGAAAAAGATCTTGTAAGAGCAAATATCCTAGAAGGTAAACCTAGAATAGACGGCAGATGTACTGAGACTATAAGACCTATAAATGTTAAAATCGGGGTTTTACCAGGGGTACATGGCTCAGCTTTATTTACTAGAGGTGAAACTCAGGCATTAGTTGTTACTACACTAGGTAGTGATAGAGATGCTCAGTTAGTAGAATCTCTAGATGGTATGGAAAAATCAAGATACATGCTGCATTATAACTTCCCTCCATATTCTGTAGGTGAGTGTGGTATGGTAGGTATGGCGCCTAAGCGTCGTGAAATTGGTCATGCTAATTTGGCTAAGCGTGCGACACAAGCGGTGTTCCCTAACCAAGATGCTTATCCATATGTTGTAAGAGTTGTTTCTGAGATTTTAGAATCAAATGGTTCTAGCTCTATGGCAACTGTTTGTGGTTCATCTTTATCTATGATGGATGCGGGTGTACCGATAGCTGAACCTGTAGCAGGTATTGCTATGGGTCTTATCAAAGATGGTTCAAAATATGCGGTATTATCAGATATCTTAGGTGATGAAGATCATCTAGGAGATATGGATTTTAAAGTTGCAGGTACTAGATACGGTGTTACAGCTTTACAGATGGATATCAAGATTAAAGGTATCTCTAGAGAGATCCTTGAGCAAGCTTTAGAGCAAGCAAGAGTTGGTAGATTGCATATTTTAGGCATTATGAATGAAGTTATAAAAGAGCACAAAGAAGCAGTTTCTGACGTTGCTCCTCAAATTCATATCATGAATGTAAATCCAGCAAAAATCAAAGATGTAGTAGGTCGTGGTGGATCAACAGTAAAAGGCATCGTAGAAAAAACTGGTGCTCAGATTGATACAAGTGATTCTGGTGAAGTTAAGATTTTTGCTAAAGATAAAAAGTCTCTAGACCTAGCTAAAGCAATGGTTGAAGAAATAGTTGCTGAAGTTGAAGAAGGGCAAGTATATAAAGGTAAGATAGTTAAACTTCTTGATTCTGGAGCATTTGTAAACTTACTTGGTAGTCAAGATGGTTACTTACCATTTGCAGATATTGAGCAAGCAGGTATCAAAACTAACTCATTATCAGAGGGACAACCTCTTGAAGTTTTAGTTCAAAATATAGATAGAGGCGGTAGAGTAAAACTTTCTCTAGTAGCGAGGTAATTTTTATGAGTGAAGAAGTTCAAAGTGTAGATCCAATAAACTTTACAGATGCAGCTTCTCTAAAAGTAAAAGAGCTTATTGAAGAAGAGGGAGATCAATCTCTTAGTCTTAGAGTTTATATCACAGGTGGGGGATGTTCTGGTTTTCAGTATGCTTTTGCTTTTGATAACGAAGTGAAAGAAGATGATATGGTTATTACAAAAAATGGTGTACGTCTTCTTGTTGATTCAATGAGCTTCCAATATTTAGTGGGAGCAGATGTTGATTATAAAGATGATGTTGAAGGAGCATATTTTGTAATTAGAAATCCTAATGCGAAAACTACTTGTGGTTGTGGCTCATCTTTTTCTGTATAATTAAGTAATAAGTATTTCCAAATAAAAAGAGATTTATATGAAAATTGCTAATTTTGAAGTAGGTAATGGCAAGCCATTTTTCCTAATGTCTGGACCATGTGTGATCGAATCTGAACAGATGGCAATGGACACAGCAGGTTATCTTAAAGAAGTAACTAATGATCTTGGAATTAATTTTGTTTATAAGTCATCTTTTGATAAAGCAAATCGTTCTTCTATTAATAGTTTCAGAGGCTTAGGTGTTGATAAAGGTTTAGAAATCTTATCAAAGGTTAAAAAAGCTTATAATGTCCCTGTTGTAACAGATGTTCATGAAGATACACCATTTGCTGAAGTAGCTGAAGTTGTAGATGTTTTACAAACTCCAGCTTTTTTATGTCGTCAAACAAATTTTATCTTAGATGTTTGTAAGCAAGGTAAGCCAGTTAATATTAAAAAAGGTCAATTTTTAGCTCCTTGGGATATGCAACATGTAGTAGCTAAAGCTAAAACTACAGGCAATGAGCAGATTATGGTTTGTGAGAGAGGAGCAAGTTTTGGTTATAATAACCTTATCTCAGATATGCGCTCTCTGGAGATTATGAAAGATACAGGTTGTCCTGTTGTTTTTGATGCTACTCATTCAGTACAGTTACCTGGTGGTCAGGGAAGTTCTTCTGGCGGTCAAAGAGAGTTTGTGCCAGTATTATCAAAAGCTGCAATGGCTGTTGGTATTGATGGTTTATTTATGGAAACTCATCCTAAACCAGATGAAGCAAAAAGTGATGGACCTAACTCATTCCCGATGTATAAAATAAAAGAGTTTTTGAGTCTTCTTCAAGAGCTAGATAATTTGATAAAAAGTCAACCTAAGATAGAATTATAGGATTTATTAGAATGGCTGGTAAAGATGATGTTTTTATAATAGGAATCGTTGGTGGTTCTGGTTCTGGTTCTGGGAAAACTCTTTTTTCAAATGAGATAATAAAAAAATTAAAATCAAAACACTTAAATAGAATAGCTGTCATTTCAGAAGACCGCTATTATAAAAACTGGGGAGAAATTGTAGGCTTTGAAGAGGCCTGCAAAATAAACTATGATCACCCCGATGCTTTTGATCATAAATTACTAAGAAAAGATCTAGCTGACTTAATACAAGGTAATGATATACATATTCCTCATTATGATTATACAACGCACTCTAGAATAGAATCTAAAGCTGAAAAAATTGCTGCGGGTGTAAGTGTTATTATTCTTGAAGGGATTATGCTTTTTAATGATCGTAAACTTCTGAAAATGATGGATTTTAAGGTTTATATGGATACTCCTTCAGATTTATGCTTTATTAGAAGATTAATGCGTGATCAAAATGAAAGAGGCAGAAGTGTTGAGAGTGTTATAAACCAGTATTTAGAGACTGTTAGGCCGATGCATATTAAATTTATTGAGCCTTCAAAGAGAAAAGCTGATATTATAATTCCAGATGGTGCTCAAAATAAAACTGTTATTGATGTGATATATAATAAAGTAAAACAATTATTAAAAAGAAATGGAGTAAAAAATGGCTAGAGTAACGATTGAAGATTGTTTAGATAAAGTAGAAACAAGGTTTGACTTAGTGGTTTTAGCTTCTATGAGAGCCAATAGTATTCTCAAAAAAGGTTATTCAGAATCTATAGATAATGAGAAAAAAGAAAAAGCTACAGTTGTTGCTTTAAGAGAGATTGCTGAATCAGAGATAACGGCTGAACAAATTCTTAGAAGTGAAGTAGAAGGTTAGTTTTTTCGAAGATATTTGAAAAAAATATTGACTTGAATAGAAAGCTCTATATAATATCAATCTATCGGGTGCATAGCTCAGCTGGGAGAGCATCGCCCTTACAAGGCGAGGGTCGGGGGTTCGAACCCCTCTGCACCCACCACGATACGAAAGGCGGTTTAATACCGCCTTTTTTGTTTCTATATTATCTGTTTGCTAATATCTATTTGTTAACCAAATTCTATTAATTGTGCTAGAATTTTCTTAGGTTTAATTAGAAAGAGAACTTCATGAAGAAATTAGTATTAACATCATTATTTTTATCTATATCTGTTTCAACGTTGGCTTATGCAGATAGTAATAAAAACAATATTTGTCCTAGCGATTTAAAATATAAAAGCATAAATATGAAAGATATGAATTATAAGTATGCTAAATATCAAGATCATATTTGTGCTACTCTAAGTGTTAATCTTGATAAAAATAAGGCTTGGAGAGAGCAAGGTAGTGGCTGGTTTGCAGCTGGTTTTGGGGCTCCGACAATGAAAGGTGCAAATATGTTTATATTTGTTCCACAAAAATCTAACACTAAAGATGTAAAATATAATGTCTTGGCTAATGTTGGTGGTGGGTATGGTCCAACAAAACCACTTGATACAAAACCAAAGTATGGTCAAATTGATGTTCTAGGTTCGTCTTTAGGAGAAGTTCAATTTGCTTTATATCCTAAAAAAGTAGCCAACCTTGCAGATAATGGTACTATTAATATGATCTTTTCACACTCTAAAGCTGGAGTTTATAAGTTTGTACCACCTCATGTATCTGCTTATGGTGGTAAGAAAATGATTATAAAATAAATATTTCCTTTAAGTTGTATTTAATTACTTAATTAAATACAATTACCCTAATATATTTTAGTTAAATTATTTATGGGAAGAGCCAGAAGAAGAAAGCTCAAAGAAGGTGTCTTTGAAGCTGAAATTGTATCATTAAGTCATGACGGTAGAGGTATAGCTAAAGTAGATGGTAAAACAACTTTTATACCTTTTACATTACCTGGTGAAGTAGTTAAGTTTGAATATACTTTTTCAAAAGCTAAATTTGATGAAGCTAAAGCTGTAGAGTATATTAAAAAATCTCCAGATAGAATAACACCAAAGTGTGATTTCTTTGAATCATGCGGTGGATGTAATTTGCAACATATGTCTAATAGTGCTCAAATTGAGCATAAGCAAGAAACATTATTAAATCAGCTTAAATATATTGGTGAAGGTGTCGAGCCTGAAAATATTCTAGAACCCTTATTAACAGATAATACAGAAGGATATCGTAATAAGGCGCGTTTAGGAGTTCGATATGTCAGTAAGAAAGGCAAAATACTTGTCGGCTTTAGAGAGCGTAACGGTAGATTCTTAGCAGAGATTGATAATTGTATAGTTCTTAATCCATTAGTTGGTCAAAAGATTAATGATATTGCTAAATTTATAGAAACTTTGTCGATATATAATCAGATTGCGCAATTAGAAATAGCTATAGATGATCACCGTCCAGCGATTATTGTTAGGCATTTAGAGCCATTCACAAATGAAGATTTAGCTAAGTTAAGAGATTTTGGACAAGAGAATAATTATTGGATATATTTACAGTCAAAAGGTCCTGATACTATTTATAGACTTTATCCAGATAGAGATGTTTCGCCAACTAAGCTAAGTTACGAACCAATAGATGGAATCGAAATCGGTTTTGAACCAAATGATTTTACTCAAGTAAATAATGATATTAATCGAAAAATGATCAAGAAAGCTATAGATCTTTTAGATATATCAAAAGAAGATTCTATAATTGATTTATTTTGTGGCTTAGGTAATTTCACACTACCAATATCAAGATATGCAAAGTCTGTGATTGGTGTTGAAGGTGAAGCAACAATGGTTCAAAGAGCTGTAGAAACAGCACAAAATAATAATATTTCAAATGTTAAGTTTTATGCGGCAAACCTTTTTGAAAGCTTTGAAGATAAAGAATGGTTTAATAATTTTGAATACAATAAGATGCTTTTAGATCCTCCAAGAGCAGGCGCTCAAGAAGTATGTCAAGCTATTGAAAAATTTAATGTTGAGAGAATCGTTTATGTATCTTGTAATACTGCAACTTTAGCAAGAGATGCTGGTATCTTAGTTAATCAAAAAGGCTATAAACTAGTTAGTGCAGGTGTTATGGATATGTTTCCTCATACTATGCATGTTGAGTCTATTGCAGTTTTTGAAAAGGTTTAATGGAGAGGCTTATGTATATAGGTTTAGATATTGGTGGTACTAATATATCAGCAGGTCTTTTTGATCAAGAAAAGAATCTACTGACAACAGCTAAAGTTAAATCTAAAGGCAAAAGTGATAGTGATATTGTTTTAGGTCAAATTTTTAAGGTAATTAACAAGCTTATTGATGATTCAAATAAAGGTAAGATAAGAGCTATTGGTATTGGTATAGCTGGATTTGTTGACTCAAAGCAAGGAGTACTTAAGTTTAGCGCTAATATAAATCTAAATGATGTAAATATTGCTGAAGAAGTAAGCCAAATGTTTGGTAAGGTACCAGTTTTTATTGAAAATGATGTTAATGTTGGCGTTATTGGTGAATGGAAATATGGTGTTGGTAAAGGTCATAGAAATATTGTAGGTATATTTGTAGGTACTGGTATAGGTGGTGGTCTTGTTGTTAATGATCAATTCTTATATGGTGAAACTGGTGGCGCTGGAGCTGTTGGGCATGTGACTATTAATCCTCAAGGAGCATATTGTCAAAGTTGCGGTTCACAAGGCTGTGTTGAGACGTATGCTGGTAAGGTTGGCATTGAGAATAGAGTTATGAACTTACATAAAAAAGGCATTAAAAGTATGTTGATTGATTCTGTTTTAGCAAATGAGAATAAACTAAAAGGATCACACCTTAAGAAAGCTTTAGATGCTAAAGACCCAGTTGCTATTGATATTGCAAATACAGCAATGACTCATCTAGGTATAGCTGTGGCAAACTATATAAACTTAATGAACCCATCTTTAGTTCTTTTTGGTGGTGGAGTTATGGAAGCGATTGGTCAGGATTATATAGATACTATTTATCAATCTTGTTCAAAATATGCTTTTAAAACAATGCTAGATGCGTGTCAGTTAAAGATTGCTACTTTAGGTGACAACTCAGGTGTGTATGGAGCTATGGATATAGCGGTTAATAGACTAGAAGGAAATTGGTAATGCTTATAGGTGTAGATATCGGTGGCTCAAATATGGCTGCTGGGTTATTTGATGAAGATAAAAAGTTAGTAACAACAGCAAAAGTAAAATCAAAAGCAAAAGAAGCAACAGAAGTTGTTATCGGACAACTATTTAAAGTCATTAATAAATTAACAGCTGAAATTCCAGAAGATAAAAAACTTGAAGGTATTGGTATTGGAATTGCTGGATTAGTAGATAAAAGAACATCAGTAATTCGCAGAAGTGTTAACATTAATGTTAATGGTGTTAATCTAAAGAAGATTTTAGAAGAAGAATATGGTGTGTCTGCTGAGATAGATAATGATGTCAATGTAGGTATCTTAGGCGAGGCTAAATATGGTGCAGGAGTTGGCTATGATGATATCGTTGGAGCTTTTGTAGGTACTGGTATAGGTGGAGGCTTTGTCTTAAATGGAAAGCTCTATACAGGTAATAGCGGTTTGGCTGCTGAGCTTGGTCACACTATTATTAAACAGGGTGGTTCATATTGTCCTGGCTGTGGTTCTCAAGGTTGTCTAGAGGCTTATGCTGGTAAAGTAGGTATTGAGAAGAAAATCGAGAATCTAGCTAAAAAGAAAATCAAAAGTACATTGATTGACTTAGTTACTGAGAATAATGGTAAGCTGAAAAGTAGCCATATCAAAAAAGCACTTGATGAGAATGATGAAATTGCTTTAGATATTCTATCAGAAGCTATGGAATACCTTGGAGCAGGTCTAGGAAGTGCTTTAAATATGATTAATCCATCTATGGTAATCTTAGGTGGTGGTGTTATGGAGGCTATTGGTGAAAAGTATCTTCATCAAATAAAGAGATCTGCAATGAAAAACTCATTTGCGGATATTTTTGCTGAATGTGATTTTAAACTAGCAAAACTTGGTGACCAGGCAGGTATTTATGGCGCTATGGAATTAGTTGCAAATTAAGTCAATATACTTGGAAATATAAATGATTAATCAGGTTCTTTATAATTTTTTCTCGCAAATATCAAATTATCTTAAAGGTTTTAAAGATATTAACGTTAAAAATATCTTTGATGATTATAATTACTTTGAGATTCTCTGGCTGATATGTTCTGTTGGGGTGCTTGGTCTTATAAGTATATTAACTACTGATCAGTATTTAGTTTTAACGACTATTGCTACTGTTACAGGGATGTTGAATCTTTTTTTAATTGCTAAAGGTAAAACACTAAATTATTTTTTTGCTTTTATTAACAATTTAACATATGCATATGTATGTTATCAGCAAGGTATTTTTGGCCAGTTTTTATTATTTACATTTTTCTTTTTTCCTATGCAGTTTTATGGTTTGTATAATTGGACGAAACCTCAAAGTACAGATGAAAATAATGATATAGTTACAAAGAGTCTTACAACTAAGCAGAGGGCTTACTTAACTATAGGCATTATTGTTTCAGCTATTTTGTATGGGGGATTCATTCTAAAAGGAGTGTTTAATCAGCAAGTTGGACTATTTGCAGACTCATTAACAGGTGTTGTTTCTGTTGTTGCAATTATACTTATGGTAAAAGCATATTTAGAGCAGTGGACTCTATGGATAATTATTAATACTCTATCTACTGTAATATGGTTACAACAATATCTGTCAGGTTCTGGTGATGGTATAGCTTTTCTTGCTATGTGGTTGATTTACTTATTCAATGCTATATATGGCTATATAAATTGGAAAAAGTTAGAAAAACACTCTTAAATTCCCTTAACTTAAACCTTAGCTTCCTATATAATCAGCCTTATTAATCGATTAGATTTCTAGGAGCGGGTCATGACTGTTAGACAAACTTTGTTTTTGATTCTTACGCCAATCGTGGCAATGTGTGTTTTATCGTTTGGTAATGGTTTTTTTACAACGTATTCGTCTATCGAGCTTAATAGTCTTGGACGTTCTAATTTAATGATTGGTTTGATTTCTGCAGCTTATTTTTTCGGTATGATGACAGGATCTTATTTTTCACAGTCTACTATAGTTAGGGTTGGCTATATTAGAGCATTTGTATTATTTGCTTCGCTAATGGCTATAAGTACCTTGATAATAGGTGTCTTTAAACAAGTTCCTGTTTGGATATTTTTAAGATTTGTGTGTGGTTTTTCATTAGCTGCGTTGTTTATTATTATTGAGAGCTGGTGTATTTTATCCTCAGAGAAAAAAAATAGAGGCTTAGTTTTTTCAATATACCTACTTATATACTATGGTTCACAAGCCTTATCTCAGCTAATGATAAATGTACATTTTAGCCAACAAATATTGGCTTATTGTTTTATTTCTTCATTATGTAGTATAGCTATTGTCTTGATGGCATTTACCAAAACAGTAGCTCCAGTTCCTCAGTCAGAAGATATTTGTTCGCCTATAGCAATTATGAAAAAAGTTCCTTTAGCAATGGTTGCAAGTATTATAGGTGGATCTTTATTAGGTGCTATTTATACAATTTTACCTGTATTTTTAGTTAGAGTAGATAGTACTCATAATATGATATCAGTGCTAATGATGACAACTATCTTAGGAGGTATGCTATTACAGATCCCTATGGGTAAACTATCAGATATGATGGATAGACGTAGAGTCATTTTATTAGCTGGTGCCGGGATTTGTTTGGCATCAGTTTTAATCTGTATGCTACATGGCTCATATCTTATGTTCTCAGTTATTATATTTATATTTGGTGGTTGTGCATTTGTGATTTATCCTTTATCAATATCTCATGCAAGTGATTTTCTAGATGAAGGAGAGATATTAGGAGCAATAGGGGTTTTAACTATTGCATATGGTTTAGGGTCGGTAGTAAGTCCAATTGTTATATCTAGCTTTATGGCATTTGTTGGTCCTTTTGGGTTCTTTATTATTACTGCTATTCTTAGTGCTATTTTATGTGTTTACTCAATTTATAGAATTATTACAAGAAAATCAGCTACAGATACTGTTCAGTTTACAGCCGCAACTCCAGAGAGTCTTAACTTTAGTGAAGCTCAAGAGATTATCCTAGAAGAAGAATAAAGCCTTATATTAAATTGCAAAGCATACTCAGCTAGCTTATAATTACAAGAGTTTGTTTAAATACAAAAAGACTTAACATATCTTAAGGAGTTTATAGTTATGTCATCACAAATAAGTAAAGTTTTTGCAAGACAAATATTAGATTCACGTGGAAATCCTACTGTTGAAGTAGATGTGGTTTTAGAAAGCGGAGCTTTCGGTAGAGCAGCTGTGCCATCAGGAGCTTCTACAGGTATTAGAGAAGCACTAGAGTTAAGAGATGGTAACAAGAAACTTTTTCTTGGGAAAAGTGTTTATAAAGCAGTAGAAAATGTAAATACAAAAATTGCTCAAGCAGTTAAAGGCCTAGATGCTTTAGATCAAAGATTAGTTGATAAAACTATGATTGAGTTAGATGGTTCAGAGAACAAAAAGAATTTAGGTGCAAATGCTATTTTAGGTGTTTCATTAGCGACAGCTAGAGCAGCAGCATCTCATCTAAGAAAGCCTTTTTATCGTTATTTAATGGATGTTAAAGAATATCTAATGCCAGTACCGATGATGAATGTTATCAATGGTGGTTCTCATGCTGATAATAACGTTGATATGCAAGAGTTTATGATTGTACCGGCAGGTTTTGATACTTTCTCAGAAGCTCTTAGATGTGGTACAGAAGTATTCCATACACTGAAAAAAGTTCTAATTGCTGATGGTTATAGTGTAGCTGGTGTTGGTGATGAGGGTGGCTATGCTCCTGATCTTCCATCAAACGAAGCTGCAATTGAAGCGATTTTAAAAGCTGTTAAAGAAGCAGGTTATGAGCCTGGCAAGCATGTGTTTATTGCACTAGATCCTGCAAGTAGTGAGTACTATAAAGATGGTAAGTATGAGCTTGCTTCAGAAGGTAAATCTTTAACTTCAGCTGAAATGGTTGAGTACTTTGCTAAATGGGTTGAAAAATATCCGATTGTATCTATTGAAGATGGTATGGCTGAAGAAGATTGGGATGGTTGGAAACTAATGACTGAGAAATTAGGTAAAAAAGTTCAGTTAGTTGGTGATGATCTATTTGTAACAAATCCTAGCATCTTAGCTAAAGGTATTGAGATGGGTGTTGCTAACTCAATATTGATCAAGCTTAACCAAATTGGTTCATTAACTGAAACATTTGAAGCTATGGCTATGGCTGGTCAAGCTGGATATACATGTGTAGTTTCACATCGTTCAGGTGAGACATCTGATACTATTATTGCTGATTTAGCAGTAGCAACTTGTTCAGGTCAAATTAAAACAGGTTCGCTTTCAAGATCTGATCGTATAGCTAAATACAATCAGTTACTAAGAGTAGAAGAAGAGTTAGGTGAAAATGCAATCTACCCAGGACTTAAGTCTTTTGTTTTTAGTACTGAAGAAGATGACTCTAATAGTAATGATACACGAGAAATCATTGTTGAAGAAAGTGAAACTGAAAAAGTTGTAGTTCAGGTAGAAGAATAATAGCTATTTCATGAATACAAAATCAAATTTCTTTTTTTATGTTTTTATTTCAGCTGTCGTATTGTTAATTATCATATTGCAATACGATCTTTGGTTTAGTAATACTGGTATTCTTAAATATAATGAGCTAAAGAAAGCTGTTGCTACTCAATCAAAAGAGGTCAAGCAAAAATCTCAAACTAATGCCCAGCTATATTCAGAAGTTGTGTCACTGCGTAAAAATAATGAAGTTTTACAAAGTTTAGCTCGTGAAAATATGGGCTTAATTAAGAAGGGTGAGGTTTTTTATAGTGTCAAATAAATATGTGATTATTCCAGCTGCTGGTATTGGTTCTAGGATGCAATTAGATATTCCAAAACAATACTATAAGCTTACTAATGGCAAAACGATTTTAGATAATACTTTAAAAAAGTTTATTGATAATCCATTTTTTGATCATATATTTTTAGCCTTGAACTCTAAGGATGAATTTTGGAGTCAATCTATTTACTATAATCATTCTAAAATTAAAATTTGTGAGGGTGGTGAAACTCGCTTTGAAAGCGTTTATAATGGTTTGAAATCTATTAAAGGTAATAGTGATGATTGGATATTTGTCCATGATGCTGCTAGACCTTGTGTTGATACTCAAAATATTATAGAGCTGTATGAATCTACAAAAGCCTCTCATTCTCAAGCAGGCATATTAGCTGTTAAAGCATTTGAGACAGTTAAGAAAGTAGGTGTTAAGAATATTATTGTTAATACTCTTGATCGCAATAATATTTGGTTAGCGCAGACTCCACAGTTATCTAGACTAGGTCAGCTAGAGAGGTCTTTTGATTTTTGTTATTCAAATAATCTCATAAATAAGATAACTGATGAAGCTTCAGCTTTAGAGTTATATGGTATTAATCCAATAGTTGTTGAAGGTAGTAGAAAAAATATTAAGATAACTACTCAAGATGATTTAGACTTTGCTAATTGGCAGTTAAATGAATAATACTATTTTATTAATAGTCCTATTACATATCCAAATATAATTATTAATCCCATTATAAATAAAGCTGAATCAAGAATAACTTTTCTATATGCTTTACATTTAATGTTTTTATAGATAATTATTACAGGTAAAATATAGAGTAGAAACGCTACTGTTGGCGCTACTAATATACCTATTATATTAAGTATCTTAAAGTTGCATATTGTGCATACCCATAGAACTATAAATATTAGGCTAACACATATTCTATTTATCTTAGATTCAGATAACTCTTTATTACAAATATCTCTAAAGAAGTATTTGAATAAATATTTTAGAGCTTCTTTTGAACCTATATAACAGCCTATAAAAGAGCTTATAATAGCAGTAAAAACTATCATAGGAGCTAAAATATCAAGTATAGTGCTATGATGTTGCTCTTGGATTAGTGTGACAATAGACAGATTATTATCATTAGCTCTAGCTAAGTCACTAACTGTTGTACTAAGTAAGCAAGATGTTACAAAAAGTAATACAAAGATAAAAAGAATCAAAGCATTAATTTTGAGTACTTTATAGATTTTAGCTTTCTCCTGATTATTATCAAGCTTTACATAATTCTTGTAAAAAACTACTAAACTAGAGATAACAGGTGAATGATTCATTGATAGGATTAGTATTGGTAGAACCATTAAAATACCAATAATATATTGAGTAAGCTCAAAATGACTATCTGTAATAAAGCTATAATTCCAGTAGGGTATAATATAAAGCGATAATATTATTACTAATGCTATTAGAAAGATCACAATTAGCTGCATGAATTTTAGGATAAGGTTTATACCTAAAGAAACTATAGCTAGTAAAACTACTAATATACTAAAGCTAAACCAAATATTAGTCGATAAATCAGTATCTGAAATATTATAGTTTACTAAAAAATTACTTAGCTCATTATTTAAACCAATTGAGTACATTGGCATATTTAGAAATATAGCGAAAAAATATAAAATTACACAGATCAAGCCAAAAAACTTGCCTAAACTATGAGTAAAAACGTTTGTAATTCCACCATCTTCTGAGCTTATGACAATATTTGCCATATTTTTATGTGAGTAGTATGTTAGTGGTAGTGCAAATATCATCACAGTTAACAATGCCCAAAAACCGCTATCTCCAGCTTGAACTGGTAAGTATAGTAGTCCTGCTCCAATAGCTGTACCAAATAGAGTAAAAACCCATTGAATATCTATTTTTTTAGAATTTGAATAATTTACTTCTTTCACTAATTATCCCAATCGAGTATTACTTTGCCACACTTACCACTTTTCATTATTTCAAAGCCTTCTTTATAATCATCTATATGTAGTCTATGTGTTATTATTGGGCTTATATCCATGCCAGCTTGGATCATACTAGACATTAAGTACCAAGTTTCAAACATTTCTCTACCGTAAATACCTTTTAGAATTAAACCTTTAAATAGGATAGTTCCCCAATCTATAGATATATTTCCAGAGGCTATTCCTAATAATGAAAGTTTAGCACCATGATTCATGACATCTAACATCATTGAGATCGCAGAGTTAACTCCAGACATCTCTAAACCAACATCAAATCCTTCACTCATGCCAATATCAGACATTACTTTTTTCATTTGTGTGGTAAGTTCTTCTTGAGTCTTATATGGGGCTACATTTAACGCAACAGTAGCTCCGAATTCCTCAGCTTTTTTTAGGCGATATTCATTTACATCAGTAATAACTATTCGACGAGCACCACAGAATCTAGCTATCTTTATAGCCATTAAACCAATTGGTCCAGCTCCTGTTATAAGAATATCTTCACCTGTTAGATTAAATGAAAGAGCTGTGTGAACTGCATTGCCTAGAGGATCAAATATACTAGCAATTTCATCTGGAATAGCATCTGGAAGTTTAAACACATTTGATGAAGGCATAGCTAAAAACTCTGCAAATGCTCCTTGTACATTAACACCGATTCCCATAGTCTCTCGACATAGATGTCGTTTACCAGCTTTACAGTTACGACAATGCCCACAAACAAGGTGTCCTTCACCGGATACTCTATCACCAATTTCTAAGCCTGTTACTCCATCACCTTTAGCGACAATCTCACCAACGAATTCATGTCCTGTAATCATTGGTACAGGAATAGTATCTTGTGACCACTTATCCCAGTTATATATGTGTAAGTCTGTACCACAAATTGCGGTTTTTTTAATCTTAATTAAAACATCGTTGTAGCCGTATTCTGGTATTGGAGCATCTTTTATCATCCATATACCAGGCTCTCTTTTTAGTTTAGCTAATGCTTTCATAATTTAATCCCTTGAAAATGAAATTAATTAGAGAAATAATAATTCTATTATTCTATTATTCTATTATTCTATTAGATTATACCTAGATCTTTGCCAGCTTTAGTGAAAGCATCGACAGCTTTATCAATCTGTTCAAATGTATGTGCTGCAGACATTTGTGTTCTAATACGAGCTTTACCTTTCGGAACAACAGGGTATGAAAAGGCTATTACATAGATTCCATAGTCTAAAAGTTTTTCAGCAAATTCAGCAGCTTTTTTCTCATCATAGATCATTACTGGTATAATAGGGTGTTCACCAGGTATTAGGTCAAATCCAGCAGCAGTCATTTTAGATCTGAATCTTTGTTGGTTAGCTTGTAGTTGATCTCTTAGCTCATTAGAGCCTTTAGTTATTTCTAATGCTTTTAAAGATGTTTTAGCAATTATTGGAGCTAGTGAATTTGAAAACAAATATGGTCTAGATAAGTTCTTTAACAGATCAACAATTTCTTTTTTAGCACATATATAGCCACCAGATGCTCCACCTAAACCTTTTCCTAGTGTTCCAGTCAGGATATCTACGCGACCCATTACATTGCAGTGTTCTATAGAGCCTTTACCATTTTTACCAACAAAACCAGATGCATGCGAATCATCAACCATTACAATAGCATTATATTTATCAGCTAAATCACAAACAGCTTCAAGGTTAGCTATAATACCATCCATAGAGAAAACTCCATCAGTAGCAATCATTTTAAATCTTGCTCCAGCTTTATCAGCTTCGATTAGTTTTTCTTCTAAGTCTTGCATATCATTGTTGTTGTATCTAAATCTCATAGCTTTACACAATCTAACACCATCGATAATACTAGCATGATTAAGTGAGTCACTAATAATGGCATCCTCTTTAGTTAGTAAAGTTTCAAAAAGACCTGCATTTGCATCAAAACATGATGGATATAAAATAGTATCTTCAAACTCAAAGAAATTGCTAAGTTCTTTTTCAAGTTGTTTATGAACACTATTTGTACCACATATAAATCTTACCGAAGCCATTCCGTATCCACATTCTTCGATATGCTCTTTAGCATAAGCAACAATTTCTGGGTTATTTGCAAAACCAAGATAATTATTTGCACAAAAGTTTATAAGAGTTTCACCATTTTCTAAATTTATAACTGGCTCTTGAGGGGTTGATATTATCCTTTCACTCTTATAAGTCCCAGCATCTTTTATTTCTTGGATTTTATCATTAACATTATTGTAGAAATCTTTGTTCATAGTTAAGTCCTTAATCGTTTCTTAAATACTCTCACTCTAATATATATAAGTATAGTCAGATTTGGAATTCTTAAATACTAGATTGTATAAAATTTATACAAGAGCGAAAACGTTTTCTTACTTTAATAATTATTACTCATGCTTAAGCTTAAAGAATTAGAAAAATTTCTTTTAAAATTAAGAGACAATTTTTATCTAAAAATAGCAGAATTATATTATTTTTTTGCAAAATATAATGAAAAATTAAGCTTTCCTAAAAGCAACGCTAATAATTGTAAATTATTGAATTTTTTGTTGTATTTATTTTTTTTGTATTTATAGAATTGATTATGAGGATTAGTGCAAAGTTTTTTGAATACCATAGGGAAAAATAGTATGAGCGACAGGAAGAAATTAGCTACTACGATATCTTATGCGTTACTGAGCATTTATTCATATAAAAAGATTTATAGTAACTGGGTGGTAATTTTTGATAAGTCCTATGATTTTCCCTCAGTTATATATTTTAAATATTTGTAATATGATTAGTTCATATTTTAAGGTTTCAATTTTAAAACATAGACTATAGGTTTAAAACGGAGGAAATTATGAAAAGAAAAAAACTAATAAAAGCGATATCTTATGCGTTATTAGGTATAGGCTCATTTAGTATGGCGGAGGCTGCTACAGGTAATAATGTTGAGACATACGACTTTAAAGCACCATTTAAGGATTATAATAATAAGATAGTTTTAAATATTAATAATGTTTCATCAGCAAAGACAATAGAGTTTACAAGTAACTTCAAACCAAAAGCTGGCTGGGGTAACTGTTTTGGAACTAGAGCTGATCTTGTTGATTTTGCATCTACACAGAATAGTAAGGGTGATTATGTAACTAAGATGACATTGAAAGATGGTGGATCTTTTGATCTAACACAATCATGTGACATCATGGGAACAGACTCTGGTAATGCAATTGTATTACCTGGTGTTGTAGTTCCGATAGTTAGTGATCTTAAAGTAGATGGTAAAGATCTTGAGATTGAAAGACCATGTCCAGGAAATGTATGTAAAGATCCTGCTCCTGGTTATACAAATGCAGCATATTATGCACAATGGGCAGTATGGGGGCGTAAATATAATCCGTATGACTTCAAATATAATAAGTTAAATACAATAATCTATGCATTCATAGGTTTTGACAAAAATACAGGTAATATAAAAACACTTGATGCTTCAGCCGATTCATGGGGACTTTCAGCAGCAGCAAGAGCAGCTAAGAAGTATCCATATCTAAAATCATTCCTATCATTTGGTGGTTGGACAAATAATGGTGTTACAACAGCACCGATGTTTGAACAATTAGCATCAAATCAACAAAGTATGGAAACTTTTGCTAAGCAGTCTGTAGAGCTTATGCGTAAACTTGGCTTTAATGGTATAGATATAGACTGGGAGTGGTGGTCTGATTATGGTAATGATGTAGCACCAGCTAAGAAGATGTTGGCTTTATTTAAAGTTCTTCGTGCTGAGTTAGATAAGGCTAGTAAAGAAGATGGTAAAAAGTACTATCTTGCAATAGCAGTTAATGGAGCAAGAAGCCGTATTGAAGCTATGGAAAATCCAAGTAATCCAAATAGCGTATCAGATTTCTGGAAGCAGACTGGCGAGTTGATGGATGAAATCAATGTAATGAACTATGACTATCAAGGTGCATGGGGTACTGGCTTCCCTGCATACTTCCAGGCATCATTTGCATTCCCAGATGTATCAGGGATTAGTAATACTAGTTATAGTGCTGGAGATGTATCAAGTGATGTACAAGATAATGTTACAGATAGTTCTGGCAGTAATGTTACACTAAGTAAATCTATAGGTGTAGATGGTGGATGGTCAATCCAAGACTCTATTGATGCGTATATTAAAGCTGGAGTACCTGCTAAGAAATTAATAGTTGGTTTACCTTTATATGCAAGATCTATGGCTGTAGATAGTGATGTCAATGGAGGTTTATTCCAAACAATTACAGGTCCAGGTCTTGGTGATTATGAGAATGGTGTATTTGACTATAAATGTTTAGTTAATCCAGTTAATGATCCTGTAACAGGATGTGGAACATCTAAACCAGTGAGTGGATTATCAGATCTACAGTTCTACAATGAAAACTCTAATGTAGCTATATTTGATAAGTATGGTAAAGTAGCTATGCAGCCATGGGCATATAGTCCATCGACTAAATCATTTATAACTTATGATGATACGTGGTCAGTGACTAAGAAAACAGAATATGCTATGGGTAGAGGGCTTGGAGGAACAATGTTCTGGCAAGCTGATGGTGATTCTGTAGATAATAGTAAATCATTAATAAATGCTGTAGCTAAGGTTTATGAATCAGATAATATTTATATATCTGTTGATAGCGTAACAGAGACATCAGCAACCATATCATGGAACAAACCAGAGTTAGATGGCAATATTACATATACAATTAAGTTAAATGGAAATGTAGTTGCTCAGAATATTAGTGCTCAGAATTATGTGCTGACTAATTTAGATAAGGCTACTAATTATAATGTTGAAGTGATTGCTAGTACTTCAAGTGAATCTAGAGAAGATGGTTTATCATTTACAACAGCTGGTGCAACTGATCAAAATCAGACAGATGATCAAAATCAGACAGATGATCAAAATCAGACAGATGATCAAAATCAGACAGATGATCAAAATCAGACAGATGATCAAAATCAGACAGATGATCAAAATCAGACAGATGATCAAAATCAAGGTGGAGATACTGTAACTGGAACTTGGGATCCTGATAAAGCTTATACTAAAGGTGAAAAAGTAGAAGTTAATGGGGTGACATACGAAGCTCAATGGTGGACTAAGGGTGAGAATCCTACTCAATCAGGCGAGTGGGGAGTATGGAGAGTAGTTGGAGATCAAAGTTCAGATCAAACAAATGATCAAACAAATGATCAAACAAATGATCAAACAAATGATCAAACAAATGATCAAACAAATGATCAAACAAATGATCAGGGTGGCGATGATACTACAGCTTCAGGAACTTGGGACTCTAAAGCTATATATACTACAGGAGATCAAATAACATATAACGGTCAAACATATACGGCTAAATGGTGGACACAAGGTGATACTCCATCTAATGGAGGACCTTGGGAAAAACCAGTTGTTCCTGGCGGAGCTTGGGAAAGTGGTATTGCCTATACAGGTGGTCAAACAGTAACTTATCAAGGTCAGCAGTATAAAGCTAAGTGGTGGACACAAGGTGATATCCCATCAAATGGCTCGCCTTGGGAAAAAGTATAAGTATATTCCTCAAAAATATCTCAAATCAATGATTATTATCTATTCTTATTTTTTCTAAGTACTTTTCATTTTCATAAGAATCTTTCATCATTTAAATAAATCTTATATATAATCTGATGATTTTTAGTAAAAATCTTATAGCTTTGAATCTTTTATAAAATATTCCAATTAAACATTTATGATGCAAAAGCCAGTTTATATGGCTATTTATAGGCTTTAGTATGCTGAAATATAGCTAAAAATAAGAAAATTTAAAAAACTTCAAAATTTTTCAAAAAAGTACTTGCGTTTTTGTTAGAGGATGCGTATTATATGTCTTCACCGGCTGACGAGTGATGTCAACGGTAGGAAGCTAAGGCTTTTGAGATATTTAATAGATATATTATATACAAACACTTTGTTAAAGAATTTGAGTATCAGTAGTTAGAGTCAGAATTTGAGAATTAAACTGAAGAGTTTGATCCTGGCTCAGATTGAACGCTGGTGGCATGCTTAACACATGCAAGTCGAACGGTAACAGGAGAAGCTTGCTTCTTGCTGACGAGTGGCGGACGGGTGAGTAACGCGTAGGAATCTGCCCATCTGTGGGGGATACCAGTTGGAAACGACTGTTAATACCGCATAATATCTGCGGATTAAAGGTGGCCTTTGTGCTGCCGCAGATGGATGAGCCTGCGTTAGATTAGCTTGTTGGTGGGGTAAGGGCCTACCAAGGCTACGATCTATAGCTGATTTGAGAGGATGATCAGCCACATTGGGACTGAGACACGGCCCAAACTCCTACGGGAGGCAGCAGTGGGGAATATTGGACAATGGGGGAAACCCTGATCCAGCAATGCCATGTGTGTGAAGAAGGCTCTAGGGTTGTAAAGCACTTTAGTTGGGGAGGAAAGCTTATAGGTTAATAGCTTATGAGAAGGACGTTACCCAAAGAATAAGGACCGGCTAACTCCGTGCCAGCAGCCGCGGTAATACGGGGGGTCCGAGCGTTAATCGGAATTACTGGGCGTAAAGGGTCTGTAGGTGGTTTGTTAAGTCAGATGTGAAAGCCCAGGGCTCAACCTTGGAACTGCATTTGATACTGGCAAACTAGAGTATGGTAGAGGAATGGGGAATTTCTGGTGTAGCGGTGAAATGCGTAGAGATCAGAAGGAACACCAATGGCGAAGGCAACATTCTGGACCAATACTGACACTGAGGGACGAAAGCGTGGGGATCAAACAGGATTAGATACCCTGGTAGTCCACGCTGTAAACGATGAGTACTAGCTGTTGGATTCGGTGTAAAGGATCTAGTGGCGCAGCTAACGCGTTAAGTACTCCGCCTGGGGACTACGGCCGCAAGGCTAAAACTCAAAGGAATTGACGGGGACCCGCACAAGCGGTGGAGCATGTGGTTTAATTCGATGCAACGCGAAGAACCTTACCTGGTCTTGACATCCTGCGAACTTTCTAGAGATAGATTGGTGCCTTCGGGAACGCAGTGACAGGTGCTGCACGGCTGTCGTCAGCTCGTGTTGTGAAATGTTGGGTTAAGTCCCGCAACGAGCGCAACCCCTATTGATAGTTACCATCATTAAGTTGGGTACTCTATTGAGACTGCCGCTGACAAGGCGGAGGAAGGTGGGGACGACGTCAAGTCATCATGGCCCTTACGACCAGGGCTACACACGTGCTACAATGGGTATTACAGAGGGCTGCGAAGGTGCGAGCTGGAGCGAAACTCAGAAAGGTACTCTTAGTCCGGATTGCAGTCTGCAACTCGACTGCATGAAGTCGGAATCGCTAGTAATCGCAGGTCAGAATACTGCGGTGAATACGTTCCCGGGTCTTGTACACACCGCCCGTCACACCATGGGAGTGGGTTGCTCCAGAAGTAGATAGCTTAACGAATGGGCGTTTACCACGGAGTGATTCATGACTGGGGTGAAGTCGTAACAAGGTAGCCGTAGGGGAACCTGCGGCTGGATCACCTCCTTAACGGAAATACGAAAAAATAGAAATAAGCTTTAACTCTGATTTGAATGATTTAGCTTAGTGTTTGTAGATAATATATTTTAGTGTAAATAGAATACGGGTCTGTAGCTCAGTTGGTTAGAGCGCACCCCTGATAAGGGTGAGGTCGGTAGTTCGAGTCTACTCAGACCCACCAGTTTTTTTGGGGCCATAGCTCAGCTGGGAGAGCACCTGCTTTGCACGCAGGGGGTCAGCGGTTCGATCCCGCTTGGCTCCACCATTATTTTATTTGCATGAAGATAGAGATATTTAACAATTTAGTATAGAAATAGACTTAAGAGAATAAGTGCAAGCGGTGGATGCCTTGGCATTCAGAGGCGATGAAGGACGTGATAATCTGCGATAAGCTTCGGGGAGATGGTAAATAATCTTTGATCCGGAGATTTCCGAATGGGGGAACCCACCTAGCACAAGCTAGGTACTCACTCGACATAGAGTGTAGAGCGAACGAGGGGAACTGAAACATCTAAGTACCCTTAGGAAGAGAAATCAATTGAGATTCCCATAGTAGCGGCGAGCGAAGTGGGAAGAGCCTGGTATGATTTAGCTGTAATTATAGTAGAACAAGTTGGGAAGCTTGACGATAGAGGGTGATAGTCCCGTATACGAAATAATCACAGTGGAACTAAGCATACGAACAAGTAGGACGGGGCACGTGGAACCTTGTCTGAATATGGGGGGACCATCCTCCAAGGCTAAATACTCCTGAATGACCGATAGTGAACTAGTACCGTGAGGGAAAGGTGAAAAGAACCCTTATAAAGGGAGTGAAATAGAATCTGAAACCGCTTGCATACAAGCAGTAGGAGCATTATTTAGTAATGTGACTGCGTACCTTTTGTATAATGGGTCAGCGAGTTACTTTTAGTGGCGAGGATAACTGAATAAGGGATCCGTAGCGAAAGCGAGTCTTAATAGGGCGAATAGTCGCTAGGAGTAGACCCGAAACCGGCGCGATCTATCCATGGCCAGGTTGAAGGTTGGGTAATACCAACTGGAGGACCGAACCCAATAATGTTGCAAAATTATGGGATGAGCTGTGGATCGGAGTGAAAGGCTAATCAAGCACGGAGATAGCTGGTTCTCCCCGAAAACTATTTAGGTAGTGCCTCGTGTATAACTCATTGGGGTAAAGCACTGTTTCGACGATGGGGGTTTTACGACCTTACTGACTCGATGCAAACTCAGAATACGATGAAGTTCAATCACGGGAGACACACTGCGGGTGCTAAGGTCCGTAGTGGAAAGGGAAACAGCCCAGACCGCCAACTAAGGTCCCCAAGTCATAGCTAAGTGGGAAACGAAGTGGGAAGGCCCAGACAGCCAGGAGGTTGGCTTAGAAGCAGCCACCCTTTAAAGAAAGCGTAATAGCTCACTGGTCGAGTCGGCCTGCACGTAAGATTTAACGGGGCTAAGCTATGCACCGAAGTTGCGGAATATATAGTATATATTGGTAGGGGAGCGTTCTGTAAGCCGATGAAGGTGAATTGAGAAGTTTGCTGGAGGTATCAGAAGTGCGAATGCTGACATGAGTAACGTAAAATAAGTGAGATTCTTATTGGCCGAAAACCCAAGGATTCCTACGCAATGTTAATCAACGTAGGGTAAGCCGGCCCCTAAGGCGTAGCTGAAGAGTGAAGTCGATGGGAAACAGGTTAATATTCCTGTGCCGCTTATATGAACGAAGGAGGGACGGAGAAGGTTAGGTAGGCCTGGCGAATGGTTGTCCAGGTGAAAGTATGTAGGTAGAGATGTTAGGCAAATCCGGCATCTTGTTGATCTGAGGTACGAGACGAAGTCAAACTTGTTTGACGAAGCTATTGATACCAAGCTTCCAGGAAAAGCTTCTAAGTATATTGTATAAGCGACCGTACTCTAAACCGACACTGGTGGGTAGGTAGAGAATACTAAGGCTATGAGATAACTCTGGTGAAGGAACTAGGCAAAATGACACCGTAACTTTGGAAGAAGGTGTGCCCTTGATGGTGATAAGACTTGCTCTTTGAGCTGTTGGGGGTTGCAGATACCAGGTGGCTGCGACTGTTTATCAAAAACACAGCACTCTGCTAAATCGTAAGATGAAGTATAGGGTGTGACGCCTGCCCGGTGCTGGAAGGTTAATTGAAGGGGTTAGCGCAAGCGAAGCTCTGGATCGAAGCCCCAGTAAACGGCGGCCGTAACTATAACGGTCCTAAGGTAGCGAAATTCCTTGTCGGGTAAGTTCCGACCTGCACGAATGGCGTAACGACGGCCACACTGTCTCCACCAGAGACTCAGTGAAATTGAAATCGCTGTGAAGATGCAGTGTACCCGCGGTTAGACGGAAAGACCCCGTGAACCTTTACTACAGCTTTGCACTGGACTTTGAATATTTATGTGTAGGATAGGTGGGAGACTTTGAAGCAGTCACGCTAGTGATTGTGGAGTCGTCCTTGAAATACCACCCTTGAATATTTAGAGTTCTAACTCAGGAGAGATTCGAGGACAGTGTATGGTGGGTAGTTTGACTGGGGCGGTCTCCTCCCAAAGAGTAACGGAGGAGTACGAAGGTGCACTCGGCATGGTCGGAAATCATGCCAAGAGTATAAAGGCAAAAGTGCGCTTGACTGCGAGAGTGACGGCTCGAGCAGGTACGAAAGTAGGTCTTAGTGATCCGGTGGTCCCGTATGGAAGGGCCATCGCTCAACGGATAAAAGGTACTCCGGGGATAACAGGCTGATTCCTCCCAAGAGTTCATATCGACGGAGGAGTTTGGCACCTCGATGTCGGCTCATCACATCCTGGGGCTGAAGCAGGTCCCAAGGGTATGGCTGTTCGCCATTTAAAGTGGTACGCGAGCTGGGTTCAGAACGTCGTGAGACAGTTCGGTCCCTATCTGCCGTGGGCGTTAGAGATTTGAGAAGAGTTGCTCCTAGTACGAGAGGACCGGAGTGAACGAACCACTGGTGTTCCGGTTGTTTCGCCAGAAGCATTGCCGGGTAGCTACGTTCGGAAGGGATAACCGCTGAAAGCATCTAAGCGGGAAGCCTCCTTCAAGATTAGATCTCTCTAGTTTTAAACTAGTAAGGAACGTTGGAGACTACGACGTTGATAGGCTGGGTGTGGAAGTACAGCAATGTATGAAGCTTACCAGTACTAATGATCCGAGAGACTTAAGTCTATTTCTATGCTGAATTGTTAAATATCTTTATAAGATATATAACCCAAAACACAGTTTTGGCGATGATAGCTTGTAGGAACCACCTGATCCCATTCCGAACTCAGAAGTGAAACTACAATACGCCGATGATAGTCTGGCATTGCCCAGGTGAAAGTAGGTAGTCGCCATCTTATTCCATATCAAAGACTTATCGTGATAAGCAATTTAAAAGCCTCATAGAAATATGGGGCTTTTTTGTTTCTGGACTCTAATTAATCCTAATAATTGATATATCTGTTTTTTAGAAGTACTATTAAAGTAGAATAAACTATTTCTTTATAAGTTATGAACCTACAAGAAAATGAAAATATTCTATTAGAATTGAAGCCAAATAAATCAAGTATCATTTATTTCTTTATCATAAAGCTTTGGCATAGTTCTTTTTTAATTATAGCTATTGCTGTAATGTTTTTTTCAAAGTTAAATAAGACAACTATAAACCATGATATGTTGACAAATACTGTATTAGTTATTTTTGTATTGCTAATTATTTACTTTATAGTTGCTTGGTTTTTTATTCGAAGAATTATCAATGGTTATAGTTACATCATAACAAATCAACGCTGTATTCTTAAATATGGTTTTTTATATCTTAATCGTAGAGATATTCCATACCGTAATATAAATGATGTAAACCTTAGGTCAAATATTATTGAGAAGGCATTTGGATTAGGGTCTGTGTATATTAATGATATTAGTACTGCAATGAGAGTAAATACAAGAGTATCAAATAATACTTGTAGAATGGAGGGGTTAACACTTGATGAATGTGAGAAAGCAATGGATTTAATTAATGAAAATATTCAAAAAAGTATATTAGATAGAAGTTAATATATTTACAATATTTATTATGCTAAAAGATATTTAACAGGGTTATCTGGGCATTGATATAAGCCACATTCAAAAAATATTGATACAACATTTGCAAAGACAACTAGTATAAAAATCATGAAAATTATATTTGTAAATAAGCGAATTTTCTTATTTTTTGCTTCAGAAATCTCTTGAGGTTCTTCTCGAATCTCATATTGTTTTGGATAAGACATGACTATAGCTATATATATGATAGCTATCATAGATATTACAAATACCCAACTATACATATGCATACCTAAGACTTTAGATCCAAAACCGACGGGATCTGTAACATGTAAAGCAATTTGTCTAAGTGATACGAATGATGTAAATACTGCAGATAATAGTGATAGGGCATAATGACTTGGTCGTACATGAAAGCGCATATTAAGCAGGAATCCAAAGCCTATTGCTAGTAATCCTAAGCGCTGTAAAAGGCATAATGGGCAAGGTAACTCGTCCATAAAAAACTGAAAGAAGAATGCTAGTATTATGACTATAGCTATTCCTACTGTTTCAATAGCGCTTATTGCTTTTATTAGGTCCTTTGAGATTAGTGTTTTTTCCATAATAATATCCTCTTATAAATATATTGATAGCTGGCTAGTTGCATGATGCAAAAATACTAGACCTGCAATAATAAGGAATATACTAAAAATTATTACAGCATAGCGTCTGTTAAACCAAGCTGTTATAGCTGAGATTAATAGTAGAATAAAACTTATAAGTATACCTGGCATAACCTTTTCCTCATAAAGTATTTTACACACCTTAATCATAGCAGGTAATAATTTTATTTAATATATTGAATATTATATTTTTGAGTGAAACTTATAGGAGAGAAAGTTTGAATAGAATTTATTAGAAAATAATATTTTGCAGAAATTATTGAAGTATTGGTGCTGCTTGTTGAGCTACTTGTTGCACTGCACAAGCGCCATCGGCACAAGCATAAAAAGCTGAACCTATACTAATAATTGTTAATATTACAAATATTGCAAATACTATATGAGTTATAGTACGTATTACCTTATTGCTAGACTCTGATACTTCTTTAGCTGTTCTTTGATGTAGATCGTATTGACCAGAGAATGACATAACTATAGCAATATATACTAGATATATAATAGATATTACAAATACCCAGCTATACATATGTACGCCAAAAAGTTTTGGACCAATACCTATCGGGTCAAGCATATGAATACTTATTATCTTTAAAGAAACAAGTAGTGTAAATACTGTTGCTAATAGTGAGTATGCATAGTGGCTTGGACGAATATGGAAATGCGTATTTAGTAAAAAGCCAAATCCCATAGCAAGTAGTCCCATTCTCTGTAATAAGATAAGAGAGATAGGTTTTGGCATATTGTACATACTAAATTGGAAATAGAAGTCTATAATAATAATTGCAGTTATAACTATAACCTCTATAGCACTTAAAATTTTCATGTTATCTTCAGCACCGGATCTTGTCATGATAAACTCCCTATTATACGTACATTGCTACATGTTGACTTGCATGGTGAATAAATACTCCACTAGCAACAATTAAAAATATGACAAAAAATACTTGTCCTCCACGGCGGTTAAACCAAGCAGTTACTACTGAAATTAGTAACAAGATAAGGCTTATTAAAATACCTGGCATAGCTTTTCTCCTATGGTAATTTTTTATGTTTAATAATAACATAAGTTAACTAAATTGTTTTATATATATTCTAGAGGTTTTTTTTTTAATAAAAAGTATATTTCATACCAGTATCTAAAATCATTATAAGAATATTATACGAATTGTCATTTGGGAGCAAATTTAATAGCTTTTTGAGAATAAAATAATTTGCTCCGCTGCTATGACCAGCATAGATTCCTTGTTCACTTGCTAATTCATGACAACCGATTATTGCTTGTTCATCAGTAAACTGTATAACTTCATCAATATATCTTAAATCCATTGATTTACAGAATACAGGATTGCCTGGCCCTTCAACTTTATAGCTATATATATTTTTAGGGTTAGGCTTACCATTGTAGAAAATATCATAATACACGGATCCTTTTGGATCGGGCATAATTGTTTGGGCATCTGGAAATATTTCTTTTATCTTCTTTGAGCAACCTGTTATGGTTCCTCCAGAACCGCCTACTGTTATAAAATAATCAATACCAATATTTTGCTTTATAAAATAATCTACTATCTCTTGACCAGTAGTTTCATAATGGCATTGTGTATTTAGTTTATTATCATATTGATTTATCAACATACCATTTGTTTGGTCAGCTATTGATTTTGCCTTGTTAACATAAAAGTCAGAATTCTGGTGATCAGCTGTGTTTTTGCATATTGTAAGATTTGCACCAAAGCTTTCTATCATAGACCTTTTCATTGAACCAGTTTTTTCAGGACAAGTTATATGTACTGGATAATTATAAAGCTTTCCTATAGCTGCTAATGATGTGCCCATATTACCAGAGCTTGCTTCAACAATAGTTTGTTTGGCTTTTATTTGTTTATTTTTTATGAGATTTTCTAATATATATTTTGCAACTCTATCTTTTATGCTTCCTGTAGGGTTTAACCATTCACACTTTGCAAATACATTATGATTTGTATCTAGATTTTTAAGTTTTATGATAGGAGTATGACCAATTAAAGATAGCATATTTTCTAGGATGATTTGTTAAAACTTAATATATTTTAGCAAATGTTTGATAAATATTTATTTTATTTTAAAAGTATATTCTTGTAGAAACTTATCTCATATAAGTATTGTTTATATTTTATATAAGAATAAAGTATTTTATATGATCTTTATTTAATGAGAAACTAATGCAAAATAAAAGATTTAAATAAAAAGGATAATTCAATATGAAAAAAATATTTTTAATTTCTACTCCATTAGTCGTTCTATTCTCATGTGCTACAGCTTTCCAAAATGAAAATATAACATTTATATCTGCAGATAATTCTCATCAATCTCAATATGATGAAATGAGAAGTATCGAGGATAGAATTAGTTCAGTACATTAGTATAAATTTAGTTATAAAATTATTTCCCAATACAGAAGCTTGAGAAAATTTCACCTAATAAATCATCTGAACTAAACTCTCCAGTAATTGTGTTTAGATATTCTTGGACTATCAAAAGCTCTTCAGCAAGTAGCTCGCCATTACCAAGATTTAATTGTTCTTTTGCTAGAGTTATATGCTCAAAGGCACTATTTATTGCGGTAACGTGTCTTTCACGAGCAGTATAGATACTTTCATTTTGATTTGTATAGCCTACTTTTTTTAATATATGCTCTTTTAGTTTATCAATACCAATATTATTTCCTGCAGATATATATATATGGTTATCTTGATTTTGAGGTGTATCTTTTAGTAGGTCTATTTTGTTATGAACATATGTAATATCAATATCTTTAGGTATTTGATCATAAAACTCAGGAATGATCTCTTTAATATCGCTAAATTTAACATTACTATTAGTATAGTCATCTGTCACAAAAAGAACTTGATCAGCTTCTTGGATCTTAGCAATAGCTCTTTTGATACCTTCGCTTTCAATAATATCATCACTACTGCGTAAGCCAGCAGTATCAATTATATGCATTGGCACACCATTGATTTGGATATGTTCTTTGACAATATCTCTAGTTGTACCAGCAATTGATGTTACAATTGCTGACTCTTTACCAGCAAGGGCATTTAAAAGGCTAGATTTACCAGCATTAGGTTTACCAACTAATATTAAAGTAATTCCTTCTGATAATATAACACCTTGCTTACAGCTGTTTCTGACATCTAATATGGTTTGATATATTTGTTCTAGAGAGTTATGTATCTTTGTGTCTTCTAAAAAGTTTATTTCTTCTTCAGGGAAATCTATAGAAGCTTCCACATACATTCTTAAATAAATTAACTTTTCTAGAAGATTATTTATCTCTTTAGAGAAATCTCCCTGTAATGATTTGGCCGCAGATTTAGCAGCAATTTCTGATGATGCATTTATAATATCAGCAACTGCTTCAGCTTGAGCTAGGTCAAGTTTATTATTTAAGAAAGCTCTTTCAGTAAATTCACCAGCCTTAGCCATGCGTGCACCGCACTTTAAGGCAGCTTTTATAATTAGATTAAGTATAAAAGGGTTGCCATGTGCTTGAATCTCAACAACATCTTCACCCGTATATGAAAAAGGTGCATTGAAATATATTGCAATACCATTATCTATAACTTCTTGATCATTATAGATGGTGCAAAATGTGGCATATCGAGGCTTTAATTCTTTTAGAGTGAGCTTTTGTGATATTTCTAAAGCATTTGGACCTGATATTCTGATGATTCCAATACCACCATTGCCTTGAGGAGTTGCTATCGCAACAATAGTATCTTTTGTATACATTTTTTATTTTAATTTTTGATTGGAGTTAAAATCTTCGGAGGAATCTTCTTCTTGATCGATGACTCTGCCTTTCTTGCGGCCATTTCTATTAAAGAAGTCAGCATTTTGTTTCATTATTCTTCTACGTAGAATAAATGAAGATATCATTAGGAAAATTATCAAAAATACAAATATCGGAGCAAAAATTATAAACGACACTACAGCTACCAAGATTAGCCCTAGTGATGTTAAAATTTGTTTCACATTGTTGTTCATTTCTTTTCTTTATAATATTTAGCTTGTATAATGTAAGTATATCACTTTAGTGGTTATTATAAATAGGGCTCTAAAAGTTTATATAATAAATTTAAAGGGTTCGGTGTTCAAAAACTGGAGGTTTATTTATGAATATTCAAATTACTGGTAGGCACGTAGAAGTTACTGATGCAATCAAAGGTTATGTGGATGAAAAAATAGGAAAAGTAGAGCATTACTTTGATCATATAACGTCTACGAAAGTTATCTTAGCTGTTGAGAAAGAGCAGCAAGTTGCTGAAGCTATAGTAATTGTACCTGGTAGTGAGTTTGTGGCAAAAGCTGAAGATAAGGATCTTTATGCAGCTATCGATATGCTAGAAGATAAGTTAGCACGTCAACTTAAGAAGCATAAAAATAAAATGAGATGTAATCATAGTACTACACCAGCTCATAGTGAATAATTCTTCTTACTCAAAAAATATTTAATCAATTTATGAATTTAAAAGCTCTTATAGATAAAAAGAATATTATCTTAAACCTTAATATCGAATCTAAAAAACGTCTGATCGAATTTATTGCTAATAGACTAGCCGTATCATATCCTGAGATTGATGAAGATTCTGTGCTTAGAAGTATTTATAGCAGAGAAAGGATAGGTAATACCTACATTGGTAAAAATATTTATATTCCTCACTGTAGGGTTAAAAATTTGGACACAACTAAGATAATTATAGTAACACTTAAAAACACATACCATGATGACTCTGTTGATGAGGATATAAAAATGGCAATAGGGGTATTTTTCCCCGATAATATTTCTGAAATTCATATAGAATTATTAAAACAGCTGGCTTTATTTATTAAGGCTGATACAACACAAAAATATTTTGATCAAGTAAAAACGGTCGATGATTTATATAAGTTAATTACTAGTACATATAATGGATAGATTACTAAAAAATATAAGAATAGTGCTTGTTGAACCATCTCATAGTGGAAATGTTGGTTCTACAGCAAGAGCAATGCTAAATATGGGATTAACAAATCTCTGGTTGGTGAATCCAAAGAAAGGTATAGATGATGAAGCTATTGCATTATCATGCCATGCTACAGAAGTAGTAAAAAGTGCAAAGATAGTTGATTCATTAGATGATGCATTAGAAGGTATTGATTATGTAGTTGGAACAAGTGCTAGGGTAAGAAGAGTTTCACTACCAATAGAACCTATATCAAAAGTAGCTACAAATATTCTAAATAAAATTCAAAAATCTGATGAAAAAGTTGCAATACTTTTTGGTCGTGAAAGAACAGGACTTTTGAATGAGGAGCTTTTGATGAGTAATGTACATGCCTATATTCCATCTAATGAAGGTTATACTTCGTTAAATTTAGCTCAAGCTGTTCAATTAGTTGCTTATGAAATACATAAACAGATGATTGAAATTACAGATGCTAAAGATGTTCCGGAATATAATCACTTACATAAAAAGGCTTCGATAAAAGAGTTACAAGGTCTTTATCAGCATCTTGAGAATAGCATGATAGAGTCAGGTTTTTTAGATAAAAATAAACCAGGTCATGTTATGGATAAGTTAAGAAGACTTTTTCAAAGAAGTGAGTTGGAAAGTCAAGAAGTAAATATTTTAAGAGGTTTCTTAAGTTCTATTGATAATAAGGGGTAGTAATCGTTAGATGATTATTTTAGGTATAGATGAGGCTGGAAGAGGTCCTCTTTCAGGTCCAGTTGTTGCTGCAGGAGTTATATTAGATAGTAATAACAGTATTGAAGGATTGAATGACTCTAAAAAGCTCAGCGATAAAAAACGTGAACTACTATATGAGGAAATTATTTCAAAAGCAAAAGCTTACTCAATAGTTGAGATTTCACCTCAAGAGATAGATGATTTAAATATCTTACAGGCAACTTTAAAAGCGATGAAACAAGTTGCTGATAGTTTAGTAGGGCAATTTGATAAAGCTTTAGTTGATGGTAATAGACTACCACAGTGGGGTTATCAATCTGAAGCAATAGTAAAAGGTGATTCTAAAGTTCTAGAAATATCAGCAGCTTCTATATTGGCAAAGGTGTATAGAGATAGAATATGTCTAGAGCATGATAAAGTTTATCCTGAGTATGGTTTTGCTAAGCATAAAGGCTATCCAACTAAAGATCACTTAGAAAAGATAAAACAGTATGGTGTTTTAGATATCCATAGAAAAAGCTATAAGCCAGTTGCTAACTTATTGAAATCCGATTAAAGAAGTTATGAAGATCTCATCAGATATTGAAAATATCAAGTTAAGAAAGGCTAATCAACATGATGTGAGCTTTATTGTAAGTCTAGAAAATGATCTCGACAATAGTTTATATATTGGTAAGTGGGATTATGATACTCATAAATTAGCATTAGAAAATAACGACATCGTATATTTTATAATACAAGATCATTTAGCTAAAGATGTTGGATATGTGATACTTACAGATTTATATAATAAGCATAATTCTATCCATATCAAACGTATTATTATTGATGCATCTAGTAAAGGTAAAGGCTATGGAAAAGAAGCTTTAAAGCTTATATTAGATTGGATCTTTAAAAATACTCAGGCTCATAGAGTGTGGTTAGATGTTAAAGATTTTAACTCTAAGGCTATCCATATTTATAAATCTGCTGGATTTGTTATAGAAGGTACTCTAAGAGATTGTGAATTTAATACTTTAATAAATAAATATGAATCATTTCATATAATGTCTATTCTTAGAGAAGAGTATGAAAGAAATTTAAATTAAGAAATATTTTAGAGTTAATCTAAAGTAAGAATGTTGTCAGTATCTGATTCACCAACCTTTTTAGGGTTAGCTGTCTCATCATCTTCACCTTCATTTACATTGATTCCATAACCAAATTCACGAGCATATATTCCTTGCTCTGTTTCTTTAGAAAATACTTCTAAAACAGCTTCCATAGGAATATTTACAGACATTGGTTCGCCATCAAAAGTAGCTTCGAATGTTATATGGTTATCATCTATATTTAGATTTTGAACTGCTTGTGGAGATAAGTCTAAAAGTATTTTTTTATCTTCATCTATATAGTTTGTTGGAACTACTACATCTTCATACTCTGTATCAATAAGTACGTATGGAGTAAAACCATGATCAACTAACCAATTGTATGTTGCCTTAACTATATAGGCTCTAAGCATAGCCATATTAAGCTCCTTCTCCTTTGATAGTTTTGATGAAACTAGGTTCACTAAGTAATTCTTTAATTTCTTTAATAATATTCTTATCTTTTGTAGGAATAGAAATCTTTAACTTAATGAAGTAATAAAAAACAAAAGTTATTATTAGAGTTAAAACATTAATGTTTTGAGCATCTGGATTGCTCTCAGCATTTACTTCTCTTTCATTAACAATTGTTCTATATGTGCTAATCAAATCTTTCTGCATCGCTTTTTTAATTTCCTCTGCTTCTTCTTCACCTAAGTAAGGATTTTGCAGAGAAGTGATGTTTTGTAAGAATGTTTTATTAACGTGTTCTAATAGAATTCTCGCATTAGCTCGCTGTTTTGGGAAAACAGGAAACATAGGAGGGAAAGGGTATAAGTCTTCAATAGCCTCTATAATTACATTAAGTCTATATACAGCAAAGTCTTCTGTAGTTAATGTAGGAATATTGCCATTTGGTGTAATGATATTTAATTCTTCTAGATGTTTTGAGTTGTTTGGATCTGAAACATCTACAATTTTCGCATTAGCACCTTTGATAGATAGTATCATGCGTACGATGTCGCTATAGATATCATCCTTTTTTGTGTATAAAACCAAGGTTTTATCCTCCTAGTGATAATAAAATAAAAAGAATAATAAAAGAGTGTAATATAAAAAAGATATATTAACGCTTAGAGAACTGTCTTCTTCTACGAGCTTTTCTAAGACCAGGCTTTTTACGCTCAACTTTACGAGGGTCACGTGTAACGAAACCTGCTTCACGAAGAGCTGGTTTAAGATCTTCATCATACTCGATAAGAGCTCTAGTAACACCAAGACGGATAGCACCAGCTTGACCAGTAGTTCCACCACCTTTTACAGTTACTTTAAAATCAAAGTTATCTGTATTGTTAGTAAGTTCTAAAGGCTGTTTAACAACCATGCAATCTGTTTCACGACATAGGTATTGCTCTAATGGAAGACCATTAACGATGAATTGACCAGTACCTTTTTTCATAAATACACGAGCTACAGAACTTTTACGACGACCTGTACCATAATTATATTCTGACATTTTTACCATCCTTTATTAAATATTGTGAGCTTGAGGTTGTTGAGCTGTATGTGGGTGATTTTCACCTGCATAAACCTTTAACTTTTTGAACATTGCACGACCTAGTGGAGTTCTAGGAAGCATACCTTTTACAGCTTTTTCAATAGCTCTTTCTGGATGAGTTGCTATTAGCTTCTCAAAAGATACTGATTTGATACCGCCAATATAGCCTGTGTGGTGGTGGTAAATTTTACCTTTTCTTTTGTTACCAGTTACAGTTACTTTCTCAGCATTAACGATAACAACATAGTCACCAGTATCCATATGAGGAGTATATTCTGGCTTGTTTTTACCTCTTAGGATCATTGCTACTTCTGTAGCTAGACGACCTAAAGTTTTATCTGTAGCATCAATCAAAAGCCATTCTCTTTTGATATTTGATGGTTTTGCAGTAAACGTTTTCATCTTTTTTCCTTTATTTATTGTTGTCAATTACTCAGTTTTTGCAAAAAATTCTTAACTTTGCGAGTAAATATAGCTCGCACCACTTTAAAAATTTAAGCAGTCTATATAATACATTTTCTATGGTGGATAAGCAAATTATTTATCAAATATTTTTTATTTGCCTTCTTCCATTTTACTAATTGTATCGTGGCTGAAATTCTCTATATTGGTGTTTTGATATTTTTTAGTATCTGGAAGTATAATTTGGAAGTTATTTACTTTTTCTATTTGAGCATTAACTTGAGCTGACTGAAAACTATATACATGATAAACATGAGAGTTATCTTTCGTTATAAAATGAAAATGGAATCCTGGAACTGCTACACTAGATAAATATTTCGGACTATATATGCCTATAAGAGTTCCTTCAACATTTTTTAAATCATGGAATTTTTGATTTTTAGTAATCCACTGGCTTAAAGTATATCCTTTTTGAGCTGGTGGAATTGTTCTAGCATGAATTTTTGAGAATTTTCCAGTAATCTTAATTATATAAAAATAATTATCTCCATATAATTTGTTTTTGATGATAGATAGTATCTTTGAGATAGTTAAACTATTATAATTAGTGCTTATTTGTGGTTTTGAGAAACTAAACACATCCGCGAATGGAACGGTGATATTTCCTTTTAGAGGTATTGCTTTGCCACTAATATCGCTAAGGTAAGCTTTATCTTTAAATATTATCATTTCACCTTTAGCACCCTCTATTGTTCCAAGGCCATATTGACCTTTACTTTCTAAATCTTTTAGAGATGTGTCACTAGAGTATATACCGTTTGTTAATGATGTTATTGTACCTGCTTGATAGATTATATTTGAAGCAAATAAGTAATTTGAAATAGTTAAAAGACCTAATATTAGTAGTAATTTTTTCATGGTACCCCTTTTTGATTAGGTGTCTTAACTTTATAATAGTCATTCAATATATTTTTGCAATATTTAAAGTAGATTTGAGATATCAAAAGGTGATAAATATAGAAACTCTTGATCAAGTCTTAACTAGAAACTAATCTGTCAGCTTCTTTGTTTGACCTTCTAATACAGTTTTCAATAGCTAGTCTATCGAAGAAGTTTCCAGTTATATATAAGTCAGATATTTGTGAAAGCTCATTTTCTAAATCTTCTAAGAAAATACTGTGATTACTATGGTAGCAGGGTAGTAAGTTAGTTTTTTGATATGAGTGTAGAATATCAGATTGATCTATTTTTAGAAGTTTAGTGATTTTTTCAATTAGTTCCTCTGTAGTGGCATTAGTATGACAATGAAAAACTATAGCTCTATAATTAGGATCATCAACAACATCTCTAGAAACGGCAGAAAAGAAGAATTGTTCTTTACCAATCAAGCCGGCTAAGTTCTTAATATGACTAAGTCTAATTTTGTCAACGACTATTCCAATACTTGTAAGTTCAGACATTGTTGGTGAATATTTATGCTTAGCTATGTTAGGCAATATTTCTATTAAAAGTTCTTTCGTTACATTCCATGGAGTTGCTAAACAAACTCTTTGGGCGGTATAACTAGCTTTATCTGTAGTGACTAACCATTGGTTATCTTCATAAGAAATTTTTAAAACATTACCCTTAACAGAGTTTAGCTGTGAGTTTTCTATTATACTCGAAAGTCCATCTTTTAATGTAAAGCTTCTTGGGATACTTGTATCTCTATCGTATTTTTTAAAGAGATATTCCATAGGGAAGTCTTGGCTATCTTGAGAAAGTACCGCATTAAAACAATATTTTAATGTATTATCGTAATTGTCTTTGCCAAAAAGCTTTGAGGTGTACTGTTTTACAGTTTTATCATTTTTAGATATTTTTCTGTTTTTAATATAGTTATACGCAAGGCTAAAAAAGTTTAAGTTTTTGAAGATACTTTCAATTTGATTGTTTGGTTTAACTAATAAAAAAGGATGCTTTTTACGAGTAATAATGCTATCTGTAAGATTGTTTGATTTTATAAAATTTATCGTATCAGAGTAAGAATTGTATATCGTGTGAGCTCCCATCTCAAACCAAAAATCTTCATATTTTTGAGTATCGATACAACCACCATTTTTATTTTTCTCGATTATGAGATTTTCGATACCTAAATCATTTAGCTTTTTTGAAAAGCTAATTCCTGATATTCCACCACCGATAATTACTGTATTAATTTTACTCATTTGGTAATAAGACCCATAATTTACCTCTATTATTCATATGCCCAGCATTGAACTCTGCTTGCTTGCCATGCCCCCAAAAAACATCTCCACGAATAGCACCACGAATAGCGCCCCCAGTATCTTGAGCAATCATTAATCTATCAAGAGGAACTGTATCATTATGATTTTCTTTATAATAGTCTGTCTCTAACCACATTGGTATACCATATGGGTAGTATATATGATCAACAGCCAAAGAGTAGCCAGGTGTTAGTTCAACATCTTGAGCTCCTACAGCATTTTTATAATCAATATATCTAAAAAAGACAAATGAGGGATCATAATTTAGTACCTCATCAACTTTATCTTTATGGTTATCAAGCCACTCTTTTATTGATTGCATAGACATTTCTTTTGCAGTCATGTAGTTATGCTCAAGTAGGTATCTACCTATTGGTCTATAAGGATGTCCATTTTGACTATCATATCCTAGAAGTATATCTCCACTACTCGTTTGTATCCTTCCAGAACCTTGGATCTGTAAGAATGTACGATCTACTTTTGATTTTACCCAAACAAGTACATCTTTATTAGTAAATAGGTTACCATCAGATATTTGCTCTCTTGAATAGTATGGTACTAGCTTGCCATCTTTATTATATATGCCATAAGAGAAACTATCATCACCATTTGACTTTTTGACTAGATTACTTGGAGTTTTATAAATTGGAACATCATATTGTAATGTTTTTACTAGACTTCCTTTCATTGTAGGTTCGTAATATCCAGTGAAAATTCCAGTATCTTTATTTTTATCTTTTATAATTATTTGAAATGGGGTGAAGTTCTTTTCAAAAAATAATCTTGCTTGCTTAGATTTTTTAAAATTAGTTTTCTCTACTTTGTTACAGATGTTAAACCAACTTTTATACTCTGGTTTTTTTTCTTCAAGTATTTTGCTACATGATAACTTTAGAGCATCAAGAGATTTTAGTTGATTAGCATTATTCCAGTTTTTTAGATTTTTAAAAGTAGATTGTTTATATGTGATTTTGTCTGAATATTTGTCTGCAAAATAATCAGCAACATTTATTTTCTTTTGCTTTTTAATAACCGGTTTTTTAGCTGTAGCAATATTTGTGGGTTTTTCTTTAATATTTTCCTTATTAGCAAAATTTGCACAGCTTGATACTACTAAAGTAAGTAAAATAATATTTATCTTTTTAAAGGCCTTCATTGTTTGTTTAATACTCATATTAAAAAAAACGATAATAATTTCTTGAAAATATCGAAATAATCACAATCTATAAAACATCTAACAAATTGTAGTATTAACAGAACTAAAAGTAAAAGGTTGTTTTATGAGTAAAGATGAAAAAAGTAATGTAGAAGATAAAAACCTAAAAAATGAAGCAGAAGCACAAGAGGAAGTTTCTAACAATGCTGTTGAGGAGTTATCTGTAGAAGAACAACTAGAAAGATCAAAAGATGCTATAAAAGAACTTGAAGAAACTTGTGATGCTATGAAAGATGAGGCTCTAAGAGCTAGAGCAGAGATGGAAAATGTTCGCAGAAGAGCAGAAAAAGAGGTTTCTAATGCACGTAAGTTTGGTATAGAGAAATTTGTTAAAGAGCTTTTGCCTGTAACAGATAGTATCGATCAAGCTCTAAAGCATGAGGTGAAACTTGAAGAAGCTATAGCTATGAAAGAAGGTATTGAGCTTACAGCTAAAATGCTTTTTGATATCTTAAAAAACAATGGTTTAGAAGAGCTTGATCCAAAAGGGGAGAAGTTCGATCCAAATATTCATGAAGCTATGGCTATGATACCAAACCCTGAGTTAGAAGATAATACTGTTTTTGAAGTTTTCCAAAAAGGGTATCTATTAAATGGTCGAGTAGTTAGAGCGGCAAAAGTTGTTGTTGTAAAAAATTAAAAAAGTTCTTGAAAAAAAATAAACTACATCCATCTATTAGCTAGATGGTTTTGAAAATTACTTAATTTTAAAATAAATAAATTATAAAACAGGAGAAACAAATGGGAAAAATAATAGGAATAGATTTAGGAACTACTAACTCTTGTCTTGCTATCATGGATGGTAAGAATGCTAAAGTTATTGAAAATGCTGAAGGTCACAGAACTACTCCTTCAGTTGTAGCATATGCTGATGGTGGCGAAATCTTAGTAGGTCAATCAGCTAAAAGACAGGCTGTAACAAACCCTGATAATACTTTCTTTGCTATCAAGAGACTTATTGGTCGTAAGTATGATGACAAAGCAGTACAAGATGATATCAAAAAGAAAGTTCCTTATGCAGTAGTTAAAGCTGATAATGGTGATGCTTGGGTTGCTACTAAAGAAGGTAAGAAAATGGCTCCACCTCAAGTATCTGCTGAAATCTTAAGAAAGATGAAAAAAACTGCAGAAGAGTTTTTAGGTGAAACAGTTTCTGAAGCTGTAATTACAGTACCTGCTTACTTTAACGATAGCCAAAGACAAGCTACAAAAGATGCTGGTAAGATCGCTGGTCTTGATGTTAAAAGAATCATCAACGAGCCTACAGCTGCAGCATTAGCTTATGGTGTTGACTCTAAAAAAGGTGAGCAAACTGTAGCAGTTTATGACTTAGGTGGTGGTACATTTGATATCTCAATTATTGAAATTGCTGATGTTGATGGTGATAACCAAATCGAAGTATTATCAACAAATGGTGATACTTTCTTAGGTGGTGAAGATTTCGATTTAGCTTTAATGGACTATTTAATTGACGAGTTCAAAAAAGAGCAAGGTATAGATCTTCATAATGATAAGTTAGCTCTACAAAGAGTTAGAGAAGCAGCAGAAAAGGCTAAAGTAGAATTATCATCTGCAAGCCAAACAGATGTAAATCTACCATATATTACAGCTGATGCTACAGGGCCTAAGCATTTAAACATCAAGATAACTAGAGCTAAGTTTGAGTCTTTAGTTGGTGATTTAGTTGCTAGATCTTTAGAGCCTTGTAAAAAAGCTTTAGAAGATGCTGGTTTAAGCAAATCTGATATCACAGAAGTACTATTAGTAGGTGGACAAACTCGTATGCCTCTAGTGCAAGAGAAAGTAAAAGAGTTCTTTGGTAAAGAGCCACGTAAAGATGTAAACCCTGATGAAGCTGTAGCAGTAGGTGCAGCTATTCAAGGTGGCGTATTAGCGGGTGATGTTAAAGATGTACTTTTACTAGATGTAACTCCACTTTCTCTAGGTATTGAGACAATGGGTGGTGTTATGACTAAGCTTATCGAGAGAAATACGACTATCCCTACTAAGAAGTCACAAGTATTCTCTACAGCTGAAGATAACCAACCTGCGGTAACTATTCATGTACTTCAAGGTGAGCGTGAAATGGCTTCTGCAAACAAATCTTTAGGTCGATTTGATTTAGCAGATATCCCACCAGCTCCTCGTGGTATGCCACAAATCGAGGTAACATTTGATATAGATGCAAACGGTATCTTAAATGTATCTGCTAAGGATAAAGCTACTGGTAAAGAGCAAAATATTGTAATTAAATCTTCTAGTGGTATATCTGAAGAAGATATCGAGAAAATGGTGCAAGATGCAGAAGCTAACGCTGAAGCAGATAAGAAGTTCCATGATCTTGTAGGTGCTAGAAATACTGCTGATAACTTAATTCATAGCTCTAGAAAAGCAATTGGAGAGCTAGGTGATAAAGTAACAGCTGAAGAAAAAGATAAAATTGAAGAAGCTTGTAAAGATCTAGAATCAGTAGTTAAAGGTGATGACAAAGATGCGATCGAAGCTAAAACTAAAGCCTTAGAAGAAGCTTTTGCTCCAATAGCTCAAAAAGCATATGCAGATCAAGCAGCAGGTGCTCAAGGTGGAGCTCAAGCTGAAGAGCCTAAGAAGGATGAAGACGTCGTTGATGCTGATTTTGAAGATGTTGAAGACGAGAAAAAATAAATAATTCTTTAAAGTAATCACTAAAGTGTGGTTTATCCACACTTATCTTTTTGTTATAATTATACGTTCCAAAATTTTAGGTTAATTAAAATGCAACAGAAATGTTACTATGAAATTCTAAATGTATCAAAGACAGCTTCGGGCGTTGAGATCAAAAGAGCTTATAGAAAGCTTGCAATGAAATATCACCCAGATCGTAATCCTGATGATAAAGAAGCTGAGCTTAAATTCAAAGAAGTCTCTGAAGCTTATGAAATATTAAGCGATGATCAAAAAAGATCAAGATATGATCAGTTTGGTCATGCAGGTGTTAACCAACAAGGTGGTGCTGGAGCAGGTGCTGGTGGTTTTGGTGGGTTTGAAGATATCTTTGACACTTTCTTTGGTGGGGGTGCTTCTCGTGGCGGTGCTGGGAGATCTAGAGCATCTAGAGGTAGTGATCTAGAATATACACTAGAGATATCATTAGAAGAGGCATTCTTTGGTGTAGAAAAAGAGATAACTATACCAAGAATGGCTGCTTGTGATACTTGTGAAGGTACTGGATCAAAATCTAAGAGCAAGACAACTTGTCACGCATGTCATGGTCAAGGTACAATCAGAAGACAGCAAGGCTTTTTTGCTTTTGAGCAAACTTGTCCAGCTTGTAACGGTTCTGGATCTAATATTTCAGACCCATGTGATGCATGTTATGGAAATGGTAAGGTTAAGAAGCAAAAAACTCTAAAAGTTAAAATACCAGAAGGTGTTGATAACGGAGATAGAATCAGATTACATGGTGAAGGAGATTCCGGATCTAATGGCAGCATGAATGGTGACCTTTATGTCCAGATCTTAATCAAAGATCACAAAATCTTTGAAAGAAGAGAAATGAACCTTTACTGTGAGATGCCGATAAGCTTTACTAAAGCTTGTCTTGGTGGAGAAATTAAGGTTCCAACATTAGATGGTGAGGTTGTATTAAAAGTTATTCCAGAAACTCAAACAGGTAAAGTTTTCCGTTTAAGAGAGAAAGGTATGAAATCTCTAAGAGGTCATAGAAGAGGAGATTTACTTTGTAAGGTAGTAGTGGAAACACCTGTAAATCTAAATGCTGAACAAAAAGAACTTTTAGAAAAATTTGCTGATAGTTTAGGTGAAGATTATCAAAGTAAGCATTCGCCAAAAAGTAAATCTTGGTTTGATAATGTAAAAGACTATGCTAAGAGCTTCTTTGAATAATTAATCATAACTTTTATCTTTAATAGTTATTTCTGAGAAAATAACATTCTTTACCACCTTCTAGAAAACCTAGACGTTTAATTAATGCGATTGACGCTATATTTCTTTTACCTATAGAAGCTTTTATTTCTATGACTTTATAAGTTTTAAATAGCTCTGTTATAACACAATTTACGGTTTCTGTAGCAATTCCCTTTCTCCAATAAGCTGGAAAAATAACATATCCTAAAATAGCTGTTTTTTCTAAAATAGGGATAGTTGCTTGGACATATCCAATATATTTTTCTGATTTCTTACATTTGATTATCCAGTTTAACCAAATATATTTATTATCTGGAGATATTTGTTTTTCTCGCTGTTTATATTTGATTTCTAATTTATCTAGAGAAGATGGCGGTGTGTCATCTATATAATCATATATCTGTTTATCTTGTAATAAATTAAATATTTTCCTTGCATGTTCTTGTTTAAGAGGTTCTAATTCAAACCTATCAGTCAGTAAAGGTGTTTTGTTTAGCATTCAGTATTTTACAAATTTTTCCTAAATTTATCTTATTAAAGTTAAGATCATATTTATATAGATAATTAGCAATTTTATTAGAATATTGGAGTAATTGGCAAGCCAATAAATATCTCAAGATAACTACAAACTATACCTTTTAAAGAGGGGGTCATACTCATAAAACAAATAATAAAAAAACAAAAAATAGCTGTATAAAGCTACTTATTTAGTAAATATACTTGGTAGACTAAAATTATTAAGTTTTATTTAAAATAACATTAAGAAGGTGGAGTATCTATGAAACAAACAAAAGGATATGTTTATATTATAATGATTTTAGGAGCCTTAGGTGGGATCTTATATGGCTATGATTTAGGTGTAATGAATGCAGCAGTCATTTTTATAAATAAAGAAATAATAATGTCTCATGGGCAAGAGTCTTTACTTTTAGGCTCCGTTTTAGGAGGGGCGCTTTAGCTACTTTATTTGCAGGTAAGGTGTCAGATATTATTGGTAGAAAAGTTTCTATTTTAATATCTTGTGTGATCTTTATTTTAAGTACATTTATTATTATGAATGCACATGGTTATGATAGTTTATTAATTGGTAGATTAGTGCAAGGTATAGCTGTTGGTATTGTTACTATAGTAATTCCTTTGTATATAGTAGAAGTTATGCCAGAAAATCTTAGAGGTAAAGGTATTGCGCTATTTCAGCTAATGCTTACACTTGGTATTGTGGGTGCTGGTTATGTAGGATATGAATTTACTAAATGGTTTCCTAGTAATGGCCACTGGAGAGATATGTTTGGAACATCTATGGTACCTGCAATTATTCTTTTAATTGGAGGATTGATATTTCTACCTACATCATCTAGATGGTTATTTATGAAAGGAAAAGCTGAGAAAGCAAAAGCTAATTTACGTAAGATATATAATGAAAATATAGTTGAGTATGAGTATGAAAAGATAAAAAAAAGTATTGGTGCAGGAGCAACATTTAAGGATTTTTTAGCAGGATTTAAAGATAAAAGAGTAGTGGTACTTTTTGTATCTGTAGCTTTAATTGCTATGCTTCAGCAGTTAACTGGGATTAATACATTTTTACAGTATAGTGCAAGCTTGTTAGTCCAGTCTGGTTTGACAGCTTCAACAACAGCGGTATTTAGTTCTACTGCAATAATGCTAATTAACTTTGTAGTCACTATTGTGGCTTTATGTTTGATTGATTATGCTGGAAGAAGACCTTTAGTTTTATTTGGAACCTTTGTAGTGTTTTTAGCGTTAGCTTTAATGGCAATTTGTTATTACTCTCTAGGTGCTAGCTCACTAAAAGGCTACTGTATGTTAATTCTTTTATGTGTATTTATCATAGGTTATGCAGTAGGTCCTGGTGTGTGTATTTGGGCTTTGTTATCAGAGCCTCTTCCAAATAAGATGAGAAGTGTAGGGATGTCCATTGCTTTATTCTTAAACTCTGGAATGTCTTTCTTATATGGCTCTTTATTTTTACCTTTATCAGCGCATATTGGTTTTGCGGGATTATTTGTTATAAGTGCTATTTCTGCATTGATATATCATATTCTTGTTAGAAAGAATATTCCTGAAACTGGTAATTTATCTCTAGAAGATATTGAAGATAACCTATATAAAGCATAAGGGGGAATTTAATGTTTATAACTAATGAAGATGTAATTAAATTTAAAGAAGAAGGTGTTGTTATAAAAAAACTTTTTTCTGAAGAACAAGTAGAGAAGCTTAAAAAAGCTGTTTATGATTCTTTTATTCCTGAGTATGTTAAGAAAGAAAAAAAAATGGCAAATATTCAATTCTTACAACCAAGAAATAGAGTAGATGCTTTACAAGAAGTTGCTGCAAATAAAGATATTCTAGAAGCCTGCTCAAAATTACTAGAGGGTGGAGAGCCTGTCATTGGAGGAGCTTCGCTTTTTTATGGCGAAAAAGGCATAGAGTATGTTCAAGGTTGGCATAGGGATTTACTACATGTGCCGGAAGATGAGATAGATGATTTTTGGTTTACAAAAGGCTATCATCATAATAATGTGCAAATAAATATAGCTTTAAATCATGATGAGAATCTTTGGTTTATTAAAGGTTCTCATAATCGTGAATTTACTGAAGAGGAGAAAAAGATCTTCGGTGATTCAAAAGTGATAGCAGATGTTAAGTATAAAGATTTACCAAATGCTGAAAAGGTAGTGTTAAAACCTGGAGAAGCAGCTTTTTATAATAATAATGCTCTACATAAAGGTTATGCAGGAACATTAAAATCTGATCGAATGGTTGTTCATTTGGGTTATCATTCGAATAAGTATGATCCAACATTTAATTTTTGTGTGATAAATCATCATGAGTTTACACCAGAATATCTAAATAGTTTGTCGGCCAGAGTTGAAAAATTATTACAAGATCATATCATTGAAAAAGAGCAACATCCTGAGGTAGAAAGGTTTTACCAATTACATCAGCAGTTTATAAATAGCGCATTTGAAACAAAGGAGAAGTAATGTAATGAAGGAAGTGCGGTGGGGAATTATCGGTTGTGGTAAAGTGACTGAAGTTAAAAGCGGACCAGCTTTTTATAAAGTTAAAGGCTCTAAGCTAGTAGCTGTTATGAGAAGAGATATTGAATTAGCTAAAGATTATGCAAAAAGACATAATGTACCGAAATATTATGATAATGCTGATGATTTGATTAATGATGCTGATGTTAATGCTATCTATATCGCGACACCACCGTCCTCTCACAAAGAATATACTATAAAAGCAGCAAACGCTGGTAAAGCTGTGTATGTCGAAAAGCCAATGGCAATGAACTATCAAGAATGCTTAGAGATGATAGCTGCTTGTAAAGAGAACAATGTGCCATTATATGTGGCGTATTATAAAAGGTCATTACCAAGGTATCAAAAGATAAGATCATTAATACATGATGAGAAAGTAATAGGTAATCCACGTTTTGTAAATTCTGTACTTTATGATCCTTTTGAAAAAAGATACCAAGATCCAGAAAACTTACCATGGCATGTTATCAAAGAGATTTCTGGAGGTGGTTTATTTATGGACGTTGGTTGTCATACCTTAGATATTTTAGATTATCTTTTAGGTAAGATAGTTGATGTAGAGTCACAGGTGACAAATCAAATTAATAAGTATCCAGTCGAAGATAGTGTTGCTATTAGCTTTTCTTTTGAAAATGGTGTCGTAGGGACAGGTATTTGGAATTTTAGTAGTTATACTAATTATGACAATATAGAAATCGTTGGAGATAAAGGTAAGATTAGTTTTTCCATGTTCGGAGAAGGACCTATAAAAATTGAGACAGAATCTCAAACACAAAGTATTTCTTTAAAACATCCAAAAAATGTTTCTATCGATATGGTTGAAGATGTTGTTAATTCAATTTTAGATAATAAAAACCATACTCTATCATCAGCAGAAATCTCAGCAAGAACAAATAAGTTAATTGACAAGGTTTATGCTGGTTAACTGGTTCATTTAAACTATCAAAAATTAAAATACTATTTTTGGTCTATATTTAATATTTCTACACTAGCGTATAGCATATAATTAGATGATTAATATCTTGCTTATTCTTTTTAGATGCTTAGTAAGAGAGTAGTTATTTTAATTAAAGAATTTAACAAATAGAGGAGGTTTATTCCTATGAGAAAGATTTTAGCAGGTTTGCTATTGGGCATGTTTATTGTCGTTGGCTGTTTTGCAAGTGATTCTATTAATCAAGATCAGCTAACAAATGCTATACAAAAAAGATTATACGAGCAAACAGGAGATAAAAAAGTATCTCAGGAGTTGACTAAGTTTATTATGTCTGATGTATTAACATGGAAAGCTAAGAGTATTGATATATCAAAAGCTAACTCAATATTAGCTTTCTCTTTTGGTAATGCATATGCTAAAAATGGTAATCAAAAACCAGGAAAAATGAATTATGAATTAGCTGATTTAGTCATCAGTATTTATAATAAAACACATCTTCCAGTATATGCTCAGTGGGAAATAGCTCAAGCAATCGGTAATAGAATACCACAAAAAGATTTACATACTATTTATCCAAAAGTTGATAGTCAAGGTAATTTAGTATACCTAGATACCAAAGGCGTTGCTAAAGAAGCAATAAAAGAAGTAAAAGGAGTAAATAATCTTGGTACAGCTGTAGTAATTGCTTTTAAAGAGCATGAATTAAGAGCGGTAAGAACATCCCAAGCTTTGGGTATAAAAGCATTTGCTCCAAAAGGTTATAAATTACCAGATACTTATGATAAATATTCAGGCCAACCATGGACTCGTGATAAGTTAACATTTATGCTTTATGAGATTAGAACTAGAGCAAATATATATAGAGAAAATTTAAATGGTATGATTAGTAAGAAATAACTAATTTTAAAGAAGTTTTATTTCTCCACACCAACAGCATAGTATATTACAACCATCGGGACCAGAGGTTACAGAATGCTCTGATTCAATAGGATTGATAAAGAAATCTCCAGCCTTAAAACTTCCTCTTTCATCAGTCATTGATCCTTTTATGACATATACCCATTCTATATCAGGGTGGATATGTTTACTCAACTTAGCAGAAGGATCTAAACGAATAAAATCTATGCGGTCGTAGACAAAGCACCACGGGTTTACCCGTGGGTATCTATTTGAAAATTTCTATCTTCATCTCTAGCTAGGAGTCTCTTTGAAACTCCCTTTTTAAAGTTTTCTAGCTCTTTAATATCATTTATATTAATCTTCATTTTATTTAATTCTTTAATAAGATATTTAAAGTATAGATAAGTTATAGGATAGTATCCATAGTTAATATATGCTATAGAAAAACATAAATGGTTATCTTTTAATAAGATATTACTATCTGCTTAGAAAATACTCATTGATTCACACATCATTAAAAAACAACAAAAACAGATTGCTAAAGTAATTATATTAAAATTATATTTCTTTGTGGCTAAAGATATTACTAACCAGCTTAGCATTCCCCATATGATGCCTTGAGAAATAGACAAAGTTAGTGGCATTAGTACAATAGTTAAAAATGCTGGTATAGTCTGAGAAAGATCATCCCACTCTATAAATCTAACAGAAGAAAGCATATGGCTACCAATAATAACTAATGCTGGAGCAACAACAAACATAGGTACCATTTCTACAACAGGTGATAAGAATAAAAATGGTAAAAATAATACTCCTACAGTTATTGCGACTAGGCCGCTTTTACCACCTATAGAAATCCCAACCGCAGACTCAACGTATACAGAAGATGGGGATGTACCAAATAATCCAGAAAATAAAGATGAAAAAGAATCTACAAGTAAAGACTCTCTCATTCTAATAGGATTACCATCTTCATCTAGAGTATTAGCTACACTAGCTAAGCCTACAATAGTTCCAGTACTATCAAAGATATTTATAAATAAAAAGGAAAAGATTGCTGGTATAGTCGCTATCTTTAAACTCCCAAGCCAATCTATAGAGAAAAATAGAGAAAAGTCAGGCATAGAAAAGAAGTGTTTAGGAATCTCCATAACAGTTTCTGTACCTATAACTCTACCAAAAGGTAAGGATAACAAGCATCCAACAAATATCATAATAAGCATTGCTGTTTTAACTTTTCTACACGTTAGGATAATTAGTAAAAATAGACAAATTATGAAAATTCCTGTATGAACAGAGATTGGTGCTATCTCTAAGAGAGAAGACGGTGATTTTTCAATAAACCCAGCATTGTAAAAGCCAACTAAAGCAACAAAAACACCAATACCTGCACCTATACCATTTTTTACGCCAACAGGGATTGCATCTAAGATTTTAGCTCGGACATTAAAGATTGCTAACAGTGCAAAGATTACTCCAGACCAAAAAACTGTTCCTAAAGCTGTTTGCCAAGGGATATGCCAAATATCAACAATAGTGTATGCAAAAAAGACATTCATACCCATTGCTGGGGCTACTGCATATGGATTTTTAGCATACAATCCCATAGCGATTGAAGATAAAGCAGAAATCATGACTGTACTAGTTACTATAGCATTAGCAGGCATACCTGTTTGACTTAAGATTTTTGTATTAACGATGATAATATAAATCATTGTTAAGAAGGTTGATAGTCCTGCAATTAGTTCTACTTTGTATGATGTAAATTCGTTACCAAAGAGTTTATTCATAAAGAGTTTATTCCATTAAAATTTTAATAATATTCGAGTTGAGAGTTAGATTGTACTATTTATCAAATTTCGGTGTAAGGGCAGATGTCCTTTTATGATGGCTGCGATTATGCCAAAAGCTTATCCTTTCTAAAGCTTGTTCAGAGACTTCTTTACCATCTAAGAAATTATCAATTTCAGAATATGTAACTCCCATTTCATCTTCATCAGTTTGACCTTGCCATAATCCAGCAGAAGGAGCTTTATCTAAAATGTTTTGAGGAACTTCTAGATATTTACCAAGCTCAAAAACTTGAGATTTTTTGAGGTTAACTAATGGAAGAATATCTGCTGCACCATCACCAAATTTTGTAAAGTATCCCATATACCATTCACAAGCGTTATCTGTACCAATAACAATGCGATTATTTTGCTGGGCATAAGCATATAAATACATCATTCTAAAACGTGCTTGAGCATTACCTTTAATTACATGCTGACGATTGTTATCAGAATTTGTAAAAGCTTGTGTAGAGTCTAAAAATGTTTCATAAACAGGTTGAATAGGAACTATATGATGAGGAATATTTAATTTATTTATAAGCGCTATGGCATCATGCATATCTTGGTCTTGATTATTTTTTGAGGGCATTATTAGTGCTGTTACAGGAAGGTCTGTTTTGGCAGCTAATGAAGCAGCTACTGCTGAATCTATACCACCACTTATACCGATTACAAAACCTTCAGCAGGGTAGTTTAGGCAACTTTCTTTTAGCCATTTTGTAATTTTCTTTGAATAATCACTTACTTCGAAATTCTTCACAATATTCATTTCATATCCTTTATTTAATTTACTAAATTTAATCTATCCGAGTCAATTTTCTTTCTACCTACTTTAGCTTGAGGATTATTATTTAGCTCAACACAGTCACCTGTAAAGCCAATGTTTATTTTTAATAAAGTGCTTCCAATACCAAATATATCTACAGGTGTATTTTCGTCATTAAATTTTTTTACTTTATTATAGTCAAAGTTTCCTGATGCAATAATTTTGACATGTTGGAACCCTTCGGCATCAAAAGACTTTCGTAAAGCTTTTATAAGCTCTGGGTTTACACCACTATAATCACAGTTTTTTAGTAGCAGAGGATTATTTAAGAAATATTTGTCAGTTATATTTGGGGATGTATCGACTCTAACAGCAAATAGTTTATTGGTAAATTTTCTTGCTACAGCAAGCGAATCAGTAATAACATCATTATTATAGTCAACTAAAGCAATAAGTGGTTCTTCAGGAAATGTATCAATATATGCTTGGCAAGCATTTATAAGACTTCCACCAAAGCTTTGTATTAGTGCATGAGGCATAGTTCCTATACCTAGTTGACCAGTCCATGCGCCCATAGCATCTGTAGCAACTTTCGTGATTCCTCCAATATTCGCAGCATAGCCATCTCCAGGTTGAGTCAGATAAATATCTTCACGGTCTCCCATAAATATTATTTCTTGATCTTTTTTTAGTAGTTCTGTGTATCTATATGCATTTGTGGCTATACTTGTTCTTCTTGCTAAGATACCGTCAATTATTCCTTCAAGAAATCCAAAATTTTTATACTTTCCCTTTATTGTTAGTACTGGTTCAAATGCAGAGATTTCATCACCATCATTAAGAGCTTTTATCTCTAAGTCATCATAATTTAGAGCAAATTTTTTAATCAAAGCTAGTGATTCATCAATACCACAGAGTACAACTTTATCATGGCGTTGGAAAAACTGCATTAAAACAAGATCTTTAGAGTTTTCTAGTATTTTTTGGGTTTTTATAAAGTATTTTGCTGAGTAAAAACCTGTTGATATATGACTATCAAATTGAAATGTCTTATTTGTAAGTCTAGCTATTCTACCAGCTTTTTTAAGTGTAAATTCACAATCTGTCATTGGAATTATAATTAGATTTCATATTATAGAATTTATTATATCACTATTTGAATATAACCATTTATAAGATGTTGTTTTATTTAGAGAAAGCAGGGTTATCCATATGAGGTTTGTCATAGTTATCAACATTATATCCAGCACCTAGAGATTGATATAGATTTGAAACGCTAATTAATGATTTTAATTTAGCTTGATTAGCCTGCATTTGCTGATTAAGAACATTTAGATAAATTCCAAGATATTGAGCCTTGCTAATTGCACCTAACTGATATTTTCTTCTAAGGATTTGTTCTTGCTTTCTAGTTGATTCTAGTGACAACATTTGTTTGTTATAGTTTTTCGTATCAGCAGCTCTTTGTGATAAGTTATTATCAACGTCCTCAAATGCTTTTTGTAAAGTATTAATATAATCGTAATATGCCTGATAGAATTGAGATTTAGCTTTATCACTATCTGCTAAAATACTTAGGTTAAATATCGGTACAGCTGCAACAGCTTCAGCAGCCCATGCCCATGCATTGAAAGTAGCAAGCTGTCCAAGAGCTAAAGTAGCGTTACCAAATGTTCCAGTAAGATCAATACTTGGGAAGAATTGTGATCTTGCTAGACCAATATTAGCATTAGCAATTTTTAACTTATATTCTGCAATAGCTATATCAGGACGATTTTCTAAAACTTGTGAAGGTAAATTTACAGGATTCTTGATGTTAGCATTAATTTGATCAAGAGTTCTTGTTGTATTAATTTGCCCTGGATTTCTACCTGTTAAAATTTTAAGAGTGTTATTAAAATGAGTAATATCATTTTGTATTGTAGCAACTTTTCCTTTTTGAGCTTCTAACTGTTGTTTGATTAACTCAGGTACTAAAGGAGAACTTGCACCAAGTTGATGTTGACGCTCAGCATAGTAGTATAACTTTTGCATCTTATCAACAAGTTGCTTCTGTAGTATTAACTGTTCTTTTGCTGTTATTAAAGAGAAGTATGCTCCTGTAACTTGAGTGATAATTGTCAAACGAGTTGCATTTAAAACATCTCTTTGAGATTTTTCACTAAATCTAGCTATTTTACCCAATTGGAATTCTCTAACAATGTTTATTGTGTAACTTGGAATTACACCAGCAAGAGATCCCCCAAATAAAGATGAGCTTGGTGGATTTACATTTGGGACACTTACACTGGAATTAGTATCAAATGTTTGGGCAATAAAGCCTCCACCACCAACACTCGCTGTAGGTAACCAACCATAGTCAGCTTTATTAATCTCAGCTTGAGCTTGTAAAACATTACCAATGCTAACTTGAATCTTATTATTATCTTTTAATGCGGTTGTAACAAGGTTGTTTAATGTTGGATCATCATACTTGCGCCACCAGGCGATCTGTGTTAAGTCCCAGTTTTTACTTATTTCACCAGCAGCTTTACTTTGGCTATTCCAAAGAGCAGGGGCTTTTACTTTTGGCTTTTCATATTTTGGGTTGAAAAAGCTACAGCTAGAAGTTATTAGTATAGTAGCAACTAGGGCTGTACGAAATATATTTTTTTTAATCATATTTGTCTGCCTATAATGTATCTATTTTTACAGTTGCACTTGCACCAACTCTAAGTGGGAAGCTAGGATCATTTTTAATCGCAATTTTTACTGGGAAGCGTTGTGTAACTTTTACCCAGTTTCCTGTCGCATTCTCTGGAGGAAGTAGTGAAAATACTGATCCAGTTGCATAACTAATACTATCAACCTTACCTTGATAAGAATGATTATACATATCTAGCTCAACTTCAACCTCTTGTCCTGGCTTGATTCTATTTAGGTCTGTTTCTTTAAAGTTAGCATCAATCCACCATTTTTGATTATCAATAAAACCAAATAATGATTGCCCTGGTGAAACAAGCTGTCCCTTATATAACTTCATATTTGAAACATAGCCATCATCAGGAGCTCTAAGAGTAGTGTAGCCAAGATTTAAATTAGCATTATCATAATTAGCCTTAGCAGCACCAACTTGAGCTTTTGCTATTTCTACTTGTATTAATGCTTGTTTTAAAGATGATGCAGCTTGATCTTTTGCTTTTTCAGCTTGAATTTTTTGATCAATATATTTTTGAGCATCTTGTAATGATCCAGCATCTTCTTTATATAGCTTAACATATCTATTTGCCATCTTTTCAGCGGTATCTAAAGAAGCTTTTGCTTTAACTAAGTTAGATTTTGCAAAGCCAACTTGTTCTTGAGCTACAAATAGTTGGCCTTTCGCTTGGATAACTTTTGAGTTAGCTTGAGATACTTGTAGCTGATAATCATTTGGATCAATCTGGACTAGTTTATCTCCTTTATGTACAAATTGGTTATTTTGCACATATACTTTCTCAATATACCCGCCAACTTTAGGTGATATTCTAATAACATCAGCACTTACATAAGCATTATCTGTGCTTGGGAAAATTTTATTATACTTATAGTATCCATATATGCCTAGTGCTACTAAAACTATAACTATACAGCCGATAATTATTTTTTTAGGAGAAAACTTAGATTCTTTCTTTGTGTTTTCTACTTGGTTTTGTTGTAAATTTTCTTCTGACATTCTAATTAATCCTATAATAATTTTAATGCATTACTGGAACAGGAGCATCTTTAGGTGGTTCTTTTAATAAAAATGGTACAATAGCCAAAATTAGACTCATTATACCTACAACATAAAATGAATTAATGTAGCTTAATAAACTACTTTGATGTAAAATCTGCTGTTTTGCAATAGCAACAGTAGATGACTCAGGCATAGGTAAGGTATGAGCCCAAGATTGAAAATTTTGGTTAAGTGAAGATATATTTTGAGATAGTTCTTGGTATGTTGTTTGTTGATTTCTTGATATGAACGTTGCAACAAAAGCTGTACCAACAGAGCTTCCAAAGTTTCTAAAGAAGTTAAATGATCCAGACATATCACCCATATCTTCATCAGCAACCCCAACGACGAGTACACTCATAAAAGGAATAAAGAACATCATCATTCCAAAGCCTTGAATAGCAGTTGTTAAAATAATATCAAATTCACTTGCAGTAGCAGAGAAGTTAGCCTGCATTAAACAAGATATTCCAAATACGATCATTCCTAAACTAATTGTTTTTCTAACCCCTAGCTTTTTTACTAAAAACGCTTGAGTTAGACCAGCACCAATAACAGCTGCGATACCCCTAGGGGCTGTAATATAGCCAGCCAAATCAACAGGGTAGCCATATACTTGCTGTAGCATTGTCGGCAGGTATGCCATTGCAGCTGAGAATAAAAGTACAAACATAAAGCATAAAAAACAAGCTATGACAAAGTTCATATTTCTAAAGATTCTAAATTTAACAACAGATGAGTAAATCAATCCGCGCCATATGAAAAATCCTAGAGAAACTACTGATATAGCAAGTAAGATTATTATTTTAATAGAGTCAAACCAGCCATCTGTATTACCATTATCTATGAAAAACTCTAAGCAGCCTACACCAATAGCCATAAATCCAAAGCTGATATAGTCTATTTTGATCTTCTTTATTTTAGTTGTTTCCATCATAAAGGCAATTATGACAAATGCTATTAGGCAAAGGGGAACGTTTACATAAAATATCCACTCCCATGACATGTTTTCACAAATCGCACCACCTAAAACAGGTCCAACGATAGGTCCCATAACGATAACCATACTATATACAGTCATCATCTTATTATATTCTTCATTCTTAAAGCTAGTCGAAATATAGGTTTGGGCAACAGAAGGCAAAAATGCTCCACCTAAACCTTGAAAAGCTCTAAAGATAATCATCTCTGTCAAAGATGTTGATAATCCACACATTATCGATGAAACACCAAAGATAACTGAAGAGATTAAGGCAACACGCTTAATACCATATTTTTCAATTACAAGCCCTGAGAGTAAAATAAAAATCGCTGCGGTAACAATATATACTGTAGTAACATCAGCTATTGTTTCGACGTTTGCACCAATTGCCCCCATAATCTGAGGTATTGCAACTGCAACAATAGTTAAGTCAACAATCTCAGCTAGAGCAAGTAAGCTTATAGCTATTGCAACTATAGATCTTTTTTGGCTCCAGAATCCTGTTGTATTAGTTATATTTGTTTGCATAATTGAAAGTATTCTTAAAATTTTTATAAAAACACAACTCGCACTACTTACTAAATTTTAAGTAGAGAGAATAAAAATATTTTAGGTGTTTAAATTATTTTAGAATTATTGCACAATTTAAGCAAGGTATCATAACATTATAGGGACAAAAAATATTGAAAAGTGGCCAAAGTTATTCTGATGCAGAAATATTCTCTTTAGGGGACTGGTTAGATGGTCCATCAATTGTTGCAATAAAGGGAGGAAACTCCCCAGAAAGCGAGAATCAGATAAATACTAAAGAGACTGATTGGCACCATCATTTACGTGGAAAAATATTCTGTGTAGAAAGTGGTTTAGTTCATGTGAGTACGCCAAATGGATCATGGGTTTTACCGTCTAATAGAGCTGGCTGGGTGCCTCCAAATACTTCACATAAAATACGTATTAGTGGTATTGTTCGTGGTTGGGTAATTTTTATATTACCAAGTATTTGTGAGACTTTACCAGATACTTCTCGTGTTATCCCTATGAGTATGGTGCTTAGAGCATTAGCTTTAAGAGCTGTTGAGTGGGATAAGCAACAAACCTTGAATGAAGAACAAGAATATATTGCAACTATAATTTGTAACGAAATTAGGAGAGCTCCAGAAGAAGCTCTACATTTACCAATGCCAAAATCAAATAGGTTAATAAAAGTTGCAAATGCGATAATTGATAATCCATCTCTTAATAAGAGTTTAGAGCAATGGGCATCATTTGGAGCTATGTCACCACGAACTTTAAGAAGGGCTTTTTTAACAGAAACTGGACTTAGTTTCTCGCGTTGGCGTCAACAAGCTCAATTAGCTCATGGTCTAGATATGTTAGCACAAGATATACCTGTTACTGAGGTTTCAGACTCTTTAGGTTATGCATCATCTAGTAATTTTATTGCGATGTTTAGAAGAGCTTTTGGAAAGACACCTAAGCAGTATTTTTCAAATAAAGAAAATTAATTTATAGAAAATCGTTTTTAAGTTTTTTGATATCAATTTTTCCAGTATTATTTTTAGGTAAAGTGCTTACAAAGATACAAGTCTTTGGAACTTTATAACTTGCTAGTTTTTCTCTACAGTGAGCAATAATATCTTTTTCAGTTAATTTAGAATCTTTTTCTAGAGAAATAAATGCAATAGCTCTTTCTCCTGATGTTTTTGACTCTACACCTGTGACAGCAACTTCTTTGATATCTTCTAGTTTTAAAATACATATTTCTATTTCACGAGGATAGACATTAAATCCAGATACGATAATCATATTTTTAATTCTATCAGAGATAGTTAGACGTCCTTTTTTGTCAATATAGCCAATATCTCCAGTTTTCAACCAGCCATCTTCAGAAAAGTATAATTCATTGTTTTTTTCATCATTCCAGAATCCTTGACATCTTTGAGGACCTTTAAGCCAAATTTCTCCTTCTTTAAAACATTCGTCGATCTCTTGAGAAGTATTTATATCTCTAATGCTTAACTCAGTACCTGGAATAGGGTAGCCACATGTACCAAAGTAATCTTCTTCAGACTCATTAAATTTATTCAAAGATATTGCAGGAGACATTTCAGTCATTCCATAACCTTCTTTAAGTTCTACACCAGTTCTATCTAGCCATCGTAAATATATTTTACGTGATATAGGCATTCCGCCACTTAAAGAATACTGGTATCTAGTTTTATTTATTTTGTCAAAATCAGGATGCTCTAACATAGCCATATAAAGGGTGTTCAAACCATTAAAAATAGTAAATTCATTTTTTGACATTGTTTTAATTAGATCTTTAATATCTCGAGCATTTGGAATCAAGATATTTTTAGCACCAGCAAAAAAGAAACAAAATAAGTTAGCACTGAGTGAGAATATATGATAAAGAGGCAGAGCTGTAATAAGAACTTGCTCAAAAACATTCATATCATGATTAATCCATGCCCAAACTTGCTGAATATTTGAAGCAACATTATCATGAGTCAGAATTGCACCTTTAGGCTGACCTGTAGTACCACTAGAGTATTGTAAACATAAAATATTTTCTTTAGAAATATTTGGTTTTTTATATAGTCTTTTATCTGCTTTTAGAGCTTTTGTAAATTGGATAAATGTATTTTTATTATATTTAGGTTTATCTTTTATTAGATGCTTTGACACTAGTCCTATAACTTGTTTTTTAGGGAATGGATATAAGTCAGCGATATTTGTCACAAGAACATTCTCTAAAGAGCTAATTCTTATTCGAGCTTTTTGAATATGGTGAGCAAACATATCCATAACAATTGCTACTTTCACATTACAGTTGTTAAAAATAGCCTCTAGTTCATCAGCTTTGTAAAGAGGGTTAGTGTTAACAAATACAGCTCCTATCTTAATACACGCAAATATACTAACAGTAAACTGTAGACAGTTTGGTAAAACTATCGCAACTCTATCACCTTTTTCAACACCTAGATCATTTTGTAGAAAACTAGCTACTTTAGTCGCTAGATCATCAAGTTGTGTGAAAGATAGGTTAACATCGTGGCAAGATACAGCATCTCGATAAGGGTACTGAAGTATTGCCTTTTCATATAATTCTAAAAGTGTATATATATTCGGCTCTATATCTTTAGGTGTATTCTCAGGATAGTTAGACAACCAAGTCTTTTTAGAAAACTTACTCATGATAAAAAATAAAATTAGATATTAAAAGTTATTTTAGCAAAAAAATATCTTATTGAAATAATATTGGAATATATATTTGGATAAAGATTAAACTTCTCTTTTCTTAATTTCAGTTATTTAATATGTTTGTTTAATATAGAAGCAAGAGCAAACATTATAATAGTTATTATTAGTATACTAATAGTAATGTATCCAAATACGCTAGTATATAAAGCTAAACTTTGTTGTTTAGTTATGTTAGCCATATTCTTTGGTAATGCTATGAATGAGCCAATAAATGATGCTGTGTATGAAGCAATCATTGTTGCTAAAAACCAAAACCCCATAACAAAACCTGATATGAAACTAGGGCATAGTTCAGCAACCATTGCTAATCCAAGTCCAATTATTAATAACTCAGCTAATGATGTAAAAGCATAAGAAAGGATTAACCAATTCCCAGAAACAATATATGCTACTGCAAAATACTTTGAACAATATAATGTAAGATATGACATAAACATTAGAGCCATCCCAATACAAAAGCTAGTCACATAAGAAATTTTGACTCTTTTATACACAAATGCCAGAATAGGAGAGAATACTATAATCCAAAAGGGGACTAGGAATTGATATTGTGTAGCAGGAACATGCCAACCTAAAATATTTAAAGAAACATTATGCTGTGCAAAAAATGTTAAAGTCGTAGGCATTTGGAAATATAAAGAATAAAAAAATATAGCCTCAATTATTAATATAAAAGCAACCAGCATTTTATTTCTTTCAGAGGGCTTTAGTTGTAAAGCAATATATAAAAAATATATAGTTGCTATTGTTACAACAAATGAGGTTAAACTAATACATAGTGTTGTATTTGATAAAATGTTTGCGATCATAACAAAAGCAATTATTAAGCCAAGTAATGTATAAACTAAAGCTTTCTTACTTATTGAGTTTTTACCTGGTTCAGTATCGAGGTTTTGCATTTTTCTATAAAAAAATAAAAAACCAAATAAGCCGAGGAATAATCCAAAGCCACATATTATAAATGCTTCAGTATAGCCATAAACTTGCGAAATGATAGGTGTTAAAGCCATAGAGGTTAATCCTCCCATACTAATGGCTAAGTAATAAAGAGTCATAGCACTATTAAGTCGACCATCTCCCTTATCAAACATTTTTGACACTAAAGATGATGGATTTGCTTTAAAAAAGGCATTACCAACTATAATTCCAGAAAAAATGTAGTATATTGATTCTTTATCACAAAAAGTAAAGCTAAGATACGATAGTCCTAGTATAGTAGCACCAATAGCTATAGTTCTCTTAGCACCTAAGACTTTATCACCAATTAAACCACCAACCCATATAAATCCAAAAGTAAATGCAAAAAATGAACCCATAAGATAGATAGTTTGTTTTTCGCTAAAACCTAGATTCTGAGTAAAATATAAAGCAATAATTGCTTGAAACCCATAAAAGCCAAATCTTTCCCAAAACTCTATACCCCAAACAACCCAGAAAGGAGCAGATAAGGTTCTATAACTTTTTTGCATAAAAAACTTTCTTAACATTTAAAAAAATAATTTAATCACTAGGATTATTTATTTGCAAGGTTAATTATTTGAGAAAGTTGATTATAGAAATTATATTTATAGGAGCTGTTTCTGCTTTGAGTATTCTTTTTCCAAGGTTTATCATGAAAAAATTATTTTTTCTAAAATGATTCATTTCAGTTTCGCTAAATCCACCTTCTGGTCCAATAAAGATATTAAAATCATTCGAGTTTTTTACGTAAGATTCAAAATTTTCTATAGTTTTAGAATATGGGCAGAGTGTGAGATTCAAGACATCTGTATTTATACTTATATCAGGTAGGTTTATAGGAGTATGTATTTTTGGAATAAAAACACGGGCACACTGTTCTGTTGCAGATATGGCTATCTTATTCCATCTTTCTAATTTTTTATCAAAGCCTTTTTTATCAAACTTGTGATTTGTATATTCTGTGATAATAGGATATATGTTATTTACTCCTAGCTCAGTAGCTTTTTGAATAACAAGTTCAAAATTCTCATTCTTAATAAGTGATTGGTATAAGTTTATATTGTAACTATTTTCATTTTTTATTTCTTTTGAAGAAATTACCTCAAGTTCGATATTTTTATTATTTATATCAAATATTCTTGCTTGGTATTGGACACTATCTAAGTTATTAAATAATTCAACTATATCGTTTTTTTTAAGTCTAAGAACATTTTTGAAATAGTTATAATATTCTCCAGATATTGAAAGATTTTTTGTATTCTGTGAAATTTCAGCAAAAAAACCTCTAATAGTTCTCATAAAATTAAAATTTGTTAAAATATTTATCCTTTATTATAAATTTTAAACTAATCAAAAAGTAGGAAAATATGAAAATATTTAATAAAAGCTTTATAACTAACTTGATTGCTTTACTTTTAGCATTACTTGGATGGTTTTTAGCAGATAAGCATATTCAAAATATTGGTTTTTATGCTTTATCTGGGGCACTGACTAATTGGCTTGCTATATACATGCTATTTGAAAAGATTCCCTTCTTATATGGTTCTGGGATTATCCCAAATAAATTTGAAAGTTTTAAAAGGACTATAAAGGATATGATTATGGAGCAGTTTTTCTCTCCAGAAAATTTAAATAAATTTTTAGCTAGTGATGAAATTAAAAAATATATAGGAAATATAGTAACTTCAAAAATAGATTTAAATAAAGTTTTTGATAGTTTTGTTGATATGTTAATGACTAGTAAATATGGTTCTATGATAGATATGTTTCTAGGAGGTAGAGATGCTTTAGAAGGTTTAAGAGAACCTTTCATAAAAAAACTAGATACAAAGATTCTAGAGCTAGTTGATGGGTTAAAAATAGATAGTAATACTATTTCAGAAAAAGCTAGTGAAAAAATAGAAAAATTAATAGATATGCGTTTAGAAGAGCTAACTCCACAAATGATAAAGGAAATAGTTCAAAAAATTATTCGTGAACATTTAGGTTGGCTTGTTGTTTGGGGAGGAGTATTTGGAGGATTAATAGGTTTAGTAGCTAGCTTTATTGTTTAGTCGTTATATTAAACAAACTAGGAGGGTCTGATTTTAGAGTTTTTGTATTATGATTTTTTTGTTTTTTAAGGTTTTCAATTAACCAAGGTCTTAGTTCAGCTAGAATATTTGCTAGAGCTATATTTGTTAGTTCTGCATATCTATGAGCACTAACATCATTACTAGTAATTTTGTGGTTATATTTTATTGTTTTGATAACAGCTTTACCCGTTTTCTCATTTTTTAGATAAAAAGTTATATAAAAGAAAAATTGATTATGATCTAAATCTAAAACAGGTCCATAAGGGGTTGTACCAGATAGTGTAAAATCTTGGCGGATATTAATATTTTGGAAAGCTAAATTATTAACAATATTATTATCTAAAATATATTCAAAGGTAGCTACTGTAAGCATTTTTGAAACTGGTATAGCCCATGAACTATTTTTGAAATTATGTAACTGGTCATCTTTAACATAAAACATTTGGGTTGATTTTGATACTTGAGTCTGTATGTTATAAACAAGTAATGTAGTATCGATATCAGCATTCTTTGTATTAGGAAGAGACTCTTTCTCAATTTGTTTACCATATATAATAAATTCTTTTTCATTAGGTACTTTTACAGGATCTCCAAGTAAAGAAAATGCAAATATTTTTAATGGTAAGGTTATTATTAGAAAGATTAGTAAAAAAGTTCTAATATTTTTATTAATTATCATGCTCTACTCCTCTAACAATTATTGAAGGATCATATTGAAGAATTCTCATAACGTCATTTAGGCGCGTAATAGTTTCTTGGCTTTCAGTCATTGTATCATTAAGGTTCATAAGAGTTTTATTAAAGTAAATAGATGAGTTACTAAGGTTATAAAGAAGTATATTTATGCTATCAGTAAACTCATTAAATTTATTTATATTTTGTGGAGACATCATTCTATTGAATTTGGCAGATATTTGCTCTAGTGAGTCAGCTATTGCTCCGACTTTTTTCATAATATTTGTAAGTTGAGAAGGTTTTGATTTTATAATAGTTATTTTATTTTTATGTTTATCTATTAAATCAAGTCCCATATCATTTTTATTAATGTCTAAGGAAAGCTCAACAATTGACTGGCCTGTTATCCCCACTGTTTGTAGAGTTGCAACTGTTTGCTTATAAATAGGAATACTGCTATCTATCTTCATATATACGCTAACTAATTTAGGATTATTTTTGTTGATAGCTATATCACTAACTTTACCAATGTTGAAACCCTTGTATGAGACATTTGAACCGACATTTAGCCCAGAAATACTAGAGAAGTTTGTCATATAAGTAGTTGTAGATTGATTTTTAAAGCCTCCAGATAGAAAGAAGCCTATAAAGATCATTACAAATACCATGAAAATCACAAATAGTCCTGCGATTAGGTTCTTTATACTATTTTCATTCATTATATAAGCTCCTAATATTTTCCTTCATTATGTGGGTCAAAAAAGTTTCTTATACTTTCATATTGGGTTTGTTGAGAAACAAACTTAACCGTATCGTGTAACATTATTCTTTTTTCATCCATATATATTATATCATCAACAATTCGCCAAATAGTGTTTAGATCATGGGTGATCATAACAACAGATATTCCAAGTTCTTCCTTTAAATATAAAATAAGCTCATCCATCGCCTTAATTGAATAGGGATCTAGCCCTGCATGAGGTTCATCCAAGAAAACAACTTTAGGATCTAGAGCAATAGTTCTAGCTAGAGCGACTCTTTTTAACATTCCTCCGCTTATTTCAGAAGGGTATTTATTAAAAGCTTCTTCTTTAAGGCCAACCATTCTTAACTTTATAACCGCAATATCCGTCAGCACATCAGGAGGAAGCTTGGTGTGTTGTTTTAAAGGGAATATTACATTTTGTAAGTTAGTTAGTGATGAAAATAGAGCACAATGTTGAAACATCATACTCATATTACTAGAGATTTGTTTGCGCTTAATTGGATTGTCTACTAGTTTTGAGATCTCTTGACCAAGTAAGAAAATCTTACCAGAGTAAATAGGTTGTAGCATTAGGATCTCTCTCATTAGGGTAGTTTTACCACATCCACTAGCACCAATAATGCAACTTATCTTTTCTGGGGGGATATCTAAGTTTAGATCTTTATGAATCCACTCCTTGCCAAACTTTGTACACAGGTTTCTTACTTGAATAATGCTTTCATTCATTATAATACTCCCTTGTTTATGATCCATTTAGCGCTACTGCAAAAATAGCATCAACGACAATTATTAAAAAAATTGAATAAACCACACTTGTAGTAGTAGCTTTACCAACACTTTGTGAATCTCTTTTTACTGATAAGCCTTGATGACAGCCAATCCCAGCTATTACCAAAGCAAAGAAAGGTGTTTTAAGTAGTCCTATATAGAAGTGATTAACACCAACATGAGTAAATAATCGATCAATAAATTGTAGAGGCGTTATCCCCGCTATGGTATCCATAATTATAATACCACCAACTATGTTAGCAACCATTGCTATAGTTGTCAGTACAGGTAGGCTTATAACTAATGCTGTAATTCTTGGTAAAACTAAGCGTTGTATAGGATCTTCACCAATTGTCTGAAGAGCATCTATCTCTTCATTGACTTTCATAATCCCTATTTCTGATGTAAAGGAAGAACCACTTCTTCCGGCGATAATAATAGCTGTAAATAATGGAGCAAACTCTCTAAAAGATGAAACTCCTAGCATATCGACAACAAATATTTGTGTTCCATACTGTTGCATTAATCCTAAAGGTAAATAGGTTAAAACTAATCCTACGATTAATGATAAAAGTATAACTATACTTAATGCTTTAATTGTTGAGTCATAAGTAATATTCAATACGATAGAAAAAAAAGATTTGTATGGTTTACGGATAAGATTTAAATACGCAATAAATATAGCGCCAAGAAATCCAATACTAGCTTTTATTTCAGATAAAAGATTATTAGTGTTTTTTCCTAAGGTATAAATACTGTTAAATACAACATTATTAGATTTTCCAATAAGTTCTTCATCGGCCTTAGATGGAAAGTTCTTATTAACAATATTAATTAAGTTTTTATTTCTTTGATCGTTAGTTATTATTTGATCTTTTGTTAGATTCAGTCTATTTGCTATTTTGAGTATAAAATAAGCACCTGCAGTATCTAGAGCTTCAATTTTTGAGATGTCTAAAAGCTTTATTTCACTTGTTATCTTACTTATGTTTTTTTCGATTATCTTCGGCTTAACTTGTTTAAGTGTTAGCAAGCCTTCAAAATAAATTATGTCCTTATCTATTTTAAAATCCATCTGCTCTATACAAGAGTTTAAGCCTTCATAAGTTAAATATACTAAAAAAGGTAATTAATACCAATAGTTAGAGCACTGTTTAACAGTAATTAATAGAGTCATACTGTGTTAAATTATTGACTGTAATAATATTAATAAGGCGTTGCTTATATTCTTGAGATCCTATTTCTGAGTAATTCTCTAGAGTATCAAATAATGCTGTAGTAGGTAATTCATTACGTTCCACCTTAGCTCTTATAACTCGAAAATCTTTGAAGTTTGAACCAGTATTAAGCCTATGATAATAACCTAAGATACTGTCACTTGCATTATCAAAAACCTCTAAGTAAACATCCGCTTCAAGAGCTTTTACTCCACAGTTTTTGTAGTAGCAGTGTAATCCAAAGTAGTTGTTGTAGTTTTCAGCAAACCTAGATGTTCCCCAACCACTCTCTAATATAGCTTGAGCAAGAATAAAACTAGTAGGGACGGTGTTTGCTTTTAACTCTAGAAGTTTAAGTTGAGTAGGTATATTAGTATCTGTTTTTATTTTGTAATACTTTAAATATTCATTTAGTATATGTAGATTTTTTTTATTGAGTGTTTGCTTTTTGATAAAAGCTTTTTTTAGTGATGATATTTGTTTTTTCTCTAGGCATATTTCTTTGTTAGCAATGTTTATTGCTGATAGCATATAATTTATAAAACTAGCTTTTCTTTCTGAAAAATCTTTAATCTCTGAAAAGTCAGGCTTTTGTAGTATTTGATGATGACTCGATGCTATGAAGAAGTTTTCGGTAGGATATTTAATTTCTCCTTCAAAAGATAATATTAGAGCAAGTAATACTAAGCATAAAGAAACACTAAAATATTTAATAAATTCTTTTCTATTCATCATATTCATAGTCTTCTTCCTCAAAATATTCTATAGTTTCCCTAAGTTGAGACTTTAAACTTAGCATATCTTCAGGTAGTTTGCTTTTGAATTTAACAACTTTCTCTGTAATAGGGTGAATGAATGATAATTTATAAGCGTGTAAGGCTTGCCTATCTAAGTCTTCTATACCAAGTTTTTTTAATTTCACTGACGATTTGTTATATGTTTGGTCTCCGACTAATGGATGTTTGATACTTTTCATATGAACTCTTATTTGGTGAGTTCTGCCTGTTTCAAGCTTACATTCAACTAAAGTAAATCCATCGTAAACTTCAATAGGAGTGTATTTTGTAATAGCTTCTTTTCCCTTATAGTTAATAGCCATCTTAGTACGGTTGTTTGGATCTCGACCTATCGGCTCATTAATAGTACCTTCATAGTATATCTCTCCTTCAACAATAGCTAGATATCTACGAGACACCTCTCTGTTTGAAAGTTGCTTAACTAAACTATGATATGCGATAGTACTTTTAGCTGCTACCATTAATCCTGAAGTATCTTTATCTAAGCGATGTACTATACCAGCACGAGGTAGTTTGTCTTGGTTTTCATAGCGATATAGTAGAGCGTTTGATATTGTACCGGTCATATTTCCAGCACCAGGGTGTACGACCATATCTACTGGTTTATTTATTACAATAATATCATCATCCTCGTAGACTATATCTAGCTCAATATCTTCAGGAAACCATTCATTAGTTGGCAGAAACTCAATATTTATATCTACTTGCTCATCTCCTAGTACTATATGTTTAGGCTTAGTAGCTTGTCCATTAATTGTTATAGCACCTTCTTTTATCCATTTTTGTATTTGAGAACGAGAAAACTGATCAAATAGGTCGTTTACAGCTACATCTATGCGCTTACCAGCATCTTCAGGTTGTAGAATAATATTTTGATGAAATTTGTTAGATAGTGTATCATTTGGCATGTTATGTGTTTTGTATGTTTTTTATAAAAAATAATTCTATTATAGGATTATATAAGAAAATTCTAAGGATAGTTAATTTAATGACTAGGTTTTTATATTTAATAACTCTTATTCTGGTTGTTTTGACATTAAGCTCATGTGGGCCTACAAAAGATCCTGAACTACCTCAGGTATATACTGGATATACAGCAAGTTTTATTTATGCAAAAGCTCATCAACAAATGCAGAATGAGAAGTATTTTGATGCTATTCGCTCATATAAATCTCTTGTTGCGCAGTATCCATTTACTCCTTTAGCAGAAAAGGGAATGGTTGATTTAGTATATGTATATTATATGGATGATGAATCTACTATGGCTTTAGCTTTAGGCAAGCAATTTATAAAAATGTATCCATACAGTAAATATAAAGGCTATGTTTATTATATGATTGGTGTTGTAGGTTTTGAAGATGGTAGAGGTATGCTACAGACATATGCACCTTATGATATGAATTATCATGATCCTACAGGTTATGAAGACGCCTATACTAATTTCCAAAAAGCTATATTGTTAGATCCTACAGGTAGTTTTGTTCCTGATGCTAAACGTAGAATGGTATTTATAAATAATACTGTTGCTCAACATTATGATGACATTGCCCATTTTTATTTTAAAAGAGGTGCTTATAATGCTGCGATTAATAGAGCTTCGCAAGTTATACAAAACTATCCTCAAAGTACAGTAGTGCAAGATGCTTTAGTATTAACTATCAGATCTTATAATAAGCTTAAATTATATGATCAAGCGAAGGATAATATTAGAGTTCTTAAGAAAAACTATCCTAAAAACCAGTTCTTGAAGAATCTTAGACCTGATGGAACAGAAGAGCCTACCTGGTATGAACGCTGGTTTGGGTGGTTATAGTTTTAATCTTTTGTAAGCTATAGTTCTTAAAGTATTAATTTTATATTTTTAGTTATTTTTTTGAGATAACATAAGTTCTTATTTATCTGAGATTTATAATCAAAATGGCTATTTTTTGATAAAAAAATAATTTATATTGTTTTATATAGTTGATTTTATAGCCTTGTAGCATTATGAATAAGAAACTATTAACCTCTTCCTTGTTGTTATCTTCTTTAACTTTTGTCTATGCAGATACAGTGACAACTAAAGTTAAATCAACCACTATTTGTCGTTGTTTGCCATCACAATCATGTTGGCCTAATGAACAACAGTGGAGTGCATTTGCAAATTCGTTGAAAGGAAAGTTGATTCAACCTTCAACATCATTAGGTAAATGTAAATTAGATACAAGTAGTAAAGCTTGTAAGTCATCTATAGCAAAAGTTAAAAATCCCTTTTATTTGCAGTCAGATCCTGGTAGGAATGAATCACAAGGTTGGTATGGAGCTTGGGATAATAAGGCAAGTACATATGCTGTTGAAGCAGCTAATACAAATGATGTTGTTAAAGCTGTAGATTTTGCTAGGGAACATAATCTACGTTTAGTCATTAAAGGTGCAGGACATGATTATTTAGGACGTTCAAATGCTCCAGATTCTTTATTAATATGGACTCATAATATGAGAGATATTACTTACAATAAGCATTTTCACCCTCAAAACTGTCCTAAATCTAAAGAATACTCTGCTGTAACGGTTGGTGCAGGTACAAGATGGCTTGAAGCATATAATGTAGTTACAAATGAGCATAATGAATACGTTCAAGGTGGCGGTTGTACAACAGTAGGCGCTGCTGGAGGTTTTCCTCAAGGAGGTGGCTTTGGAAGTTGGTCAAAAGAGTTTGGTACTGGTGCTGGAGGAATAGTTCAAGCTGAAGTCGTTACAGCTAATGGTAAAGTGGTTGTTGCTAATGAGTGTCAAAATCAAGACTTATTTTGGGCCATTAAAGGAGGAGGTGGTGGAACCTTCGGAGTAGTTACTAAACTAACTCTAAGAACGCATAAGCTTCCTGAACACTTTGGTTTAATGAGTGGTGAAATAGTTGCAGATAATGATAAAGCATATAAATCATTAATTAAAAAATTCCTTTCATTCTATTACTCAGATTTAAACAACAAGCATTGGGGAGAACAGTTTGCTTTCCGTCCTGATGATAAGCTAACTATTGCTATGGTTACTCAAAACTTGACTCAAAAGAAAGCCCTAGATGTATGGGAATCTTTTAAGGCTTGGGTTAATGCTCAACCAAACTTGCATTATAAAATCAAATATATAGATATACCACCAAAAGAAATTTGGAATTATGATTTTTGGCATAAAAATTATCCGAATATGGTAGTCAAAAATACCGGACCAGATGCTCGAGATGGTGAATTCTGGTGGGCATCAAATACAGGAGAGGTTTTTGCTTATTGGTATACTTATCAATCATGGTATTTGCCTGAATCTTTATTTGACTCTAAAAACCTTGCAAAAACTGCAGATACCTTTTATAAAGTATCTCGTCTAGCACCAGTATCAATACAAATAAACAAAGGTTTAGCAGGAGCATCTAAGCAAGCTATAGAGCTTACTAAACAAACCTCTATGCATCCAGGTGTCTTTGATGCTGGAGCTTTAGCTATTATGAGTTATAGTAGTGATAAGCCACAAATAGGTAAGTCTAAAATGACACCTGAAATTAAGAAAAAAGTCGATGATATCTATAAAGCCATGTCAATGATTCAAAATTTAGCCCCAGACGCTGGTACATATGCTAATGAAGCAGATTACTTCCAAAAGAATTGGCAAAAAATATTTTGGGGAAATAACTATCCACGCTTGCTTGATATCAAAAATAAGTATGACCCGCATGGATTATTCTATTGTCATCACTGTGTTGGTAGTGAATATTGGCAAGATGGAGGTATGTGTAAAAAATAGAAGGCTAAGAATAGTAATTCTTTATATCAATAGATGCTTAACTGTTTATATCTTTTTTGTTCATAAACTGATTTAAGTGCTGAGCCATGTATTTATCAGCTTCTTGAGTAATATGATTGTTGACTTTATCAGATTCTATATCTTTAGCAGTTACTCCAGTAATACCAAGGTCTTTATTAAGACTATTTATCATATTTTTATAATGTTGTTGGCATCTTTCTGGTTTCCCTGTACTTTGATTCTTTGTAAAGTTTGCATCTTTTGCACAGTTATGAACCACTAAATTTTTTCTATAAAGCTTCTCATATTTAAATGCGTCTTTACCCTTAAGTGCTAATAAGGCATTTTCTCCACTATCAGCATATGCAACTAGAGCAAAGACTGATAGAGATAAAACAATAAATGTCTTTTTCATATTTTTTCCTCTTAGAATGATGTGTATATTTTAGTATTTAGCCATTTAGAAATATAGCAAGAATTATTTATATACAGGGAATTTATCACAAAGCTCTAAAACTTTTTTAGCTGTGTCTTTCTCTACTTTTTCATCACCGCAGTTAAAAACTACATCTGCAAGTAAATTAGCTATTAGTTCACATTCTTTTTCTTTAAATCCTCTAGTTGTAATAGCAGGACTTCCAATCCTTAAGCCACTAGTCACAAAAGGAGAACGAGGATCATTTGGTATAGAGTTTTTATTAACAGTTATGTTTGCTCTACCTAATGCAGCTTCAGCATCTTTACCAGAAAACCCTGTATTTGTAATATCAAGAAGTAGTAGATGATTATTTGTACCACCTGAGATGATGTTAATGTCACGTTCTTTTAGAACCTTCTCAAGAGCTTTTGCATTTTTTAATACTTGTTTTTGATACTCAACAAAACTAGGCTCTAAGGCTTCTTTGAATGCTACTGCTTTTGCTGCAATCACATGCATTAAAGGACCACCTTGAATTCCTGGGAAAATAGCAGATTGAAATTTCTTTGCTAAATCAGGATTGTTGTTACAAAGTATTAATCCACCTCTTGGGCCTCTTAATGTTTTGTGCGTAGTAGTTGTAGCAACATCTACATGTGGGAATGGGTTAGGGTATAGCCCTGTAGCAACTAGTCCAGCAACATGAGCAATATCAGCCATTAATACAGCATCAATAGAATCTGCGATTTCTCTAAACTTTTTCCAGTTAATTATTCCTGAAAACGCAGAAAACCCAGCAATAATCATTTTTGGTTTATGTTCTTTAGCTAGTTCAGCTACCTGTTTGTAGTTTATATCCCCATTTTCATCTAAGCCATATTGGATAGAATGATAAATTTTACCTGAGAAATTAACTTTACTGCCATGAGTTAGGTGTCCACCAGCACCTAAATCCATACCAAGTACTGTATCACCTGGTTTAAGAACAGCATTATATACAGCAGCATTTGCTTGAGAGCCAGAGTGAGGTTGTACATTTGCATAATCAACACCGAAAAGTTTTTGTGCTCTTTCAATAGCTAATCTTTCAGCTATATCGACAAACTCACAGCCACCATAGTATCTTTTGCCATGATAACCTTCTGCATACTTGTTTGTAAGTTGAGAGCCTTGCGCCTCCATAACAGCAGGGCTTGCATAGTTTTCTGAGGCAATAAGTTCGACATGTTCATGTTGTCTTTTAACCTCAAGTTCTATAGCGTCAAAGATTTCTTTGTCTGTATTTCTTAAGCTATTTTTTTCAAAGCTAAACATATTTGGAGATCTCCTGATATTTTTTAGGTGGATAAAATAAATTAAACGTTTAAAATTATAACTTATATTATATGTATATAGAAACAATTTAAAATAAAAGCTATGAGTAAAGTTATTGATTTAGATGAAATAGAGCGCCTAGAAAGAGAGGAAGAAAACTCTCATTATAAGGCTGTAAAAAGTAAAACAACAATAAAAAAAGATGCTTTAGAGGTTACTGACTTTGGAAGGGCTCTTACAGAACTTAATAATCAACAGTTAGATAAGTTACCGATATCTGAAAGTTTAAAATCTAATATTATCTCAGCAAAAAACCTACAAAAGATAGCGCTAAAAAGACAGATTCAGTTTATAGGAAAGCTTTTGCGAAAAACAGATAATCTCGATGATATTCATAAAGCTTATGATGTCCTTGTAAATAAGGATAAGCAAGCTAACTTACAGTTTCAAAGGCTAGAAAATATTAGAGATAACCTTTTAGATCCTAATAAGACAAATGAGACTTTTGAAAAACTGATACAAGAATTTCCAGATTTGGATATCCAAAAGTTAAGACAGTTAATTAGAAACCACCATAAAGAAGTTGAGAAAGATAAGTCGAGAAAATCATTTAAAGAGATTTTTAAAGTATTAAGAGAATTATCAATTAATTAGAGTGTTCTTGCTTTATTTTTGGGGCTGTCCTAGATAACTAAGTTATGTTAGGATGGTTTTGATGAGGAAAAGTAGATTAAGTACATACAAGCAAGACAAATTAATAGAGTTATTTATAGCAGGAAGTACAGCACGAACTGCATCAGAATTAGTATCAGTAAATAAAACCACAGCCAGCTATTATTTTCATAGATTAAGATTATTAATTTATGAAAATAGTGAGCATTTAGAAATGTTTACAGGAGAGATTGAAGTAGATGAAAGCTATTTTGGAGGAACTCGTAAAGGGAAACGAGGTAGAGGAGCTGGTGGTAAAGTTCCTGTATTTGGCTTACTTAAACGTAATGGTAAGGTATATACAGTAATCATTCCAAATGCTAAGAGTGATACTCTATTACCAATAATTAGAGAAAAAGTTAAACCTGATTGTATCGTTTACACTGATACTTTTAGGAGTTATAATGCCTTAGATGTTTCAGAGTTTAAACATTATAGAATTAACCATAGTAAGCTGTTTGCAAAGAAGCATAATCATATAAACGGTATAGAAAACTTCTGGAATCAAGCTAAGAGACATTTGAGAAAATTTAATGGTATTCCTAGAGACCATTTTTACTTGTTTTTGAAGGAATGTGAGTGGAGATTTAATCACAGTGATTCTAAGGAACAGCTAAAGCTAATTAAACACTGGGTTAGAGAGAGTTTAAAGTAAACTTATCTAGGACAGCCCCTTATTTTTTCAAGCTCATCACAAAGTTTTGTCTTTTTATACCTACCCGCTAGAACACCAAAGTTATATTTGTAATAGTACATTCTTTTATATGTTTTTCTAAAGTAAATGTGAATAGCTTTTAAGATGTTCCTTTCTTTTTTTCTAGTTTCACCTATAGTCGACTCAAAATTAGGGTTAGGCATAACACATACTTTATCTATGGCATATAGATTTAGTTTATTTAGGTATCCTCCAAAGAACCAGTCTGATACATATGTGATTTTTTTATTATATTCTAGTAGATTTTGAGCAGCGGTGTTGTCGATATAATAGGCAATAGCACATCTTACTCTTGGGCTTTTATAAATACTGAAATTATTATTTATAGTAAAAGATTTATTTTTTATATCAATATGAGATTTAAATAATCCAACCCAGCAATTACTTTTAAGTTTGTTTATATTGTTATATATTGAATCAAGTATCATTTTTATATCTGAACAAAACATAGCATCATCTTCTATGATGAATGCACCTTGTAAATTTTCAGATACTATTCTTTTATATATCTTTTGATGGCTTAAGGAACATCCTATTTCATTAACAGATATCATTTTTCCCATTTTTTTATAGGAGAGTTTTAAATCAGCAATTTGATTTATTTCATCTTTGTAGAAATCTTTTCCATATACTCCTTCTATGATTTCATAAGATAGTTTTTTTTCTTTTAAATGATCTTCAATGTATTTTCTTCTTACAGTATCTTTAGCAAGGTTGATAACAAAGATTTTAAATATTTTCATAAAGCTTTTTTTTTGATATATTTACTAGTATTAGATAATAGTCAAAGTAAATGGTTTAAGTCAATTTATTTTTTTGATCAAAAAAATAACTAATTAGCTATAAGCTATAATAAAGGAATATTATGACAGTAAGTAAGAAAGTAGCATTAATAACAGGTATAACAGGTCAAGATGGATCGTATCTTGCCGAGTTTCTTTTAAAAAAGGGTTATGAGGTTCATGGAATTAAAAGAAGAACATCACTATTTAACACAGATAGGATAGATCATCTTTATCAAGACCCACATACTAAGGATTTAAATTTTATACTTCATTATGGAGATATGACAGATTCAATGAATCTAACAAGGATTATTGCTGATGTTAAGCCTGATGAGATATATAACTTAGCTGCAATGAGTCATGTACATGTAAGCTTTGAGATGCCTGAATATGTTGCTAATGCAGATGGAACAGGAACTTTAAGAATACTTGAAGCTGTGAGGCTGTTAGGACTTGAGAAGAAAACAAAGATCTATCAAGCTAGTACCTCTGAATTATATGGTAAGGTTCAAGAGATACCACAAAGTGAAACTACACCATTTTATCCAAGATCGCCATATGCTGTTGCAAAAATGTATGCATATTGGATAACGGTTAACTATCGTGAAGCTTATGGTATATATGCATGTAATGGGATATTGTTTAATCATGAGTCTCCAGTAAGAGGAGAAACTTTTGTAACACGTAAGATTACTAGAGCGGCATCTAAAATTGCTTTGAATTTACAAGAGAAAGTTTATTTAGGAAACCTCGATGCGAAAAGAGATTGGGGACATGCAAAAGACTATGTCAGAATGATGTGGATGATTCTACAGGCGGATCATCCAGAAGATTGGGTAATTGCTACAGGTCAGACAACTACAGTTAGAGATTTTGTGAAGCTATCGTTTGAGTATGCTGGGATTAATTTACAGTTTAAACGAGAAGGAATTGATGAAGTTGGAGTTATTGAATCTATAAATGAAAATAGAGCAAAAGAGCTAAATCTTGATCTTAGTCACTTATCGATAGGGCAAGAGTTAGTTTGTGTTGATCCGAGATATTTTAGACCTACTGAGGTTGATTTACTAATTGGCGATCCTACTAAAGCAGAGCAAAAATTAGGTTGGAATAGAGAGTATAATCTTAAAGATCTTGTAAATGATATGATGGCCTCTGATCTGAAAATGATGACTAAAGATGTATATCTTAAAGAGGGTGGTTATCAGATTATGAGTTATTACGAGTAGTAGAGATTATTATGAAAAAAATTCTAATAACAGGATCTTCAGGTATGGTGGGGCGAAACATACTTGAGTTTGATAAAGCAAGAGAATATAAAGTTCTTAGTCCTTCGAGTAAAGAACTTAATCTTTTAGATATCCAAAGTGTAGATTCATATATAAAAAATAACAAGCCTGATATTGTAATACATTGTGCTGGAATTGTTGGAGGTATTCAGGCAAATATAGATAACCCTGTTAAATTTCTCTCGAAGAATACTTTGATGGGACATAATATCATAATGTCAGCTTTTGAAAATGGAGTGAAAAATTTCCTTAATATGGGAAGCTCTTGTATGTATCCAAGGAGTGCTAAAAACCCATTAAAAGAAGATGAGATTTTAAAAGGTGAATTAGAGCCTACTAATGAGGGCTATGCTATTTCAAAAATATTCTCTACAAGGTTGTGTGAATATGTAAATAAAGAAAATCCTAGTTGTAACTATAAAACTATTATTCCATGTAACTTATATGGTAGATATGATAGTTTTGGTGATAATAAGTCTCACATGATTCCAGCTGTTATTAAAAAGATTCATAAAGCTAAAGTTGAAAGTTTAGGTAATATCGAAATTTGGGGAGATGGTGAGGTTAGACGAGAGTTTATGTTTGCCGAGGATTTAGCTGATTTTACATATTATGCGTTAGAAAATATCCAAAGAATGCCTCAGAATATAAATGTAGGTTTGGGATTTGATTTTACAATAAATGAATATTATAGGACTGTAGCTAAAGTATTAAACTGTAATGCTGAGTTTAAACATGATCTGTCTAAGCCAGTCGGGATGAAACAGAAATTGATAGATGATAGTTTACTAACAGATTTTGGTTGGAAACATAAGACACCTTTAGAAGAAGGTATTAAAAAGACATATGAGTATTATTTGAAAGAGGTTCTGAATGATTAAGAGATATCCATTAGCAACATCTACATGGGATGATAAAGAAATTGAAGCTATTAATAATGTTATAAAAAAAGACATGTATAGTATGAGTGACTATGTTGCCCAATTTGAAGCTGATTTTTGTAAATACGTAGGTAGTAAATATGCTGTAATGGTTAGCTCAGGTTCAGCAGCTAATCTTATTGCGACAGCAGCGTTATTTTATACCAAAAATCCAATGCTTAAGAAAGGTGATGAAGTTATTGTGCCAGCAGTTTCATGGTCTACAACCTATTCTCCTTTACAACAGTATGGATTAAAGCTTAAGTTTGTGGATATAGATCTTGAGACTTTAAATTATGACCTAAAAGCGCTTGAGTCAGCGATATCAGATAAGACTAAAATGATTATGGTAGTAAACTTGTTGGGTAATCCTAATGATTTTGATGCTATAGAGAGAATAATAGGTGATAGAGATATCTTTTATATCGAAGATAACTGTGAGTCTATGGGAGCTGAGTATAGAAATAAGCAAGCAGGAACTTTTGGGGTTATGGGAACGTTTTCGACGTTCTTCTCACACCATATGGCAACTATGGAAGGTGGTTTTGTTATTACTGATAATGAAGAGTTATATCATATTCTTCTTTCATTGAGAGCACATGGTTGGACTAGGAACCTTCCTAAAGAGAATTTGATTTGTAAGAAAAGTGATGACTGGTTTGAAGAATCATTTAGATTTATTTTACCTGGTTATAATGTAAGACCTGTCGAGATGAGTGGAGCTATAGGCATAGAACAACTAAAAAAGCTTCCAGGATTCCTAGAGCAAAGAAGAACAAACGCAAAGCTTTTTGTAGAGTTATTTGAAAATCATAAAGATTTTATCATCCAAAGAGATATTGATAACAGTTCATGGTTTGGCTTCTCATTTATTATTAGACCAGAATCTAAATTATGCAGAAAAGATGTAATTAAAAAGCTTCAAGAAAATGGTATTGAGTGTAGGCCTATAGTTACGGGGAACTTTGCTAGAAATGAGGTGCTTAAGTATTTTGACTATGAGATACATGATGATTTAAAGAATGCTGATTACCTACATGATAATGGTTTTTTTGTCGGAAATAGTCAGGTTTGCTTAAAAGATGAGATTAATACTTTATTAGCAGTGTTAGATAGTTTCTAAACTTATACTCTTGGAGAGAAAATGAAAAAGATTACTTTTTACACGAAACCATTTATTAATAATCAAGTTTTTGATCTTAGTGATCCTATTGCAAATATTAATAATTTTGCCTATCCACATTGGAAGTTAAAAGATACTTTTGCTAAAGAAGGTTTTGATTTATCAACCCAAGATATTATTTCCATAGATCAAGCAGAGGCTGTTTTATATAATGATATGCCTAAAAAATCACCAAGAAAAGATGAGATAGATAAGTCATACTTAATGTTATTTGAATGTAATGTTATTAAACCAAGGAATTGGCTTTTAGAAAAGCATAAGCTTTTTAAAAAAATTTTTACATGGGACGATCGCTTAGTAGATAATAAAAAATACTTTAAAATCAATTTTTCTCATCTTTTTCCTAAATCTATAAATAAAGATATAAAGCATAAAAAAAGTTTATGTACTTTAATTGCTGGAAACAAGTATTTTAAGCACCCTTTAGAGCTATATTCAAAAAGGATTGAGGCTATAAGGTGGTTTGAGAAAAATCATCCTAATGATTTTGATCTTTATGGAACTAGATGGAATGAGTATCGGTTTGGTCATGGCTTTATAGGGAAACCACTTAATAAAATTAAATCTTTAAGAAAAGAAAATAATTATCCTTCATATAAAGGTAAAGTAGAGGTTAAGAAAGAAGTTCTAGAAAAGTATAAATTTGCTATTTGCTATGAAAATGCTAGAGATATACCAGGTTATATAACGGAAAAGATATTTGACTGTTTTTTTGCAGGTTGCGTACCAGTATATTGGGGTGCTAATAATATCACAGATTATATTCCAGAAAACTGTTTTATAGATAAGAGAAAGTTTGATAGTTATGAGGAATTATATAGTTACATGACCTCCATGTCAGATCAAAAGTATTTGGAATATTTGAATAATATAGAAAAGTATTTAAATAGTGATAAGATCAAGCCATTTACTGCCGAGTATTTCGCAGAAACTATTACTCAGGAGATTATTAAGGATTTAGATAATTGAAAATCAAAACCTTAGCCAATCTGAAGGACATATATCATTAGGGTCTATAAAGTTTTTATTAACCCATTTTTTTGGAGCAATAACTACCTTATTTTTGTTATTATTTAACCATGCACCCCACCAACTAAAAGAGCTATTTGCAATTATATTATGCTTACATAAGCTCATTAATTGCATGTCTTTGTAGCTATTATTGTTCTTATTCCAATTTACGTAACTGGCGTTTGGTATATCTAAATTATTCTTACACCAATTAATATCATTTGAGAAAACTACAAAGTGACAGTTTTTATCAATACTCGTAAAGTGGAGTATTGCTTTTTTATAATAGTTGAGAGTACAAATATCTTTATAATCTGGATGATTTACATAATCACCTCTTCTAATATGTATTGATACAGTATTTTTAGTAGATAAGCTATCTATAAATTTTTGGTTTTTTATGTCAAGATTTGGGAACTTAAAGTGACATCTTATCAGACCTTCTATATCCTTAAAATATTTTTCAGACTGCCAATAACCATTAAAATAGCCATTTGATATTTCTAAGTAATTTTGATCAAACTTGAGCTCTTTTTGTTTTATGTATTTGTTTGACTTTTTATATAATGGTTTTATTATTTTACTTAGGTAATAAAATATACCGAATAAGTCTTTAAAGTCTTTATCAGAGGCATATTTTTTATCTATATTTTCAAATACTTTTTCTAATTCATAGCCATTATGAAGTTTATATTTAGCAAAACTGGTTATATCAAGTAGTGTTTTTCTATTAGGGGATTTATCTGCATGGTTTAGATAAAAAGCGTATTGGAACATTTGATTTCCTAAGCCTCCTAATACTTTTACTATTTTCATACTTTTAATCCTTATAACTTCTTATTTTGTGCATTGAAAGAAATATTCCTAATAATGTAAAAAATGTTGCAACATTAGTTTGGCGTGTAATAAAAAATTCAAAACAACAGCCTATGAAAAACGCCATAATTAGACATCTCATAGATATATGATATTCGCTTTTAATATTTCTTGATTCTCTAAATAGTAGTATTAAGAATGCCAATAAGCTAAGACTAGCAAGTATCCCAGATTGATATGTATAGTTTATAAACTCATTATGAGGTGGGATTTGCTTCAATCTATCCATATCTTCTTTAATTCTAGGGTGTTCAGCTATAATTTTTTGGCTACATAGCCATGGGTTTATGGTTTTTTTAATTAGAGGACATCCGAATATAAAGATTTTTGGATATTCATAAAATATTTTAATTGAATTAGTATAGTATATTAGTCTTACTTCAACTGAACCATCTATTAGGGCATTATTATCTTTTTTATTAAAAAACTTATCAAATCCATGAATTCCAGAGGAAACTCTTTGATGAAATATCTCAGAAGTTTTATATGTGGTGTATAGCCCACCTCCTAATGTAAGTATAGCTATAACCGAAGCTATAGTAAGATTTCTAAAAATAACTTTATTATTCTTGTAAGAAAACTTTCTTATAAGGAAAAAAGAGTAATATATAAGTACAGTTAGCTCTATAAGGTAGCCTATCTTACTTTGATTAAGAAATAAGTCTGAGAATATTATTATTAAGGCTAATATTACTATTATAACTTTATATATAAAATGTTTTATGTCTAATACTTTACTAAATAGTAAAACTGAAGCTAGAGGGAAGCATAAAGCAACTATATCTTGAGATTGTCCTGCATGATCAAGATTTGTATAAAAATTTCTAATTAAAAAACTCCGACCATTAAGTTTATAATAAATGAAATATGTAAAAGCTAGAATCGCTATAACTGAAACAATTATACAAAAAATATTTAAAAGGTATTCTGAGTACTTTTTATTTTTAGATAATAGATGTGATAAGGCAAGTGTATATAAGCTTAGAACTAGAGGGTTTGCAAAAACAAAAAGTAATCGAATATTATGGATTTCATGATTGATAATAGCTAAGTAGATACAATTAGCAGAATATAGTATTCCAGCAAAAATAAAGAATATAAAAGAAGGGTTTTGTTTCAATGCTCTCTTCACTTTAGATATAGTAAATCCATTTCTAGAAAATAGAAATAGTATAATTATTGCTATAACTCCAACTGATATTATAAACCTTGCCCATAACCATATACTAATAAAAATAGCAGTCACAAGAAATACAGGTAGTAACTCTTTAATCTTACGTAAATACATGTAATATAAAAATAAATAATATTTCTCTAATTATAACATTAATTTGATCATTATTTGTTTAATTACAATATTGTTCATGTATTTTTAATGAATGATGTATCATATTAATAAAAGGAGATACTAATGAAGAATATTAAAGTAATAGCTCCATCTTTAGGGCGTAGGTTTTCTGGTATTAATGCGAGCATGTTAGCTGTGATTCCAGAACAAGAAAAATTAATTAATATAGTTGGTTTAGGATTTAATCTAGATTCTAAAACGATAGCCAAAATTACATTTAAACAGTTTTTATTTGGATGTTGGCGAGGTGAATGGCGTATATGGCATGCAAGAAGAAATATTGAAATGCTTGTCGGAATTATCCTTAAATATGTTTTTAGATATAAGTTAATACTTGTTTTTACAACTGCAGGGGCTAGAAAAAGATCAAAGATTCAGAAGTTCTATTGTAATAAAATGGATGCAATAATTCCTGTATCTATGATAGCAGCATCACGATTTGAACAAAATCTGCAGATAGTACCTCATGGAATAAATCCTCAAAATTTTTATCCATCTACAAAACCTCAAAATAGCCGTAAGATAGGTTTTTTTGGAAGGATTAAAAAGACAAAAGGAATAGAAGAATTTGTAGATGCTATGATTGATGTTTTACCTAATAATCCTGGTTGGAAAGCTAATATTTACGGAGAAACAACTTCTAAAAACTATGATCTTGAGAAAAAATTAAAAGATAAAATTAAGGTTGCAGGATTAGAGAATAGAATTGTTTTCAAGGGATTCATTAACTTTGAAGATACTCCTAAATGCTATAGAGAATTAGATATTGTAGTTTGCCCTAGCTACACGGAAGGTTTTGGTATTCCTGTTTTAGAGGCCATGGCATCTAAATGTGCTGTGATTGCAACAAAAACAGGAGTCTGGAAAGACATTATAAAGCAAGGAGAAAATGGGTTCTTAGTTGATATTAAATCATCAGCGCAAATAGCTGAGAAGTTAAATCTACTTATAAATGATGATTCATTAAGAAAAAAGATTGCACAGAATGGTTATGAGCTAGTTACATCGAAGTATACAGTTGAAAACGAAGCTCAAGGTATCCAAAAAATTTATGATAAATTGTTGAGTGAAAAGAATATTAAGTAAGCCTATTTATTAAGCTTTACTAAAGCATTTGTAATATCATTATTTGGGAAAGGAAGCTTTTCTAAAATTATATCAAAACCTTTAGAGTTATCCTTATCAAGAGTGTTTAGATCAACTACTACTGGATCATTAGGATGATAGTATGTAGATATATAAAGTTTATTATTATTTAAATCTTTAATCACAACATAAGCTGTATGATCAAACATTTTTTTACCTTTTAGATTTTCTGCAACAACACCTTTTGCAATATCGACATTATGCAAGATATGTGTAACCTTTGATACTAAATCAGCATCATTTTTAGGAGCACGGTTATTTGAATAGTACCCTATAGCTGCAGTTCTAACAAATCTTGATGGAGGAGAGTAGTCACCAGGAATTCCTAGTAGTCCACCACCTAAAAAGCCACTTAGATCCTGTAAAGTCTTTTCATGCTTGTCAGTATTAACCACATCACTAATTTTAAGATTAGTTGGAGTTTTATTATCTAATGATAAATAATTTTTTAGGTTAAGTAGTTGCCAATCATAAGTAGGAGCGTTAGTCATTACTTTGACATTTGAGTTAACATTATAAAACTTAACTTTTCCATCAATATATTCTACTACCAGACCAGCTCCACTTTTATCTGTAATTAAGAAATGAACTTCTGGAGATATACCATCAATCATTATGCTTTTATCAGACCATACTTTATAATTTTTTAGTGCTTGTTTCGCTTGGTTAACATTAGCAAACTGGCTTAATATAAACATAGTAGACTCAATGATTGAAGCATAGTTTGTATCATTTTTGGTTACTGTTTGGTATTTTGTAAAGCCAGGTAAGTAGTTAGCACTAAGGCTTAGTCCTTGACTGTTTTGACCATCTATTACAAGAGTTTGACCATCTTTTGATAGTCCTGTTGCTAAGACAGAATACTTGGATTTATATTGGTGTTTAGGGAGGTCTAAATCACTAGGTGCTGTAAGATAATGCTGAGTATTTTTAGGGATATACAATAACTGCCAATTCCAGTTAAGAGCCCATTCCATAGTTCTTCCTGAAACTACATCTCCTTTTTTATTTACTAAAGTTATAGCTGTACAAGCTATAGATTGAGAAAAAAGCATTGAAAATATCAAAGTACATGTAAATAGTTTCTTAGATAAACTTCTCATTAAGAGCTCCTTGAAGTTACTTTATTTGCATATTAAATAGTAACATAAATTTTACAGTTAAATACTAGTTATATTTTGATATTGCTATATTATATTTGATAAGTAAAACAGACATTATAAATGATAAATGGTAGAAACTTCTAAGCAAAAACACCCTAAAGCACTCTGGTACATTATAGCTATATATATGTGGGAGTATTTTAGTTTTTATGGCATGAGAGCTTTGCTTATTTTATATTTAATTGATTATCTTAAGTTAGGGGATACAAGATCTTATGCTACTGCAGGTGCGTATGTTACATTGGTTTATTTATCACCAATAGTAGGGGGTATTGTTGCTGATAAGATTTTAGGCTATAAAAAAGCAGTAATTTATGGTGCGGCTCTTATGTCTATAGGCCATCTTATTTTAGGCTTTGGTGGTGATAGCACGCTCTTCTATGGCATGGCATTTATTGTTTGTGGTTATGGTTTTTTTAAAAGTAATGTATCTTGCTTACTTGGACAACAATATTCCTCACATGACCCCAAAAAAGATTCTGCATTTACACTATTGTATTTAGGTGGAAACGTTGGAGGCATTATAGCTCCGGCACTTTGTGGCTTAGCTGCTCATTATTATGGTTGGCATTATGGTTTTGGAATTGCAGGTATTGGAATGATTTTTGGTTTGATTGTTTTTCTATTTGGATCTAAATATATTCCAGATATTATTCCAGAGAACTCGACATCAAAACAATTACAATCATCAGTGGTATTTCTAAGTATCTTAGCTGTACTATGTGTTGGGTATTTTGCATTAGATTTATTATGGGATGGTTATTTGCTAGCAGTTGTTACAGCTATTACAGTAGTGTATTTTGTTGTAATTTTATTTAAAATAGATTCTTCTACAAGAAAGGCTCTACTTATTTTAGTACCTTTTTTCATTTTTGGTATAGTATTTTGGATGTTCGACGAGCAGCTTTATACTTCTGTAGAAGTATTTATTCATAGAAATGTCAATACATATTTATTAGGTATAGATATACCAGCAAGTACTTTTACATCAATGAATCCATTATCTATTTTATTTGGAGGTTTACTTGTTGCATGGATATGGAAGAGGGTGAAATCACTAGATAATGATTTCGGTAGAATGATTAAATTCTCTTTTGGTTTTATTTTCCAGTTACTATGTTTTATTCTGTTCTTTATAGCAGCAAAGAATGCAAGTGTAGATGGTACAACTTCAGCGTTGTTTGTTATAATTGCATTGGCTTGCTTGGGATTATCAGAGTTGTTTATTGACCCAATAGCGTTATCTGAAATTACATCGATTAAAGACAAGAAATATACTGGATTTTTAGCAGCAGCATATATGCTTTTTACAGGAAGTATAGCAGGATTTATTGGTGCTAAAGTTGCTGACTTTGCTTCACTTGGAAATACTGGTTCAAAGACTCTTGATCTAATTAGTCAAGCAAAACTCTTCCAAGGATTGTTCATGAATATTATATTAGTAATATTTATAACGTTATTATTGTGGTTTGTAGTAGCATTTTTTATTAAGAAACTAAAATAAATACGTTTATCTTATAAATAAATTCTTAAATAGTAATAGTCTTTTCTTATTCTTATGCTAGATATAATATTCAGGTGTTTCATCTAGTTTAATTATATTTATTTATAATTATAAAATGCTAGGTTTTAGATATCGTTTTTAAGTAAATAGTTTATACTTAGCATAAAATCAAAAGATGTTTTAATCTTGTCGAGTTAATCATAAATTTGGAATAAAATTGTTAATGGAAGTACAGCAAAATCACACTAGAATTCATATATTAATAGCTGTTATTTTTGTTTTATTAGCACAGCTAGTTACAGGAATAAATATTACTGGATCGAAATATATTATTGAAACGACCCCTATATTAGTTCTAGTTGAATCTAGGTTTGTTATAGGTGCTTTATTTCTTGCTATTGTATTTCTCTTTATAAGTAAGAAAAAGAAAAAAGCTGAATTTGCTGCAATTAAAGCATTAAATAAAAAACAGTGGCTAGTATTGATTGGTCAAGCATTGGGCGGAGGTGCTTTATTTAACCTAATTATGTTGGCAGGTGTCCAGTTTACTTCTGCTAGTATGGCAGGAGTAATAACAAGTACATTACCTGCAATGATATTGGTGTTAATGTTTTTTATATTAGGTGTACGTTTAACGTCATCAAAAATTATTTGTGTAGGTTTAGCTATAATAGGTTTAATTATTATTAATATTAATGGGATGATTCAACCTAAGATTACAGCATTAAACTTATTAGGGGATTTCATTATATTTATTGCAATGGTACCTGAAGCAATGTATTACGTACTTGTGAAAATTATGCCATTAAATATTAAGCCATTAAGTAATGCTCTTTTAGTTAACATTATTAATGCAATCTTTGTTGCACCTTTTATGTTTTTTACTCACTATGATACTTTGCAGAATCTTACAAGCCTTCAATATTGGATTATTCTATTATTAGGTATAGTATCTGGTTTGTTTTATTTATTTTGGACTAAAGGAAGTGAGTTTTTAGAGGCTTCAACGACTGGTATGATGACAGCACTGATGCCGATCTTTACTTTAATCATATCTTGGTTATTCTTAAATGAAACCATTAATCTTATTCAAACATTAGCAATGCTTTTAATTATAATTTCAATTATTATTGGTAATTGGAAAAGACAAAGAAGGTAATCGGATTAGTTTTTAATCAGGACATATAAAAAAAGGGTACACAGCGACTATTTTTTCATTATATAAAATGATTTTAGTGTTTGATCGCTCTGATGCAGGGATTTTAAGTTCCTGGAATAAGACTTTTAGTTTATTAGCTTTGCTTCTTCCTGGATATTTACATTTATCATCTGATTGTCTATCTCTAATAGTTAGTTTATTCAGATCGTAATCTTTATTAGTTTGAGTTTTAAACCATTTTAATATCTCAGTATGGTTTGCTGAAAGTCTAATAGGCTTTAATACATCTTTTATCAAAAGCTGATTATATTCAATATAGATATCGTATTGTTGATTAATATTTATTTTCCAGCCTGTAGCTGCGTTATTCACTCCTAAAAATATATCTTGAACTTGCTTATTCTTAAGACTTTGAGATGTGATTTTTTTAAACCAAAAATGAATGATACTTTTTTGTATATCATCATCTAGGCTAGTAAGTTTAGATATAACAATATTATCATTTTGAGATATTTGATTTAGTTTTTCAGCTATTAGTTTATTCAGGATATTATTACTTTGCCCACAAATATTAGCACTACGAGAGAGAGTTTCACTAATATTTGGATTCACTTGTTGTAAAATAGGAATCACTTCATTACGAATTAGGTTGCGTCTATATTTGATATCTAGATTGCTATCGTCATAAATATAACTAATATTATTTTGTTGAGCAAATGCTTCGATATCTGATTTTTTAAATTTAAGCAATGGACGTAGCACTGCGCCAGTATTTAGTTCTCTATAATAAGGTATCCCTGCTAATCCAGCTAATCCAGAACCTCGCATAGCCTGAATAAGAAATGTCTCTGCTTGGTCATCTAGGTGATGTCCTAGTAGTAGCAGAGGATTTGGATAGTTTTTCATTACTTGTTGAAAAAAACTCATGCGCTGTTTACTTGCCCATGCTTCAAAACTTTCACCTTTTGGAACTTGCTCTAGAGAGTGACTAATAAATTTAACATTATATTTATCACAAGTTTTTTGGCAGTGTGTTTGCCACTCTAAAGCATTTAGATGAACATTATGATTTATATAAATAGCAATTATAGGGATATTTAGGTCTTTAGCAATATTTAATAAAACACTTGAATCAATTCCTCCACTGTAACCAATAATTATATGTGAAGGCGAGAATTTTTTTATTTCATTTAAGACAAGAGTTTTATCTATAGACATTTAAGGGTACCTCTGAAAACTATGTGTATGTAGATTACCTAGATCAAATTTATCACAGCAAGGCGAAAATTGAGAGTAATAGCATGTCTATTGCTAATACCTTTATATTAAATAGCGAGTTTTGATCGTTGCTTTGATCTTTTTGAACTCTTCAACAAGATCTCTAGCTTCATCTGAAGTTGAGCGAATATCCATAACTACGTAACCAATATTCTCTAGAGTTCTTAAATATTGCCCCTCTACATTTATGTTTTTGGCAGCTAATATTTTATTTAGTTCATTCATCATACCAGGAATATTTTCATGAATGTGTAATATTCTATGCGTATCTGTATGTACTGGTAGAGATATCTCTGGGAAGTTTACTGCATTTAAAGTAGAACCATTATCAGAATATTTAATAAGCTTTGCACTAACTTCATTAGCAATATTTTCTTGAGCTTCGAGTGTACTACCACCAATATGTGGTGTTAAAAAGACATTATCAAAATCTTTTAACGGACTTTCAAATATTTCTCCTTTAGAAGATGGTTCTACAGGAAAAACATCTATAGCCGCACCTTTTAATTTACCACTTTCTAGCACTTTAACTAAAGCTTCTATATCAACAACGTTTCCTCGTGAAGCATTTATTAAAACAGAGTTTTCTTTCATGGCATCAAATTGTTTAGTTGATATCATATTTGCTGTAGTAGGTAGTTGAGGTACGTGTAGAGATACTACATCTGATTGTTTTAGAAGTTGATCTAGACTACTTACTTGTACGGCATTTCCTAATGGTAGCTTTTCCTCAACATCGTAAAAGATTACGTTAAAACCAATACTTTCAGCTAACACACTAAGCTGCATACCAATATGACCATAGCCAATGATTCCTAGAGTTTTGCCTCTAATTTCATTTGCATTTTCAGCAGATTTTAGCCATTGTCCACGGTGAGCCTTAGCATTTTTATCAATAACATTTCTAATTAGTAAAATAGCCTCAGCTAATACTAGTTCAGCAACACTTCGAGTGTTCGAAAAAGGGGCATTAAATACTGGTATACCAAAATCATGAGCCGTTTTTAGATCTACTTGATTTGTCCCAATACAGAAACATCCTATAGCAGTAAGGTGCTGTGACTGTTCAAGAACATCTTTAGTTAGTTGTGTACGTGAGCGTAATCCAACTATTTTAAAGTCTTTAAGTTTATCGATAAGCTCTTGACCTTCTAAAGCCGTATTAAGTAGCTCAATATTTTCATAACCAGCTGCTTTAAATGACTCTAAGGCGTTCAAATGAATTCCTTCTAGAAGTAAAATGGGTATTTTCTTTTTGTTAAGAGATAGTTGACTCATTAGATAGTCCTTTATATTGATATTTGTGCCTTAATAGCAGGGTGATGGGTGTAGTTTTTAAACTCAAAATCTTCATAATTATAATCAAAAATGGATTCTGGTTTTCTTAATATTTCTAATGTTGGTAGTCCTAGAGGCTCACGGCTAAGCTGTTCATTAACTTGCTCAATATGGTTATTATAAATATGACAATCGCCACCAGACCAAATAAACTCACCAACATCTAGATCACATTGCTGAGCAATCATGTGCGTAAGTAGTGAATAGCTTGCTATATTAAACGGCACACCAAGAAATGCATCAGCACTTCTCTGAGTAAGCATGCAAGATAACTTGTTATCTGCAACATAAAACTGAAACATAGCATGACATGGAGGTAGTGCAGAATTCCCAATCTCAACATTTTCTTGAGGAGATATTTTTTCAGATGGTACAACACAAGGGTTCCAAGCTGAAACTAAGATCCTGCGCGAATTAGGGTTTGTCTTTAACATGTCGATAACTTCAGCTATCTGATCAATTCCTTGACCATTGAAGTCACGCCATTGTTTACCATAAATAGGGCCTAGTTCACCATCTTCTGTAGCCCATTCGTTCCAGATGCGGACCTTATTATCATTAAGGTATTTAACATTAGTACTACCACTTAGAAACCATAGTAGTTCGTGAACAACGCTAGGTAAGTGAATTTTTTTTGTAGTAACTAGAGGAAAACCTTTTTGCAGATCAAAACGCATTTGGTAGCCAAAGATACTTTTTGTACCTGTACCGGTTCTATCACCTTTAACAGTACCATTATCTTTTATATATTTTAAGAAATTTAAATATTCTCGCATTTATTTTTCCCTCTTAACTTGATAAACAGAACAACTAAAATTATTGCTCCTAGTATAATCATAGGTATAGATAGGATTTGACCCATAGTCATCCAGTTAAAGAAAATATAGCCATACTGTGGATCTGGTTGCCTAAAGAATTCACAAATGAATCTAGCACAACCATATAAAAACATAAATAGACCTAAGACTAAATAACGAGGTCTTTTTTTCATAGTTACAAGCCATAGTACTGTAAACAATACTACACCCTCAAAGAAAAACTCAAATAATTGCGAAGGGTATCTTGGTAAAGGTCCGCCTGTTGGGAAAACCATACCTATAGGAGAGTCTGTTACTCTTCCCCAAAGTTCGCCATTTATAAAGTTACCAATTCTTCCTGCACCAAGTCCTATCGGTACTACTGGAGCTACAAACTCTCCTAGATCAAAGAAGTTTGCACCTATTTTTCGTGCATATAGACCAAATGCTATAAGTACTCCAATAAAGCCACCATGGAATGACATTCCACCATCCCATATGTAAAACATTTGTGTAGGATTATGGAAGTAGTAAGGTAGATTATAAAAAATTATATAGCCAATTCTACCACCAAGAATAACACCTAAGGCAACATAGAAGACTAAATCTCCTACTTGCTCAGGTTTTACTGGAGCCCAAGGTTTTCTTTTAGCTCGGTATTTAAGTAAAGCCCAACCTGCGAAAATTCCAAATAAATACATTAAGCCGTACCAATGTATTTCAATAGGTCCGAGTTTTAATGCAATCGGATTGATGTGAGGGTAATGTAACATTATTTAACCTTATATAAGTGCTTGAGATTCAAAGTCTAAAGCTGGAGAGTAATTAATGTACTCAGACTGTTGCGTTGTCTGTGTATTTTTCTCAACAGGTTTGTCTTTTTTAACACTTTCTTTTTTAGTATTTTTCTCAACAGATTTTTCTTTAGTTTGAGATGCTTTTGGCTCAGCTGATTTCTTTTTAGCATCTTTGTTTTCTGTTTTTTGAGAAATTACTTCTTCTTTATCAGTTTTTACTTCTTCAATAACTACTTTCTCTTGCTCTTCAACAGCAACTTTTTTCTCTTGATCAGCCTTAGCTTTTTCTTGAGCTTCTTTTAGAGCTTTTTCAGCTTCTTTTTTAGCTTCATGAATAGCATTTATCTCATGATCAACAGATATAGTATTAAACTTTAAGTATTTTTGAGTTTTTACTTTTTCTTCTGTGTTGACTTTTGTAGCCCCATCATCTTTTAAACTATCGTAGTTCTCTAAGACATCTTTAACCATTACAGAGACAAATTCATCAGGGTTTTTAGAGATAACCTTTTTGATATTATCAACATTATTCTCAGATATTTGGTTACTGTATTTAACCTTTGTAATATCAATAACTTCTTCAGCGTTATTAAGGCTAATATTATTGCTTCTGTTGTTATTTTTATTATTTGGTTTTTTATCAAATCTATCGTTATTTCTTTTATTTTTATTACGATCATTTGATCTGTTATCGCTGTTATTTCGCTCATTACGTTGATTGTTCTCTCTTTGTTGAGGCTTTTGAGAGTTATCTTGAGCTTTATTGTTTTTATTTTTATTACGCTGATCATTTAAGTTGTTATTATTGTTATTACGATCACGATCATTGCGTTGTTTATTATCTCTTTGAGGCTTATTAGTTTGTGCTCTTTGAGAATTGTTATTAGAGTTATTATTTTTATTGTTTGGTTTTTGAGAGTCTTTAGCTGTTTCAACTGGTTTTGAAGGTGTACCTGTGAAAACGCTAGCTAGCTTAGCAAAGAAGCCTTTTTTGCTAGGTTGCTCTTTAGCCTTAGGTGTAGTAGTTTCTTCTTTTTGTTGAGGTGCTTGTTGATTTCTTTGCTCATTATGTTTAGCTTTATTCTCAACTTTAGCAGAGACTTCTCTATCTACAGCTTTGCTTAGATCAACAGCTGCAACTTTCTTATTTCCAGCTTTTGGAATTTCAACATTATAAACATCTTCAATCAAATCAGAGCTTGAGCGATTAGATTTGTAGCTTGAGCCCCAAATTCTTTGCATTTGAAACTTAGGAGATTCCATGTTGAAATTAGGTATTATCATAATTCTAACTTCTGAAATTCTTTCGATATCAACTATGCTATCTCTTTTTTCATTAAGAATATAAGCTGCTATATCTACAGGAACTTGAACTCTAATTTCATTAGTATCATCTTTCATAGCTTCAGCTCTGATCTTACGTAAGATTGTAAGGGCAGTTGCTTGAGTTGTTTTTATAAAACCATGACCTTCACAACGAGGGCATTTTTGCATTACACTTTCATTTATTGAAGAGCTTAAACGTTGTCTTGATATCTCTACAAGTCCAAGCTTAGAAATGCGTGACATTTGGATACGAGCTTTATCTTGCTGTAAAGCTTCCATTAGTTTTTCTTCAACTTGTTTTCTATTTGGATAGAAAGACATATCAATAAAGTCAACTATAACAAGACCACCAAGATCTCTAATTCTAAGCTGTCTAGCAACTTCTTCAGCAGCTTCTAGGTTAGTTTTAAATGCTGTAGTTTCAACATCTTCAGCTTTGTTAGCTCTTGATGAGTTTACATCTATCGCAACTAATGCCTCTGTAGTATCAATTACTATAGAACCTCCAGATGGTAGACGAATTTCTCTTTTATATGCATTCTCGATTTGCTGATCTATACCAAACTGTGTAAATAAAGGTAGTTCTTCGTTGTAGAATTTAACCTTATTTATATCAAAACTTTGTCTTAATAGACCAAGTTGTCTTTTAACATCTTGGAAACATTCTTTAGAGTCAACGATAATCTCTCTTACATCTTCTTTTAGGTGATCTCTTACTGTTCTTACAATAATGTCACTTTCTTTGTGTAGAAGGGCAGGTTTCTTAATTTTGTGATAAGTTTGTGAAATAGAAGACCATAGCTCAACTAGAGTATCAAAGTCATGCTTTAGTTCTTCAAAAGAGCATTCAACACACGCTGTTCTTGCGATTACGCTCATGTTTTTAGGGATATTTAGATCTTTTAAATATTTTTTTAACTTCTCTCTATCTTCTCCTTCAACACGACGAGAAATACCACCACCATTAGGGTTGTTTGGTAGTAGTACCATGTATGAACCAGCTAGTGTGATAAATGTAGTTAAAGCAGCACCTTTATCTCCACGTTCTTCTTTGTCTATTTGTACCAATAGTTCTTGGCCTTCAGATAATAAAGGAGCAATATTTTCGCCATTAGGAACATCTTTTAGATAGTATTCTGAAACTTCTTTAAATGGTAGGAAACCGTTTTTCTCTTCACCATAATTTACAAAAATAGCATTTAAACTAGGTTCTATTCTAGAGATATATCCTTTATAGATATTAGCTTTTTTCTGTTCTCTATCTACATTTTCGATATCTAGGTCTATAAGTTTTCCATTATCTAAGGTAGCGATCCTCGTTTCTTCGCTACTTTTGCTATTGATTAATATTTTTTTCATTCTTAATTCCTTCAATAAGTGTAATTCATAGTTGACTGTTTAACGAGTCAACTCGCTTTTGACCATTTGTTGGCCTTCTTTTAAAATCGCTATATATTCAAAGCCAAATTTCTCATAAGAAACTGATTAGATTTACCATCTCTAATCATATGCTTAATATTAGTCGCGATCTTGTTAAAGTACTATGTACGCAATTATTTGATATAATAGCAATATTGGATATTAAATGAAAGAATAATTAAGTTTTAAATGAGTCTTATCTATTTAGATTATGCAGCTACAACTCCATTAAATGCTAAAGTTAAACAGACTATGCTAGATTCTATAAGTGGAGATAGTGATTTTTTCAATTCTGGATCATCTACTTATGAGCAGGCCGAACTTGTTAAGTCTAAAATTGAGCTGGTAAGGTCAGATATTGCAGAAACTTTAAATGTCTTGCCTCGAGAGATAGTTTTTACTTCTGGTGCTACTGAGTCTAATAATCTTGCTATCAAAGGTGTTGCATATTCATATAAAAGCAAGGGTAATCATTTAATTACTTCAAAAGCAGAACATAAAGCTGTGCTAGATGTATATGGTTTCCTTGAAACTCAAGGGTTTGAAGTTACATACTTAGATGTTGATGAATTCGGCGAGGTTGATGTTGAGCAACTAAGAAGTTCAATTACAGAGCAAACTATACTTGTAAGTATAATGGCTGTTAATAATGAACTTGGAACTAAAAATAACTTATTAGAAATTGGCAAAATTACTAGAGAAAAAGGAATAGTTTTTCACGTTGATGCTGCCCAAGGTTATGGCAAGGTTGATATAAATATAAAAGATATGAATATTGATCTGTTATCAGTTTCCGGACATAAGCTATATGCTCCTAAAGGTGTTGGTTTTCTATATGTAAGGTCAAAGCGACCTAAGGTTAAACTACTCAAGCAAATTCATGGTGGAGCGCAAGAGTTTAGCTTAAGAGCTGGAACATTAGCAAACTATCAAATATTTGCTTTAGGCGTAGCTTGCAAAGAAATGTTTGCTAATAAAGAATTAAATATAAAACATGTAAAAGAACTACGAGCTCAGTTTTTGAAAATGATATCTGAAATTAAAGATATAAAAATAAATACAAACCTTGATAATAGCTACCCAGGTATTTTGAGTATTACATTCTTAGGTATAAAAGGGGAGGCATTATTAGCTATGTTAGAAGGTGTTTGTTTGTCTATGGGATCAGCTTGTAACTCCCAAGCAGTTGAACCATCACATGTTTTAACAGCTATAGGCTTAACTTCAAATGAGGCTGAAGCGACCATTAGAGTTTCATTTGGTTTACAAGCTACAAAGCAACAAGTTATACAGGCAGCATCTAATATTAAATATCAAGTAGAGCTTCTAAGAGCACTATCTCCACAAGGAGAAGCAAATGTATAATAATTTAGTAAAAGATCTATTGTCTAAAATAATGATTAAAGATGGCGATATTTATCCTGATCAACAGAAATACCAAGTCAAAGATAGTTTTTTAACAGTAGAGCTGTATATTTCTGATGATAAAATTTCTTATAGAGTTTTAGGAGATGCATATATTATGGCAATGGTGAAGTTTCTACAAATCAAACTACAAGATAAACAAGAGCTAAAAAACATAACCTTAGAAAGCTTAGTTGCCGATTTTGATTTGCCGGAAGTTAAGTATAGAAATGCTTTGCAAATAGTTGAGCTAATAGAGAGAATAAATGAGAGATCAACTTCATAATTTCTATATATTACATCAGCGTAAATATAAAGAAAATACATTACTTGTTAGTGTCTTTACGCAAGAGTTTGGCAAGCTATCAGCTATTCTAAGGACTAGTAAAAAGACACTTAACTTGTATCAACCTTTAGTAAAACTTCGAGGTCAAATTAGTTTTGCAAAAAAAGAGGGTGGACTTAATAAAATATATAATATTGAGTTTATAGAATCTTTTTATCAAAGTTCATATATTAATCTATTGTCGCTACAGTATATTAACGAGCTTATATATTTGTTATTAAGCTACTCACATGAAGAAGAGCTTTTATTTGATAAGTATGCATTTATCTTAAGAAATATTGATGAAAATAATTACAGATACTTATTAAGAATGTTCGAACTAGAGCTTTTAGAGAGTTTAGGTCAAGGAATATATGTTGACTGTGATACTGAAAACTTACCAATAGAATGTGATTGTAACTATTATATTTTTCCTTATGGTTTTAGGAAATCCTTAGAAGTTTTGGCTAATACTGTTAGAGGTGAAAGTCTTTTAAAGATTAATCAACCTATTAGTATGTGGACAGAAGATGATTTAAGGATTATCTCAAGAGTAACTCGCGTATGTATAGATAATGTTTTAGCGGGTAAAAAGCTTAAATCTCGAGAGTTACTAGTTGACTATTTAAATCTAAAGAGAAGATGAGTTCTTATTTGATAATTTGTTCTTGAATGCTTTTATAAAGGATATTGTAGGTGGTATCAAAGATATAACAATGATCAAGATTATAAATAAGCCAAAGTATTTTTTAACAAAAGCATTATTACTAAAGAAAAATGCTATATATGTGATTAAGTAAACCCAAATAAAAGCACCGATCACTCCCATAGTTACAAATTTAGGGTATCTCATACGAGCCATACCCGCTGTAAAAGGCATAAATGTTCTAACTATAGGGGTAAATCTAGCTAGGATTATAGCCATAGGACCATATTTATCAAAGAACTCTTGGGCTTTTTCTAAATGTGCAGTTTTTAATATTCTAGCATCATCTTTGAAAATACGTTTACCGACCATTCTACCTAAAAAGTAATTACAAGAATCACCACATATAGCAGCTAGAACTAAAATTGGAGCTACTAAGTGTATATTGAGAGTTGTTGCTGCAGCTGTCAGACCTAGAGCAAATAAAAGGGAATCTCCAGGTAGGAAAGGTGTTATAACCAATCCAGTTTCACAAAAAATAACTACAAAAAGTAATAAATATGTCCAATCGCCTAGAATATTTATATAAGTGCTTATATATTGATCTAAGTGTAAGACAATATGTAATAATGCTAAGATAGTATCCATGAGGATGACCTTTCAATTATTTGTCGTTAGATTATAAAAAAATAATTCAAAAAGGTTAAGACTTTTTTGCTTTTATTTTGTTTTTGAGTGCTTTATAAGAGATTTGAATTAAAACAAATGCAATTATAAGCATTATAATAAGGCTTAAATATTTTTTTACAAAAGGGAAGTCACTAAAGAAATACACTGTATATGTTATTGAAAAAGACCATATCATAGCAGAAATAATACCAAAGGTGACAAATTTGAAATAGTTCATGCTACTAACTCCTGCTACAAAAGGAGTTATAGTTCTAACAAAAGCAACAAAACGTGAGAAGATGATAGCTTTGTTACCGTGCTTGTTTAAGAAGTCTTTTGTTTTGATTAAATATGCTTTTTTGAAAATTTTAGCATGGCTGCTAAATATTTTTTCACCAATGAATTTGCCAGTGATGTAGTTGCAACTGTCGCCGACTACCGCTCCTAAACATATTGCTAGTACTGCTAGGTGGATGTTCAAATTTGTCGCTGCTGCAGTTAAGCCAACTGTGAATAGTAGAGAGTCTCCAGGGAAAAATATTCCAAACACAGATCCTGTCTCGCAAAAGATTATGAAAAATAAGAGTATATAAAACCACATTCCTAAGGAATTGATAAAATAATTAATATATTCATTAAAATGTATAATAAAATCAAACATGACAACTTACTCCGGTTTGATTTTTATTGATAAAGCATGAATATATGGCATTAAATCGTTAACTGCTTTATAAATCTCTTTATGGGAAGAGATTTTTCTCATAGCACTTAGCTTTTGTGATGAGATATTTAATGCAAAGTGGTACTTACCTTCGCTATATCCTCTATGCTTAACATGCTTATGTGTTTCATTAATTATTTCTATGTTTGCTTGAGGATCTATTTTAGACAGTATTAACTCCTTAATTTGATTTGTTACAGTAATACTATCCATTTCATAAAATCCTTGTTGGTGTAATTATTGTATCAAGTTTGATATCGTGGTTATTTATGATAATAGCATTATTTTGTTGTTCATCAAAGGCTATGCCTATAGTTATGGGTGATTTTTTATTCTTTTTGAAGCTTAAAGAATAGTCATAAAAGCCGCCACCCATACCCATTCTATATTTATTTTGGGTAAATCCCACTATAGGAACTATAACTACATCTAGTTCCCAAGCAGCTGTAATATCTTGAGGTTTATAAATAGGTTCTTTGATCTTATATTTATTTAAATAGTAACTTTTAGAGTCTTTAGCAAACCATAACCCATGTTTTATAAAAGGGTGAACTATCGGCAAATAGATATTATCAAAATGAGAGTTTATTAATGAAGTATCTATTTCATTTTTTAGTGATAAAAAGCTAGCTATAGTTATATTTTTGTTTGAAAAGGTATTTTGAATATATGATATAACTTTTTGATTTATTTTCTTAGATAAGAGATCTTTGTTTTCTAAGTTGTTTCTAATGTTAAGTAGGTGTTTACGAATCTGAGTTTTATCCATAGTAACACTCTCAAATATAATAAAATAGTTGTCCAGACTACCGTTTTAGCTCAATGTTCTTGATCCCTTTGGTATCAAGTGGGTGTCATAGTTTCAACGTTGGGCTTCTTTGTAAGTGCAGGGCACCAAAGCTTGCTCTCTAGTTAAAACACCAAAACTCCCTATTCTAATTAGTATCGGCTCAAGATTGTAGCTAAACCACTAATAATCCAGACAACTAAACTTTTAAATTACATGGCTATTATAAATTACAGAAGCTATTGTTTGAATGCTTTATGGTAAAAAGTTTAAAGATATATTTCTTGACTTTCTTTAAATTAATATTGTTAGAGCTAGTATGCACAATACTTATTCTTGTAAATTATTTAATAATAATCAAAATGTTTAAAAAAATTATCTTATAAATAGGACTTGCTTAACTAATTTTTGAGATTACATGTCTAAGGCTTATTGGAAATTAGTCTTTTTAGTTATAATTAAATATAGTAAATTTAAATTATGAGTATGTCTTGGAAATCAGAAACCGTTGTTTTGGCAATAAAAAAGGCCAAGAAATTTACGCAGAATATCATGATAATGAATGGGGTATTCCTAAGTATAATGATAGAGAGCTTTTTGAACTTCTTATATTAGAAGGAGCTCAGGCGGGTTTGAATTGGGAAACTATACTAAAAAAACGTCAGGGCTATAGGAATGCTTTCTATGGCTTTGATCCTATAAAAGTTGCTAATATGTCGGATATGGAGCTTGAATCTTTACGATCAAATCCAGAAATTATCCGTAATAAATTAAAGATTTATTCTGCTAGAAAGAATGCTCAAGTCTTTCTTAGAATTCAAAAAGAATTTAATAGTTTTAGTAATTACTTATGGTCATTTGTAAATTATAAGCCTATTAAAAATAGTTGGCAATTTCACAATGATGTCCCAGTATCTACAGATATTAGTGAGAAGATCTCGAAAGACTTGAAGAAGCGAGGTATGAGCTTTGTTGGTCCAACAATTATTTATGCTTATATGCAAGCTACAGGAATAGTAAATGATCATTTGGTAGATTGTTGGTGTTATAAAAAGAGGTGAGTTTTGATTGTATTAGCAAAGAGGTTTAGTTTTAAAAATATCATTTTCTAGAGTATGAACATATTGCTGAACATAAATTGAATTATATAGTGGGTTTGTCTAATATTTTTATATAGCCCAGTTGAGGGTATTTATCAGAATTTAAACTTATTTAATTTTTAATAAAATAGTATGGTAGTGTTAGTTGAGAAAACTTTAGAAGGTTATTTTTTTACATTTAAAAGTAACTAATGTTATTTGCTGAGTAGTTAAGAATGAGTCAACTGGGTTAGGGAGTATAAAACAATTTATTTGGCACTGATTTTTGACTAAATTGTTGAATACTAGTTGTAAATTTAAACAAACTTAAGAAGGTGAATAAAATGTTTAAATATAATCATGTGTTATATGCTATAGATATTTCAGATAAAAATATTGAAGAAGCTATAAAGAAAGTTATAGATTCAATCAAACAAAATAATACAAAACTAACCATAGCTCACTATATTCAATCATTAGTTAGTACATATCCTGCATATTTTTCTTATAACCTTTCTAAAGAAGAGGATATTCAGGAACAAATGATTAATAATGCAAAGGAAAAGCTCTTACCTATACTTTCTAATCATGGATTAAGTGAAGATAATTTAATTATTGATATATCTACTGATATCAGAGTATCTATCCTAGATAAAGCTAATAAATTAAATGTTGATTTGATTTGTCTAAATGGGCATAAGCATAATTTATTCACAAGAATAGGCTCTGTTGCTGATTATATTGTAAATAACTCTAAGTGCGATGTTCTTGTTTTAAAATAATAATTTTAGAAATAAATAGTCTATGACTGACTTTCTATAATATTACTATTTCCATTAGTATAGTTCTATGAGCTGAGAGTATGTTTATGATATATGTACAATTAAATATGAAACTTATATAGTTTTGCTATATAAACTCTATTCTTAGACTTTGTTTCCTAATACATTATATATCAATTGTTATGATTGAAACTTGTTTGAGAGGAAATGAGATGAGAACTTTTAAATCTAAGGAGCTTGCTGCTCGTGAAACAGTTATTAGGACGTTTAAAAATATGGAAAATATTTTTTCTGATAATGATGGATATTTAGCAGTAGAAAGATTAATGAATGATGCTTTACCAGAATTTTGTATAGTAGGTGCCACAGGTCATAAAGTTAGTGCAGATGAGCTTAGAAATGGGCTAGAGAGCTGTATTGGAAAGAAACCAAATATAAAAATAGAAGCTCTGGACTTTGATGTTATCTCATCTAGTGATGACTTGGTGGCCCTAAATTTCTTAGAGAAACAAAACTATGATGGTGAAGATAGGGTTTTGCGCTGTACAGCATTAATATGTTTTTCTAATGGTGCTCCAAAATGGAAGTTTCTTCATGAGAATGTTGTTACTGCCGCTTAAAATACGCTTTTACTATATGATTATTTAAGGGCTTTGGCAATATTTGTGGCTGTTAGTTCAATATTTTCAGCTGCATTAGCAAGGATAGTTTCTAAATCTGTATAGTGAGTTATACATGAGAATATAGCATCCATTGGAGAGTTATTTATATTGGTATCTTTAAGCTCATAACTACCAACTATGGCAATTACTTTTTTGACATTATGATCTTTAGCTTTTTGAGCAACTGTAATAGGAATTTTGCCACATAAGCTTTGCTTATCCATTTTGCCTTCACCGACTATGACTATATCTACATTATTTAGATATTTATCAAACTCGATAGTATTCAAAATTAGTTCAGCACCGGAGACTAGTTTAGCGTCAAGAAAAGTTGCTAAAGCAAAGCCAACACCACCAGCAGCTCCAACACCAGCGATGTTTTCGTAATTTTTATTTAATTTTTCTTCACATAGTTTTGCAAATACTTTTATCTTTTTATCTACTTCATCTAGTTGGTTATCAGCGAGTCCTTTCTGTTTTCCAAAAGTGTGTGTTGCACCATTTTTACCACATAGAATATTATTTACATCGCAAGCTATCTTAAACTCTGAGTCTTTGATTCTACTATCAAAGTCACTTAAATCAATACTTTTTATGCTAGATAAATTATCTGGGCAGCAATTTGTGATGACTTCATTTTTATCGTTAAGAAACTTTACTCCTAGTGCTTGTAATAAGCCAATTCCAACATCATTAGTTCCACTACCACCTAGAGTTAAAATAAATTTCCTAATTTCTTTATCTAAGGCATCTTTGATAATTTGACCAAAACCATATGTATTTGATTTTAGAGGATTTCGCTGATTCTTGGAGTATAAATTTAAACCGCAACACTGAGCTAACTCTATAATTGCAGTATCTTTATTAATTAGGTAATTAGCTGAGATGATGTTACCAAGGGGAGCCTTGACTTTAATATTGACCTTCTCTGCTAAAGTTAGGCTTTGTGATATGGCGTCAAGTGATCCTTCACCTCCATCTGCAACTGGTATTTTAATATATTCTACGGAAGGGAAGACTTTTTTAAAGCCTCTTTCTATGGCATTACATACTTCAATGGCAGATAGTGATTCCTTAAAAGAATCAGGTGCAATTACTATTTTCATAAGAGTTTATTTTTATAACCATTTAGTGGGCTAAAACTATTGTATTTTATTTGTTTAATATTTCATATAATTAAATTTACCACTTAGAATTAAATCTTTTAGTCATGAACGATAGTATCTATAAAAAAGTTAGTTGGCGGATTATGCCATTTCTTTTGATTTGTTATACATTAGCATACTTAGATAGAGTTAATGTATCATTTGCTAAAATACAAATGGTCTCTGATTTATCCTTATCAGAAACTGTTTATGGTTTTGGTGCAGGGATATTTTTTATTGGTTATTTCATATTTGAAGTCCCTAGTAATTACCTTTTAGTCAAAATAGGTCCAAGCCGATGGTTAGGCTTTTTGATGGTGGTTTGGGGGGTATTGTCAGCTTGTACTATGTTTATTAACTCAGCTAATGAGTATTATGTTTTAAGATTTACATTAGGTTTAGCAGAAGCAGGATTTTTTCCTGGAGTTATTTACTATTTATCAGAATGGTATCCTTCATATAAGAGGGCTAAAGTAACAGCTATATTCTTTAGTGCGACGGCTATTTCAGGTATATTGGGAGGTCCGATTTCAGGTTTTATAATGGATATTTTTAATCAATATCACTATGATGGTTGGAGAATGTTATTTTTAATTGAGGGGATTCCTACAATTATTTTGGGATTTTTAGCACCGAAGATTTTAAGCTCAATTGATAAAGCAAAATGGTTAAATCAACAGGAAAGAGAGTATCTACACCAGCAATTAAAACAAGATCAGCTAAATCATCAACAGTATAAAAAAATGACTATCTTTCTAGATATTAGAGTATGGTGGCTATCACTAATTTATTTCTGTGGAATCACAGGTTTATATGCTATTAGCTTTTATCTACCAACTTTGATTGAGGATTCTGGAGTAACAAATATTTTCATGATCGGTGCGATATCGGCAATACCATATATCTTCGCTGTAATTGTGATGATAGCTGTTGGTGCAAGTTCTGATTACTTCAAAGAAAGAAAGTATCATTTGGTAGGAATAAGTGTAATGGCAGTTATAGGTTTTGTTGGAATTGGTTTATTCGGTGGTAATACTTATTTGGCATTAATATTCATGTCTTTAGCAACAGCTGGTATATTAACTTTAATTCCACTATTTTGGAGTTTACCAGCAGTAATATTAAGTGGTATGGCAGCAGCAATTGCGATAGCTATTATAAATTCTGTGGGCAATTTGTCTGGCTTTGTGACTCCATATTTAGTAGGTTATATCATTGATTCTACAGCTTCTATATCTTTTGCTTTATATATGGTAGCAGCAGTTGTTTTAATAGGAGCTATTTTAATTTACATATTTCTAACTAAAACATCAAAAAGAGAAATCTAATGTTTGTCATTATCGTATTTTTTGTTATAATACGGTGTCTAGTTTTTATCTAGGCACGTTGGAATAATAACAAAAAGTCAGAAGTCTATATTTAATATAGTCAGTTCTGAGAATTTAAAATCTAATAAATGGAGTAATAAATGTACGCGATAATTAAAAATGGCGGTAAGCAATACAAGGTAAAAGAAGGCGAAGTAGTTAAGCTTGAGAAATTTGACCTTGGAATTGGTGAGAAGGTAGAATTTGATACAGTTTTAATGGGACAAACTGCAGAGGGCGAAGTTAAAATTGGCGCTCCTGTTGTAGAAGGTGCTAAAGTTGTTGGTGAAGTTGTAGAACAAGGTCGTCATAAAAAAGTAAAAATTATGAAGTTCCGTCGTCGTAAGCACAGCATGAAGCAGCAAGGTCACCGTCAGTATTTTACAGCGGTAAAAGTTTCATCTATTAGTTTATAATTTTATTAAGAATATTTAAGGAGTATACAAATGGCTCATAAGAAAGCTGGTGGTAGTACTAGAAACGGAAGAGATTCAAACCCTAAGTATTTAGGTGTTAAAAGATATGGTGGTGAGTTTGTAAAAGCAGGTACAATTATTCTGCGTCAAAGAGGTACAAAAACTCATCCTGGTGTAAACGTAGGTTGTGGTAAAGATCATACTTTATTTGCTCTTAAAGATGGTACTGTTAAGTTTCATGTTGGTGGTGCTTTAAACCGCAAATTTGTTTCAATCGACGAATAATATTTATTTTTTTCAAATAATTTTCTTGCAAAAATATTTCTAATTTCCTGTAACTGTGGCTACTAAGAAAGCTTAGTTTATATAATTAAAGAAAGTGTCTTTATGTTTAAACGTAGTTTATGATTAAGTATCTGTAAAGTTATTATGCTTTAAGAGTTTTTTCTAAGAAACTATTATGTTATAGTCATAGGTTAAGTTGCTAAAAATTGATTCTTACTAGTATTTCCTATATTTAATTTCTAGCTTATTTTCTTATAGTAGTTTTAATTATGCTATATTGGATAATTTGATATTTGCATTTTATATATGTATGGTATTAAGTTACATTAATAAAATTAAAAAAAGGAGTAACTTTTTATAATCGGTCAAATTATCTTTTCATATAGACCGTTATTAATATCGTTATGCTTAATCAAATAAAAACAACTCTCAAAAATTCGTTTGGTAATATTATTGAGTGGTACGATTTTTCATTATATGGGTACTTTGCCACAATAATATCAGTTCAGTTTTTTCCACATCAAGATGCCTTTGTAGCTCTAATAGCAACTTTTGGAGCATTTGCGGCAGGATTCATAGCAAGACCTGTTGGATCAATATTTTTCGGTCGACTTGGAGATAGGTTGGGGCGCTATTATTCTATGAATATTGCTATTATTATGATGGCAGTGCCAACAGTTATAATGGCATTTTTGCCAGGTTATAAAACTATAGGAATATGGGCGCCAATTTTACTTGTTATAGTAAGAGTTGTTCAAGGATTATCTGCTGGAGGACAGTTTGGTAATCTTATGACAATAACATCTGAAGATGATGACCAAACTCATCGAGGTTTTAGTTTGGCTATGGCTTATTCAACTTCAGTTGTTGGCTTCTTAATAGCATCTTTTGTGAGCTTTCTTAGTATTAATTTGTTACCTCAAGAATGGCAGTATTATTCTTGGAGAGTTCCTTTTGCATTAGGGTTTATCTTATTATTACTATATTTATTTTTCCGTGAAAATGACAAAATTCAAGAAGAAATAAAGGTTGAGCAGAATACTAGTCTTGAGATAAAACCTATGGAACAGTTATTCAAACATTACAAATGGAGACTATCTTTAATTGTTGTATTGTCAACTACAGCGATGATTCTTTATTATCTAGATGTAACATATATGGTTACTTATATGGAAAGAGAACTTAATCTAAGTCTGTCATCTGCTCTAGCAATAAATACTTTGAGCATTGTAGCTATGTGTATAGTTATGCCATTCTTTGGTTATTTATCTGATATATATGGCCGTAAAAGAACTCATATAATAGGATATTTCTTGCTAATAATATTTGCAATTCCTATGGTAATGTTTATGCAACTGCAAAGTATAGTTTTAGTTGCTGTAATGGTTATATCAATGGCTATGTTGACAGCTATTATTCAAGGAGTATCTACTCCGTATTATACAGAGATATTTCCACCTAGAGTTAGAGCAACAGGCTGTTCGATAGGATTTGGTTTAGGTGCTTCATTATCTGGATTTGCACCAATGTTAGCAACAGTTGTTATGGAGTATACATCAGCCACTTTTGGACTTTGTTTATTGTTGGTCGTAGTAGGAGCTGTTGGTCTAATTATTGCTATTATAATCCCTAATAGTCAAGTTGAGACAAGACGGATTAACAGTATGAATAACATAAGTTATAATACTTTAAAATTAAATAAAGCAGAATGTTGTTAAAAATATATTAGTTTAAACTTTTAGTTTTTTTAAAAAAACATTGTAGCTTTTTCTTTTCTAGTTATAATTAAAAGTCTTAAATAATAAAAGATTTTAGCAGATGCAATATTATATACCTCTATTTTTATTCTGTATTTCAACTATAGTTACTCCTGGGCCAAATAATTTGATGTTATTAATCTCATCAATTAAATTTGGTGTTAGAAGGACATTTCCTCATTATTTAGGAGTATGTCTAGGATTTCCTTTAATGGTCTTAGTTATTGGTACTGGTTTAGAATCTATTTTTATGAACCATCCAACAGTTCATCTAGTTATAAAAGTTATAGGTGGAATATATATGGTGTGGTTAGCGTTTAAAATAGTTTCATCATCTACTAATTATCATGCTGAAAAAGAGAGCAGACCAATAAGCTTTAAACATGCTGTGTTATTTCAATGGGTAAACCCTAAGGCATGGGTGATGGCTATTAGTGTTATATCTGCTTATACTATAATTAATACTAATGTGAGCTTATTTTCTCAAGTGATTATAATATCAGCGGTTGTTATGATTGCTTCGTTTTGCTGTACAGCTTTTTGGTTATTTGGGGGAGATTTTGTAAAAAGAATTTTAAGTGATAAAAAGCATCTAAAAATATTTAATTTATGTTTAGGAGTATTACTTATCTTATCTATTATAATGATGATTTTTGAATAATAATTATTTAGTCTTTTTTTGGAACTTCATAGAAATAAACATTCCTGCTAATACTCCTAATACAATTATACTGATCATAATTGTTGCTAGAGCATTTATCTCAGGAGTAGGACCGTTTTTAACAGTTGAATAAATATACATAGGTAGAGTAGGATTATCACTTCCTGCAACAAATTCCGTCACAACAAGGTCATCAATAGACAATGTAAATGTTAGTAGCATAGATGTGATAAGGGCTGGAAGTAATTGAGGTAAGGTAATCGAGAAAAATGTTTTTATAGGACCTGCACCTAAGTCTAAAGCAGCTTCTTCTAAGGATATATCTACACTAGCTATTCTAGATTGCATCACAATTGTTACATAAGCAGTACACATTGTTACATGTGCAATAACAACTGTTGTTGTGCCACGTTCATGGGGCCAGCCAATTAGGTGTTGAAGGGTTGTAAACATTAATAGTAAAGCAACACCAAGAATAATGTCAGGAAGTACTAATGGAGTTGCAACAAGACCGTATAAGAATGTTCTAGATCTAAAGAATTTAAATCTAGTCATAGCATATGCAACTATTGTACCTAATATCGTTGAGATAATGGATGTTATAACAGCAATTTTTAAACTAGTAAATGTTGCATTAATAATATCTTCATCATGAATAACTTCATGATACCAGTTAAAAGTAAAACCACCCCATAGGTTAATTATTTGCGAATTACTAAATGAGAAAATAATTAGTATAATAAGAGGTATATATAGAAATATTAAACCAAAAATAAGCATAATATTACTAAATGTAAATTTTTTCATTGCTTATTCTCCTTTATACAAAAGTTCTTTTTGTTTGGATACGCTGCATCCATAAGATAGGCAATACTAATACAACTATTAAGACAACAGATATTGCTGCAGCCATTCCCCAGTTATTAGAAGTGAAAAATTCTTCCCAAATAACATTACCAATCATTAGAGAGCCCATACCACCCATAATCTGAGGTACAACAACTTCACCAATTGCAGGGATAAATATTAGTAAGCTTCCAGCTATTAGCCCAGGCATAGATAGAGGTAACGTGATTTTGAAGAATGAGTTAATAGGTTTAGAACCTAAATCTTCAGCTGCATCATATAAGATTGGGTCAATCTTTATTAAAGTGCTATATAGAGGCAATACTAAGAATGGTAAGTAGCAATATACCATACCAAGATACATTGAAAAGTCATTATAAAGTAATGCCATACTAGGAAGACCCAAGCTCATTAAAAATTTATTAAAAGTATGGTTACCAAGTAGAGTTACCCATGCATAAGTTCTAAGTAAGAAAGAAGTCCAATATGGTATAACTATCAATACTAGGAAAAAAAGCTGTGTATTTTTTTTAGCTCTTGATAGAGCTAGAGCCATAGGATAACCAATCAAAATACATAGTACTGTTGTAATTAGCGCAACTTTAAAAGACTTAAGTAAAGATATAAATACTAAGTTATAATGAGCTAGTTCAATATAGTTACTTAAGTATAAAGTAAAATGTAAAGTTGCTTGCTTATATGCTAATAGTGGAGTTACTGGAGGAGTACCATCTGCCGGTAAGGTAAAGCTTATTCCAAGTACAAACAAGAATGGCACAAGTAAGAATATTACAAACCATACAAAAGGTATTAGATAGACTAGTGCGTGTCTAAAGCTTTTTTCTAAGTTTTGCATTATGAGTACAACACCATGATATTTTGTGATTCCCAAGTAAGATATACTTCATTATCCCAAGAAGGGTGATCAGCATTTCTTTCTATATTAAAATCTGTAGATTTTACTATAGAGCCAGTTGTCGTCCTTACATGATAAGTAGATAAGCCACCCATATAAGCAATATCCTCAACAACACCTTTAATACAATTAATAGGATTTTGAGGATTATAGCCTTCAGGTTTTTCTTTACTTATAACTATTTTCTCAGGTCTTAAACCAATCCAAATTTCTTGATCTTCAATGGCTTCTATATTTCTACGTAATACAAAAGAAGTCCCTGCTTCCTCTGAAGTTATAACACTTCGAGTTCTACCAACCTCTTCGACACGACCTTCAAATATGGTACTTTTACCAATAAAATTAGCAACAAATTTACTTTTAGGGAATTCATATATTTCAGAAGGAGTACTAACTTGCTCTAGCCATCCTTCAGACATTATACCTATGCGTGTAGACATTGTCATAGCTTCTTCTTGATCATGAGTTACCATTATGAAGGTACTTCCTGTTTGCTCTTGGATATCTACCAGTTCAAACTGCATTTGGTCACGAAGATTTTTATCTAAAGCTGATAATGGTTCATCAAGCAAAATCAATTTAGGTCTTTTTGCTAGACACCTTGCTAATGCAACACGTTGACGCTGACCCCCAGATAATTGATGAGGTTTTCTTTTTGCTAGATGATCCATTTTTATAATTTTCAGGGCTCTATCTGTAGCTTTCTCAATATCTTCTTTGTTTAGGGATTTCTCTTGTTTAAGTCCGAACATGATATTTTGTTTTATATTCATATGAGGGAACAATGCATATGACTGAAACATCATGTTTACAGGTCTTTTGTATGGAGGTGTATTCGACATGTCTACACCATCGATAATAATTTTGCCATCAGTTGGTTTTTCAAAACCTGCTAACATTCTTAGAAGAGTACTTTTACCGCTACCTGAACCTCCAAGTAGCGAAAAAAACTCCTTTGGATAAACCTCCAGGTTGACTGAGTCAACAGCAAGATGCCCATCATCGAATTGTTTTGATAGGTTTTTTATAGAAACCAAAGGTTTTTTTGAAGATCTTTGCATCTTTAGGTTCTATAGTTTAATAAGAATGCTTAATAATAAGCAATTTTTTAATAGAAAAAAAGTAAATTTTGCTAGTTAATTATTTTTGTTAGCAGATTTAGTTAAAGTTAGAGTCTATAAATATAAGCTTTCAAAAGTATCATATTGAACAATAAATTACATAAAAATGTATAATAATATTATTGATATTTTGTTTATGGGTAACTATATGGGTAAGCTATCTTCAGTATTTACTAGTGTTGATCAAGAACTTTTAGATTATAAATTAAAGCCTGAAATATCAAATTTGCCGAGTTGGTTTAGTGGACAAGTATTACGAGTTGGCCCTGCTAAGTTTGAGTATGGCAAGATAAAACTAAATCACTGGTTTGATGGTTTAGCTATGCTATATAGTTTTAATAGTAATGGAAAAGATATTTGCTTCTCTAATAAATATCTAGAATCAGAACAGTATATTGCTGCAAAAAAAGGTAGGATGAAATATGATGAGTTTGGCACTATGGTTCCTTCAAAGATTAGTAAAATAGCAGCTGTAATAAAGACAATTTTGGGGCTACAAACTGAGAAACCAAGCTTTAATGTAAATATTATTAGTATAAAAAATAAACTATTAGCGACTAGTGAAGTCACTACAATGCTTGAGTTTAATCGAAAAGACCTTAAAACTTTAAAAGAATTTAAATTTGTTGATGGTCTGAAAGGGCAGTTTAGCTGTGCGCACCCTCAGTTTGATCCAGTTACAAAAGAGCAGTTTAATTTTGTTGTTGATATTTCTAAAGATTGTAAATATAGCCTTTATAAAGTTTCAAAAGATAGTTGTGAAAGAGAAGTATTACACCAGTTTTCTAATCAGCAGTTTATTTATAACCACACTTTGTTCTTGACAGAAAATTATGTGGTACTATATTTAGGTCCACTAAGAGCCAATCCCATAGACTTTCTGTCTAAACCAATTTCAGAAGTTATATCATATGATAGTGATGCAAAATGTCAGTTATTAATAGTAAATAGAAATACACATGAAACAAAATTAGTTGATGCTCCTAGTTTTGTTATGTTGCATAGTTCAAATGCTTTTGAGAAAGGTCAAAAAATTCATTTAGATTTTATAGAATATACAGATAACTTAGAGCCTTACAAAAGGTTTTATTTTGAAAATATAAATAATGATGATTGTAAGCTTGAAATGCAAGTTAGTAGGGTGATTATAAACCTTGAGAATAACTTAGTTAGTAAAGTAATAATTGCTGATAAAAATGCTGAATTTGTAAGGATTAATGAAAAATTTTTGACTAATGATTATCAATTTATGTATTTGGCAAATCGTAAAGATCAAGCTGAGTTTTTTAATAGTATAATAAAAATAGATTTATATAGTAATAGTATCTCTGAACATAATTTTGGGGATGATTATGTTTCAGAGCCTATTTTTATTGCTAATCCAAAAGCAAAGAGCGAAGATGATGGTTTAATCTTTGCTAATGTAATCGATAGTAGTAAAAAACTAAGTTATATTGTCTATTTAAATGCTACTGATTTAAGTCTAATATATAAAGCATATTTACCAATCCAAATTCCTCCAGCACTACATGGGATTTATCTAAAGTAGAAATTTTATGAAAAATATAATATTTGATTTTGACTCAACTTTAATAAAAAAAGAATCATTAGAACTAATTTTAGAACCTCTATTAAAAGACTCTCCAGAGAAGCTACTAGAAATTGAAAATATCACAAATTTAGGTATGCAAGGCGACCTTGATTTTAGAGAATCTTTAGAAAGAAGGTTAGCTATAGCAAGCCCAACTAAACAGAGTATAAGAGATTTTGCTGATAAATACTGTCCAAGTCTATTAACCCAAGGAATATCAGAGCTAATTGAAGAATTAAAACATAATGGTTATCAGATTTGGATATTTAGCGGAGGATTAACAGAGAGTATAGAACCTTTTGCTGACTATCTAGGAATCGCTCGACAAAATATCTTCGCAGTTGATATAAATTGGGATAATAATGGTAATTTTGCATCTCTTAATAACTCTAATGGTGCTTGTGACTCTAAACTAAAAGCATTTGAAAAAACTAAAGATTTAATTAACGGTGAAGTTATTGCAGTAGGAGATGGTTATACTGATTATCAGTTATATGAGGTTGGATTTGCTAATGAGTTTATAACATATACAGAGCATGTATCTAGACAAAAGGTTATTGATATTGCTGATAATATAGCAAAAAATATTACTCAGTTAAGAGAGTTAATTATTTAATTTTTTATTATTAAGAATTGAATGAATAAATGCGACTGCTAATATTACTATGCCTATGGAACCACTAAACCATTCTGGAATATTAATAAATATCTTTAATAGTAGTATTGCAGCTAAAAATCCTATTGCATAATGAGCTCCATGCTCAAGGTATATATATTTAGCTAATGTCTTCTTCTCAACAAAAAGTATAGTCAATGATCTAACAAACATTGCACCAATACCAAGACCTATCATTATTATAATAATATTTGTACTAATTGCAAAAGCACCAACAACCCCATCAAAACTAAAAGAAGCATCAATTATCTCTAGATAAATAAAGCCCATTAAACCATTACGAGCTACATCCAGTGTGCTAACCTTAGCTGAATCAAAGAATGAGTTAAGTAAGCCTAAGCCTTCATGAACAATTATACCTAAGAGATATGCTATAGCTAGCTCGCCTTGGTATGGGGTATCTGCAATATAAATTACAATAAGCCCGATAACAACAGCAAAGAAAATATAGCCACCATTATATTGGCGAACCTTGTTTGTTAGTTGGTTGTTTTCAATTAGAGGTATCCAGTGATGTCCTTCATTTTCACTAAGGAAAAAGTTTAAAAATACCATAAGTAGGAAACTACCACCAAAGCTACAAATATATGGCATAGAATGTTCTAATATTTGTTGGTATTTTTCAGGGTCATGTAATGCCAGATGTATAACGCTTAAAAAATGAGCACCACTTGATAGTGTTACTAATAAAATAGGAAATATTAGACGCATTCCAAATACAGCTATAGGCATACCAAGGTATATAAATATCTTCTGCCATTTTTTTGACATTTGTCCTAGAACTTTTGCATTTATAATAGCATTGTCAAAACTTAGCGATATCTCTAGTGCGGCTAATATTAATACTGTATATGTTGTAACTAGAGGAATTGAGGGATATAAGCACTCACCAAGGACTATACCAATAGCAGTTACTATAATCGATCCGTAGAAATATTTTAAATTTTTCAAAGTATCTTAGTTCTTATATTTTATAACGGATAGATTTTACCATATAATAGTTTATTAATTGAGATTTTAAGACAATAAGTATGTCGATAGCATTATATACATTAATTTTTTTGGCGGTATGCTTTTTTGCATGGCGAAATTTTATGAAGAATAAGGAGTATGCTATAGATGTTGCAGAGCGCTCATCACAAAAGCATAATCTCGATTTATTAGATGATACTGTGTGCTTACGTAAAATCACTATTAAATTTGAGAATAAAAGAATAGTTTTTTATAGAGTATATTCGTTTGATTATAATTCGGTAACTTCTGAGGACAGATATCGAGGGTATATTGTCATAAGAAATGGTCGACTTGATGAAATTGTTATATCTGATTTTGAAAAGGCAGATATTGTGAAAGAAAACATCATATCAGAGCAAGAAATCTCATCACGTAAACCAGCAAATAATATTATAGATTTTGATAATTAGGGATAATATATGATTCATTTACACCAGCTACCTCCTTTAAAAGACAGAAGTTATAGCTGTAGTCCATTTTGTTTGAAATTAGAGCTTTATTTTAAAGCTATGAATATCAGTTATAAAAATCACTTTAATTTAGAGTTTAATAAATCACCAACAGGTAAAATGCCATATATAGAAACTATGGGTAAGAAGTTTGCTGATAGTAACCTTATAATAAAGATGCTTGAGCAACAAAATCAAGTAGGTATAGATGATCATTTAAACTTAGAGCAAAAAGCTATTTCGAAGGCTTTTATCCGATTGTGTGAAGATAGTTTATATTGGGTTGGTGTATATAGCCGTTGGGCAGATAAAAATAACTCTAACTGGAAAAAAGATTTTATAGAAGCTACAAAACTACCTAAAGCAATGGCTAGTATTATTTATCCTGTAGCTAAAAGAAATACATTACGTCAGCTTAAAGCCGTTGGGGTTGTTAATTTAACCAATGATGAGATTTACTCTAAAGCTGAGGAAAACTTAGTAGCAATAGCTGACTTTTTAAATGTCAAGAAATATTTTTTTAATGATCAAGTTTCTTTAATTGATATTGTAGTGTTTAGTTTTGTTATTATGATTTATGATGGAAGTTGCGGAAAACGTCTACAAAACTTTTTAGCTAGTTTAGATATGCTTGCTTTTATTGATAACATGAAACAAACATTTAATATTTAGGTGATTTTTGAATGGATATAAATTTTCTTGAGTTAGATATAGCTACATTAAGAAATAATATTTCTATAATAAAAAGATACACACAGACGAAGCTGTGCCTACCAGTTAAGGCTAATGCTTACGGTCATGATTTAAATATTGTTGTCAAGAATACAAAAGATCTTGTTGATTTTTATGCTACAGCGTGTGCTAGTGAGGCTTTAGAAGTTTATAAAAACGCTTCAACTATGCCTATACTAATATTTGGAGTTATTGAAACTTGCTACCTTAAAGAGCTAATAGATAAAGAAATTAGGCTTAGTATTCATCGTTTTAGAGATATTCAAGAAATAGAATATTATGCAAAGCAAAGCTCAAAAAAAGCTAAAGTACATATCTTTGCTAATACAGGTATGAATATGCTAGGAATAAATAGTGAGCATATTGTAGATGTGGTAGAGAAAATTCAAAGATCGAAATATATTGATCTAGAAGGGGTATATAGCCATTTAGCTTGTGCAGATGAGAAAGATAATTTCTTTAATCAAATTCAAATAGATAGGTTTATAGAAATTCAAAAGTTTGTAAAATCTGTTGATAATCAAATAATGTGCCATTTAGCAAACTCATATGGATGTATTGGGCAGAATGAAATTAGCTTTGATATGGTTAGACCAGGAATATTAAGTTATGGTTTTTTACCAGACTTTAGTGTTTCTAAGCAATTAGAGGCTATTAAACCAGTTGCGAGTCTAGTTACCCAAATAGTTAAGCTAATAAAATTAGATAAAATATTTGAGGTCGGATATTCTATAAGCTATGTAGGCAAAAAAGATGAGTATATAGCTATACTTCCTGTAGGTTATGGAGATGGCTTTCCTAGGGCTCTTGGCAATAATGGTTTTGTTTATATTAAAGATAAATATTATCCAATAGTTGGTAGAGTAAATATGGATGCATTAGCAATATCTCTAGGTTGTAATGAGCAAAATTTTAAAGTAGGTGAAAAAGTTGAGCTTATATCAAATAAGCCTGCAAGGCTAAATAGTGCTAAAGCTATAGCTAAAAACTTACAAACCATAGAGTACGATGTTATAGCTACGTTAAATCAAAGAATTATCAGAAGAGAAACCTAGCTTTAAAACAATTATAAAACTTTACTTTTGAATACTACGGACATAAACTGAAAGTTACGGTATATAAAAAAACATTGTTTTATGGCAAAAAATAAGCTAACTGTGGGTAGCCTTATAGCGATAGGTATAGGGACTATTATGGGTTCTGGCTGGATGTTCTCAGCACAATACACTTCTGAGTATGCTGGTCCAGCTTCGATACTATCTTGGATCATTGGTGCAGTTTTGATGGTGTTTATTGCATTAACATTTGCAGAAAGTTGTACTATTGTTCCTGTACAAGGATCTTCATCTAGAATTCCACACATAACACATGGAACATTGCTAAGCTATATCTTTGCGTGGATTACATGGATTTCTTATTTAGTTTTAGCTCCCATAGAAGTACAAGCTGTAATACAGTACTTAGCAGTTTTTTACCCTGATTTAATAAATGTCAAAACAGGTGCTCTATCAGGGTATGGAACACCTCTAGCTGTAGTGTTACTGTTAGTATTCTGTGCTTTTAATTTTTATTCTTTAAGATGGTTGGTAAAGATCAATAATATAATTACTTTATTTAAAGTTGTTGTTCCAATAATTATTGGAGGATCGTTGTTAGCACTGTGCTATACACTACCACAACTAAGTTCAAGAACCGTTGAACATGGCTTTGAATTTATGCCTTATGGTATAAATGGTGTGTTTTCAGCAATATCTTTAGGTGGTATTGGTTATGCTTTTGTTGGTTTTAAAACCATTGTTGAGATGGCGGGCAATACAAAGAATCCTTCAAAAGCAATCCCTATAGCTACTATAGGAACAATACTAGTTTGTCTGTTTATTTTTATATTTCTACAAATTGCATATGTCATGATAGCATCTAAATACGTACACAATAATCAGTGGGGTATGCAAGATATATTTACTAATGGTAACTCTAGCTTTGGAGCATTTGCTTTAATTGCTCAAAATTTAGGTCAGACATGGATTATGTACTTCTTGTATTTTGGAGCGATACTTTTCCCATTAGTAGCAGGGTTATTGTACTTTTGTGTAGCGCTAAATTCTTTAAACGCAATGGTTTCAAATGGGTATATGCCAAAGGTTTTGAATAAGTTAAACCCTGTTACAAGTAAGCCTCTTTATGCGATTATTCTTAATTTTTTAATAGCTATGATAATGTTTGCTCCGTTTCCAGGGTGGCAGACAATGACAACATTTTTAACTTCGTTAATATCTTTAACATATTTAACAGGAGCAACTTCAACATTAGCTATGAGACATAGACTTCCTGATATTTATAGGCCTTTTAAATTAAAAGGAGTATTTTTAATATCTCTACTAGGAGTTTTCTCATCTACGTTAGTTTTCTTATGGAGTGGTTGGGGAATTGTGTCTAAATCAGGTATAGCTATTTGTATTGCTATTTTTATGCTTGGAGCATATAGAAACTTTGGAGCTGATAAATCAGAAAAAATTTCTTGGCACTTTAAACAATCAATTTGGTTTTGGTTTTATATTATAGCTGTATCAATAGTTTCATATTTGAGTGATTTTGGTGGGATAGGTCTTTTAGATTTTTATTCGGCAGCAGTAGTCTTGTTAGTTGTCAGTTTTATTACTTGTATAATCGCTAAACAATATTGTTTGACAGCAGATGAAATACAACAAGGCATTGATGATGCGTTGCATCAACAAAATGCTCATTAATCTATATTTTATCTATCTAGTTGCATAGGTTGTTGTTTTAATAATTTTCAAATAACTGTATTATTATTTATTAAATAATTATCATAAAAAATTTCTATGATTAAAGTTTCTTTTCAAGGTGAGCATGGAGCATATTCCGAGCAAGCGATAACTAATTTCTTAAATCAGCAAGGCATAAAAAACTTTCAAACTATACCTTGTTTTTCTTTTGCAGATGCTATCGAACATACTATCGCAGGTAAATCAAATTTTGCGATGATTCCTATAGAGAATTCTTTAGGAGGATCTGTAGTTCCGGCATATGATGAGTTGATTAAAAGTAGTTTAAAGGTTAAGGCTGAAGTAGTTTTAAAAATTAAACACTGTTTGATGGGGTTACCAGATGCTGATATTGCAAATATAAAGAGTGTTATTTCTCATCCACAAGCATTAACTCAATGTACTAAAAGTCTGAAGCGATTAAAATTAACACCAGAAGCTTTTGTTGACACTGCAGGAGCAGCGAAGCATATCTTTGAAACTAAACAAAAAAATCATCTTGCTATAGCTGGTGAGCTAGCTGCTGAGACTTATGGATTGAAAATTTTTCAAAATCAATTTGAAGATGAGCATTTTAATTATACGCGTTTTTTTCTGATGGGCTATGACTCAATTGCAGTTGACCCTGATAATAACAAATATAAAACAACTCTTATATTTTCTGTTGAAGAGAAGCCAAATGCTTTAGTTAACACCCTGAATATTTTTGGTAAATATAACATTAATTTAACAAAGATTGAGTCACGGCCATCTAGAGATAGAGCTTGGGATTATCTATTTTTTGTTGATTTTGAAGGTTCTGAGGATGATGAACATATTCAAAAGACTTTGTTAGAGGTGCTAAAGAAAAGTACTTTCTTGAAGGTTTTAGGTTCTTATCAAACATATAATTTTAACTGACAAAGAATGACATATAAGATTGATATAATTTATAAAAATGTTAAAAATCTAAAGATCTCTTTAAATAAAGATGGTTTAGTTACTGTAACTTCTCCAAAAGGTGTAACTAAAAAAGAAATTTTTGCACTACTTGAATCAAAAAAAAACTGGATAGAAAAGCATAGTAAAAGACTTAGCGCTAGTAGAAAATATGATTATAATGATTATGAGCTAGATCATGGCGATAAAATCTATTTTCTAGGGCGAGAGTATTATGTGAAACTCACACCATCAAAACAGAATTTGATTTGTGAATATGACGATCATTTTGAGTTCTTATTAAATCCAAGTGTTATTGGCAATAGAGATTTTAAATTAGAGTTATTAGAAGAGTTTTATAGAGATAGAGCAGACATTATATTAAATAATCTTGTTGCAAAATTTTTAAAAATAACAAATCAAGAAATACAAAGAGTTATTATAAAAAAAACTAAAACCCGTTGGGGTTCTTGTAATTATGTCAGGAAGACAATTAACTTGAATTTCAACCTAATCTTAAGAGATATTGAGGCAATAGAATATGTCGTTTTACATGAAATTGCTCACTTGACACACCCAAATCATTCAAAAGAGTTCTATAATTACATAGAGAGCTATATGCCCGATTGGAAAATTCGAGAAAAAAGATTAAAATGAGATATAATTAACTGTTTTGCAGTTTTCAGAAATTTATATCTTTTTAGGAGATTTTATGGAAAGTACTTTTGAACTTTTTTCTATAGGAGTCGGTCCTTCTTCATCACATACTATTGGACCAATGCGAGCTGGCTGTGACTTTGTTAATCTGTACAAAGATAAATTACCTAGTACTACACAAATTAAAATTGATTTGTTTGGTTCATTAGCATTAACAGGTAAAGGACATAAAACTGATTATGCTGTTGTTTTAGGTGTAATGGGCTTTTTACCAGAGTCTGTAGATATTGAATTAGCAAAAAAACTATATGATGATTGTATTACTCAAAAAAAACTAAATCTTAATCAAGAGTTTAAAATTGATTTTGATTATGATAAAGATTTAGTTTTTCATTATGATGAGTTTTTACCAGAACATGCTAATGGAATGAGATTTTCTTTATTTAATGGAGAAACATTGCTTTGTGAAAAAGAATACTTTTCAATAGGTGGTGGTTTTATCGTTGATAAAAAACAAATTAAGAAAGATGAGGTTCCTACAGAAGTACCTTGTAATAAGCCATATAAGTTTAGAAGTATGGCTGAATTAAGAGAGCTTTGTCAAAGAGATAATAAAACAATTGATCAAATAATGTTTGAGAATGAAAAGGTAGCTTATGGAGAACAAGATTCTCTTAAAAAGTTAGCTGAGATTTGGCATGTGATGGATACATCAATTGAAAAAGGCTTAACTTGTGCTGAGACTACTTTACCAGGAGGGCTTAAAGTAAGAAAAAGAGCCCCTAGTATGATTAAAAAATTAAAAGAGCACAATATAGAAAATACAGATTTTAACTATCTAAATGCTTTTGCAATTGCTGTTAATGAGCAGAATGCCTGTGGTGAAAGAGTTGTGACAGCCCCAACAAATGGTGCTGCTGGTATAATTCCAGCAGTGCTTAAATATTACTTGCAAACTCATGAAATTATTAATGAAAGCGAGCTTAAAGAAGTAATAAATAAGTATCTTCTAGTATGTGCAGCTATAGGAGTTCTTTATAAGTCAGGAGCTTCAATATCTGCTGCAGAGGTAGGATGTCAGGGAGAAGTTGGTGTTGCTTGTTCTATGGCTGCTGCGGGGTATTGTGCTTTACTTGGTGGAGACCTTGATTCTATCGAATCAGCAGCTGAAATAGGTATGGAGCATAACCTTGGTTTGACTTGTGACCCTATAGGCGGGTTGGTGCAGATTCCATGTATTGAACGTAATGCTATGGGGGCTGTTCAAGCTATAAATGCTGCTAAGTTGGCATATTTAGATAGTGGAGAGAAGCGTTTTGTTGGTCTAGATTATGTTATCAAGGTAATGTATGAAACAGGTTTAGATATGTGTAGCAAATATAAAGAAACTTCTTTAGGTGGCTTAGCAACTAATGTTCCAGTTTGTTAGTAAATAATTTCAAACTCTATTTCTTTTATCTTAACTAAAAATTTATACCACTAGTAAAATTATACTATTTTAGTATAATTTAGGTGATTTATTATTAAATAGGCAATCTAAAGTATGTATGATGTAAAAAAAGTTAGAAATGATTTTCCATTTCTCAAGCAAACTATTAATGAAAAACCCGTTGTTTTTTTTGATACAGGAGCATCAGCACAAAAACCACAAGCTGTTATAGATGCTGTTGCTGAAGCTTATAAATTTAATTATGCAAATGTTCATAGGGGCGTTTATTCACTTAGCCAAGAAGCTAGTGATAAATATGAAAATGTACGCCTAAAAGTGCAACAATTTATTAATGCTAAATCATCGGAAGAGGTTGTTATAACCAAAGGTACAACAGAAGCAATTAATCTTTTAGCAAGCTCTATTGGTAAATCTATGGTCTCTGCTGGTGATGAAATTATAGTTACAGAAATGGAGCATCATGCTAACTTTGTACCTTGGCAAATGCTGTGTGAAGATAAAAGTCTAGATTTTAAAGTTGCAAAAGTTAATGATAATGGTGAATTAGATGTAAAAAATCTATTATCTCTAGTGACTGAAAAAACTAAGGTATTAGCTATAACCCTGTGTTCAAATGTACTCGGAACAATTAATCCTATTAAAGAGATTATACAAGAAGTTAAAAAAATAAATCCAAAGATATTAACTGTTGTTGATGGAGCTCAAGCAGTTATCCACTCTAAAGTTGATGTTCAAGATTTAAATTGTGATTTTTTTGTTTTTTCAAGTCATAAATTATATGGTCCAACTGGAGTTGGGGTTTTGTATGGTAAATATGATTTATTAAAAAAACTACCACCTTATAATTATGGAGGTGATATGGTTGATGATGTGACAATTGATAAAACAACATTTGCTTTACCTCCATATAAATTTGAAGCTGGAACTCCTGATATTGTTGGAACAATAGGTTTTGGACAAGCTATAGATTATGTTAATTCAGTTGGTATAGATAATATTGCTAGTTATGAGCAAGACCTTTTAAAATATGCAACTGAACAGTTAAAAAAAATAGATGGACTAAGAATAATTGGCGAGGCTCAACATAAAGCTGGTGTTGTTACATTTGTGGTAGATGGGTGTAATGCTGGAGATATTGGCGAGCTTTTAGCCATTAAAGGTATGTGTGTAAGAACTGGAAAACATTGTGCTCATCCATTACTTTATAGAATGGGTGTAACAGCAACAGTTCGTATGTCTTTTGGGATGTATAATACTTTTGAAGAGGTTGACTTATTTATTAAAGCATTGAAAAAAGTAATATCTCAATTAAAATAAACAATAATAATTTTAGAGGATTAAGTTTATGGTTGAAGTTTTTGATCCTAATAATAGTATTTTAGAAGTTACTCAAGCTGCAGCTAAACACTTTGAAAAGCATTTGGCTAAAGGTTCTGCAAATATAGGGATATATGTGGGTACAAAAATTATGGGCTGTTCAGGTTTGGCTTATGATATTGATTTTGTAGCAAAACAGCCTGATAATACAACAGAAGTTGACCAACATGGTTTGAGGTTTTTTGTATCTAATAAATCTATGGACTTCTTAAATGGTCTAAAGATTGATTATGTTAAGCATGATTTTGGTTTGTATAAACTAGAGTATACTAATCCAAATGAATCAGCGCGTTGTGGATGCGGTGAGAGTTTTACAGTTTAGGGAATATTTTAAATGAAAACAACAGATGTAACTATAATTAGAAGGCAAGTTAAAGCTATTGCTGTACCTTTTGGAAATGAAATTGAGCTTATGCCAGGACAAGAAGCTTTAGTAACCCAAGACAAGGGTGGTAGTTTTACACTAAATGTAAATGGTAATTTACTTCATTTAGATGGTAAGGACGCTGATGCTATAGGTAAGCAAATAGTTAAATATCCTGTTGAAGGATATAACATTAAACCAGGAGATCCTATAAATATGGATGCTATTTGGGATCAAATGAAAACTGTATATGATCCAGAGATACCTGTTAATATTGTTGATCTTGGTTTGATTTATAATGTTGTTACTAGAAAATTAGAGAATGGTAATTTTCATGTTATTATAGATATGACTCTAACAGCTCCTGGTTGTGGTATGGGTCCAGTTCTTATGACTGATGTTGAAAGACGTGTAGCAATGTTACCAAATGTTGATAAAGTTGATGTAGTTATGGTTTTTGATCCACCGTGGAATTCAGAGCTAATGACTGAAGAGGCAAAACTAGAGCTAGGGTTGTTTTAAATTATATTATGAATAAGATAGCTATTTATCCTGGAACTTTTGATCCTATAACAAATGGTCATATTGATCTAGTTGATAGAGCTTTAAATGTGTTTGATGAAATAGTTGTAGCAGTTTCAACAGCGTATGGTAAAAATACTCTTTTTGATTTAGAACATAGAGAGCAAATGATCAAAGAAGTTTTTAATGATAATCAAAGAGTCAAAGTGGTTAGTTTTGAGGGATTGCTTGTAGATACAGCAGTCAAACATAATGCATGTGCTATTGTTAGAGGTCTAAGGGCGGTTTCAGATTTTGATTATGAATATCAGATGTCAAGTATGAACCATAAACTAAATAGTGATATCCAAACAATATTTTTTACGCCAAGTGAAAAATTCTCATGTATATCTTCAACTTTAGTTAGAGCAGTAGCGGTTCATAACTACACGCGTGTTGATGAATTTGTTCCTGAGTGTGTATTTCGAGAAATAAAAGCAAAATATAGCAATAAAGGGTAAGGTTATGGCTTTATTAATTACCGATGATTGTATAAACTGTGATATTTGCGAGCCAGAGTGTCCTAATGAAGCTATATTTCAAGGAGAAGAATATTATGAAATTGATCCTGACAAATGTACAGAATGTGTGGGTCATTTCTCTGAATCTCAATGTACTAAAGTCTGCCCTATTAGATGTATAATTACTGATCCTGAAAGAGTAGAAACTCAAGAACAACTCTTGGAAAAGTACCATAAGCTAGTTTCTTAAAATTGCTTTAAAAAAAACTTGAAAAAACTTGTTAATAATGTAATATACAGAAGTCGCGTATTTCAATATTATAAATATTAAAACAAGTTTAAAGGAGTTTTTTGATGAAACTAAGAAAAATTATTATGACTACATCTGTGCTATTAGGTACGGCTACGATGTCTTTTGCCGCTAGCACTGATAATGCAGCTACAACAACAGATACTAGCACTGCAACAGCTGCTTCAAACAGCAGCTTTGAGTCAAATTCTTTCATCAAACCTTTTGCTAATACTTATAGCTCTTTAACTAATGAGAATAATACATGGGGACCACAAGATAGAACAGGTCAGTGGTACTTAGGTGTTGGTGCTAGTGGTCTTGCAGGAACTCCGAATTCACCTTCAGGTGCAGCTGCTAACTTTACTCTTGGTTATAATATAAATAAATATTTTGCAGTTCAATACTTCCAGTTAGTAGGTAGAGATTTTGCTGGACTAGGTGAAGGTGTTGTTAACTTTAGTAATAGTACAATGTTTACACCATATGCTGCAGCTGGTGCTGGTTGGGGTAATCTAGCTGGAAAAGCAACTGGTGCGTGGGATGCTGGTGGTGGTCTTAAGTTTGAGCTATCAAGAGATGTTCAAGCAAGTGTTGACTATAGATATATTCAAACAATGGCTCCTAATGTTTCTGGTGAAAATGGCAGAGCAGGTACTAACGTAATAGGTGCTGGTTTAACATGGTTCTTTGGTGGCAAAGCTAATCCAAATAATGATACTGCTAATATTCAGGATAATGGTGCTAAAACAGCAGCAGAAACTACTGCAGCAGTTATGCCAACAATTGATGAATCTAAATATGAGCTTCCACAAGGTATCAAACAATGTGAAGGTAACTTTAATCTAACTAAAGATGGAGTTGCATGCTATACTGTAAATGGTGATGATGTTACTGTCTATTTAGATACTAAGTTTGCTTATGATAGTACTGCTTTAAATTCAAGAGGTAAAGAAGCTATTTCATCTTTTGTTAAATATATGAAAAACAAAAATATTGCTTCTGTAACTATTAAAGGGTATGCTTCTCAAGGTCAAACTGGTCAAGAATTTGAACTATATAATAAAAAACTTTCTAAGAAGAGAGCAGAAGCTGTTTCTAACTATATGAAAGAATTAGGATTAGATAGCAGCAAAATAATAACTAAAGGTTTTGGTTATACTAGTACTATTCCTGGTATAAGCAAATCTGATGCTCGTAATCAACGTGTTGAGGCTAGTGTTTCAGCACCTTTAAAACAGAACTAATATTTTTCCATAATTTTCTTTTCTAGTACTCCTTACATAATTTAAATTTATTTTATTCATTCTTATCTAATGTGAAACTATGTAAAAAAATATAAGCTTGTTATATAATTTGTCCACTTGTAAATAATTTATTTAAAATTAAATGTCACAATACTATTCTAATAAAGATTTATTTAATTCACCTAATTTAATTGGACAAACAGTAACCGTAAAAGGCTGGGTTCGTAGCCGTAGAGATTCAAAGGCTGGATTTTCTTTTGTAGCTGTTCATGATGGTTCTTGTTTTGATCCTATACAAGCAATTGTGCCAAGTTCAGTTGATAATTACTCTGAAGAAGTTTTAAAATTAACGAAAGATTGCTCTGTCGCAATTACTGGTGAGCTAATAGCATCGCAAGGTAAAGGCCAAAGTGTTGAAATTCAAGCCCAAAAAGTTGAGGTTTATGGTTGGGTTGAAAGCCCTGAAACATATCCTGTATCACCTAAGCGTCATACAATGGAGCATTTACGTGAAGTAGCTCATCTTCGTACTAGAACAAATATTATCGGAGCTGTAGCAAGAATTAGAAATCAACTAGCTAATGCTATCCACAACTTTATGTGTGATAGAGGATTTCTTTGGGTTAACACGCCTATTCTAACTTCTAATGACTGTGAAGGAGCAGGCGAACTTTTTAGAGTATCAACACTTGATAGCCTTAATCCTCCCCTTAATGATCAAGGTAAAGTTGATTTTAAAGAAGATTTCTTTGGTAGAGAAACTTTCTTAACAGTATCAGGACAGTTAAATGTTGAGAGCTATTGCTGCTCTTTGTCAAAAGTTTATACTTTTGGTCCTACATTTAGAGCTGAAAATTCAAATACTAGTAGACATCTAGCAGAGTTCTGGATGATAGAGCCGGAAATAGCTTTTGCTGATTTAAATGATGATGCTAATTTAGCAGAAGAAATGCTTAAATCTGTTATTCAAACAGTGATGAACAATTGTAAAGATGATTTAAACTTCTTTAATCAGTTTGTACAGAAAGGCTTATTAGAAAAGCTTGAGAGTGTTGTTTCAAAAGGTTTTGTGAGAGTTGAATATACAGATGCAATAGATATTTTAAAACAGTCTGGTCAAAAATTTGAATATCCTGTAGAGTGGGGTGTTGATTTGCAATCTGAACATGAAAGGTTCCTATGTGAAAAACATTTTAATGCTCCTGTTGTGATTATGAACTATCCAAAAGATATTAAAGCGTTCTATATGCGCTTAAATGATGATGGTAAGACTGTTGCAGCTATGGATGTTCTTGTGCCTGGTATTGGTGAGATCATTGGTGGAAGCCAACGTGAAGAGCGTTTAGAAGTTTTAGATAAGCGTATAGAAGAAATGAATATTGATGCTAGTACTCTTGGCTGGTATCGTGACTTACGTCGCTATGGTACTATCCCTCATAGCGGCTTTGGTCTAGGTTTTGAAAGATTATTAGGATATATAACAGGTGTGCCAAATATCCGTGAGCTTATTCCTTTCCCTCGTACACCAGGTAATGCAAAGTTCTAGAGAGATTATTTCTATATATTATTTTAAATATTCTATTATAAAAATATAATTTATTTCATATAGTGAAACTATATATCTGACTAAAAAATAAATAAACTGAGATAAATTTTATAATATAAAGAAATTTGTTATATAGCATCACCCATTTGGAACATAGGCATATACATACTTACAACTAAGAAACCTACTACACCACCAAGAACTATCATAATTATAGGCTCTAGCATAGAACTTAAGCTTCCTACAAGAGTATCAACCTCTTCTTGATAAACTCTATTTAAGTTTCCAAGCATTGTTTCTAGGGCTCCTGACTCTTCACCAACAGCTACCATTTGCTCTACTAAGAATGGGAATTTACCTGTCTCTACGATTGCTTCTTTAAATGAAGCACCCTCACTAATACTCTTTTTAATATCAACTGCCGCTTGATCATATTTAGCATTACCTGTTGCTAAAGCTACCATATCAAGAGCTCTTGTTAGGCTCATACCAGACTGTACTGTAATCTCTAATGTACTTGCAAATCTTGCTAAAGCAGATTTAAAGATTACTTCACCAATAATTGGTATCTTAAGCATAAAGTGATCTTGCGCAATCTGGATCTTAGGATATTTAAATTTTAAAGATTTAAATATCGTTACAGCAATAAAGATAAATAAAATAATCTTCCACCAAGATTCTTGCATAAAATTCGATGCATTTACTGTTATTTGAGTAATTGCTGGAAGAGGTTTTCCTGAGTTAATAAACATTGCAGAGAAGGCAGGTACAGCAAAAGTTAATAATATACCTGTTACACCAGCAGCAATTATACACACTATAATAGGGTAGGATAGGGCTTTTTTTACTTTTTTCTTTATGCTTTGTAAAGCTTCTCTTTGCTCGGCAATTTTATTAAGCATCAGATCTAGGTTTCCTGACTCTTCACCAGCAGTTATCAAACCTATATATAATTTATCAAATATTTTTGGGAAGTGTGACAGGGCTACTGAAAGAGATTCACCACCTTCTATAGATTGTTTTAACTGTAATGCTAAAACTTTTAGCTTAGTGTGTTTTTTAACGCCCATTATAAAAACTTCAAATGACTTAATTATTGGGATGCCTGCTTTTGTCATTGTTGCAAGCTGTCGAGTCATATCTGTAATATCTTGATAAGAAATCTTTTTAGGTAAAAGATCTTTCGGCATTTTTTTAACTTTTATATTAGAATAGCCTTTTTGTCTTAGCTGTATTTCAGCTTTTTCCTTTGTATCGGCATCTATTTCTCCCTTTGTGGTTTTACCGTTTTTAAGTTTAGCCTTATACTTCCAGGATATTATAGTAATCGTTTCTTTATTTTTTTTACCAAATAGCATAATTATATTTTTCCTTTAACTTACACGATATGCTTCTTCCATTGATGTCAAGCCTTGAGCTACTCTTACAAGAGCAGATTGTCGAACTGTAGCAACACCTTCTTTTTGAGCTTGTTTGGCAATCTCCATCGTATTTTTATCTTCTAAAATCATTCTTGATATTTCTCTAGAGACGGGCATTACCTCGTATAAACCAAGTCTTCCTTTATAACCTTTAAAACATCTAGGACAGCCTTTCGGATTAGGTTTATATATAGTTGCATTTTTTACCTTTTCATATGATGTTTCAAAACATTTTTTTATAATGTCTTCGTTTAGACCACTATCTTCAACAAGTAGTGAAAACTCTGTTTCTGTATCTTTTAACTTACATTTAGGACAAAGTTTACGGGTAAGTCGCTGAGCTATAATTAATGTAACAGATGTTGCAATGTTATATCTTGGTAATCCCATATCAACAAGTCTATTTAGAGTTTCTGGAGCACTGTTTGTATGTAGTGTTGACATAACTAAGTGACCTGTTTGTGAGGCTTTAATTGCAATTGAGCCAGTTTCAATATCCCTAATCTCACCAACCATGATTATATCTGGATCTTGACGTAAGAATGACTTTAAGGCAGCTGCGAAGGTTAATCCTTGTTTATTATTTACGTTAACCTGATTAATACCTTTTACAACAAGTTCAACAGGATCTTCTGCGGTAGATATGTTTTTTTCAGGTTTATTTAGGATATTTATACCTGTATATAATGTTACTGTTTTACCGGAACCTGTTGGACCTGTTACAAGTACCATGCCTTGAGGTTGTTGGATATATTTTAAGTAAGTTTGTTTTTGATGCTCAGAGAAACCGAGTTGTTCAATTGGTATTTGAGTAGAACTCGCATCAATAATACGTAGTACAACTTTTTCACCAAAACTAATAGGGCATGTACTAACACGGAAGTCGATTGCTTTTTCGCGTGATAGAGAAATTTTGAACTTACCATCTTGAGGAATCCTTTTCTCTGCAATATCTAAACTAGACATAATCTTAAGTCTAGAAACTACTTTAGGTCCAAGATTTTTAGTTGTATTAAATGTTTCAATTAGAAGACCATCTATTCTGTAGCGTATTCTAAAGTTTTTTTCATATGGTTCAAAGTGAATATCTGAAGCTCCTTTTTGAATAGCATCAACAATTGTATTATTGATAAATCTAATAATAGGTGCTTCTTCATCTTCACCGCTACCAATTATCGCATCGCCTTCTCTTTCACCTTCTTCAACAAAGTCAATATCAAGATCAGCATCCTCCATTTGAGCATTAAGTTTGGAGTCATCTTCTTTTTGACCTTCATCTTTTAGAAACTGCTCATATTCTTCAACTTTTTCTTTTATGAGGTTAAGCTCTCCAACAATAGCTACGAAAGGGCAATCATACTTGTTACGAAGTTTTTTTAGTATTTGTTGGCTTTCTATAGGATTAGCAATAGCTACATAGACAGTATTTTTTTTAGTATATAAAGGTAAACAAAGATTTTTTCTACAAAAATCAATATCAAAGAATTTTTGAGGAATAAATTTTATGCTAATAGCTGTTAGATCAATATACTGTAGACGCAATAAGGTCGCAGACTGAATCATGAAATCTTTGCTACTAACAAATTCATTCTCAATAATGTAGTTTAGAAATCCTTCTTTAGCTAAAGAGACATCTAAACTAATTTCTTCAAGCTGCTGTCTGGTTATAAGTTTGCGATGTAATAATAACGATGCTAACTTTTTATCAATATGAGGATTACCAACCATTAATTACAAAAACAAAATATCTCAATTATTAAAAGTATAGCATGATAAACATTTTTTAAAAAAACAAATGTTTTGGATAAAAAAGCTTTTATGAAATTATTATCTTTGATGTATAATCGCGATTGTTACTACATTATATGAAAATTTATGAAAGTTGATAAATTTATTTCTCATCGTGGGAATAATATAGATTTTATTGAAAATACAATAGAATCTTTTAAAGATGCTAAAGAATATGGCTTTAGTTGGTTTGAAACAGATGTTCAATTAAGCGTTGATGGTGAACCATTTCTATTTCATGATAAAACACCTGAGAGGTTCTCAAGTTGTACAGAAAATGTTACGGAAATGACAATCTCAGAGTTACAGGAATTAGAGCTTAGCCACCCTAAAAATGGGCAAAAATCTAGAGTACTTACTCTTAGAGAGTATCTTGAGTGGGCTAGTCAGAACGATGTTTTTACTAATTTGGAGTTTAAGGTTACAAACCCATGTGATGAATACAAAGCTAAACTAGTTTGTAATACTCTAAATCTTTTGAAAGAGTATCCACAACAAAAAGATAAAATACTAATTTCAAGTTTTTCAGATGTTGTTATGAGTAATTTAGCTGAAGATCATCTTTATAAAAAAGGTAAACTTTTTGAAGTCTCTAACTGGGAAAAGGATTTTGAGTATTTAAGTACTGATCTTTATAAAGTATTCGTGAAAAATAACTATATTGCATTAATAGTAAACAATGAGTGTTTAGATCAAGAAAGAGTAGCTTACATTAAGAAAAAATTTGGTAAGATCTTCGTATATTCAGTACGTACTGATGAGCAAGTTAAAAATCTTTTATCTTGGGGAGTAGATGCAATGTTTATAGATAAGAAGCAGCAATTGAACTTAATCTAGATAATCTTTTAATATTTCTTCTACTTTATTTATTATGCTACTACTATACGGACATCCCTGTGGATAGAAGTATTTTAGCTCTACAAATGAGTCGGTGATTCTGTATTTAAAAGTTACAAAAGAATATTCATTTTTTATAGTTTGTAGTTTTTCAGCTAGAAAGCTCTCGCCAATATTATGTACATTCCATATTTTACGAATAATTTTTTTATCATGTTTGTTGTTTGTTAGATTAAGCTTTTCAAGCATAGGGATACATTCTCTAGGAGGACCTGGAAATACATATATATACCTATCAGTGTCAAACTTTAGCTTAAACCCATTTGCTGTACCGTTTTCATTTAATAGAATCTCGGCAGATTTAGGGAAGGTCGCTTGCTTTTGCGTACCTAGGGTAATTTTGCCATATTTTTCAAGCATTCTTTTTTCAAGTTTTTGCCATGATTCTTGATGTAGTAAAAGGTCCTCATTAAAAAAACTAGCTATTGTTTGTGTTGTTAAATCATCCTCAGTTGGTCCTAAACCACCTATGGTAATAATATTTTTATGCTCAGTTTTTAGAAAGTCTAAACTAGATATAATATCTTGTGAGTCATCCTTACAACTAATATGAAATCCAATATTAAAATCTTTAGCTACAAGATGCTTTGCAAATACACCGGAGTTAGTGTTAGTTATATCGCCATCAGTTATTTCATCACCGATGGCGATAAATCCAAAATCATATTTCATTAAGTTACCCTTAATATTTAAAGTTTTATAAAAATCTAACTATTTTTGGAAAAAATTTTTATGTATTATGAAGTATATAGTATTGATGTGTAATATTGAACTCTAAGGAGAACTGAATGAAGATACTGGCTACTAATGTGTATGTTGGTCCTAATATTTATGCAAATTTCCCTGTTATAAGACATGAGATTGATCTTGGTGTATTAGAAGAGTGGCCTTCGGCTAAAATAGGTGAAGATTTTATCAATGGGCTTGTAGAAAGTTTACCTGGAATCCAAGAGCATGGGTGTTCTTATAGAGAGCATGGAGGCTTTGTACGTAGACTTAGAGAAGATGATGGCACTTGGATGGGACATATCTGGGAGCATGTTATATTAGAACTTCAAAGTGTAGCTGGTAGTGATGTAACTTTTGGTCGTACACGATCTACTGGAGAAGTTGGTCAGTATAATATGGTTTATGAATATAAGCAAAGAGACGTAGGTCTAAGAGCAATGGAGTTGGCTAGAGATCTATTGCTTTCTTTATTGCCTGAGTATCTTAAGAAAGAGGTTGGCTACAGTGATGATAACTTTGATTTTGAATATGAAAAAATCAGATTTATAAAGTTCGCACAAAGTAAGGAATTCGGTCCAAGTACTGGATCTCTAGTAGAAGCTGCTAAAAAAAGAGATATTCCATATATTAGGTTAAATGATCATTCTCTTGTTCAGTTTGGCTATGGTAAATATCAGCAAAGAATTAGAGCAACAATTACTGGTAAGACAACAAGTATTGCTGTTGATCTATCTTGTGACAAAGAGCAAACAAACACAATATTAAGTGGTTTAGGACTTCCTATGCCAAAGCAAAGAATGGTTACTTCCGAAGAAGGAGCTTTACGTGCAGCTAAAATCTTAGGCTTTCCATTAGTTGTTAAACCATTAGATGGTAATCATGGTAGAGGTATTTCTATAAACCTAAATACTATGGAAGAAATCAAAGAAGCATTTGTCGAAGCTAATAAGGTTTCTCGCTACGTTCTGCTTGAGCAGTTTGCGACTGGTTTTGATCATAGAATGCTAGTAGTAGATGGTAAGTTAATAGCTGTTGCTAAAAGAGTTCCTGGCCATGTTGTAGGTGATGGGAAACATACAATTGCTGAGCTTGTAGATATTGTTAATGAAGATCCTCGCAGAGGTGTTGGGCATGAAAAAGTTCTAACAAAACTTGAACTTGACTACCAAGCAAAAACATTACTTAATGCTGCAGGATATGACGAAAATACAATCTTAGAAGATGGTCAAGTTTTTTACTTAAGATCTACAGCAAATTTATCTACTGGAGGAACAGCAATAGATGTGACAGATATAGTACATCCAGATAATAAAGATATGGCAGAAAGAGCCATTAAAGCTTTAGGTCTTGATGTTGGTGGTGTAGATTTTCTTATTGATGATATCTCGCAATCTTATCATGATATTGGAGGTGCTATTTGTGAGTGTAATGCAGCACCAGGCTTTAGAATGCACGTGGCTCCAAGTGAAGGTAAGCCAAGAGATGTTGCTGGTGCGGTTATCGATATGCTTATTCCAAAAGAGTTTGGTAATGCAAGAATTCCAATTGCTGCAATTACAGGGACTAATGGTAAAACTACAACATCACGTATGGTTGCTCATATGTGGAAAAATGCTGGTAAAGTTGTTGGTCTGACAACTACTGATGGTGTTTATATAAATGGTAAGCTTACAGTATCTGGCGATACTACAGGTCCAGCATCAGCTCAGATGGTTTTAAAAGATCCATCTGTAGAAATGGCTATTTTAGAAACTGCTAGAGGTGGTTTACTTAGAAGTGGTATGGGTTATGACTATTGTAATGTAGGTGCTTGTCTAAATATCTCATCTGATCATTTAGGATTAAAAGGTGTAAATACTTTAGATGATCTAGCAAAAGTTAAGAGTATTGTTGTTCAAGCTGCTAAAGATGTAGCAGTTTTGAATGCTGATGACCCTAATGTATTGAAAATGTCAGCAAAAGTTACAGCTAAACATATTTTCTATGTAACTATGAACCCTGAGCATGCTTTAGTTAAACAACATATTAGAGCTGGTGGTAAAGCTTGTATTATTGAAAAAGGTGTTAATGGCGATATGATTACAATTTTTGATAATCATGTTCACATCCCTGTGTTATGGACTCACCTGATTCCAGCAACGATGGAAGGTAAGGCTATTCATAACGTTCAAAACTCTATGTTTGCTATAGCTATTTCATATAGTATGGGTATGAGCTTAGATGATGTTAGAGATGGTCTAAGAACATTTGTTACATCATTCTACCAAGCACCTGGTCGTATGAATTGGTTTGAAGAGCATCCGTTTAAGGTATTAATGGATTATGGGCATAACCCTGCGGCAATAAAATTAGTCAGCCAAATGATTGATAATATGGAATTTGCGGGTAAGAAAATATGTGTTTTAGCTTCACCAGGTGATAGAAGAGATGAGGATATTATAGAAATAGCAGCAACAGCAGCTCCTTATTATGACTATTTTATCTGTAAGAGAGATGACACTCTAAGAGGTAGAGCACCTGATGAAGTACCAAGAATTCTTAAAGAATCTTTAATCAATTCTGGAGTTTCTGCAAATAATATAGAAACTATAGAAAGTGAAAAAGAGGCTGTAGATGCTGCTTTAGCTATGGCTCAAGAAGGTGACTTGGTAGTTATTTTTGCAGATAAACTAAAAAGAACTTGGAAGCAGATTATCTATTTTAATAAAGATAAGGAAGAAACGGATAAAGATGATAAGCCTGAAAAGAAAGAAATGTTCTCTGCATCTGTAATTGCTCAAGATGCTAGTTTATCAGAAGAAATATCAGAAGTTATAAAAGCTGGTATTATTGCTGATGAGAGTGGCATAAGAGTCGTATATGAAGAAGAGGATAATGACTAGTTAGGTCTATAAATGGAGAAATATAATATGATTCCTGAAGGTTATTCACGTAGGCTTGTAGGACCTAATCTATTTTTTAAAGAAACTGGAACTGTTCTAGATGTTCCTTTAGTAAAAAATAGAGAAGAGCTAACAAAATTATTCTATCAAGAGGCAGAGAAGTTTTTACCGGCTTTAGGATGGGAGCAAATTAAAATAACACATAAATTTTTTAATAATGGTGTTAGATTTGCTTTTATTGCTCCAGTTGATATAACAATGCCTGCTTGTGATGTTATAGACTTTGCTTGGTTGTCTGCTCGAGAAGGTTTTGAAACTGGTAAATTTAAATCTATTGAAGAAGCTAAAAAAGAGCTTATGCCAGCGATTGATGAAGATAAAAATCTAACTTATCGTAAGTTATATGAGCTTGCTAAATCAAAAGGCTTTAATGCTTTTAGAGATAAGAACAAAGCTTTTATAGGTTCTGGTACAGGTTGTTATGAATTTGATTTAACTAAAGATTCAATAGATGATATTAAATGGAAGGATATATATGATATACCAGCTGTGATCGTTACAGGTACAAATGGTAAAACTACTACTGTTAGACTTACTGACTATATTTGTAGAATAGCAGGTAAAGTTACAGGCTATACTTCTACAGATTGGGTTAAGGTAAATGATGAGCTGATTGATGAAGGCGATTATTCTGGTCCAACGGGGCATCAGTTTGTTTTAACAAATAAAAAAGTAGAAGTAGCGTTATTAGAATCTGCTAGAGGTGGATTGTTAAAAAGAGGACTAATTGAGACTTTTGTAAATGCAGCTGCTGTAACAAATGTGTCTGCAGATCATCTAGGTGAAGACGGTATTGAAACAGTTGCTGAACTAGCAGAAGCTAAATCAATTGTTTTTCGTACTATGGGTAAAGGTTCTCATGCTATCATCAACCTTGATAACGCATATATGAAAGAAAGATTTGATACTCTTGATTGCGACAAGATAGTAGTTACTCAGAATCCTCAAGATCATAATATGGAATATTATTTATCAAAAGCTGACTATGCTTGTATTGTTGAAAATGGTAATTTTGTTTGGGTTGATGGAGATTCAAAAACAACTATTATACCTGTAGCAGATGCACCTTTGACAGTTAGAGGATTTGCTAAGCATAATATAGAAAATGCAATGATTGCTGTTTGCTTATCATTTAAGTTAGGTATTGATTTAGATACTGTAGCTAAGGCTCTTAAAAGCTATACAAATGATACAAAGGTAAATAGAGGTCGAGCAAATATCTTTGAGTGGGATAATAAAGTAGCTGTAGTTGATTATGCTCATAATGAGGCTGGGATTGATGCTTTATTAAATATGATGAAAGCATATGATAAAGGTGGTAAAACTTATCTAATGATTGGTACTACTGGAGATCGTAAATATTTAATACCTGGTATTAATGATGTGATTTTAAAGCATAATATAGATTTTATTGTTTTAAAAGAAACAGAGATGTATTTACGTGGTGCTGAACCAATGGAGTTGCCTCTACTAATACGTAAAGATCTAGATGATAAGGGCTTTGATATATCTAAGACATATGTTTCTCATGGAGAGCTTGAGGGTGTTAAATATATAGTTGATAAGCTTGAAGATAATGATATGGCTATCTTGTGTTGTCAGGCAGAAGTTGCGGATGTTATTGAGTATCTAGAAAAACTAGTATAAATCTTTAATTTTATCTGTATCTTTTAAATCATCTCTTAATTCTAAAAATAATATTCAACAATTCAAAATATAGATTTCACAATTATGTTTATATTTTTTTAGTGATTGAATGAATAAGTTATCTTCTAGTATGGCGCTTAAAAGCTACTATAATTTGCCAAATTAAAATAGCAAACCATACATAGAAAACAAAACTTATAAATGCTGATTTATCGCAAGCACTCTTAGTTAAGTATGGAATATTAGCAAATATATTATTTATGAAGTCTGGAAAAGGAAAGCTTTTCAATGAGTAAAATAAGAATGAACTTATCAAAAATATTATTATTGGTTTTATATAGCTTTGACCAAAATTAGAAATTTTTTCGTTAAATAAAAAAACTATTAAATCAAAATATCTTGGTTTATCAATTTCTAATTTTTCTTTTTTTAAGTTATTTATTAATCTAAAAGGAAGTATGTATATATATGAATATAAATATATAACAGAAATAGTTTTTGTTACTCCATGCTCTGGTGTAACAAGTGATATTGAAAACATTAGAATAAATAATAATATGAATAAAATATCATTAAAAAGAAACTTCTGTAATGAGTTAAGAGGCTCCATTAATTCTCTCTTTTTAGCTTTCATTTCTTCTGCGAAAAATTTGTTTGCCTCAAGGTGGTTACCAATACTATCAAAGCAATGCTTGATTACTCTAAATGTTTCTCTATTAGTGCCTTTTTCTTTTTTATTATCTTCTATTTCACAACCTAAGAAATTAGCACCAGCTACATAATTGAAATTAGATTTTGATAGATCCACTCCATTATAAAATTTAGTATTTCTAAAGATTGCAGAATCTTTAAAAGTGACATACTCAAGTTTTATGAAATCATTAAACTCACACTTATCAAAAACTGTAATAGCTTCAAAATTACATTTTTCTACATTTGTAGTCTTTTGTACTTCAGTGCCGTGGAAATCAGCTATTCCAATAAAGTTACAATCATTAATTATTAGATTTTCATTAATCTCGTTATTTTTAAATTCAAATTTATCATTGAAAGTGATTTTTCTGAGTTTAGCTTCATTTATAATTGAATTATTTATTTTTAAAATATTAATATTATTTTCTAGAAAAGATATTTCATCAAAATTGCATTCATTAATTTCTATTTTATCTTCAATATTACATTTTTCAATCTTGAATTCTTTTTTGAAACTAGAGTTACTTAAATCAAGTTTTTTAAAGCTGTTATGTTTATTAAATTGATTTATATTTATTATTTCAAAATTTTTTTCAAAAGTACATTCAATAATAGATAGACTAGTACTTAAACTTATATTTTCTTCTTGTATTATTTCTATATTTTGCTTGAATGTTATATTTTCAAAATAAATATCCTCAGTAAAAAAGCACTTATTAAATTGATGGTAGCTTAAATCTTTATCTGATGCATAAATATTCTTTTTAAAAGAACATTTCTCATAAATAGCATTTTGTTCACAATTTGTATAGTTATTTAAAGTCCAATCATCATAGAAGTGGCATTCACTAAAAATAACAGGAATAGTTAAGTTAATATCTACTTGATCAATATAAAAATGGCAGTTAATAAATTCAAGCTTTCCATATTTATTATATAGATCAAAATAATTATTATTAATTAGGCTGTTACTTTTTTTAGGAAAATGTATATCTTCTGTTACAAAATTAAGTTCTGTTGGCAACTGTTGCGAATGTTGAATATATAGTTTTAGCTCTTCAATGAAGTCATTAATTAAGTTTTGATCTGAATTGGTTTTGCTACAATGCAAAACACATTGTTGATGCTCTTTATAAACATATAAATTACAGCCATTAATAGTACATTTTTGTTTATTTTCTGAATTAGACATTTGTTAAAATTCTTATTTTAGATTTATGAAAAAGTTAGATTCTATGCAGTAAACAAACTACATGAGTAGCAATACCTTCTTTTCTACCAACGAAACCTAATTTCTCAGTAGTGGTAGCTTTGATATTTATTTGATTAATTTCTATATCTAATATATTTGCTAGACAAGATTTCATAGTTTCAATATGAGGTAACATCTTTGGAGCTTGAGCAACTATAGTGCAGTCAATATTGCCAATATGGTAGCTTTTTTCATCTAACATTTTTTTTATTTCAGCTAGGAAAAATTTGCTATCAGTATTTTTATATTGACTATCAGTATCTGGGAAGTGTCTGCCAATATCACCAAGCCCTAAGGCACCAAGTATAGCATCACATAATGCATGAATAAGTACATCACCGTCAGAATGAGCTTCTAGACCTAAATGATAGGGAATTTCTATACCACCAATGATGATGTTTTGCTTTTGATCTGTGAATTTATGGACATCATAACCATGACCTACTCGAAACATAGTTTTAGCCCTGTGTAATAGGATAGTTATTATTTAACCAGCTTTGGATACCACCAGCAACTGAAACAACATCTGTATAGCCCATTTGTTGTAAACTATGAGCTGCTAAAGCTGAACGGAAACCACTACCACAGTATAAGTACATTTTTTGATCTTTGTTTGGCACTAGACTCTCAATTTTGACTTCAATTTGTCCTTTACTTAGATGAGTTGCTCCTTGAATATGAAATCTATTAAATTCAGAGTCTTCTCTTACATCGAAAATTACTCCATCAAGATTATCCGAGTTCATTTTGTTAAATAAATCACTAGCTGAGCATTCTTTGATCTGAGACTTTGCATTATTTACAAGTTTTAAAAATTCTACTGGTCTAGCATTATTTGGTGAAAGAGTAGGGTAACCTTTTGCATTCCATGCTCTCCATCCACCATCAACTGATATTACATTGTTGTATCCCATTTCTTTTAATGTCTCAGCAACCAATGCAGATCTAAAACCACCACCACAGTAAAAATACATTTTTTGATTTTTGTTTGGTATTGCTGATTCAATAGCACTTTCGATAATTCCTTTACTTATATGGATTGCATTTGGGATATAGCCATTTGCAAATTCAGACTCTTCACGAGTGTCTACCAAAATACCATCAAGAGAATTATTCTGATTCATCTCATAAATATCATCAACAGTACATTCTTGTATTTTTGCTTTTGCTTCATTTACTTTTTTTAAGAATCCTTGAGAGTGTTGCATCTTTATCACCTTAACTTTTGTGTTTATCTAAATTGATATTTTATATTTTTCTTCAACTAAAAAGAATATCTATAAAAGATAACTTATAACTTGGAATATTATAATAACTATTGCAATAGTTAGAGCTACTACATTTAGAATTTTATTTCTCATTGAAGAATATATAAGTTTATAGTTTTTGTTACGCAAAATTCTAACCATATTTAAAGGGCAAGAAACAAGCATTATTAAAGAGAAAAGTCCTACAACTGATAATGCAATCAAAAACAGTTGTTTAAAGTAATAATTTAAGACAATTGGTAAGATAAAAAGTAAAAATCCAAGAAGTATATTTTTATTTATATTTGATAGGCTATTCATCTTAAATCTGTCTAAAATTAGATCTTTTAGTGCTAGAGAGAGTGTAATAAATGCTGTAGTTACAGATATTGATATAAAGCTGTATATCAATGTTATTATTTCATGAGATTTAATATTTGCTTTAAGGATATATATTAATTGAGTCACACTATCTTCAGAGCTTAAAGAGCCACTAAGAATCGCAGCAAAACTATTTTTATTACCATAAATAGCAATATTACCAAAGATAGCTATAATCCAACAAGTATAGATTAATAAGATTATCAATGAAGCTATCATGATAATTCTTCTAATATCTTTAGAGTGAGGTCCTACATAACTTACTACAGTAGGTACTATGATATGTGCTGAGAAAGTTGTTGCTAATATAGGCAGTGCAATAATTAGTTCTTTGAAGTTACTAAAGCCATATTTATCTAAATTTTCTAGCTGTACAGACTTAAATAGTTGGATAATTGTAAATAATATGATTATAAGTTTTAAAGTTAAGAAAAGCCTATTTAACCACTCAGCATGTCCAGTACCTTTTAAGATAAAACCTCCGAAAATAATAACAAAGCATATTTCTATAATTATGTAATTAACATCTAATAAACTTTCAAAAGATGCTCCTATAGCAGATATATACGCAGCAAGCATGCCATAGAGAATTCCAAAGGCACAAATATATACAAGAATAATTCCAGGTTTTCTAAAAAGTTTATGAGCAAGACCTAGGTAACTAATTCCTTTTTCAAAATGTAGGCATGCTTCTGCAACAGCTAGAGTTGAATATGTCATTAAAAGCCACATTAGAAACATTATGATACAACCAATAAGAATACCAAAATATGAAAGAATCATTGGTATAGCAAGAATACCACCACCTAAAGATGTACCGATTATTAAAAAAATACATCCAACTTGCTTGTTTATACTTGTTGTCACAAATTAGGCTTTTATTTTTTAACTTAAGAATAATTAAAACATATAAATATGAGATTATGAAACAATAATTTTTACTTTTTACCAACCAGCGATTGCTGCGCCATCTGGATATACTTTTTCTGCTAATTTTTTAACAGCAGGGCTTTGGAATGCTTTGACATATTCTTTAAGCTTAGGGTTATTTTTCTGATCTGCATTTGCTGCAATAATATTGGTAAATGGAGAATCAGTTGGCTCTACAAATAACGCATCTTTATGTGTAAGTCCAGCTTTTGATAAATAGTCATTATTTATAATACCTAAAGCTACAACCCCTAAATTGTTAGGAATCTGATCTGCTTGTAAAGCTATAATCTTAAGATGTTTAGGGTTACTAATTACGCTATCTGGAGTAGCTTTCCAAGTGACACCTTTCTTAAGTTTAATCAATCCAGCATCTTCTAATATCATAAGCGCACGACCTTGATTTGTCGGGTCATTAGGTATAGCAATAGTTGCACCATCTGGAACTTCATCAAGATGCTTATATTTTTTCGAATATATACCCATAGGGTAAAGGAAAGTTTTTCCAATAGAGACTATATGATAGCCAAACTTCTTATTTTGGTTTTCTAAGAAAGGTATATGCTGGAAAGCATTAGCTTGGATTTCATTATCATTTAAAGCTCTATTTGGCAGATTATAATCACCAAATGAAACTAACTTAACATCAAGACCATATTTTTCTTTAGCTATTTTTTGGCTAAGCTCCATAATTTTATCTTGAGGAGGGCTAGTTATATAGCCGATAGTTATTTGATTTGGATTTATAGCAGCTGATGCGTTTACGTATAGTTGTGTACCACTAGCTATTAGTAAAATAATTGTAACAATCCAAAGAGATGTTAATTTTTTTGCTGCAAGTAGATAATTACCAAAAGATTGTGTTAGTTGTACTAGTATAACTAGCATTACTACACCACCAAGTAATAGCGTATAATTACCATAGTTATATCCCTTGAAATAGGTTAGATCTCCAAGACCTCCACCACCAACGATACCTGCCATAGCAGAGAAGCCTATAAGCGAAATACAAGTAAGAGATGCTGCATCGATAAGAAGATTCTTAGATTCTGGTAATAAAACTTTGAAAATGATCTGGTTTCTAGTTGCGCCCATAGCTTTAGCAGCTTCAATTAAACCATGATCTACTTCTCTTAGTGCTGACTCAGTTAAACGGGCATAAAATGGTAGGGCTGCTATAGCAAGTGGAACTATTGAAGCTGTTGTGCCAATAGTTGTACCTACGATTAACTTTGTTAAAGGGTATAGTAAAATAAGTAAGATAATATATGGAATACTTCTAGTTATATTAATTATCGCACTAAAACCTTTATTAAAACTTTTAACTAAGATATTTTTACTATCTTTAGTAATATACAATAAAATACCCAGTAATATACCACCGATAACAGCTACTAAAGTGGCAATGAAAACCATAAAAATAGTTTCCCATGTGGATATAGCTATCTGGTTAAACTCATGTAAACTAAATATTGTCTGCTGTTGCATAGCCTAACACCTTTAAATTAACATCTTGATTTGAAAGAAATTTTAGAGCGTTTTCCCAATCTTTACGCTCACCAGTTATATGGCAAATTGCAATACCAACTATTTGCTCTTGGATAGTTTCAATATTTGCTTGGATGATACTTGCTGAAGCATTAAATTGGCGAGATATCTCGGCTATGATTGGCATCTTGCCTTTGTCACCATAAAAAGTTAGTTGTACAACAGGGTATGTATGATCATTGCTATATGGATTATCATGAAGTTTCTGGGCTATAAATTCAGGGACTTTTGTATGAATACTAGTTTCGACAAAAGATTTTGTAACCTCAGTCTGAGGATCTAGGAATATATCAAGAGTTTTACCTATTTCTGCAATACGACCTTTATCAATAATAGCGACTCTATCACATATTCTTCGAACAACATCCATTTCATGAGTAATTAGAACTATAGTTAAGCCAAGCTCTTTATTTAATCTTTTAAGCAGTGCTAATATCTGCTTTGTTGAAGTGGGATCTAGTGCAGAAGTTGCTTCATCAGATAGTAATACCAATGGATCAAGAGCTAAAGCTCTAGCAATAGCTACTTTTTGCTTTTGGCCACCACTAAGTTCTTTAGGATATGCTGTAGCTTTATTTGGTAACTCAACAAGCTCTAAAAGTTCATAAACTCTTTTTTTTATCTCTGCTTTGGGGATACCTTGGATCTCAAGAGGTAGAGCAATATTCTCATAGACATTTCGTGAAGAAAGTAAATTGAAATGTTGAAAAATCATTGAAACTTTTCTTCGAAATTCTCTAAGTTGTTTTGGGTTTTTCTTAGTGATATTTTCATCTGCTATGAAAATAGAGCCATCAGTAGGTTGCTCAAGTAAGTTTAAGCATCTTAACAATGAGCTTTTTCCAGCACCGCTATGTCCGATTATACCAAATATTTCACCTTGCTTTATTTCAAGATTAATATTATCTAGAACAAGGTTGCTAATATTGTTAGTATAGTATTCTTTTTTTAGATTCTTAATTTGTATCATTTTTTGCCTTAGCTTTATCACCTATTTTACTTTCCTGTCCACTAACTAATCTTTGAATATTACCTTTATGCTTAACAAGGATAATAATAGCTATAATTAAAAAAGGAGCTGCTGTTTGGAAATCTGATGTAAATATTACAGATAAACTTGCTATAACAGTAGCTAATAATGCTGATAGTGAAGAATAGCGAGTTATCACAGCTACACATAACCATGTAATTACAAATATAAAACCTAAAATCCAGCTAAAGCCAAATAGTGTGCCAATAAGTGTTGCAACACCTTTGCCTCCTTTAAAGCCAAAAAATATTGGAAATACATGTCCAAGAATAGCATATAAAGCTGTACACGCTGTTATAAAGTCATTTCCAGTTAGAACCTTGGCAATAACTACGGGGATTAGGCCTTTTAGAATATCAAAAGCTAATGTAATAATAGCAGGGACTTTACCTCCTATTCTTAGTACATTGGTTGTACCAGGATTACCAGAACCAACACTTCTTGGTGATGGTAGTCTAAAAATGTAACAAACTATAATTGCACTATTTATTGAACCAAGTAGGTATGCAAATATGAGAACACCAAAATTTAAAGAGATCATGAATATTCCTTTTATTCCTTTTTTAAAAAAATGTCCAAATAAACTATTATAATACTATCTAGGTAATATCTTGGCTAGCTATTTTTTCTGCTTTATTATACGATTAGTAGCTTAAAAAAACATATTTATCAATTTTTATATCAAAAGGTTTGATTTTATGACTGTAATGAAGTTCGATTTAATTAAAAAAGAAGGTAAAGCAAGAAGAGGAAAAATAAGTTTTCCTAGAGGAGATATTCAAACGCCAGCCTTTATGCCAGTAGGTACTTATGGTGCTGTAAAGTCACTATCACCAGTGGAACTAAAAGAAATGGGGGCAGATATTATTTTAGGTAATACCTTTCATTTATGGCTACGCCCTGGTACTGATATTATTAAGAAGCATGGTTCTTTACATGGCTTTAATGGTTGGGATAAGCCTATTTTGACTGACTCAGGAGGATTTCAGGTATTTAGTTTAGGTAAAATGCGCAAGCTTACTGAAGAGGGTGTGACTTTTAAATCGCCGATAAATGGTTCAAAAGTGTTTTTATCGCCAGAGATATCAATGCAGGTTCAAAGAGACCTGGGTTCTGATATTGTGATGTGTTTTGATGAATGTACTCCATATCCAGCAACTGAGAAAGAAGCAAAAGATTCTATGGAGCTATCAATGCGTTGGGCAAAAAGATCAAAAGATGCGCATGGTGATAATCCTTCGGCATTATTTGGTATTATCCAAGGTGGGATGTATGAACATTTGAGAGATGAGTCGTTAAAAGCATTAAAAGAGATCGATTTTGATGGTTTTGCTATTGGAGGCTTATCTGTAGGAGAGCCAAAAGAAGATATGATTAGAATATTAGATCATACTGCTCATCAAATGCCAGAAGATAAGCCAAGATATCTAATGGGAGTAGGAACTCCAAAAGATTTAGTTGAAGCAGTGTACCGTGGTGTAGATATGTTTGACTGTGTGATGCCTTCACGAAATGCTCGAAATGGCCATATTTTTACATCGGAAGGAGTTATTAAAATTAGAAACTCTAAGCATAAAGAAGATACTTCTCCACTAGATCCTAACTGTGATTGCTATACTTGTAAAAACTTTAGTAAAAGCTATCTACATCATCTTGATAAAACTAAAGAAATCTTAGGCTCAAGACTAAATACTATTCATAACTTAACTTTTTATCAAAACCTTATGAAGGATATTCGCAAAGCTTTAGAAGAGGGAAGGTTTGAGAGATTTAGAAAAGAATTTTTAGAAAGTTATAAATAGTTACTCATTTAGGAATGAATGCAATAGCTCATTCATTTTTATAAAAGTTTTAGAATTAGGTTCTTTAGATAATAAATAGTAAGACTTATTTGCAGGAAGACTTTTTTGCTTAGGTAAATATATTAATCCATTTTTAATAAGATCTTTGATTAAAAGTTTCTCTGTTACAAAATAACCTACTCCTGAAAAGCATGCATTTATCGCTTGAATGGAGTTTTTTAAGGCTATTTTTTTGTTATGGGTATGGGCTATATTGTTGTGTTTACACCAGTGAATATAATCATTAGATCTTAGTTGATCATCGACGAAAATAAGTTTTTGAGACGAAATAATCTCTTCAAAACTTTTGCCTGCTTGTTTGTTATTTGATATCAATACTAATTCGCCATCTACTAGCTTTTGTTTGTTCGTACCTTCGAACTCTTCTTCAGAGCCATATTCTATACTTAGATCTATATCATCATTATCAAAATCTACTCTTCTTCCTTTAGTTATAAACTGTATATCTATATCTTTAAAGGCTTCAACAATGTTATCAAACCTAGGTATTAGCCAATTTGCACATAGGGTTGCAAGACAGTTGATAGATATTTTATTTATATGCTGTTCTTTAAAAAGATTAGTTGACTGATAAATTTCGGTTATTAACGGATCTATTCTCGAATAATATTGCTTCGCTAAATCTGTAATTACTAGTCTTCTTTTTTGAGTTAAAAAAAGTTTTTTATCAAAATATGTTTCTAATTTTTTAATTGATTGACTTACAGCTGAGTGAGTCATAAATAATTGTTCGGCTGCTTTTGTGTAGCTTTTTGTTTTCATTACAGCTACAAAAACTGGCAAAGAATTCAATGGAGGTAAATCATTTCTTTTTATCATAATCGTGTAAGGGAAACTTACTTTGCTTTAATGATAGATTGTTCTAAATAAATATGCAATATTTTATCTAGTTTTGCTATTTATAATGTTAAAAATCTTATAGTTAGTTTATATTTTTATATAAATGATTCATTAAATTTTTAAGTTATCGCTATCTAGCTTTACTAATTTTTATTTATGTAAGTAAATCTTACTAATGTGTAAGTTTAAATCGTTTTACTTTATATGTACTTAGTCTATCATTTAGTTATTGTTTTGTTACGATTAGGGTCTAAAAAATGAGAGTGATGCGTGATTCATTAGCTATGTTATTAATGCTTTTATCAGCAACAGCTATTTCTTTAGTAGGGTTTAATACAAAGTTTATAATGGCTAGTTGTTCTATTTATTCAGTAATGCTTATATATTTCATAGGGAGTGCTATATTGATGTGGTGGATTGTTAGCATCTCTTCATTTGATAGAATACGCCCTCTTGAATGGAGGCCTATTTTTATTAGGGTTATCTTAAGTATTACAGCACAGTACTTTTTATTTTTAGGATTGCATAGTTCATCATTGTTATTGCCTATTTTATTATTTAATACTAGTCCTCTATTTATACCAATTATTAGATGGATTTTCCTTAAAGTTAAGGTTAGTGTTGGAACTTGGATATTGTTGGCTATAAGTTTTGTTGGAATCTATTTGATTTTAGGAAGTAAATCAGGAGGTCATGCAGATCTATGGGCTTTGAGCGCTTTAGTTGCAGGTGTTTTGAATGCGGGTTCTCAAGTGGTATTACATACGGCTAGTCAAAAAGAGAATTTGTTTACAATGAACTTATGGATATTTACTTTTATAAGTATTCTTATGTTAATTGGATTGCCATTTACTCATATTACATTTTCAGGTATTAGTTATGGTTTCTCTAATGTTTTATTAGTTTGGGCTGGTATTGGAACTGTAATATTTGGAGTAAGTGCTCAGCTTTTTAGAGTGAAAGCTTTTAAGTATACTGCAGACCCATCTTTTATAGCTCCTGGGATGTACTTCTCAGTAGTAGTTGCTGCTGTTATGGATGCATATATATATAATAAGAGTCTAACTCTAGTTGAAGTTTTGGGGATATTGATTGTGTGTGGAGCTAGTATATTCTCAGTAATTAAGAAAAAATAATATTTAAAATACAAATAAAGGAGACTTTAAAATGAAAAATACAATAGTTATTGCAGCTGATTTTATAAATGAAATAGTTGATGAGAAAGGTGCTTTTGGAGCATTTAATGCAGAGAGAGTTAAAAACTGTCATACAATAGAGAATGCTAATAAGGTTATAGCATGGGCTCGTAAGAATGATGTTAAAGTTGCTCACGTTAAAGTAGGTTTTAGTAAAGACTATCATGAGTGTCCAAGAAACTCACCTATCTTTGGACAAGCTCCAGAATATAAAGTTCTTCAGCTTGGTACATGGGCTACAGAATTCCATAAAGATGTAGATGTACAAGATCATGATATCGTAATAACTAAGCATAGAATTAGTTTTGTATATGCTACAGATTGTGAAGCTATCTTAAGAGCTAACAAGATTGAAAATATTATAGTTTTTGGTGTATCTACTGAGCATGTTATTGAATCTTCAGTAAGAGAATTACATGATAGAGACTATAATGTAACAGTTATTTCAGATGCATGTAATGCAGGAACTGAAGAAGGTCACAACAAGAGTCTTGAGAGCCTAGCTCACATTTCTAAAGTTGTTACAGCTGAAGAGTTCTTATCAAGTAACTAATCTTTATGCTTTTGCTAATTAAACTTTCATATTAATGTAATAGTATGAGACCTAAATATATAAAAGTAATTACCTTGATATATTTATGTAAGTAGGACTTACATTTATGTAACTTTAAATCGCTTTACTTTAGGCATCTGTACTTTATCATATGAGAATGATTATTAAATAATATAAATAAAAAATGGAGATTTTAAAATGGGAAATACAATAGTTATTGCAGCTGATTTCATAAATGAAATAGTTGATGAGAAAGGTGCTTTTGGAGCATTTAATGCAGAGAGAGTTAAAAATTGTCATACAATAGAGAATGCTAATAAGATTATAGCATGGGCTCGTAAGAATGATGTTAAAGTTGCTCACGTTAAAGTAGGTTTTAGTAAAGACTATCATGAGTGTCCAAGAAACTCACCTATCTTTGGACAAGCTCCAGAATATAAAGTTCTTCAGCTTGGTACATGGGCTACAGAATTCCATAAAGATGTAGATGTACAAGATCATGATATCGTAATAACTAAGCATAGAATTAGTTTTGTATATGCTACAGATTGTGAAGCTATCTTAAGAGCTAACAAGATTGAAAATATTATAGTTTTTGGTGTATCTACTGAGCATGTTATTGAATCTTCAGTAAGAGAATTACATGATAGAGACTATAATGTAACAGTTATTTCAGATGCATGTAATGCAGGAACTGAAGAAGGTCACAACAAGAGTCTTGAGAGCCTAGCTCACATTTCTAAAGTTGTTACAGCTGAAGAGTTCTTATCAAGTAACTAATCTTTAAAAAAATCTAGTTTATTACTTTGAATATTTTCTTCTATTTAAAAAATAAACTAACTTTATTTTATGTGCTCGTGCACTTACGCATCTAATCTTAGAGTAACTCCCCCTTGAAAGCTAAGATTAGATGTGTAAGTGTATGTTAATTAGCTACAGTCTTTTTATAGTTTTCAAAATAATAAGCTTTACCAAATCTGAGGATACTGGAAGTATAATATTTACTTTATTCTAATATCGGTAAATAATTTTAAGTTATGTTGGTTTTATTGCCATATAATTAAAAGCTTTATTTAGTTTTATGGGTATTTTATTATTTGATCATAGTTTTATAGATTTATATTAGGTTCGATTTAGGTATATCAATATCCAACTTAAGAAATAATAAGTATAATCTTAGCTGTTTTAAATTCGTTTTAATGTCTTTGTAAATCTAATTCTTATAGTGATGTATTAGTATAGGTGTGTACAATTTGGTCTAGTATTTAGCATAGTATTTTATGTATATCTAACTACATATAAAAATGTCACGCTGAACTTATTTCACATTTCACAGAGAGTATTGATCTTATTATAATCCTGAAACTAGTTCAGGATTATAAAATGTACTGCTTATAGAGAGTAAACTATGTAAACCTAATCAGAAAAAGCTAATATTAAATAATAGCTTTGGAAAAATAATTGTTTCTAAGGGACTGCGTTAGTCAATATTTTTAAGTGATGCAAAAAGCTCACTGTGAGCAGAACCTTTTTTATAGAATACTGGAGGATAGCCAATTTTTGCTTCTACAGTTACATTTTGACCACCTTTATACTCTTTATCTGAGTAGATGTGTACCCAATCATCACCTTCAGGTAGATATACATCCCAATCTGTTACACCTTCTTTATGAACAGGAGCTACTAACAGATCTTTACCTAGTAAATATTGATATTGTATATCATAGCAAGTTTCATCATTTTCATAATGAATAAATAAAGGACGTTGAACAGGTATTCCTTTTTCATGATTTTCATTTACTAATGATTTTATATAAGGTTTAAGAGCTGTATATGTACTAACCATTTTTGCTAGATGAGCTACAGCTTCATCATCTTGTTCAAATTGGAAATTCTCATCAGGTCTGTTGCCTTCATGTGTTCTCATAACACAAGTGAATGCAGCCATGTCACTCCAGCGCATAAATAACTCTTTTGTTCTTTTTAAGCCATGTAGAGATGTATAACCACCAATATCACTATGATGTAGCCCCATCCCGCTCATTCCAGCTGATAATGCTGCTGGAACAACAGAAGCAAGGCCGTCATGTAAACTAAAGTCAACACATTGATCGCCTGCCCATAATAGAGTATTGTATGGTTGGAAACCATTAAATCCTGCACGCATGAAAAACATGATTTCACCTAATTTGCCAGCTTCCTTAATTGCTTCATAGTTTGCTTTAGCCCAAAGTCTTGGCCAATCATTATGTGCTTTTTTCGCATCTATGCCACTATATAAAGTACAGTCTACAGGTAGATACTCACCAAAATCTGCCATCCAGCCATCTAGACCGAAATCAATCATTTCTTTTTTGATCACTCTATTTTTATACCATTCAAATGCTTCAGGATTTGTTAGGTCTACAACACCACAGTAGAATTCACCAAAATCTACTAAGTACTCTTCGCCATCTTTCGATTTAGCAAAGTAGTCAAGTTCAAAAGCTTCGTTATATAGGGGATAACCTTTTACAAGGTATGGATTAATATAACCTAAGAATTTAATACCTCTTTCTTTAAGCTTAGGGATTTCTTTATCTAGGTTTGGATACATTTCTTTATCCCATTGCCAGTTCCAGTTTAGTCTTTTACCAAAACTTGTAACTCTTTTGCCTTGCCAGTCTTGAGCCCAGATGCCTGCTATTTTTACACCTTTGTTGATAACATCATTAGTTTTTCCTAAGACTGTTTCTGTACCATTTTGTAGACCTACAATTAGACCGTTATATACCCATTCAGGAAGTTTTGGTTGTCTACCAAAGAATTCTGTTAGCTTTTCTAGCAAAGAAATATAGCTATCAGCTGTTCTAAATACTATATTTTGAGGTATTTCCCAACACTCTAGCTCATGGAAATCATCATTTTTAAAGTTAAAATCCATATAAGCTGTACTATCCATGTGACAGAAGTATTTATGTGTAGAGACAAAAGTTGACTGAGGGTAGTTTGTGTTGTAGTAATCACCACCTGCTTTATCTTTAACATCTGCCATCCATGTCACAAGAGTGCTCTTATCACGACCTACACCAGGTTCAGAAGTCCAAAGAGGGAAGTTTCTACCTCTAAGATTAAAATATGAAAGCTGTTCTCCACATCCATATACTTTTTCACTAGCATCAGCATTAATTCTTATCCAGAAGCGATTGAATGAGCTATCTATAGCTTCAAAAGATATTTTAAGTTGATCATCTTTGCTATTAAATGATATGTTTAATGCAGGTTTACCATTATATAAAAGCTCAAAAGAATTGCTATTTTTAGAGATAGCACCTGCTAAAGGTAACCTTTCTATAACATAGTCTGATATGTTAAAGTTACCACGATACATTTCCATTGAGTCTTGACCTTTGCCAATAAAGAAAGCAGGTTTTTCAGCACTATGTTTCAGTAATATTCTATTGTTGTAGATTATTTCTAACTGATTATTGCTGTTATTAATCTGTAACATTATTTTTATCTCCTATTTATATAAGTTTTCGTATTTTGAACCCGTCAGGTTTTCACATATAGTTTTGACATCTTCATTTACTTCATCTTTAGAGCCTCCATCTTCTAGTCTAGAGATTTCGCCTTTAATTATTTCAAAGTTTTCAGGTGTTATTTTAAATTTTGTTGAAAAATATATACCAATAAGTATTAGTACTGTAGGTATAAATATAAATACATATCTTAATGAAGAAAGGGTACTTGCTGATTGATGAGCTAGGTGTGAATCATAGCCAATTAACTGTAGAATGAGACCTATTAATGGTAAAACAATAAGCCCCTGAGAGATTTTGCGAGCTGAAGACATTGCTCCAGCGTAAACACCAGTTCTTCTTTGCTTACTAAGTAATACATCTACTTCTGTAACAAAGCTAAGCATTGCCATAGGTATCATATAACATGGTGAAAGACCAATTCCTATTAAGATAAATCCTGCGGAAACAGTTAAAGCAGATGCATTTGTTTGATTTAGAAGTAGTAATCCTAGCATCGATAGGACCCATATTGTAGCTCCAATTCGATAACTGGTTGCTTTACTAAATTTGTTAGCGATAAAGACATATATTGGTAAAACACAGATTTGAGCAATCCACATAGTACTTATGTAAGATACTAACTGAGGGCTTTCAAGGTAAGTTTTGATAAAGTATACACTTAATGTCATTAAGAAGTCTAAAGCTGTAAATGCTGCAAGATATAATCCTAGTTGTGCACGGAAAGATTTGTTTTTAAATGCAGATGCAAATGAAGATAGTAGACCAGTTAACTTTGATATAAAAGATTCTTTTTCTTTTTTTACTTCGTTAGTGTTGGTAGTTATCTCTTTAGTTCCTAAAAATACAACAACCCAAACTATTGCATATAGTATTGAGAATACTGTTGCCATAACAACATAAGCCTTATCACTATATGTATAAGCTGCTAATATTATTGGAGCTACTGATGTTGCTAGTATTGATGAAAACTGTGAGAAGCCCATTCTAAAAGCAGATAGTCGAACACGTTCCTTGTATTCATGAGTCATATCTGCGATTAATGCAGCATATGGGGTAATAACCATAGAATATACAACATCAAATATACAGTACATTACTAGGTAATATATAAAAGCTTGTGTATCTGTGACACCATTAACACCTACTTTTAATGGTGTCATCCACATAGGGATAAATGTAATTATAATAGGAATTATACCGATTAAGAAGAAGATACGTCTTCTACCAAAACGAGTGTTTGTTTTGTCAGATAAGTTTCCAAAAAATGGATCTGTAATAGCCATCCAGAATCTACCCAAACCAAACAAAAGTCCAGCTAATACAGGTGATAAGCCAACATTGTTTGTTAGGAAAATCATAAAGAAAGTGCCTATAAGGGCAAAAGCGCCACCTCCAAAAATATCACCCATTCCATAAGATATATAGTTTCTTAGTTTTAGATTTTGCAAAAGAAATACTCCTTGTAGTTTTAAATACGAGTAAAAGTTAGTGAAAGTTTTATTATAGAATAAAGTTATTTTAAACCATAGTCACCTAATGATTTAGCAAAAAAATATCCATTGATAATACGGTATTACTAATGTAGAATTCATCTGTTTAAAAAATATAAAACTAAATTTTCTAGGAGAAAAAATGAAAAAAATATTATTATCGTTAGCAGCTGTTGTGTTATTTACTTCAAGTTCTTTTGCAGCAGGTAGTGAAGCTTCAGCTGGTAGTCCATTAAGCTCAATCTTAATGTTAGTAGTGTTTTTTGCAATATTTTGGTTTTTACTTATTAGACCACAACAAAAGAAGAATAAAGACTTACGTAAAATGTTGTCAGAGTTAGCTAAAGGTGACGAAGTTGTGACTAATGGTGGCATAATAGGGAAAATAGCTAAAATTGATGATACTTTTGTAGATCTAGAAGTGGCAGAAAATGTTACTGTTAAAATTCAAAGAAATGCAGTTTCTAATATTTTACCAAAAGGTGCTACTAAGGCTTAGTTAGCCATTCTAGAAATCTTTTAACTTTTTTCTTTTTTACACAAAGGATTTTTCAATGAGTAATAATAAGAATCTTCCTATAAATCAATTTCCTTTATGGAAAAATCTTTTAATAGTCTTAATTTTAGCATTAGCATTGTTTTATGCTATACCTAATATCTTTGGTAAAAGTCCAGCTTTACAAATATCTCAAAAAGATGGTGATATTAGTACTCAATTATTAGTTAAAGTTGAAAATACTTTAGATAAAAATAAAGTTGCTTATGAAAAGGCGCAAATAACTAATAATAAAGATAATGTTTCAATTACATTTAAAGATGTGGAAGAACAACTTAAAGCGAAAAAAATATTAAAAGAAAGTTTAAGTGATAATTATATTATTGCTATGAATATGCTTTCTAATTCACCAAGCTGGCTTTCAGCATTAGGTGCTAACCCTATGAATTTAGGATTAGATTTACGTGGTGGAATGTACTTAATGCTAGAGGCTGATACAAAAACAGCTATAAATGCACAATTAGATAATACATTAAATGTGATTTTAGCAGCAGCTAAAGATAATAATATAGGTGTTTCTAGCTCGACTAAAGCTGATGAAAAATCTAGTGTTAAAGCTCCACAAGATTATATTGCTAATGGCTATGTATCTATTACGTTAGATAATTCTGCAGATGTTACTAAGCTTAATCAATATTTAAACTCGGAGTTTAAAAAGATTCAAGATCCAAATATTACAAGCACAACTAAAGCTAATACTGTATTTGTGACTTATAATAGTGCTAAGATTCTTCAATTAAAACAGGGTGCTATATCTCAAGTTGTAACAGTAATGCGTAATCGTATTAATGCTTTAGGTGTTGCGGAAGCTTCAGTTGCTCAAGCTGGTGAGAATCGTGTAGTTATTGAGATTCCTGGTATGCAAGATGCTACTCAAGCTAAACAGATTTTAGGTGGTACATCTACTGCAAGTTTTTATTTAGTCGATCCTGTTACAAATAGGCTTGCTACAGAAGAGCAAGGCTATAAAGTCTACTCTCTAGATAACTCTAGAGGTTATCAAAGTTATTATAGTTTAAAAGGAGCTCCAGTAGCAGGTGGTGCTGATATTATTGGTGCAAGTCCATCAGTAGATCGCCAAACAGGTACGCCAATAGTTATGGTTGAATTAAGTAGATCAGCTGCAACGCACTTTAGAAAAATTACTGGCAAAAATGTTGGTAACCCTATGGGTGTAATGCTTGTGAATACTACTTATGAGAAAGTCAAAACTAAAGATGGCAAAGAGAAAAATGTAGTTAATAAAACTGAGAAGTTAATAAATGTAGCTACTATTCAATCTGCTCTTGGTTCACATTTTCAGATTACGGGCTTAAGTCAAAAAGAGGCAAATAATCTTGCTTTAATGATTAAGTCTGGCTCATTACAGGTACCTGTTCATATTGTTCAAGAATCACAAATAGGACCAAGTTTAGGTAAAGCTAATATTGAGAAAGGTATGCTATCTATAGTTGTAGCTCTTTTAGCTGTTATTATTTTTATTCTAATCTATTACCGAGTCTTTGGTATCATTGCAAATATTGCTTTGGTTATGAACCTTGTATTGATCGTAGCTGTTATGTCAATTATTCCAGGGGCAACATTAACATTACCTGGTATTGCAGGTATTGTTCTTAACCTTGGTATGTCAATTGATGGGAACGTACTGATTTTTGAAAGAATTAGGGAAGAGATTCGTGCAGGTATGCCACGTCAAAGTGCAATTCATATAGGTTATGAGAAGGCATTTACGACAATTGTTGACTCTAATATTACAACTTTAATTGTTGCAGTTATTCTTTTCTTTATTGGAACAGGGGCTGTTAAAGGATTTGCTATTACATTGATGATTGGTATTGTTACATCTATGTTTACATCAGTTACTGTTTCTAGAGCTATGACTAATTTTGTTTATGGTAAGAAAAAGAAACTAGAAAAAATCTCTATAGGAATATAATTTTAGGTTGGTTTTATAATGGAATTTTTTAAACAAAAGACTCAGATTGATTTCTTAGGTATCAAAAAGTATACGACTGCTTTTTCAGTGCTTATGATTGTTATCTCTTTGTTCTTTATATTTACTAAAGGTCTAAATCTTGGTTTAGATTTTACTGGTGGTTATCAGGTTCAGCTGCAAACTTCAAAAATGCTAAGCTCTGAATCTATGTCTAAGAAATTAGAAGAGATTGGTTTTAAGCATACAACTATAACTACTTTTGGCGACAATGATAACTATTTGATTAAGTTTGCTCCAGATGAAGTTAACTCTAAATCTGAAAATCTTGAAGATGCCCAACAGCAGCTACAAAAAGATGTAGAAACAGCTTTAGGAGCCAAAGTAGAAAGTATAAACTATATTGGTCCTCAAGTAGGTAAAGAGCTAGCAAGCAATGGTGTACTGGCAATAATTATTGCTATGGTATGTATCTTAATTTATATAAGTGCTAGATTTGAGATGAAGTTCGGTATAAGTGCTTGTATTGCGTTAATACATGATCCTATTGTTATACTCGGCATATTCTCAGCTTTTCAGTTAGAGTTTGATTTAACTGTTTTAGCAGCAATTTTAGCTGTGATTGGTTATTCACTAAATGATACTGTTGTAATTTATGACAGAGTACGTGAAAACTTTAGAAAAATGCGTAATTCTAATGTTACAGAAGTTGTTAATAGAAGTATTAACGACACGCTATCAAGAACTATATTAACATCTGGTTTAACTATGCTTGTTGTTGTGGTGTTATTCTTGTTTGGTGGAAGTTCTGTGCATAATTTCTCTTTGGCTTTAATTCTAGGTATCGTTGTAGGTACTTACTCATCAATTTATGTGGCAGGTGTCGTTGCTGTAGCTTTAGGGTTAAATAGAGAATCATTGTTGCCTAAACAGGTAAATAAAGAAGATATTCCTATACTTTAATATTTGTTAATAATTTATGGCAATTAGATAGTGTATAATGGAATTAAGAGATTCAAAAGAAGGATAAACAATGAAAAAAATCATTTTAACTTTTAGCTTATTGGTTTTAGGATCAAGTCTAGCCTTGGCTATGTCTAGTGATAAGCCTGTAACAACTACAAAACAAGAACAGTCAAGTAATTGTGCAAAAGATAAAGCTCAGCATAAACTTGTAAATATTTATACAAAAGAAGATGAAGCATCAAAAGTTACTGGACATATTACATTTAAAAACCAAGATAATTATAATGTTTTCTATTGTAAAAATACTGGTTGGTGTGAAGTAGTTAATAAAACTAATGGAGATACTGGTTGGGTAAGTTTAGATCAACTTAAACAAGCTCAGCAAAAGTATGCTAGCTATATGCAGAAAAAAGATACTATAAAAAAATTAGTAGAATATACTGCTGTACAGGATCAAAAAATAGCACAATTACATGCGATGATGATACAAATGCAAAAAGAATTTGCTAATGTATTACAACAACAGCAAGCACAAATTAACCAATTAAGTAAGGCTTATTACTATCAGTAAATTGAAACTTAGTAAGGCGCTATATGTCTAAAAAAAAGTTATTACCAGTTGCAAAACCTAAGACTCTACCTGTTGTATCTGATAATAACCTCAATTCTTATCTAAACTTTGTCAATAGCTTGCCGATATTATCTCTAGAAGAAGAGCAAGAGTTAGCAAAACGTTATAAATATCAAAAAGATTTAGAAGCTGCACAGCAGTTAGTCTTATCTCATTTAAGATTTGTAACTAAAATTGCTAAAAACTTTTCTGGCTATGGCTTATCAATAGCAGACCTGATCCAAGAGGGTAATATTGGGCTTATGAAAGCTGTAAGTAAGTTTGATCCAGAACAAGGTGTTAGATTGGTATCTTTTGCTGTCCATTGGATTAAGGCAGAAATGCATGATTATGTCTTAAAAAATTGGAAAATTGTAAAGGTAGCTACAACAAAAGCACAACGAAAACTGTTTTTTAATCTTAGAAGCTCCAAAGGGAAGATTGGTTGGTTAAGTTCAAATGAGATTAAACAGTTGGCTGAAGAGCTTAATGTTAAAGAAGAAACTGTCATTGAGATGGAAAAAAGGATGTGTCAAGGCGATGCAAGTCTTGATCTTCCATATACAGATGATGATGGTGGGCAGTCTAGCCAGCAGAGCTTATATCTTGAAGATAAATCATCTAATATTGAGCATCAGATAGTACAGCAAGATTATTATGACAATTTTAAAGCAGTTGTAAAGGATGTTTTAGGTAGTTTTGATACTCGTACAAAAGATATTATTATGTCTCGATATTTGCTTGAGAAAAAAGCGACTTTGCAGGATTTAGCTGCTAAGTATAAGATCTCAGCAGAGAGAGTCCGACAAATAGAGGAAGAAGCATTAGCTAAATTAAAAAAAGCTATTAAAAATAGGAGCTAGACGCCGTTTTATTTTCGTGTTTTCCAATAGGGTGCAAATTTAATCATCCAAGAGAAAATATAGCTTATCATTTTATTTTTACCATCTTTCTGCATTTGATCGTAAGCATATCTTTGAAATTCATTTAAAGACATATTTTCAGCTTTTAATTGATTATCTTGAAAACACTTACTGCAATAAATATTTGATCCATTTTCTATTTTATCTTTTGATAAGGGCATGAAACAACATTCGCAATTTTTCTTTGACATGTAATTATATTTTTTAAAAGTTATTTATCTAAGTTTGAGTTCTTTTATATAAAAAATCAATATCTTCTTTTATTGGAAAATATAAATATATCTTGTATAGTTAGTTTAATTTTGAAATAAAAACTTTCTTTTTAAAAAGTCTTAATAAGAGCTTATTATGATGAATAAAAACTAGTTCGTTTATGGTAATATATTCGTTATATATTTAAATTCTTATTCAAAAAACTAATGAAAAACTTTATACCTAAAATTACAACAAAGGTAAAGCAAAATGTTTATTTAGATGGTTCTAAAAGTATCTCAAATAGATCTTTAATTATTGCAGCTATGGCAAATGGAGAAACTAGATTTGAAAATCTACCAAATAGTGCAGATGTTTTGGCATGTGTTGCAGCTTTAAAAGAGCTAGGTTGTGATATAAAACATAATCAAGATAGTAAAACTTTAAATATTGGTGGTTGTAACGGAAAGTTTCAGAATAAAAAAGCAAAGATATTTTGTAATGAATCTGGTACATTGACAAGATTTATAATCCCTATGTGCGCTGTACAAGGATCTGGTGATTACTATGTTTATGCTAAACAAAGAATGATGGAGAGACCGTTAGCAGATCAATTAAAGCCGTTAGAGAATTTAGGAATGAAGGCTCAGTATCATGAAAAAGCTCATGCAATGCCAATGACTATTAATGCAAACTCTTTAGTAGGTGGTAGTATCGAAGTAGATGGCAAAAAAAGTTCTCAGTTTGCATCAGGCTTACTTATGGCAGCACCATTTATGCAGCATGGTCTAGTTTTAAATTCAATTACAGATCATAAGCAACCATATTTAGATATGACAGCAAAAGTTATGGCAGAGTTTGGTATTGATGTGGATATTGAAAATAATATTTATAAAACTAAGAAATCTAGCTACAAATCTCCAGGAAGATATGTAGTTGAGCCAGATGTCTCAACTGCTTCATATTTCTGGGCATTTGCTGCTATTACTGGATCTACTATAAAAGTAATGAATGTAACTAAAGAATCTAAGCAAGGAGATATCAAGTTTTTAGATGTTCTTGAGATGATTGGTTGTGAAGTTAAATATTTTGATGATGGTGTTGAAGTTACAGGAGCTAAGAAATTAAAGGGTGTAAATGTTAATATGCGTAATTTCTCAGATACATTTATGACTTTGGCTGCTATAGCTTGCTTTGCTGATTCAGATACTTATATTTCAGGACTTAGCCATACTAGAGGTCAAGAATCAGACAGAGTATCTGCTATGGCAGAAGGGCTTACAAAACTTGGTATGTATGTTGAAACGACACAAGATAGTATTTTAATATCGCCATCTAAAAGTAAATTCCAACCTGCAGAAGTTGATAGCTTTAATGATCATAGAATTGCTATGTCATTAGGTCTTTTAGGGTTAAGAAATGATGGTGTTGTTATAAATAATGCGGAGGCTGTTAGTAAGACTTGTCCAGATTATTTTGAAAGAATGAGAAACTTGGTAGGTTAAAAATCTTATGAATGTGAAAGAGCGAATTATAACAGGATATCTTGCACAAAGATGGTATAAAAAAGCTCTTATTATCACAAATAATGATGACAGCTATCTTGATAGAATTAATGTCTTAAGAAAGGTTGTTTGCTCAGGATATTTAAAAACAGAGTCTCAAAAGGGCTGTATCTTTGATGTTGAAGCGTGGCCGTTTGAACATAAGTTTTTTGATTTAATAATTTTGGATCAAGATTTTTTACCTTGCTCAAAACAGATGAAATCTTTATTGCAACAATTACATTTTTGTCTAGCAGATGATGGTGAGGTTATAGCTACATGTTCAGGAGATATTAGGCTTTATAAGTTGCTATCAAAATTCTTAGCAAACGGATTTGTTAGTAAAAAAATTCAATTAATAAATCCAACGGGAAATGTCTTTATTGATTTATTTAAACGTGTAGTAAGTAAAAACTTCGTTGCGATCTTCAAAAAAGATAATTATTTTATAGTAGATGGTCTCAAAGTATCTGATTTAGTAACCGAATCGAAAAAGAAACGAGTATACAGTGGTAACTGTATGAAGGAGATATATGGGGATATTCACAAGAAAAAATAATGTTATAGCTTATACTGATGGAGCTTGTAAAGGCAATCCTGGTATAGGTGGTTGGGGAGCTATACTTAGCTATAATGGTGTAGAGAAAGAGATATATGGCGCAGAGAAGGAAACTACTAACAATCGGATGGAGCTTTTAGCTGCTATTAGAACATTAGAGAGCCTAAAAAGAAAATGTGATATTACCATTTTTACTGATTCTAAATATCTACAAAACGGTATTAACCAGTGGTTAGCAAATTGGAAAGCTAATGGCTGGAAGACAGCAGCTAAGAAAGAAGTTAAAAATAAAGATTTATGGCAAGAGCTTGATAGTCTAAGTCAGGTTCATAATATTACTTGGAGCTGGGTTAAAGGACACAGTGGTAATCAAGGCAACGAAAAAGCAGATGAGCTTGCAAACAAGGCTATAGCAGAGTTAATGGAGAAAGATAAAAATGGAAAACTTTAGCCATAAGAAAATTTTAGTTTTATATACTGGCGGTACTATCGGTATGATCAATACAGAGCAGGGCTATGATGTTGAGCCAGGATATTTAACAAAGACTGTTGAAGGCATTCGTGATTTTTATGAGTACAATATGCCTGAGTTTAAAATCAAGGAATATACAAACTTAATAGACTCATCAAATATAAATCCTAAGAGATGGGTGTCTCTAGCTTTAGATATATTAAAAAACTATAAAGATTATGATGGTTTTGTAATTTTACATGGTACAGATACATTAGCATATACAGCTTCAGTACTATCTTTTATGCTTGGTGAGATTCAAAAACCTGTAATTGTTACAGGTTCACAAATTCCTATTTCAAAGATAAGATCTGATGCAATATCGAATATTTTAAATAGCCTAATATTTGCATGTAGCGATGATATAAAAGAAGTTTGTGTGTATTTCAGTCAAAGGCTTATGCGTGGTAATCGAACTACTAAAATATCAGCTACAGATTTTGAAGCTTTTGATTCTCCAAATTATCCGACTTTAGCAAAAGTAGGGATCGATATAGATATTAAAAAAAGAAGACTATGGCAGAGAGCGGATAATTATGAATTGCCGACATTAGAAACTTTTGGGGTACCTAAAATAGCTATCCTAAGTGTTTTTCCAGGTATGGATAATGATATATTAGAAGCTGTATTAGAGCCTCCTCTACAGGGTTTAATCCTAAAAACATATGGTTCAGGCAATATGATGGATGATCCTAATATTCATAAGACATTGTCAAAAGCTGATAAAAGAGGGGTTGTAATAGTCAACTGTACCCAATGCTTATATGGTAGTGTAAAAATGCATACTTATAAAACAGCTAGAGGGCTTGTAGAAGCTGGGGTTGTATCAGGGTATGATATGACTGATGAAGCAGCGTTAGGTAAACTTTTTTATCTACTTAGTCAACCTGGCATTTCTCAACAACAAATTAAAGATGCTTTTAATGTTTCTTTACAAGGTGAAGTAACAATCTAGTTAGATCAAGCTAATAAAAACTTGTTCATTGATATATTCTAAGATAGTATATGAAATATAATATATGAAAAAATATTCAGATAATATAAGGAGAAAATATGAGTAATATCGCTGAGTTGATAAAAGGTAATAGAGCTTGGGCTGAAGAAATTAAAAAAACTAATCCAGAGTTTTTTGAAACATTATCAAAAGGCCAATCTCCAGAATATCTTTGGATAGGTTGTTCAGATAGTCGTGTACCAGCTAATCAAGTTTGTGGTCTTATACCAGGAGAAGTGTTTGTGCATCGTAATGTTGCTAATGTCGTTTCTCTTACAGATTTAAATTGTCTTTCAGTATTACAATTTGCTATTGAAGTTCTTAAAGTTAAAAAAATAATTGTGTGTGGACATTATGCCTGTGGTGGTGTTGAGACAGTTGTGAAGAATAAGAGTTATGGTCTTATTGATAACTGGCTAACATCAATTCATGAGGTTAAAGAAAAAAACAAACAGTTCATTGAAGAATCATTAGCTTGTTATAAAGATAATGAAGAAGAGTATATGAAGAAAAAGGTTGATATGATGTGTGAGCTTAATGCACTTCATCAGGCTTTAAATTTATGTAAGACTACAGTCGTTAAAGATGCTTGGGCAAAAGGCCTTAACTTCACTATACATGCTGCTATCTATGGTATTGGAGATGGTAGATTATATGAGATTGGTGGTGGTGTTGGCTCAAGAGCTGAAATGGATGCTACATATGCTGAAGCTATAGAAGCTATTAAGTCTAGATATTGTCAGTAATTTTATTCTTAATATTTTGATCGAATACTTTAAACTCTCATTAATTATAAAACTATAATTATAGTTCAGCCCCTAATCAAACTTTTGAGATAAGTCATAAGGTTATTATTATAAATGAAGTTGTATAAATATTTTGGAAACTCTAAATCTATTTAGTCTTCTTAGCAATTTCATGAGATTCATGAGGAGCAATAAACTGAAGTTCGCCAGCCTCTTCAAAAATGCCTATTTCATCTCTTCTGTTTGGTGGATATATTCTTTCAAGGTTGATATGTTTCTTGATTTCCCTAGCTTCCATGCCAAACTTTTTAACTTTTCTCTCCCATCCTTCTGTATATAAGCCACCATACTCACCTAAATCAACACATGTTACATAATTCGGCTGATAGTATTCTTCCATTTCTGGGATACCTAGTAAATGATGTATTGCATTATGTCCAGCAAGTCTGCCTTGAGGTCTGCCTTGTTGGCATGACATTACAGCATAGTGCTCATCATCAACTTTTACATTTGCAGCATCGCCAGCTATAAATATATTCTCATTTGGTGTTTGTAAGTATTGATTAACCTTTATTCTGCCTGCTGGATCTTTATCATAAGGTAGTAGTTTATTAAGATCTGTTGCTTTCATGCCTAATGCAGAAACGATAAAGTTAAATTCAAGAACTTCATCATTTATTATCACAGATCCTTTATCAGCTTCAATTTGAGTAGCCTCTGTAATAGATGCATGATTTATACATTTAACATTTGCTAGCTTAAATGCATCTACAAGATACTTCTGAGGATCTTCTCCTAGTGAGTAAGTAACATCACCACGATCAACTATTGAAACCTCAAGGTCAAAAGTTGACTCTAATCCAAGTTCAAAAGTGAGTTTTTTCAATGTAACTGGAAGTTCACACGCAAGCTCAATTCCTGTTATTCCACCGCCAAGTACAGCTACTTTGATTTTATTGTTTTGGGATTTAGTAGATTCTGCTTTAAGTAAGAAGTCTGTTAATGCATTTCTAAGGTGTAAAGCAGCTTTATAAGTATCTATGTTATAGACAGTTTCTATCCCTTTGATTCTTGGATGAGCTAGTTCACTACCTGCACAAAGTATTAGACTATCAAAATGCAGTTCTTTTTGTTGCTTATCAGAATCACTTATAATAATAGATTGCTTTTGACTATCAATATTAGTTACTTCAGCTTCGATAAAGCGGACTTTTATCGGAGTTAAAAAGTTCTTGACTCTTATAGTAGCTTCCTCTAGCTCTTTTATGTACATTCTTGGTCGTATTGTCATATATGAATTACGACTTATTACAATAATATCGATTTCAGATTTTTTATTGAGTCTACTTCTTATTTTTGCTGCTGATAGTGCTGCTGATATGCCTGCATGGCCAGCACCTATAATGACTAATGTTTTTTTTTGAATGCTCATGATTTATCCTCCTGGACTAATTATGAAGTAAAATTTAATAGATAATATATATTTGAATTACCTATTATCAATTTTACCCAAAAATCTATATAAAATATATGATATTAAAGCAGCAATTATATTTATGAAGAATATAGCTTCAACAGTGTTGTTATATGTAGAGCCACTAAATAATGTCAGAGAGTCAAATATTGTATAAATGGTAAAGAAAATTAGACAAGCAGCTTTAAATTGAGGGTTTTTAAATAGTGCTAAAACAGAGAATATAAAGAGGCATAATTGGAAAATTCCTATCTGAAAAACAGCTGGAGTATAAATCCATCCTTGAAATTTACTCATGCTGTCTCCATATACTAAGTAAGCATAGCTATTTATCAGAGTCATAAGACTTATGTTGCTAGCAATAAAGTAATTCGCATAGACACTAGCATAGTGTTTGTTGTAAATAATACTTGAATGCAAAAAAGCTATTATAAATGGTGTTATGAGTAGACAAGTACTTATAATAATGGTTACCATAGTGATAGTGATTTTATTAGAGTAGCTAGATTTTACAATAAAAGCGTTGGCTTGTCATATATTTGATAATAAAGATATAGACAATCTGATAGATGAAAGTTAAAATTTGCTATTAGAAAATTGTTAAATAAATAAAAGGAAAACTTAATAATGCAAGTTACTGTAGAGAAGAAAGAAGGGATTCATTGTTCATTACTAATTGAAGTGCCAGCTAATGAAATAGATACTGAAGTAAATAAAAGAGTTAACCAAACTGCAAAAACTATCAAAATGGATGGCTTCAGACCAGGTAAAGTACCTGCTGGCATGGTTAAGAAGAAGTATGGTGAGCAAATCCGTATGGAAGTTATCTCTGATTTAATTCCTCAGAAATATTCAAAAGCTATTCAAGATGAGAAATTAGCTGTTGCTGGTATCGAAGTTGATCTTAAAGAGAATCAAGAAGGGCAACCTCTTAAGTTTGTAGCAAATCTTGAGCTTTTCCCAGAGTTTGAAGTTAATGGATTTGAAAAAATCGAAGTTCAAAAGCCAGTAGTTGAGCTTGGTGATAATGAAGTTAAACAAATGATCGAAAATCTAAGAAAACAGTTAGCAACTTTTAAAGAAGTAGAAAGAGCTGTTGAGAAAGATGATAAAGTAGTTATCGATTTTGTAGGTAAAAAAGACGGTGAAGTTTTTGAAGGTGGTTCAGCAAATGATCAAGAACTTGTAATTGGTTCTGGTCAAATGATCCCAGGTTTTGAAGATGGTATCATTGGTATGAATAAAGATGAGCAAAGAACTATTACTGTAACATTCCCTGAAGAGTATCAAAACAAAGATCTTGCAGGTAAAGAAACTACTTTTGATATTACAGTTAAGAAGATCCAACAAGCTGAATTACCAGAAGTTGACGAAGAGTTCGTTAAGAAGTTTGGTGTAAAAGGTGGCGTAGATACTTTTGAAGATGAGATCAAAGAAAATATGCAACGTGAACTTAAGTTTATCTTACAAAGAAAAGTAAAAGAGCAAGTTTTCAAAGGTCTAAGAGAGATTGCTGAGTTTGAAACTCCAAAATCTTTAATCAAAAGAGAAATCGATGCAGCTAAGCAAAACTTAGTTCAACAAATGGGTGGTGCGAAAGGCTTTGATGTTAATCAATTACCTGATAATTTATTTGAAGATAATGCTAAACAAAAAGTTGAGACTAGCTTAGTACTTGACAGTGTTATGAAGTCTCAAAACTTTGAAGCAACAGAAGAAGAAGTTGATAGCTTATTAAATGAAATGGTTCAAGCTTATGAAGAGCCAGAAAAAACTAAAGAACAAATCAAGAAAAATGAAAAAGAAATCGCTAATCTAAAAGCTTTAGTTATTGAAAACAAACTAACTGACTGGGTTTTAGATCAAGCACAAGTTTCAGAAAAAGAAGAAGATTTCTTTGAAGTTATTAAACAAAATATGCAAGCTCAACAAGCTGGATTCTAAGCTGGCTTATAAAGAGAGGTTATAAATGATAACTAATAATTTAGTTCCTACAGTTGTTGAGAAAACTGCTGGTGGTGAAAGAGCTTTTGATATTTACTCAAGACTTTTAAAAGAGCGTATAGTTTTTTTAAATGGTGAAGTAAATGATCATTCAGCTAATTTAGTGATCGCACAGCTTTTATTTTTAGAATCTGAAGATCCTGATAAAGATATTTATTTTTATATAAATTCTCCAGGAGGAATGGTTACAGCAGGTATGGGTGTCTATGATACTATGCAGTTTATTAAGCCAGATGTTAATACTATTTGTATCGGTTTAGCTGCTAGTATGGGATCATTGCTGTTAGCTGGTGGAGCAAAGGGTAAAAGATATAGCTTGCCAAGTTCACAGATTATGATTCATCAGCCTTTAGGTGGTTTTAGAGGTCAAGCATCAGATATTGAAATTCATGCTAAAAATATCTTACGTATCAAAGAAAGGCTAAATAAGGTATTAGCTCATCATACAGGTCAAGATCTTGAAACTATAGTTAAGGATACTGACAGAGACAATTTTATGATGGCAGATGAAGCAAAAGAATATGGTCTGATAGATCATGTTATTGAATCTCGTGATGCAATAATCAAATAAATAAAGGAAGTCTAGTTTTAAAAATGGCTAAAATTCTATATTGTTCTTTCTGTGGTAAATCACAACAAGAAGTCAAAAGTATTATTTCTGGTAGAGATGGGAATATTTGTAACGAATGTGTTAGTAAATGTGCAACTAAGATTAAAAGCACTAATGGTGTTGATACTACATTAGACATCACTTTTGATAAGTTGCCAAAACCTATAGAAATAAAAAATTATCTTGATGATTATATAATTGGTCAAGATAATGCTAAGAAAGTATTATCTGTAGCTGTTTATAATCATTATAAAAGAATCACATCTGATATCACAGAAGATGATGATACAGAACTTAAAAAGAGTAATGTCTTATTAATAGGTCCTACAGGATCAGGAAAAACATTATTTGCTCAAACTCTAGCAAAACAATTAAATGTTCCTTTTGCTATAGCAGATGCAACAACTCTTACAGAAGCTGGATATGTTGGTGATGATGTTGAAAATATTATCGTACGTTTATTGCAAAATGCTGAATTTGATGTTGCTAAAGCAGAAAAAGGAATTATATATATTGATGAAATAGATAAGATTGCACGTAAATCAGAAAGTTCATCCATCACTCGTGATGTTTCTGGTGAAGGTGTTCAACAGGCTTTATTGAAACTTATTGAAGGAACAGTATCTTCTGTGCCTCCAAAGGGTGGTAGAAAGCATCCTAATCAAGATATGATTCAGGTAGATACTTCAAATATACTATTTATTTGTGGAGGAGCTTTTGCTGGTATAGAAAAGGTTGTTAAACATCGAATGGATAAGGTAAGTATTGGCTTTAATGCGGATGTTATTCGTCAGAAAGATAATCTTGATACTGAAAAGCTAATGCAAAAAGTTGAAAGTGAAGATTTAACTAGGTTCGGTCTGATTCCTGAGCTTATTGGTCGTTTACCAATAGTTACAGTTTTAAATGAATTAACAGAAGAAGATTTAGTTAAAATACTAAAAGAACCTAAAAATGCTCTTATCAAACAGTATATTAAATTATTTAAGTTTGATGATGTTGAAATAGAGTTTACAGATGAAGCTCTTATAGAGATAGCTAAAAAAGCAATAGCTAAGAAGACAGGCGCAAGGGGTCTTAGGACTATTCTTGAAAATGTTCTACTTGAGTTGATGTTTCATATACCATCTTCACAAGATGTTGAAAAAATCATCATCAATGAAAAAGTTATATTAGAACATGAAGAGCCTGTGTTAATTAGTAAAAATAAAGAGCAAAAGCAGTTAAAAGATATAGTCTAAAACAATTTACAGGAGTATAGTGAGTTTATGTCAGAAATCTTAAATGTTGTTCCTGTTATCCCTTTAAGAGATGTGGTTATATATCCATCGATGACTATCCCACTTAATGTTGGGCGTAAAAAGTCGATAGAAGCAGTTAAACAGGCATCTAATAATTATAATAATTATATTTTATTAGCAACTCAGAAAAATGGCTCTAGTTCAGGCGATGTTGTAGATAATATCTATGATATAGCTACATTAGCTAAAATAGTTCAAATTATGAAGCTTCCGGATGGGAGTTTGAAGGTTATTGTTGAGGGTGTTGCAAAAAGGCTAGTGTCTAAATATACACTCGAGAATGACTGTATCTATGCAAGTTTAGATAACTTACATATCGATGATAACTATAATCCAGATCAGGTTGATAAAGAATTAAAAGCTATCCTACTATCTATATCTGATTCTCTTAAGAAGTTTGTTGATATTAGTGGTAAGGTATCTAAAGAAACTTTAGCGACTTTAATAAACACAGAAGAGCCACATAAGTTCATTTATGAAATTGCTACGATTCTTAATTCAGAGATTGTTAAAAAGCAAAAAATTCTTGAAGCATCAGATATAAAGAAAAAAGCATTATTGTTGCTTTCATGTCTTTATGAAGAGTTAGAAATACTTGAACTTGAAGCTAAAATTAAAGATAGAGTAAAGTCACAAGTTGATAAAAACCAACGTGAATACTATCTAAATGAGCAAGTAAAAGCTATTTATAAAGAGCTTGGAGAGGCTGATGAGGAGTCTGAGGTTTCTGCGCTTAAAAAGAGAATTGAAAATACAAAAATGTCTGAAGAAGCAAAAGAAAAATGCTTAAAGGAGCTTAAAAAGCTTAAAGCTATGCCTCCATCCTCTTCAGAGTCAGCTGTATCAAGAAACTATATCGAAACTATTCTTTCTTTACCTTGGGGTAAAAGAGCTAAAGTTAAAAAAGATATTAATTTAGCTGAGAAAGTACTAGAAAAAGATCATTATGGTATTAAGAAAGTAAAAGAAAGAATACTTGAGCATTTAGCTGTTCAAATTAAAAGAGATAGCAATACTAAAGCGCCTATTTTATGTCTAGTAGGACCTCCAGGTGTTGGTAAGACATCTATAGGTCATTCTATAGCAAGAGCTACTGGACGTGAATATGTACGTATGGCATTAGGCGGAGTTCGTGATGAGTCTGAAATTAGAGGTCATCGTCGTACTTATATCGGATCTATGCCGGGACAAATTATCCAAAAGATAATTAAATCAAAAACTGAGAATCCACTATTTTTATTAGACGAAATTGATAAGGTTTCTTCTGATTTTAGAGGAGATCCTTCAGCAGCATTGTTGGAGGTGTTAGACCCAGAGCAAAATAGTACTTTCAATGATCATTATCTTGAGATAGATTATGATTTATCAAAAGTGATGTTTGTTGCTACAGCTAACTCATTAGATATAGATCCTGCATTAAGAGATAGGTTAGAGATTATTAATTTATCTGGATATACAGAGCTTGAAAAACAAGCTATTGCTAAGCAGTATCTTGTGCCAAAGGCTTTAGATAATAATGGTTTAACTAAACAAGAAATTAACTTCACACCAAAAGCTATTTTAGATGTGGTTAGATATTATACTAGAGAAGCAGGGGTGAGAAATTTACAGCAAAAGATAGACGGAATCTGTCGCAAAGCGGTTAAAAATCTCCTTAAAGATCCTGATCATGGTAAGATTTCTATAACTCAGAAAAATCTTGAAGAATATTTAGGTGTTCATCAGTTTGATTATGGTGTTAAAAATGCAAAAGCAAAAGTGGGTCAAGTTACAGGACTTGCTTGGACGTCTGTAGGTGGTGAGCTTCTTACGATTGAAGCTCTAGCTATGCCTGGTAAAGGTAAAGTTAAATATACAGGTAGTCTAGGTGATGTAATGAAAGAATCTATTGATGCAGCATTTAGTGTGATGCGTTCAATTTCTAAAGATTATAAGCTTGCTGACGATTTTTATGAGAAAAAAGATGTTCACATTCATGTTCCAGAAGGTGCAACTCCTAAAGACGGACCAAGTGCTGGTATTGCAATGACTACAGCGTTAGTTTCTGTTTATACAGACAAACCTGTACGAAATGATATCGCAATGACTGGTGAGGTGACTTTACGAGGAGATGTATTACCAATTGGTGGTTTAAAAGAGAAACTTTTAGCTGCTTTAAGAGGTGGAATTAAAGAGGTTTTAATACCTAAACAGAATGTTAAGAATTTAGCAGATGTTGATAAAGAAATTACAGAAAAACTCGAAATAACCCCTGTAAATAACATAAAAGAGGTTCTAGAAAGAGTTTTTTAGTGTTTTTTGTTGAAACCATATATTTTTAGTGTTATAAAGTTAATTGGTAATATATCGATTTATAAACAAAAGGAGTTTTAAAGATGAACAAAAGTGAACTAGTAAGTGCTATAGCTAAAGAAGCTGATGTTACTAAAGAAGTTGCTGGGAGTACTTTAGACGCTACTATTGAAGCGATTACTAAAGCTCTTAAGAAAGGCGATAGCGTAACACTTGTAGGATTTGGTACTTTCCAAGTTAAAGAAAGAAGCGCTAGAGAAGGTAGAAACCCTAAGACAGGTGAGACAATTCAAATCGCTGCTTCTAAAGTACCAAGCTTCAAAGCTGGTAAAGGTCTTAAAGACGCAGTAAAATAAAAAAACTTTTAAAAAATTAGTTTTTTTAAAGGGCATGCTTAACAGTATGCCTTTTTTTTATCTATAATATTTATAAATTTAATAAGAATTATTTAATTTAAGGTTGAAAAAATGTTGCAGTCTTTTAATGATAGACTAAAAGGTCCATTTACTTGGATTGTGGTTATTTCTATAAGTTTTATATTTGTGATTTCAGGCATGACTTTCTTTTTAACTAATATAGGAGGAGGGAGTCGTGCTTATGTTGCAAAAGTTGGTGATAATGAGATAAGTTCTCAGCAGTTTCAGCAATATGCTCAAAATGCTAAAACTAAAGAACAAAAAGTTCAAGTTTTATCACAAATGATAAATCAGTATTTAATACTAACAGCAGCACAAAAAAATATCGTAGTATCTAAGTTAGCTTTACAGTCAGCTATTTTTAATAATCCAATGTTTTTTGATAAAGATGGCAAGTTCTCTAGTGATAAACTAAAGCAAGTTGTAGGATATCTTGGAGGTATGGATAAATTAGAGCAATTAGTATCACAAAATGTTTTAGCTAGTACAATTCCTCAAACAATAACTCAAACTTCATTTATTACTGATTATGAGAATAAATCATTGTCTAGTATTTATTCTGTAGACAAGCAAATAAAATATATCAAGATTCAGCCTAGTTCTTTAAAAGCACAAATTAAACTAGCTAATAAAGAATTAGAAAATTATTACAGTCAACATAAATCTGAATATGTTACTCCTGCGAGTAAAAAAATTAGTTACTTTATAATTTCTAAAGATAATTTTATCTCTAAAAATAAAATTAGTGATGAGACATTAAAAAATTATTTTAATACTCATCAAGACTTATTTACAAAATTTGATGATAAAACAAAACAAACCATTACTAAGATTATCCAAAATAGAAAAGCTTTAGAGCAATTTAACTCTTATTCTCAAAATATTGATAGTATTAAGTTTGGTAAGTTAGAAACTAAATTAGGTAAAGCAAAAACTACAAATATTAGCAATAATGCTGATTCTTCACTAAATGGAGTGAAAAATAGCTTATTCTTTATAAATAACGATAAATACTACAGCTTGCCTATTTCTGATGATAAAGTCTTAGTTTATCAAATAGATAGCTCAAAGCCAGCTACACAACAAAAGTTTAATGAAGTTAAAAATACTGTAACAAAATCATATGTAGAGCAAAAATCTCAAGAATTAGCAACGCAAAAGTCACAAAAGCTATTAAGTAACCTTGAGAGCGGCAAAAAAATAGATGAATCATTTGGTAAAGCTACTATATCAAGTGAATCTAAAGCCAAAAACTTTTCTGAAGGATTTGCTAATGATGTTCTATTTAACAATAATAGTGAATATCATCTTTATCAGGATAGTAATACTAATGATATCTACATTTATAAAGTTACTAAAGTTGAGCCAGTTAAAACAGATAAGAAAAATACAATTCCTAGTCAAGTAACTAATACTTATAAGCAAGAAGAGTTAAACTTTTATTTGCAAGCTCTTAGAAAAGAAATACCTGTCAAAGTTAATTATAAAAATATCTAAATGAATAAATCAATTTATGCGATAGCTGGACCAACAGCTTCTGGTAAAACATCTCTTTCAATATCTGTTGCTAAAAAGATTAATGCTGAAATAATAAGTGTTGATTCTTCGCTTGTCTATAAAGGGATGGATATTGGTACTGCTAAGCCGACATTACAAGAGCAAGCTGGCATAAAACATCATCTTATAGATATTATAGAGCCTACGGAGAATTTTTCTGTTGCAGACTTTATATCAAGCGTTAATAAGCTTAAAAAAGAAATATGGTCTAGAGGCAAAGAAGTTTTGCTGGTTGGTGGGACTATGCTTTATTTTAAAGGTTTAATAGAAGGCTTATCTAGCCTGCCAGAAAGTAGCCCAGAAATAAGACAAACCTTAGAGCTAGAGAAAAAAGCAAAAGGGCTACAATATCTTCATCAGCAATTAAAAAAAATGGATCCTGAATCAGCACAGAAAATAAATCAAAATGATCAACAAAGAATTTTTCGAGCTTTAGAAGTGATTATGATAAGTGGTCAGAAGTACTCTGAACTTGTCAAAACTTCAAAAGTTGGAGGTTTAGAAGAAGAACTAAAACTTTGTGCCTTAGTTCCAAATGATAGATCAGTACTTCATAAAAATATTGAGATTAGATTTAGGCAGATGCTAGATAATGGATTTTTAGATGAAGTGCAAGAGCTAAGAAAAAATACAAAACTAACAAAAGATACTACAGCTATTCGAAGTGTAGGGTATCGTCAGGCTTGGGAGTATTTATATGGTGATATTAGCTATGATGAGTTTGTTAAAAAAGGCATAGTAGCAACTCGCCAACTTGCTAAACGTCAACTTACATGGATTCGTAATTGGCAGGGTGAGATTGAGACTATCGAGATGGAGAATGATCACAAAGAGTCAGAAGTTTTAAGTTTTTTCATTAGTTAAAACTACTTAAATAAATTTATAAGTATATAGATATATCTAAAGTAATTGTATTCATACTACTACCTCCATAAAACTTCTGATAAGCCCATTCTGGCCCAAATAGTACATTATTGTCGAAGTAAGCACGCTGAGCAGAAAAAACTAATTGATTTTTTATGCCTGATGCTGATAAACCATCTTGAAAAGGGCTAGCAGGTATAGACATAGGAACAGCCGCCGCATTGTATGTTTGGCCATAGCCAACAGTAAAATTGGTGTCTCTTTCAGCAAGATTTAAAGAATAGTTTCCACCTATATACCATGCCCCTGTAAAAACATCATTTCCTGTGCCATTAAAGTCAGCGGCTCCAGTAGTTGTTACCCATCCAACATTAACCTGCAATACTCCTGTACCGATATTGTATGCTACGTTAGTATCAATATTATAAGCCCCTATAGTTTTTCCTGGAGCAATCATTGGTATGCTAAGATTCTCAGCACCATTTAGGTTATACACGTAGCCTGTGTTAAAACCGACCGATAAATCTTTTGTCCATGAATCACCATAAAAGAAACCAGCCGAGAAATTTGCTGTTTGATCGTTTGTTCCAAATGCAGCTACACTTATATTTGTTGTGTCGCTTTTATAGTTTAAAGATACATTTGTCGCTCGACCTACACCAAGATAGTCAGCAACACTTCCAACATAAGTACCACCTCCACCAAAATTAGCAACCGTAAGAGGACTTCTTCCCGCGGTTACAAAAAATGGAGAAACTGTGAGATTACCAAATATTGCAAAAGCATTGTTTATGGAAAAATCACCATTCTCATTCGCGCTAACATCATATGATGCTGTAAGATATTCACCGGCATTTGCTAAAAAGTATAGTGTAGCTGATGTTAGATATATATTTTGCCCATTTTTTGAGAAAGAGGTCGTTGGATTACTATTGAAGTCTACTCTTTTTAGATTATCTCCAAACCATGTTTGAGCATCTATACCAATAAATCCACCTAAAAATATTTCATAATCACTGAATTTATCTCTTTGTCCTAGTACTGTTGTAGCAAATAGTGTGGAAGAAATTTGACCAATTGGAATTTCGTTATTACCAGAGTACGCACCCAAGAATGCTACTTGACCTCTATTTGTAATAGCTGGCATATTTCCTACATTAATACCTCCTTTAGTATCAAAAATACCTCCTAAAGGTTCATTTTTTAAGTCTACAATTTGGTTATCTGCATCTACATTTTGCATTATTTCTATTCTATCTTGTTTTATCAAGTTTTTATCAAGAGGATTTTCAGAAGTTTCAGAGTTATCAGTTACTACAGATGAGTATGTGGAGAATGAAGAATTATTATTTTCTTGAAATTCTGAGTATTCCAGTTCTTTGATTTCATTTTGAAGACTTTGTATCTGTTGTTGTAACTGTATTGCCGTATCTTTAACTGATGATTCTTTCTTAGGTTGGGCTGATAAGCATTCAAAACTAAGTATATACAAAAAATACATAGCAAAACTTCTGAAGATATATGCCATCAAAATCTTCCTTAAATGTTCTAGAATCTTCCTATTTGTTGAGTAATATAAGAAAATATTAAGAGGTCTGATGATAATTCTATATGAAGAATAATTAAATTGGAATGGTAAAGATGAGATTAATTATCATTATTACTTGTGTGGCTAATATAATTTGCTGATAAGTATTTAAAAAAGTGTATCTTTGAATTGCCTAAAATTAATATTTGCTGATAAGTTCAAATATTGTTAGAATATACGGCGAAGTTTAATTGTTAAACTTGATAAAATAATAACTATAACAAAATAATTAAAAGGAAGTGAAACAATGTCTAGAATATCATCTTTACAAGACCCGTTCTTAAATGCTTTAAGAAAAGAAAAAGTAAGCGTATCAGTTTATCTTGTAAACGGAATCAAACTACAAGGTCAAGTAGAAGCTTTTGACCAATTCTGTATTGTACTTAGAAATACTGTAAACCAAATGGTTTATAAGCATGCTATTTCAACTATCGTACCAGCTAAGAGTGTAAGAATGGTTTATAGCTCTTTTAACCCATACCACCAAAACTCAAATGAAGATCAAGATGATAATGTTGATGATGTTCATTCTGATGAGCTTGAAGCTCAAGAAAACGAAGGTAATGTTAACGAGTAATTTAATTAGCTCGAATATTTATCAAATTAGTTTAAAGTAATAATTTTAAACTATCTAAATTCTTAGATAAAATTTTCAAATATCTTTTACATTGTATGCATCATCTCCTGACGTAGAGATAATTAGCTGATATACTTGTTTCAAAACTATTTATAGTTGACTTTAATATATTTTAAAATCTATCTTTGTTAGTTTATGGCATTTGATCATGAATTTTGAGGTTAAAGGTTTTAAAAAAGAATTCTAAGATTAATTTGTAGAATACGTATTTGTCTTAGGTTGACTAATTATTTATTGGGAGTAGATTAGATTAAATGGAATTTTTCCAATCTTATGAGGCAGGTAGCAAATGTCTACTTGTAAATATAAATTTTAAATATCATCGTGAGCTTAATGCAGATTTAGCTGAGCTTGAAGGCTTAGTTTTAGCTGCTGATAAAGTAGTTTTAGAAAGTCTTGATTTTAATCATCCAGAGCCTGATATCAAATATTTCTGTGGTATGGGTAAGATGGAAATGATAAAGAATAAACGAGATGAAATAAAAGCGGATCTTGTTGTTTTTAACCATCCTCTAAGTCCATCTCAAGAGCGTAACATTGAAAAGCTACTTGAGTGTAAAATTATGGATAGAACTAGATTGATTCTAGAGATATTTTCATTACGGGCTAAGACACATGAAGGTAAACTCCAAGTTGAACTTGCACAGCTAAACTACCAATCAACACGTCTTGTAAAAGGTTGGACTCACTTAGAGAGACAAAAAGGTGGTATTGGTGTAAGAGGTGGTCCAGGTGAGACTCAGCTAGAGATCGATAGACGTTTAATCAGACAAAGAATAAAACAAATTACACAAAAACTTGATAAAGTAAAACATCATCGTGATTTAAGTAGATCATCACGTAAGAAAAATAATATCCCAACAATATCATTTGTAGGTTATACAAACGCGGGTAAATCAACACTATTCAATAAAATTACAGATGCTCAGGTTTTAGCAAAAGACCAGCTTTTTGCAACACTTGACCCTACGTTGCGTAAAGTAATAGTTCCTAAGCTAGGAGAAGTTATATTTTCTGATACAGTGGGCTTTATTAAGAATCTGCCACATGATTTAGTAGAAGCATTTCATGCAACTTTAGAGGAGGCAATAGAGTCAGATCTGTTAGTTCATGTTATTGACTATGCAGATGAAGATCATAAAAGTTATATTGAGCAAGTTGAAAGAGTGCTAAAAGAGATTGGTATTGCAGATAAAGAAATGATTTGTGTGTACAATAAGATTGATAAGCTAGACGATATCTCTCCAAGCTTTGTTCAATTAGATGATTCTGATAGCAGTGTAGTAGCTAGAGTTTATCTATCAGCTCAGACAGGTCAAGGTATTGACGAGTTTTATGAAGCATTAGCTACATTTTTTAATAAATCATGGATAAATGGCACTTTAGAATTACCTCCTAAATATTCAAAAGTTAGAGCGATGATGTATGAGTTAGGTGTAGTTGATAATGAAGATATTTCCGAGCATGGCAATTACTTGCTAGATATAAAGATATCAGAAGATGATTTTGAAAGATTTAATCGAGATTTTGATTTAAATCTAGAAGAGTTTTTTTGTTAATATGTTAATCTTTCTTATATTCAGGAAGATCAATAGTATCATTAAATATCCCTGCACCAATAAATTTTGAAATGACAGGAGTTGAAGATATTTTAACTGTAATTGTAGAAAGATACTTCTTCATAATTTCATCAGATGCGGCTAAAGATAGATTTGAAAGTCCAACTTTTTGTTTTCTATTTATTATATCTTTTAACTTATCTTGCCATTCTTCAAAAGCTACTTTATAGTCGCCTTTGGCTTTATATAATTCACCAGCTAGTACATATGCTTCAACTATTGCAAATATGCTTCCTAGGCCCATTAGGATAGAAGGACAAGATGCAGCATCTCCAATTAAAGCAACTCTACCTTTATGCCAGTTGTCCATTTTTACTTGGCTAACATTATCAAAATAAATATATTCAACATTATCAAGTCTTTCAAGTATGTCAGGAGTCTCCCATTTATTATCTTTAAAGACTGATTTTAGAAGCTGTTTTTTTTCTTCTGTAGTTGTTGGAAATTTTTTAACTAAACTTGCGTCAATAGTAAACATAAATAAAGTTTCATCTTCATCTAAACAGACTCTAGCTATTTGCTTATCATTACCAACACTAACAGCATAAGTAAACTTCTCAAAGTGGTTATAATCTTTTAGAGAAAATGCGGCAATATACTTGTTTAAATCATATTCTTCATATTCTGATTTATCAAATACTAACGAGCGAATATGTGAGTGTAAACCATCAGCACCTATGACTAGATCAAACTTTTCTGTAGTTTTATCAGAAAGATGAACAATTACTCCATCTTTTTGTTCTTCTAGGCTTTCTATGGAAGTGCCAAATCTTATATCAATTCCTTTACATGCATTATAGATAACTTCTGAAATATCTCCTCGTTTAACACTTAGGAACTCACCATAGTTTTCTTTGATAAGAGAAGAAATATTTACCTTTGATGATCTTCTGCCATTTTCATCAAAACAATGAATGTGCTTTATTTGATAAGATTTTTCTTTTAATCGTTCAAGAAGTCCCATTTTTTCCATTATTTCACAGGCGTGTCCCCAAAAGTCAACAAGATGGCCACCTGATTTAAATTCAGGAGATTTTTCAAAGATAACAGGTTCAAAACCATACTCTCTAAGCCACCATGCTAAAGTAGGTCCTGCTATACCAATTCCATTTATCGCAATTCTCATGTTTTTTCCTTTAGAAATTAGTCTAACTTTCAATTTTAGAGCTATATCTTTAGTTATTCAATATCATAGATGCAAGCATTTGATAATTATTTGCAGATAGTGCAAAAATTGTATGATTTTTTATATATAATAGTTAAGTCGTAAGCATAAAAAAACTATTGTGAAATATATAGGAATACTTATTTATGATTAAAAAATTAAAACAAAAATGGTTTTGGAGCAAGAACTCTGAGCAGGGGCCTCCAGACTTAGAAGAAATTATAAAAAAATTTTTTGGTAAGAAGAAAAAAAATAATGATGATAACGAAAGTATCTACTCTAAAAATGCCAATAAAAATAACCCAATATTTGAGAAGCCACCAATTAAGAAAATAGCAGCTATTGTTATTGGTGTTTTAATTATTGCATGGGTAGGTTTTGGCTTTTATGTTGTTCAACCTGCTGAGCAAGCAGCTGTACTTAGGTTTGGTAAGTTTACAAAAATGGTTCAGCCAGGTTTGCATTGGTATCCATTAGGAGTTGATACAATTCGTAAAGAAAATGTCCAAGAGTTAAAAACTATCTCATTAAAAAGAGATATGCTAACTTCAGAAGAAAATATTGTTCATGTTTCATTTACAGTACAGTATCGTATTTCTAATCTTCAAGATTATTTATTTGCAAATACAGATCCATCTCAGCTACTACAGCAATCATTAGAGAGTGCTGTTAGACAGGTTATTGGGCATAGTAATTTATCTGATATTCTAACAACACAAAGAGCATCGATAGCAGGTAAAGTTAAACAAGAGATGGAGGCTTTATTAAAAGAATATAAATCTGGTATTTATATAAGTGATGTTATTATGCAACCAGCTCAAGCTCCAGATGCTGTTAAAGATGCTTTTGATGATGTTATAAAAGCAAGAGAAGATCAGGCTAGATTACAAAATGAAGCCGAATCTTATGCAAATAGAGTTATCCCTGTTGCTGAAGGTAAGGCGCAAAGAATTGTAGATCAAGCTAATGCCTATAAACAAGAAATAGTATTACAAGCCCAAGGTGAAGTAGCTGAGTTTGAACAATTATTACCAATATACAAAAAATCACCAGATATTGTTATGAATCAAATGTATTTTAATACTATCTCAGATGTATTACAGCATAATAAAGTCTTCATAATCGATGGCGATGGCGCGAAAAACATTTTCTATGGTCTAGGAAGTAAGCAGAAACAAGCATTATTATCAAATACACAAGGAGGAAACTAAGATGAGTAAACTTTTAAAAATAATCTTAGTACTTGTGGTAATCGCGGTAGTATTAGTTTTTAGTAGTAAATTTATTGTGAAGCAAGGTACAGAATCTGTAGTTTTAAGATTAGGTGAACTTGTTAAGAAAAATGGAAAGGTTATTGAGTATGAGCCAGGTATTCATATCAAAATTCCATTTTTAGATACAGTTAAAAACTATGATATGAGAAATCGAGTTTTAACTACAGATTCATCTCGTGTAGTTACAAAAGAGAAAAAAGATGTACTAATAAATGCTTATGTAGTTTGGAGAATTAATGACATTTCTAAATTCTTTATTAGTACAAGTGGGCAAGTCTTCAGAGCAGAAACTTTACTAAAGCAATTCTTAGAATCATCATTAAGAGCTGAAGTTGGTAAAAATGATATCCAAAGTTTGGTTAATAATGATCGTGATAAGCTGATGATTGCTTTAACAAAAGATGTTGCAGTGCAGGCTAAAGAAATCGGTATATCTATAGTAGATGTTAGGGTTAATCAAATTGACTTACCTGATACAATTACAGAATCTATATACCAAAGAATGAAATCATCAAGACATAAGGAAGCTTCACGTATAAGAGCTGAAGGTGAAAGAGCTGCGGAAAAAACAAAAGCAGCAGCTGATGCGAAAGTAACAGTAACTCTAGCAGAGGCAGAAAAGCAATCTAAGATTATTAGAGCCCAAGCAGATGCAAAAGCAGCTAAAATTTTCACAGATACTTATGCTAGCTCAGTTCCTTTATATGAGTTTTTAAAGAGCATGAACTCCTATAAGCAAAGCTTCGATGGTAAAAATCAAGTTGTATTTATGCTTAAGCCTGATAGTAAGTTTTTTCAAGGCTTTAAGTTAGAGCCTAATAGTCAACTTGCTGAAGCTATGAAAGAGGCTAAATAGATTATGAATAAGGTAAAAGTGCTTTTTGTATGTAAAGGTAATATTTGTAGGTCTCCGACAGCTCATGGTATTTTTAGAGATATCATTAGAGAGAATAATCTTGAAGAGAAAGTTAGCGTAGAGTCTTGTGGCACTAGTTCACGTATGTGGGGACATGAGGGACATGGTGCTGATATGAGATCATTAGAAACAGCCAAAAAATATGACTGTGATCTTTCAGATCAAAAGTCGCAACAACTAGAAGAGTCAGACTTTGATAGGTTTGATTATATAGTTGCTATGGACCAAGAAAATGTTGATACTATGAGACAGATGTTCCCAAAAGCTGATTTTTCAAAAGTATCAAGAATGCTTGAGTATGCATCAACAATTTCTATAAAAGATGTACCTGATCCATATTATGAAAATAACTTTGATAAAGTTTTTCTGATGATTCATACTGCTTGTCAGGAACTTTTTGAAAAAATAAAATTAGAGCATAAATTATGAATTATCGTAACGCAAAATATATAATGGGAGCTGCAAAAGTTTCTCAACTTCCTGAAGATACAGGTGTTGAAGTAGCATTTGCAGGTAGATCAAATGCTGGTAAATCTAGCGCATTAAATACATTAACTGATCATAAAGGTTTAGCTAGAGTAAGTAAAACTCCAGGTAGAACACAGTTAATAAACTTATTTGATCTTGGTGATAATAAAAGACTAGTCGATTTACCAGGTTATGGCTATGCTAAAGTTTCTGAAGCTATTAAAAAACAATGGCAAAGCGAAATGGAGAGTTATCTAACATCACGTCAATGTTTAGGAGGGATTGTTCTTCTAGTTGACTCACGTCACGCACTAAAAGAGTTTGACTCTTTGATGATTGAGATGGCTATATCATTTGATTTAAACTTACATATACTTCTTACAAAAGCTGATAAGCTAAATAATAAAGAAAGAGCTCAAGCCAATAGAATGATTGAGAGTTTTCTAAAAACATTTATTTCAACAGATAAGATCTCATATCAGTTATTTTCTTCATTAAGTAAAATGGGTCTAGATAAACTAAAAGAAAGATTAGATTCTTGGTATCAATTATAGTATTTACTCAATTCTCAAATATTTAATACATTTTGATATTTTGTATAAATATGTTCACGTTTTCAGAATATTTTTACTAGAAATAAAAAATAGCATAAACACTTTATTTAATTATTATTTAAAATGCATTAGTATAAAGTAAGTTTATAAATCTATGATCAAATTTATGAGGTAATTCTATAGAATGTACAAAATACTAAATTTCTATACAAAGGAAGAAGTTTCTACTGATAGTTTTGTTTTTGCTGGAGAAAATGAACCCTGGGAAATCCAGATGGATATCGACAAAATCAGCAAAAAAATTAATAAAGACTACTTTACTCAAGCATCTCCTTGTCTATCTAAATACATACCATTTATGCCCATAAAAGATCCATCAAGTTTTGTATCTCTTAGAGAGGCGCCTACTCCATTATTAAAGAGTAAAATTATAGGTAAAGAGTTAGGTATAAATCTTTATTTTAAAGTTGAGGGTAAAAATCCTACAGGATCATTTAAAGATAGAGGATCTGCAGTAGATATCACTGTTGCTAAAGAATTAGGTGCAAAAGGTATAGTTTTAGCTTCAACAGGTAATATGGCGGCATCTTGTGCTTGTTATGCAGCTGCTGCAAAAATGCCATGTTTTATTATTGTGCCAGAAGGTGTTGCAACATCTAAGTTAGCCCAAGTGATGTCATATGGCGGTAAGATAGTTCAGGTAAAAGGAAGTTATAATGCGGCTGCTAAGTTAGCTTTTGATATTGCAAAGTCAAAAGATTTCTTCCTTGCAGGGGATTATGCTTTTAGAGTTGAGGGACAAAAAACGGCAGCTTTTGAGTTGGTTGATCAGCTTCTTTTCCAAGTGCCAGATGAAGTTATAGTACCAATTGGTTGTGGTACTAATATGACAGCTTACTATAAAGGTTTCTCTGAATATAAAGAGCTAGGTTTTATTAACTCATTACCAAAACTTACGGGTGTGCAATCTACTGGAGCAGATACTTTAGCTAGAGCATATCAAAAAAATCAAAATAGAGTTGAACCACTAAAAGCTGCTAATACAATTGCTACTGCAATAGCAGTGCCATATCCTATTGATGGTGATAAGGCTATAGATGCTATTTATAACACTGGTGGAGAATCAACAGCAGTTACAGATATGAAAATGCTTGAGGCTCAGTATTTATTATCAACAAAAGAAGGATTATTTGTTGAGTTAGCTTCAGCATCAACTATTGCTCATTTACTTCAAAAATACAAAGATGGTAAGCTTCAAAAGGGTAGTACAGTAGTTTGTGTTCTATCAGGTGATGGGCTTAAAGATCCAAATGTTGTACTCAAATCAGCAATCCAACCACCGATTATACATCCGTCAGAAACTGATTTTGATAGACTTTACAATAGTCATTTCTTTGATAATAAGACAATGCTATTTATTGAGCAAAATGAAGTGGTGTTTGATAGTTTACCAACTTTAGAAGAAGTCAAAAAAACATTAGGCGAGCTTTTTGGAGCTAACTATGATGAAGGATTTTTATCTAAGGTTAGAGAGTTAATTGAAAGATTCTTAGTTAAAGGTAAAACAATTAGTGTTTCTGATATTCAGGATATTATTCAAGATGCTACAGAGATGACAGATGCTGTGAGTAAAAATATTCTTGATGTCCAGTCATTTAAAGTCAATGTTGAGCTTGATCAAAAATCTGTGGCAGAAGTTACAGTTAAGATTGCAGATCAACTGTATTTTGCTTCTTGCTCTGGTGTAGGTCCTGTTGATGCTGTTTTAAATGCTTTATGTAGAGCATGTCCTAGCAATATTATTTATAACCTAACAGACTATAAAGTTAAGATACGTGGACAGGGTGCAGATGCCGTTGTTTACGTTGAAATGAGTCTAGAGAAAGAAGGTATAAAGAGTATTGGTAAATCAGTATCTCCAGATATAATACAAGCTTCGGTTGAAGCATTTATTGATGCGTATAATATTGCTTATGCATAAGATATGTCTAAGGGTGAGTGAATTATGAAAAAAATATTAAATAAATATAGTAGACGTCTTACAGAAGATAAATCTCAAGGCGCTTCTCAAGCTATGCTTTATGGTACAGGCATGGATGATAATGATATGCATAAACCACAAGTTGGTATTGCTAGTGTATGGTATGAAGGTAATACATGTAATATGCATTTGAATCAATTAGCACAATTTGTCAAAAATAGTGTTGAGAAAGAAAACTTAAAGGGAATGAGATTTAATACTATCGGAGTTAGTGATGGTATTTCAATGGGTACAGATGGTATGAGCTACTCATTACAATCTAGAGACCTTATTGCTGATTCTATTGAAACTGTAATGTCAGCACATTGGTATGATGGTTTAGTTTCTATCCCTGGTTGTGATAAGAATATGCCTGGCTGTATGATGGCTTTAGGTAGACTTAATAGACCTGGATTTGTTATCTATGGTGGTACTATCCAAGCAGGTGTTATGCGTGGTAAACCAATTGATATCGTTACAGCTTTCCAAAGTTATGGAGCATGTTTATCAGGGCAAATTACAGAGCAAGAGCGTCAAGAGACTATTAAAAAAGCATGTCCTGGTGCTGGTGCTTGTGGTGGTATGTATACTGCAAATACTATGGCATGTGCTATTGAGGCTTTAGGTATGAGTTTACCATTTAGCTCATCTACTCCTGCGACATCACCAGAAAAAGTACAAGAATGTGATAAAGCTGGTGAAACTATCAGAAACCTTTTAGAGCTAGATATCAAACCTAGAGATATTATGACTCGTAAAGCTTTTGAGAATGCTATGGTGTTAATCACTGTTATGGGTGGATCTACAAATGCTGTACTTCATCTACTTGCAATAGCAAGCTCAGTAGGTGTTGATCTTAATATAGATGATTTCCAAGAAATAGCTAACAAAACACCAGTATTAGCAGATTTTAAACCAAGTGGTAAATATGTAATGGCTGATTTACATGCTGTTGGTGGTACTCCTGCGGTTATGAAAATGTTACTAAAAGAAGGTATGCTTCATGGTGATTGTTTGACTGTAACAGGTAAAACTTTAGCTGAAAATTTAGCAAATGTAGCGGATCTTTCTGATGATGGTAGAATCATTCAAAGTTTAGATAATCCTATTAAGAAAACTGGACATTTACAAATCTTAAAAGGTAATGTAGCTCCTGAGGGGTCAGTTGCTAAAATTACTGGTAAAGAGGGTGAAGTCTTTAAGGGTGTAGCAAATGTATTTGATTCAGAAGAAGAAATGGTTGCTGCAGTTGAACAAGGTAAAATTAAAAAAGGTGATGTAATCGTTATTCGTTATGAAGGTCCTAAAGGTGGTCCTGGTATGCCAGAGATGCTTAAACCAACTTCTTTAATAATGGGTGCTGGACTAGGTCAAGATGTTGCTTTGATTACAGATGGTCGTTTTTCAGGTGGTTCTCATGGTTTTATCGTAGGACATATAGCTCCTGAAGCTTTTGATGGTGGAATGTTAGCTTTGATTGAAAATGGTGATAAGATCACTATTGATGCTATTAACAATGTTATTGATGTTGAGCTGTCAGACCAAGAAATAGCGCAAAGAAAATCAAAATGGCAACAACCACAACCAAAAGCATCTCGTGGAACTCTTAAGAGATACATAAGAACAGTATCATCAGCTTCTACAGGTTGTGTAACTGATTTAGACTAAAAGAAATATCTTTTCTAGCATTTTTTATAAAAAAAATCAATAAAATCATCTTTTCTATTTAAATATAGCTAATCCATGACTATAATGTACTAGATATTTAGTATATGTTTGCTAAATATTTAAATTGAATAAAATTAAAATAGATTGAAAGGAGAGTGCTAAAGTATGAAAATAACTGGCTCTCAAGCCATAGTAAAATCACTTCAAGCAGAAGGCGTTGATTGTATATTCGGATATCCTGGTGGAGCTATTATGCCCACTTATGATGCTCTTCATGAATCAAAAGATCAAATTCATCATGTTTTAGTTAGACACGAGCAAGGTGCAGTTCATGCTGCGGTAGGTTATGCTAGAGCTACTGAAAAAGTTGGTGTTGCAATTGCAACATCTGGTCCTGGAGCAACAAACCTCATTACAGGTATAGCAGATGCACAGATAGATTCTGTTCCTATAGTCTGTATTACAGGGCAAGTTTTTAGTCCTTTACTAGGGACAGATGCTTTCCAAGAGGCTGATATCATAGGTATGTCAGTTGCAGCAACTAAGTGGAATTATCAAATTACAGATCCTAATGAAATTCCAGAAGTTTTTAAAAAAGCTTTTGAAATAGCTTCAAATGGAAGACCGGGTGCTGTATTAATCGATATTACTAAAGATGCTCAGGTTGGTATGATGGAATATGAAGATGCTGTTGGCAATAAGCATGGTAAGTGGCTTCATAAACCAACTATAAATATGGATGATATCCTTAAAGCGTCAGAGTATATTAACAATGCCAAAAAGCCTATAATGATAACTGGACATGGTGTTATGTTATCTGGGGCTGAAGAAGCAGTTTTAAAAATTGCAGAAAAAGGAAATATTCCTGTAGTAAGTACTTTACTAGGGCTATCAGCATTTCCATACAACCATGAACTATATAAAGGTATGCTTGGAATGCATGGTAATTATGCTGCTAATGTACTTTGTAATGAAGCAGATGTGGTAATTGCTGTCGGAATGAGGTTTGATGATAGAGTTACAGGTGATCTTGGACATTATTTACCGAATGCTAAGATTATTCATATTGAAATAGACCCTTCTGAGATTAACAAGAACGTCAAAGCAGACATCGGTATAAATGCTGATGCTAAAGAAGCATTAACGTGTTTATTACCATATATAGCAAATAATTCTCATCAAGGATGGCATGATGTATTTGCATCTGAGCATCAAAAAGAGGTTAAGGCTATTATTGAGAGTGAAACAAATCCAACTTCTGGTGAAATCAAAATGGCAGAGGTAATAAGTTTATTATCGAAAGCTACAGAGGGTAGAGCTATTGTTGTATCTGATGTTGGACAGCACCAAATGATTGCTGCGAGATATTACCAGTTTTTAGAAACTAACTCTCATATTAGTTCTGGTGGATTAGGAACTATGGGATTTGCTTTACCTGCAGCTATTGGGGCGAAGATGGGTGTTAAGGATAAGAGAACAGTTGTTGCTGTAATAGGTGATGGTGGTTTCCAAATGAATATTCAAGAGCTAGCGGTGCTAAATCAAGAAGGTATTAATGTTAAAATATTAATATTAAATAACACTTTCTTGGGCATGGTACGTCAGTGGCAAGAATTATTCTTTGAAAGTAGATATTCTTATACAAATATATCTTCTCCTGATTTTGTTAAAGTTGCCGAAGCTTATGGTATCGAAGGTGAGAGAGTTAAAGAAAGAAAAGATCTTAAAGATGCAATGGCTAGATTTCTTAACTCAGATAGTTCATACTTACTAGAGGTAATGGTGGAGAATCAGGAAAATGTTTTCCCTATGGTACCTGCTGGTGAATCAATTAGTAATACTAAATTAGGAATAGAGGAGTAGCGCTATGAATGAAAATATATATTTTATAACAATGAATACTGAAAATACCCTTTGCGTGCTACAAAGAATTTCTTCTGTTCTTTCACGTAATCGTATAAATATAGAGCAATTGACAGTTTTTGAAACAGCTAATAAGGGTATTTCTCATTTTAATCTTGTTGTTCATGGAACTCAGGATAAGATTGAAAAGATAGTTAAGAAACTTGCGAATGTAATAGAGGTAATAGATATTAATATTACAAACTGTTTACCTTTGCAAGGGTCAGTTATTAGTGATGTTCCTCAAAATGTTAAAATAGCGAATCATAGAAAAGCTGCTTAAAAATTTCTACTAAATATCAAAAAAATTTCCTTACAATATTTATTTTCTAGATAATTAAGTGAAGTTTAGCATATTTTTATCTTATTAATTGATATAAATAACTTAAACTTTGAGAATATAATCTAACTTATAAAGATACGGATTTATTGAGAAAATAATAATATTGTGTCAAACTAAAATTAGTGAATATAAGTTCTTGTGTATAAAGGTCAGTATTTGTAATGCTTTAAATTTATTAAATTATTTTAGTTGGAGATTTCTCATATATGTCAAATAGTAGTGTTTTTTCTGGTTATACTCCTTATCCTGGAGTATATGATGAAATTTTTTCTAGCGAAGGAAATGTTCGCAATGATGTTTATCAAGCGATTAAAACTATAGATGAATTAAGTGAAGAATCATTATATGAAAAACAAAAATTCGTTGATGCATCTTTTTTAAAAACTGGTGTCACGTTTACAGTTTATGATAATAGTGAAGGTACAGAGAAGATTTTTCCATTTGATTTGATCCCAAGAGTGATCTCTAAAAAAGAGTGGCAAGAACTTGAGAAAGGACTAAAACAGAGACTTAGAGCATTAAATGCTTTTTTAAATGATATATATAGTGATCAAAAAATACTTGAAGATGGTGTTATACCAAGAGAACTTGTAGAATCATCTGAAGAATACCTTCCAGAAATGCGAGGGGTAAAACCTCCTCATGGCGTGTATTGTCATATAGCAGGTATTGATCTTATCAAAGATGAAACTGGCTTTATGGTTCTAGAAGATAATGTAAGGACTCCTTCAGGAGTATCTTATGTCTTAGAAAATCGTAATTCTTTAATTAAGGCACTTCCAGAAGCTTTTGCAAATACAAATATTAGAAAAGTAGTAGATTATCCAACCGAATTAAGAAAAGCATTCTCAAGTATCTCTCCAGTTGTCGATGGCAAAAAAGGTTTAAGTGTAGTATTGACTCCGGGACAATATAATTCAGCATACTTTGAGCATAGCTATTTGGCTCGCAAAATGGGATGTAAGCTAGTTCAAGGTACAGATCTATTTGTACATAATAATTACGTGTATCTTAAAACTACAAAAGGGCCTAAGCTTGTAACGGTAATTTACAGAAGAATAGATGATAAGTTCTTAGATCCAGAATTCTTTAATCCTGAAAGTATGCTAGGCGTACCTGGTATAATCGAAGCATATAAGGCTGGTAATGTTGTTCTGGCAAATGCTGTAGGTAATGGTATAGCCGATGATAAAGCAATATATCCATATGTGCATAAAATGATTGAATATTACCTAAATGAAAAACCAATATTAGCTCAAGTTAAAACATTTTTTTGTAGTGAGGAAAACGATAGGAATTATGTCTTAAGTAATCTTGATAAATTAGTTGTGAAAGAGGCTAATGGTTCTGGTGGCTATGGTATGTTGATTGGACCTCAAGCTACAGCTGAAGAGTTACAAGAATTTGCAGTTAAAATAAAAGAAAAACCAAGAGCTTATATTGCCCAACCGCTAGTTGAGTTGTCTACAAGTCCAACATTTATAAATGGAAAAGTGGTACCTAGAAGGGTTGATTTAAGAGCATTTTTAGTTACAGGTAAAAATACATGGGTTTTACCAGGAGGGCTTGCAAGAGTAGCTCTTAAAGAAGGGTCATATGTTGTGAATTCTAGTCAAGGTGGTGGTTCAAAAGATACTTGGGTTTTAGGGAGAGATAAAAAATGATGATATCTCGTACAGCAGAGAATTGTTTTTGGTTAAGTAGAAATATCGAAAGGGTGCAAATGTTAACAAATGCTATAAATGTAGCATATAATGTAGAGCTTGAGATATATGGAGATGCAGAAGATATTTGGTATCCTTTGATAGTCGTATTAGGATGTAAAGATGAGTTCATCAAAAGATATGGTTATAGTGCTGTATCTAATGCTAAAAAGATTCAAGAGTTTTTAATTTGGGATAGAGAAAATCCATTTTCAATATATTCATCATTATCTTCAGCACGTGAAAATGCTAGGATAATTAGAGATTTAATTGCAGCAGATATGTGGGAAGAAATAAATGAGTTATGGTTGTGGGCCAACTCAGCCGAAACACATAGGTTTTCTATGATAAATCTAGATGACTTCTGTAAGAAGATTATTAAATTTTGTTTTCTATGGATAGGGTTTTATCATAACTTTATTTTGAGAAATGATACTTATAATTTTATGAAGTTAGGCATGCTTATTGAGAGAGTTGATTTTACATTAAGACTTGGAGATATTCATCATCAAAGAGATATAAGCCTTGCATCAAAAAATGAAAGCATGGATGAGTCTCAATATTGGCAAGAAATGTTATTAAATACTATGTCTAAAGATGCATTCATGCGTAAGGCGGATTTAGATATTAATAGAAAAGACGTAGCAGAATTTTTGCTAAAATCAGATGATTATCCTAGAACTATTGCTTTTTGTTTAAATGATTGTCTTGCTGTATTGAAAAGAATGTCATATGACTATCACTCAACTAAAATAGGCATGCAATCAAGAGAAAAAGTAGAAGAAATAATAAAATATATTGAAAATAACTCGACAGAATCGTTATTAGAAAAAAATCATGAATTTATTACTTATATAATAAACTCAATGGCGGAACTGACGACTATTATCTCAAAAGAATTCTTTATATCTGATGTAGATTTCTACGTAGCAATGTTAGAAGGGTAGAAATAAAAGGAAAAATATCTAATGTTTAGTAATATCTTGGCTATATCTTCGGATTGTCCAATATCACCTAGGATTAATTTTTTAGCCGATAATGCAGAAACTTTACAAGAGTTCATGTGGGGGATAGGTTGGTATAGTAATGATCATAATGCTGTTTCTATTTTAAAAGATAGCTATGTTGAGAATGTAGATTCTTTAAGTACTTTTTTTGAAGATAATCCTAATTTTTGCTCTAGTACTTTTATTGGACACATTTACAGCCATAGTTTATTTGATAAAACTAGTCTGAATCTTCAACCTTTTATGAAGCCACATGCTGGTAGAGAATGGACTATTGTTCATAATGGTGATTTAAATAGAGTATATCAAAGTACCTTGCCCTTAAGCTTTTCTGACTATGAGCCTGTAGGCAAAACGGATTCTGAGTATATATTATGCTGGGTTTTATCTCAGCTAAGAAAGAAAAATATAAGAGAGTTAGATGATGATAGTCTTTTTTATATTCATGAATTATTGAAACAAGTCAATGAAGTAGGACAGGTAAATTTGGTTCTATCTAATGGTGATATAACAATAGTTTATCAAGATAAAGAAGATTTTAATCCGATTTATTATCAGAAATTTTTCCCACCAAGAAATGCTAATAATTTAGATGTGGGATATATAAATATAGCTACAGGCTTATATGAGGATGGACTTAGGACTTATACAATATTTTCAAATAATGTTAATGTAAAAGACAAGTGGCGAAAATTATTACCAGGTCAAATGGTGGTAGCTTCTCATGGACGTATTGTATGGAATAGTGATAAAAATAGTAGTAATTTTGGAGGACATAAATATCAGCCTCAACAATTAAATGTTCCTATTGAAAATAAGGGACTTAAAGTTCCTGAGAGGATCTTAGAGATTATCCATACCACAAAATATACTTATGAATTTCCAGTAACTTTAAGTAAACATAATATTCGTATGAAACCAATCGTTGATACAAAACAGAGAATTCTTGATTATGATCTGAATATATCTGTAGCATGTGATCAAGAAGAGTATACTGATGTTTTTGGTAACGATGTTGTATTTTTAAAAACTAAAGAGCCCTATAAAGAATTCATAATAGAAATGAAAGCAAAGGTTGCTGTAAGCACAGATCATAGTGTACGTAAAAGATCTATAAGTACACGGACAACAATGCCAATAACATGGATGCCATGGCAGAGACAAATGATGACGCCGTATTTACTGTCTGTAGAGCTACCACAAACTCAACTTGAGGAGTTAATGGAATATGCAGTCTCATTTGTTAAAAGAAATGACAGTGATATTATGGCAGTGTTAGATGATATAAATAGAACTATTTATTATGAATATAATTATGTTTCAGGATCTACTAATTTTACAACTACTGCTTATGATGTTTATGTTAGTAGAGAGGGTGTTTGTCAAGATTTCTCAAATTTATTTATTTGTCTAGCAAGGCTTTTAGGTATTCCAGCGCGTTATCGAACTGGTTATATATTTAATGGTGGGCATTATAGTAATACGGCGATGAGTGATGCTACGCATGCATGGGTAGAACTGTATATTCCATGGGTTGGTTGGATAGGATATGATCCTACAAATGGTTGTGAAGTAAATAGTGATCATGTGCGTATAGCTTGTGGCAGAACATATATTGATGCTACTCCAACAACAGGAACAATCTATCGAGGTAGTGGTAGTGAAAGTTTATCTATAGATGTTAAGGTTTTTGATATTACAAAATAGTCTTTTATAGGCATATTGTTATTGATATTTTTAACTTATCTTCTTCAAAAAATTCTCAACAAATTCAATTCTCTGTTCAGCAGTCTTAGTTGCTTTTGTAATTAGTAAGTCTTGCTCTTTTGTAAGTCTAAAGTCAGCAGGTTGAGATTGTATTAATTTTATTATTTTCTGAGGCTCAAACTTTGAAGTATCAGAAAAACTAATTTTACCTGAAGTAGCAAACATTTTGATTTGACCAATTCCTAATGCAATGGCATCTATCTTAATATGAGCAACTTTTAAAAGATATATAACCTCTAAAGGTAACTTACCAAAACGATCTATAAGCTCAATTTTGATATTTACTAGATTTTTATGATCAGCTTTTGATATACGTTTGTAAATATTTAATCGTGTATTTACATCGTGGATATAGTAATCAGGGATTAGAGTCGGGATATTGAGCTCAACTTCACATATAGTTGAATTAATTACTTCTTCGATATTGAGCTCTTTTCCAGCTTTTAGATTAGCGATTGTTTTATCCAATAAATCCATATAAAGGTTTAGACCAATACCATCAATATTACCACTTTGTTCTTTACCTAATATTTCTCCAGCACCACGAATTTCTAAATCGTGATTAGCTAACGTAAAGCCACCACCTAGAGATTTTGTGCTACCAATAGCTTCTAGTCTTTTGACTGCATCTTTAGTAATACCAGTTTCACTAGGTATAAGCATATAAGCATAAGCTTGATGATGAGCTCTACCAACTCTACCTCTTAGTTGATGAAGCTGTGCAAGACCTAGATTATTAGCATCTTCGATAATTAGAGTATTTGCATTTGGTATATCAATACCAGTCTCAATAATTGTAGTACAAAGTAGAATATGATATTTATTATGTTTAAAATCAAACATAATTTTCTGGATCTCTTTTTCACTCATCTGTCCATGAGCTATAGCTATTCTTAGACGCGGGAATAACTCTTGAAGAATCTCTTTTTTCTTTTGAATAGTTTCTACTTTGTTGTATAAATAAAATATTTGTCCACCACGAATAGTTTCACGACTTACAGCTTCACGAATAATGTTATTATCATATTCTTTAACAAATGTTTTCACAGATAAGCGTTTCGCTGGAGGAGAAGCTATAATTGATAAATCTCTCAAAGCAGAAAATGCCATACTTAAACTACGCGGTATTGGCGTTGCAGACATTGTTAAAATATCAATTTCTGCTTTTAGTGATTTTAACTTTTCTTTTTGGGCAACACCGAAGCGATGTTCTTCATCTATAATTAGTAAGCCTAAGTTTTTAAAATCTATCTTTGATGAGATTAATTTATGTGTTCCTATAATTATATCAACAGTGCCATTTTTAAGGTTTTCAAAAAGTTGCTCTTGAGCTTTAGCTGTTTTTGAACGAGTTATAACTTCGATATTTACAGCTGTGTTAGCAAACCTATCTCTAAAGCTATTATAGTGTTGTTGAGCTAAGATAGTTGTAGGTACTAATATTGCTACTTGTTTTTGATTTTGCGTAGCTAAAAAAGCTGCTCGCATGGCAATTTCAGTTTTACCAAAGCCAACGTCACCACAAATTAGTCTATCCATAGGTTTTGCTGAAATCATATCCTTGAAAACATCATTAATTGCTAAAAGCTGATCAGGGGTTTCTTCATAAGGAAAATCAGCACAAAATCTTAAATAATCTTCCTCATCTAGAGAATTACTAAAGCCTTGACGCATTTCTCTTTTGGCATAGATTTCTAGAAGATTTGCTGCAACATCAATGATTTTCTTGATAGTCTTTTCTTTCTGTTTCTTCCATTTATCTGAGCCAAGCTTATTTAGAGCTATTTTCTCAGTTAAAGATGAGTTATAGATCGAGATCAAGTTTAATGATGTTATTGGCACATAGATTTTGGCGTCATTTGCATACAGAAGTAAGATAAACTCATCTTTTTTGCCGTTTAGCTCAATACTTTCTAAGCCTTCATATCTACCAATACCATGATCTATATGTACAACATGCATGCCCGGTTTTAGATCGGTTAAGTCTTTTAAATCGACAGTAGGGTGATGATCGTGTTCAGATATTTTAACAGTATTTTGAATATGCTCTGGAAATAAATCTGCTTCTGTAATTAAAGCAATTTGATTATCTATAATTACACCTTCTTGGAAAGGTGAAACTATTAAACAAAACTTATCATCAAGTATAAGAGCATCATCAAAACTTTTGGCAATTTTTATATTTAGCTGTAATTTATTTAAATGCTCTAAAAGAACTTCAGCACGACCATTTGAATCAGTAGAAAAAACAACTTTTTTAAAGTTGGATTTATCTAAGAGTTGCTGTAAATCTCTAAAGGGATTTGCAAGTTTGTAGTTTGCTGAAATTTTATCTAAATGATTTACTTTTAAAGTTTTTGATTTAGATTTTGTTTGTTGAAACCACTTGATGGTTGGAAATTTGTCATAAATAGCTTTTACTTCTTTTTGAGAATAAAAAAGCTCTTGGTAATGTAAGATCGGTCTATCAATATCATGTTTAAGCTCATCATATCTAAACCTGACTTCTTCTGTAAAAGCTTCTATAGAATTACTGATATTATCTATTAAATGAACATTAGTAGATTCTGGTAAATAATCAAAAATGCTTGCAAGCGCTGTATAAAATAATGGTAGGTAAAACTCTATACCGTTGAAGTATTCATTATTTTCTATATATGTTGCAATAGTTGAGTTTAGAGAGCTTTTACCACAGAATACTTCAAGTTTTTCTAATGCTAGGTTAGTATTTTGGCTATCATAAATCAACTCATGTGAAGGCATAATATTAATTGATTTTATTTCTTTACCAGAGCGTTGAGTTTCTGTATCAAGCTCTTTGATAGTATCAATTTCATCATCAAATAAATCTATTCGGTAGGCTATTTTTGAACCAACTGGGAATATATCAATAATACTACCTCGAATACTAAATTCACCTTTTTCAAAAACGTTATTTACTAAAGTATATCCAGCTTCAGTTAAGAGCATTTTTTGCTTAGTTATATCTAATATTTGTCCAGTTCTAAGTATTAAACTGTGTTCCTTTATAAATTTAGCAGGGGCGAGCTTTCGTAAAGTATTTGAGATACTTGTAACAACGACTGTATTTCTAGGATTTTGTGTAAGCTTATGCAAAATTTCTTGACGTCTAGATATAATATCTATAGCAGCTGAGAATCTATCATAAGGAAGTATTTCTAGATTAGGAAAATATAAAACTTCAATTTTTGAACTTTTATTTAGATATTTTAGTTCATCATATATTTTATGTGCTTGTTGAGAATCTTCAGCAATTATTAGATTAAATTTAGTATTTTGTTTTAGGTACTCATTAAATAAGATACTAAAAGATGATCCATAAGCATTAGATACAATAGTATCTTTTGCAGATATTTGATTGTTGAGCATTAGAAAATATTAGATTAAAAAAATTATAAGATAAATGATAATATAAATTAGTCTCTATCACCAGCAACTGCACCAAAGATTTGCAATAGAGTTATGAAGATATTGAATAATGAAACATAGATGTTTACTGTAGCTAGTATATAGTTAGTTTCTTCACCTCTAACAATAGCATTTGTTTGCCATAGAATAAACCCACCAGAGATAAATGCAAATACTATTGAAATTACAAAGCCTAAAGCAGGTATTTGTAAAAATATATTTAGTACTAAAGCAACGATAGCAACAATAGCACCTATTGCACAGAATGAACCAACTCTATTGAAGTTTCTAGCTGGGCTCATAGATATAGCAGATAAGCCTAAAAATATAAGTCCAGTAGTACCAAATGCCATCATTATTAGTTCAGCACCATTTTTAAACTGATGGATATATAGATTTAGTATTGGACCTAGAGAGTAGCCAAGTAGTCCTGTTAATGCAAAAGTTAAAACAATACCCCAAGGAGAGTTTTTTGTTGCATTGATACCAAACAATAAACCAATATAAACTACTAACATTAGAATAGGATTCATAATTGCAGCACCAGTATTCATAGCTACAAATGCTGTAAGAGCACTAAATAGTAGTGTCATTGATAGTAGTAAGTATGTGTTTCTAAGAACCTTATTCGCTCTTAGAGCAGACTCTTGTGATAGAGAGTCTATTACACGAGTGTTATTTTCAAAGTTATTCATTTTTTCTCCTTTTAACTAGTCTTATATAGTGTAAATAAAGTATTAACTCGATATGGATTATACCATAAATCTATAATCTTAAATATGGAGTGTAAAAAGAATTTTTCAAGTGCTTATTTCTAAATACTGATATAAATATCATATAAAAATGACACAAATATTAATGATGAGAAGATTAAGTAAAGCAGAGTTGTTGTGACGGCTTCATTTTTACCGCCGGCTAGTATTTTTCCAAGCGAGAAGTAGATAGGAACTATTAGTACATTTAAAACCAAAGCTAAAAGTGTTGCAAATATTAGCATCAGGTTACTAATTAATCTATCACCAGCAAAAACACCGACAGCAATCATAAATACTCTAATAATTTCTATATATAGCATAGCTTTAATTAAACGAGTATTAACAATTGACTCTATTTTTAATGTTATAAGATTAAATCTCCATCCTGCATATATTAGCAAGCACATAAGATAGCCAGCTATTAGAAATAGAAAAGTACTAAGTGAAGAGTTTAAGTATGCTGGGTTTATCGAGTTTACTAGATTTTCATACTTTAAGAAATTAAGATAAATCACTTTATTTACAATTATTAAAGCTAAGCTGAAATAGATGTATTTTAGAAGATTTATACCATTTTCTTTATTATTAGAAACAGTCAAGATATGTAAATATATTAAAGATACAGGTAGTATAATTAGGTTAAAGCTACTAAAAACTTTAAGGTGTAGAAATAGATAAAATAGAATAAGAGAGAAGATAAAAAATATTGTAAGAACTCCATAGAAGCTAATATTAACTCTCTCTGTTTGGTTTGTTAAAGAGGTGTTTAGTCGATAACTATTTTTTAAGAAAAATATTAATAGGAATATAGCGACTATCAAGTAGAATATCTTAAAATAGAATAAGTTGTTAAAAACTATAAAGTATATAGCGGTTCCGACAGCAATACCTAGTAGAGCACTTGAATATACTCCAATAAATCCATATAACCGACGTAAATCAGTTTTTAGGTAAAATGCAGATAAGTTGAAAATTAAGTTTACTAGAACTGTTGCTATTCCAATCCACAAAGCAGCACAGCTAAAAAGAAGCATATTATGGACAAAAGATAATGCAACAGCAACTATTGTAAACTGTAAACCATGAATTATTGATTTAGTTGAGCCAAAAAAGTAATTACTAATACAGCCAAAAATTCCGGCAAAGAATATTACAAAAAGATGATCATCACGATTATAGAAGAAATCAATTTTACCATACTGGCTAAGAACTGTTATTGAAGGTGCTATAGCTAGACATAAACAAAAAACCATAAAAGCAATAATATGTATACCACTTGGTTGTTTAAAATGAATATTTACTTTTGAAAGGTCTAAGGTTTTTTTCATATCTATTTAAGTAGTAATTCTTGTAGTTTTATCAAATACTCATTTTCATTAGGTAGAGTATTATATTTTTGAGATTTCCACATCTCTTCAGCTAAATAGTCTATCATAAGATGATGTACTTTATGCTCATCATTATTATATTTATTAACTAGTTTATAGTAAGTTTCATTTATACCAAATGGGCGATTAGTTTGAACTTGCTCGATTATAGCTAGATGTAAGCTGATATGTAAGAAAGGATTTATCTGTCCCATTTCTGGAGAGTAGTCTTTATCAACATTATCAAAAACAATTTCCTTATGATATTCAGGATGTAGTTCTATGATTCTAGCAATTTGCTCTTCAATAGCAGTTAGTGGTTGTTTATTTTGAAATTTATCCCAGCTATCTATGAAAAGTTTGCGTAGCTGAAGCCTATCTTGAGAAAAAATCATATGTATTTTTCCTTATCTTTAAACTCACAGTAGTTATATATAATACAGTTTCGACATTTTGGTTTTTGTGCAGTACATATGTATCTACCATGTAATATTATCCAATGATGGGCATCTTGGAGGTATTCTTTTGGTATAACACGAAGAAGTTTCTTTTCAACTTCATTAACATTTTTACCTTTAGCAAGAGGAATACGATTTGCTAACCTAAAAATATGAGTATCCACAGCCATAGTAGGTTTACCAAAAGCAGTATTTAAAACCACATTAGCAGTTTTTCTTCCTACCCCAGCTAGAGAAATTAGATCATCAAAATTTTCAGGTACTTGGCTATCAAATTTTTCAATAAGATCCTTACATGTCGCAATAACATTTTTAGCTTTTGTTTTATAAAGTCCTATTGATTTTATGTATTCAGCTAATTTTTGCTCGCCTAGTGCATATATTTGCTCAGGAGTATTAGCAACTTTATATAAAACTTCAGTTGCTTTGTTAACACTAACATCTGTAGCTTGAGCAGATAATATTACAGCTACTAAAAGCTCAAAATTACTTGTATATTCAAGCTCTGTAGTTGGACTAGGATCATTTTGTTTCCAAGTTTCAAATATTTGGATTCTTTTCTGCTTATTCATCTACACTTGGCTTTTTCTTTTTATTTCTAAATTTAGCTAATGAAGCAGCGATATATGCTTTTTTATCCATTTCTTGAGCTGTAGCAATATTTTTATAAACATCTCGTTGTTTAGATTTTGATTGTTCAACTCGTTGTTTATGAAAATCATACCTATTACGATAGTAATCTTTTTGAGTTTCATACTCATCTTCAGATAGATTTATAGGTTGTTTTTCTTGTGCAATATCTACTAGAGAAATACAGTCCATAGGACATGGTTCAATACAAAGCTCACAACCTGTGCACTCTGATTCAATCACCGTATGCATTAATTTTTTTGTTCCAGAGATTGCATCGACAGGACATGCTAATATACATTTCATACAACCAATACACATTGATTCATCAATTTTTGCAGCAGCTCGTGGTTTTTCTTGACCTAGAGTGCTATCTAGTGGAATCTCAGGTCTATTTAATAATTTTGATAACTCTTTAAGCGTTTTTTTTCCACCTGTGATACATTTATTATGTTTTTCACCATTTGTTATAGCTTTAGCATAACTATAGCAATCTTCATATGTGCATTTTTGGCATTGAGTTTGAGGTAATACTTTATCAATCGAATCTACTGATGTAATCATATTAATATAATTTTATGTTTGTTTTACTTTCTATACTTTTTATGTAATTAGCTACATTATTAGGTATTTCAATAAGTCCTTTCGCCATTGTTAAAATAAAGAATATTGGAAAAATATTGATATCATCCCAAGAGAAGCTCTCACCATTAATAAATGGAGTTTTCACATAGGGATCAATTTCTTCTAATAGTTTATTTATAGCTTTTATTGAGTCATAAGGAGGGTTTTTTAGTAGGGTATCCATATCACCAATGTACTGAGATTTTTTATTTATAAAATAGTCTTTAGCACTTTGGGTAGGAAAATCGCACTCATTAGCTGGATGATGAGGTATACGAGGATATACAACTCTGCGATAATGAGGAGCTAATTCAGAAATGTATTCTTTGACAACATTATCTATAGTTGATGTAGCTATTTCAAAATCTTGTAACTTAGCGATATAATTACATATCTCATCACTTTCTTTAATAAAGCTACCATCATCTTTTTCTAAAAATGGTACTTGCTTAGATCCAATTCTATCTATGTGAGATTTTTCATCATCATTTGCTAAAAATATCATTTCATAGTCTAGTTTACTTAAATCTGCAACTAGTCTTACTTTTATACAAAAAGGACAATGATGGTACAAATATATTTTCATAATAAATTATTTGTATAGTTTTTATATTTTTACTAATTATATCATTTATTGAGATTAGATAAACATAACAATGAGAAGTTAAAAAAATAGCAAATTTATTAATTTATGTTTTATTTCTTTATAAAAAGAGATTAATATAAAATTTATTGTTATTAGGAAACACAATGTTTAAAGATCTAAAATCCAAGCAAAGCTTTACAATTGCGGCTATTACATTTTGGGGACAGTTTGCAACTTATAGCCTTATATCTATATTAATCTTATATCTGACTAAATCAACAGCTCATTATGGTTTGGGCTTTTCAGAGCATCGAGCTTACTCATTCCAAGGAGTTAGTCAAGCTATGGGATATGCTATTCTCATGATAGGTGGATATATAGCAGATAGATATTTAGGATTAAGAAGAGCTATTTTAGTAGGTAGCTTACTTATGGCTTTTAGTTATTTGCTTATTTTTATAAGTGGTTTTTTTGTTCAATACACGAATGAGTTCTTTATATTTTCTTATGCTTTAATTCCTGCTAGTTCATCTTTATTTTTAGGCACATCTTCAGGTATGGTATCTAAAATATATAGTACAGATTTTAAAGCAGCAAAAGGAGCTATGACTTCATTTTATATTGCGATAAACTTAGGAAGCCTAATAGCGTTTACTGTTTCACCGATATTGATAGGCTATAAATATGGGGCTTTAGCAATTTTAGCAATAGTTTTTGTTGGTAAGACTATCGCAGCGCTAAACTTTTATTATCGTTTTGAGATGTATGATAATGTTGTCGATAAAATTGATAAAGATCCTATGCCTTACAAATCAAAGCTTATAGTTATCTCATATTTAGTAGCAGCTTATGTATTAACTCTTATATTTTATCAAATTCCAAATCAGGCTAATGTTATTTTAGGCACGATTAGTATTATTTGTTTGTTAGCTTTCTTATTAAGAACAGTCACAGGGTTAAAAGCGGAAGTAAGAATTAAACAAGTAATTGGACTATTTTTGATTGTGATAGCAGTAGTATTTTTTGTTGTTTATAATCAAATGGGTTCAACATTAATACTTTTAGCTAAAAATAACTCTGATTTAAACCTTTTAGGCTTAACAGTTAAACCAGCAAGTTATAATTTGATAAACCCAATTATAATAATTTTTGGTGGAATGGCATTAATTAAAATTTATCCTCTTATACCAAGATTTTATATACCGTATCAATTTGCCGTAGGAGTTTTATTATCAGCAATTTCACTTCTAGTTCTATATTATGCTTTTTTAAATACCTCAACTGGTGTTATAAATGGTAACTATATTGGACTCACATTTGTCTTACTTTCAATAGCAGAATTATTTGTAAGTGCTGTTGGTTTAAGCATGATTGGAATATATTGTGATTCTAAAACTATGGGCTTTGCAATGGGAGCATGGTATATAGCATGCTCATTATCAAATTCTATTACAGGTTTAGTAAACCAGGTTGTTGCTTTACCTAAAGATGGTGTATCAACTTTTGCAAGCGCTACAATATATCAAAATTACTTTTTAAATATGGGAACTACAATATTAGTAATTGGAATTGTTATATGTTTTTTAACATTTGCAATGATAAAATATATGAAGGCAAGAAATATAGATTTTGTATAATAGATTAGCCTAAAGAAGGAGCGTTGAAGCTTCTTTTAGCAGCCTCTTGATCAAGTAGATATAAGCCGCTATCTTTAACAAGTTTGATTTTATTAATCATATCGCAAACTGTAGCTTCTTCTTCAACTTGCTCATCGATAAACCATTGTAAGAAACTTTTCGTAGAGTGTTCTCTTTCTTCTAATGCAATGTCCATCAAGTCATAAAACTTAGTAGTAACTTCTTCTTCATGCTTAAGAGTTGTTTCAAAAACCTCAAGTAAAGAACTAAAGTTATTTTGTGGCGCAGCTACTGATTTTACTTCAATACGACCATTTTTATCATTGATAAATTTCATGATTTTCTTAGCATGGAAAAGTTCTTCTTCATACTGAGCCATAAACCAGTTTGTAAAACCACCTAAGCCAAGATCTTCTGTATAACCAGCCATAGCTAGGTAAATATTTGCAGATTCTAATTCGTAGTTAAATTGATCATTTAAAGCATTTAATAGTTTTTTCGATAGCATATTTAATTATTCCTTATTTTTGTATATTCATAAAGAGTTTAATGATTTTTTATTATATGTTCAAATTTATTGCTGAATAATATTTGTGATGCAGTATAATATCAAACTAAATATTTATAATTAGTACTTAATATTTTATAATGTACTAAAAATTATAGTCTCATCAAATATTCTGTAAATGTTATGAAAGAAATATCTAGTATAAAGGTAAAAGTTGAAAGCGGTAATAAGTATACAACTGATCATGGTTTCCATGCTGTAAAGGATGGTATTAGAAATAAAAAAGAAAACTCTGTGCAGATACGTAAGCCAGAGTGGTTAAAGGTACAGCGACAAGATTCGAAAGAGTACCAAAAAGTTAAATCTATCACAAAGAAACATAAATTAGCTACAGTCTGTGAAGAGGCAAAATGTCCTAATATAAATGAGTGTTGGTCTCATGGTACAGCAACTATTATGCTAATGGGAGCTGTATGTACTAGAGCGTGTAAATTTTGCTCTGTTGATACTGGTAATCCAAAAGGATGGCTTGATAAAGATGAGCCTAAAAATACCGCAGAAAGTGTTAGACTAATGAATTTAGAATATGTAGTGCTTACTTCAGTAGATAGAGATGATCTAAAAGATGGTGGGGCTGGGCATTATGCAGAGACTATTACAGCTATAAAAAATGTTGATGAGAATATTAAAGTAGAAGCTTTGACCCCAGATTTTGCAGGAGTCAAAGAAAATGTTGATAAGATTATCAATACAAAAGTTGATGTGATAGCTCAAAATATTGAGACAGTTGAGCGTCTAACTCATCCTGTGCGTGATCCTAGAGCAGGATATAGACAAACATTAGATTTTTTAAAGTATGTTAAACAAAAGGCTCCTAACATTTTAACTAAGACTAGTATTATGGTAGGACTTGGTGAAACTGATGAAGAAATCTATAAAACAATGGATGATGCTAGAGAAGCAGGAGTAGATATTATTACTCTTGGACAATATATGCAACCAACAAGACATCACTTAAGTGTAGAGAGATTTGTAACTCCAAAACAGTTTGAAGAGTATCGTAAAATCGGTTTAGAAAAAGGTTTCCTAGAGGTTGCTTCAGGACCGATGGTTAGATCAAGTTATAGAGCCGACAGAGTTTTCAAAAGAAATAATCTAGATTTGTAAAATCAAAAAAACTAAAAATAAAGGTGAATTAAAATGGCAAAAGTAGCGGTAGTATTGTCTGGATGCGGATATCTTGATGGTTCAGAAATATACGAAACTGTATTGACTATATTGGCTTTAGAAAAAAATGGTTTAGAGTGGCAAGGTATTGCTTTGAACAAAAATCAAAAACATGTGATCAATCACTTACATCAATCTGTTGATAATAAAGCATCTGCTCGTAATATATTAGAAGAATCTGCTCGTATAACACGTGGAAATGTTATTGATATAGCAGAGGCTGATAGTGATGATTATGATGCTGTGATTTTTCCTGGTGGATTTGGTGCAGCAAAAAATATTATGGATTTTGCCTTTGTAGGTGATGAAAGTTATACAATGGATGAAGATGTTCTGACTTTTGCTAGAGCATTTTATTTAGCAGATAAGCCAGCTGGATATATATGTATAGCACCTTTGATGATACCTTTGGTGTATCCAGAAGGTACAAAAGCAACTGTTGGTACAGATCCAAGTACTTCAGCTGTATTAGAGAAAAAAGGTGCTGAAGCAGTAATTATGGATGCAACTGATATATGTGTTGATGAAAGTGTTAAAGTAGTTTCAACTCCTGCTTATATGTGTGCAAAAAATATATTAGAAGCATCACAAGGTATTGAGAAATTAGTAGAGAAAATAGTTAGTTATATTTAAATATTAAACAAAGGTGTAAAAATGGCAGGTCATAGTAAATGGGCTAATATTAAGCATAAAAAAGCAAAAGAAGATGCAAAAAGAGGTAAGATTTTTACTAAACTAATTAGAGAGATTACTGTTGCTGCAAGACTTGGAGGTGGTGATAAAGATGCTAACCCAAGACTTAGGGCAGCAATAGCTACAGCTTTAGCGAATAATATGAGTAAGGACACTATCGAAAGAGCTGTATTAAAAGGCGCTGGCGGTGATGATAGTGCTAATGTTGAAGAAGTGCGTTATGAAGGCTATGGTCCAAGTGGTGTAGCTATTATGGTTGACTGTATGACAGATAATCGTAATCGTACAGTTGGAGAGGTTCGCCATGCTTTTACAAAAAGTGGTGGTAATCTTGGTACAGATGGCTCAGTAGCATATATGTTCACTAAGAAAGGCATTATATCTTTTGCTCCAGGTGTCGATGAAGATGAGCTTATGGAAGTAGCATTAGAAGTTGGTGCTGAAGATGTAGTTACTCATGAAGATGGTAGTATTGATGTAATTACAGATCCTCAAAATTTTTCAGATGTACAAGAAGCTTTGATAGAGAAAGGTTTTAATTCTGAGAATGCAGAAGTTACATTTGATGCTGAGACAAAAGCTGATTTAGATGTTGAAACTGCTGAAAAGGTTATGAATCTAATTGATAAGTTAGAAGATCTTGATGATGTACAAAATGTTTATTCTAATGCTAATTTTACTCAAGAGCTTATGGAGCAGTTAGGTTAGTCTTATTATTAGTATTTTATTTAGTAGTGAGTTACGACTTGTCACTACAAATATTTATTTAATTTCATATATGCTTCTATCTATTAGAGGTTATCTGTAATAAAATTTTTCTAGTTAGATTATTTATATAAAATTTAAAAACGCATGATCATTTTAGGAATAGATCCGGGTTCAAGAATAACAGGTTTTGGAGTTATTAAAATCCAAGCTAATAAAATGTATTATGTCGCTAGTGGGTGTATCCGTATTACAGAAACAGCAACTGCTAGGCGACTAAAACAAATCGCTGATGGTATAACAGAAGTCATAAATATATATGCACCAACTGAATCAGCAATAGAACAAATCTTTATGTTTCAAAACCCTATGGGAGCTATTAAATTAGGTCAAGCTCGAGGTGTAGCAATGTGTACTCTAGCAATAAATAATTTAGAAGTTAGTGAGTACTCAGCAAAACAAATTAAGCAAGCAGTTGTAGGAACTGGCGGTGCTGCTAAATCTCAAGTTCAACATATGGTACAGTCATTGTTAGGACTAAGTAAAAAGCCTCCAGAGGATGCAGCAGATGCTCTTGCAATAGCAATATGTCACTATCATAGTAGTAAATCTCTAGCAAAAATTTCAGGAGCAAGTAGGGTAGCTCAAAAAAGAATCAAATAAAATTTCAAAAAGCGTTTGTAATATTATGAGTCACACCTATAATAGGTTTTATCAATAATATTAGGTTGGTTGTAAATGGATAAAAAATATTATCTTAGAGCTTGTACAATATGGCTGATTGGAGCTATGTTTTTCTTCTATGAGTTTTTCTTGAGAGTATTACCAAATTCTTTGCATGAGGATATTGTTAATAGTTTTCATGCTACAGCTTTTAGTTTTTCTTTATTTGGTGGCGCTTTTTACTTATGTTATTCGTTATTGCAGGTACCTGTAGGTTTTATATTTGATAAATTCGGTATAAAAAAATCACTATTCTTCGCTGCGATAACATGCTCTTTAGGGGCTTTGCTTTTTTCAGTGACATCTAGCCTAGAAGTTGCTGTATTTGCTAGATGCTTAATGGGTGTTGGCGCTGCTTTTGGATTTCTGGGATTATTGATAATATCAACACAGTGGTTTCCAATGCGATATATGGGAATCTTATCTGGCTCAACTCAGATATTAGGTACAATGGGTCCGATTTTAGCAGGCGGGCCACTGTTATTTTTTGTTAGCTATCTAGATAGTTGGAGATTGGTAATATTTATTGCGGCTATTATAGGCGTTATACTAGCAGTTTTGATTGTAATTATTGTTAAAGAGAGTCCAAAAAGTACTCAAGTGCTAAGTAAAAATGAAATTACTAGTGATATAAAATGTAATCTTTTAAATAAAAAGTTAATTACTATTTATCTGTATGCATTTTTTATCTATTGCACAATTCCTACATTAGGGGCTATTTGGGGAGTTACTCTACTAGAGAGTAAAGGTCTTAGTATAACTCAAGCTTCTTATGCAATAGCATTTTTATGGTTAGGTCTTGGTATAGGAAGTCCTGCTTTTGGTCTTATGTATGATAAGCTTAGACAAAGAGTAAATATTTTAGCGGTAGTATCTGTTCTTGGTTTAGTTTGTGTTTCGTTATTGCTTATTTTAGAATTAAATGAAACTTTAAGTATGGTTTTGCTATTTTTGATAGGTTGTGCAGCTGCAGGTCAAACACTGTCATTTACAGTTATTGCAAATTATAGAGAAGATAAGCCTAAATCAATATTTTTTGGTATTAATAATACTGTGGTAATGTTATCTGGGTTTGTTGTACCAATTATTGTTGGTATGCTAGTCCATAGTTTTAATTTAGATATTTCTATGGCGTTAATTATTCTTCCAATAGCATTTTTAATTTCATTATTAATAAGTTTAAAATTATCAACGGTTCAGAAGAACTAGGGAATATTATCGATGATAAGTTTTATAAAAGGTGTATTGATCGAGAAAGATCCTACAGCTTTATTGATAGATGTAAATGGTTTAGGGTATGAAGTCTTTGTACCTATGACTACTTTTTACTCATTAGGTGAGACAGGAGCTACTATAAGTTTATATACGCATTTTGTAGTTCGAGAAGATGCTCAGCAGCTTTATGGATTTAAGTCAAAAGTTGATAAGAAAGTTTTTCAAGAGCTAATTAAAGTAAGTGGTATTGGGGCTAGAACAGCATTGGCAATTTTGTCGGGTATGGATTCGAAAACTCTTTTACATTGCATTGAAAATAAAGATTATGGTTTATTAGCTACAGTACCAGGAATTGGTAAGAAAACAGCTGAGCGTCTAGTTGTAGAGATTTACGATAAGTTATTGAAAATGGCTAATGAGATCTATGGGCAATCTGATGGTTCTAGTACAACAAATGTTGAATCAAGCTCTGAACAAGCATCAACCCCAGCAGCTATATCAAACTCTATATTTAATGAATCAGTAGATGCATTATTAGCTCTAGGGTATAAACAAAAGGATGCTGAAAAAATGATTCGTGGTTCTATAGGTGATGCTAAAACACCAGCTGAAGCTATTCGTAAAGCTTTACAAGGATCTATTAAATCAAAAAGATAATAAAAAAAGGAATTAAAGATGATATTAGCAATAGCATTAATTGTGCTATTAGTGATTGTTAGCATAGTGTTTTTTTCAATATTTAGTAAAAAAACTAAAGAAGTTGAAACTATTCGCCAAGACTATGAGCAATATAAAGATTCAACACGGAATGAACTAGTCGAGTTACGTGGTAAAAATGTCACTTTTGATACACTTTTAGATCAAGAGAAGCAAAAAAATGCTGAGTTGAAGCAAGATAATACTTTGCGTATAGGTGAACTTAAACAAGAGCTTAAAGAAGAAAGAGAAAAATCTTATAATTATATCGAAGAGATAAAAAACTATAGGTCTCAAGTATCAATGCTTGAAACTCAGCTTAAAGAGCAAAATACTGCTATGCAAGATAAACTAGAGTTGTTACAAAATAGTGAGGCTAAATTAAAAACAGAATTTGAGAATTTAGCTAGTAAGATCTTTGAAGATAATTCAAAAAAACTTAATGAGCGTAATCAAGAAAGTTTGAATAGTGTTTTAAATCCAGTGCGAGAGCAGCTAAAAGATTTTAAGCAAAAAGTAGAAGATGTTTATGATAAAGAATCTACTGCTAGAGGAGCTTTACAGAATGAGCTAAAAACTCTCAAAGAGTTAAATCAAAAAATGACTGCTGAGGCTCATAACCTTACAAATGCTCTTAGAAGTAGTACCAAGCAGCAAGGTATCTGGGGTGAGATGGTGCTTGAGAATGTTCTTGAAAAATCTGGTCTTCGTGAAGGTTTTGAATATTTCAGAGAAAAGCATACTACAGATGATGAAGGCAAAGCATATCGTCCTGATGTGGTTGTTAAGTTGCCTGATAATAGAGATATAATTATAGATGCTAAGACTTCATTATTTGCATACAATGATTATATGGCAGCAGATGAAGAGCAAAAACAAGCTCATCTAAAAGCTCATATTCGATCAATACGAGAGCATATAAAAGGTCTTGCAAATAAAAGCTATGAGAATTTAAAAGGTATAAATTCATTAGATTTTATATTTATGTTTATACCTGTAGAGGGTGCTTTGCTTCTAGCTTTAGATAATGATACTAATCTTTATGATGAAGCATTTAAGCAAAAGATAATCTTAGTTAGTCCCACAACTTTACTAGTAGCATTACGAGCAGTTGAGAATACTTGGCGTTATGAGAAGCAGGCTCAGAGCATCACAGATATCTATAGTAGGGCGGAAGAGCTATATAAGAAGTTTGTTGGTTTTGTTGATGATTTAGAAAAGGTTGGTAAATCTATAAATGATGCTAATAAATCTTATGAAAATGCTTTTAATAAATTAAAAACTGGTCGTGGAAACTTAATTGGTCAAGTTGAAAAACTAAAAGTAATATCAAATATAAAACCTAAAAAAGAGCTTGATAATCATTTAGTTGAAAATGCTATGGGTGATAGTGAGTAACTAATGGATAAAGGTGCTATTTCAAAAAGATTAAGTGACCTATTAACAAGAGATACTGCATTATGCATTGCAATCAATGGTAAGTGGGGTGTAGGTAAAACTTACTTTTGGACAAAGTTTGCTGAATCTAACTTTAAAAAGACAAGAGAAACTTATTTGTCACTTTATTGGAAAGAAATTTCTAAAAAGTATGAAAATAAACCTTCTTCTATATTTGCAGTTAAAGATACTATTTTAAATGTAAGGAGACAGCAAATAAAAGATGAAAATACAAAAGCAGCAGTCTATATATCACTTTTTGGAAAGGAAACACTTCAACAAATAAGAAATGATTTGTTACTACAGATATATAGTCAAAATAGTTGGATTAAAAGAATAAAAGATCGTGTTGGAAATTTAAACTTATATGGACTTTATGTAACAGCAACTCTTAGTTTTTTCGAAAAGAAAGATTTTAACGATATTATAGTTTGTTTTGATGACTTTGAAAGATTATCAGAGAAGCTAGATGTAAAAGATATTCTTGGTTTAATATCTGAATTAAAAGAACAAAAGAATTGCCATGTAGTTATGATATTTAATGGTGATAAAATTCGTAAAGATAATAGCTTAGCAATTTATAAAGATAAAATAATTGATTATGAACTTGATTATGATCCATCACCAGAAAGCTCTTTTGATCTTGTAAAAGATGATTTACAGGTCTTTCATACATATGCACAAGATTTCTTTAAAAAACATAGTATAAAAAATATAAGAAATATTAAAAGAGTAATAAATGCTCTTAATGACTATAGTTTTATTGAAAGTAGTTTTGGTGAATATAAAGATCTTGAAAGAGATATTATAAATATGATTATGGGAATAGCCTATGTTAATGCCTCTAGTCAAGTTAGTTTTGAGGAGTTAGAAAGCTATAGTAATCGTAAATGGCATAATATTAGTAATAAACCCATTGGAGAGTCTTCTATAAAATCTGAGGATGATACTCAGCTTCGACTTGAAGAATTATTAAAATATTTAAATAATTATCGATTTAATATTCTACCAAAAGAAAGAAATGTAATTTTAGCAGTTAAAAGTTCAATAGTTGGTAGAGATGAGTTTAATGCTTTAATTACAGAAGATATCGATAGAAAAAATAAGTCAGATATGCAAAATAAATTGCAGGAGTTTGTTTTGAGATCACGAAATGATTTACAATACTCATTTGATAATTATGCTAAAGATATTTTTTTGCTACTAAAACAAAATAGTAATAGTTTAGTTGAGATATTAAGTTCGGATAGTTTTTTGTTTTATATAGAAGAACTTATTAAATTTGATAATAAAAGCGCTCAAAAGTATAAAGATTTTGCAATAAATGTTTTGAAAGAGTATTTAGATAAATTGACATCTATAAAAAGTATGTTTAGCTTTGATATACAAAGAGTTGATAAAATCAAAAAGTTTGATTCAGAACTAGAAGAATACTATTTTAAATTAAAAAGTCTTGATGAAAAAGGTATCATTGATAAAAAAGATGGAGTTTTGAACTTAATGCTTAAGCCGATTGTAAAAGAAGGCTGGGATTCTGAAGATTGTATTTTATTATCTAAGGTTAAGGTTAGTGATTTAAAAGAATACTTACTTAACGACTACAACTTTATGTTGAGCTCAAGAAATTTTATTGATTGGCTCAATGGATTCAAAAATCCTATTGGCTTTGAAGAATATAGAGATAATTTAATAGAAGCTATGATAGAGCTACAAGAAGATGGTAATGAAGAACAAAAAGTTAAGTTAGATGAGATATTAAATCAATTTACAAACATAAAGCGAGTTTAAACTGGAAATAATTAGAAATGAAACTTTTTAAAAAACCGTATTCTTTTATAAAATCATTCTGGGAATATCTAGGTCAATCTCAAGATAAAAACTTTCGTATACTACATATTGTTGTAGGTATGGCAGTTATTTTACAGATTATAGATAGTAATTTTATGCATGTTAAGTTTGGACTTAATGCTTGGGCATATTTACATATGTTTTGTGGATTATCACTATGTGCTTTGAGTGTGCTTTTGGTTATTATGGCTTTGGATAAGAGGGGATTACGCTATTACTTCCCATATTTGTATAATGATTATTCAGCTATTAAACTAGACCTATCTGAATTACGTAAATTAAAACTACCAAACTCTAGAAGTGGAAGCCTTGCTGCAATAGTACAAGGTCTTGGTTTACTTGCATTAACTATAGCATGGGTCTCTGGATTCTTTTGGTTTACAGCTTGGAACTGGCAATCACCTTATATGCATGATTTAGAAGAAATACATAAGACATTAGTCGACCCTGTTGAGATATATATTTATGCTCACGCTTTCATGGGTATTTTACACTATGTTTTACAAAGATATTTTCCGCAATTTATTAGTGAAATTAAAGCAGAAGGTTAGATTTTAACCTAATAGAAACATCCACATTGGCAATGTAATTATAGATAAAACAGTTGAAACTAAATATAAGCTGGTAGCTTCATCTGGAATTGCACGCCATTGTAGTGCAAATATAGTTGCTATTGTCGCTGTTGGCATAGCCACTAGATAAACTAGTTCTTTAGCAGAATCTCCAGTAATTCCAAAAAGAATTACAATTCCCCAAGCGATAAATCCGCTAATTAAACTTTTCATTATTATATTAAATACAAACATCTTACTTAGGTGCAGTCTAATTCCATATAGAGCTAAACCAACTGTAAATAGTGACATAAATACACACGCTTTTGATGCATGGTCTATGGAGTCTGTGATTGGTTTTGGTATCATTGTGTATACATGTAATATACTAATAATAGCACCAAATACAACAGCTAAAAACATAGGTTTTTTAAGTGACTGGGATAGTGCATAAAGTATTATACCTTTTTTAGATTCTCTAGATCCTGAATAAAGTTCTAATAAAAATATAGTCAAAGGTATAAGAGTTAGTGATATTACAAAATTTGCTTTAGCTACAGATATAAGAGCTGTTGAACCTATGATACTCATAAAAAATGGAATTCCCATACCACCCATATCTGTGAAAGTGTTTATCATAGCTTGCATAACACTGTTCTTTTTAGATTCTTTAAAAATAAAAATACTAGCGCTAAAACAGATTGCCCAAATAATAGCTATAGAAACTAGAAAAGCAGACATCCAACGTAGGTCAAATATTTGTTCTGGCCTTGCAGTAGCTGTTTGCATAAATAGTAATGCAGGGAATACATATACTGTGACAATCTTCGCACATGTCTTATGTGCATTTTCACCAACTATTTTTAGATATCCAGTTAGCCAACCAACAAAGATAATAATAAATATAGGTAATATTGAGTCTATGATTTGTACGAGCATTATTTATAAATAAAGGTTTTCATTTTATAAATATTAAGCTTTTTGGTTAAGAATAGCTACGATTTTTTCGCTACTAGAGGCTCTAAAAAATCATCAATAGTACAGTGGTTTTCAATAGGGTGGCGTAATCTTTTTTCTTTATTTATTTCGTAATGATTATTCCTTCCTACTTTTGTAACAGTTAAGTAGGCTGTCTCGGTTAGGTCACTAAGTATATTTAGGACTGCTCTTTCAGTGATCCCAACCTTGATAGCCATATCTCTAATAGTAATGTTTGGGTTACTATTAATGAGACATAACACGTGTGAGTGGTTTGTTAAAAAAGTCCAGCTTTGATTTTTTTTTGTAGCCATTGGGTATTTGTAGTTATTTAATTATCTTTTGTTATTATACTGGAGTATATGGTAAAGATGAATGGTGAAGTACGATTTGTAGTTCACCTTTTTCATTTGGTTTAAATGCCATCGTATAGTTAGCTACAACTTTTGTGCCATCAGTTTGAGTTAGATGCTTGTTACCCATAACCATACCAATATTATCTTCGATAATGTATCCAGCATTTTCAAACTCTAGTTCTGCCCAAGGGCTAATAGCAAAACCATTGTCTTCGCTGTATTTTTCATTACCTGCAACAAAATAAGATACTGCACCTTCTAAATCACCTCTAAACATTTTTTTAGAAGCTAAAGTAGGCTTAAATAGAACGTTACTATTATCATAAGCATATATATCTTTGATAAGGCTATGAGCCAACTGCTTATAGTCTCCTCCTTCTCTATAAGTTTTAGAGATTTCTAATAAACCATCTTTCCATTTAGCAAGTGCATTATCTATATCTTGTCTAGTCATATTTTTCTCCTCTCTAATTAAATATGAATCATAATATATGTTTTAATTTTCATGTATTGTAGTTCTTAAAATTTTGTTTGTAAAGTCTTTTTTAAAAAAATATAAATATGTTTATAATTTATGTAGATCATCTTCAAATTAAGATAAGTTTATAATTCTATGAAAATAATTGATTCACATATACATTTTTGGGATATTAAAAATGGCTATAACGATTGGGTTAAGAATACAGATCTTCCAAGCAGGGTAGCTCCAGATGACTTAAATGTAGAAGCGTTTGTGCATATTGAAGCTCATAGTGAAATTTTTAATCCGTTATGTGAGTATAAGTGGCTTAAGTCAGAGTTTTTAGATAAAGATATTAAGGTAATAGCATTTCTTGACTTCACATCTGATATTCTTGAGTTTGAAAAAAAAGTTATTCAGTTAAAGGAATATAAAGATATAGTAGGAGTTCGCCAGATTATGGCAAAAACAAATAAGTCTAGCTATAGTCCATTTATAAAAGATATTCCAAATGATTTACAAGATAAACTAAAAATTCTACAACAGAATAATCTAGTATTTGAAGCTCAAATGTATCCAGAGCAGTTTCTAACTATTTTAAGTAGTATAGATAGCTCTCAAGTAACTATGGTAATAGAGCATTTTGGTTTACCAATATTTAATGATAAAAATAGCCTAGAGTGTTGGTATAGCTTAATAAATGAATGTAAACAAAATAGTAACTGGAATCTAAAGTTATCGGGGTTTGAATTAAATAATGATTCTTCTTATGTTAATAAAGCATTAGATTTTATTTTTGAAAATATACATGATAATCAGTTATGTTATGGGTCAAATTTTCCAGTTTCTAACCAAAATAATTATAGTTTTTGGCAGAGTTTTTTACATAAATATATCAATAATGATACGATATCAAAGAATGTCTTTAAAAATGTAGCACAGAACATTTATTTTAATAATTAAAATAATAAGGTCCAAATTATGAAAATAGTAGCAGTAGAAATATTTGATGTATATTGTGACAAAAGGCCAGCTTGGTCACCAGTATTTGTGAAAGTAATTACAGATGAAGGGATAACGGGAGTTGGTGAGGCCGGATTAGCTTATGATTTAGGACACTCAGCAGCAGCAAATATGATTAGAGAATTTGCTGAAGAAATGGTACTTGGTACAGATCCTTTTGAGAGTGAAAGGCTGTGGGATAGAATGCTACGTGAGAGTTTTTGGGGACTTGGTGGAGGCCCTGTTGTGTATGCGGCGATGAGTGCTATTGATATCGCCTTGTGGGATATTAAAGGAAAAGCCTTGGGGATACCTGTATATCAACTTCTTGGTGGAAAAACTAATAAGAAACTTAGAACTTATGCCAGTCAGTTACAGTTTGATTGGGATGAGTATGAGCGTAAGACACTATTTAAGCCAGAAGATTATGCAAAAGCGACAGAGAAAGCTGTAGCAGAAGGTTATGATGCAATCAAAGTTGATCCGATGATGTTTGATCACAAAGGTGATACTCTTTATAATTGTACATTACCATTTCGTAGAGATCATTTGAATCTGATCTGTCAAAGAATGCAAGCTATCCGTGATGTGCTTGGGGAGAATGGAGATATTATTTTTGAATGTCATAGTTTACCAAGCTTAACATCCGCACTACAATTAGGTGAGATAGCAGAGGATTTTAATTGTCTATATTTTGAAGAGCCAGTTAATTATCTAAATAGTAAGCTACATGAACCATTAAAAGATAAACTACGTGTTCCAATAGCAGCTGGTGAAAGATTGTATTTAAGGCATGGAGTACGAGAGTATATAGAAAAGCAGACTATTGATATTCTACAACCAGATATTGGACTATGTGGAGGTCTTACAGAGGCTAAAAAGATTTGTGACTATGTAGATATGTATGATGTTAAAATACAAGCCCATGTCTGTGGTGGTCCAATTGCAACAGCAGCAAGCCTGCACTTAGAAACAGCTATTCCAAACTTTATAATACATGAGCATCATACTTATGCTCTAAAAGATTTTAATAGAGAGCTTTGTATTCAAGATCCTCAACCTGTGAATGGCTATTTTGAAGCTCCTGATGTTCCAGGGCTTGGTATTGAGATAAATGAAAAAGCTCTTTCTAAGAAAACAAATAAAGTGATTGTTAAATAATTATCTATATTTTTTAGTTATTCTTTTAAATACTTCAAATTCAATATGACAAGTATTTATTTTAGCAAATTGTTCTGAAGTCTTTTTACATACATCTTTTGGAATTGGTTTAATTTTTTGACCACTAGATAGAGTTTTTACCTCTATTTCTATCGATTGCTCAAAATAATAATGCTTATATATAGCTTTCTCTATTGATTCAGCGGTTGTGATTATTCCATGATTATCAAGTATCATCATGCTATTTTTTTCACCGAGACTATTTGCAATAGCTTTGCCTTCATTGTCTAGAGCTAGTCCATCATAGTGGTGATACGATATATCATCATAAAATCTTAGTGATTGTTGGTTAGTGAACTGCATACCACATTCTAGTGATGATAAGATAACAGCGTATTTACTATGAGTATGAATTATAGCGTTTATATCACCTCTAGCTTTATATGTTTCTAAATGGATATTAGCTGCTTGGGGCATTACTTTGTGACCATTATCTGAAAGGATTTCGCCATCAGGTGTTACAGTAACTATATTTTTCTCAGTAACTTTATCAAAAGAAACGTTGTGCGGGGTAATAATTATATTGCCATTAGGTAGTCTTGCGGAGATATGTGTAGCTAGTAAATCATCCCAACCATAGTGGTGAATCACGTGATGACAAATAGCCAACTTTTTTCTAAAAACTTTTTCTGTAGACATGTTTCTTTATTATTATAGAATTTTATACTCATTTTATCATTGAGATATATATTAAGGCTAGTTTTTTTAGAGGACCTGCTTTATATTATTTACTAGAAATATATTTATTATCTTGTATATAAAATCTCAAGAGTTTTTCTTTTGCTTTAGAGATTCCTATTCGTTGAGTTTCAACTATATTAAAGTTATCTAATCTATCATTGAACTTAAGATGTATGCAACTATTTGTATTAAGTAGGTCAAGACCATTATCAGAGAGTTCTATGTTTAATGCTTGTGTAAGCTTGGCTGGACTAGAACATAGATCTTTAAGTTTAGTTTTTGATCTATTAATCTGCATCTGATCTATACCTTGTATCGGTTCTAAAGCTCTAATAAGTACAGCCTCTCCAATACCATTATCTGAAGTGACAACATTCATACAGTAATGCATTCCGTAGGTAAAGTAAATATATGAGGTTCCAGACTTTTCAAACATCATTGCATTTCTTTGTGTCATCTTTGAGAATGAGTGAGAGGCTGGATCATTATTTAAATATGCTTCGGTTTCTACTATTTTACCTATTAATAGATATCCATCTTTCTTAGTAACCAAATAATGTCCAAGTAACTTCTTAGCAACTGTTATAGTATTTAGTTTTAATATTTCTTTTAGCTTGTCCATTTATTATCGTTTTATAAACCTTTAAAAATGTTTATTACTGTGTAATTTACTTCACATATAACGTATTATTTATTATAAGTAATTTGTTATAAAAAATAAAAATGCATAATGAGCCTTTAATACCAATATTTGTATTTGTAATGTTAGGTATTCTAGTTGTTACTATCGTTATTAAAAAGTTTAAGCAACCATATGTTGTGGCTTATCTTTTAACTGGTATATTATTAGGGCCATATGGACTAAAGCTTATTCAAGATCAAGAAAGTCTATCTCGATTAGGTGAGATAGGTGTTATTCTTCTACTATTTTTTGCTGGTATGGAAGTTTCACCACGCAAATTTGCAGAGAATTGGAAAGTTCCTACAGTTGGAACTATATTGCAGATGCTCGTGACTAGCTTGGTAGTTTCAATTGTTGGTATAACATTAAACTGGAGTATTGCAAAGATACTGCTTTTTGGGGCAGTTGTAAGTTTAAGTAGTACAGCGGTTGTTCTTAAGCTTCTGCATGATAATGGTAGTATGAAAACCCGCTTAGGCCAGAATGTACTAGGGGTTTTATTGATACAAGACCTTGCTGTAGTCCCTATGCTGATTATTATCAGAATAATAGGTGGTGAGTCGCCAGATCTAACGCAAATAATAATTCAGATTTTAGGAGGTATTTTTGTAATAGCTATTGCTGCTGTTATGGCTGTAAAAAAGAATATTAAGATTCCTTTTATTTCTGTTTTAGGAAGAGATGAGGAGATGAGAGTTTTTGCAGCATTAGTTATCTGCTTTGGTATGGCTGCTCTAACAGAATCACTTGAATTATCTTCTGCTCTAGGAGCATTTGTCGGTGGGATGATAGTTGCAACTGTAGAAGAAACAGAGTGGGTTGGGCATAGTCTATCAACAGTTAAAACGATCTTTATGGCTTTATTTTTTATTTCTATTGGGATGTTGATAGATCTTAAGTTATTTTGGGATCATATATTAATGTTTGTCTTATTTTTATTATTGATTTTTATACTTAATACAATAATAAACACCCTAATTTTTAAGGCTTTAAGGCAAAGATTAGATGAGGCTTTGATAGGTGGTGCTATGCTATCACAAATAGGTGAGTTTAGTTTTGTGTTAATATCTATGGGGTATGTCTCAGGTATATTAGATATTAGTATATATCAGTATAGTATTACTTTAATATCTCTATCATTATTGTTTAGTCCATTATGGATTAGTAGTATTAATTTCTATACAAGAAATTTTATAAAGAGGAAGAGAGGTTAGGTCTTATTTCCTTTAAGAGCTCTTTGATATATAACTGTTCTATATCTTTCTTATCATTAATATAACAGTAGAAGTTAGCTTGAATATTTATAGTGTTTTCTTTGTCAATGAGAGTCTTTATTTCAATATCAGGTCTAAAATCATGAATTTCACAATGTTTTAATTTACTTTTGTTAATGACAGTGCTTTTAGAGAAATCCTTATTAAAATGATATTTTTCAATAATAATACCCTTAATTATAGAGTTTGCTTTTTCAGCTATTTCTAGCACATCTTTTTCAGTATTAACTAAAAAAGGTATCTTATGCAGAATAACACTATCATCGCTAGTAAAAGTGGATATCGGACTTGTTATCACAAGAGCATTAGGAAGTTTGAGTAGCTTTCCTGTAGTTTTTTTATCTCCATGATCAACAGTTTCATACATTCTAAAGTAAAAAAGTTTAATCTCAGTAATATAACCATGATAGTTTTGAATTTGTATATAGTCGCCTTCAGAGAATAGGCTACGCCAGTTAATAATAATCCAACCAACAAAGTTCATAACGGTTTCTTTATTAACTATTACTAAACCAGCTGCAACTAAGCTTAGCATTGTTAGTAAATGCCCAATTCCTCCAACCCAAATTTTTATGAGGGCTAAAAAGAATATTATTAGACTAATATATATAGTTCTTGATTTAAGTTTTTTTATTTGTCTATTTGATTTAGCCCGTCTTTTGAGTAGATAAAAACTAAGACTAGCTATTATAGTTATTACTATAATATTAGTTATCGTTGTAACTATGTTAACAAGTATTTCAGTATATAAAACCATACTATAAAACTATAGGTAACTTTTATAAAAAATATTATAGCCTAAAATAAGCTATATTTGATTTTAATATATTTATAACTGAATAAATTAGATTTAATAATTTTTCTAGTTTAGTATACTTCATAAAGATAATTTTTAAATTAATCATGGAGATAAGAATGAAAATTCTTGGTTTTGCTGCATCTAATAGTAAAAACTCAATAAATAATAAATTAGTGAAATTTGTTTTATCTAATATTAGTGATGAAGCTGAATTAATAAATATTACAGACTATGAGATGCCTATTTATTCGATAGATTATGAAACAGAGGTTGGTATTCCAGCCCAAGCTCAGAAATTTCTTGATAAGATAGCAGAGTTTGACTTGATAGTAATTTCTCATGCTGAGCATAATGGAAACTATAATGTATTTTATAAGAACTTACTTGATTGGTGTTCACGTGTATCAACAAATATATTTCAAGGTAAAAAACTTGTGCTATTAGCGACATCCCCAGGAGAAATGGGGGGCAAAAATGTTCTAGAAATAGCTAAAAAATCGGCACCAATATTTAATGGTGAGCTATGTTTTTCGATGTCTATTCCTAGTTTTTATGATAATTTTAAAGATGATAAATTAACAAATAATGACCTTAAACAGCAACTTTTTAATAATTTAAAAGCCATGGGAGTTAATCTTTTAGGTTTATAACTATAAAATAAAGTCAATTTCTTATATGCTCTATATAGGTAGATTAATAGAATATGTAAGAAAATAAATGAAAGTTTCAAAGTTTAGTTTAGCAGTAGGATGGAGTATCTGGTCAATTGCTGCAATATTTTATGGGTTAGATTATTTCCAACATACAGCTCCAAGTGTTTTGATAAAACCAATAGCAAGTGATATGGGAGTTGGTATTGAAGATATAGCTTATATAATGAGTATATATTTTCCGATCTATGCTATATCTCAAGTTCCTGCTGGAATCTTACTTGATAAATTCGGTCCAAGACTGATGCTGACAATATCTTGTCTAATAATGAGCTTAGGAATACTTTTATTTGTATATAATCCTAGCTTATATACTATGTTTGTTGGTAGAGTTCTCATAGCAATAGGCTCAGCAGTAGCTTTTATAGGCACATTAAAAGTGGCGGCAGACGTGCTACCAGAAAGATATTTTCCAATAGCTGTAGGGCTTACAAATACAATAGGTGTTCTTGGAGGTATATTTGGACAAGTCTTGCTAGTACATTTGGTTGAGTTATATAAATGGCAATTAGCTTTAGCAGCAATAGGGTATTTTGGAATAGTTTGGAGTGTTATTATTATACTTTTCCTAAAATATTCAGAAAATTTTGACCAACCAACAAATAACAAATTTAAATACCTAAGCTTTTCAGAAAGTTTGAAGCTTTTATTAAATAAGAAGCTTTGGCTGTTAGCAATATATGCTGGCTTGATGGTTGGTATAGTAGTTAATTCATTTTCAGAACTATATGATGTTTTGTTTTTACAAGAGGCGTATCATTTATCAGATCATATAGCTGCTAATATCAGTGTAATGCTATTTATAGGTATAGCTGTAGGTGGACCATCTCATGGATTTATAGCTAGCTTCTTTGGAGAGAAACGAATTTGGATGTTTATTTGTAATATAATTACGATATTAGCTTTTTCTTCAATAATAATTTTTCCAAGACTTATATCAACAGATTTTCTCTATATAATGTTTTTTGTAATAGGTTTTTGTGTATCTAGTATGCTACTGGCATTTTCAGTTGTTGAAGAGATTTTCCCTGTACAGATCAAGGCAACAGCTTTAGCTATAGTTAATATGGTTATAGGATTATGTGGAGCTATATTCCAGTATCTGATTAGCTATATTAGTGTGTATTTAAATGGAGGTCCATTACATGCTAATATAGATATAAAAGTTTTTGATAAAGCATTTGTTTACTTAATAGTACCTTTATTATTTAGTACCATTATAATTTTCATATTAGTTCTAGATAAATTTAGAGCAAGAACAATTAGTCTAGATAAGTTTGATTAAGAATTTCAAAAATCATTTTTCTAAGAAAATAACTTCTTTAGTAGATCGACAGAATGTTTCTTTAATGAAAAATGTACTAATTAATATTCCCATAGCTGTAATAATTAGTAGTAAACTTAAGCTTGAATGGTAACTATGAATAGTTGGATTTTTACCTTGGTTAGAAAATAGGTCAAATATCTCACTAATAATTGGTGAGCCAATTCCAACAGAAAACATGATTAAAAAGTTATTTACACCAAGTGCTGCGGCTCTGCAGTTAGAGCTTGATTGCTCAGCTATTATTGCAAAACCAATACTTTGCCCACTAGCACCTATACCTAAACAGATAAATGCTAGATATAAAATGGCTTTATTAACTGGGAAGAATATTATTGTCACAAGTGAGATAAAAGCTAAGCAAACAGCAAAAATCATTATAGGCTTTCTTCTTCTAATCTTATCTGAAACAGCTCCTAAACCAGGACAGCCAATACCATAACCAAGCCATGCTAGGGTAATTAGGTAAGATGCAAATTTAGTGTCAAAACCATTAAGTTTTAGAAAACTTGTAGTGGCATTTTCAGATAAGTATTCTATAGCTAAGTAAGTAGTAGCAGAAAATACTGCAATTAACCAAACCTGTTTATTAGAGAAAATACTTTTTATCTCTGTGATCATAGACTTAGGACTTTCTAAAAGAATAAATCTATGATTGCCAGAACTTGTTGATGACTGATCATTATTTTTAACTATAAACACGGTTAGTAATGCTAAAGCAACACCTATAAATGCTAGTATAATAAATACATAGCGCCAGTTTATACCTCCTGCTTGAGATAGAGAGTTTAACGGTCCAGCAGCTAGCATTGGACCCATAACACCAATAAACTGAGAAAGGCCTATAAATAATCCGATATGTTTATGTGGTAGCCAGTCATAAACAGCTATAAGTAAACATAAAAAACCAAATGAAGCACCAAAACCTATCATAACTCTATATATAAGCGCTGCTGCAAAGCTATTACATAGACCAAATAAGCCAACACCTAACGCACACACTAATATGGCTAAAGTAAGAGCTTTCTTAAGTCCAAGCTTATCAGTTATTATTCCTACTGGTATTTGCATTATACCGTATGTAAGTTGATATGCTGTTGAGCTTAGAATACTAAAAGTAAGTATACTAAGATCAAGATCAGATATAATTTGATGCTCGAAAGTTCCTAAGATAGTTCTAAGTAAGAACTCATACATAAAAAATACAGCACAAGTAAGCCATATTACTAATGCCAAAAAAGATAATCTATTATTCATCACTAAAATTTTCTTTTGCTATTTCTTCCCAATCTTCTATTTTAGCTTCTGCTTTTTCATCATCTTGGAACGATGAAACTTTAAAAACTTGATCACCTTCTTTAATCATAGGATAGTTGTTGATACCTAAAACTATACCGTCAATTGGTGATTTCAGATGGATGCTATCATCATTACCAAAAGGATCAATCAGTTTACCTATTTTCTCACCTTCTTTAACTCTTGTACCTAGTTCTATTTCTGTTCGTAAAATACCTGGCTTATCAGATACTGTCCATTCAGTATCTTCAGAAACAACAGGCTTAACCTGTTGAACAAACTCTGCATCTCTTAGAATTTCAAGTTTACGCATGACATTTTGAATTCCGACAATACCTACATGAATATCTTCTTCATTAAACTTATTTGCTTCTCCAGCTTCATAGCAAATAAAAGGAATATGTAAGTCTTGATGAATTTTTCTCACACTTGATTTATTCATATTTACAGCTGTAATCACTGGAGCTTGGAATGCTCTAGCCATAGTTATTGACTCTTCATCATCAGCATTAAAGTAAACTTGAGGCAATATTTCATTATTTAATCCACCAGTTTTAATTTGAATAGAATAGTTTACTTTTTTAATGATCTCTTGAGTAACTCTATAAGCATAACGGTGCATATAAGATCCATACTCATCACCAGGAAATGCTTGTTCTAAGAGGGTAGAGTGCTTAACCGAGTGTACTAGCCCAAAAATATTAAGTACAGGGATAGCAACAATAGTTCCATGAAGTTTTTTAGGGTTAGTTTCTTCTAATAATGAGTTAATAATTTCTATACTATTAAACTCATCACCATTAACCATTCCAAAGACTAAGATACAAGGGCCTTCTTTTACACCATTTAGGATTTTTATTGGAAGGTACATCGGAGCACAAGAGTATTGGCTAGGTAATGGCATAGCTAATGTAGCCATTTCACCAGGTTGAAAAACTTTATCAAAGATTTTAAATTTCATAAGTTATATAAATACTTTAGGACTTAAAGTTTATTTTAGATAGGTTTGTAGTATAGCAAAGTATCTTTTTTAATTCAAAATAGCTTCTATTAACATAAACTTATTATTTTTTATTTAAATCGATTGTAAGTAAATATTTTTGAAAATTAACAATTGTATCTTTCTAATATTAAAAAAAAACATTAAAATTAGGGGGTGTCTATGTGTGTAATTTGAAGGTTTGGGTAAAATGTCTGAAGATTTGATGATTTTTAGTGGTAATGCTTCTAAAAAGCTTGCTTGTGAAGTAGCTAAAGAGCTTGGTGCAACGTTAGGTAATGCTACTGTTGATAGATTTAAAGATGGTGAAATACAAGTTGTATTAAATGAGAATGTTCGTGGTAAGGATGTTTTTGTTATTCAATCAACTTGTCCGCCATCTGACAACTTAATGGAGTTAGTACTTCTAATTGATGCACTTAAAAGATCATCTGCTGAGAGAGTAACCGCGGTATTACCATATTTTGGATATGCACGACAAGATAGAAGATCAAAGTCAGCTAGGGTTCCTATATCTGCTAAAGTTGTTGCAAATTTACTTCAAGCTGTAGGCTTAGATAGAATATTATCTGTAGATATTCATGCAGAACAAATACAAGGCTTTTTTGATATTCCTTTTGATAACGCTTTCGCAACAAAGATATTTTTAGAGTACGTACGTAATAATCCTAAGAAGTATGAAAATATTAAAATAGTATCTCCTGATATGGGTGGTGTTGTTAGAGCTAGATCCGTTGCTAAAAACCTAGGTGTTGAGATCGCTGTTGTAGATAAAAGAAGACCAAAGCCAAATGTTGCGGAAGTTATGAATATTATCGGTGAAGTTGAAGGTAAGCACTGTATCCTTGTTGATGATATTATGGATACTGGTGGAACTATGTGCCAGGCTGCTAAAGCTTTAGTTGAGAAGGGTGGCGCTGCAAAAGTTTCAGCATTCTGTGTTCATCCTTTACTTTCAGGAGATGCTATTAGCAATATAGAAAATTCATCAATCGAAGAGCTTATTGTTACTGATTCTATTCCTCTTAAATCTCATGCAGAAGCTTGTAAAAAAATTAAAGTTATATCTCTAGCGCCTCTGTTAGCTCAGATTGTTGAGAAAACAAATGGCGAAGAATCTGTAAGTGATATATTTAGAACTGATGGTCTAGTTGATTAATTACTTGAATTAGTAATCGTAATCTAATACAATAGCACAGTTAATCTAGGGTCGCATAGATTATCAAGCTTATTTACTAAATAAATAATAATACATAAAAGGAATCTAACAATGGCAAATTTCGTTTTAAAAGCAGAAAAAAGAGATGACTTAGGTACTGGTGCGAGCCGCCGTCTAAGAAGAGCTGGTAAAATCCCAGCTGTTGTATATGGTGGTGACAAAGAAGCTGTATCTGTAGTTATGGATCATGATAAAGTATTACACTCTACAGAAGATAAGGCATTCTTCTCAAGTGAAATCACTTTAGAGATTGATGGTAAAGAAGAAAAAGTTATAATCAAAGCTTTACAAAGACATCCATATAAAGTTAAGCTAGTTCACGCTGACTTCATGAGAGTATAAATTTTATCTATTTATCTTCTATATATTCTTTTTTGATAAAAATCTTGTGTTAGAATAAGTTTTACTTATTAGTTTATAATTAAAAATATGAGTACTTATTCTGTAGTTATTATCTTATTTATTCTTATTTGTACATCAGCTTTCTTTTCAAGTTCTGAAACTGCGATGATGGCTTTGAACAAATATAAATTAAAGCACTTGGCGAAAAAAAATCATCGCTCAGCAAAAAGAAGTTTATCTTTAGTCCGTAATCCTGAAAAGCTTTTAGTCGCTATCCTTATTGGTAATACTTTTGCTAATATTTTTGCAGGAACTGTAATATCATCATATTCTGAAGATCATTTTGGCGACCTTGGTTTACTAATATCAACTATTGTTGTAACAATATTAGTTCTTGTATTTGGTGAAATAATCCCTAAATCCTTTGCTGCGGTATATCCACAAAGATTAGCATTTCCTTTTTCATTGCCTCTTAAAGTAATAATGCTGGCTTTATATCCTGTAGTTATTTTTTTAAGTACAATTTCAAAATTAACTCTAAAAATTTTTGGGGTTAAAATTGAGCCGGTAAATAATGAATCATTAGATAAAGAAGAAATTCATACTGTTGTACATGAATCAAATGCAAAGTTAGGTGCTAAAAACAAAAATATGCTTCTAGGTGTCTTAGAGTTAGATAAGATCTTAGTTCAGGAGGTAATGACTCATTATAATAAAATTGAGTATATTGATCTAAACAACTCTATAGAGAAGATTTTAGCAAGGTTATCAAAAGCTAAGTCATTGAGCATAATTCTTTGTGAGAATAATGTAAATAATATAATTGGAGTTGTTAAGCTTAAGGATATCACGAATCTATTGATAGCATCTAAAAGATCAAATATTACTAAAGCAAATTTACGTAAAATTGCTGAACAGCCTTATTTTATTCCAGAAACTGTTTCTTTGCAAACTCAGCTAATAAATTTCCAGAAAAAGAGTAAACGTTTCGCTGTAGTTGTTGATGAGTATGGAGATGTTACAGGAGTGGTAACTATCGAAGATATTATGGAAGAGATAGTTGGAGAATTTTCTGATAGATTTGATGTAAATAATAATATCCGCAAAATTGATGAAAACAGTTATCTGATAGGTGGTAGTGCAACTCTTAGAGAAATAAATCGTCATATAGGTATAGAGTTTGAAAGTGAGGATGCTAAAACTTTATCAGGTCTTATTATAGAAGAAATTGAAAATTTACCATCTGGGCCTTGTTGCATTAAGTATGGAAATACTCTTCTTGAAATAACGAGTATTGTTGATAACAAGATAGTTTCTATAAAACTTAGTTATATTTTTAATAATGAATTAAATCAGTAATATGGTTGATTTAAGTATTATTATTCATACATATTATTAAAGTTAATATTCTGCATAAAGGGACTTGGTTGAGTATATCCTGTTTCTTCATAGTATTGTCCTTGGTATGTATAAGGACTAGTTTCCATTTGCTCAACATTTTCGTGAAAGTAACGATTAATCAAATCATCTTTACTATAGTCAGAGTAATCAGGGTTGTAGTATGTACCAGTTAACTGATAGTTTGGAAGAGTAAAAGTTGCATTACAACCAATGACTATAATTGATAGACAAATAACAATAGTGTAAAAATTTACTATTTTTTTTATCATATAGATAGGCTATATTTGTTGTGAGTTATTATACATTAAATCTAAAGTTTACAACATCACCATCTTTCATTATGTACTCTTTACCTTCAAGGCGAGCTTTTCCTGCTTCTTTAGCACCTTTTTCACCTTTGTACTGGATATAATCATCATATGAGATTACTTCAGCACGGATAAAGCCTCTTTCAAAATCTGTATGGATAACGCCCGCTGCCTGTGGAGCTGTAGCGCCAACAGGTATAGTCCAGGCTCTAACTTCTTTAACACCAGCGGTTAGATAAGTATGCAGATTTAAAAGAGCATAGCCAGCTTTGATAACTCTATCAAGACCAGTTTCAGTAAGTCCCATATCTGCTAAGAACTCAAGCTTTTCTTCAGGCTCTAACTGAGAGATTTCTTGTTCCATTGCTGCACAAACAGGTACAACATTTGAGTTTTCAGCTTTGGCATATTCTACTACTTTATCAAGAAGAGGGTTATTTTCAAATCCATCATCATTAACATTAGCAATATATAATACTGGTTTACTTGTTAGTAGAGGAGTTTGCTTTAACCACTTAGTTTCATCTTCATTCATTTCAAAAGTTCTAGCTGGTTTTTCTGATTCTAGATGTTCTTTTAATTTTGTGTAGAATTCAGCTTTAGCAAGAGCTTCTTTATCTCCAGATTTTTTCATTTTTGCAAATCTTTGGATAGCTTTATCACAAGATTCAATATCTGCTAATATCAATTCCATATTAATAGTATTAATATCATCGATAGGGTCAACTTGACCACTTACATGAATAATATTATCGTCTTCAAAACATCTAACTACGTGAGCGATAGCATCAGTTTCACGAATGTTAGCTAAGAATTTATTACCTAGACCTTCGCCTTTACTAGCTCCAGCAACAAGCCCAGCAATATCAACAAACTCCATCGTAGTTGGTAGTATTTTTTCAGGATTAACAATTTTAGCTAATTCATTGAGCCTTTGGTCTGGTACAGAAACGATACCAACATTTGGATCAATTGTACAAAAAGGGTAGTTCTCAGCGTCAATACCTGCTTCTGTCAAAGCATTAAAAAGAGTTGATTTACCAACATTTGGTAAACCTACAATACCACATTTAAATCCCATATTTTATTCCTTATATTTCTATACTTTAAAGAAGTAATATTTATTTAGTATGAAGCCTTTGCATAGCAGGCTCAAGTTTGTAGTTTATTATATCATCTAAAACACATATAGCATTATTAATAGCTTCATCTATTTGGCTTTTCTGTTGGATAGATGGATTTGATAGAACATAGTTTGAAACTTTTGATTTATGACCAGGGTGACCAATACCTATCCTTAAACGTAAATAATCATTTGTTCCTAAATGTTGATGAATACTTCTAAGACCATTGTGACCACCGTGACCACCACCTTTTTTAAGACGAATTTGACCACAGTCTATATCTAGCTCATCATGAACAACAAGTATTTCCTCAGGTGTAATTTTATAAAAATTAGCTACTTTGCTAACAGCAAGACCACTATTATTCATATATGTTGTTGGAAATACTAATATAACGTTATTATAAGCTAAGCTAACTTTAGCAATATTTGAGTTAAGTTTTGAGTTTGCGCTAAAGCTTTCACTTTGTTCCCTAGCGATCTCTGCAATTAGCCATTCACCAACATTATGGCGAGTATTTTCATATTCTTTACCTATATTTCCTAGGCCAACTATCATTTTTATTTTAGGCATTTTTTTTACTATTATTTTTAATATTGAAGTTATCAAAAAGTAGTTTAGCTACTTCTTGTATGACTTTATCTTTAGGTTTGGCATTTTTTATAGGTTGGGTATATAAAATTGACATTACTATTGCTCGAGAATTATTAGGCCATACAATAGCTACATCATTTGTTGAACCGTAATCACAGGTTCCAGTTTTATCACCAATTTCCCAACCTTTCGGAAGTTCTGCTGCTATACGATTACTTCCTGTATTATTTTCTTTTAGCCATTTTTTAAATAATATTCTGTGCTTTTTATCAAGAATATCATTGCTAAAAGCGATCTTATTTAGATCTCTAGTGATTATCTTAGTAGTAGTTTTATTTAAATTATTATTTAAACTAATATTATTAACATCAGGCTCTAGCTCTGTAATTTTTGTAGCATGATCATTAAGTGATAATATAAAGGAGTCTAGTTTTTTTAGACCACCTAATTTATATATCAAAAGATTTGTAGCAGTATTATCACTTAAAATTGAAGCTCTACAAAGTTCTTTAACGGTCATTTCTTTGCCAGCATATTTCTTTGTTATAGGAGTATATCCAACTAATTGATTCTTTGAGATTCTTATTTTTTCATTTAATAAGTTTTTATCAGTCATGCTTTCTTTAAGGATAGCTCCAACAACAAGAAATTTATAAACACTACATATTGGAAAGTAGAAAGTTTCATTATGAGTAAAATTATTCCAGTTGTTACGGTTTATAGTATATACACCAACTTTACCACCATAGTGTTTTTCAATTTTATGAATATCATTAGATATACGAATATCCTCTGTAGATACCGCAAAAGTAATATTTACAATCGAAAGAAGTAGTAAGCTAAGAATTATTTTTTTCATATCAGATAAACCTAAAATTGACTTGATGTTAAAAGTAAAAATTCATTAATTTTCTTAACATTATCTTTTTCAGCAATTTTTGCATCTGTAAGAGGTAACTTACTGCCTCCAGATATTTTTAAAGCATCTTGAGGCGTTTTATATAATATAGTAGGGAATCCTTCTATATATTTAGAAAGCTTCATATTGTTTTCAGCCTTTTCGTTTGCCTGAGTATTATTTTTATCATAAGTTTTTGTTTCATGATATTTGATCAATGCTTTCAAAGGATCCTTTGAGTTAAATAAACTTTTAACTATAGCTGGACTGTTATGTAGTGCGCCAAGAGGAATCCAACGCACTGCTAATTGGCCAGACTTGATCGCAGGCTGTGTTGCTTCAAATAAGCGATTACAGTAGCTACAGCTTGGATCTATTACAGCATAAAACTTATGAGGAGCATCATTGCTACCTTGCTGGATATATGAAGCATATTTCTTTATGTTTAAATATAGTTCATTAGCCTTGGAGTTTGACGTGAAGTAATTTGCATAAATCTTGTTTAGGCTAGTTAGTTTATTTTCACCTCTATCCCAAACTAAAAGTTCACCATTAACGATTACACTACCATCTTCACTTGTAAAAGTAACTGTGCGTTTATTAGGGTCTTTTTTATCTTCAAGAATATATGCCTCAAGATGAAGTCCAGTATCAAAAGTTTTGATAACTTTATATTGAGGGAATGCTTGCTCAACAATATATAAGCCTTGCTTATTTCCTGATAGTGAACTGTTAATACTAGTTGTACTAAATATGTATAATATGAGCACAACAATAATAACAACTAAAGCTAGAATAGATAGGTCTTTTTTTTGCATGTAAGAAGTTCTACTGGATATTAATTAGCATGATGTGATTATACCATACATAAATATTATCTTTAGTTAGCAGATAAAAAAATGTAGCTAAAATTATAGCTGGTCCAAATGGTATTATATTTGTTCTGCGTCCTATAATATTTACAAAAATTGCAATAATAATGCCAAATATGCAACTTGCAAATATCGTATATAAAAGCATAGGGTACCCAAACCAAGCACCTATAGCAGCTAAAAGTTTAAAATCTCCATAGCCAAAGCCTTCTTTACCTGTAAATATTTTATACACCCAAAATACTACCCATAGTGAGAGGTATCCTATTATTGCTCCCCAAACTGACAGCCCTAGTGTTGTAAAGACACCATAATAATTAAGGATAATTCCTATCCATAATAGAGTTAAAGTAAAAGAATCTGGTAATATCTTATGTTTTGCATCAATAAAAAATAAAGGTATAAAGAAAACACTTAAAACAATAAGGGCTAGACTTTGTACAGTGAATCCAAAGTAATAAAATATTCCAACAAATACTAGAGCGGTAATAAGTTCGATTAAAGGATATTCAAAAGATATTTTCTCATGACAAAAATAGCATTTCCCTCTTAAAATAAGCCAGCCTAAAATAGGTATATTGTGACGATATTTTAGTTTATTGTCACATTTTGGACATTTTGATGGAGTTAAAAGGCTAAAGTTTTTAGAAGGTTCTGCTGGGAGCTCTAATATTTCTCGAGCAATAGCTTTCTCTTCAGAAAAAAGTTTATTTGGTACTCTATAGATTACAACGTTTAAAAAACTACCTATAGCAGCTCCAAATAGAAAAATAAAAAGAAATATTATGTAGATATCGTAATGCATAAGTTTTACTTATTTTCTTTCTTAGGCAATACACCATTTTTAGGTCTTAGCTTATTAACACCATCAATAGCAGCAATACGATAAGCCTCAGCCATAGTAGGGTAGTTAAAAGTAGTATTTAAAAAGTATTTGATAGTATTATGTTTACCTGGCATAGATTTGATAGCTTGGCCAATGTGGATAATCTCAGATACTCTATGACCAAAAGTATGAATACCAAGGATTTCAAAAGTTTCCTTATGGAATAGTATTTTTAGCATACCTGTTACGCTATTTGATATTTGAGCACGAGCTAGATCTTTAAAATATGCACGTCCAACTTCATAAGGGATATTCTCATTAGTTAGTTGCTCTTCTGTTTTACCAATACAACTAATCTCTGGGCGAGTATATATACCTGTTGGGATATCTTCGACTAATTTATCATTACAAGAACCATCTATAATATGTGTCGCAGCAAATCTACCTTGGTTAAAAGCAGAAGATGCTAAAGATGGGAAGCCAATTACGTCTCCAACTGCATAGATATTTTCCTGAGTTGTCTGATAATTATCATTGACTTGGACAAGTCCTCTTTGAGGGTTATACTCAACACCGATCTTATCTAGGTTTAATCCTTCAGTATTACCAGCTCTACCTAGGGCAAATAAAACGTAATCAGATTCTATAATTCTACCAGAATTAAGAGTAGTTATTACCTTATCTCCCTTAGCTTTAATACTTTTATATGTTTCGTTATGGATTAAGTGTATTTTCTGGTTTACTGTAAAGTGATTTGTAAGAGTTTCAATAATCTCATTATCTAGGAAAGACATTAATTTATCACGAGTATTTATAAGGTTTACTTGAATATTAAGAGTTCCTAGTATAGAAGCATACTCACAACCAATTACACCAGCCCCATATATAGTAATTGATCTTATTTGTTTATCTTTTAATTCTAGCAGTTTATCACTATCTAGAATTCTTGGGTGTGTGAAATCAATATCGTTAGGATGATATGGGCGAGATCCTGTGGATAATATAAATTTCTTAGCAGTAATTACTTCTGTAGAGCCATTTTTACGAGAAATTTTTATCTTATGTTTATCAATAAAACTTGCAAAACCATAGAATACATCAATTTCATTTTCAGCATAGCGATTTTTTTTGATTTCTCTTTGTTTTAGAACAATTTCAAAAGATGTATCAAGCATCTCTGGGAAGTCATAATGTTTATTATCATGCCAAATTTCTCGTGAAAGTTGCCTTAATGCTTTACTTGGAATTGTACCCCAGTTATTACAGCCACCACCAATAGCATCATCTTCTATGATAGCTACTTTTTGACCATTTCTTGTTGCTTTCATAGCAGCACCTTCACCACCAGGGCCACTACCTATAATAATAATATCGTAATTGTATTCCATGGTTTAACTCCACACCAAATCTTGCATATAGAATTTATAAAAGAAATGATAACATAGTATGATCTTATATTAAGTATATTTTGATTAAATTATTTATATTTTATAAGCATTTCAGCAATTTTTTTGGTAGGTGAAACTATTTGATCTACTCCTATGTTACTAGCTATGCTAATACTCTCATTCTTATCTAGTTTGATAGAGATTTTAGGTTGAGAGTCTTTATGAAGCTCCTTTAAAACTTCTTTTATAGCTAATAAAGTTAGAATATTATCTGAGTCTTTCTCATTTAGGATAAAAACACTTTTTGCTGTAGCAATATTTGCTTTTTTAAGAGCATCATAATCATATGATTCAGCATCTATGAAGTGTTTTTTTTCTTCAACATCTATATTTACAAATTTTTGTAGATAGTTTTTTTCAATAACTACAAGATTATCAATATGTGACTCTAAATAGTCTTTTATTAAGCATTTAGTAATTTCAGTGTAACCACAAATTACAATATGATCTTTCATAAAAAGAACTCCATCTTTTTGTTTAAATTTTTCAGTAATTTTGCTGATAATGCTGCCAGCTGATACAGTTATAATTGTTGCAAATAGTCCAATACCTATAATCATAATAGATACTGTAAAAAGTTTTGCCTCTTCTGTAAGAGGGTGGATGTCACCATATCCAACAGTACTAAATGTAACTATAGTAAAGTAAATAGCATCAGATATAGTTTTTATACCATCAAATTGATCCTTTAAATAATATAAGCCGATAACACTATAGCCAATAGCTAGAAAAAAGGTAATTGCTAAAACAAACTGATAGAATGTAAGCTTTTTTGAGTTCTTTTTATTAAATGTTTTTCTAAAGATTATTAGTAATATAATCTCAATAATATGTGTGAAAAATGCAATATTATAGGATATATGTCTATCTTGGATATAATCACCAACTATAGATAGGCAGATAAATATAACAGCTAAAAACCAAAAAGATCTTTTTCTAAGATAAACACCTCGAGCAATAATTATCATGAAATACCCTAGAAGAAGAGGTAAAAAAACCCCTAGTCCAGTATTGTATTTCATACCAATATCATATAAATCTGAAGGGATTTGTGTATCTATATTTATAGAAAAAATTCGATTAATAATGGGTATAGCAACTGCTAATATTGTAATAAAACCATTTAAGGTAAGGGTAATAGAAATAAATAGGGGAATATATTTTGAATATTTTTCTCTAAAAGTCATCAACAAAATATTAACTTAAAAATCTAGTTAATCAATTATAAGATATAGTTGGGGTAAAATATAGCTAATCTATACTTAGATGTGAGCAAGTTTTCTAATTCTTGGGATTATTAGATACATTAAAAATGCTGCAATAGCTGCTACTAAAGTTAAAATAGAGAATAATATTAGGTAGCTTGAATTTGTTTGAGTCGGTGTAGCATGTATATCTGGAGATGCAACTAGCATTGATAATAAACTAGCTATAACCCCTGATGTGCCGCCAGTTACAACCATCCATGATCCCATCATTAAACCTTGAAGCTTTGGATTTGCAAGTTTACCAACCATTGCATAACCAGTAGGGCCAATTAGTAGCTCACCAATAGACTGGAAAGCATAGCTTAAGATTAGCCAGATAGCAGCAGTATACCCTGCGGTATTTGCACATAATATACCTATGATAAGCATTAAGAACCCAATAGCCATAAAAATAATACTAAAACAAAACTGCATTGGGAAAGAAAAAATAAATCGTTTACGGATGATTATTAATATACTTGGCAGTAGCATGCCACCTATAGCTATAACTATAGTATTTACATTTTGGAACCATTGGGTAGGTATTAAAAACCCTAAAAAATGTCTATTTACATTTGCTTCTGTAAATACAGTAAGTGCCATTGGAGCAAGGGAGTAAGCCGACCAGAAAACAAGACCAAAACAAGCTAATATAAAATAGGCATAAACTTTTTCTTTTTGTTCTTTCTGTCGTTGTGCATTTGCTATAGGAATAAACATAGCTAGTAATAATATACCGATACCAAGGACTATATAGTTGGTATTTAGAGGGTATTGAAGTGCTAAAAATAATAAAGCAATCACTAAAAGTATAATAATAAAGGCAAATGAATTATTTTTTACTAAGATATGTGCTCCAAGTTTTTCAACATTTTTAACTAGAGGAGTTGTTCTATCTGCAACTGTCTTCCAGCTAGTAGCTAAAAGTATAAATGCAATAACATTTGTGATAGCTGTTAATAGAAATAAAGTGTTGTAGCTATTATCTTGTTGGAATACCCCAGCAACAGTAAATCCTATAAAAAAGCCAATATTCATCCCAGCATAGTTCCAGTAAAAAGCACTTTCTCGACTACTGTCATCATTCTCAAACTGTTGTGTTAGCATCATGTTTATACATGGCACATTCATACCACTACCTGATAAAAATAATGCTAAAGCAATATATAGGTTTTCTGTAGATGGAAATGATAAAAATAAACAGGCTATTGTTTGTAATAACATGCCGATTAGAAAAAGAGATCTATAACTAATTAAGCGACCACCTACATAGCCACCTAAAAGATGAAGTCCGTAATTAAATGCTACAAAAACTCCCATCACAGCGCTAGCCTTAGTAACTGTAAATCCAAGTCCTTGAGTCATAAATAAAACTAGAGTAGAGTAAAGAACAGCAAAACTAATTGTTGAAACAAGTTGTGTTATTAATAATAGTCTCGAAGCATTTTTAAATAATGAAAAATTTATTGACATTCTAAATGATTGTAATTAAAAGAGTAGATAATTATACGATAAAGAATAAGTATTTGCTATATGACGTTAGTACTATAGGATGTATTGGCTTAGGTCTTTATTTTTAACTAATGTTCCTAACTTCTCGTTAACATATTCAGTAGTTATGTTAATAGTTTTATTATCAAGTTCTGGAGCATCAAAAGATATTTCTTCTAAAAGTCTTTCCATAACTGTATGTAATCTTCTAGCTCCAATGTTTTCAACTTCTTCGTTAACTTGATAAGATATTTCAGCTATTTTTCTAATAGCATCTTCATCAAAGCTGAGTTCAACACCTTCAGTTTTCATTAGAGCTATATATTGCTTAAGGATAGAACAATCAGGTTCTTTTAATATTCTTACAAAATCTTCGATTTCTAGTGATTTTAGTTCAACTCGAATAGGCAATCTACCTTGTAGCTCTGGGATAAGATCAGATGGCTTAGCAACATGGAACGCCCCTGAAGCGATAAATAGTATATGATCTGTCTTAATCATGCCATATTTTGTAGAGACAGTTGAGCCTTCTACTAAAGGTAGTAGATCACGTTGAACACCTTCACGAGATACATCAGCTCCAGAGTTACTAGATTTTTTACAAACCTTGTCAATCTCATCTAAAAATACAATACCATTTTGTTCAACTGACTCTAAAGCACGAGCTTTTATATCTTCTTCATTGATAAGCTTAGCAGCTTCTTCATCTTGAACAAGTTTGATAGCATCTTTAATTTTCATCTTCTTATTTTTCTTCTTGTCACTACTTAGACTAGAAAATAAATCTTGAAGCTGGTTTGTCATGTCTTCCATTCCTGGAGGTCCCATAACTCCTATACTCTTAGGTGCAGCAGCTACTTCAATCTCAATCTCTTTATCATCAAGCTCGCCATTTTTTATTTTATTTCTAAAAATTTCACGAGTTTTATTTTCTTTTTCTTTCTTAGAAGAAGCATCTTCTGCTGGCTCATTAGCAAATCCAACCTTAGATTCAGTTGCTCTTGCTGGTGGAATTAGAACATCTAGAATTCTATCTTCAGCTAATCTAGCAGCTTTTTCTGTAACTTGCTTTTTAGCATCTTCACGCTTCATTTTTACAGCCATTTCAACTAGATCACGGATAATAGACTCAACATCCTTACCAACGTAGCCAACTTCTGTAAATTTAGTAGCTTCTACTTTGATAAATGGAGCATCTGCTAGTTTTGCAAGTCTACGAGCTATTTCTGTTTTACCAACACCTGTTGGACCAATCATTAAGATATTTTTAGGAGTGACTTCTTGACGCATTTCACTATCAAGTTGCATTCTACGCCATCTGTTACGTAATGCGATAGCTACAGCTTTCTTTGCATCATTTTGACCAATAATATGTCTTTCTAATTCATGTACGATTGTTTTTGGAGTCATTATTTCTGCCATGGTATAACTATCCTTTTTTGTTTTCTAAACTTTCTATAGTGAAATTATGATTTGTATAAATACAAGTGTCAGCTGCGATAGTTAGACTTTTTCTAACAATTTCTTCTGCTGAAAAATCTGTGTTTTCAACAAGAGCAGTAGCTGCAGAACGTGCATACGTAGAACCTGAGCCAATAGATATAATGTCATTTTTATCTGCAGCCATTACATCACCAACCCCAGAAATTAAAAGAGATAGTTTTTCATCAGCTACTATAATCATAGCTTCTAGCTTACTTAGCATTCTATCTAGACGCCATTCCCTAACCATCTCAACAGCTGCACGTTCTAAGTTTCCTTGGTAAAATTCTAATTTTTGTTCAAATTTTTCAAATAGTGTGAAAGCATCTGCAGTTGAGCCTGCAAAACCAGTAAGTACTTTACCACCATTTAATTTTCTAACTTTTACAATATTATCTTTTGCTACAGTATGACCTAAAGTTGCTTGACCATCACCACCGATTACTACTTTATCACCTTTTCTAACACAAAGAATAGTAGTTCCTTTCATTGTTTCCATATTATTATTCCTTTATTCGGCGTTGTTAAAATAATCTATTTAATATAAGGTGGTACTGATGTCAGATTTTACAAGTTTTTTTAGTATTATTTTTTAACTTTATTGCATGTCTTTACTTTTAAGGCACAAAAATATTAAAAATTATGTTATATTTTAGCTTGTTTTATTTGTTAAAAGAGTGTTTTGGGTATGAGTAATTTAAACTTTAAAGAAACAATTTCACTAGCTACTACTATATATAAAAGAGCATTTAAGATAACTTTTGCTTTGGCGTTTATGCTTTCTTTTATATCAGAGTTTTGCTTAGTATATCTAATGCAGCATGGTATGGCTGAGTATATCGAAAGTGGTGGAAAGAACCTTCCTGATAATTTTCCAGGAGGAAATATCTTAGCGCTAATGATTTTAGTAATCATGGTAGCAACTATATTTGTCTATGCAATGATAATTATATTACAGGGGATTATGGTTAAGCATGAGATGAAAGCGTCTGATGCTATAAGAGTAGCTCTACAAATATTTCCAAAAAGAGTATTTCCTTTTATAGGCATTTTCTTGCTTTCGATGATTGTAATGTCAGTGCTGACAATGTTTTTACAATATATAGGTATCTTTATAACTATATTGTTATTCCTAACTGTGATGCCTGCGGTACTTTTAGATCAAAAAGGTGTTTTTGAATCAATATCTAGTAATTTTGCTATAATCAAAAATAATTTCTTTTATATGCTTAGAGTAGCAGTAACTGTATTAGCTCTTATGATTGTAAAACCTCTACTTACTTTTGGTTTGATTTATCTTTTGAAAAATATGAACACCGAAGTTAATTCATTAGAAATGAGTATACAAAATATTGTTGTAACAGTGGTTGATGCTTTTATTTTGCCTTTTATATTTGCTATTAGTGTGGGAGCCTTCTTTTCTACAAAAAGTAAGCATTAAAAAACAATTCAATCAAATTGATATTTCATGATTTTTCTAAATATTTAGCCATAATCAAAAAGTCTTTTATGTTATAAATCTAGAGTTTTTAAATTTTCAAAAAATTAAATAGAAAATATGATGATTAAAGTGCTGATTAATTTATTGACAATGCTTATGCGTTGTTTTAGCGTAGAAATACACACGAGTATTAACTAGATAGAATTAACTGTATGGCAACTCAAAAAGATATTGCTAAAAAGCTTAATATCTCTAGAACTACTGTATCTAGAGCATTGATGGGTAATGGTAGTATTAGACCAGAGACTAAGCAGAAAGTTTTAAACTTAGCAAAAAATCTTGGCTATAGTAAAAATCTAATAGGCAGTTCTTTAGCAACAAAAAAAATTAAAAAAATATATGCTTTTATTATTAACTCAGTTAATGAAAATTACTGTTTAGATATTAAAGATGGTTTATTAAGAGCGTCTAGGGAACTTAAAAATTATAATGTTGTAGTTAAATATTATAGAAACAAATATTGATACTCCTAAAGAGCAGATTTATCAGCTTAAGAAGGTTATTAAAGAAGAAGCTCCTGATGGAATTATTATAATTCCTCAATTGAAAAAACAAATAGGAGATATAATAAAAGAAAATCCAAAAATTAAATTTATAACATTAGATATAGCTATTAGTAATGATATTCCACATATTGGTAGTGACTATAATAAATCAGGGAAAATATCAGCAAATATTATCTCACCATTGATCAGACACAATGAAAAAATTCTTATTTTAGATACAAAAAGTGATGAAATATCGTCTAGTAAGTATTTGGAAGGTTTTTATAAAGAAGCAGAATCTCAAAACTTAAATATAGTTGGGCCTGTTTATATTGAAAATATTTTAGCTAATATCGATCTAATTATTGATGAGTATATAACAGAAGATGTTGTTGCAATTTATAGTAGTCGTTATTTGACAGAAATTGTTAGAGCAATAAAAACTCGTATACCTAATATTAAGTTATTTGTAGTTAGTAATGGGATGAATGGGAATATTTATAATTTTATATCTAGTGGAGATATATTTGCAACAGTCAAGGAAAATCATGCTACACAGAGCTATTTAGCAACTAAAGAAATGTTTTCTTTATTGCATGGGAGTTTAGATGAGAATAAAAGTAGACATCAACTTATTGAACCGAAGATTATTTTTAGATCAAATCTAGAGTAATTTTATTTCAAAAAAATGTTCACGAGAACATTTTGTATTTTTTAATAAAAACCAACTATTTGTAGGTTATACAAATATAAGAGAGGATTCAGATATGAAGGGTATATTTTCAGCATTAATGGTGGCTTTTGATGAGCATGGGCAAATTGATGAAAATGGGTTGCGAGAAATAATTCGCTTTAACATAGATGTACAAAATGTTGATGGATTGTATGTTGGAGGAAGTACAGGTGAAAACTTCATGCTTTCAACAGAAGAGAAAAAACAAATTTTTAAAATAACTAAAGATGAAGCTAAAGATCAAGTTACATTAATTGCTCAAATTGGTTCTATTAATTTACAAGAGGCAGTAGAGCTAGGACAATATGCTACATCTTTAGGATATGATGCTGTATCAGCAGTTACTCCTTTTTACTATAAGTTTGATTTTGAGGAGGTCAAAGATTATTACCAAACAATTGCTAGCGAAGTTGATAATAAATTGGTGATTTATACAATCCCAATGTTGACTGGGGTTAATATGACTATTGAGCAATTCTCAGAATTATTTGCTATTAAGAATGTTGTAGGAGTTAAGTTTACTGCAGCAGATTTATTTTTGCTTGAGCGAATTAGATACCAGTTTCCAGATAAAATTATTTATGCTGGTTTTGATGAGTTGTTATTATCATCAGTTTCTTTAGGCGTTGATGGTGCCATAGGGAGTACTTACAATATAAACTGTAAGCGTGCAAAAGAAATCTTTAGTCTTGTTAATAAAGGTCAAGTAGCTCAAGCAAGAGAGATTCAGCATCAGTGTAATGATATTATCTCAGGCTTATTAAAGGAAAGTTTTTTCCAGTCACTAAAGACTATGTTACATATACAAGGTGCCAATGCTGGGATATGTAAGAAACCATTTAAAGCAATATCTGAAAGTAGAGTTAATCAACTTAAACAGTTAAATGCTAAATATTTCTAATATCTAAAAAGTTCTAGTTTGAAAGGAGGTTGGCACATGAAAGTAGAGCTAGGTTTTATAAATTATATTGTCTTAATATTATATTTGCTTGGAATGTTACTTATAGGAGTATATTTTTCTAAGCGTAGTGGTAAGAGTGCAGATAATTTCTTTAAAGCTGGTGGACGAGTTCCTGGGTGGGCTGCGGGGATAAGTATCTTTGCAACCACATTAAGTGCGATTACTTTTATGTCGATACCTGCCTTAGCTTACCGTCAAAATTGGGTTATGGGCTTTAATAATTTATCAATAGTTGCAATAGCTCCATTAGTTGTAATATTTGCAGTACCTTTTTTTAGGAAGCTAAAAGTAACTAGTGCATATGAATATCTAGAATGTCGTTTTAATATAAAAATGAGACTTTTAGGAAGTATCGTTTTTATGATGTTTCATATTTTTAGAGTTGCAACTGTCATATATTTACCAACTCTTGCTCTTGAGTCAGTAATAAATATTAATCCTGTCTTTTTAGCAATAGCTATAGGTGTGTTATGTGTTGTCTATACCTTTTTAGGAGGTATAGAGGGCGTGATATGGGCTGATGTAATCCAAGGTATATTACTTCTTGGGGGAGCACTTTTAATTATAATATTTTTATTATTTAAAATTAATCACCCAGAGCATGCAATATATAATGCTGTTGCTAATCAAGGAAAAGTTCTAACTCACGCAGATTTTGGCTTAAGTCTTTTTCATGCAACTATTGTTGGTATTTTTATTGGAGGGATATTTAATAGTTTATATCAATATATAGGGAGTCAAGATGTAGTTCAAAGATATAATACAACTAAGGATATTCACCAAACAAATAAAGCTGTATATCTTAATGCAAAGCTAGCATTTTGTGTTATATTTATATTCTTTGGGATGGGAACTTTACTTTACATTTTCTATCAGCAAAATTCAGCTATTTTACCTAAAGGTTTAAATATTGATTCAATTGTACCTTACTTTATTGTGACACAGTTGCCTACAGGAATAGCTGGATTTATTGTTGCTTCGATTTTTGTAGCAGCTCAATCAACAATATCTAGTAGTTTAAATAGTATTTCAGCTTGTTTTGTTACAGATATTAAGGATCGCTTCTTTAGAAATGTTAGTGAAGAAGGCTCTGTTCTATTAGCGAGAATTGTAATTATTATTGCAGGAATTATAGGTACTCTAATTGCCTTATATATGACTATAACTAATCAAGCTCATTTACAAATGTTATTTCAGTCAATATTAGGATTATTTGGTGGGCCGATTGCAGGGGCATTTATTATAGGTATTTTATCTAAAAGAGTTACTGGTAATGCGGCTTTTATTGGTGTGTTAGCTAGTGTAGTAGTTTTATATTTTGTTAAGCAAACAAGTATATATGTTATGTATTATGGGTTAATTGGAGTTATCTCTAGTGTAGTTATAAGTTATCTACTTAGTTTTGTATTACGTGATGCTAAACCTATCTATGGTTTAACGTACAAGAGTGTTAATGAACCTATATCATCTGCAAAATAAACTACAAAGAGAAGAAATATGAATACTTTATGCTTTGATATTGGTGGAACTTATATTAAGTATGGTGTTATCAATACTTATGGGCAAATAATTAACTTTGGTAAGTTTCCAACTCCTAAAAATTCATGTCGAGATACTATTCCTAATAAGTTAATTGATTATAGTAAGAAAATTCTAAATTCATACAATATTCAAAAAATAGGTATTAGTACTGCTGGTCAAGTTGATGCTGAGCTTGGAAAAATTATTTATACTAATGATAATCTTCCTGATTATACTGGTTGCAATCTGGCAGAAAAGATACAATCTAAAATAGACATAGAAACCTATGTTGAAAATGATGTATATTGTGCTGCTCTAGGGGAGATGTATCAAGGAGCTGCTATAAATAGTAAAAACTTTATTTGTCTAACACTTGGTACAGGTGTTGGAGGGGCTTTTATTTTAAATCAAAGATTATATAAAGGTAGTAACAACAGTGCAGTTATAGCAGGGTATATTCCAGTTAATAATTCCTGTTTTGATAAAATAGTATCAACTCAGGGAATCCTTGAAAATTATAAAACTCTGACTAATAAAGAGATTAATGGCATAGAGTTATTTCAAAAAATAAGAGATTCAGAAAAAGAAGCTGTCATTGTATATGAGAATTTTATTAATAATATTGTTGAAGTGTTGTTAAATATCACGTATATGTTTGATCCAGAGCTTATTGTTATAGGTGGAGGTATATCCTCACAAGGTGAGATGTTGTTTGATGATATAAATACTAGTTTTCAGGAAAAAGCATTACCTATACATAGCAAGCTTAAAATCGTCAAAGCTCATTTAGAAAATACTGCAGGATTAATAGGAGCATACTATATAACAAAAAATCGTAACTATTATTATTAGGAAAAACTTAAGTGATGAAAAAAAAAATGTAATAGATATTTTGCCTCGAGGAATAATTGTTTCATGCCAAGCATTAGAAGATGAGCCTCTTCATAGTCCTTTTATAATGTCAAAAATGGCATTAGCTGCTAAACAGGGAGGAGCAGTAGCAATTAGAGCGAATTCTAAAAAAGATATATTAGCTATCAAAGAAGAAGTAGATTTGCCTATTATAGGTATTTTAAAAAAAGAATATCCTAACTCAGAAGTATTTATAACGCCTACTATCAAAGAGGTAATAGAGATTGCTAGCTCAGGTGTGGATATAATAGCTCTAGATGCAACATCTCGTACAAGGCCAAATGGTCAAAACTTAAAAGATCTAGTTGCTGAAATTAATACTAAATTTCCAGAACTATTGCTTATGGCTGATTGCTCAAACTTTGAGGAAGGCATATATGCTCAAGAGTTAGGTTTTGATCTAGTAGCAACGACGCTAAGTGGTTATACTCGTCAGACGAAAGAACAACCTTTACCTAATATTGAACTTATTAGTAAACTAGCGAAGAGTTTAGAAATTCCTGTAATAGCTGAAGGTGGTATATCAACACATAAAGAAGCAAAAAGTGCATTTGATGTAGGAGCTTATAGCTTAGTGATTGGTTCAGCAATTACAAGACCTCAGCTCATTACAAAAGGATTTGTAGAAGAGACTAAACAATATTTGGATAGGTTCTGTGCACAAAAATAAATTCTCATCGAAGCCAAATAAAAGTACAAGCTAATTTAATCATACCCAGATATGCTGAAATGGTTTTATCAAACCTAGAAAATACTCTTCTAAAATGCTTAATTTTAGAAAAGAAATTCTCAATCAAATGTCTTTCTTTGTATATTTGAATATCAAAATCTATAGGGTTTATAGTATTTGATTTGCAGGGAATAACAGCTTCAGAGGATATATTTTGAATATGTTCTCTAATTTCATTAGAGTGATATGCTCTATCAGCGATAACTTTTGTATTATATACCTTCTGTAGTAGGTCTATTGCCACTTTACTATCATGAGTTTTACCTTCTGACAGTAATACTTCCAGCGGGTTGCCTAAAGCATCGGTCATAGCATGAATCTTGGTGGTTACTCCACCAACTGATCTACCAATTGCTTGGTTATCATTCTTGTCATATCCTGTAGCACAGGCATGTGCTCTTGCTATCGTTGAGTCAAGCATAACTTCTTGTAAATCAGGATTTTGCACTGACTTAAATAATTTAGAGAATATGTCTTTATCACTCCAATCCTTAAAACGCTTATGTATTGATCTATATTTACCATAATAAAATGGTAACATTCTCCATTGGCAGCCTGTACGTAATACATAAAATACTGCTTCAATAAACAATCTTAATTTGTCTTCATCATTGGTATGTATACCTTTTTGTGATTTTAAGAATAATAAAATACTTGACCAGAATACTTCTTTTATATGATAATGCATTTGCTAAACCCTTGGTATTTATTGTCTTTCAACTTCTAAATAACAACGGTTTAGCTATTTTCAATCTAATTTAGCTTTTTTTGTGCACAGAACCTAATTAAAAAGAATTTTATTTTACTAATCTAATAACTTCTTAAAAAAATCAAAATCATATGATTGTTTAAATCTAAGTTTTTTATCTGAAATATTTATGTTCTTATCGTTACCATTAACTTCAGTTATAAATCCAGATTCAATTTTTATTTTAATTTCTTTATCACCTTGAGTATAAACTTTATTAAAAGGCAATGTCTTACCAAATCGCCATTGCCAATCTTTGAGATTTTCTATTTCATTAGTTATTATTCGTTTGTTTTCTAATGGGGTCTCTTCATTTATTAAACTTAGTTCACTGCTATTGAAACTAGTCAAAAAAGCTTTTGTAACATCTTGAACTTGTATATCAGGATTTATTTCAGCTAGATTTATAACTTTAGAACGATGTGATTTTACTCCTTTTGTATCTAAAGACGTATCAATTGGTTGATGAAGATAATCGTAAAGCTTTCTAGTATTAGCATTTATCAGTAGAGTACCATGATGGAATGCTCTGTCTTTTTTTTCTCTGAAAGCACTACCTGAAACTTTATAAGTAAATCCATGATGATCTACAACTATATCATTTCTTTCATTCGCATATACATCAATACCTAACTTTTTTACAGCACTACAAACTAAATCTAGATTAGCTTTTATATCATGTTCATTTTTAGGAGAAATAATGGTGTAGTTTAAATTTCCAAAATCATGATAGACTGTGCCTCCGCCACTTTGACGCCTGACCATTATGATATTATCTTTTTGCATACCATCAAGATTACATTCAAGCCATGGGTTCTGTGCTCTACCTATGACAACACAAGGGGCATTTTGCCATAAAAATAGTATCTTCTTATCTTGAAGTTTTTCTAAAAAAAGCCAATTTTCAAATGCTAGGTTAAAGTAAATATTGTTACTTTGAGAAATATAGATATTCATTATTTATAAAATATTTTCACTTTAAGATAAGTATAAGGTTTTATTAAGTGTATAAAAGAGTTTTGTGATATAATTTTGCTTTATTGAAAGAAATTTATATATTAAAACTATAATGTCGACTATAGCGCAGACTTTAGAAATTATCAAAAGAGGGGCAGATGAAGTCCTTATCGAAGAAGAATTAGTAAAAAAGCTAGAAAAAAATAAGCCATTAATTATTAAATTTGGATGTGATCCGACAGCTCCAGATATTCATCTAGGTCATACGGTTGTTATTAATAAGTTAAAACAACTTCAAGATTTAGGGCATGAAATTCATTTCTTAATTGGTGATTTTACAGCTCAGATTGGTGATCCGACTGGTAAGAACGCTACAAGACCTCCTCTTACAGCTGAGGAAGTTGCTGCAAATGCTGAGACATATACAAAGCAAGTTTTTAAGATTTTGGATAAAGAAAAAACAGTTGTACGTCGCAATGGCGACTGGTTTGATAAAATGTCAGCAAGTGACATGATTAAACTAGCTTCAAAATCTACAGTAGCTAGAATGCTTGAAAGAGATGATTTTTCAAAAAGATATAAAGGTGGTCAGTCAATATCAATTCATGAGTTTTTGTATCCACTTGTACAGGGCTATGATTCTGTAGCTATGAATGCTGATATTGAACTAGGTGGTACAGATCAGAAGTTTAACCTACTAATGGGCAGAGAGCTACAAAAGCAGAAAGGTCAAGAGCCACAAGTTATCATCACTATGCCTCTTTTAGAGGGTCTAGATGGTGTCAAGAAAATGTCTAAGTCTAGTCAAAATTACATTGGTATAGAAGAGCCTGCTAATGATATTTTTGGTAAAGTTATGTCTATATCTGATGACCTTATGTGGCGTTACTATGAGCTATTAAGCTTTAAATCTTTAGAACTCATAGCAGAGCTAAAAGAAAAGGTTAAGAATGGAGCAAATCCTCGAGATATAAAGATAGAACTTGCTAAAGAGTTGATAGAGAGGTTCCATTCTAAGGAAGATGCTGAGAAGGCTCATCAAGATTTTATACAAAGATTTCAAAAAAATCAGATACCTGATGACATAAATGTTGTAGAATTAAATCAAGAGCTACCTATTGCTAACTTACTGAAAGAGGCTGGATTAGTTTCTAGTACTTCTGAAGCTAATCGTATGATTAAGCAAGGAGCTGTCAAAATAGATGGTGATAAAGTTAGTGATAATAAGGCTGTTTATGGTAAAGGTACTGAGAATGTTTTCCAAGTAGGAAAGCGTAAGTTTGCAAAAATTATTATTAAATAAGGGGTTGTTGAAAATGGATAAGTTTTTATCGATATTTGTAGGTGTTTTAATTATTGTTACAATTATTACAATATTTATTCACTTATTTCCTATAGCATTAAAGGTTTGTATTATTTCACTAATAATTAGTGCGATAATCTATGTAGTTCTAAAAATGATTGAGAAGTTTAGTAACTAATCATTTCTTTTAAAACCAATTATTTGCCTACGTTGTTTTTTAGTTGGTTTTTCGTGACTTTGTAGACTCGCTGTTTTTCTTAGCAGAGCTTCTTTCTCTCTTTTTTCAATACTTTCAGATGTCTCGGTATAGAGCTTTTGCGCCTCTGTGGCAGATTTTCTAACTTCGTCTAGAGCTTCAACAACTATAGTTTTTTTTATATGAGATTGTTGAATCTCGTAGGTATCACCAATATTTACAGTTTTACTGACTTTTGTTTTTTGGCCTTGAAAGTGAACCTTACCACCTTCGATAGCTTTTTTTGCTAAAGCTCTAGTTTTATAAAATCTAGCAGCCCATAACCATTTATCTAGTCTGACACTCATATTTAAAGCATATTATTTTGTATAAATTGATTATAGCTAATAAAATCAAGCATTTTAACTAGTTTTAAAGTCTGATATTCTAAAAGATAGTTTAATACTTAGAAAAACAATAAAATGGATAAGATTGTTAATTTACATAAAATGGATACATCTTTAGATGATAAAAATAATGCTATTTATCAGTTAGAAGATATTTGTATAAATGATTATATTGGTAAGAATCTAAAAATAGAATTTTTAAATGAGATTAACTGTGTTTCTTGTGGGGCTAAGACAAAAAAAAGCTATTCTCAAGGACACTGTTTTATGTGTATGAGGAGATTGCCAGAATGTGATATCTGTATTGTTAAGCCAGAGCTATGTCACTTTGCTCAAGGTACTTGTAGAGACTCAGAATGGGGTGAGAAAAACTGTATGAAAACGCATATAGTTTATTTGGCAAATACTGGAGATACTAAAGTGGGAATCACTAAGTTGAAAAATGTACCATCACGTTGGGTAGATCAAGGAGCTAGTCAAGCTATTCCAATATTCGCAGTTGAGAGTAGGTTAATATCAGGACTAGTAGAGGTTGCTATAAAAGAACATATTTCTGATAAGACTAATTGGCGTAAGATGCTCCAAGGCGATCCAGATAATAGTGTTGATTTTGCTGCTTTAAGAGATGAGTTGATCAAAAAATCAAATGATAAAATAGCTCAAATAAAAGCTAAACATGGCGAAAATAGTGTTGAGCCAGTAGAAGGGAGTATTCAAAATATAAATTATCCTGTGCTTGAGTATCCTACAAAAATTAAATCTTTTAATTTGGATAAAGATCCTGTTATTAATGCTAAGCTTATGGGTATAAAAGGGCAGTATTTAATATTTGATACTGGAGTAATAAATATACGTAAATTTAGTGGGTATAAATGTAATATTTCAGGGTAGCTTTATGAATAAAGTAGCTATTATCGGAGCAGGAGCTAGTGGACTAATTAGTGCAAAAGTTCTTTTGGATAACGGTTTCGATGTAAAAGTTTTTGAAAAAACTAATAATGTTGCAGGAGTCTGGAATTATCGTGAACAAGAGGGTGTTTTATACAAAAGCCTCAGAACTAATTTGCCCAAGGAGATAATGGCTTTTGAGAATGCAATAGTTTCCTATAAGGTAGATAAATCTTTTATAAATTATGATAAAGTTAGAGCTTATTTAGAAGATAATGCAAAAGCTTGGCAAGTAGATAAGCTTGTTCAGTTAAATAGTGAAGTTATTAAATTAGAACCTATAGAAAAGTTATCAGATAAAACTATATGGGAGCTTACATATTTTACGAATCAAAAGAATTTTAAGGAAAAATTTGATTTTGTTATAGTATGTAATGGTCATTTTAATATGCCTAAAATTCCTTTTGATGTTGAAGGAATCGATAGTGTAAAGGATCATATTACTCATAGTAAAATTTATAGATCTCCTGATAATCATGGTAAGAGAGTTTTGTGTATTGGTTATTCATCATCTGGTATGGATATATCTCACGAATTATTAAACAGTAATCGAGAAGTTTATGTTTCCTTAAGAGATCTAGATAATCAAAAAGAGCTGCATAATTTACAAAATCTTAAAAAAGGAATCAAGTTTATTTCTGGTGTACAAGAAATTGAGAAAACAAAAGATGGTTGTCTAGCAATAACAGCGAATCAAAATAAAATAGAAATTGATGAAATAATATTTTGTACTGGTTATAAATATGATTTTCCTTTTTTATCTCAAGATATAGTTTCGACAAAAAATAATATCGTAGAGCCATTATATAATCAATTACTCCATGAGAAATATTCAAATCTTGCATTTGTAGGACTACCTTGGAAAACATTACCTTTTGTTTTATCCGAATGCCAAGCAATATTTTTAGCTAATCTTTGGCAGCAAAATAAAGATGATTTAATTAGAACTCTTGCTAGAATGAAAGATAGTAAGACTCATAGATTTAATTTTGATAGTAGCTCATTAAAGTACTATCATATGCTTGGTGATGAGCAATGGAAATATAATCTTAATTTACTTGATATTGTAGGTCAAAAAACTCCTTTAAGAGAGCAGAGGATAAAGTTGATAGAACAAGTATATAATGATGTTCATAATTTGAAACTCGAATATCCATTTAGCTTTCGAAAGGCGAATTATCAAGTTGATTTTATAAATCAAAAATATTCTAGAGTCAATTATACTATATAGATTTTGCTAAACTTTCTAATGCAAATTCAATATCTCTTTCAGAAGAGTAATCATCTTTTCTATTTTTATAGATACAAAGTATTTTTTTTATAAGAGTTGCTTGATATTGCTCCTTTGACAATTCTTTACGGCGTAATTTTTTATGATCATTTATTATTGATTTAATAGTATATTTTCTAGTAATAGCATATGGTCTATGAGGATATAGTTTGAAAGTTAGCCACAATACGATACAGCCAAATATAGCACTTAATCCTATAGTTAAAGTACCAGAAATATTAAAATTCATATGATTACTTGGTTGGACAAGAGAGATTACTCCTAAGCAAAATCCAAGACTATAAGCTTGGAACCTTGGATTAGTCATAGTCATCATAGGTAAAAATAAAGTTACTATCAAAACTAACATTAATAATTCAAAATATCCCTCAACTTGTGCTAATAAATTTAGTGTGAAGAAAATACTAATAGGAATAGAAATAATCATACCGGTAATAGCTTGACCTATCAATTTTGTAGCCCTAAGCTCTGGGATAAAAAGTTGTGATAAAAGACAAGGTATAATTAGCATAGTTAATAGAGTTGAATTGCTCTGTGTATTCATCCAAAATAAGGCTAGAATTATTAATAGAAATATAGTCTTAGAGACAGTAAGAAATATTAATATTGGATTATTATAATTTTTGAACGTTAGATATTCTTTATGATTTCTTTCGGAAGGTTCATTTTTGTTTATTAAATCATAGTTTTTTATGACAGTCCTAAACCTTTTGATGACCTCACTTATTGATTTATCTTTTGATTCAAAATCAGAGGTATATGTATCAGAGTTAAGATTAGTTAAGTTTTGAGCGATTCTATCTAATTTTTCTTTAAATACTTTGTTCTGTTTATTTCTTACAGTCCATTTTCTTAGAAAATGGGCAGCTTGAATTAGTTTTATTATGCTAATGGAGAAGTCATTATAAACCTTGTTATTAAGGTTTTCATACTTACTGGCACTTAATTCATTATCTAAATTTATAAGATTATCAAGAATATCCTCGACTTCTTTATTATGCTTTGAGTTATTAGAAAAGTCATCTATATTAAATACATGTTTAATATAGTTAATCGTAAGATCAAGAACTTTTGATGAATCTTCTTTAAGTTTATCTTTTATTTTTATAGGAAAAATAAAATAATTTACAAAAAATGAACATAAAGATCCAATAGTCACTTCTGTGAGACGTGAGTATCCAATATAAAATACACTTTCAGATGTTGTAAGAGAAGGGTTTGCAACAGAGAAAAAAACAACTATTGTACAAGTTGTATTTGCTAATGCAAGAGCATATATAAAGTTAGGGTGAGACATCCCTACAGAAAAATACATTGTAATAGAAATAAAAATACATAGAGAGAATATTGATAATGCTGGATATGGTAAAAATAAATCAATTATTATAAAACCTACAATAATACCTATTGCTGATGCTGCAATCTTAAGAAATCCTTTTTCTACTATAAACCCTGTTTCTGGTCTACGTTGTAAAAAAAGAACAGTAATCATTGCCCACATAGGTTTATCAAGCCCCATACTCATTGATACATAAAGAGCTATAGTCAAAGCAAGAAATGCTTTAAAAGTATAAATTAGGTTCTTTAGTGTAAAAATCTCTTCTATCATAATATTTTTACACTAGCATTCATACCCGCTACTAAATCTATATCTTTAGGTACTGTATCAAGAGATATATCTACAGGTATTCTTTTTGATAACCTTACCCAGTCATAGGTTTCTTGAACCTTAGGCAATAGTTCACTATTTAAACTTGTATTGTTATCAGCTATGGCTCTACCAATTCCTGTTACATGACCATATAGTGGTTTTCCTCCACTCATCAATTCTATTTCAGCTTTTTCACCTATTTTTATATTAGGGATTTTAGTTTCTACAAAATATCCAGTGACATAAAAAGAATTTTTTTCAACTATAGCCATTACAGGTTTCCCAGCATTAACAAAATTACCTTGTCTTAGACTTAGGTTATTAATAGTTCCACTGACTGGTGCATAAATTCGTGTTCTTTTTAAGTTTATATCTGCGGTTAAAAAGTCAGCCTTTGCTTTTTCTAGGGCGGCTTTTTTAAGCTTAACTGCCATTAGATAGTCATCTAATTTTTCTCTGCTTATTGATCCAGTTTTGCCTAATTTTTCTCTTCTTCCATACTGTTGCTGTGCAAGCTTTAGCTCTAATGTTGCATGATCAACAAGGGCTTCTTTCTCTTTGAAATCTGCGACATACCTTTCATCATCAATAGAGAATATTAAATCGCCTTTCTTTACTTTCTGTATATCTTTTACATAAACTTTTGTTACAAATCCAGATACGTCTGGGGCTATAGTTATAATATTTGCTCTAATCCTAGCATCTCTTGTCCATGGTGAGTAAAAATAATATTGCCATATTGAATATAGTGAGAATAAGGCAAGTGCTATAATAACTGCGCTAAGTAAAGATTTGGTTTTTTTATTTGGCATTTGAGTTTTAACCTTCTAATAAAAATATTATTAAACCTAAATAACAGATAAATAGTAATAGATTTACCCAGGATAGTTTTAAGTTAGTATAGTAACATAATACCTTTGATATAGTTAGGCTACTTATAGCTGTTAATATACAGGCAATAATTATAAATAATATAATAGGAGAGAAAATTAGACCATTAATAGAAGTTACAATCATGATTAAGTCCTTATTAGAAAGAGATATGACTTGTCAAATATCCCAGACTTCTCTTGAGCATTAATCTAATAATTTATATTACATTGTGCTACTGTATAACACAATCCAGCATTTTTTGGAAAAACGATTAAGGTTTGTATATATTTCTAGTAATATATATATTAATGTCAAAAGTTATTAAATAGCTTTTGCTAGGCTATTAAGAGCAAAGTCGATATCTCTTTCTGAAGAATCGTCATCCTTTCTGTTTTTGTATATACAAAGTATTTTTTTTATAATAGTTGCATTGTATTTATTTTTTGATATCCTTCCGGTTCTTAAACTTTTTCTATCTTTAATGATTGATTTAACAGCGAACTTTCTTGTAATTGTATATGGTGAGTGAGGGTATATCATAAAAATTAACCATAACATGGAGCAGCCAACTATAGCACTTAATCCTATAGTTAAAGATCTAGCAATATCAAAGTTCATGTGATTACTTGGTTGTACAAGAGAAATTAAGCTTATACAAAATCCAAGACTATATTCTCTAAACTTAGGATTAGGCATTATAATAATAGGAAAAAAAGAGTGCTATGAGTAATACTAATATAAGTAGTTCAAAATAACCTTCAACTTGAGCCAATAAATTTAGAGTAAAGAATATACCAATAGGAATAGCTATTATTATTCCAATAATATTCTCTTTAATTAGTTTAGCACCATTCGGAGCAGGTATCATTAGTTGGGATAGAAGACAAGGTAAGAATAACATTGAAAATAGACTTGAGTTACCTTGAGTATTCATCCAGATAAATGCTAGCAGCATAATTAAAAACGTAGCTTTAGAAATAGTAAAAAATGCTAATGCAACATTATTATAATTTTTGAACTTAAAGTATTCTCCATTTCTTGCTTTCGGCATTTCATTATTAACTATTAAGTTATAGTTTTCTACAACTGAATTAAATCTTATAATTACCTCATTTATTAGCTTATTATCTGATATTAGAATAGATTTATCTTTAGCAGAATCAAACCTACTTAGCTTATGTCCAATTTTGTTTAGTTTTTCTCTAAAAGAGGTGTTTAGTTTGTTTTTTATAGTATATTTTCTTAAGAAATGAGCTGATTGAATTAATTCAATAATCTTGATAGTAAAATCATTGTAGATTTTACTATTATAACTTTCATATTTGCTAGCACTTAGTTCATTATCTAAAACTATAAGGCTATTAAGAATACTTTCTACCTCTTTATTGTGCTTTTCATTATTAGAAAAATTTTTTATAGAAAAGACATTCTTTATATAGTTAACGGTTAGGTTAAGAGACTCATCAGCATTGCTTTTAAGCCTATCTTTAATTTTTACGGGGAATATGTAATAGTTAACTAAGAAAGAACATAAACATCCAATCATTATTTCTGTAAATCTAGAATATCCAATATGGAAAATACTTTCAGAGTTCGTTAATAATGGCTTTGCCATAGAATCAAAGATAATTATTGTACATGTAGTGTTTGCTATAGCTAAAGCATAGATAAAATTTGGATGAGACATACTTACAGAAAAAAACATTGTAATAGAAATAAACACACATAAGAAAAATATTGCTAAAGTAGGGAATGGTAAAAATAAATTGATTATTATAAAGCCTACAATAATCCCTACACAAGAAGAGATTATTCTAAGAACTCCTTTCTCAATAATAAAGCCTGTTTCAGGTCTAGTTTGTATAAAAAGAACAGTAATCATAGCCCACATAGGTTTATCGACATCCAAACCTATTGATACTATGAGGGCAAGAGTTAAAGCAAGAAATGATTTGAAAGTATATATAAAATTATTTTTTGTGAAAATTTCTTCTATCATAATATTTTAACTGAAGCATTCATCCCTGCTACTAGGTTTGCATTTTTTGGTATTTGTATTAGAGATATATCAACGGGAATTCTTTTTGATAGTCTCACCCAATCATATGTTTCTTGTACTTTAGGTAAAAGTTGACTATTTAAACTAGTATTATCATCTGCTATAGCTTTACCGATCCCAGTTACATATCCATATAAAGGTTTACCACCACTCATTAGCTGAACTTCTGCTTTTTTCCCTATTTTTATATTTGGAATTTTAGTTTCTTCAAAATATCCTGTAGTGTAAAAAGAATTTTTTTCTATTATAGACATTACTGGTTTTCCAGCATTTACATAATTACCTTGTCTTAAATTGATATTATTTATGGTTCCACTAACAGGGGCATATATTCTAGTTCTTTTTAGATTTATATCTGCTGTCAGAAAATCGGCTTTTGCTTTTTCAAGTGCTGCCTGTTTAAGTTTAACAGTCATTAAGTAATCATCTAACTCTTCTCTACTTATAGATCCAGTTTTACCTAACTTTTCTCTTCTATTATATTGCTGTTGAGCAAGATCTAAAGCTAATTGGGCATGATCAACAATAGCTTGTTTTTTTTAAAATCTGCGACATATCTTTCATCATCAATAGAGAATATTAAATCGCCTTTCTTTACTTTCTGTATATCTTTTACATAAACTTTTGTAACAAATCCAGAGACATCAGGAGATATTGTTATTATATTAGCTCTAACTCTAGCATCTCTAGTCCATGGAGAATAAAAATAGTGTTGCCATATTGAATACAGTGAAAAAATTGCTAGTAGAATAACTAAAAATCCAGCTATAGAACTTATCTTTTTATTAGTAGGCATATTAGGCTCCAAGCAAGAACATAACAACACCAAGGTAACATATAAATAATAATAAGTTTAACCAAGAGAGCTTTAAATTAGTGTAATAGCATAATGTTTTTGAGATAGTTAAATTAGTTATAATTATTAATATACAAGCAAGCCCTATGTATAGAACAATAGGAGAAATTAATAAACCATTGATAGAAATTACAATCATTTTGACATCTTATACATTTTATCTTAATATCATAAATTATGATACAGTGTATTGAATTGTGGTGCAATATTGTTTTAGCAATTTTGCAATAAAAAAGATAAAATTATTAATAATTAATATTTTCAAAGTTAATTAATGAGTGAAAGCAAAAAGATTCAAGTAATAAGTAGGGCAGTTAAAGTTCTGCAAAGTATTAGTAATGCTCCTGGAGGCATGAGTTTGGGAGATATTGCAAAAGAAGTTGATTTACCAAGATCTACCGTGCAAAGGATAGTGGCGGCTCTTGAGATCGAAGGTTTTGTGAGAAGTGAAGGGGCTGGGCAAATTCAGCTTGGAGCGGGGATTTTCAAGTTAGCTTCATCATCATATGCTGATATTGTTTCTTTAACACAAAATTTGTTACGTAAACTTAGTGAAAAAACTGGAGAAACAGTTGTATTGACTCAATCAAATAATGCCGATTTGATTGTTATGCATAGATTTATAGCAAATAGCGAACTGCAAGTTATTCCAAGAATAGGTGTCCTTGATAAACCTATTTATACTACAGCTCCAGGTAGAGCTCTTTTATCTTTATATACAGATGATCAAATTATAGAGCTTTTAGGAGAAGAGATTGCCGATAATAAAAATCTATTTGCGAGAATAGCTAAAATAAGAGTTTATGGCGTAGAATATGACCATAGCAAAACTATGGAAGGTATAGTAAGTATAGCTACCGCAATAAATACCTTTTTAGGAAGTTTTGGAATTTCTATACTTGTACCACAGCATCGTTTTGCAGATAATAAAAACTTTTATATTGAGGAGTTAGAAAAGGTAAAAAATATAATCTTGTCTGATGTCGGTATCAAATAATTTACTCACCTGATAGCTTTTTCTCAAAACGAGCTTGAATTTTAAAGTTTAGTTATTTTTAAAAATGTAAAAGGAAGCTGAATAATAGGCGTATTTTATTGCTGTAACATCCTTGATAATGGTTATCATTTTCATATAATGTTGGAATGTTTTGCAAATACTTCCATATATGAGAAAAATAATACTTCCTATCTCTATAATTATTATACTTGCTATAGTAGTTATTGTTCTTGGAGCATTAAATACTACAACTAAAAAGTCAGACTCCACAGTTATTAGTAAGAGATCACTATATGATCGTCAAACTGAAAAAATCTGCTCAATGCTACAACAGGCGAGTGCTCTTTATCAAAATAACAATAGTATAAAAGCAGTAAAAGTTTCTGATAGTGCATATTGGGATGTTTATGACAATATTATGGAAATTAAATATAGATCATATACTTCTCCAGCCGATATCTTTAGTATAGAAAATTCATTTCATGGTTACTCTGATATGCTCAAGCAACCGGCCTCTAAGAATCAACTTGTAAAAATAAATAAAGCTCGTTTAGATATTTGCAAAGAGTTAAGCAAAGAAGCAAAGATTCTTAATAAACAATCTTAAGGAATTATTTATGAGTGATTTTTTGGCAGCATTATCATCTTCATTTTGGATTATTCCTAGGGAAGGTTCTGAAGCCCTTATAATTATTACAATGATTTGTTCTGCTCTTAGAGAAGTTGATAGAACAAAAGAAGTATCATGCGTATACAAAAACTGTATAGCAGCTTTGGTTATAGGCATAGTTCTAGCAATTGTTTGTGTATTTTTCCATAATGCAGTATTAGGTAGAGCTCGTGAAATGAGTGAAGCTATTGCAAGCTTGATAGCATTAGCAATGCTTTTATATGTTAATTTCACTGCATTTCAAGGCTTGAAATCTTTAGCAACTTTAAGCTTATTTAGTATAGGTTTTCTTAGTTTTATTAGTGTTTTTCGTGAAATTATAGAGACTATTTTATTTTACTTTGCATTATTTTCTGGCTCGTCAATGCAACAATTAGGAACTCTTGCTGGGTTAATTCTAGGAATAGTGCTGTTAGCTTTAATTATATATGTATATTTTACGGCTACAGCGCAATGGAAAATACTCAATCGTTTTATGTTTAATGTTACACCATTTTTTATATTTTTACTGGCTCTAATGTGTATTGGTAATGCTATAAATGCTTTCCAAGAAGCTGGAGTGTTAGGTTTTCATAATGTTGAATGGATGTTTAATAATGACTATTTCCATATTCAGTCGAGTCAGGAGTATTTGATTGCTATTGTGACATTCTTAATGTCTACAGGATTATTATTCATAAAACAGTTTTATAGAGCATTAGATTTGCTAAAAGAATATATCAAACAGAGAAGCTTTAATAGGTAGTATGGAAGTTCGAATAAAAGAATCAAGTATTAAAATATTAGATAGTTCGAATAATAAAAGAATATTTATATTTGATAAGTTTCTTGAGAAGCTTCATCGCTATTTCTTTTGTGTACAGCTTTTTATGTTGCTAGCTTTTTTATTCTTGATAATTGCCCCTGTATGTTCTAAGAATCCTAAGTCTACAGATACTATATTTACAAATGTGATATTGCTAAGTCAATTCCTATTTTGGGGTGTCTGGTATGGAGCATGTCTACTATCTGTTATACCTTTTGGTAGATTATGGTGTGGAATGTTATGTCCTTTAGGAGCTTTTGCACAGTGGGCTGGCAAGTTTGGTCTTAAAAGAAAAATACCAAACTGGATGAAAAGCGAATTTTGGCTTGTATTAATGTTTACGGCTATTACGGTAATGGGGCAAACCCTAGATGTCAGAGATGATCCATGGGGTATGATTAAGCTATTTGGATTTGTATTTTTATTGGCTATTATCATTGGACTGGTATATAGCCAAAACAATGGTAGACCATGGTGTCGCTACTTTTGTCCAATAGGTAAAATACTCGGTGTAATATCACGCTTGAGTTTTGTCCAAATATCACCAAATAGAGGTGTTAAAGCTTTGCCGAAAAATAAAGATTATTTTGTACAAGGTCGTTTATGTCCAACAGATTATAATTTACCTTATAAAATCTCAACAAATAACTGTATTACATGTGGTAAGTGTGTAACTACTCAAAAAAAAGCTGGTTTAGGTAATTACTTTAGATCTCCAGGTATTGAGCTAACTAATGTTTTAGATCGAGATCCAAATTGGAGTGAAGTAGCATTTATTTTGTTATCTCCAGGTTTAGCAGCTGGAGGATTTTTGTGGTTAATTTTACATCAGTATCAATTGCTTAGAGATGATGTTGCAACGTATCTAATAAATCATAATATTATATGGCCTTTTAATATAGCGCCTTGGTTGTTATCTTCTCAAACTTGGAATCAGAACTTTAATTGGTTAGATATATTTACTATTAGTATATATATGTTGCTTTATGGTTTTATTACAGCACTAATATCTGGTGTATTAATAGCCATAGCCTCACTTATAGCTAAATCATCTTCTAAAAAGAACTTCAAGAAAGTTTTTTATCTATTTACTTATCAATTTACACCTGTAGCAATGCTAACCATAGTGATTGGTCTGTGTGGTAAGTTCTTTGAAGTTATGCAAGCTGATTTTGGTATGTTGCAATCAACTTCAGATTTGATCAAGTTAACTTTATTTATGCTAAGTATTATTTGGAGTATTTTGCTTTTGTATAAAGCTATAAAAAAAGTGTTAAGTCTAAGTTTGATTAAAACTATTTTTGTTGCTGGATTACTAATTATAAATCTTGCGCTTATATCATTTATTTGGTGGCCAGCAATCTTTAATAAAGCATATATCTCAGATGTTGAAAAAATAAGACAGCATATTGTTGTCCCAGAATAATAAAAAATAAGGAGAATAAAATGAATAAAAAATTGTTATTATCTGTAGCGGCTATTGCAGCATTTGGAGGAACTGCGTATGCAGATCATCCGATTGCGGCACCTAAAATATATCAACATAAAGTAGAAACAGCTCTAATATGGGTTGAGCCTGTAACAATGGCTCCAATGCCGACAATGAAGAAAAATTTTAAACCAACAATCCATAATGAGATTGATCAACATGCTATCAAAGGTGATAAAATGGGCTTTGGAGCAGGTGGATGGATTCCTGATTGTGAGATAGCGTGTACAATTAGTAAGGAACATTCAGATTGGAGAATCGTTTTCTCTATGATGAGTATGGTAGCTAATGATGGTCCTCATTATGGTAGAAATGTACAACTAGATGGTCCAGGTAAGTATGATGAGACTTGTGAGATTGATCCACCAGATTGGAGAGGCTTCTATCGCCATACTGATAAACAAACAGGAACAGGACCATTCTTTAGACCATATACTATACATGGCTCATTTGTATTTACAGGTACAGGTAAAGCTGGGGGGTATTAATACTTTAAAATTAGACAGTCCTTTCTAGCTTTTTTAAAAATTAATCCCTATTTTGTTTTTATTAGATGCTAATTTTAATAAATTTCACTATTTAAGTTAGAATGATTAGGGTCTTTTAACTATATTTTCTCAAAACTTATTTGTAATAACATTATTTTTACTCACTTGTCATTTGTATGGAATACCCTGTATTGACTGTATATGTAAGTTTATTTTCTATTTTATGTAAGTAAATTTAACAATAAAAAATGAAAAAATGTTATGAAAAAATTTGAAAAAACTTTTTATAATGCTTATTCTTGAAAACAGGTGTTATTTTTACTTACATTTTTTAAAAAAATAGCCTATAAATAAAAGGTTTCAGGTAAGTGGTTATTATAAGCTATGTTAGCTATGCTTACATTGTGCTTAAAACATAACACTCAATTATAAATATAAGATAAATCATTCAAAGGAGATTATCATGAGCGAATATAACGAATACAATAGAAATCCAAATGATTACGGTTTTTTAAGCATTTTTACTAACAATTGGGAAACTCTTAAAAAAGAATACAATGAGTTTATAGCAGATGAGAAGTTTGATTTTGAAAGAGCTCAACTTTTTATGACGCCAAGAAGTAATACTCTTAAAGCTAAAAAAGGTTCTATTTATAGTGCTTTTACATTATATTGCCAAGGTTTACCAATGGGTGAGTTTATTAAAGAGTTTAAGTTGCATTGGCCAGAAATTAGTGACAAAGAGATTGCTGATATTTTAGGATATCTAGAAGAAAATCATTTCCATGAGACTCGTAAAATTATTAAACAAGCAGAAGAAGCTTCTGATGGATGTCTTAGAAATGTTCTTTTCTCTGTATTAAAACCAGGTACAGACATTAAGCTACATGTTAACTGGAACCCTCATATGTATCGTGGTTATTTAGGTCTTCAAGTTCCAGAAGGTGATATTGCTATGAAAATCTGTGGTGAGCATCTAAAATGGCATAATGGAGAAATGCTTGTTCTTGATCACTCTCTACCTCATTGCCCACACAATCGTACGGAAGAGCCAAGAATTGCATTGGTAATAGATTTCTTAAAACCTGATATGGATAGACAGGAAATGTTAGATCTTGAGAAAAAACTAATGAATGAGCGTATGCAAGATAATCCACTAGGTCTAGGAATATTTACTACAGAAGATAAAGTTAGTGATGATATCTTTATAAAGTATGGACTAGAGCATCAGTTAACTTGGGACTCTGGAATGGTGTAAGTCTCCATCTAAAATTTCTACATTATCTTAATAAAATAATTCTTTAATTTAAATTTTAACAAATATGAAACATAAGGAGGGCTTATGTTAAGGGTATCTATTGTCCAAAAAGCTCCAATGCTTAATGATGAACAGTATAATTTTAACAATATACTTGAAAGTTATATTATTAATGCTGCAAATCAAGGGGCTCAAATGGTAGTTTTTCCTGAATATAGTAATGTACCTATCAATGAGCAAGGATTATCTTCTGTGAAAAATAGAGAAGATAGTATTAAAATATTTAGTATTCTTGCAAAAAAATATAATTTATGGATTTGTGCAGGTATCATTTATAAAAATATAACTAAAAATAAGCTATCAAACTCTCTTTTTGTTTTTGATAATAATGGTGATATTCAGGGAGAGTATATTAAAACTCATTTGATAGAAACTACAGATGAACCTGATTGTTTCGTTAAGGGTGACACTCCTGTTATATTAGATACGCCGTGGGGTAAAATAGGACTAGCAATATGTTATGATATACAGTTTCCGCAATTATTTAGAAACTACGCTAAAGCTGGTGTTGATGCTGTTATAATTCCTTCCACAATACGTACTTTTAGAACTGAAATGTGGAATACTTTAATTAAAGCAAGAGCCTACGAAGATCATATATTTATGATTGCTTGTAACTATATAGGTGAGAATCCTAGCCAAGGTTGCTTGTTTTCTAAACGTTTTAGTGAGTTGGGTGGTATGTCATGTATAGTAAATCCTGAAGGTAAGACTGTTCTATTAGCTGGTAATACAGAGACTGTAATAACCGCTAATATTGATTTAAAAGTATCTGAAAAAATAAAGAAATCATATCCATCTTTAACTTCTGATAATTATTCATAATCTATATACTCAATTCTAACTTTGTCTTATTATAAATCAGATAACTCATAGATAATGAATAATCATATATATGCTTTTTAATGAAAACTAGGCCTTTTGGTTAGATCAAAATCATCCTCATATTTATCTATGTTTTTGATATATAAACACAAGTCTTGAAAATCTAAGCAACTTTCTAACATTTGAGATTCTTTATCATCATCAAAGTTTTTATCTGTCATATGATTGATTAGATTAATAAATTGTTCCATCATTTCAGTATTTAATATACTCATTTGTGCTGCTTGAGAGATACTTATCTTTTTTGTTTTCTTTATTCTTTTTACTAAAGAAAGTATGTCATGGAATATAATCTCCAATATTTTGTTATTTTCAAAATCTATAAATTTATTCTTTGGATCGATCATTCAAGTAACTATTATTAATTAGTAGATGCTTATTATACTCCTAAAGTAATCTGTATTTTTATTATATTTGTATATTTTCAAATATCTTATGTTATTACAGATCTTAATTCGATATAAATATAGATTTTTATAAAGAGTTAAATGCTCTAATTTAATCGTAGAATATTATGTGACAGATATTCTTATTTAGTTTTAACGTTATATTGAATATAAAAACATTTAGACATAAAAAAGCCCTTATTTCTAAGGGCTTTTAATAAATGGCGGAGAAAGAGGGATTCGAACCCCCGGACCTGTTACAGTCAACGGTTTTCAAGACCGCCGCTTTCGACCACTCAGCCATTTCTCCGAACTGATGGAGTATATTATACAATTATTTATTTGCTTTGCAAGGCTATTTTTACTAAAAAAATCAATATATTTAAAAAATGTGCTACTTAACAAAAGATGATATATCATCAATATAATTAATGGGCTTTATTGAGGTTTTATGATGATAAGTTTTTTAGCTAAAAATCAAAATTGAGCAAAAATAGCTCCATGGGCAGGAATAATTCTTTTAATTTTACTATTTATGAACTTTTCGATCTATGATCCTCATTTTTGGGGATTAGTAAATATTCCTTTGTATTTGTTTCATCAGACAGAATAGCATTATATTCCTGGTGGATTTAAAAAGTTTATGAATCGTGTTGTTATGAATTTGCCCGATGGTCAAGAGAAACTTACTGATATTAAAATATTTTGGATAAATATCTTAATGGTTTGGTTAGCTTTTGCTATTTTTGGAATATTAAGTTTTATAAATTTAGGTTTTGGTTTATTAATAATTATTTTTAGCATTATGAATTGTCTAACACATATTGCAGAAGGTATTAAACGTAAAGCTTGGAATCCTGGTTTAGTAATGGCTAGTTTCCAATTTATTGTATCTATTTTTGCAGCTTATTATATTACAATTAGTGGTTTAGAAAACCCTATAAAATGGTGGCTATCTACTATAGCTTTCTCAATCATTGCTCATATACTATTGTTTAAATTAGTAATGACTAAGGATTAATAAAAATTTAATAAATCTAGACTTTAAGACTACTAACTATTATTATCTTTTAAAATATTCTTATATGTGTAATAAGAGGAACAATATGTCAGATAATAGATATCAAATAACAAAGAAGGTAACTATTGTAGGTATGTTTATAAATGCATTACTTGCAATATCTAAAACAATAGTAGGAATAATTGGTCGTTCTCCAGCTTTATTTGCAGATGGTATTCATTCTTTTTCAGATCTACTTAGTGATTGTATGGTTTTATTTGCAGCTAAATATGCGAATAAGGGAGAAGATCATAATCATCCATATGGACATGAGAGGCTTGAGACATTGGCTACTTTAGTGTTGTCATGCTTACTTATAGTTGTTGGTTTTATGATTGTCTATCATTCATTAGGGGATTTAATTAGTGGTGAGTATGTAACTCCTGATAGGTTTACAGTTTTTGCGGCTATTTTTTCTATAATTGGTAATGAGTTTATTTATCAGTATACCATGAGAGCTGCTAATAAGATTGATTCAGATATGCTAAGGGCAAATGCATGGCATAGTCGTTCAGATATGTGGTCATCAGTAGTTGTTTTAATTGGCTTAGCTGGAGCTTTCTTAGGTTTTACATGGATGGATGCTCTTGCTGCTCTGGTTGTTTGTTTTATGATTGTTAAAATGGGTATTCGATGGGGATATTCTGCAGTTGCTGAACTTATTGATGAAGGAGTTGATGATGATACCCGTAAAACTATTAAAACAATAATTGCAAACACTGAGGGAGTTGAAGATTTTCATTACCTTAGAACAAGAAAAATGGCTGGAAAAATTGTTTTAGATGTTCATGTTTTAGTAAATAAGTTTAGTACAGCTTCTGAAGGTCATTATGTAGCAGAAATTGTCAAAAGTAATATTTATCATAATGTTGAAAATATCAAAGATATAACAGTACATGTAGATGTTACAAACCACGAAGACAGTGTAATAAAATTAGAAAATTTTGAACCAGCAAGACAAGATATTTTTAGGGTTATATCAGAATTTTTTGCTAGAAATAATTTAGATACAAATGCAATCTTGCCTAAAAGAAGCTCTATATACTATTTTGACAATGAAATTATAGTTGATCTCTATGTCAAAAGATCAAATGATCTAAAAAGATATGCAAATGAATTGAAGAATATAGCATATAAAGGCTATAATATTAGTATTAACTTATATTGTCAGCTTACTGATGCTTAGTTTATAAGGTCTTATAAAGAAATGAAAATTAGAAAAGTAGTTTTTCCTGTTGCGGGTTGGGGCACGAGGTTTTTACCTGCAACAAAATCATGTCCTAAAGAAATGTTAACAGTAGTTGACAAGCCTTTAATTCAATATGCTGTTGAAGAAGCTATAGAGGCAGGTTGTAAGGAAATAATATTTGTTACAAGCTCTAATAAAAAATCTTTAGAAGATCACTTTGATAGAAACTTTGAGTTAGAATATTCACTGGAGAAAAAACAGAAGTATGAACTACTGAATATGGTTAGAAATATTATTCCTAAAGATGTCAGTTTTTTCTTTGTGCGTCAACCAGAAGCATTAGGTTTAGGCCATGCAGTATTGTGTGCTAAACCATTGGTTGGGATTGAGGATTTTGCAGTTATCTTGCCTGATGATCTTATTTATAATCATGATTGTGGGACAGGGGTTTTAAAACAGATGGTTCAGTCTGTCGAAGGTAGTGATATTAGGGGGTGTATAGCAACTCAGCAAGTCAAAAAAGATGAAACTGGCTCATATGGAATAGTTGCGAAAGATAAGGAAAATATTATTAAAGGTATTGTTGAAAAGCCATCCCCAGAAAAAGCACCTTCAACGAATGCTGTTGTTGGTAGATACTTATTACCCAATAAAATTTTTAGATGTCTTGAAACAACATCTGAAGGAGCTGGTGGTGAAATTCAACTTACTGATGCTATAGCTAAGCTTATAGAGCAGGAAGAGAAAATACTTTCTTATGAATTCAAAGGAACTCGCTATGATTGTGGCAGTAAGTTAGGCTTTTTAATTGCTAATTATGAGATAGCTTTACAGCACGAAGAGTTAGGAGAAAAATTCAAGAGTTACCTTAAAAATAAACAGTAAATTTATTAGTATTCTGTTATATCTTATTCTTACAATTTTTCTTAAATATGCTAATATGAAACTTAAGGTTAAATTTATTTAATAGTAAGTAATGTCATATTCAAAATTTCAGGTATCTCAAGAGTTCATTGATACTTCTCATATTAATAGTGAACTGTATGAGAAACTTTATCAAGAATCTTTAAATAATCCAGAAGAGTTTTGGTCTAAACAGGCAAATCGTATACATTGGGATAAACCTTTCACCAAAGCATGTAATAGTAGCTTTGATCCTGTTAGTATTAAGTGGTTTGAAGATGGTCAGTTAAATGTCTGTTATAACTGTATAGATAGACATCTACCTGAACGTGCTAATCAAGTAGCTTTTATATGGCAAGCTGATAATCCAAAAAAATCAAAAAAAATAACTTATCGAGAGCTATATCATAGAGTCTGTGAGATGGCTAATGTCTTAGAAAATAATGGTGTAAAACAAGGGGATGTTGTAACTATCTATATGCCATTAGTACCTGAATCAATATATGCAATGCTAGCATGCGCTCGTATTGGAGCAACTCATTCTGTTGTATTTGGTGGATTTTCTGCGGAATCATTAAAACAACGTATCATAAATGCAAAAAGCGATTTCGTAATTACAGTTGATGAGGCTGTTAGATCTGGCAAGAGAATTCCTATGAAAGCTAGTGTTGATAAGATCATATCAAATATCGATTTTGTCAGAAAAGTCCTTGTAGTGCGAAATACTGAAACAGAAAATATATCGTGGAATAAAGATGTTGATATTTGTTACTCTGAAGAATTAAAAAAAGTTTCAAATGAGCATCAGCCAAAATCTTTTAATGCAGAAACTCCTTTATTTATGCTATATACTTCAGGTTCTACAGGTGCTCCTAAGGGATTAGTGCATACTTCAGGAGGTTATTTAGTATACGCAAGTATGACTCATAAACTAGTATTTGATCATAAAGATCATGATGTATATTGGTGTACTGCAGATATTGGTTGGATAACTGGACATACTTATGTAGTCTATGGCCCACTTGCTAATGGTGCAACTTCAGTCATATTTGAAGGGGTACCTACGTATCCTGATGCTTCAAGACTATGGCAAGAAGTAGATCAGCATAATGTTAGTATTTTATATACAGCGCCAACTTTAGTTAGATCTTTGTTAAAAGTTGGTGATGATTATCTTAAAACTACTACAAGAAAATCTTTGCGTATATTAGGATCCGTCGGTGAGCCGATAAATCCAGAAGCATGGCATTGGTTTGTAGAAAAAGCTGGTAATAATCAAGCTCCATTAGTCGATACTTGGTGGCAAACCGAAACAGGTGGGCATATGATTACACCTCTTCCAGGAGCACACAAGTTAAAACCTGGTTCTGCCTCAAAACCTTTCTTTGGAGTTGAAGTTGGTTTGTTCGATACAGAAGGTAATGAAATACATGGAGAAGGTAAAGGAGCTTTATGTATAAAGAGAGCAACTCCAGGAATGGCAAGAACTATTTTTGGTGATCACGATAGATATTTGCAGACTTATTTTTCTAGTTTTAAAGGAAACTATTTCTCAGGTGATGCTGCTAGAAGAGATAGTGATGGTTACATCTGGATAGAAGGACGTATGGATGATGTGATAAATGTTTCAGGTCATAGAATGGCTACAGCAGAAATTGAAGCAGCTTTAAATACTCATCCTTCAGTTGCAGAGAGTGCGGTCGTAGGTATGCCTCATGATATTAAAGGAGAGGCTATATATGTTTACTGCATTCTTAAAGAAAATACAGATGGTAGTCAAAGTACTCTTGATGAAGTAAGAAAATCTTTAGTCAAATATGTTCGTCAAGAAATTGGACCTGTTGCTACACCAGAGATTATCCAGTTTACTCCAGAGCTGCCAAAAACTCGTTCAGGTAAGATTATGCGTAGAATCCTAAGAAAAATAGCAGCCAAAGATTTTGAAAATTTCGGAGATACCTCTACACTATTAAACCCAGATATAGTAGAGTATCTGAAAAGGAATAGATAAAAATGAATCATGAAAAATACTTCTTTAGTAAAAGGTTATTTGAAAATAGTTTTAGCTTTAGTTTTTTGGGCTAGCTTATACCATATAGCTCCTTTACCACTTAAATATGTTGATATATATTTAGTAGGTTTGATACGTTATGCTTTTGCTTCAATAATATTTATCTTTATCCACTATTATTTTACAAAGACATTTTTTCCTCGTTTAAATATTAGACAGTGGATGTATGTTATAGCGGTAGGTTTTTTTGGAGTTTTCCTATACAACATTACATTCTTATGGGCTGAGAAGCTTATATCAGGAAATATAGTAGCCATAATCTATGCATTTACACCATGTCTGATTACCGTATTATCAAGTTATATCTTTAGTATGAAAGTCAATCAGCAAGCTAAGGTTGGTATACTTGTTGCACTGCTAGGTACTATTGGAGTAGTTTTGTTCTCTAATGGAGCTGCAGAATGTTTAAATGGCATTGAGATAAATTTTGGTGAAGTATTAAGTGTTTTAGCTGTAGTATGTTTTGCGGCTTATGCAATATTAGGAAAATGTTGTGTAAGAGAAGGTATTCATATGATTACTATAAATACTTATGCTGCAATTGTAGGCATGATAATGTTTGCAATAGTTAGTTTAGTTAAATCAGATTTTTCTCAGCTTGCTCATACTGATGTTAAATTCTGGGGGAGTATGCTTTATATAGCTGTGTTTGCGACAGTAACTGCTTATGTCTGGTATCTCGGAGCACTTGAAGAAATAGGTGTTTATAAAACAGCAGTTTTTCAAAATACATTACCATTCTTAGTTATTTTTATAGGGTTTCTTTTTTATGGAGAAACTATTTCTATTTTATCGCTATTATTTGGTGGCGTGGTATTTTTAGGTGTTTATATGACAAATGCAGCAGTCAATAAGAAAGCAGTTTAATCAATTTATATAGTAGAATTTTTATTCAATCGTTCAGACTTCTCTTTTAAGATCACACCGATAATCAAACTAAGTATTATAAGGCCAAAGATAAGGTTCATACCTATTTCCATCCATATAGTTTTATAACTATTTAAATATACAGTCTGTTCAAGTATACCTCGAGTATCTTTAGGAAGTTCTTTTTCTATTTCACCTCTAGTATTTATAACAGAGGTTATACCATTACTTGTTGTAGTTAATACAAACTTTGCATTTTCAATAGCCCTTACTTGAGATATTTGTAACTGCTGATCACGTGCTATAGAGTCACCAAACCATGAATCATCACTAATTACAGATATTATTCTAGCTCCTTGTAATTGATCTCTGACTTGTTCAGGATAGCCAACTTCATAACAAATAAAGTTAGCTAAAGGGTAACCAAAAGCATTCATTATCGGTTGGACTTCATGACCTGCATTAAAGTTACTAAGACCAGCACTATCAACATAACCAAAAAACTTAATTGGGAAATATTCACCAAAAGGGACAAGGTGATGTTTGTTATAAATGCCATGACCTTTACCAATTATAATAGAGCTGTTATAAATTTTAGAAGAGTTCTGTGACTGTTCTATACTTAGGGAGCCAATTAGTAAAGCACTATTGTTTTTGTTTGCTATTTTAGCGAGGTTGTTAAAGTAAGGACCTAAATATTGTCTGTAGCTTGGGATAGCATTCTCTGAGAATATGATTAAAGCATTTTTATGCTCTTTTGCAACATTCTCATAATACTTTTCCATTTTCACAAAGTTATCTTGGTCCCATTTAAATCCTTGAATAAAGTCACCTTGTACTAAATCAACCTTCTGAGGTTGGGTTGTTTTTATAGGAGGTTGATTATGCTCAATAATAAATCCGCAGATATATAAAACACAGATAATAGCTATGCAAGAGATAATCTTTTTAAGGCTACTTTTATTACAGATATAAAAAGCTATCAAACAAGCAATAAAAGCAACAATATAGCTAACTAGATATACACCACCAATATTTGCAAACCATATTAGAGGTGATTCAGTTTGAGAATATCCTAATGAAACCCAAGGGAAGCCCCCCCATAAGAGGTTGGCTTTAACAATCTCAAACAAAGTCCAAAGTGCCGGATATATTATTATTTTGGTAAAACTATTTGCCTTTCTTGTAAGTATATAGCTAAAAGTCCCAAAGGGAATAATATGCAAAAAACTCAATAAAATAACTAAAGCAACAGCTGCAGCCAATCCAGCAGCTACAGATTGAGTAAATAGATGAATACTTATATATACCCAAGATATACTAGTACCAAAGAATCCTAATCCAAATAAAACTGAAGTAAAAAAAGCACTACGAACCTTTTTAGAATCATTTAGTATATAGAAAAAGATAACTAGAGATATTATTGCTAATATATCTATACGAAAGGGAGCAAATGCTAAAGTTAGCAGAGCACCACTTAAAACAGTAACTATTGCTTTAAATATATTATTCTTCATCATTCTTTAATTTTTCGATTAAAACTTTAATAATCTTACGGTTATCAGCTTCTTGAATTGTAAATTTTAAACCTTCTAAAATAATGCTATCACCTTTTTGAGGTAAGTACTCTAGAGTCTGGATAATCATACCCGCTACAGTGTCATAGTCATTATCATCATCTATTTGTGTATTAAAATACTCATTAAAATCTTCTATTGAAGTTGTAGCATCAATTATAAATTTATTATTAGCTATTTTTACAATATTTTCACTTGTTGTATCAAACTCATCCTCGATATCACCAACAATTTCTTCTAAAACATCTTCTATTGTGATTAGGCCAGAAATAGCGCCATACTCATCAACTACAATTGCTATGTGGTTTTGACTATTTTTAAAATCTTTTAGCATTGAGTTTAGCTTTTTTGTTTCTGGTATAAATATAGCAGGGCGGAGGATATTTTTAATATCTTCTGCTTTTAACTCATCATCTGTATTTGACTCAATCTCTTTTTCAAAAATCAGTTTTAATAGATCTTTTGAATGTAATATCCCTAAAACTTCAGATTTGTCTTCACAATATACGGGTAAACGCGTATGACTAGAGTTTATAGTTTTTGTTAAGATCTCTTTGATAGACATAGCCATATCTACAGCTACTATTTTAGTATGTGAGATCATAATATCACCAACATCTAAAGATGATATTTCCATTGCGCCAATAAGCATATTTTGTGAAGTTTTATCAATCACTTCATTATCGGCAGCTCTATTGATAGCATCTATAAGAGCATCTTCACTTTTAATATTAAAAATACTAGATGTAATTTTTTTTATGAAGGGGTTATTCTCTGACATTAATTAGTTCTCTTGTATAATGTATGGATTAGCTATTCCTAGTTTAGCTAGTAATTCTATTTCTAAACTTTCCATTTCTTCAGCTTCTTGATCATCTAGGTGATCATATCCTAACAGATGAAGCAAACCATGTATAAATATATGTTGCCAATGACTTTCCAAAGTTTTATTTTGATCTTTTGCCTCTTGTTCTAGTACCTTAGGAGCAATAACAATATCACCTAAGAAATCATCTACTATATCATTTGGTAAACCCTCTGGTTTTTCAAATTCAAAAGATATTATATTCGTAGGTTTATCTTTATTCCGAAACTGTTTATTTATTTGTTGGATTTCATCATTTGAGACAATGCTTACATTTACTTCAGCTTGGGCAATATTATGTTTATCTGCAACAAGTTTAAAGCATTTGTTTAGTAGATCTTTACCCGGTATGGGGTGTTCATCATCGTTGATTATATTTAGAGTTAAATTATCCATTCCTATATGTTTCTCTTTATACTTTTATAGTATATGTTTAGTACTTTATATTATTTCTTAGATAAACAAAATGCTTATAGCAAATCTAAGCTCTTCTGATACATTATAATTCAGAAGCTAAATTATTTCGTTTCGTTAGAATATCATAAACGATAAAAATATCCTATAGGTTCTAATTATTATAGTTATTCTTCAAAAATAAAAATTATTAACAACTTTAATGAACCTTATATTAGCGTGATATTATTATATGTAGAAGAAAAGAATTTTGGAGATGAGCAAAATAAGCTTTTCTAATCATTACAATGATATTTAATTAAATATATTTATTGCTTTTAAGTGTTTTGTCTAGCGATTTAAAACTTATTAGCATCCAATATAATAATTCTACAAGTAATAATAATTAATCAGTATTAAGACTTTTACATATAGGTCTTAATTAAAAATTTAATAGATGACAAGGAAATATCAAATGGCTAATTTAGAAAATAAATTAAAAAAATTCTTTAAAGATAGAAAAGTTTTATATAAAGATTTTTATGGAAATACTTTAGATTATTGGATTAATATCTTTTGTCAAGAGTTCAATATTGAGTATTCAGATGAAATTTTTGACAAATTTATTGAAGTTAGAAATAAAGTATTTTTAATACAAAACTCAATTGTTCAAGGAGGGTTAGATAATTTTCAACGTATAACTTGTACAATCGACGAACATTATTTAAATTCTTAATTTGCTTAGAAAAAACCTCTAGCTATAAAAGCTAAAAATATCTAATCCTTATTCTCATATTTATCATAAGCATTAACAATTTTTTGAACTATTTGATGGCGGACAATATCTACCGATTTTAGATAGCTAATAGCTATACCATCAATATTATCAAGAATTGATAAAGCATGTCTTAAACCAGAAGTTACATTTTTAGGTAAATCAACCTGAGTAATATCACCAGTTATAACCGCAGTAGTATTAAAGCCAATCCTTGTTAAAAACATCTTCATTTGCTCTTTTGTAGTATTTTGGCTTTCATCAAGAACTATAAAAGAGTCATTAATTGTTCTACCACGCATATATGCTAATGGAGCAATCTCTATAGCTTGTTTCTCGATTAATTTTGTGACTTTCTCAACACCCATAAAATCAAAAAGAGCATCGTACATAGGGCGTAAATATGGATCAATCTTTTGTGTAAGATCACCAGGTAAAAAGCCTAGTTTTTCACCAGCTTCAACAGCAGGGCGCACAAGTACAATTCTTCTAACCTCGCCTTTTTCATATGCAGATACCGCACAAGCTATGGCCATATATGTTTTACCAGTACCAGCTGGTCCAACACCAAAAGTTACAAAGTTGTTTTTGATATTATCAAGATATACCGCTTGATTGTGTGTACGAGCTTTTAGCTTTTTGCTTCTAAGCTGTACTTCAGCTTCTTCAAGTTGCTTTTTAGATTTGGCTTGAGGAGTTTTTTCTTTTGCTGTAGCATTTAGAATCGTTGTAATTTGCTCTAAATCTAATTCTGTATTGCCAGCTAAAATCTCAGCATAACATGATTTGATAAATCTCTTTGCTTGAGTATTATTTGCACTTGAATCACTTGATATTTCAAACTCATCAGCACGATGTTTAATTTCAACACTAAAATAATTTTCGATAGCACGGATATTTTCATCAAGGTTGCCACACAGTTGCATCATAGCATCATAACTGTATGGCTCTAAAACAAATTGAGTTTTATTCATATATTAAACAAGCTCTCCTCTTAGAGAATTTGGTAGGCTTTCTGTTATTGTAACCGTAGTAAACTGACCAATCAAAGATTTATCACCTTTAAAGTTAACAATTCTATTATTTTCAGTTCTACCAGCTAGAACATCATCATCTTTCTTAGATGTGCCTTCAACAAGAATGCGTTGTTTTGTCCCAACCATTTGTCTAGAAATGATCTGAGAATTACTATTTAGTAAGTCTTGTAATCTTTTTAGTCTATCTTTTTTCACTTCCATAGGAGTATCATCAGGTAGATCAGAAGCTGGAGTACCTGGACGCTTGCTATAAATAAAGCTAAATGACTGGTCAAAGTTAACATCTTTTACTAGATCAAGAAGTTTTTGAAAGTCTTCTTCTGTCTCGCCAGGGAAACCAACTATAAAATCAGATGATATAGTTATATCTGGGCGAATAGCTCTTAGCTTTCTTATTTTTTGTTTGAACTCTAAGATAGTATGGTTTCTTTTCATATTTGTAAGAATTCTATCTGAACCATGCTGTACAGGTAAGTGTAGATGATTTGCCAACTCTGGAACACTACCATAAGCATCAATTAGGTTTTGTGAAAACTCAACAGGGTGAGAAGTTGTAAACCTAATTCTCTCAACACCATCAATTTCTGCAATAAAATGTATCAATAACGCTAGATCAGCTATTTGACCATTTTCCATTGGGCCTAAATAATGGTTTACGTTTTGTCCTAGTAGAGTGATTTCTTTAACACCTTGCTCTGCTAGTATTGCACATTCAGCTAATACATCTTCAAATGGTCTGTTTACTTCAGGACCTCTAGTATAAGGAACTACACAGTAAGAACAATATTTATCACATCCTTCCATTATAGAAACAAATGCTTTAGCACCTTCAGCTTTTGGCTCAGGTAGATAGTCAAACTTCTCAACTTCTGGGAATGATATATCAACTTGAGATTGTTGAGTTTGTTTCTTCTGTTTGATCATTTCTGGAAGTCTATGGATAGTTTGTGGACCAAAAACTAAATCAACAAAAGGAGCTCTTTTAATGATGTTTTCACCTTCTTGAGATGCAACGCAACCACCAACACCTATAACTAGATCTTCTTTAGTTTTTTTAAGATTTTTCCATCTTCCTAACTCATGAAATACTTTTTCTTGAGCTTTTTCTCTAATAGAACATGTATTGATTAGAATGATATCAGCATCTTTATAATCATCTGTCTTAACCGTATGGAAATGTTCATCTAGAACTTCGTGCATTCTAGCAGAATCATATTCATTCATTTGACAGCCTAAAGTTTTTATAAAAACCTTTTTTTGTTCTTTCATTTATTAAAACCTTTAATTTTAGTTGTTTCTCATTTTAAATATGAGAGAGTTATTTATAGTAAAATGCGCACAAATTCTACCATAAAAATAAAATAAAAGCACTTTTTGAGGCTAGACTAATCATTACTATTAATGCAAAATACTAAAAGTTTTTTATAAAAAATAACTTCATAATGAAGCAAAATCAATTTACTCAAGATGATATTTGGCAATATTGTCTTGATCATACTAGTGATTTATCGCTAGATCTTAACCAGTTAGGTCTTCAAACAAAAGAGCAAGTTCATGGTGCTCAAATGCTATCTGAAAAAATAGTGACTAAATTACTTCAGTTCTTTGTGTTTACAAGTAAAGCCAAAGTATGTGTTGATGTGGGTACATTTACAGGAATGTCAGCTATAGCTATGGCTGGGGTTTCAGCAGATATTGATGTGTATACTATTGATAGGCCTAATCAATCAGGCGAGAAGGTAGCAAAAGAGTTTATATCTAAATATCCAAACATAAAGTATCTTGAAGGAAATGCAATAGATATACTTCCAAGTTTGCCTAATAATATTGATATAGCATTTATTGATGCTGATAAAAAACAAACACAGAGCTACTTTGATATATTGATAAATAAAATGTCTGATAGAGGCATAATAATAGTTGATGATATTTTATGGCGTGCAGAAGTCTTAGATCCACAGGATAAGCGAGCGAAGGCTCTTGATGAATTTAATAAGTATGTAAGTCAAAGAGATGATTTAGAAACTTTGGTTTTACCAATCCGTCATGGTATTAATATAATTAGGAAAGTTTAGATTTAGGAGAAATTTATGGTATTAAAGAAGGTAAATTTAGCATTATTTTTGGTTGTAGGGGCGTCAAGTACAGTATTTGCTGTTGGTTGTAACCCTAATGTTGATGGTGTTAAGTGGTATCATGTCTCAGCTGAGAAAAAAGCACTATATTATCAAGCATATAATGTGGCGAGTGAAAAAATAAAGCATGAAGTCAAAAAATATAACCTTAAAAAAGACACTTGGGGTGTCATATTAGATATAGATGAGACTGCATTAGATAACTCTGCAGATGAATATAATAATTATAAAAACTATAAGTTTAATGAAGATATGCTTAAAAAAGGAGATGCTATAGCTACTCCTGGAGCTGCTAAATTTACGCATCTAATCCATAAACTTGGAGGTTATGTGAGCTTTGTTACTAATAGAGGCGGTAATGATAAGAAGGAGTTTGATGCAACTGTTAGAAATCTAAAACAGCAACATATTTATTTTGACCAGGTTCTTTTCTCAAATGAAGATGACGGTAAAGAGCAGTTTAATAAAAATCCAAGATTTGAAGCTGTGCAAACAGGAGAATATAATAAAAATATAATTTTAACTAATAAACTTCCAGCTCATAAAGTTATAGCTTACTTTGGTGATAATATTCAAGATTTCCCTAATTTGAAGCAAAAGAATATGCAAAAAGCAGATGCAAAAGCATTCAAGAAGTTTGGTTCTAAATATTTTATTATGCCTAATCCAATGTACGGTAGCTGGCAATAAATCAAGGGAATAATTGTGGCAAAGTTATATTTTAGATATTCATCAATGGATGCAGGAAAAACATTAGATCTTTTAAAGGTAGCTTATAACTATGAAGATCGAGGTAGGAACCCCCTAATTTTAACCTCAGCAGTTGATAAGCGAGCAGGGCTAAATAAAGTCAAATCACGTATAGGTATTGATCAAGATGCTTACTCTTTGACTGATCACGATAATATTTATAGTTTTGTACAAAAGTATAATCAGCAAGAGTCTGTTGATTGTGTATTAATTGATGAAATACATTTTTTTAAACCTGAGCAGGTATGGCAGTTAGCAGAAATTGTTGATGAATTAAACATTCCAGTAATCTGCTATGGTTTACGCACTAATTATCTAGGTCAACCTTTTGAAACGGCAGCTTTATTATTAGCTATAGCTGATACTTTAGAAGAGGTCAAAACGATTTGTCACTGTGGTAAGAAAGCTAGTTTTAATATGATAGTACAAAATGGCCAGGCTATAAAAGAGGGTAATCCTATAGTTGTAGATGATGATTCATTAAAAGAAACAGATACTAAATATGTATCCGTATGTCGTAAGCATTGGAAAGAAGGTGTTTACGAATAATTGAAAACTATTTATCTTATATCTCTTAATCCATAAGCATTAATAAGTGTTCTGCATTTTTAACGCCTAAGTTGGCAGCCTTTTTATAATACATTTTAGCTTTTTCTTTATTGTAAGGTATACCATTTTCCTGTTCATCATAATACATGTTTCCAAGCATGTAATCTGCAGGACCATAGTTTTTGCTAGAAGCTTCTTCAAAGTACTCCATAGCTTTTTTATAGTCTTTAAGATTGTAGTAATAGATCCCAGTATAGTAAATTGCATAAACATCACCATCACTAGCGGCATGTTCAAGCTTGTATAACTCTTTATAGTCACCTTTCTGAGCAAATACTTGCATTCTTTGGACTTTTTCTTTGTAAGTTAGTTGTATTTGATTATTTTCTTGTTTGTTTTGATTTTGGTGTTCTTGATTCTGTTTCTGAGAGTTTACAGTTTTTCTCTCTTGTAGTTGATCTAAAATATTTTTTTGACCCTGTTGTGTGCTTGACTTATTATCAATATTTTTACTTAATAAATTATTACTATTTAGTCTCGGTGTTAAAGATGATTGTTTAGGCTTGTTTTGGATTATATTATTAATTGTATTTTGAATAAGCTCATTTTTATTGTTATAAAAATAATAAACTAAACCTTCATATTTATTAGTATTATCTTTATCTCCAAAATCAAATCTTAGAGATGATTTGTTATGTTTAAATTGAGCGAGATCTATTAGATTATTAATATAACTAGGGTTATTGTCTTTTGAGTTAATTATCCAACCATTTTCAATTTCTATGCCCGATAGACTTTTATAAAAGTTCTGTAGCTTTTCTTTATCAGTATTAAAGAGATTAATATAGACAAGTCCATTTAGACTCTCAAGTTCTTTTTTAGGGATAGACAGGCCGATTTTTCTATTATTTTCGATCAGTTTCTGCTTGGCTTCTTCACTTTTAGGTTCAGATTTTTTTTCTATGATTTCTTTTTTAGTTGTTTTTTCCTCTAGCTCCTTTTCACGCTGCTCTTTGATCAATGTTTCTATTTTTGTCATTTCTTTTTCTGCAAGATCAGCTGTTTTAGGGTTAGAGCTATATAGTAATGTTTGCCATAATATTGATGCTCTATGATAATCTTTATCTTGTGCAAAGATCTGTGCTTGTTTAATAGTTGCTGGATCATAGCCTTTAGATACAGCTATTGAAAGATATTTATCTTTTTCGTTAGGTTTAATTTCCTTTATTTTATTGGATTGATATGCCAAGTAGATTTGATATAAGAGCTCTGGGTCAGCTGCAGATATAAGTCTAGGGTTAGATTCAAGAAGTTTCGCTAGGCCAATTATGGCATTTTTATTACCTGCTTTATATGATTTCTTAAAATACTCTAGAGCTTTATCGTTATCTTTATTTACGCCTTGACCAAATTTGTACAAGATAGCTATTTGATAAAATGCTTGTGCATTATTAGCTTTTTTATAATATTTATAAGCGTTAGAATAGTTTTTTTGTGTTCCAAACCCATATTGATACAAGTACCCAAGATAATAGTAGTCTGAAGGTGTAGCTTCATCGTCATCTGCTAAGTCTTGTAATATCTCAAAAGCAGCTTCGTAACCTTTTACATTCTTACTATTAATATCAGCAATAGCTTTATTATATTCTTGTAAAAATACTTCATGTCTATAATCTATATATTTATTAACTCCAACAGCACAAACACCGACTATTGCTACACCAATTAAGACTCTAATAATTTTTTTCTTTTTTGATGTGGTTGGTTTAGTTGGTTCAACACGATCTTCTTCAAGATATACTAGAGGCTCACTATTATTATGCTCTTCTGAGACTAACGGCTGATTATCTTCACTAGTACTTTGGTTAACATTTATATTTTCAGTTATTAGATGTTCATTATCGTCATTAGACGTTTCATTTTCATTTTGATCTTTAAATGCTAAAGACTTATTAACCTCGCTAGGAATTTGTTTATCGCCTTCATTCTTAGGTGCTATAGATTCCTCATTTTCATTAAGAGTTTCATTATTATTTTTATCTTCAGTTGTTGCTAAAGGCTCGTTATTTTCATTCGAAGCTTCAACACTATTTAGCTTCTCAGATACTAGAGATTCACTATCTTTATTAAAAGTCTTATCATCATCTTGTTCATCAAATACTAAATGTTTATCGTTTTGGTTGGAGATTTTATTATCACTTTCCTCTTCAGATATTAGAAGTCTTTTCTTTTTGCTAGAAACTTTTTCGCTACTTTTGTTTTCGGGTATTAGCAGCTTATCTTTCTTACTAGAGGTTTTATTATTATCTTTTTTTTGTGAAGCTAGTAGTTTGCTTCTTGCTTTAGTAGTTTCTAGAGGGTTATCTTTTTCAGACATCTATTACAGCTTTTAATAAAATATATTACTTAAATTATATAATAGCTTTATCTTATATTTAAGACAATTAGATGTTTTCTGTATATAAAAGTGTAATGATTAAATTAAAATTTAGTATAAATATAAGCTCTTTCTAAGAGAGAGTGTTTTCGTTAGTTTCATCTATTAACATTTGCTCTTTTTCAGCTTGTACGGTATCCGGATCTTCCAAAGAAATCTTGCCAAAATGTCCAGCTCTAAAATCATGGACTATATTTTTAGCAGCTTGCTTGATATTAAAGTTTGTCTTTATCCCTGAGATATCTTTAATGATCTCTTGAGGATGTTTCTCAAGAAATTCTTTTTCATTTAAAAAACTATAACGAGTTAAGAAGTTCTTGGTATTTTTTTCTTTAAGAAAGTTTAATAAATAACATGCTGTAGCTTCATAATCCATAGCAGTATCTCTAATAGAGCCAATACTTGCGATTCTAAAGCCACTAGTTTCACTTTTAGGGCTAGGAAACATAATCCCAGGCGTATCAAAGATCATAAAACTTTTGCTAATATCAATGCGTTGCTGTAGCTTTGTTACAGCTGGTTCATTACCAGTCTTTGCAACTTTTCTACCCGCTAGTTTATTTATCATTGTAGATTTACCAACATTAGGCAGCCCAAAGATAATAGCTCTAATTGGCTTTAGCACAGTACCTCTATTCGGACATTTCTTTTGTGCAAGATCTATAATTCTTTTAACAATATTTTTATCTTGTAGGGTATTTACTGCAATAGCACTTCCATGGTAGTGATTTAGCCACTCTTTAGTAATTTTTGGATCTGCAAGGTCATTCTTTGAAAGTATCTTTATAATCGGTTTATCACCAACAATTTCTTCTAGAACATGATTACTACTAGAATCAGGAATACGAGCGTCAACTATTTCAATAGCTATATCAATAGAGGGCATTTTCTTGCGAAACTCTTTAGTGGCTTTATGCATATGCCCAGGAAACCAATGTAACATTGTAGATAAAAATAATAAATTTAGTTAATATAAAGCAAGATTTTACCTATTAGGGCTTTTATATGCAAAGCTATATTCTAAAAGATGCAAAAATTTATACTGAAACAGGTTTTGAAAATAAAGATATAGTAGTTGAGAATAATCTTATCAAAGCTATAGTTGATCAAGCAAAAGCAAAGGATTTTAATCTTCCTATAATTGGCTTAGATTCGAATGACTATGTTATACCTGGATTTATCGATATTCATATTCATGGTTCAAAAGGTGCTGATGTTATGGATGGCGATATTGATGCTCTTGATGTGATTTCTAAGTCTATTTATAAGCAGGGAGTAACAAGCTATCTTGCAACAACTATGACAGCCCCTAATGAACAAATTTTAAAGTCAATGCATGCCATTAAACTATATAATGAGCAACCTAACAATCTCAGTGCTAAGATAGCTGGAGTTCATTTAGAAGGACCTTTTATATCTCCTGGAAAGATCGGTGCTCAAAATCCAAATTATCTTCAAGAAGCAGATGTTGATAAGTTAGCTAACTGGCATACAGCTTGTAATAATTTGATAAAAAAGATAACTATAGCTCCAGAAATAAAAAATGCTAACAAAGTAATAGAGTTTTGTAATCATAAAAGCATAATAAGTTCTATAGGTCATACTAACTGTACAATGGCACAAGCCTTTCAAGCAATAGATCAAGGATGTAGTCACGCGACACATTTATTTAACGCTATGAGTCCTATCGAACACCGTAACCCAGGAGCAGCTACTGCTTTATTAATGTCAAAGAAAGTTTTAGCTGAGTTGATTGTTGATGGTATACATCTACACCCGGATATGGTTAAATTTACTTATGAAATAAAAGGTTCAGATAATATTGCTCTTATTACAGATGCTATGTCAGCTCAGAATGCAGGAGAAGGCATCTTTGAACTTGGCGGACAAAAAGTAATAGTAAAGGATGGTCAGGCAAGACTAGAAAATGGCGTGCTTGCAGGAAGTGTTTTGAGTATGAATAAAGCTTTAGAAAATATTATAAAGTTTACAAGCTGTAACCTGCATGATGCTGTTAAAATGAGTAGCACGAATCAGGCAAAATCATTAGGGTTAAAGAAAGGTCAGATTAAAGTAGGCTTTGATGCAGAGTTTGTTGTTTTAGACAAAAACTATCAAGTTAAACAAGTTATTGGTTAGAAGATGAATTTTTTAGTATTAGATACATCAAGTAGATATTGTTCAGTCGCTTTATCAGTAGATGGTAAAGTTTACAATGATACGAGAGAAATACCTCGTCAACATAATAAATATCTTTTAGAAATGATCAAAGGTGTTTTTGAAAAAGCAAATATTGATAAAAAATCTTTAGATTTTATTGCTTATGGTGTCGGTCCAGGTAGCTTTGTTGGAGTTAGGCTAGCTGCAGCTGTTTGTCAAGGTTTTGCAGTTGGATTAGACATTCCTATTATTGGCTTTTCAAGTATGTTTGCTATTGCAAAAAGTACAAAAACCAATTCAGAAAAAGTAGCTGTTATCCTTGATGCAAGGATGGGAGATTTTTACCTAGGATTATATAATAAGAGCAATAATGAAATAGTATCAGAAGATGTTTATAAGTTAGATGAATATTCTAAGGATATTTACTCAGGATATAACCTTGTTGGTGATAGTATTTCTGAATTAGATATTCAAAATGATGATTTTCAACTAGATGTTGGTAATGTTATTGAATATGTTTCTAGCTTATACATTAAGCAAAAAACTCAAAAAGCTCTAACACAAGAAGTATTTCCGGTATATCTTAGGGGTACATCACATTGGAAAACTAAGGAGTAGTTATGTGTAGATGGATTATGTATCATGGTGACAAAATAAAAATGAGTGATCTCTTAGTGGATCCAGAAAACTCGTTAATGCATCAAAGTATACATTCTTCTCAAGGAGCAGTTCCAGTTAATGGTGATGGTTTTGGAATTGGTTGGTATACAAGCCTACATAAGGAGCCTGGCATATATAGAGATCCATTACCTGCTTGGAATAATGAAAATCTAATATCCTTAGCAGAACATATAAAAAGTAGAAATTTTATGGCTCATGTTAGAGCTAGTACTATCGCACCTACTTCACGTTTAAATTGTCATCCTTTTAAATCTGGAAGAAATATGTTTGTACATAATGGCGCGATAGGTGACTTTGATGATATTCGTCAAGAAGTTGAGCAATTAATCAAACCTCAGTATTTTAAATCTAGATTTGGTTCAACTGATTCAGAAGCATTATTTTTATTAGCTTTATCAAATGGATTAGAAAATGATCCTAAAAAGGCTATAGTTGAATCAATAGACCAAATTCAGAAAATTCAGGCAAAAAATGGTTTAGAAGAAAAAGTAAAAGCAAGTATTGCATATTCAAATGGAGAAGCTTCTTGTTCGCTAAAAATCTCTACCATTGGAGATAAGCCATCGTTATACTATATAAGCTATAACGATATTATAGATACCCTTGATGTAAAGAAAAAGGGTAAGAAAAAGAATGGTTTTGTGGTATTATCAGAGCCTTTAGTAGATTCTGATTTATATACCTATGTAGATAATTACACATGTATTGAAATTAAAGAAAATAAATTTAAAGTAGAAAAGTTATAAGGAACAAAAATGGCATCGCTAAATACTAAGATTCAGAATGTTTCAACTTCACCAACTAATGCAATGGCGGCATTAGCAAAGCAGATTAAAGATGATGGCAATGATGTAGTATCACTTGCTATTGGAGAGCCTGGCTTTAATACGCCAGATGTTGTTAAACAAGCAGGTATTGAAGCTATTAATAAAAATATTACAAAATATACTAATGTTGATGGTTTAAAAGAGCTAAGAGAAGCAATAGTAGCTCGTTATAAAAGAGAATATGGAGTTGGTTTCGCAGCTGACCAAGTATGTGTAACATCTGGGGCTAAACACAGTTTACATAATATTTTTAACTGTATATTAGAAGAGGGTGATGAAGCTATCTTTTTTGCACCATACTGGGTGTCTTATCCTGATATGATTGCTTTAACAGGTGCTAAACCTGTAGCTGTTGAGACTAAATTTGAAAATAACTTTGAAATCGATGTTGCTGATCTTGAGAAACATATTACAGAGAAGACTAAGGCTGTAATAATTAATTCACCAAACAACCCAACAGGTTTAATTTATTCAAAAAAATGTATAGAAGACTTAGCTAACCTTCTAAGAAAATATCCAAATATTTGGATTATTGGTGATGATATATATGATCAATTATTTTTTAAAGATAGAATTACACTAATCACAGAAGTAGCTCCAGATCTGGCAGATAGATATGTGATTGCTAGTGGGGTATCAAAAAACTTTGCGATGACAGGTTGGAGAGTTGGTTTTACCATAGCACCTAAGCTTTTAAATAATGCAATGAAAAAGTTTCAATCACAATCTGCTACTTGTGCTTGTTCTATATCTCAATATGCAGCTATAACAGCATTAAATATGCCAGCTGAAGATCTACTTTATTTTGCTGAGTCATATCAGGAGAAAGAGCAGTTTGTAACAAAGTGCCTAAAGAATATGCCTCATATTGATGTTAAAAGTGCAGATGGTACTTTTTATTTATTCCCTGATTTACGTAAGTTAATTGAACATACAAACTTTAAAGATGATGCTGAGCTTTGTAGTGCACTATTAAAAGAAGAGTATGTGGCAATGATGCCAGGAATTGCATTTGGTTTAGCAGGTTTTGCTAGAATTAGTTGTGCAAATGAAATGTCTGAATTAGAAAAGGCTATGGATAGATTAGCTAAATTTGTAGTTAGACACGTTTCTAAATAATTTTAATTCTAAATAATAATTCTTTAACTTGATTCAATTTTTGTAAATAGCTTCGACACATTAAGTAATTACTGTTAAAATCATATTATTACTGCTCTTTAGAGTTTTTATATGAAAAAATGTGGTTATATCTCAATAATTGGTAGACCTAATGTTGGTAAATCAACTTTATTAAATAATATACTTAAGTATAAAGTTAGTATTACTTCGCGAAAGCCTCAAACTACAAGACATCAGATTACAGGTGTGAAAACTCTTGGAGATACTCAGTTTATATACGTAGATACTCCAGGTATCCATATTAAAGAACCAAAAGCTATTAATAAGTTTATGAATAAAGCGGCAACAACAATGGTAAAAGATGTTGATGTGATTTTATTTGTAGTTGAGATGGGTAAGTGGACTGAGCTTGAAGATAATATCGTTGAAAAGTTGAAGTATTCAGAAATACCTATATTTTTAGTAGTTAATAAGGTTGATAAGAAGAAATCTCTTGAGGCATCAATGTTTATTGAGTCAATCAAAGAAAAATTAAGTTTTTATGATGTGATTTATGTTTCAGCTAAGCAGGGACATAATATTAATGAGCTCGAATCAAGAATTGAAAAATTACTACCCGAATCAGAGTATTTTTTTTATGAAGATGATCAGGTTACAGATCGAAGTATTAAATTTTTGGTTTCAGAGATTATTCGTGAAAAGATTATGCGTACTATAGGTAATGAAGTACCGTATCAAATAGCTGTTGAGATCGATAGTTATAAAGTTGATCATGAGAAAAACATAGTTGATATATATGCAAGTATACTAGTTGAGCGCGATAGTCAAAAAGGTATAGTTATCGGAGCTAAGGGAGTTAAACTTAAAAAGATTGGTACGGATTCACGCATAGATATTGAGCGTTTAGTCGATATGAAAGTAAATCTTAAAACTCATGTAAAAGTTAAAAGTGGTTGGTCTGATGATGATAGGGCACTTAAATCTCTTGGTTATGATCTAATGTAAATATGCAGAAACTTACTATTAACAAATCACGTAAATATCGCACCATCTTTTATGGTTGTTTGATATTTTTGACGAGCTGTATTGTTATAGTTTATTTTAATAATAGTAAAATCAAATATTTAGGATTTCTACTGATCTTAGCATCAATATTTTTTGAATTCAGAGACAGCAAATTATCGATAAATGCTATAGTTTTACCTGAATCTGATGATAATAGTTTAAAACTTATTATTGATAATGAATTAAGTGACTTTTGGTTAGTTAGAAAGTATATAGTAATAAATGGCTGGATCTATTTATATATAACTCAGCAAGGTTCTAATAAAAAGTTAAAATTATGGTTGCATAGGTCAAATTTTAATAATCAAAACAGTATTAGAGATTTAGCTAGATACCTTTTATTCGCTCAAAATAATTAATCTTTATTATGGTATTGTGTATACTCTAGATTAAGATATTTTCATCATATATTTTATAATGTTACAAGAATTTAAATCTAAGGTTAGTGATTTCTTAAATAGTAATCAAATAGTTGTAAATGAACTTCTAAGATATGCATATTCTACTGATGCTAGTCTTTATAGAATGATTCCAAAACTTGTTCTGATTGTTTCAAATGAGCAAGAGATTATTAAGCTTATAAACTTAGCTAGTCAGTATGATATAAAGCTTACTTTTAGAACAGCAGGTACTAGTCTTTCTGGTCAAGCAGTAACAGATGAGGTATTAGTTGTTTTAGCCATAGACTCATGGCTGGATTATAAAATTTTAGACGACGGTAAAAAAATCAAACTACAACCAAGTATCATTGGAGCTGAAGCAAATAAGTATCTTAAGATCTATGATAGAAAAATTGGTCCAGATCCAGGATCGATTAATACAGCTAAAATTGGCGGTATTATAGCAAATAATTCAAGTGGCATGTGTTGTGGGACTGCTAAGAATTCATATGCTACATTAGACTCTATGCGGGTCGTTTTTGCTGATGGGGAGATCCTTGATACTTCAGATCAGACTAGTATTACTAACTTTAAAAACAATAAAAGTGAATTTATAAACTCGATTTTAAATATTCGCCAACAAATTATAAATAATCCAGAGTTAGTAGAGTTTATAACAAAAAAATTCTCTATTAAAAATACTAGTGGCTACAGCTTAAATGCATTTTTAGATTTTGAAGATCCTATAAAAATTATTGAACGGTTAATAATAGGTTCAGAAGGAACTTTAGGTTTTGTTAGTAGTGTCATATTAAATACAGTTCCAGAATATAAACAAAAAGCTTTAAATCTTATTTATGGACAGCTGGATGATCTTATAGATTTAACGACAAAGATAGCTCCACTTAACCCCTCATCAGTTGAGCTTTTAGACTATTTGTCGTTGAAATCAGTTTCAGATGTTGCTGATTTACAACCATTTTTAATACCTCTAGAAAATGAAAATATAGCAGCGGTTATGGTGGAGCTTGCTGAAGAAGATTCGCAAACTTTAGAATCAAAATTGACTAAAATAGATAGCTACATAAAACAAACAAATATTATTCATCAAGTAGGCTTTAGAAAAGATGAGGGTGAGATACAAACTCTATGGAAAACTAGAAATGGTGTATTACCAACAGTAGCAGGACAAAGGCCGGATGGAACTAGTGTTTTAATTGAGGATATTGCGGTAAATATTTTAGATCTTGCAAACCTTATTAAAGATGTAAAAAAAATGTTTATAAAATATAACTACTCTAACGCGGCTATTTTTGGTCATGTTTTAGCTGGTAATATTCATTTTGTTCTTACACCTAATTTTAATGATGAAAATGAAGTTATAGAGTACGATGAGTTTATGCATGAACTGACTTCACTAGTAGCTAAAAAATACAATGGTTCATTAAAAGCGGAGCATGGTAGTGGTAGAAACATATCACCATTTGCAATAGTTGAATGGGGAGAGAAATGTTGGGATATTATGTGGCAAATAAAAAGCTTATTTGATCCAAAAAATATCCTTAATCCAGATGTTAAATTAACAAAGGACAAAGACTTACATAAAAAGAATCTTAAAGAGTTAAATAATGTAGATAATCAGATTGATAAATGTATGGAATGTGGCTTTTGTGAACCTGTGTGCCCATCACGCAATTTAAGTCTAACCCCAAGACAAAGAAATACTGTGGCAAGAAAAATAAAAACATTAGATGGTAAGCAGAAAGAACAATGGCTAAAAGATTATCAATATTATGGAATTGGTACTTGCGCAACAACTAGTCTTTGTAAAACTCGTTGTCCAGTAGATATTGATACTGGAGCATTTATTCTTAGTAAAAAGGAAATAGCGAATAGTTTAGTAAACCATGCCAAAGAAATAAATGCTGCAAAACAAAAGGTCAAATTAGGTAATTTAGCAGGAAATATCTTAGGTAGAGGTAATTTGCAAAAAGTGACTCAACATCTTCATAGTAAATTTAAATCTATTCCTATATATTTAGAGACTATGCCTCAAGTCCAAAAATCTAAATTTGCTAATTCACAAGCATCAAGTAAAGAAAAAGTTTTATTATTACCGTCATGCCCAAATAGAATTTTTGCAGCAGATAAAAATTATCAAAAATATCCTAGTCAAATAATTTTAGAAAAGCTTGGTTTTGATGTTGAATATCCTAATAGCTTAGACAAGCAGTGTTGTGGACAAATGTATCACTCAAAAGCAAATTATGGGCAACAGCAGGCATCGCAAAAGCTTTTGCAGGATAGTATTAGCTTTGAAAGTTATAACTATGTTGTTACAGATAATAGTTCTTGTGCAAATTTTATTAAAAGTCAAAATATTGAGGTATTAAATATTAATAATCTAATTCTAACTAACCTCGATAAATTAAATTTAAAGAAAAAATTTAAAAAAATAGCTTTGCATATAGATTGTTCAACTAGGAAGCAAAATATAGATGATAAATATATCAAAGCTTTGAGTAGGTGTTGCGATGAGGTCGTTGTTCCTGAAAGAATATATTGCTGTGGTTTTGCCGGAGATAAGGGGTTTACAACTCCTGAGTTAAATAAAGCTAGTTTAGGCTCATTAAATAATCAAATAAAAGGTTGTGATATAGGAGTTAGTTTTAATAGAAGTTGTCAAATAGGATTATCCTATCACGGAAGAGTAAAATATATTTCTTTTACAGAATTATTGATAGAATGTTTGGAAGATAAAAATTAATCTATATTACTAAAAATATCTTGAGATACTTTCTCAACAGCTTGATCACCATTAACTTTAATATATTTTGGTGTTTTTGTGTTATGTGAAGAGAAGTTTCTATAGAAATCAACTAACTTAGCTGTTTGTTGGTGATATACAGAAAGTCTTTCTCTTACAGTATCTTCATTATCGTCAGTACGAGTTATTAAAGCCTCTCCAGTTACATCATCTTTATCGGCAGCTTTAGGAGGGTTGAATTTGATATGATAAGTTCTACCAGATGCTGGATGGACTCTTCTACCTGTGATTCTTTCTATTAGAAGTTCATTGGCAACATCAACTTCAATTATATAATCTATATTTATACCTAACTTATCTAACTGTTCAGCTTGAGTTATGGTTCTAGGTACACCATCAAGTAGGAAACCATTTTTACAGTCATCTTTAGATATTCTATCTTTAACGATCTTTATAATAAACTCATCTGAAACTAATTGGCCTGCATCAAGGATTTTTTTTAGCTCATTACCAATTTCACTACCTGATTTAATAGTTTCTCGAATCATATCACCAGTCGAAATATGTGCGATATTGTATTTGTGTTCAATTATTTTTGCTTGAGTTCCTTTACCTGCACCAGGAGCTCCTAGAAGTATTATACGCATAGTTTTATTAGCCTTAACCTTGAAAGAATAGTTTACATAACATGCATTTAATTATAAAATAAATACCAATATATATCTATAAATAGAACATTAATTTTTAGATTAATAGTAGTTAATTTTTATATTAAGAGTAGCTAATTTTTGGGTTAAGTGGGTAGTAGAGAAATATGATATCGTTTTTACTTGAGAAAAGACGTATAAAAGCACAAAAAACAGTTTTAGGGGTTGAGTTTGATACTAAATCCTTATCAGCTGTTAAGCTTGATAAAACTTCTGATGGTTACTCACTTGTAAGTTATTACAGCGATACCTTTCCTGCTGAGGCATATTTTGAAGGACAGCTAACCTCTGACTATGTAGGTGGTATCTTAGCTGAAACTATAGCTATTAATAGATTAGGTCGCTTCACAAAATTAGGATTCACAAGCTATAACGATATAGATGTTATAAAAGAAGAGATCGCCTGTGATAAAAAGGCTCTAGAAATCATAGAAAAGCAGGGTGTTATATTTTATATTGTTGAACATTTTTTGAAAAAAAGATATCCAGATAACTATATGGATGTTGCTTTTGATTTTTATGATGATATTAGCGAAAAAGGTATCTTAACTGTATATTATATTTCAAATGTGGATAAGATTAATCAGTTACGTGATATTGCAACAAAAGCAAAAAAAGCATTATCTGTGTGTACTTTAGATAAGTTAGCAATTAGTAGTTTTGTGAAAGAACTTTTCTTATCTGAAATCTCTAAAAATAAAGCAGATAGTGTCTTTCTTGGGCTATATGCTGATAAATTATCTATATGTAGCTTTTCTGGAAGTGGCGAGCTTAAAAGTTATGAGACTGTAAAGATCTTTAATACTGAAATTTCAGATGCTAACTACATTGATGAGGCTATTCAACTTCTACTAAGATTTATTGATTTCATGTCGCTAGATATGAGCGATAGTGATTTTGACTCATTTGAGGATGTGGATAATACACATGTGTATATATATGGACTTAAACAAAACTTTGAGAGTGTTTTTGAATCAATAAGAGATTTATCTCAGAAAAAATGTGAAATATTAAATCCATTTATTAATATTCATCATGGTAGTTTTGATACGATAGATCAACCATATCGTTATATGATTCCTATAGCAATTGCTATGAGGGAGGCATTATAGATGAGAGACCTAAATTTTATAAGAGGCCGTTGGAGAAGGAAACAGTTAATATATATAGTAACAGACTTTGCTTTTCTAGGACTAGTTGCATTTGTTTTGATGTTTTCTCTTTCTGTGATATTCTCATGGTCAAGTGATGAAGACATAAAAGTAAAAGATTATCTTCAAACACAAATTTTAAAGCTAAATAAACAAGCTTTAGAGTATAAAGATGTTAAAAAGCAGAGAGATAAACTGCTTGATATGTCTTCAGATTTAGCAAATATTAAAGCTAGTCAGTACTATATTCTACTTGGTGTTGAAAAAATTTCTCGAGCTATTACAGATCAGCTTTACATAACAAACATGAATTATGTCACAAGCTCAGATACTTTAATACTAAATGGAGAAGTTAAAGATCTTAAGCTTCTTTCTGTATTTATGAAAAATTTAGAGATAGAGTTTAGGGTTGATAAAGTTGAACTTAAGAGTCTAGGGTCAGAAAAAAATGGACAGAGAAGCTTTACCTTAGAGTTTAAATTTGGTGAAGATAATGCATTTAAGGGAGATAGTGTTAGATGAAGGAAAGAGTAGAAAAGTTTTTTTTATCTAATAAGTACTCTAAATTAATTATAGATACTCCTTTGAAGATTAAGCTTCCTGTAATGATAGTAGTACTTGCTGTTTTTATGTTTTGTTTTTATCTAATGTTAGTAAACCCTGTTTTATTAGAAGAGCAGAGAGCTCAATCTCAGATTAAATCTATGCAAGCAAGGATTCCAAGTTTAATAAAAAAGCAAAAAGACTTAGTTTCATTAAAAAATGAAATCAAGATACTAGAACATCATAATGCTGAAGAAAGATATAGTATTCCAGAAAAGCATTCGGTACCAATATTTCTATCAACGCTTAATGAAGCAATTAGTGGTTCAGGGATGACTGTTATAGATTTATCGCCAGCAGGTGTTGAAAAAAATAAATATTTAGATTTATATGCTCTGAACTTTAAAGCAAAACTAAGTGGAAGTTTTCCACAGATGATAAAACTGTTTGTTGCTTTAATTGATATGAAAGACATCGCAGTTATTACAAACATAAATATTAAAAAAGAGTCTGATACTAAGTTGCTTGTAGAACTAAATTTACAGACCTATTCACGTCAAGGGGTGGGGGCTTAGGTCAGATGGTTAGATTTTCTTTATTATTTTTTACTACTATTATTTTTTTAGGAACGTATAGTTTAAGTTTTGCTAGTTATGATTCTAGAGTTAAACAAATTGATCAATTCATTCAAGATAAAATGAGGACTATAAAAAGTTCAGAGAAGTTAGAAATTCCAGAATATAAAGGTGATACTTTAAGTTTTGAAAGATTATCAAAAATAAGAAACTTATTTGATATAAATCATAGTTTACCATTTGAAAAAAAGAAGCAAGTACAATCCCAACAAAAGAAAGTGGTAAAACTAAAACCTATAGTTATCCCTCCACAACTGCAAAAGATTATGGAAACTAAACCAACAAATTTACAGCAGTATCCAATCAACTCATTTAGATTTGAAGGAACTGTTTATCAAAATAACCAAAAATGGGGTGTTGTAGAAAACCCTCAAGAAAAACAGCCAATTTACATAAAACCAGGAGAGCTAATAGGTAATAGCTATGGCCAGGTTTATAATGTCACAAAAGAAGGCATTGTTGTAAGTGAATGGAAAAAGAATACAAATAAAAGAGTTTGGGAAAAAACCCAGGTAGTTATACATTAAGGTAAAATGATGTTTTTTAGGAAAAAGAAATTATTAGCAGTTTTAACGATACTAGGTGGAATTCTTGGGTATGAATCATCTTTTGCTGAAACTTCAGCAGGTAGTTCAGCAACAACTAATGTTAATCCAACTCAAAAAACAGCAGAACCACAAACTAAAATAGTTGGACGTGATCAGAATCAAAATAGAAATAATGAAAAACATATAAAAGATCTTGAGTTTCATCGTAGTTTAAATGGTGGTGCTGTATTTAAAGTTTTATTTGAAGAAAATGTAAGTAATTTCTCAGATTATAAAACTAAATTATCACAAGATGGCTATACTCTAACTATAACATTTGATAATACTTCTATATCAGATAGATGGGTTAGTAATATAGATACTAAAGTATTTAATACTATTGTTGACTCTATTAAAGTTCATAAAGAAGATCATAGTGTAGTCTTTGTTATACATTCTCTTGATAGAATTGCTTTGAGTGATTTAAAAGAGGGTAATGCTTTTAAATTTAAAATTGATAGACGTAATAGCCGTGTCGAAGGATTTAATATCAACGAGCCAATTTCGATTTCTTTTAAAGATGCTCCTGTACAAACAGTATTACAGGTTTTATCTGAGTTTGCTGGTCTAAATCTTGTTGTAAGCAGTAGTGTTCGAGGAAATATTTCTATTGATTTAAAAAATGTTCCTTGGAATGAGGTAATGAATATTGTCCTTGTTAGTAAGGGCTTAGCAACTAAGAAAATGAATAGCATATTGTATGTTGCTACTGCTGCTGAAATTGCTGCTCAGGAGCAGCTAGAGTTACAAACAAAACGTTCTTTAGAAAATAATGCTACTTTAGTAACTGAATTTATACCGTTAAACTATACTACAGCTCAAGCAGCACAAACTGTTATTACCTCTATGGCTAAACAAAATGGTGGTATAATGTCGCCAAGGGGAAGTATAACCTCTGATGCAAGAACAAATACACTTATTGTCACAGATACTGAAGAAAAAATGCCACGCATCAAAGAAGTTTTAAATGAGATTGATGTTCCTAATGATCAGGTTTTGATAGAATCTAGAATTGTTGAAGTAAGTAGACGGAGTGGTTTAAGATTAGGTTTTAACTATGGCTTCAAAGGTGGTGGAACAGATGTGGCTTTTAACACATTTAATTTGCCAGCAGCTCAAGCTGGTGGTGGCGGTGGCGATGCGCCAATAAAAACCCCTGTTACTAACTTAGCTGGTGCTACAGCTGAGCTTGGCTATGCTATTTTTGGAGGTGCTAAATTAACTGTTGAAATACAAGCCTTAGAAGATGAAACACTTGCGAACCAAGTAGCTTCGCCGCATCTAGTAGTTGCAAATAATGAGACAGCATTTATTAAACAAGGTGAAGATATACCATACAATCAAGCTACAGCATCAGGTGCAGCTTCTATTGCTTTCCAAGAAGCAGTGCTAGAGTTACAAGTAACTCCTCAAATTGCACCAGATGGTAATATTGTTATGGACTTATTAGTAACTAAAAATAGTGTTAACCCTACTACAAATACAGGGGCAGGTAATCCACCGGCAATTAATAAAAGGGAAATCACTACAAAAATTATGACTAAAGATGGTCAAACTGTTGTTATCGGTGGTATATATGAGAAGAAACAAAATGAAATCCGTACCAAAATACCTGTTTTAGGTGATATTCCATATCTTGGTTACTTATTTAGTTATACTGAGATATCTGATGAAGATAATGAGCTTTTGATATTTATAACTCCAAAAATTATAGAAACAAAAATACAAAGATAAATAGCATATAATAGTTGCAAAAACATTGATATTTATGTATCTTATATAGCTATAATTTTTATATAAAAGGGGTGATTAGTAACTAACTATCACAGTGTATAATCAACTTATAATTTTGAGTCAAAAATGATAAGAACAAAAAATATTTTCTTAATAGGTCCAGTTGGTGCTGGTAAATCTACTATAGGCAAACAATTAGCTAAAGAATTAAAATTAGAATTTGTTGATTCTGATGAAACTATCGAAAAAAAGTGTGGTGTTGATATAAATTGGATCTTCGATTTAGAAGGGGAAGAAGGTTTTAGAAACCGTGAAAGAGATGTTATAGCTGAGATTTTAGCTGAAAAGCAAAATATAGTATTAGCAACAGGTGGTGGAGCTATATTAGATCCAGATACGCGATCTCTACTATCATCAAGAGGTAAAGTTGTTTATTTAGAAGCAACTATTGAACAGCAACTTGAAAGAACAGCAAAAGATACAAAAAGACCTTTGTTAAGAGTTGATGATAAAAGACCAGTTTTAGAAGAGTTAATGGCGGAGAGAGAGCCTTTATATAGAAGTATTGCTGATGTTGTTGTTGAGACAAATGGTGCAACAGTAAAAAATATCGTTAATAAAATATCTACATTTTTAGTTGAAGAAACAATCCTGTGATAGATAAACTACAAGTAAATCCTACATCTAGTGAGAGCTATGAGATAATTATAGATTCATCATTAGACTATTCTCATATCAATCAATATATAACAAATAAACAAATTCTTATTGTAACAAATACAACTGTCGAAAGGTTATATTTGAAGAATATCTTGGATTTTGTATCTAAAGTAACAAATACTCATGTTTGTGTTTTAGCTGATGGAGAGCAATATAAATCTCAGCAAAGTTTAGATAAAATATTATCGACTCTATTAGAAAATAAATTTACACGCTCCTCAACTGTACTTATAGCTTTAGGTGGTGGAGTAATAGGTGATATTACAGGTTTTGCTGCTGCTATATATCAACGAGGTGTTGATTTTATTCAAATACCAACCACATTGCTTTCTCAAGTTGATTCTTCTGTTGGTGGTAAGACAGCAATCAACCATACTTTAGGCAAGAATATGATAGGAGCGTTTTATCAACCTAAACTTGTTTATACATCTGTCGAGTTTTATAAAACATTACCTCCTAGAGAATTTATATCTGGTATGGCAGAGGTAGTAAAATATGCATTTATATCTAGAGAGTTTTATAATTGGTTGGAGTCTAGTAGACAGAAGATCTTAGAGAAAGACCAAAAGACTTTGATAGAAATGATAAAAAGAAGCTGTCAGATCAAAGCAAAAGTAGTTGCTGAAGATGAAAAAGAGATAACTGGTGCCAGAGCTATACTTAATTTTGGTCATACTTTTGGACATGCTATTGAAAAATGCCAAAGATACCTTGGGTTGAAACATGGTGAAGCTGTAGGTGTTGGTATGGCTCAAGCCATTGATTTTTCATATTTCTTAGGGATGTTGAGTTATCAGCAAGCTAAAGAATTTAAAGAGTTTATTACAAGTTTTAATATATCTATAGAGTTTCCTAAAGATCTTGATAAGAAAGAATATCTTGATGCGATGCTTCTAGATAAGAAAAATAGTAATAAAATGCTTAAGTTCATTTTAATCAATGATATTGGTGACTTAAGATTGTTAGCAGAATCTCAAGATAATCTCCAAAAATTTTTAGAAAAATAAAATCATTATTCTATTTCAAATTAATCTTTTGATAAAAAGCAGTATAATTTAGCTCTAAATTAAAGCTAGATATTTGATGAAAAAATATTTAAGTAGTTATTATTCTTAGCTTTTGCTATCGATTAAGTTTCTTGTTGCCTTCTTTAACTCATTTCTGTAATAGTCTAAGTTTCTAGAAGATTCATCTTTTAAGTCTTTTATTTGTTGAGTTAAGAAAGTGATTTGACTTTCAAGACTCTCTTTTAAGTCAGAAATTCTTTGTTTTGATTGCTCTTGAAGCAGATCACAATATGATTTTGCATCTTTAGCTAATCTTTCAGCTGTTTCACGACGAATACTTTCTTTAACTAAAGCCGAATAAAGTTTTTTGATTTTTATTTCATCATTTGGTTCATTTAGCAATGTTGACCATTCTTCTGATATATTACTAAATAGATCTAACTCATCTATTTCTTGAAGTATTTTTATAGCATTTTGACTAATAGCCATTAGATTTCAGTCCTTATAAATTTTTTGGTAAAACTATTATAGAGAAAATTAACAGTTAATGAATTGATTATTAAACTAAACAAATAATACCTAATTGTTTGGTCAATTTAAAGAGTATTTTTTTAAATAATTTCGTTAACTGTATTGGTTGTATGGCATGTATGGTATAAACTAGTGTAATTCTTGTTTTTATGGTCAATTATAATATGTTAATAAACAACGATAATCTTATATTTAGCTCTGTTGAAAAGATAAAATACTCAGCAAGAAGAGGAATGCTTGAGCTTGATATCATATTGGCTCCATATTTAAACAACTGTTATATGAAAGAAGATCTACAGAATAAAAAGCTTTTTGTTGAATTTTTGACAAGTGAAGATAGTGATTTGTTCGACTGGCTTTTTAAAGGAGTAGAGGCTCCAAAAAAGTATCAGGAATTGATAAAGAAAATTGTAGATGAAAAGAAAAGGTTTAATGATAATAACTTAAAATAGAGAAGAGGAAGTTTTATGAACAACTTACTAAACCACACTGGTGAGCATCCTATTTCTAAGGAAATAATGAATATTTCTCAATACTGGCTAATAGACGAAAAAAAAGCGGTTACAAACCTTGTTGAAAAAGCACAAATTTCTAGTGTCGCAAAAGCTAAAGTTCGTGAGAGAGCTTATGACCTAGTTGCTCAAGTTAGAAAGAATAGGCTCAAAAAATCAGGTATAGATGCTTTTATGATTGAATACGATTTATCTTCAGAAGAAGGTATCGTCCTAATGTGTCTTGCTGAAGCATTATTAAGGGTTCCTGATAAATATACTATAGATTTACTTATTAAAGATAAGCTAACAAGTGCTGCATGGAAAGAGCACGTTGGTATGGAGAAGCATCTATTTGTAAATGCGGCAACTTGGAGTTTGATGCTAACAGGTAAGATCTTAAAAGATAGTAGAGGATCTTATAGAAAAGTTTTCCAAAACTTCCTTAAAAAGACAAGTGAGCCTGTTATTAGACAAGCAATGAAGCAAGCTATGAAAATAGTTGGTAAACAATATGTTCTTGGTGAAACTATTGAAGAGGCTTTAAAAGTATCTCAAGCTAAGGTTGATAGAGGATATAGTTACTCTTATGATATGCTTGGTGAAGCTGCAATGACTATGGCGGATGCAGAGTATTATTATGATCAGTATCTACATGCTATTAAAGAGCTTTCTAAATATGCAGTAAACAAAGAGATTAAAAAAAATCCTGGAATTTCAATAAAACTATCTGCATTACATCCGCGTTATGAGGTGACAAAACATCAAAGAGTTCACGCTGAATTATATCCTAAGTTATTGAAACTAACTGAGCTAGCTAAACAATACAATGTAGGTATGAACATTGATGCTGAAGAAACAGAAAGACTTCAGATATCATTAGAGCTAGTAGAAAGATTAGCACATGAACCATCATTAGAAGGTTTTAATGGGATAGGTATCGTTGTTCAAGCATATCAAAAACGTGCTCCTTATGTTTTAGAATATCTAGCAAACCTTGCAAAGAAAACTAATAGAAGATTTATGGTGCGTCTTGTAAAAGGTGCTTATTGGGATGCTGAGATTAAACATTCTCAAGAGCAAGGTTTAGAAGGTTATCCTGTATTTACGCGTAAGTATCATACTGATGTATCTTATCAAGCATGTGCTAAACAGCTTTTTGAAAGCCATCAATACATATATCCTCAGTTTGCAACACATAATGCTCAGACAGTAGCCGTTGTAATGGAGTTAGCTCAAGGAAACAAAGATTTTGAGTTCCAATGTTTACACGGTATGGGAGATCCTCTATACGATAATATAGTTGGTAAAGATGGCTATGAAGAGATTCCTTGTAGAATTTATGCTCCTGTTGGTGGTCATAAACATCTTTTAGCTTATTTAGTTAGAAGACTTCTAGAAAATGGTGCTAATAGCTCTTTTGTAAATAGAATCGTTGATGAGAACTTACCTATAGAAGAGTTAATTGAAGATCCAGTTAAGAAAGCTTTAGATCATGGTTGTGATCAACATCCAAATATTCCTTATCCAAAAAATATTGTGGCTCCTAGATTAAATTCTCAGGGTTATAATACTAATGATTTTGCAGTATTAGAGACTATGTATAGTGATATTGAAAAATATGCTTCTAAAAATACATATAAAGCAAAACCAATAGTATCAGGAGTTAAGATCGATAAAGAAGAAGGTCTGGAAAAGGTAATTAACCCAAATACTAATGAAGTCATTGGTAGTGTAATAAATGCAGATGCAAAAACAGCAAAAAGAGCATTGAAAAATGCTCAAAGTGCATTTAATGATTGGAATAATACTCCAGCAACTCAAAGAGCTGAGATACTAGAACGCTTTGCAGATCTTTTAGAAAAAAATACTAATGAGTTTATTGCTATTGCAATGATCGAAGCTGGAAAAACTCTAGCTAATGCTATAGATGAGGTTAGAGAGGCAGTTGATTTCTGTCGTTATTATGCAGCTCAAGCACGAGAAGAGTTTAACGGACCTATAGATTTACCTGCGTTATCAGAAAATCTAAAACAAATAGAGTTTAGTGGACGTGGGGCTATGGTATGTATTAGCCCATGGAACTTCCCATTAGCTATATTCTTAGGTCAAGTTACAGCTGTTCTTGCTGCTGGTAATACTGTTGTAGCAAAACCTGCTGAGCAAACATCGATTATTGCATATAAGGCTGTTAAGCTTTTATTTAAAGCAGGCCTTCCAAAAGATGTATTACAGTTTACTCCTGGCGATGGTGCTACAGTTGGTACTGCATTAGTTAAAAGCCCTGTTTGTAAAGGTGTTATTTTCACAGGTTCAACTGAAGTCGCTGGAATAATAAATCAAACTTTAGCAAACAAATCGAGCGAAATTGTTCCATTTATTGCTGAAACAGGTGGTCAAAATGCGATGATTGTTGACTCATCTTCACTTCCTGAGCAAGTAACAGCTGATGTTATGCGTTCAGCATTTGATAGTGCAGGTCAACGTTGTTCGGCTCTTCGTATCTTGTGTTTACAAGAAGATATTGCTGATAACTATATCAAAATGATAGTTGGAGCGATGAAGGAGCTTAAAGTAGGTGATTCTAAGTATATTGATACAGATGTTGGACCTGTTATTGATAAAGAAGCAGCTGATAATTTAAATGCATACATTGAGCAAAAGAAAAATCAGTTTAAACTGGTATATCAGTCACAGCCTAATGAGAATACTAAAAATGGCACATTTGTAATGCCTACAGCTTTTGAAATCGATAAGTTATCAGACCTAGGCAGAGAACAATTTGGTCCGATTTTACACATATTGAGATTCAAAGCTAACCAGTTAGATACTCTTATTAGAGATATTAATGCTACAGGCTATGGTCTGACAGCAGGTGTACATAGTAGAATTAATGAAGTTATGAACTATGTTAAAAATAATATCAAAGCTGGTAATGTTTATGTAAATAGAAATATTGTGGGAGCTGTAGTTGGTGTACAGCCTTTTGGTGGCCAAGGTAAGTCTGGAACAGGACCTAAAGCAGGTGGACCTTTCTACATGCATCGTTTAGCAAATGAAAAATTATCAGGTGTTGGAGCTGTTGAGGAAATATATAATCCTGAGAAAATAGCTAATGATGAGAAAGCTACTAATAAGCTTATAAAAGATAACTATACTATAGCAAGTATTATTAATGGTGAGAAAGTTAAAAAAGGTAATACTAAAGATCTTAAATCAGCAAATGAAAAAGTTATAGGTAAAGCTTTTTATGCCTCAGTTAGTAGTGTTGAGAAGGCTATTGATATAGCTAATAAAGAAGCTGATTCTTGGAATTCTATAAATGCTGAGCAAAGAGCTGAAATTATAGAGAAGTTCTTAGAGTTATTAGAAAAAGAGCGTAATCTAATAGCATCATGTCTTGTTGTAGAATCAAATGTTTCTATTGAAGATGCTCAAATTCAGATAGATAAAACTATCCAGCAGGTAGCATACTACTGTTTACAAGCAAGAAAAGAATTTGCACACCCTAAGCTTTTACCAGGACCTACAGGTGAAATTGATGAGTTAAGCTTAAAAGGGCGTGGGTTAGCAGTAAGTATGTGCTCTAGCTGTGATTTATTGATTAGATTTGTTGGTCAAGCTACAGCTGCGTTACTTGCTGGTAACACTGTAGTTGCAAGACCAGCATATACAGGTAATTTAACTGCTTATAAGATTGTTGAATTAATGCTAAAAGCTGGCTTAAGCTCAAAAGTTATACATCTAATAATATCTGATGAGGAAGAAATATCTTCAGCATTATTATTTAACAGCAAAGTAGCTCTTGTGACATTCTCTGGTAGTGTACCTGGAGTTAAACAAGTTCATCAAGCTTTAGCGCTTAGAAGAGGAGCTATTATACCTTTTGTTGCTGAAAGTGTTGCTAAAGATGGTAAATGTACTAGTTTAGCAATAGAAACTGCTTCACCATTATATTTACGTAGATTTGTTGTTGAAAAAACGGTCAGTGTAGATACAACAGCTTCAGGTGGTAATGCTTCTTTAATGAGTTTAGAAGAATAAAAAAAGATATTGCAAACTCATTTTCTTAATGATAATTTAAATCTTATGGCTTTTTCCTAATAGGAATGTTGATTCTGATTTTATTAGGAAAATGTTTTAATAATTTAGAGATGATTATTCTCTAAGAAATTCTTTAATTAATTATAAGGAAAAAAATAATGAGTGATGTATCTGTTAAAAAGATGTCATTGTTTAGTGCTGTATTGATTGGTACTACTTCAATGGTTGGATCTGGTTGGCTTTTTAGTGCTCAATTAACAGTTAAAAATGCAGGTAACTGGGCATTCTTGGCATGGATATTTGCAGCTATTTTGGTTTTAATGATAGCTTTATGTTTAGGTAAAGTAGTATCTATGTATCCTGTGAGAGGAGCTACTACTAGATCAAGTGCAATATCGCATAACAATATTTTTGCAATGCCTTTTGCTTTTGCTAACTGGTTTGGTATTGTTGTTGTAATTTCCTCAGAAGCTCTTGCAACGACTCAGTATCTTGCTGGTGTTAAGTCAATGGATTGGCTTATGCATGATAATATTTTAACTATAGCTGGTACGGCTTTCTCGCTTTTTGTTTTAGTTTTATATTTAATTATTAATTTCTATGGGGTAAAGCTTTTATCAAGAGTTAATAATGCTATTACAATATTTAAAATGGCTGTTCCTGCTATTATTGTTTTAATATTTGTTACTCATGCTTTGATGCATAGTGATAATCATGTAAGTATGTTTTCTGCAGATATTCCTGGTAATAGCCAATTTGGTTTTACATCTGCCTTGACAGCAATCGTTGCGGGTGGTCTTATTTATACATTTAATGGTTTCCAGACAGTAGTTGCCTATGCAAGTGAAGTTAAAAATCCAGGTAGAAATGTACCATTAGCAATTGTATTTGCTTTAGCGTTAGTTTTAGTATTATATCTTTGTTTACAATATGCATTTATGCAGGCAGTTCCCCATAGCTATCTAGTAAGTAAAGGTGGTTGGGCTGGTCTAGACTTTGAATCCCCACTATTACAATTAGCAACGATATTAGGCCTAGGATATATATCTGTATTATTAATAATTGATAGTGTTATTAGTCCATCAGCTACTGGTTATAGTTACCTAGGTGCTTCATCTAGAATGCTATATGCAATGTCTTCAGAAGGACAAATGCCAAGATATTTTGCAAAGATAACTCCGATTGTTAATATCTCACGTAGATCATTAATAGCAAACTTTATATTAGCTGCTATATTTTTACTTTTCTCAGATAACTGGACTGCATTGATGCTTGTGGTAACAGGGTTTCATATTATAGGTTATATGGCGGCTCCTGTTAGTATGGGAGCACTAGCACCAAAAACTAGATTATATGGTTTGGTTGTGTTTGTGATATTAGCATTACTTTTAAATACAGTCGAGATTCAAACTAATATCAATATGAGTGTTATATTAATAGTCCTTATGACTATATATGGAGCTATTGAGTTTAGAAGAGTAGGTGTTAAAAATCTTTTCTATTTAGCAGCACCTTTTCTATTATTCTTATGTATAACTTCACCTATTGATAGCTATTTATTAAATGGTATTATTGGTGTCATATTCTATTGGTTTGCTACTGATAAACGTTATGTGGCATTCTGTAAAGCTACAGCTAATGAAAAAAATATTATTGTAGACTAAAATAATAAATCTTACCTAGTTATATCCTAACTTACAATCTATAATATACATCTAATATTATAGAGACTTTCTTCAAAATTAATGAAAAATGCAAAATGGATTCTTCTTATCCTTTGTTTAGGATATTTTATTGATTTTTATGATTTAACTGTATTTAGTGTGTCTTATGTAGATATATTCAAACAGCAGTTTAATATGCACGATTTGACAAAAATACAGCAGATGTATTATTTAATCAATAATATTCAAATGGCTGGTATATTAGTAGGTGCTATAGGTTTTGGGATATTAGCAGATAAGTTCGGTCGGATAACAGTTATTAAATATAGTATATTACTTTATTCATTTTCGACTATATGTTGTATTTTTGTAACTAATTTACATATGTTTATGTTACTGAGATTTTTAGCTTATCTTGCATTAGCTAGTGAATTTGCTGTTTCTAGTGTATTAATAGTGGAATTTTTCCCTCCTAAAATAGCAGCGTGGGGAATGAGTCTTTTATATATATTAGGAGTCTTGGGTGGAATCGTAGCAACATTATTTGGAGTTTTTTCTTATCAGATAATGTTTGTATTTGGAGGTTTAGCTGGCTTAGTTATATACGCTTTTAGAAGAGTGCTCGAAGAATCACCATACTTCATAGAGATGTATGAGTCTGATCGATTTAAAAATGCAGGGAATATAATTTTTTTATTTAAAAATTATAGTAAACCTTTGATCTTGAATTTTTTAATTACATTACCTTATTTCTTTGTTATTACTGTAATGTTTGCGTTAGTAAGATTTATCGCCTCAGATGTTGACTTTGCAAGTTTAGTAAAAATTTTCTTATTTGGTTTCTTTGCTGGAAATATTATTAGTTGTATTATTAGTGGGTTTTATAATCAATATTTTAAATCGCCAAATCTATTTTTTATAATAAATATCGTTATATTTTTAGTTAGTATCTTTAGTTATAAATATATATCAAGTGATGTAGTCTTCTTTTACGGTATTCTTATCGGTCTTATTGGTGGTGGATATAATATTATGTGGGCTCAATATGCTGCAACTGAATTTCCAACAGAAGTTCGTTCATTAGCTTGTAATATGATATTTGCACTAGGTAGAACTAGTAGTATATTCTTTGGGATTATTTTTGCTTCTTGGTTGACTAGTGAACAAGTATTTAGACAAAATGTAAATATATTAGCGATTGTTGTAGCTGTTATGGTTTTATCAATAATTGTTTTTTATAAAAGAAAGAAAGTTTTAAATAAATAGAGAGTAATTTATGGCACATAAAATCCTATTTGGAATTACAGGAAGCATATCAGCTTTTAAAACTATAAATTTAATACGTCTTTATATTAAAAGTGGAGTTGAATGTAGAGCTATCATAACAAAGGGAGCACAACAGTTTATAAAACCAGAATTATTAGTAGCTCTTGGATGTAATGTTTATACTGATGATTCACTTGATATGCATGATTATGAGCAGAGTATGGCGCATATTAATCTCTCACGCTGGGCAGATAAAATATTTATAATACCAGCCTCTGCCAATATTATCGCTAAATTAGCTAATGGTCTTGCAGATGATTTGCTTTGTCAATGTATACTAGCTAATAAACAAACTCGAAAAGTCTATATTGCCCCAGCTATGAATGTAAATATGTGGCAGAATCCTCTAACTCAAGATAATGTTAAGAAGCTAAAAAAAATAGGTTTTAATTTAATATCTCCTGATAGCGGTTTACAAGCATGTGGTGATATTGGGGGAGGTAGACTACATGAGCCTGAGCAGTTATTTAAGCTATTATCAGTAGATCAAGATTTTAAAGATAAAAAAGTTTTAATAACAGTTGGAGCAACAGTAGAAGATATTGATGGAGTTAGATATCTATCTAATTATAGTTCTGGAAAAATGGGCTTTGCATTAATAGAAGAATTATTAAATAGAGGGGCAAAGGTTACAGTATTGAAAGCTAAAACTTCAATATCGTTTGATATCGTTCATAGTAATTTAGATATTATCAGTACTAGAAGTGCTGATGATATGAATCAAGCTATGCTACAACAAGCAAAAAATCATGATATTTTTATTGGTTGTGCCGCAGTTGCTGACTATAAAATAAAAAATAAATTTGATAATAAAATCAAAAAAACTGATGAGGGATTGACTTTAGAGTTCATTAAAAATCCTGACGTTTTAGCAAATTGTAAGAAAAATTATCCTAATATCTTTGCTATAGGTTTTGCAGCTGAGTCGCAAAATATAATTGAGTATGCAAAAGCAAAGCTAGTAAAGAAGAATTTAAACATGATTGTTGCGAATTCGACAAGTGTTTTTGGTAAGGATGACTCTTCTGTAACGATTTTATCAGAAAGTAATAATAAAGAATATTCCAATAAAACTAAATCAGAAATAGCTAAGTTAATACTAGATTTTGCTAAGGAGATAATATGAGCATTAAAGAAGTCTGCATAGCAGATAAGCCAAGTAATTTAATAACATTAAAAAATGATAATGTAGAAGTAACTTTTTTAGACTTAGGTGCTGTTATCTACTCGCTTAAAACTAAAGATAAGAATGGAAAACTAGAAAATATAGTATTACAGTATCAAGATATTCAAGAATATGCTAAGAGCCCATCATATTTTGGAGCAACTGTTGGAAGAGTCGCTGGTAGAATTAAAGATGGCAAAATTAGATTAAATGATAAAACTTATGACTTAGAAAAAAACTATCAAGATAGACATACTCTTCATGGTGGTTTTAATTGTGTATCATATCAAAAATTTGATTTTGAAATTATAAGTAATACTAAAATTAAATTTACACATATTCAAAAATCATCAACTGATAACTTCCCAGGAAATGTAACAATCAATGTGACATATGAGCTTTTAGAGAACTCGCTAGTTATAAGTTTTGACGCTGTATCAGATTTAGATACTGTTTTAAATATGACAAATCATTGCTATTATAATTTATCAGGTGATTGTAAAACAAATATAATTGATCATCATCTTGAGGTACCTTCTAATAGATTTGTAAATGTTGATGATGATTTAATTCCAACGGAGATTATATCTTTACCCGAAGAAATGAATTTTAATAAAAAATCTAAAATTGGTGATAAATTAGATAAACAAGAATCTAAATATTTCCGCAAAGGTGGTATTGATCATTGCTATCTTGTTGATGGTAGTATTCTTCTTGAAGATTATAATAGTGGTAGAAAATTAAAAATTTCAAGTTCATATCCTGCTATGCAAATTTATACGTGTAATTTTAGTAGGGGACATGTACTTTCAAATGGTAATGTACTAAAACAATATGACGCTATTTGCTTTGAGCCACAATATGTAGGTGCTTTTGATGGTAACTATGATGACCATCCTGCTAAATTAAGCAAAGATCAAGAATATAAGCATTTTATAAGATTAGATTTTTAGATTTATTTAAAATAAGTCTAGTTATTGCCATTACCGTTACCATTACCATTACCATTACCATTGCCATTACTATTTCCGCCACCGTTACCATTGCTGCTTGGACTACAAGTACTATTTATGGTAGATACACATGTGTTACTAAGATCAACCAATGTTTCTTCTAAGCAACTATTCGGCAGAAGGTCAGCTGTTAATGTTGAGTTAGCAGCATTTTCACAACTCCATATTAATGTAGTATTTACAATGAATGGGACTAAGTGAATTGCAGCTATAGCACTTGAAATAATCGGTGTATCTGAAGCTGGAATGCCCAAATATTCAGAGTTACCAAGATTAATAGTAATAATGCCATTTGTAGCGATACCAATATTTTTAGGAATGTTGGTAATATATATATTTCTAATTTGATCTCCTTCCGTTAAATCACTTAGAGAAATTATTTCGTTAATTTGCATTTTTACATTGCCTATCTTAGTAATTTCTCCCCCAATTTTTGCTCGGGTTTTATAATCAGAATATATAGGAATAGATATCGAAGCTAATATGGCTATTATTGAAATTGTTATTATCAGCTCAACTAAAGTAATACCTTTGTTTTTACCTTTACATGACGAATCACATTGAAAGTTATTTTCTTTAACTTCCAGTGTTGATAAGTTAGGATAACTTTTTTTTAATTTATTTGTCATGTACAACAAAGATTAAATCGTTATATAGTTATTATACATTTTATTTTTTAATTAAAAAATGTTCATGAGATATTTGATGAAATTTGAAGTATGAGCATAATATATTTTCTATATAGAAAGAATAATAGTGTCGATTACCAATAATAAAGAGCACAGTCTCCAAGTTCTCTTTCTATTTCTAATAAGCGATTATATTTTGCGATACGTTCACTGCGACATGCTGAGCCAGTTTTTAGGTGTCCACCATCCATAGCTACTGCAAAGTCAGCTAAGAAATCATCTTCTGTTTCACCTGAACGATGTGATATAAAATATCTCCAACCATTATCACGACACATTCTAACAGCTTCTATAGTTTCAGAAACGGTACCTATTTGATTTAATTTTATTAATGCTGAGTTTGCAGTTTTTTCTTTTATACCTCGAGATATATACTGAGTATTTGTAACAAAGATATCATCACCAACAACTTCAATATGACTACCAAGTTCAGCTGTAAAATCTCTAAAACCTGCCCAGTCAGCTTCAGATAAAGGATCTTCCCATAATATAATTGGATATTTTTCTACCCATTCTTTTGCTAGATTTATTAGATCAGTATTTGTCTTTTTGCCACTACCTGACCATTTTAAATCATATTTATCATCAATATTTGGCGAGAATGAGCTTGCTGCTGAATCAATAGCTATAGAAATATCTTTACCAGGGACGTATCCAGCTTTTTCAATTGCTTCTATTATTAACTCAATAGCGGCTTCATTATTTGCAACATTAGGAGCAAATCCTCCTTCATCTCCAACACTAGTAACTAAATTACGTTCTTTAAGAATACTCTTTAATTTATGGAAGGTTTCTGCAACATAGCGTAAGCCTTCACTAAATGATTTAGCGCCTATTGGTACAGCCATAAATTCTTGGAAATCAACATTATTATCTGAATGCTCGCCACCATTTAGGATGTTCATGCATGGTACAGGTATTCTTCTTGCTCCTGCACCACCAAGATATTGGTATAGAGGTATTTTATGAGATAGTGCAGCGGCTCTTGCAACAGCCATTGATACTCCTAGTATGGCATTAGCTCCAAGTTTTGATTTATTTTTTGTACCATCAAGTTCAATCATTATGCGATCGATTAATGATTGCTTATGTGCATTTATGCCAATTAATGCAGGAGCTATGACCTCACTAACATTTGCTACAGCCTTTAAGACACCTTTGCCATCATAGCGAGACTTATCACCATCACGTAATTCAACTGCTTCATTTTCACCTGTACTAGCTCCAGATGGTACAGATGCTGTGGCTTTGGTACCATCTTCAAGTTCTATGTATACTCGAACTGTTGGGTTACCACGAGAGTCTAAAATTTCCATTGCTTGGATAGATTTTATTTTATCACTCATATATTAATCTCCTATAGTTGGGAATTCTTATGAAAAATAAGATATATATTTTTCTACTATAGACTATAAATTAGAGAGAATAAACAATTGATGATCTTGAAAACAAATTATTTGATTTTTTTGTGTAGTTCTAAGGCCTTATCTCTAGAGCTCTTAAGGTCAATGATAGGTTTTGGATAATCTTTATTAAGAGTGATATTTACATCATTTAAAATGTTCTCAGGAGCCTCCCATGGTTTTACTAAAAATTTGTTAGGTAATTTAGCTATTTCAGGCACATATTTACGAATATAATCATAAGCTTCAAATTTCTCAGATTGTAATACAGGATTAAATATTCTAAAGTAGGGTGCCGCATCTAAACCACATCCAGCAACCCATTGCCAGTTAGCATTATTACTAGCAAAATCAGCATCAAACAAAGTATCAAAAAACCATTTTTCACCATACTTCCAATGAATCAGACAATTTTTTATAAGAAAGCTCGCAACTATCATGCGTACACGATTATGCATATAGCCAGTTTGCCAAAGTTCTCTCATGCCGGCATCTACTATAGGTATACCTGTTTGTCCTTGTTGCCATTTTTTTAGGATGGTAGGGTTATTATCCCACTCAAAATTATCAAATTTTTGATTGATATTTTTATTATGTAGTTCTGGATAATAATATATTTGATAATATGAAAAATCACGCCAGACAAGTTCTTTTATAAAGTGCTCTTCATTATTACCAATAGTATCTAAGCTTTGTACAGCATTAAAGATTTGATTTGGTGAAATCTCACCAAAATGTAAATATGGAGATAGTGCTGATGTAGCATTTAGGCTCATATAATCTCTGGCAGTTTTATAAGTTTTTACCTTATCTGCCAAGAAGTCTTCAAGTATTTTACTTGCTGATTCTTCACTAACTTGCCATTGTTTAATTATATTTTGCCAAGAATGTTGTGGTTCTAATAGCTTTAATGAGTCTAGATCACTAGAGCCATTAAGTTTTTCTAGATTATTAAAACTTGGTTGAGCAATATTTGATCTATATTTCCTAATTTTAATAAGTTCTTTGTAGAAAGGTGTGTAAACCTTGTAGTGTGTGCCATCATCTTTTTTACATTCCCAAGGCTCTATAAGTAGACTTCCATTAAAGCTTTTTACATTTATCTTCTGCTCTTGAAGAAATTGTTTGATTTGAGTATCTCGATCTATGCTATATTTGTCATAACATCTATTCCAATAAAAATCTGTAATACTATTTTCTTTAACAAGCTTTTTTATAATTTCTAGAGGATTTCCAATATAGAAATTTAACTTATCATCAAGTGATTTATTAAGGCTTCTTAGAGAGTGATGTAACCATAATTTACTTGCGACACCTATTGGATATTTTTCATCATGAATAAAAATCGCAATAGTTTTATCTGTTTGACTAGCTTGATATAGTGCAGGATTATCAGCTAGACGTAAGTCTTGTCTAAACCAATGTATCGCTACTGTTTTATTAGGATTAGTTTTCTTTTTCATACTCTGTAAAATTTGTGTTTCTTAAATAATTTGCCCAAGCATTTTCCCATTGAGAAATAGTTTTGCCTGTAACTTTATTTATAGCCTGTTTTGTATTATTAGCATTATAAATTTGCATAAATTTACTAGCACCAAGTTGTGTAAATAAATACTCTGTGAAAGATCCAGATAATATATAAAAGATTCTTTTTTTATGAATGCGTTCTTTTTTAGGACCTTTAAAGAAAACTAAGCCATCTTCTCCAACTTCAAACTTATTAGCTAATATATTACTTAAGTCATTATTTGAACTTATATTTTCAATATGTTTTTTTGCTAAAAAGTTAAGATTTTTGCCAAAGTTAGGGAATGTTGGTTCTCCGCCAAGTTTTTGATTAAGATACACAGCAAGTCCTTCTTTGATCCAAACACTACGCCAGTGCCAAGCAATAATATGTACCGTTTCATGTACATAAGGAGACCTTCCTTGAGCATACCATGTAATAAATGTTGTTGGATGAGCTTTATCAAGCATATGATATCCTGTTATAGCATGTGATGCTTCATGAGCTCCATACACATAGTAATGTATCGTAAAATCTCTTTCATTCTCAGGAATTTCTAAAGTATTGCGAATCTCTACTATAGCTTTATCAATTTTTTGTTGCAGTTTCAAAGCTTGTTGTTTAGTTAGGTAGTTTTTTTGTACCCATATTATTGATAGTGGTTTACTAGAGTTTGCTTGAGTTGTTTGTTTTGAAATATATTCTTGACCGCCATCTTGGATTTCTTTGATTATGGCATCGTTTCTTTCTATATTACCGTATTTGCCATAAGAGAAGCATAAGCTACTAGAGAGAACTATTGCTACAATTGTAATCAAACTTTTAATATAGATTTTCATATCCTTTACATTAGCTTACTCATTTATAATTATATTGTATAACATTTCTACATGCTCTTGAGAATCATTTAGGCAAGGTATTAAACTAAATTCTTTACCACCTTTATCTAAGAATGCTTGCTTCTCAGTAATAGCTAACTCTTCTAAAGTTTCTAAGCAGTCAACACTAAATCCAGGAGCTATTACAGCTACTTTTTTATTTTGTTTAGCAAACTCCTCTAGTTTGACAGTTGTGTACGGCTCTAGCCATTTTTTAGGGCCAAAACGTGATTGGAATGATAATTCAAAATCTATGTTTGGATAGTTATCTTGTAGAGATTCTTTTACTAAACGGTAAGTTTTATGACAATGACAATAGTAGGGATCACCTTTTTCAAAATATTCTTGTGGTAAACCATGAAATGAGAATAAGATTGTATCTGGAGTATAATCTAAATTATGTAAATGATCTTTTAGTTGCTGGCTAATAGTTTCAATATGATATTTATTATCATAATAAGGATTTATCCCTTTAATAGTAGGCTGCCATCTTAACTTTGATAAAACTCTATAAACCTCATCGTAAACTGTAGCTGTAGTAGTTGCTGAATACTGTGGGTATAACGGTAAAATTACTATTTCAGTAGCACCTTGTTCTTGTAGGCACTTAATCTTACTTTCTATACTTGGATTACCATAACGCATAGCGCAATCAACTATATAATTATCTAACTTTTCATTTAATCCTTTAGCAAGATTTTCTGTATAAAGTAATAATGGAGATTTATTATGCTGCTTATTCCAAACTGATTCATAAGAGTGAATATTCTTTTTTGAACGTATTGGTAAAATAATTAGGTTTAATATCAATTTCCATAAAATAGGGTTTGCTTCAATTACTCGTCTATCTGATAGGAATTCTTTTAAATATTTCTTTATAGATTTAGCATCAAAATTATCTGGTGTGCCGAGATTGACCAGTAAGATTGCTTTTTTATTATATTTTTTGCTATATTCTTGCATTTTGCTGTTTTAAGTATAGTGTTTATCTAGTTGTTATTGTAACAAAAAATATTTATTCAAAAGTTAATTTTTCTTCATAAAAGAGTCAAAAAAGTTATAATGGAAGATAGACTACTAAAGTCTTAATAAGGAGATATAGAAGGTATGAAAAAAATTATTTTAATATGTGTAGGGATGTTGGGTGTTATGCTCAGTTATGGGTATATGCGACCATATAGCCCATATATGTATGATGGTCCAGAAGTACAAGAGGAACAAGCAGAGGGTTCAGCATATGTTCCACCAGATAGAGAATTTATTAACTCAAAATATGGTGAATACATTGACAATAGAGAGACAGAGTTTAGACCTGGTCAAGATGCTACTAGGCTTTTCTGGTCTTATAGTCAGCCATAATAACTAAGGTGATTTTTCCTAAATCTAATGATTAAAATAAAAGGTATCAATAATTAAACCCTTTACCTAAGAAAATTAAAAATATGAATACAAAAAGAGCTCGAAGATTAATCAAAAAAAGAAAAAGGTTAGAGAGTTCGCGATTTTTAGGCTTTGTAGCATACAAGCTTACAAATAAAAGTCTTTGGGTCGCTAGTTATGATACTGTTGCAAGAGGTGTTTTTGTAGGTTTTTTTTGGATGATGATCCCTTTACCTTTACAAATGACTCCTGTAATTTTTTCAGCTATAATTTTGAGAGCAAATATTCCAACAGCTATATCAACTGTATGGATTAGTAATCCTTTAACTTGGGTTCCAATGTATCTAGGAAATTATATTTTTGGTTGTTTTTTACTTGGGGAAAAAGTTAATATTTCAGACTGGGAAACATTTGGATCTTACATGCTAAATCATTTACACGAGTTTTGGAAACCATTGTTTTTAGGTAGTTTTGTAGCTGGTTTACTTATAGCAACTGCTGGATTTTTAGCAGTATATATATTAGGATTCATAAATCATACTTTGCTAAGAAAAATTAGATTAAATCAACGTATTAAGAACAAGAGTCACTAACTAAACTAAATTAGCATTATCAATATTTTAAATAATTAATTTAATCTAGCTGTTAACTACTTTATTTAGTATCATTCTACGATATATGAATTTTTGAGTTATTTTTATAGAATGCAACAGTGGCACCAATTACAATTTAGTGTTAAATCTAAGTTTTTTGATATTATTGAAGATTATCTTTTTAACAATAATGCTGGCTCCATAACAAGAGTTGATAAGCCTGATGATATTATAAATGTGGTAGTATTATATGAGAATCATCATAATATAAATTCTATAATTGATACTCTTAGAAAAGAATTTGAAAATATCCTAGAGAGTGAAATAGATTATGAAGTTATAAAAGATCAACAATGGGAAGCTGCATGGCTATATGACTATGATCCAATTAAGATTGGAAAGAATATTATAGTTTATCCAAACTGGCGTGAATTGCCAAATGATAAGGATCATACATATATTATTGTAGATCCTAGTATAGCTTTTGGCTGTGGTAATCATGAGACTACCAAGATGTGTCTAGAGTGGTTAGAAGATCATGTGACCAAGAATTCTAAAGTTTTAGACTATGGTTGTGGTACCGGAGTTCTAGCAATTGGAGCTGTGAAGTTAGGAGCTAGCTTTGCTCAAGGGATTGATATAGATCCAAATTCTATAGAGTCATCTATCAAAAATGCTGCAGAAAATAATGTAACTGAAAAAACGAGTTTTGATGATAATCCTCCAACACAGCAGTTTGATTTAGTTGTGGCAAATATTTTTTCTAATGTACTTATAAGCTTAGTTAAAAGTATTACAGGTAGTTTAAAGCAAGGTGGTAGATTAGCCTTATCTGGGATAATAGAAAACCAAGTTGATGAAGTTCAGGCAGAATTTGAAAAATATGGCATAAACTTTAGCCAACCAAAACAGATGGGACAATGGTTTTTATTAGATGGTATAAAAGATGGGCTTTAAAATAGCTGATATTGAAATAGAAAATAATGTCGTACTTGCGCCGATGGCAGGCTTTTGTGATAGTGCTTTTCGTACTATATGCAAAGAGCATGGCGCAGGACTAATATATACTGAGATGGTAAGTAATAAAGCTGTAGTAGAGCGTAACTGGGAAACAATGGAAATGCTCTATATGGAAAATAGTGAAAAACCACTTGGGATACAAATATTTGGTACAGATCTTGAGAGCTTTGTAGGGGCAACTAAATATATAGCTGAGAATACGGAATGCGATTTTCTTGATATAAATATGGGTTGTCCAATGCCAAAGATTGCTAAGAAACTCCAAGCAGGAGCGGCACTTTTAAAAGATGTTGATAGAATCCATGAAATTCTTACAGCAGTAGTAAAAGCTGTACATAAACCAGTTACAGTAAAGATGCGTATCGGCTGGGATGATCAAAATATCAATGCTATTGAGGTAGCTAAAGCTTGTGAAGATGCAGGCGTAAGTGCTATAGCATTACATGGACGCACAAGAGAGCAGATGTATACCGGTAAAGCCAATTGGGATATTATCCGAGATGTTAAAAAAGCTGTTGATACTGTAGTGATTGGTAATGGAGATGTATTTTGTCCTCACAGCGCAAAAGCAATGATGGATCATACAGGAGTAGATGCTGTGATGGTAGGGCGTGCATCACGTGGTAATCCATGGATTTTTAGACAGATTGCAGAATATCTAAATACTGGTGAGTTAGTGCCAGATCCTACACCAGTTGAGAGAGTTGATGTATTAGGTGAACATTTAAGACGTTTAATTAAGCTAAAAACTGCAAGAGTAGCTGTTAAAGAGATTCGCACTCACGCTAGCTTTTACCTTCAAGATTTGCCTAGTTCAAAAGAGTTTCGTCAGAAATTAAATCAGTTAGATAATGAAGGGGAGATATTTAGCCTATTAGAAGAGTATAAGAATTTTTTAGTGAGCTCAAAATAGAATTTTATCTGTTTTTAATTTCTAATTGCTAGAAATGATAAGTCAATAATCATATCATATAACCTATATATACTTAATTTTACCATAGATGCCTTACTCAGAAGCAGATACCAAAGCTAAGCTTATAACACCAAAACTACGTGATAGTGGTTGGGATGAACGCAGTATTACCCGTGAGTATTATTTTACAGATGGGCGTAAACAAGCTGGTGGTGCTAGAGGTGAGAAAAAGTTTGTAGATTATCTATTGCGTTATCAAGATATAAACTTAGCAATTGTTGAGGCAAAAAAAGAAGATGTAAACTATAAGCAAGGTCTACAACAAGTTATAGCTTATGGTAGAGCACTAGATGTTGAATATGTCTACTCTACAAATGGACATAATATCCTTGAGTACCATATCCCAACAGGTCAAAGCCAAGATATAGATGAGTTTCCAACTCCTAGAGAACTCTTTGAGCGTAAATATCCAAATATTAATAAAGTCAGACAAAATGTAGTTACACAAGAGTTTTTCTCAGATGGTACAAAGACACCTCGCTATTATCAAAAGATAGCAGTACAAAAAACTATAGATGCTCTTAGTAGTGGAAAAGATAGAATCTTACTAACATTAGCGACAGGGACTGGTAAAACATATATAGCTTTTCAGATAGCATATAGAGTGCTTGAATCAAGATGGCGAAAGAATGATATAGGTAATAAAAAGCCGCGAATCTTGTACTTGGCAGATAGAAATATCTTGATAGAGCAAGCTATGAATGAGTTTAATCCGCTAGAGAATGATTGTAAAAGGCTACAAGGTGTATCTATTAAGAAAAACGGTGGTAAAGTGCCATTTAGTGGTAATATCTTCTTTGCGATTTATCAAGCAGTAGCCGAGAATAAAAATCGTCAGTATTTAACTACAGATAGTGAAGATGATAGCCTCACAGCTTATTATAAGCAGTATCCAGCAGATTTCTTTGATTTGATAATTATAGATGAGTGTCATCGCGGCAGTGCCAATGATGATAGCTCATGGCGTGAGATTATTGAGTATTTCTCTAGTGCAGTACATCTAGGGCTGACAGCTACACCTAAAAGGGATGTTAATGGTGACACTTATAGCTACTTTGGCGATCCTATTTATGAGTACTCGCTTAAAGATGGTATTAATGATGGTTTCTTGACTCCATATAAGGTTAAACGCATTACAACAAATATTGATGAATATCGACCAAATACTCATGATAGTGTAGATGGAGATTTGCCAAATAAGGTCTATGGTATCAACGATTGGGAGAAAACTATCACAAGTCAACAACGCCATGAGCTAATTGCAAAGACTGTACTTGATAATATCAATAAGATGGATAAGACTATAGTCTTTTGTAAAAATCAGCCACATGCTCTCGAGCTAAAGCTTGCTATAGATAGATTTAAAAAAGTCAAAAATCCTGACTACTGTGTGCGTGTGACTTCTGATGAAGGACAAATTGGGCGTGATTATCTCGAGCCGTTTCAAGATAATGATAAAGATATACCTGTGATTTTAACATCATCAAAAATGCTAACTACTGGTGTAGATGCTAAAAATGTCCGCAATATCGTGCTAACAGCTCCGATAGAATCAATGATTGAGTTTAAGCAGATAATCGGTAGAGGTACTCGAACTTTTGAGGGTAAAGATTTCTTTACAATCCTAGATTTTGTCAAAGCTAGTGATAAGTTCTATGATAAAGATTGGGATGGTGTCGCTGATGTAGTTACAGATGTCAAAGCTGATGGCAAATCTAAAGATGATGTAAAAGAAGTTAAAGAAATAGATCCTATAGAGAATCTTAAAGAAAAGGATGATGAGCCTAAAAAGTATGAGCCAATTAATATCACCATAAAAGGGCGTAAGCTTAAAGTACTAGATATAGAGACTAGTTATGTTGGTGTCGATGGGCGACCAATTGCAACGCAAGAATATCTTGAGCAATTAATCGGTGTATTAGGTAAATATTGCCAAAATGATGAACAAGCTCTCAAAGATGCTTGGGCAAATCCTAAATATAGGCAAACACTATTAGCTAACCTCGAGGAGATGCTAAGCTTTGGGCAAAATATTGATAATATCAAAGCGATCTTTAAAGCTAAAGATAGTGATATCTATGATGTACTCAATCATCTGGTATTTAGTAAAGATATCATTACTCGTGAGCAAAGGGCAGTTGCTGCAGAGTCATCAGAGTTTATACAGCAGTTACAAAATGCTAAGGCGAGGGAGTTTCTACTTTTTGTCTTAGACAAGTATAAAAAAGATGGTGTAGTTGAGCTAGAGCAAAAAAGGCTACCGTCATTAGTTGAGTTAAGTGGACTTGGGACAGTTTCGGAGCTTTCTAATGATTTTGGTGGTATGGCACAGTTAAAAGAAAGCTATTTGCAGTTGCAAAGGGAGATTTATAGATGATCGCTATGAAAAGTAGCAAAAATACGATAAAATCTCATTAAATTAATAAAAAAAGGCTATTTCTGTGTTAAAAAGGTTTTCTTTTGAGAATTATTTGTCATTTAAAGATGAGTCTACTTTAGATTTAACTGCAACAGGAATTAGAGAGCATTCTGAGCACGTACATAAGTTTAAAGACGTTGGTATTTTAAAAGGTGTGGTTATATATGGAGCTAATGCTTCAGGAAAATCAAATATAGTAAAAGCTTTAAGCTTTAGTAGAAAATTGATTTTAAATGGTATTAAAGATGTAAGTACATACAAAAAGTATTTTAGGTTAGATGAACAATCTAAGAATAATCATACTAAATTTGATTTTGAATTAGAATTTGATAATAAGTTCTATGCTTATGGGTTTAGTATCAGTATGAATGAAGGAATTATTCAATCTGAATGGTTGTATCAAATAGGTATAGCAAAGCCAAAGAAAATTTTTGAAAGAAATGGTTGTAATATAGATGTAGATATAAAAGAACCTAAATTAAAGCCTCGTTTTGAAATATATAAAGAAGATATGAAAGAAGAATTTCTTTTTTTAAAAGAAATTGCTGGAAAAAACCTTAAAGATGATGAGGTAAAAATTTTTAGTGAAATTTTTGGTTGGTTTGAGAAAAAATTGTTATTAATTTATCCTGATAATAAATTTCGTGTTACTTCTTTACACGATAATAAGGAGCAACAAGCTCATTTTTTAGAGTATTTGAAACTTTTTGATACAGGAATAGAAGAGATAAAGTCAATAGATGAAGATTTTGATAAAATAAATATAGATAAACCATTAAAAGAATTTATTGAAAAATATCTTAGAGATAAAAATAAAAGTATCCCGATACCTTATAAAGGAGAGCTTTTAACCTTCGTTAAAGATGATGATAGCCACATAAAAGTTAAGCGTTTAGGTTTAGTGCATAATACTAATATTGATGATTTCTTTGATCTTGCTGATGAATCTGATGGTACACAGAGATTATTTGATTTGATACCTTTAATTTCTATGTTTTCTTCTGATATGACAATAGTTATAGATGAGTTTGAACGAAGTTTACATCCAAATCTTACAGAAAAGTTTTTAGAAATTTTTTATAAGAAAGCTGAGGATAATAAATCACAATTAATTGTGACATCTCATGAATCAAAACTATTGAGTTTAGATTTGTTAAGAAGAGACGAAATTTGGTTTGTGAAAAAGAACAAGCAAGGTGTATCAGAAACCTATCCGTTAAGTAAATTTAATATAAGAAATGATAAGAAAATTGAGAAAGACTATTTAGTTGGAAGGTTTGATGCTGTACCTATTATAAACATTTATGATGATATATAAGGGATGTTATGTTTATAAATAGACCTTTTGAAAAAACTACTTATGAAGAAAAATCTGTAGAGCCAAAAAAGCTTATTGTTTTAGCTGTTGAGGGAGCTGTTACAGAGCATATATATTTTAATTACCTACAAAAGAATCAGCAAGATTTTGATTTTAAATCTATTGTACGGCTAGAGGTCTTAAAAAGAGATCCTCAAGATGTTGGTAAAAGTGCACCAACGCACCTTGTTAACGAACTTCAAACTTTTTTAGGAGACTCTAAGAAAATACAGAAAATTAAAGGTGATGTTTTTGATAATGAGTACGATATTTTAGGAATAGTCGCTGATATTGAAAAATCAAATGATAGAAAAGTTAATCTAAATAAAGCTATTAAAGCGTGTAATGATAATAGTATTAAGTTCTTTCTTACGAATCCATGTTTTGATTTTTGGCTCTTACTTCATTTTGATATTTCTGAATATTGCCATGAAGTTTTATTTGAAAATAAAAAAGTTAGTAATACAAAAGGGGCTGTCCTAGATAACTAAGTTATGTTAGGATGGTTTTGATGAGGAAAAGTAGATTAAGTACATACAAGCAAGACAAATTAATAGAGTTATTTATAGCAGGAAGTACAGCACGAACTGCATCAGAATTAGTATCAGTAAATAAAACCACAGCCAGCTATTATTTTCATAGATTAAGATTATTAATTTATGAAAATAGTGAGCATTTAGAAATGTTTACAGGAGAGATTGAAGTAGATGAAAGCTATTTTGGAGGAACTCGTAAAGGGAAACGAGGTAGAGGAGCTGGTGGTAAAGTTCCTGTATTTGGCTTACTTAAACGTAATGGTAAGGTATATACAGTAATCATTCCAAATGCTAAGAGTGATACTCTATTACCAATAATTAGAGAAAAAGTTAAACCTGATTGTATCGTTTACACTGATACTTTTAGGAGTTATAATGCCTTAGATGTTTCAGAGTTTAAACATTATAGAATTAACCATAGTAAGCTGTTTGCAAAGAAGCATAATCATATAAACGGTATAGAAAACTTCTGGAATCAAGCTAAGAGACATTTGAGAAAATTTAATGGTATTCCTAGAGACCATTTTTACTTGTTTTTGAAGGAATGTGAGTGGAGATTTAATCACAGTGATTCTAAGGAACAGCTAAAGCTAATTAAACACTGGGTTAGAGAGAGTTTAAAGTAAACTTATCTAGGACAGCCCCATACAAAAAGATATATAGATAATGAATTAAGTTTAAAGTTAGAAGGTTATAATAAGAAAAATAAAGGATATGAACCTTCAAAATTTGTTTCAAAAGAATCTGTAAAGTTAGCATTAAGCCAAGAGAAGATTTTTGAAAATAATCTAGATAATATTTTTAATAAGTTAGGTTCAAATATTGGTAGTTTGATAACAGAAATTTTAGACACATAGATAGTCTTATATTCTATATAATTTGTAAATCTATTTCGACCCTAATTTAAAAATATGAAATATGATTATACAAGGGCAGATATAGAATTTGCCCCTACAAAAAATACTACCCCGTCAGTCTAGCGACTGCCACCCCTTCAATATTTGAAGGGGAATTGGCTAGTAGCTAAAATTTGGACTATTCCCCTTCGAGTGTCGAAGGGGTGGGCTGCGAAGCAGGTCGGGGTATTTATAAAAAACAAACATTTGTCATACTACGGCACCGACCGTAGTATCCATAGACAAAATGATGATATAGGTATAAAAAATGGATTCTATGGTCAAGCCATAGAATGACGAGATAATAGAAAGAACAAAAATTACAGTCATCCTGAACTCGTTTCAGGATCTTATTGGGATTGAGAATATGGTGAGATGCTGAACTAAATTCAGCATGACGATAAAAAATGTTATGGGTAAAATAAAAAAACATAGTCATCCTGAACTTGTTTCAGGATCTTATTGGGATTGAGAATATGGTGAGATGCTGAACTAAATTCAGCATGACAATAAAAAATATATGATAAGTAAATAAGTGCTTGCAGAAATAACCTTAAAAGGTTACTTCTGAGATTCCATGGACAAGCCGATAGAATGACGCACTTATTCCTTATAGTCATCCTGAACTTGTTTCAGGATCTCATTAGGATTGAGAAAATGGTAATATATTGAAATAATTTATTGTAAGCTATGAATATTTAGGAAGTAAAGAACTAATGAATAAAAGAGGTTTTGTTTATATACTGACAAATCAAAATCAAACAGTTTTGTATATAGGTGTTACATCAAACCTCAAACAAAGAATTTATCAGCATAAAAATATGCTAATAGAAGGTTTTTCTAAGAAATACCGTACTCATAAGTTAGTATATTATGAAATAGCAGAAAATATTGAGTTTGCTATATTAAGAGAAAAACAGCTCAAACGATGGCATAAAGATTGGAAAATTAATTTGATTAAACAGAGTAACCCTGATTTAGATGATCTATATGATAGTCTATAGTGAGATCCTGAAACAAGTTCAGGATGACGGTTTTGTATATATTTTATTTAAGTAGTAGGTAGTCTTAAAAAAAAAGAGAGAACAAAAATGCAATCAAAGATAAATAGAATAACAGACATACTAAGACGAGATGACGGAATCAGCGGAGCGATGCACTATACTGAGCAAGTCAGCTGGATTCTTTTTTTAAAATTTTTGAATGACTATGAAAATGAAAAAGCCTTTGAGGCAGATCTAATAGGCGAAGAGTATATATTTGTCCTAGATGAAAAATATCGCTGGAATACTTGGGCAGCTCCAAAAGGTGCAGATGGCAAGCTTGATGTTATCAATGCTGATAGTGGTGATGATTTACTAAAGTTTGTTAATAAAGAGCTTTTTCCATATCTGAAATCTTTTAAATCAATAGATGAAGATGTCAAAAGCCTAAAGTATAAAATTGGTGCAGTATTTGAGTATATAGATAACCGTGTAGCTAGTGGTCATACTCTACGCGATGTTATCAATGAGATTGATGAGCTAAATTTTAATAAAAAAGAAGATCTATACCAACTATCGCAAATTTATGAAAATCTACTTAAAGAAATGGGTTCTGATGGTGGAAATAGTGGTGAGTTCTATACGCCAAGACCATTAGTCAAGGCTATCGTAGATGTTGTTAATCCTCAAGCTGGGCAAACTGTTTATGATCCAGCAGCTGGAACTTGTGGCTTTTTGATAGATGCTTATGAGCATATGTATAGCAAAGAGCTATCAACTACACAGTTGAAATTTCTTAATGAAGAGACTTTCTTTGGTAAAGAAAAAACACCTTTATCGTATGTAATGGGTGTGATGAATATGATCCTACATGGTATAACATCACCAAATATTAACAAGGCTAATACACTTGTCAAAGATATTCGTAGTCTTGAGGAGAAAGATCGTTATGATATCATCCTTGCTAATCCACCATTTGGCGGTAAAGAAAAAGCAACTATTCAAACTAACTTTCCAATCAAATCAAATGCTACTGAGCTACTATTTTTACAACATATTTACAAAAGTCTCAAGCTAGGTGGTAGATGTGGTGTAGTTGTGCCAGAAGGTGTGCTTTTTCAGACAAATAACGCTTTTAAGAATGTCAAAAAAGAATTACTTGAAAACTATAATGTCCATACTATAGTTTCATTACCTGCTGGGGTATTTTTACCGTATAGTGGTGTTAAGACAAATGTGATTTTCTTTGATAGAGAGGGTAGCACTACAGATATTTTCTATTATGAAATTACACCACCATACAAACTAACCAAAAATAAGCCGATTCAATTTGAGCATTTTGCAGAGTTTTTAGAAATTTGGCAGTCACGTAAACTTACAGAAAATAGTTGGATAGTTAAAGTAGAAGATATCAAAGATTATGATATATCAGCTAAAAATCCTAACAAAATTGAAGCTATCGAGCATAAATCGCCGTTAGAATTAGTCAATGAAATCAAACAAAATACCGCTGAGATAGATAAACTAATAGGTGAGATTGAAGCAGTACTAAAATAATTCCATCTGCCTATCATCAACTTCTCCAAGGCGTATACCAATACCCATTAAACGAATGGGATATTTTTGTTTTTTATGTAAGTCAATTATTAGATTTTTATAGGCTTCTTTATCTAGAGTTTTAGCCACTCTAGTTAGACTTGTTTTATTAAATCTTGTATCAGTAAATTTTACAAAAATACCTACGATACTTTTATAATGCCTATCTGACATTCGACTAGTTAGCTTTTCATATAAGCTAGGTAGTTTTTTTAGACAAGCTTCTAAAGTCTTTAAATCATCTAGATATGTATTTTCAACACTTACAGATTTACGAATACGGATAGGGTTAACTTCTCGGTTATCGATACCTCGAGCATAGTTGTATAAACTAGCACCAAATTTACCGAACTTATCTAGAAGCGTATTTAAACTAATTTGTTGCAGCTGTGAGCATGTCTCAACCCCCATGCTTTTTAGCTTTTCTTGAGATACTTTACCAACACCAAAGAGCTTTTTAACAGGTAAATCTTTTATAAAGTTATCAACTTGCTCAGGAGTTATGACATATAGTCCGTTTGGTTTATTTATATCACTAGCTATCTTTGCTAAAAGCTTATTTGGAGCTACACCAGCTGAGCCAGTTAGACCAGTCTTATTAAATATCTGCTGTTTGATAGCTTGAGCAATTAGAGTTGCACTATTTTTATATTCTTGTACATCTGTAACATCAAGGTATGCTTCATCAAGAGATAGAGGCTCGACTTTATCTGTAAAAGAATGAAATATCTCTCTAATAATACCAGAAGCAGCTTTATATTTGGCAAAATCAGTATTTAAAAGTATCAAGTTGGGACATTTTTGTAGTGCAATAGATGTAGGCATTGCAGAATGGACACCATATTCACGTGCAATATAGTTACACGTGGAGATTACACCTCGTTTAGGATTTGTTCCACCAACTGCAAAGGGCTTATCTTTTAAGCCTGGATTTGCTTTCTCTTCCACTTGAGCAAAGAAGTAGTCCATATCAAAGTGTATGATTTTTCTGATTTTATCCATGACTATTATTTATAAATATCTGCAAACTCATCTATAGTTGCATCTTCTTGCCATGAGTATTCGATCTCGATACTTTTTTGCTTAGCAACATCATAACCTAATAAATCTGCAATAAATCCTAAACTCATATCTATACCAGCACTAACTCCTGAGCTTGAGTAAATATTTCCATCTTTTACCCATCGAGCTTTATCAATCCATTGTACATTTGGAGCTATAGATTTTGTCCAGTTTAGAGCTTTTTTATTTGAAGTGACATGTTTATTATCTAGTAGATTTGTTTGTGAAAATAAAGAAGATCCTGTACAAACTGTAAGTATATATTTAGCTTTAGTTGCTAATCTAGCTAATTCAGTTATTAGTTCTTTATCATGTATTAACTGGCGAGTGCCCATACCTCCAGGGACAAATAATATATAGTCTTTTCCAGATATTTGACTAAGTTTTTTAGTAATTATTGAGACATTTTGACTGCTAGTTATATTTCCTCCTTCTAGAGAGTAGTAATCTAATTTAAAATGCTCTTTAAAACTTCCTAAGACTTCTACTGGACCAAATACGTCTAAAGTCTCAAAATCATTAAATAATACAATTACTAAATCTGTCATTTTTTAGCTATTTAATACTAGTTTCATGCTAATCATTATATCATGAGTGCTAATAAGTTACTTTTATAAACTACAAGTAGGGTAAACTCACAAAAAATATATAGCTAAGCGAAATATAGCGTAGAATATAATTTTAAAAATTGATTTAAAAATACAACAGGAGAACATCTTTTATGATGTTAATAATTATTAAACTAATACTCTCAGTAGCTATGGTACTAGGGCTTATTTATATTTCAGAAAAAAATTCTCGATTAGGCGGTTTATTTTCTGGGCTGCCTTTAAGTGTAGGTATATTTACTTATTTTAATGCTAAACAAAATGGCGTTGACTTTTTAGTTAGTTCTATGCCTTATGCAATCGCTGGGTTTGCTAACATGATGTTATTTACAATAGCATTTTATCTTGGAGGTAAACTTTTTATAAAGAGTCGTTCCTTAAATACTGCTAGTGCGCTAATAATTGCGTTGATTGTTTATTTTATTAGCGGTTATTTAGTAACTTTACTAGATCTAAGTTTATTATTAGGTTTTGTAATATTTATATTGTCTATGATTGTTAGTATTATTTTCTTTTCTCAAATACCAAAGAATGTAAACATAACTAAAAAAAGTACTTCAAAACCAATTAATGGAATCATTATAATTATATTTAGAATTATTTTTGTCTCTGCTGTAGTTTTATTAATAACTGGTGTATCTGGATATGTGGGACATCAGTGGGCTGGAATATTTTCATCTTTCCCTGTTATGTTAGCTTCAGTAATTACGGTATTAATCTTTAGCTATGGTGATCAAATTTATCCAAATGTACTTAAACACTTCTCATATGGAGTATCCACTTTAGTGGTATATGATCTATTAATTTTCTGGCTATACCCAGCAATAGGCATTAATTTAGGTACAATAGTTGCTTATATTATTTGTTTTATTTATTTACTATTTCTAAATAAGCTAAATCGCTAACTTATCTTTAATAAACTCCTTTTATATATATACTTAGTGTATATAATTTATGTAATTAAATATTTATATTAAAACTAATGATTTTCTTTAAAAATGTATCTTATCAAGTTGAGATAAAAGAATTATTTAATGATATTAACTTTTCAATTTTCCCTAATCAAAAAATAGGTTTAGTGGGTAAAAATGGTACAGGTAAAACTACACTCTTTAATCTAATACAGGGTAATTTAACTCCTGATAAAGGTGATATTGAGATTGCGAAAAATACTCGTATAGTCACAGTTAAACAAGAAGTCGATGATTTTGAAGCTAAAGTGATTGATTATGTAGTTAATGGTATAGAGTCTTTGAGGCAGTTAAAGATAAAGATGCAAGAATCATTAGCAACAGAGAATTTTGTTGATTATTCAAAATATCATGAGGAATATGAATCTCTAGGTGGTTATGCTATAGAGTCACAGGCAGGTAAATTACTTTCAGGCTTAGGTTTTAGTATTATTCAGTTACAACAAAAGGTAAAAGAACTCTCAGGTGGTTGGCAAATTCGTCTAAACTTAGCTCAAGCTTTATTACAAGAGTCAGATATCTTATTACTTGATGAACCTACAAACCACTTAGATCTAGATGCAGTTTTGTGGCTTGAAGAATATTTACAAGAATATAAAGGATCATTATTGCTTATTTCACATGATAGGATTTTTCTAGATAATGTTGTTAAGCAAATATTTCACATCGAGAATAAAACTATAGCTACTTATACTGGTAATTATTCATCGTATGAAAAGCAAGCTTATGAGCAACAAGTTTTACAACAAAAGCAATTTGAAAAACAACAAAAACATATAGCACATCTACAGAGTTTTGTAGATAGATTTAAAGCCAAAGCATCTAAAGCAAAACAGGCTCAAAGTCGCGTTAAAATGCTTGAGAAAATACAGCGAGTTGAAGCAGTTAAAACAGAATCTGATTTTAGCTTTGAATTTAAGCAAGTCAAAGAGCATTTAGGAGGGACTTTAGTCAGTTTACAAAGTGCTAATCTTGGTTATGGTGATAAAAAGATCTTAGATAATGTAAAATTAAATATCTATAATGAGATGCGTATAGGTCTCTTAGGTTTAAATGGTGCGGGTAAATCAACTTTGATTAAATCACTAATTGGCGAAATTGATATATTATCAGGTAAGATTGAAAAGCATCCAAACCTTAGGGTAGGGTATTTCTCTCAGCATTCATTAGATATGCTTGATCCTCAAGCTTCACCATTACTACATATGCAACGACTAGATTCTAAAGCAACTCAAGAAAAACTTAGAACTTTTTTAGGTAGTTTTAATTTTGTAGGTGATAAAGCCTTAGCAAAAGCTGGAACCTTCTCTGGCGGTGAAAAAGCCCGTTTAGCTTTAGCTATGATTGTTTATCAAGAGCCAAACTTTCTCTTACTAGATGAACCAACTAACCATTTAGATATTGGTGTGCGAGAGGCTTTGACAGTAGCATTACAGAGTTTTCAAGGAGCCATTATTTTAGTTTCACATGATAGATTCTTATTAGAGTCAACGGTTGATGAATATATGATAGTTGGCGAAGGTCAGGTTAGGCCTTTTGATGGTGATATGAGAGATTATTATAAGTATATTTTAGAGGTCAAAAAAACAGAAAATAATACATCAAATTCATCATCTCAAACTAGTAATGATCCTAAAAAGCAGACTAGAAAATTATCAGCAGATAAGCGCAAGCAGTTAAAACCACTACAAGATAAAATCAAAAAACTTGAAAAGTCATTAGAAAAATTACAGCAACAAGATTTACAAATGCATGAAGCTCTTCAAGATCAAAGCTTATATGATGATAAAACAAAACTACAACAAACTTTAGTTGAGCATTCTCAATTAAAAGAAAAAATAGAAGAAACTGAGTTAGAGTGGTTTGAAGCTTTAGAAGAGTTAGAGAGTCTAAAAAATAATGATTAAACCTATTTTATAATCTTACTTATTAAATGTTTTTAAGTATTCAAATATTCAATATAAAGCAAAAAATAACTAACTATATTTGCTAAATTTTTGATTAAAAGTCATTGTTGAAATAATAGAAAAATTATTGGTAAGCTTCATCCCAGTTACCAGTTAAACCAGCAACTTCATATTCTGTTACACGGTTTTCAAAGAAATTAGTATGGTCAGCACCATTTAAGATCCACTCTAACCAAGTTAGAGGATTTTTTTCAATATTGTATATTTCATTTAGACCTAGTTGGTTTAAACGTCTATCAGTAATATGGCGAATATATTCTTTTACTTCATTTGCATTTAAACCTTCAATAGTACCTATCTCATACGCCAGATCAATAAATCTATCTTCAAGTTCGACAGCTTGAGTAGCCATTAGATAAATTTCTTTTTTGAATTCATTATCAACTATATATGGGTTCTCTTGGCAGTATATTCTAAATAATGCTGCATTACCTTCTACGTGCATTGATTCATCACGAATTGACCATTCTACAACTTTACCCATACCTTTCATCTTACCAAAACGTTGGAAGTTTAGTAACATTGCAAATGAAGCAAATAATGCTACACCTTCATTAAATACTGTTTTAGCTAGACATAATCCTAAACCACGACGAGTTGAAGGGTCGGCATCCATCATAAAATCAATCTTATCTGTCATTGCTTTGTATTCTAAGAAAGCATGGTACTCAGAATCAGGAAGACCTAATGTATCATTAAGTAGGGCATATGCTCTTTGGTGGATACCTTCACGAGCAGCGAATGATCCTAGCATATTACGTACTTCATTATTCTTAAATGCAGGAATAAACTGATCATAGTAGTTTTGACCAACTGCAACATCAGATTGAGTAAATAATCTTAGAATATTTGTTATATATTCTTTTTCAACCTTTGTGATTTTACCATTCTTCCAATCAGTAACATCTTCTGAAAGGTCAATTTCATCTTCAATCCAGTGTGCTTTTTCATGTTTAACTGTCAGATCAACTGCCCAAGGATAGCTAAATGGTTTATACGTTTTTGAAAATGTTGTTAAAGATGAGCCTTTAACTCTAGCTATAACTTCACCAGCTCTAGCCATAAGATTATCGTAACCGCCGATATGTACATTACCTACAAATATTTGTGGTACTGTTCTAACATGTTCTTCGATAAGAAGTATGTTTTTATTTACTTCATCATAGAATTTAGCTCTTTTTTCATCATCATCAAGAGTTATTTGTGTAAAAGGGATATCATTTGCACCAAACCAGCTTTTTGCAAGGTCACAAAAAGGGCAGTTTGTTCTTGTATATATTTTTACTTCCACTATTTTTTACCTATTTTTTACTTAAGATTTTATCAGCATTAGCCTTTAATTCTGTAAAGCCACCGATATGTTCATCATCAACAAATATTTGTGGTACTGTTGAGATAGGGTAGCTAACTTTACCACTTTGATTCATCTCATCGTAAAACTTAGCACGTTGAGCATAATCATCCATAACAATTTCATCAAAAGCTATATCATTCTCATCAAACCATTGCTTTGCCCAAACACAAAAAGGACAACCATTTCTGCTATATATTTTTACTTTCATATTTTATCCTTCACAAGCGATACATTCATTTTCAGATTGCTTAATCTCAGAGAACTCAACAAGTCTTTGTTTCTCTACTTTCTTAGAAATATTTTCGGCTCTATTAGAAGTTTCTGTTCTTAAATAATATAAGCCTTTGCAACCATATTTCCAAGCATTAAAGTGAACTTTATGTAAATATTCTCTAGATGCTCCAGCAGGGAAGAAAATATTCAAAGATTGACCTTGGCATAGGTATCTCTGACGCTCTCCACCTAGATATACAACCCAGTCTTGATCCATTTCAATAGCTGTTTTAAATACATCTTTTACTTCTTTGCTTAAGAAGTCTAACTGCTGTACCGAACCACCATTAGTAATAATATCAGACCAAACTTCTTCATTATTTCTACCAACTTTCTCAAGCTCTTGCTCTAGGTATTTATTTTTTGTTAGATGTGAACCAACTCTTGTTCTAGATGTAAATGCATTTGCTTTCCAAGGCTCAATACTAGGAGAAGTGTTAAGGATTAAAGAGCTATTAGCATTTGGAGCAATAGCTAATAAGTGTGCATTTCTACGACCACTGCCAGCCATATCAGGTGCCTCACCTTTTTCTTTGCCTAAGATTAGTGTTTCTTCTACAGCTTGGTCTTTTATTCTCTTAAATATTTCTTCATTAATCTCTTTAGCTCTTTGAGATTCAAAAGCTACGCGGTGTTTTTGTAGGTATGAATGAAAGCCCATAGCTCCAAGACCAAGGCTTCTCTCTCGAGATGCACTATATCTTGCTTTAGATATCTCATCTCCAGCATGATCAATAAAGAATTGTAATACATTATCTAAGAACCTAATTAAGTCTTTGATAAGTGTTGTATCTTTCCACTCATCATATTTTTCTAAGTTTACAGAAGATAGGCAACATACTGCAGTACGATTTTCATCTGTAACTAAGTGGATTTCATTACATAGGTTTGAACCTTTGATAGTTAATCCAAGTTCTTTTTGAGATTTTGGCAATGCTCTATTTGCAGTATCTATAAAGTTTAGATACGGTTCACCTGTACGATAGCGAGTCTCAAGTATTGTTTCCCAAATTTTACGAGCTTTAACCACATCTCTTACAGTTTTGTCATCAGGATCAACAAGTTTCCAATCTTCATCATTAGCTACCGCTTGCATAAAGTCATCTGTAAGATTTACAGCATGATGAAGGTTAAGACATTTTCTATTAACATCACCTGTAGGTACACGGATACCTAAAAACTCAACAATATCTGGATGTGATACATCCATATAAGCAGCATATGAGCCTTTACGAGTTTTACCTTGTCTATAAGCTACCATATCAGCATCAACTGTATGCATAAATGGTATTGGACCTGGAGCTTTATCTGAGACAGCTCTTACATTTGACCAGTGTCCACCAACACCACCACCTTTTACAGATAACCATCTTAATTCAGAAGAGTGCTCAATAAGTCCTTCCAATGAATCTGGCACATATGATAAGAAACAGCTAATAGGTAGCGATTTAACTTTTGCACCAGGTAAAGGAGCGTTAGAAAGTACAGGTGATGCAAACATAAACCAACCGTTAGATGCAGCATCATATATACGTTGTGCTAAATTAGTGTCTCCAAATGAGTACGCCACAGCAGCTCTAGCAAAAGCATATTGAGGAGAAGGCTCATTCTCCAAGCAATAGTAGTTTGTAAGAAGTTGTAAAGCTTGCTCTGAAAGCTCACGATCTTTGGATAAATTAATATTAATGCCAAGATAGTTTTTGTCAGACATAGTAAAACCTACTTTAATGTATTTTTAATATTGAGAATGTATACTAATATGGTATACATTCGAATTTATATGTAAAATTTTATCAATTTTTTTAGATTTTAAAATACTAAATAGTTAAATATTATTCTTGACTTTGTAGAATGAGTTTTAAGATGTAGATAGTATAAGGATTAGTTAGATCCTTAATAAAAAATTTATTTTGCTAAAATTTCAGCAGCAGCTTTATTTAGCTCTTTAACTGCATCGATAGATATCTGTAATTGCTCTCTTTCTTTATCAGAAATATCAACTTCTACAGGTCTTACACCGTTTGCAGAAATCTCTGTAGGGACACCTACAAATAGGTCTTCATCCAAACCATACATACCAACTTTTACTTTAGCAGCACATGGTAGGATCATTTTTTTATCTTTAAGATAGCTTTCTGCCATTTGAATACCAGCAGCTGCAGGTGCATAGTAAGCTGAACCTGTTTTCAGTAAAGCTACAATTTCACCACCACCACTTCTAGTTCTAGCAACAATTGAATCTAATCTTTCTTGCTTTAATGAACCTTCTTTTACAAGTTGCTCAAGAGAAACACCAGCAATATTAGACATTTTAGTAAGAGGTACCATAGTATCACCATGACCACCCATTACATAAGCTTGAACTTGCTGTACAGAAACATTTAACTCATCAGCTAAGAAAGTTCTAAATCTAGCTGAGTCTAAAACTCCTGCCATACCTACTATTTTATTATCTGGAACGCCAGAGAATTTTTGTAGCATGTTAACCATAATATCTAGAGGGTTTGTGATGCATATTACGAAAGCATTAGGGCAGTTGTGTTTTATACCTTCACCAACTGATTGCATTACTTTGATATTGATACCTAAAAGATCATCACGAGACATACCAGGTTTTCTAGCAACACCAGCTGTTACGATTACAACATCAGAGTTTTCAAGATCTCTAAAATCATTTGTACCTCTAACTTTAAAATCAACGCCTTCAATAGGGCACGTTTGTAATAAGTCAAGAGCTTTACCTTGAGGCATACCTTCAGCAATATCAAATAAAACTACATCGCCTAGTTGTTTGATAAGTGCTAAATGAGCAAGTGTACCACCAATATGACCAGCACCGATAAGTGCTATTTTTTTTCTAGCCATTAAAATCTCCTTTTTTATGCTAAAAAGTGAATACAAGAAATATATTTATAATTATACATAATTATTTGCTTGTTATTCAATGAAAACTTTTGTAACAACTATAGTTTATATTTATAATAGTATTCAAATAAACTTATCTACTTATATATGCAAAAGAAATATATACAAAATATAGGTTTATACTTAGGTATTATAGGTCTTATAATATTTATGTTTGGCCTAACTGAGACGAATGTTTCTGATAAGAATGTAATTGTATTAGTAGCGACATTTTTCTTATTTATTTCAGCTGCTATACAAAAAGAGCCATTTTTCAGTGGTTCGCAGGCTATAGCGTTTATTAGTGCTATTATGGTTTTTTTTCAAGTACAAAAGACATATAACTTAGGAGTTTTTATATTTCTAGTAGTTGTATTTTGTATTTACTATTTTAGTAAACACAAATTAAATATACCAAGAGTGTTTGCTTTTATCGGTCTGATATCTTTATCTTTAGGTATACTTTTAGGTAGAAATGAGCCAATGGTTGTATGTGGGGTTGTTTTAGCAATTTATGCGATATTTTCTATAAAAGAAGGTTTTAGTGTAGGTTGGGTATTTTTGATACTCAATATCTTATTTGCAATAGTCGCAGCTAATGCATTATACGGATTTTATTAAGTGGGTAATCGATTATGAGAAAGTTATCATTTTTAGATAGAGTTATTGAGGAACTTGATAGTTATGCAAGGTTTACAAAAGCTCCTTTGAATCCTAATAGAAAATCGCCTAGCAGTGATATAGCTGATGGTAAATTATCTGATGAGGATAAGAAACATGCTGCTGGTTTGATGAGAGTTGATTATACTGGAGAAATTTGTGCCCAAGGTTTATATAGAGGGCAAGCTAGTGTAGCAAAATCAGCTGAAACTAAGGAGCATTTATACATGGCCGCAGATGAAGAATACGATCATCTAGCATGGTGTGGTGAAAGGCTTCAAGAGTTAGATGCTCAACCTAGCTTACTGAATCCTTTTTGGTACTGGGCGTCATTTGGGATCGGTGCAACAGCAGGCTCAATAAGTGATAGTTTAAGTTATGGGTTTGTTATTGAGACAGAAAAACAAGTAATGAAGCATTTAGACTCACATTTAAAAAGCTTACCTGTAAATGATAATCGCTCACGTGAGATACTTAAACAAATGTATATAGATGAGTCAGAGCATGCGATTGAAGCAGAAAAGGCAGGAGGTAAAAAACTTCCTAAACCTGTTAAAATGATTATGAAGCTACAATCAAAAGTTATGACAACTCTTGCGTATAGATTTTAGATTTTACAATCTTCAAGTTCTAGGTTATATACCTGACTTTTAAGTCTTACTTTCGCAGCTATTGCTTCTCTATGTAACATGGAGCTGCTTTTATGTGGATTATCCATATAGTTTCTATAGCCTCCTTCTCCTAGCATATATGCTAAATATAGATCAAAGCTATCAGAGGCTTTTATATCGAGTTTATGAGCTAATCGTGCCATATACCAATCAACAAACTCAACACTATCATTGAAATTATTACGTTTAGCGTTAGGCTCAACATCTCTTTGAAAAACTTTCCATGTACCATTTAATGCTTGAGCATAGCCAAATGCCGATGAGTGAGAATTTTTTACATTTGCATGAAACTTTGATTCTTGATGTATAATAGCTAAAGTAAAAGCTGGAGAAATATTATATTTATTATTAGCTTTGATTAAAGACTTTTTCCAACTAGGGTGATATTTCAATATTTGGCAAATATTTGTATTCGATGGATAATCAGTTTTAGCAAAAATATTTGTTGGATTTAGAACAAATAATATAAGTGTAATTAAAAATAGTTTTTTCATTAAAGTTTTAGATTTTACAGTTTTTAAATTGTGATTGGTAAACTCTAGTATAGTTACTAACTTTTTCGGCTATTTTTTTATCTTCTTGTATTTTTGCTTTATTTTTAAATGTGCCTGATTTGTAACGTTTAAATCCTGTAGCTCCAAGCATATATGCCATATATAAGTTTTTGCTATCTGTCATACGTAGTTTTAAACTCTTTGAAAGTTGCGACATATACCAGCCTATAAACTGTACGCTGTCATCAAAATTATTCCGTTTAGCATTTGATTTGACATCCTCTTGGAAATGTTTCCAGGTACCATCAACTGCTTGAGCATAACCATATGCTGAAGAGTATTTGCTTTTAGCATTTGCATCAAATTTAGATTCTTGATAAATAATTGCCATAGCAAAAGCAGGAGGAAGGTTATATTTATCTTGGGCTGTTTTTAGAGATTTTTTCCAACTAGAGTACTGAGCTAATATTTCGCAAGCCCCCATTTTATCATCAATTTTTGTATTTTCAGAACAACTTGAGATTATAATGATCAAAAATATTAGTAATAAATATTTAAAGTTAAAAGTTTTTTGCATATTAAATTTAAATCAACTGCTAATACATATAAGGGTAAATTATATAGATTTACATTTCTAGGGATAATGAAAATATTTAATGATTAAAATCATCTCCTATAATTGATTTGATAACAATTCCAGCTATAGTTAGGCCAAATAAAGAGGGCATATAGCTCAGAGTACCATTTGTAGCTCTAGATCTACCTAGTTGGTTTGGTTCAGGATCTTTAGGAGGTAGGGGGGCTATACCTTTTTCAGTTGAGAAAACAGCTTTTATACCTTTTTTGACTTTTTGTTTTTTTAGACGAGTACGCATAGCCCTTGCTAATGCACAAACATCTGTCTTATAAATATCGGCAACTTTAATCTGTGTAGGATCAGTTTTTCCTCCAGCTCCCATACTTGATATAGTTTTTAATCCTAACTCATGTGCAGTTTTTACTAGATTTACTTTAGCATTTAATGTATCTATAGCATCTATAACATAGTCATATTTATATTGAGTAAGTAGTTCATTAGTATTTTCTGGATTTATAAAAGTTTCTAGAGCATTAACGTTACATTCTGGATTTATATCTTTTATACGCTTTTTCATAACTTCAACTTTAGGCATACCAACAGTGCTTTGCAATGCTATAAGTTGACGGTTAATATTTGATGGATCAACAACATCCATATCAACTATTGTTAAATTACCTACACCTGCTCGTGCTAATGCTTCTATAACAAATGATCCAACACCGCCGCAACCGGCTATAAAGATATTAGCATCCTCTAATTTCTTTATACCTTGATCATTAACTAAAATACCTGTTCTTTCTGTTATTTCTTTAATCATATTATGAGTAAACCCTATTCATATCATTTATATAATTATATGCAAATAAGTTAGCATAAACTTCTCCAGTTACATGATCTATTTCATTTATATCAAGATTAACTGGTAACCAATCAATGCTACTGGTTAAAATTTTATCATTATCTAATACAAAACCATCTACTATAGCATTAGCATTTTTCATAAATTTATAATAGTTTAGAGGGGTAACAACAGAATCTTCTTTAAGAGCAAATAAATACATAGGTGTTCTAGTTTTTTCACCCTGATTTACAATATCTGCTTGTTTCATTGCTTTTATTAACTCTTTATTGGTAAATATCTTTTGGTTAAATAAGTCATACATTGAATTGTTGCCAGTAGGTATACCATAGTGTGAAGCAGACTCTTGGTTGGGATATTTCTTATATAATGCACTATTAAATATAGCAGTGGCAAAAGCTGTATTAGGAATATGTTTCTGTAGGAAAAGATTAGCAAATGTATAATGTTTGCCCTGGAGATTACACTTACCTTGAGAGAAAGTTGAACATTGCATATTAAAGAATGCACTATCAAAATCTCTTATGCTAATATCCTTTGAAGTATTTCCATAGTGTAAATAGCTCATAAAAGTGTTAGACATAAGCCCAGGCTTTAAAATAGTTGTTATCAGCTTACTATGTATAGCATATTTATCAGAGTCATTATTATCAGTCATAAAATTTAGTGTAGTTTGACTGATATCATAAGCACCACTTAAACCTGCAGCTGCCCTATATTTGTATAGACTATTTAACTTACTAACACCTTTACAATTACCTCGCCACCCTAAACATTTGGCGCTCCATATTGAATAAGCTCCACCTTCTGAATATCCTACAGAATAAAGGTTTAAATGTTTGTTTTTTGTAAATTTATATTTATCACGAATGTCTTGACTAACATTGTTTAACATATCAACCGCGGTATTTACTGTTTGTCTTGGGTAGAGAACATATGGATGGAAATTTTTATAATCATCTCCTTGCCCTATATAATCTGGAGCAACAACGATGTATCCATTAGCTGCATAAATAGCTGCATAAATCGTATTAAAAAGTGTACTTGTTTTATTATCTTTACTTAAATTAGAAGCGACTCCTGCATTATCAAAAATAGTAGGATGATAGTATATTACTACTCCTTTTGGATCTTTTGTTTCAGGTAACATTAACAGTCCTGATACATTAGACTCAACTTTACCTGTAGCAGGGAAAGAGTTTGTCGTGCTATAAGTTACTTTATTTAACTCGATATCTTTAATATTTTTATTAGCCAGAGACTCAACATTGATACCGTAATTTTTAACATTTTGTATATTTTTTTGACAATCTTCTTTAGAGAGCTTTTTATTGCAGAAATATTTTGTGAGATAGTTTTTTTCAACTTCCTGAGTTTTCCATACAGTTGTATCAACGATTTTTGTATATCCCAGTGTGGATATTAGAAATAAACTAGTTAGTAAGGCAGTTTTTTTCATCGCTATAAATTATTTTAAAAGATATAAAGTATATTTTATCAATTATTTATATTAGATGTCTTACTTTTGTTAATCTAAGTTAATATTTCTCACATCAGTAACAGTCATACCTGCTTTTAAAGCATTTATCAAACCAGGAACGCCGTCTTCAAAAACATGACACTCTTGACTCTTAACATTATATTTCTCGGCTAATAGAGTAAAAGCTTTAGGAGAGTCCTTACTTGGGTGGTTATCATCAGCAGTAATGATCTCATCAAATAAATCGGTAAGCTCTAATATATCTAAAGATTTATATACATTATCTTTTTTACCTCCTGATATCACTACCATTGGGATTTTTTTATAGTAATGTCTAACTAAATCAACAACCGGTTCAATAGGGGTAGTATTATCCAGAAACCTGTAAGAAGTAGTTTTAATTTCTTCTGCAATAATAGGGGTTTGTTTACTATCAAAATTAAAAACTTTTTTCAGAATAGCTTCACTTGGTAAGCCATTATATTTTTCTAGATCGATCGGTGTGATAGTGATATTTTTTCTACCTAAGACATCTATCCAAGCGTTAGTATGTATGTGCATGTTGTTTGCAATAGTTCCATCACAATCAAAAATTAAAAGTTTAGTATTTTTATGAACAGGTAAAAGCATAGTGTTTTATATTGTTACATTAAGTGCAAAGTATTATATACAATAAATGTTGTTGACATAAGAGTAAATAATGCGCAAAATTAGTATCGTTAAATTTGATAAATAACCATAAAAATTTACTAAATGGAGGAATGTATTATGGTATTAGTAGGAAAAAAAGCTCCTGTATTTAATGCACCAGCTGTACTAGGCGATGGTGAGATAGTAGATAATTATGATTTTGCAAAAGCTATTCAAGGTAAATATTCTGTAGTAGTATTTTACCCATTAGACTTTACATTTGTCTGTCCATCTGAGCTAATAGCTTTAGATAAAAGAACAGCTAAGTTAAAAGAGCTAGGTGTAGAAGTTGTTTCTGTATCTATTGACTCTCACTTTACTCATAATGCTTGGAGAAATACTCCAGTAAATGAAGGTGGTATCGGACCAGTTAAATACACTATGGTTGCAGATATAAACCAAGAAATCGTAAAAGCTTATGATGTTCAGTCTGAAGGTGGTATGGCATTTAGAGGTACTTTCTTGATTGATAGAGATGGTGTTGTTCGTCATCAAGTGGTTAACGATCTTCCATTAGGTAGAAATATGGATGAAGTTATCAGAATGGTTGAAGCTTTACAATTCCATGAAGAGCATGGTGAAGTTTGTCCTGCTGGTTGGAACAAAGGTGATGAAGGTATGAAAGCTTCTCCTGAGGGTGTTGCAGAATACTTATCTGGTCACGTTGTAGATTTATAATTTGAATAATTTTCAATAAAGTACTATTCTTTAAAATTCCTTATTTTCTAAGCTGCATAGATGAAAAAACTTTTCTTAGTCGTTATAAGTTTGTTTTTACTTACTTATAATATTTATGCAGCTAGTGATGATATAAATACTCAACAAAAACTAACTACTACAGATAAAAATCAAGCTGATCAAAAAGATAATTCTGCTATTGATGATGTTGAGGAATATGAAGGTGAATCTATTTCTTCAGGTAGCACATTTGATGTTGGTAAGTCATTATTAAAAGTTACTCATTTGAATAAAGTTAAACCACCACTTTTTGATGGTATAGATAATAATGTTATATTTTCACAAGCATTACTTAATACACAACAAGAAACAGGAGATGGATTATTTATCTTAGAATCTCGACAAAATGGACTTTTAAAAGATAACTATCTATATTTAGGTGGTATGGGATCTTTTACACCAGTATGGGGTAGAGATTCTCAGAATAACTTATCCTCAAACTCAGTCAATAATTATGCTTTAGAATATTATGTACTAAGTACTCTTGGAGAATGGACTTCTGTCTATGCGTCTTTAAATACTTATACCACAGATGGCCAATGGAATGTAACTCCTGGAAATATATTTTTTATATTAGGTAACCTTAATAAGTTTCCTATATATTCATATGCAGCTCTATCTACGGTTAATTTTGGTAACTTTAATGAGACGACTAACTTTTTACCCACGTTGACTAGATTATATTTTATGCAGTCAGGAGGTAATGTTAATGTTTCTTATAATCAATATGGATTACAGGCAAATTTTGTTTTCTTAGGATCTTCACGTAATAATAATTTATTGCAAGTTGCTAATGCTTATAATGGTAATACAAATTTAGGATATTCAGTAAACCTAAAATACACTAAAGATTTAGATAAAGTTGGAGATTATTGGTATGCTGGTGCAGCATATTCAAATGTATCAGGTTTTACAAATCAAAATAATGATAATGTAGGTGTGGTAGATCTTAACTTTGGTATGAATATTAATAAATTTGAGTTTATAAATGAATTTGTATTTACTGATAAAGGTGTAAGTAAGACTACTGATCTTTCAGCAGGATTTAATCTTAGAGAGTCTTTTGCTGCTTCGATGTTTCCTGGTTTACAGTCTAAAGACTTTTTAACAAGTGGTGGCCGAGTATATTCCTGGTCATCACAGTTAGACTATACTTTTGATTTATATAATAAAGATCTTGTTCCTTATGTGAGCTATTCTCAGATCCAACAGTCAGCTAATAACTATGCGGCTATGATTAATACAGGCTTTAGATATAATGCTTTTTCAGATGCTTGGATAGGGTTTAGCTATGGGTATAATAGAGGTAAAGCAAAAGACTTTTCTCAACAGGATAATATTCTGGCGCTATATATGAGAATATTTATTTAAAATAAATTATTTTTAATTTTATGTTAAACTACTATCGTTATTAAGTAGTATAGGAATAAATATGCAATCTTTACCACAGTGTCCGAAGTGCCAATCTGAATATGTTTATCAGGATGGAGAGTTATTAATTTGTCCAGAATGTGGTTATGAATGGCAGCCAAGTGAGATTGCTGATGATAGCTTAACTATACGAGATTCTAATGGTAACTTACTAGAAGATGGTGATACGGTCACTGTAATAAAAGATTTAAAGCTAAAAGGATCTTCACAAGTTATAAAAGTAGGCACAAAAGTTAAAAATATTCGCCTAGTGGAAGGTGACCATGATATTGACTGTAAAGTTGATGGCTTTGGTGCAATGAAATTAAAATCACAGTTTGTGAAAAAAGTATAACTATAAGTTATGAAGCTTGAGAGAGTTTTATTTTTAATATTATTAATAGCTATTTTTGGTTTATGCTATGCTTATATTGTCAATGATAATGGTAATACTATTAATGTTTCAAGTAAGCAAGCAAACCTAATCGATGATATTGAGATGCAAGAAGGTGAGGCTTTAAGCCACAAGCAGATTATTAATATCATCGAAACAACTAGTGGTTCGAGCTTAAAATAAACATCTAACTTATGTTTGAAAGAATATTTACTTTTTTTAATATCTTTGTAGTTTTTGCTATATCCAATATAGCTATGGCAAATGACGTATCTCAGAGTAATGATAGCTCTGAAGATCAAAGTAGTAAATATTCTCCTAACTTTATGAGAGAATTAGAGTCTAATGCTTTTAGAAGAGTCTTTCCAAATGAGGATTTTCTCGATGATATAACACCATTAAGCTATAAACAACAAGCCAAACAGCAGGAAAAAATGGCCAAACAAGCCATTCAAGATTTAGCAGTGAAAGAGGGTGAAGCCCTTTCAGATAGTGAAAAAAGAGCTGTTGCAAAAAAGAGTATCGATAATAAAATTAATGAAGCTCTAAATTATAATGCGATAAAAACATCTTTTTTTAATGGTTTTAGAGTTAGCGAGACCTTCTCTCATGCTATGCTAAACACCCAACAAGATACCGGCGATCCTTTATTTATGCTTCAAGCAAGGCAACAAGGTATTTTAGCGGATGATTATATATATTTTGGTGCTAAGCTGGCATTACTTGATTGGTTTAGATTAAATAAAGTACCTCCTGGGGGAGAAAATATGGAGTTTTCATATGCTATAAATGCATATGCAGCTTCGACAATTTCCCCATGGTTTAGTGCGCTACTTGGCTTTACGCTTTATCAAGATCATCATGATGGGTTTAATGTTACCCCAAATACTATATATCTGATCGTTGGTAACTTATCAGAAAGTCCATTTTTTGGTTATGTTGCCAACTCAACAGTTATGTTTGGTAACTTTGATATTGTTTCTAACTATGTTCCAACTTTGACACGTACATACTTTATGCAGGCGGGGGGAAATATTAATTTCTCATATCATACTCCAGATTTACATTTAAACGCTGTAATATTAGATGCTAATCCAAACAACTACTTTGGTGCTACAAATGCTGGAAGCAAAAGTGGGGTAGGTTTTAGCTTGAATGCCAAATATATTTATCAGATGGATAAGGTTGGTGACTATCAATTTTTTGGCGCGGCATACTCAAATGTATCTGGCTTTCAGACAGCTAATGGCGGTAATGTTGGATCCTTTGATTTAAACTATGGTTTAGCAATTTCAGATATAAACTTTGAGGCAGAAGCCTTAATCACAGACAATGGTGTTGGTGGGATCAATAATTCTTCATCTGTGAGTCCTCAAAACATAGCAGGCGTTCCATTTTTTGGTTCAATAAGACCAAGTGCTAATTTAATATATGATGGATTCTTAGGCTCTGGAGGTGTAGTAGCCTCATGGTCAACTCAAGCCAGTTATACTGCTACAGTTTTTAACAAAAGGCTTATTCCATATATTGATTATTCACATATTCTGCAAAATGCACAAAATTACTCTTATCAATATGGTGCCGGTGTTAGGTACAATGTTTTTTATGGCTCCTGGCTAGGTCTTGATTATACGAATATTAATTCACGTAGTACGCATTTTAATGAGCAACAAAACTATCTTTCTTTAAACTATACATTATATTTATAGTGATCTATTGTTATAATTATCTGCATAGATTTTCTCTGAGTATAAAATATTAATGTCTAGACAAGTTTTTATAGATACTGAAACAACAGGTTTTGATTTTAAGATAGGTAATAGAATTATCGAGTTTGGAGCAGTTGAGGTTATTGATAGAAGAATAACAGGTAACACGTTACATTTTTATTGTAATCCAAATTATGAAGTAGAAGCTGGAGCATTAGCTATCCATGGTTTAACAAATGATTTCTTATCAGATAAACCTCTTTTTGAAGAAAAAGCAGGCGAAATGATTGAGTTTTTAAAAGATGCTGAGGTTATTATTCATAATGCAGCCTTTGACGTACCATTTATAAACTGGGAACTCGGGCTTCTAAAAGATAATAAATATGGAACTTTAGAAAACCATGTTACAAAAATTATTGATAGTTTAGAGATTGCTAGAAAAAAACACCCACTTCAGAAAAATAATCTTGATGCTTTATGCAAAAGGTATCAAATAAGAAATGATCACCGTACATTTCATGGAGCATTATTAGATAGTGAGTTGTTAGCAGATGTATATCTTGCAATGACAGGCGGACAGACTAATTTGACATTACAAACTACAAAAACAGCTAGTAAAAATAATATTGAAATAGATCTTAGTAAACTAAATTTACGCAAAGCAGATGAGACTGTTCAGGATATAAGTAAACATCAAGAATATTTAAAAAATGTCTTAAAACTGCAAGAAGATAATATATGGTAGAAAAAGTAATATTCTTAGAAGCCAAAGAAAGTGAGTTAATATCAGCAGGTAAAGACTTTTTTGGTAGAGATTTATTTTTAGAGCGTGCTACATACAAAGCATGGCTTGCTCTTAAAGAGGCTGCTAGAATAGATCAAATAGAGCTGTTTATAGTCTCTGGTTTTAGAAGCTATGAATATCAACAGAAAATTATTGATAGGAAGTTAGCTAGTGGACAAACTCTTGAGCAAATTAGTAAAGTAAATGCTTTGCCTGGTCAAAGTGAGCATCATACTGGTAGAGCTTTAGATTTGACTACAGCTGATGAGAAAGAAGTTTTGACAGAAGAGTTTGAAAAGACGCAAGCGTTTGAATGGTTAACAAAGAATGCTTATAAATTTGGTTTTAAAATGAGCTTTCCACCTAACAATAAATATGGATTTATTTATGAGCCTTGGCACTGGTGTTATCAAAATGAAAAAAACTAAAAAGCTATTATTTTTATCATGTTCTCTTTTAGCTTTAGGTAGCTGTAGTAGCGTATCGAATGATATTAAAAAAAATAAAGCAGATCTTGAGTTTGCATCTACTAATTATCCTTGGATATTTGGCTCTGTACGTAAAGATATTATCCAATCTAATTTACAAGAAGCTATTAAGCAGAATAATGATATAGGAAATGTTAAGCAGTTAAAAACATTAAATGAACTTGAAGCTGGTAGGCTTTTACAGCTTGATGGTCATTATCAAGACTCAATAAAATCATATAATGAAGCTATAAAAACTATACCAACGAATAAAAAAGAGTTCATTAAAAAAACCAAATCTATATTATTAGGCAAGGATACTTATAGCTATTATGATATTAAATCAGCGTATAATATTCCTGATTATGAAATAACTTTTTTATATACCTATCAAGCATTAAATTATTTAAAGACAAATAATGTTAAAGAAGCTTTAATGTCTTTAGATAGTTTAGATAATGCAACTATGTGGTATAACCAACAGCAAGTACTTGCTTATGAAATGAAGAAACTTGCGAAGAAAAGTCTAAAAGAAGATGATTTTACAGACAAAGAACTTCGTAGTGAAAATTTTAAAACATTAAAAACAATGGCAAGCTTTTCTAATAGAATTCCTAACTCTTATGGTAATCCTATGAGCTATTACTTTAAAGCTATTTTAGAATCTGCAGTTTCCAAGGACTATAAAAAAGCAGTTGCTGATTTAGCTAAAGCTCAAAGCTACACTGTTGGAAATAAATACCTTGATCAAACTAAAAATGAATATCAAACTGCAATAGCAAGTGAGACATCGCCATTTCCTATGGGAATGGGTAGGGTTGTTGTGTTTTATGAACAAGGACTAGTTAATGTAAGAAAATCTGAAAAAGTGCCTCTAGATTTAGAAGATGCAGGAATTAAAAAGATAGATTTTCCAATTTATAAAACTGATTATAATTTCTTTGGACCTAAAAAAGTAACAATCTCTACTGAAGGTAAACAATTAGTTGATACATATACAGAAACACTTTTAGATGGAACTCTTTTTGCTGTTAAATCTCTGGTAGAAGAGTACCCTAGAATAATTACACAAAATGTTGTAATCGAAGTTGTTAAGCATGAGATTGATAAAGGTTTTGCATTAGGAGGGTTACTAGGAAGTCACTTGAAATTTAACCTTTCAAATACTGATCCTAAGCGTGCAGATTTAAGAAGTTGGCTACTAATACCAAATAGTATTGATTTATTTGAAGATGAGCTTGATAGTGGCAACTATACAATCCAAGTAAATAATATTCGTCAAAAAATAGATATTAAACAGGGTAAAACAACATTATTATGGATTGTTGATATTGGCAAATTTAAGAAAGTTTACTATTTTATATTTTAGTTAAAAATAAGAGGCAATTTATAAGTTTACGATATATAATTCTAGGTTAAATTCTCCTATCAAAATCTAGAAGTTTAAAGTTGTTAAATAAATTCATTTGTCTTAAAAAATCAAGCGTTGTTTTAGGACTGTCATCTGCATTGACAATAGGCTTTTTCACGGTGTATCAAATTATCTTTGATCCGCAGAATATTTATGGTCTATTTGCAACATTAGGATGTTTTATCGCAACATTACATCAAGTTTCAATACGTGATCATAACATTAAATTTAAGCTAATTGCTGGAGTTATATTCTCTATACTTGTTAGTTTAGCAACAGCATTAGGTAGCTTTTATTCTACTGATTTAATTATAAGCTCTATTATTTTATTAATTTTTTCATTTGTAATAGGATATACCGCAAAATCTGACTTAGTATTTTCTTTAGGGACACTTTTTGTTGCTGATATGTATGTGATAGGTACAGGTTTTAGTTTTAATCTTTTAGATTCTTTAGTAATGGGAGGAATAACTTTTATTGGAGCGATGTTATTTATTTTAGTATTTGCTTTTTTAACTAAGAAAACAAAAATACTAGATAGAAACAATAATATAGAAAGGTCAATTAAAGTTATTCCTGATATAGACTCGACATTATATGCTATAAGTCTTTCATTGGGTTTGATAATAGGTAATTTTATTTCAATATATTTTAATATCGAGATAGGATACTGGATACCAATGACAGTGTTACTAATATTTAAACCTGATATTATTAGATCTTCAAAAGCTATAAAGCATAGATTAATTGGTACTTTGATAGGTTCATTATTTGCTATACCTTTAGCTATTTATTTGTTTGATCCATATATTATTTGGCTAGTTTTAATTGTAGCTACATTTTTTACAATTTGTTGCTTTATCAAGCATTATGGCAGCTATGTATTATTCTTAACAATATTTGTGGCAATGCTTCTAAAATTAGCACATATGTCAGGATATGATATTAGTATTTCTAGATTAATATATACTATGATAGGAATAGTGATTGTTGCTATTATAATAATAGCTTCTAGATATTTGAGATTAATATTTGCAAAGAATTAGATTCAGAAAGGTTCATTTAAAAGGTTTATTTTAAATAGTCAAAAACAACCTCACCAAACCCTAAAGTTACATCTGCAATAAAGTGAGATCCTTTTATAATTTCCTTAACTGGTAAATGGTGAAGAGCTGCCTGTACATGATTAAATACTTGTAACTCAACAGGTCCTGTCCACGCACCTTTGACAGTTACATCTTTTACATGATATTTTACAAGTTCACAGATACTTACATCTTTACCATTTACATGAGGAATAGTCTTAAGTAGGAAGTTTGGCGTTTCTTCTAGAGCTTTTTTAACGGCTTGTTTATCAAGCTCTTCATATTTATAGCCCATAGTACCAAAAGCTACATCAATACTATTGTATTTGACAGTACCTAGTAGAGTATCTGAATCTACAGTTAGAGTAGGGTGTGCATATTTTTTTGGAAAGCCCCAAATCTCACGACCAGCAGCTATAGATGGCAAATTATCTAATAGCATAATATGAGAATATAAGCCTTTTTTGCCATCAAGCTCAACTTCTATAAGCTGACCAGCCTCATTAAAACTACCAAAACCGTTAGCATCATGCATTTTCATAAATTCAAATTTTACAAGACCAGTTGGTTGAAGTGGTTCTGGGACATATTTTTTTAAAACTTCTATGTCAGCTAGATAATCAATAATAAAATATTCTCTGTTAGTAAATTTATAAGCAATTCTATTTGCAGTTGGTGAAACTAAAGGCATTGAAAAAACATTTTTCTTTACATCTTCTATTTTCATTTTTAATTCCAAAACAAGTCAATTGTTAATATACATTATAGTCTGAAAATATTTTTATTGGTAATAACAAGTACTATTTATTTGGTTTTAAAGTGTTAATCAGCTTTTTTGTTCTGTATACTGATTTGGTAAAACTGCAAAAAAATAGTTTTACATGAATCAAAAAACCATATCTTTTTTAAAGATTTCATATGGGAACATACTAGAATGGTATGATTTCTCATTATATATTTACTTCGCAACATTTATATCAGCTAACTTTTTTCCTACAGGAAATCATCAATTGTCTTTATTATTAACTTTTGCAGTTTTCTTTATAGGTACTGTTATAAGACCTCTAGGAGCCCTAATTATGGGGTATCTAGCTGATATGTTTAGTTATGCATATGTTGTAAATGCATGTACTCTTGCTATGGGTATATCAACAGTATTAATAGGAGTAATACCAAATTATTCTAGCATAGGCATTTTAGCACCTTGTTTATTAATAATATTGAGAGTCATACAAGGCTTGTCTGTAGGTGGACAGTTTCCGACGCTTATAACATTAGGAGTTACTAATTCAAAGAAAAATGCAGGTTTATCAGTTGGTATTATATTTGCAATATCTTCAGCTGGATTTCTTTTAGCATCTGTTGTTGGAACTTTTTCTGAAGTTATCTTTGCTAATCATCATCAGTTGATTTGGCGAGTTCCATTTATATTAAGTGGCTTACTTTTTGCGATTTACATATATATAAATAGAAATGAAAATTATACTGAGCAACCGCCAAAACAAAAGCATCAAACAAAATTAGTAGATGCATTATTTAAACAATATAAGCAAATAATAATAGTTTCATTAATAACTTGTATGTGTGCTTCTCTATATTATATGGTTTTTACTTACCTTGTTAACTATCAAATTGAATATCAACATATATCAGAGAGTAGAGCTTTATTTTTAAATAGTATAGTGCTATTTTTCGCATGTATTTTTTATCCAGTGTTTGGTTACATTGCTGATAAATATGGGTATATAAAAGTCTTTTATATAGCACTAATAGCTTTAGTTTTATTATTCTATCCACTGATCATGTTAATAGCAGTGAACAACTTTGTTATAAGTTTTTTAGCTATTTTAATATTTTGTATTATCATGGCAGCTATCCAAGGAGCAGTATCTCCATTTTTTGCATTAGTTTTTGAGAATGAATGGCGAGCTACTGGATGTGCTATTAGTTATAGTATTGGTAATGGTATAAGTGGGGCGGCTCCTTTATTGGCTGGTATATTTACAGCTAAATATGGAATCTCTGGATTAGCATTATATACATTAATATTAGTTGTAGCAGGTACAATAGGATCTTTAGGCATTTATAAAACTATGAGAAATGCTTAGCTTTATAAATTTATTCGATAATAAAACCTGTATTGTAATTGTTAGTTTTTATATACTATTTAAAACGCCTTAGATTATTGTAAATATAAGCATTATGAATAAAACTCAGATAGAAATTTTAAACTCTTTAGATGATCAAAAATATGTTAGTGGTCAAGATATCGCCGATAATTTAGGTATATCTAGGGCTGCTATATCAAAAAATATAAAAGCACTAAAAGATAACTATCAGATAGATATCTTTTCTAATTCAAAGATAGGTTATATACTAGATGAAAAGCTTGATCTAATTAAGCTAGATGAACTTAAGAAAGTTTTTAAAAATGTAAACTATTTTTACTCCATAGACTCTACTTCAAAATATGCTATTGATAATCAAAGTCGCTTTCAAGATAACACCGTTATTATTACAGAGCATCAAACTGATGGTTTTGGTAGATTTAATAGAAAATGGATATCTCCTTTTGGAAAAAATATTTATTGTACATTAGTTGAGATTGTTGATCTGGATATATCTAAGCTAAATGGCTTATCTCTAGTGATAGCTATAAGTATAGCTAAAGTCTTAAATAGGTTGAATTTAGATGCTAAGCTAAAATGGCCTAATGATATCTATATTAGTGATAAGAAAATAGGTGGGGTAATCATAAATATTTCGGCGGAAATGAATGATAGAGCAAAGCTTTTTATCGGTTTTGGTTTAAATGTAAATATGCGAAATAATCAAGATATCACAAAAAACTGGACCTCAGTAAAATTAGAATCTGACCGACATGCGAATAGGACAAATTTACTTATACAAATAATCAATGCTATAAAAGAAGATATAATGATTTTCATAAAGGAAGGATTTTCTTCTTTTAAGGAAAAATATGAGAATTTAAATTACTTAAAAGACAAAGAGTTTACTCTAGTATTAGCAGATAAGAAATTTACTAATTGCAAATATAAAAGTTTATCTGATATAGGTGAAATAATTATTGAAAATAGTAATGGCTCTTATTCATTCTCTTCTGGAGATATTAGTATTTTAGATAGCTCTATAAAATTAAAATAGTCGGCATTATGCGTTATTTTTGCGCTACACTTATATTCTGATAACTTTTCGATAGTCTCTATCTGCTCATCTATAAAACTAACATTTTGATTATTACAATTAGCTACCCAGCCTGCTAGTTTTACATTATGTTTTTTTAGTTCATTCATAGTTAGTAGTGTATGGTTTATACAGCCAACTTTTATAGCTGAAACTAATAATACAGGTATTTTTAGGACTTTTATCAGATCAAATTGTGTTATTTGATTAGAGTATGGTGTTAGTAATCCTCCAGCTCCTTCGACTAAGAGTATTTCTAAGTCTTTAATATATTTACTTTTAATAAATGATTCTAAGTTTTCTAAAGAAATATTTGTATTAGATTTTGCTGCGGCTATATGAGGAGCTATAGCTTCTTTAAAAGATATTAGGTTTATCTCATCAGTTGAGAATTTATATTTATATGCTTCTACGATACTCTCAACATCTTCACAAAGATCTGATTTTTTACTTTTACCAGAGGCTACTGGCTTTAGACATAGAGATTTAATATTTTGTGATTCATAAGCCTTAATTAAGTTAGTTGAGACATATGTTTTACCAACTTCTGTATCTGTCCCTATAATAAAGATTTCTTTCATGATTTTATTCCTTAAAACAAATAAATAAACCAATATGATAACTAAGATTAAACTGATTTTGATTTGAATATAGTTGTTTTATTTTCTTATAATTATAGTTAGTCTTGTCGCCTGTATAAGTGTTTACGCCAGTAGACTTTAAATGCTTAATAACCTCTCTAAAACTGTTAAAACTTTCATTTAAATAAAAACTGTTATCATATAAACATTCAAGATTAACTTTATTAATAAACTCTAAAATAGATGCTTTGCTATGCATTTTATTTATGCGAAGAATATCTTTTAGTTGATGAAAATTATTATCCAGAATTGTACTAAAAGCTAAAATAGAATTATTATTTAGTTTATTTGAGATATTTTTCATTAGGTATTCAAAATTTTGGCTCCATTGAAATGACATATTTGAAAATATTAAGTCATAATCATTGGCAACTATATTCAAATCTTTATCAAAATTGAGCTTATATGCATTTAAATTTTTTATACTTTTAGAGTTTTGTGGTGGAGCAATATCTCCAATATCAATTTTATCAGGATTGAATGTTTTGTTTAATTCTAAAGGTTCGCTAAGATCACGAACTCCTAAATTTAGTATTTTATGTATATGATTATAATTTAGTAGTTTTGAATATCTTAATGTTTCAGCTAAAAGTATTTGCCTAACTTTGTTCTGAATACTACTTTTTTGTGCATATTGATTTGCATTAGAGAAGTTTATTTCGACTTTATTGTATAAATCCATAATTTACCTCCTTAGAGATAATTTCTAGAGCTTCTTGAATTTGGTCTAGTGTATTACTTGAATGTAATGAAAATCTAAGAAGAGCTTGGTTTTTAGGAACTGTTGGATACCTAAAACATGAAACTAATATATTCTTAGCATAAAGCTTATTTTTTAAACTTATCGCTAAATTATTATCTTTTATTAAGATGCTTTTAATAGGGGATATATCATCAGACAATAACTCTAGCCTTTTTTCTTTACATAACTTATTAAAGAGATATATATTTTTACAAAGAGCTATCCTTTGGTTAGATGCCGATTTTAAGTTTTCTAATTGTAAAATAGAAGTTTTTAGTATTAATGGGGGCAGGGCAGTTGTATAAATATAGTTTCGAGCAAATTGGATTAGGTATTCAGCAATTCTATCTGTAGTGCATACCATAGCACCAACTCCACCAAAAGCTTTACCTAAAGGAAATATACTGATAGGACAATCTGTATATCTGAGTTTATACTTATCTATAGAGCCTTTACCATTTTTCCCCAGAACACCAAAACTATGCGCCTCATCAACTATTAATTTGCCTTTAGCTGCAGTAGATATCTTATCTAGTTGACTAACTGTTCCATAAGTACTAAAAACTCCTTCTGTAGTTATATAGCTTTTATTATCGTAAATATTTTCTAAATGAGCTAGGTTTTGATGTTTGTATCTTCTTAATTTTGCTTGTGATAATTTGATACCATCTATAATCGAAGCATGAATATATTTGTCAGCAAAGATTATTTGACTTTTATCAAATAAGGTTGAGTAAATAGCTAAATTTGCCATAAAACCTGAGCTAAAAAATATAGCTCTAGGATAATTAACAAATTTCGCAAAAGTAGTTTCAAACTCTTGAGTCTCATCAGTATAGCCACAGACAATATTAGATCCTTTACTGCCAAAACCATATCTATCAAAACCATCGATTAAACATTGTTTTAGATTAATAGAACTAGATAAATTTAAGTAGTCACTGCTAGTAAAATCTATAGTAGATTTTTCTTTATGAACATCACTAATAGCTAACTCTCTTAATAAGTTATCTTTTTGATACTGAATATACTTATTTTCTAGATTTAGCATGATTTCTGTCTAAGCTGTTAATCCTAATTTCGATAACAGATAGTTATCTGAATTTACAGTAGCATTATTCTCAGTTAGAAGTTTATTACCATAAAAAATAGAGTTAATACCAGCAAGAAAACACAATGTTTGCGTCTCTATAGACATATTTTCTCTACCTGCTGATAATCTAAGTCTAGCTTCAGGAAAAAGAATTCTAGTTGTTGCTATAAATCTCACAAGTTCTATATTATCAATCTGTGCTTCTGAATACTTGTCCCCTAGAGGCGTTCCCTTTACAGGTATCAAAGTATTGATAGGTATACTTTTGGGAGGTGATGGTAACTCTAATAATTCCAATAATAAACTAAGTCTATCATCAAGGGATTCTCCCATTCCTAATATACCACCACAACAAACATTTATATCTGCATTAGCTACATTTCTTATAGTTTCAATTCTTTCCTCAAATTTTCGAGTTGAAATTATTTCAGGATAGTATCTTCTTGAAGTATCTAAATTATGGTTATAATAGTCTAAACCTGCATCTTTTAGTTTTGTTGCCTCTTCAGCATTGATACTACCTAGAGTTACACATGTTTCTAGGCCTAGTTTTTTTACTTCAGATATAATATTTGTAACTTTATCTAGATCTTTCTTAGGTATATTTTTCCAAGCGGCTCCCATACAGAATCTTTTAGAACCACTAGCTTTAGCTTGTTTTGCTTCTTCTAAAATATTATCTAAATCTAGAAGTTTATGTTTCTGTATCTTTGTATTGTAATGCCCACTTTGAGGGCAGTATTTACAATCTTCAGGACAAGCTCCTGTTTTTATGCTTTTTAATGAACACAATTCTATATCATTATTAAAATTTTTCTTATGAACTTCTAGAGCATTAAATATTAATTCTGTAAGAGGTGTGTCATATATTGCTTTAACTTGTTCTAAATTCATGTTTATATGGTTGATAACTTTAAGTTGTAAATTATTGTATATCTTGTATATAATTTATGTCAACCAATAAATATAAAAATAGTTTACAATGAAGTATAGCACTAATATTTGGCATCCTTGTACACAAATGAAAGACTTTGAAAAAGTTCCTCCTCTAAGTATAAATAAGACAGAAGGTAGCTATATATATACAAAAGATAATAGAAAGCTTTTTGATGCTATATCTAGTTGGTGGTGTAAGTCATTAGGACATAGACATCCATATATCGTAGATAGATTAAAGAATCAGCTTGATAAGTTTGAGCACACAATATTTGCTAATACAACTAATGAAGAAGTTGAACATTTTAGTAATAGAATATGTAAATTAACATCAATGGATAAAACATTATATGCTGCGGATGGTTCATGTGCTGTAGAAATTGCTTTAAAAATGACGATACATTTACGCCAACTTAGAGATCAAAAGTCTAAAACTAAGTTTGTTTGTCTTGAAAACTCTTATCATGGTGAGACTTTAGCAACTATGAGTGTTAGTGATTGTGGTTTATATTCTGATCCTTATAAAGCTTGTTTGTTTGATAGTTTAGTCATAAGAGATATACCATACGTTAATGGTAAAACAGATCCTCTGTGGGAGGATGCAAAACATCATTGGGATAAGACAGAGGAGTTTTTAGAACAAAATAAGCAAAGTATAAATGCACTAATAGTTGAGCCTCTATGTCAAGGAGCTGGAGGTATGTTGCTATATAGTAAAGACTATCTTAGCAGACTATGTAAATGGTGTAAGCAAAATGATATTTATATTATTTTTGATGAAATTATGACAGGTGTTGGAAGGCTAGGTAAGTTATTTGCATTAGATTATTTAGATATTTCGCCAGATTTTTTGTGTATATCAAAAGGTATTACATCAGGAGTCATACCTTTTAGTGTTACTCTAACAAAAAACCAATATTATGATATGTTTTATAAAGATAAAATGTCTGAAGCTTTTTTACACTCACATACTCATAGTGGCAATATTCTTGGAGTAGTAGCAGCAAATAGCGTTTTAGATATTTTTGAACAGGTAAATATATTAAATAATGTAACTAATCTAGAAACTCTAATGCACAATTACTTCTCAGAGATACAACAAGAAATTCCTATTTTAAAAAATATTAGAAATCTTGGAGGTATGATTGCCGCGGATTTAGATATAGATAAATATAGATTTGGCTTTGATGTTTATAAAGAATCTATTAAATTAGGCGCATTACTCAGACCACTTGGTAATACACTTTATTGGCTACCACCTTTAAATTCAAAGCCAGATGATATTATTAATTTAAAACAAGTTACGAAACAAGCAATTATAAATGCTGTTGAAAAGCTCTAATTATATCTAGAAAGTCAATTTAAAAATAAATATAGTACGCCAGTAAATATTGAGGTATAGCAAATTTTATGATTTGGTATATAGTAAATTAAATTTATAAAGACATTTTAAATGTTAAATACTAACTTATGGAAAAATAATGATATTTTTGATAAGCATCCTGAAAGTTTCTATGATTTAAATAGTAATGATATAGATGATATTAATCATGCACTAAATCAGGCAATTGAATTAAATTTACCATACTTTGCTTTACGAAAAGGCGATATTTGTCTTGGCAATTTTAAAAATAAGTTATTAAAGTTTCGCAAAATTATTGAAAATGGTAGTGGCATTGTCAGGCTGCGAGGGCTTCCTATAAGCAAATACTCACATGGGGAGTTAAAGTTAATTTTTTATATTATATGTTTAGAGCTAGGCTCTCCTGTACCATCTAAATTTTCTGGAGAAATGTTATCTACTATTGATACACTTGATGATTCAAGAAATACTACTAAGGATGGCAAAACGATTAGTTGGCCAAGATCTACAAAGTTTTTACAGTTCCATACAGATATTATTTGTGACATTAATTGTCTTTTTTATTTACAAAAAGCAAAGCAGGGTGGCGAGCTTTTTGTTGCAAATAGCTTAGCCTTATATGATTATTTTTTTTATAATAACCCAGATACACTTAATGAGTTATGTAAACCATTTTATTATAAACAGCACCCTTTAAATCTAGGGAAGAAAGAAGACTTTTTTAGTTTGCCAGTTTTTAGTATTAATGAAGGAAAACTAATGGGACACTGTGTTCCTGGATCAATTCTTGCAGCAATAGAAGATAAGAATATTCCTTGTATGTCAAAGTCACAAATTGAGGCTTTAAATAGCTTTATTGAATTAGTTAATAGTGATCAATATTCTTTTAATTTAGACCAAAAAGAAGGAGATATTGTTTTTCTTAACTCTTTTAAAACAATGCATGCTCGTACTGAGTATAAGGACTTTTCTAACAATAAAAAGAGAACACTTTTTAGAGTTCTACTTTATGCTTTCAAGTATTATGAATTAACAACCCCCGAAGGTGTTAGAAAAAATGGTTATATAAAAATAGTTCCTGATATGGTTTGCTAATATTAATTTAATATTGTTGTATAGCAACTTTTATGATTTATTTATTAGTGTATTTGGAAACTTTCTAGTCTATCAAAGATAATTAATAGTTATGTAATTTAATCACAAATTTATTTAATAGATAAGAAAAATAAACTTTTAACTAAAGGAATATTTACATGAATTTAAAAAAGGTTACTACATTACTAGCTACTGGTTTATTCAGTATATCAATGGGGTTTTCTGCAGATAATGTTACTGTAAAAAAAGATAACTCTATATCTAATGGCAAACTTATATTCGCTGCGACTTTGATTAGGCATGGAGATAGAACTCCATATATGCCAATTAAAAATCCTCAATATAGCTATTCATGGAAAGGCGGTAATGGCGAATTAACACCTCTTGGAATGAGACAAGAGTATAAACTTGGAAAGCATATAAGACAACTTTATATGGATAAATATCATCTTTTACCAAAAACATACTCTAATGGAACAATTATATCTTTAGCAGGACAAGAAAATAGACTAGTTGTTAGTACTGAATCCTTTTTATATGGTCTATATCCTCTTGGGACAGGTCCAAAACTAGATTCAGGCTTACCTGCATTGCCAGGGGCGTTAAATCCAATTCCTATATTTACTTTGCCAAATGCTCCAGTATTTGATATTGGATCTGGAAAAGAGTCTCAAGTATTTAATAAACTTGCAGAAAAAGAAGTTCACACACAAGCTGTATGGAAAAAATATAATGATGAAATATCTAATAAACAGTTAGACAAATGGTCAAAAATTGCAGGATATAAAATAACAAATCTTTCTGATGCAGGTGGATTTTTTGATGATTTACATGTTCGTACTATCTACAATGTTCCTTTCCCTAAAGGTATTAGCATGAAAACTTATGATAAGTATTATCCATTAAGTAATTGGGCAGGTTTATATGAGCTTGGTCCAAAAAATATTGGAGATTTACTTGGATCACCATTCTTAGGTAACTTAAATAAATATTTGTCATCAAAAATTAATGATCAGAATACGAAGCTTAAGTACGTTGTTTATGGAGGTCATGATACTACTATAGCAATAGTGATGAGTGCTCTTGGTGACCCTATATATAAAAACCCTCATTATGCATCATATATGAATTTTGAGTTATTTAAAATCAACAATAATTATAGAGTGAATATAACTTATAATGGTAAAGACATTAAGATTCCAGCATGTGACAATAAGAGTTATTGTAGCTATGATAAGTTTAATAAACTAGTTAATAATGCTTTAGCTCAAAGAAATAAAATGCTTAGTAAATATAAATAATAAGCATTCATCAAAAGAATAAAATCAATAACAATTTTCTTAATTTCAGCCTCATAAAAATATTTAGGATTTTCCTTTATGATTATAAGCATTATGAGGTAACAAAACCGAAAGGTATACGACTTCAAAACTATATAAAAGTTGTCCTTGGTATGGTTTAAACTATTTATGCTTATTATTAAAATACTCTCTATCTGCTATATATATTGTTTTAGTGGCTTTAGCATAGATATTTTTTTCTAGATCTTCATAGCATACAGGTAAACTAACTATTGATTTATTTTTAGTTTGAACATCTTTTTTGATGTTAGTTATAGTTTCCTCAGATAATAAAAATCTAGCATATACATGATCAGTAATTGGTTTAAGATAATCTATGCTTGCTGATAAATCCCATACAACATAATCATCACCAAGAATCCTACATAATTGAATAGGATATATTGGATCTAATGAAGAATATATTGCACCCCCAAAACCTGTACCATGATAGTTTTTAGTATTTTCATTTAGGTTAAATCTCAAATGAACTTCAAGAAAATCGTTAGATACAAATAAAATTTCTCCACCAGTCGCTACAAAAGCGGGTAATTCATTAAATCTTTTTATAAGCTGCTCAGATTGCTCACCTGATTTCTTATCTGTTTTAAAGATTGGATTCATATCTTATTAATTTTTATCTTTTATTAATAAAATCTATAGTTTTATCTAAAGCTATTTTAGCATTTGGTAATGGACTAATGCCAATTATTGTCATAAAACCATGATACATCTCGTCATCATAATGAGTTTCAACTAAAGTTCCTTGTTCTTTAAGTTTTTTCTCATAAGCATAGACCCCATCAATTAAAATATCATGAGTAGCCGATACTATTAATGTATCAGGTTGCTTTGTTGCTTCATAAAACAAAGGAGAAATCTTAGGCTCTCTTAATCTTTTAGGTTGAGATAATATTTCATCACCAAGATAAGCTTTAAGCATCATTTCACACCACTCTGCAGTTAAATGATATTTGTATTCATCAAACTTATGGTTACTTTCGTATTTTGTATACATATCAACTGCTGGGTAAAATAGTACTTGTGCTTTAGGCATAATTTGCTGGCGCTCATGACAAATTATAGTCACAAGATTTCCCCCAGCACTATCTCCCATTACAAAGATATTTTTAGGATCTATATTAAATTTGCTAATATTTTGATATAACCAATCATAAGCAAATAATGCATGATCAACAGCAGCAGGGTATTTATGCTCAGGAGCTAAACCATAAGCAAGTGAGAAAATATCAAAATTTCCTTGATCACAAAGATAACGACATACATGATCATAAGTATCAATCGAATTTAGAGACCATCCACCTCCATGAATAAAAAGCAGAGCTTTACCATTTGGCTTTTTAGACCTATAGTGTCTTAGTATAGTATTATTCTCTAATTTTATATCTTCTTCGAGAATATCAGGACGAGGAATTCTTTTAATTTGATCAATAGATAGACTTTTAAAGATTTCACGCTGCTCTCTTAAATCTAACTTTTTTATTCGTCGAACTTCAGGAGTATCTAATATTGCTTCTAAACTTGGATGATATGGCATTGTTTAATTCCTTTTAAATTTTATGTACTCTTATAATTTCAATATTTAATTTTTCTAACTTTCTTGAAAGCTCTCTAGTTGCGCTATCTAAGGATTTTAGATCACTATCTTTTGTTAATCCTAATATTGATGGTTTACGAGAGTGACCAATCAGTGCTTTTAAACCTAATATATCTTTTATTTTAACAATATTTTCTAATAAATATTTTGCAGTATCTGCTTTTTTACCAAAACCAAAACCAACATCAAAGAATATATTATCTTTTGGTACTCCATAATTTAGTAAAATATCTTTTTTCTGCTCAATATACTGACAAACTTTTTCTATTGCACCATTTTTATCTAAATATTGATCTCTGTTTATTATTCCTAAATTATGAGTTATGACATATTTTTTATCGTACTTTACAATGAGCTTAGCTTTTTCTTCAATATCATTACATTCAACATCATTTATCATCCAGATAATATCATGATGTTTATCTAAGATCATTTGCATCACCTCTAATTTACGCGTATCAATACTTATTAAAGGTTTATATTTTAGATCTGCAGCAGTTGCTTTAATATCTTCTAGAATCATATCAAGCTTTTTAAATTCTTCATCTATAGATATTGGTTTAGCATTAGGTTTAGTTGATTCAGCTCCGATATCTATAATTTCAGCTCCATTCTCAATAAGTTCATGTAAATTAAACTTACGCTTATCATCATCAAAATGCCCATCTGAAAAAGATTGGTCTGATAAGTTTACAATACCCATACGCATAGTATTTGAGAGAGTTTGTTTTAGTTTATCTATATTATCAAGCTCTTTTAATCTTAAGCTTAGATCTATCTCTACTTTTTGAGGATGATGCCAACCTTTGGATAACTCTAATAACGGAGCTAAAGCAAAATTCCGATTAAGTAGCTCTTTATGAGGGATTGTAAGCTCATCAGTTTCTAGAATCAAATCTTCAGCAGCTAGAATATCTAGATCAATAACTCTTGGCGACCAGACAGGGGCATTTGGATCTCTTCCAATATTTTTTTCAATATTTTTTAGAATAGTTAAAAGTTTATTAGGATCTAGAGTTGAACTAATCTTTACAGCTGTATTTATAAAATTAATATCCCAATTTTTAGGAGCATCTTCTTTAAGTAGTGCTTTGCTACTATATAAGCTCGCTTTTCTTATAACTTTTATTTCTTTATGTGAGTCTAAAGCCTGTATAGCTAGATGTATATTTTCAAGAGTAAACCCTACATTTGTGCCAATTCCTATAATATATTGCATATATTAATTCCTAATAATAAAACTAGCCGTTTTCATTTGAGAAACAGGAGGAGCTTTTATAAGTTTTAAATATTTTAGATTTACATTAGTATAATTTTTTTGAATAAATAAGAATATTTGTTTGGCTAAATATTCAATAAGGTTACAACTTATATTATTGCAAAACTCTTGGATATTATTTCTCAGCGTATAGTAACAGATAGTTTCTTCTAAATTATCAGTATCACTAGCAGAATAATTCTCAGTAAACTCTAGCTCTATATCAAGCTTAATCATTTGTTTATAAGCTCTTTCTTCAGCAGAACAGCCTAGACTAACATAAATTTCTAATTCATTTAAAAATAAAGATTGTCGCATTTTATTAAAAGATGTTAAATATAAAATTTTAATTTAATATATCATATTAGCAATTACTTAGATAATCAATTACTTAGAAATGAGTCAACTTAGAAATTTTTTAGAAAATATAAAAAATCATAATGAAGATAGGTATATTTTCTTTGCTAATGGAAAATACTCATATAAAGAAATCTTAGAAAAATCTTATCGTTTAGCAAGATTTCTTGAATCTTATAAATATAAAAAAATATTTTCTAATCTAAAAAATTCACCATTATCAATTAGTTTATATATAGCTAGCTGGATAGCAGATATAGATCTTTTTGTACCAATTAATCCTCGACTAATTGATTCAGAGCTTGAAGGAATACTAGAGGATAATTCACTATTTATAACAGATAAAGCATCTCATTTAGAATTAGATAAATTGGAAATACTTTATATAAGAAATGAAGTAGACTTTTTTAAAAACTTACCTAAAACACAAGACTATAAAATATTTGAAAAAACTATAGTAGCTCATGTAAGCTCAGGAACAACAGGTTTCTATCAGAAACATCTCCACAATATTGATCAGATTATAGAATATGCACAAAATAGAGTTGATGATTTAGGTCTGCAATCTAATGATCATCTTTTAGTAGCCTTATCAATAAATCATGCATTTGCATTTTCATACCAGATTTTGCCAGCTTTAGTTATGGGGTTAGATATTACAATTATTCCAGAGTTTAACCCCAAACTAGTTGCTGAAATTATTAATCAATCTAATATAACAGCTTTAGCGTTATTACCAACGATGTATCATTTCTTAACCCAAGAGAATGTTACTAAAAATCACAATTTACGCTATTTAAGTGTTGCTGGAGATATAGCATCAGAATCTTTGAGTAATTTAGTCAAACAAAAGTTAGGTATACCATTATTAAATGGAATTGGTATGACAGAAGTTTTTGGCTACGGTCAAAATATAAATGCTAGTAGCTCTAATACTATAAAGATTTTCTCAGATACTAAAGTGAAGATCTCTAAATTTACAAATAATAACTATGGTAAGATCTTTATTAAAAATAATATTCTTCCTTTAAACAATAAGGATGAATGGTTAGAAACTGGGGATATTGGCAGTTTTGATAATCAAAAATATGAGCTTACTTTTTATGGTAGGTATAAAGATATTATAATCAAATGTGGCTCAAATATATCACCAATTGAATTAGAAAATTCTATTTTAAAAATACCTGGAATTAAAAGCTGTGTAGTTGTTGGAAAATACGATAAAATATGGGGAGAAAATATTTGGGCATTTTTAGTTACTGAAAATAAATATTCGTTAGACTCTATAAATAAAGAGCTTACTAAATATGTATCTGAATATAAGAAGCTAGATGGCATCTTATATCTTGATAAGATCCCTATGACAGTAACAGGTAAGATAGATAGAAAAAAGCTAAAAGAATTAATAAACAATGAGCTCTAAAACACTTCCTCAGTTTGCTATATTTGAAGATACTTTGACAAATAGTAAAAACTATTATTTTTACAATCCTATTAAAGAAATTATTGCTTGTGATAAAGATTCTTTAGATCTAGCTTTTTGTGAGCTAGAGATGCTACAACAACAGGGACTATATTTAGCTGGGTATATTAGTTATGAAGCAGGCTATTACCTTAAAGATGAACTAAAAGACTTACGGTTACCTAATAATGATGAGAATTTACTCCATTTTGTAGCATTTGAAAACCTTAGCTATGATATTCCTAGTTCTTTCTGTAATGAAGAATCTTTAGATTTAATGTTAGATAATATTAGTTTTAATGATTATTTAGTAGATTTTGAGAAAGTTCAGCAAGCACTTATTAATGGTGAAAGCTATCAGATTAACCTAACTAAAAATATTTACGCAAATTCTAAGTTTAATAGTTTAGGATTATATGAGAGTTTAAAACAAACACAACTTGTCAAATATGCAGCATATCTACCTTTTTTAAAACCAGATATAATCTCTATTTCACCAGAACTATTTTTTAAAAAAGAAAACAATAAGATAGTTGTAAATCCTATGAAGGGAACTGCTAGACTTAGTGGAGATGAGCAAAAAGATCTAGAAGCATTACAAGAGTTAAAGTCATGTGATAAGAATAAAGCAGAAAATTTGATAATAGTGGATTTATTAAGAAATGATTTATCAGCAATAGCAGATACTCATACAGTTAAAGTAGATGAACTCTTCTCAATAGAAAAATATAAAAATCTTCTACAAATGACATCACAAGTATCTGCTAACATTGACAAACAAATATCATTTAAGAAAATTCTAGATAATTTATTTCCATGTGGTTCTATAACAGGAGCTCCTAAAAGAAGAACTATGGAATTGATAGCCAAAATAGAAAGACAGAAACGGGGTGTCTATACCGGAAGTATTGGTTATATTTTACCTAATAATGATATGTGCTTTAATGTAGCAATTCGTACTATTCAAAAATATCAAAATAATATGCAAATAGGAGTTGGTGGCGGTATAACTGTATACTCGGATGCAGAATCTGAATGGCATGAGATGGATACGAAAATAGGGTTTATTAAAAAGATTTATAAGCCAAGCTTTTCTTTGATTGAGAGTCTTTATTACCATAATGGATTTAAATATTTAAATTTACATTTAGAGCGTCTTGAAAGCTCTGCTAGAAGATTGTTTTTTGATGTAGATATAAATTATATTAAAAACCGGTTAGAAACTTATTCTACGAAACTAGAGAAAAATAAAGAATATAAGATACGTCTTGAATGTAATTATGATAAGTCTTTTATTATTGAGCATAATCATATCGACACAAGAGTCATAAAGCCTATAAAACTAATAATTTGTCCAGAAAAAATAAACTCTAAATACAAATTATTTCAATATAAAACAACTCATGATTCTACGCGTGGTTTTTATACTCAAATGCATAGTAAGTATATTGCTACAGAAACAGATTGTGAGCTGATATTTTTAAATGAAAATAATTATATTACAGAAACTAGATTTCATAATATAGTTATACAAAAAGATAAACAGTTCTATACACCAAAGCTAGATGATGGTGTATTAGATGGAGTAGCTAGAAGATCAATGATAATTGAAAAAAAATTAGAGCCTAAGCATTTAACTATAAATGATTTAAACTCAGCAGATAAAATATATCTTATTAATAGTGTTAGAGGTTTGATACCTGCATACCTAGAGGTCTAAAATGGTTTTATATATTGATCATTATGATTCATTTACTAATATTATAGTTGACTATATAACCTACCTTGGGCATGAGGTATGTATCAAAAAAACAGATCAGGAAATAGATGATATCACTCAGTATAGTCATATCATAATTGGTCCAGGTCCAGGACATCCTAATGAGCTAAAAGATAAATACTCAGTTATTGAGTACTGTGAGCAAAATAATATACCTTTACTAGGAATATGCTTAGGTCATCAATTAATAGCTCAATATTATGGCTCTAATATAATAAAAGCTAAACAAATATATCATGGAAAGCTTTCCAGAATCTCTCAAATAAAAAAATCTAAACTATATAAGAATCTTGCCGATAGCTTTGATGTTACGCGTTATCACTCGCTAATAGTTGATAAAATTATAGATCCCTTAGTGATCATAGCTATGACAGGTGATAATGAGATTATGGCCTTTGAACATAAACAAGCAAAAATCTATGGAGTTCAATACCATCCCGAAGCATATTTAACAGAGAGTGGTTTAGAGACTTTAAAGAACTTTTTAGAGATCTAAGCTTTCTTATTCTTTAAAAGAGTTATTCCAAGAGTAGTTAGTAATATAAAAATTATACTTATTAGAGCTGTAAAATTAACAGAAAATATAATAATAAATCCACCAAATATACATACAATAGCATTTCCAAACATTGATAAAGAAGCGCGTAAACCTAGGATTTCACCTTGCTTATCATCTGGCGCAATATCAGAAAGCATAACTAGTTGTAAATTATTAGCTGTACCAAATGCCAACCCAAGAAGGGCAAACTGTAAAATGACCAAATAAATATTATTAGAGACTAATAAAAGATAGCCTATGAGCATAATACTAAACATCAAATATAAATTCTTCTTTAATGAGAATCTTCTATTTAAGAATGAAGGAAGATACAACACACTTATAGAAAGACTTATACTATATACTGCTGTTAGTATTGCAATAGTCATAGATTTCATATTCCAATTATTAGCAAGTATTACTGGATAAAACTCATAATAGGTTAGAATAGATAATGATAAAAATGTACTACTAAATAGTAGTATTTTTATTGAATCATTCTTAGTAATATTTGACAAATTTTTAATAATCCTAAATTCTTCAAATATGTTTATTTTCTTTGAAGATATTTTTGGCATACTCTCTGTAAGTTTATATTTCACTAATATCATTAATATAATAGACACAAAGGCTGCAAAAAGAAAAGGGGTAGCATAGTCAAACCAATATATTATATGATGATTACATAATACCGCACCTATAATAGGACCAAGAACATAGGCTAAAGATGCTGTTGCGGATAATTTACCTAAGTCTTTTTGTTTATTTTTTGTTATATCAACAATAAATGCTTGAGCTACAACATAATTAGCCTCAAAAGCTCCTGTCATAAATCTTGTTATAATCAACAAGAATACACTACCTTTAGATATTGAAATAAAAGATAAAAAATACCCAATAGCTGAAAAAATAAGTGTATTTATTAAAATTTTTTTACGTCCATATTTATCTGAAAATCTACCAATAATAGGTGCTCCTATAAACTGTCCCATAGGATATGCAGCTAGAGTAAACCCTAGTCCAATATTTAGTATTTCTTGGGATGCATAAGGAAATAAACTATGATCATTAATAAATAAAGGTGCAAAAATAGCATAGGGCATTGAGGCACCAACAACACTAAAAAATATTATAAATAATAAAAAATATATTTGATTGTTCGTTTTATTACTCATTTTAAAAAGGAATTGGATATTTTTTTCTTACTTCTTCTATATCTGCTAATACTTCCTGTGATAGCTCAAGATTAATAGCGCTAATATTTGTTTTTAATTGTTCCATTGATGTTGCACCAATTATACTAGAACTCATATATGGTTTACGAATTGTAAATGCTATTGCCATTTGACATATATCTAAGTTATGTTTTTTAGCTATATTAATATAACTATTTATAACCTCATCTTTTACATTTAGTCTATAAGCTAGCATATCTTTTAAACTTTGATTAGAAAGGAATCTACTTGACATGCGCGATTCACTAGGGCGTTTATTATTTAGATATTTCCCTGATAATACTCCCATATTTAGAGGGGACCATGTTAGATATGAAATATTCTCAAGTGCACATATCTCCATAATATCAGTTTCATCTCTACGGCGTAATAAATTATATTCATTTTGAAGGCTTTGGATTCGTGGTAAATTATATTTTTCAGAAAGGTTTAAAAATTGATTAATTCCCCAAGCTGAATCATTTGATATTCCAATATGTTTAATTTTACCCACTTTAATAAGCTCATTACATGTTTGTAGAATCTCTAGAATATTTTCAATAATTTGAGATTTATCAAAATTATTTTTAGTAGGCTCATAATCCCACCATAAATTAAAATGATAATGAGGTCTATTTGTAGGCCAATGAAATTGATATAAGTCGATATAATCTGTCTGTAGACGCCTTAAGCTATTATCAACAGCTTGAATAATATTGACTTTATTTGTTTCTGGATTAACTTCATTTCTAATATACGATACCGGAGAGAATTTAGTTGCAAGTATAACATCATCTCTTTTTTTATATTTTGAAAACCAATTACCAATTATTTCTTCTGTTTTACCATAAGTTTCTGGAGTTCTAGGAAAAGCATACATTTCTGCAGTATCCCAAAAGTTTACACCTTGTGATAAAGCATAGTTCATTTGCTCAAAACCTTCTGACTCAGTATTTTGTTGTCCCCAAGTCATAGTGCCAAGGCATATTCTACTTATATCGATGTTTGTTTTTCCTAACTTTATATATTTCATACTTTACAAAAAAAGTGAATTTAAAAAATATAATAAATAATATAGCTGGTTAAGAAAAAAATAGATATTCTTTTTTAGAATGGGACAGGGTATTTTCTTCTGACTTTCTCGATATCTGCAAGTACATCCTCAGATAGCTCTAAATTTATAGCTTCAATATTTGTTTTAAGTTGTTGCAGATTGGTTGCGCCAATGATACTAGAAGTCATGTATGATTTTCTAATTGTAAATGCTATAGCCATTTGGCAAACATCTAGATTATGTTTTTTTGCTACAGCAAGATATTCTTCTACAGCTTTATCTACCGTTGGATTATGTCTAGTTGCAAATCTAGCCTTTTGTTCTTCAGAACCCATTACTTCATCAGAAAGTCTACTACCAGCAGGGACTTTACCATTTAGATATTTACCACTTAATATTCCCATTTGTAAAGGTGACCATGGTAAATATGAAACCTCTTCTAATGCACAAGTTTCCATCACATCAGTTTCATCTCTACGACGCAGCAAGTTATACTCATTTTGAATACTCGCAATTCTGGGTAAATTATATTTTTCAGCAAGCTTTATAAATTGACTAATACCCCAAGCAGAATCATCCGAAAGGCCAATATGACGAATTTTACCTGCCTTTATAAGTTCATCACATGTTTGTAGAGTTTCTAAGATATTATCTAAAATTTGTTGCTTTGTAGACTCACCTTGTGATGGTTCAAAGTCCCACCAATCAGCAAAATGATAGTTAGGTCTATTAACGGGCCAATGAAATTGGTAAAGATCAATATAGTCAGTTTTTAATCTTTTTAAACTATTATCAACAGCTGTAATAATATTTGGCTTATTAATTATAGGGCTTTCTTCTCCTCGAGCCCAAGGAATAGGTGAAAATTTAGTAGCTAGAATGACTTCTTCTCTTTTTTGTCTAGATTCAAACCAGTTTCCTATAATTTCCTCTGTTTTACCATAAGTATTAGGAGTTGGTGGTACTGCATATAGCTCAGCTGTATCCCAAAAGTTTACACCTTGAGTTAATGCATAATCCATCTGATCAAAACCTTCAGCTTGTGAGTTTTGCAATCCCCAAGTCATAGTTCCAAGACATATTCTACTGATATCGAGATTAGTCTTTCCTAATTTAGTATATTTCATTTTAAATAATAATTTTTGAGTTTGAAAAGATTATAACAAATAAAATGTACGGTTAAGAAATAAAAAATTGAGTATTATAAATTTAGTATGCAACAGGATATTTTCTTCTAACATTCTCAATATCTTGAAGTACATCCTGAGATAGTTCTAAATTTATAGCACCAATATTTGTTTTAAGTTGTTGTAAGTTAGTTGCTCCAATTATACTACAGCTCATATATGGCTTTCTAATTGTAAAAGCTAATGCCATTTGACATACATCTAGATTATGTTTTTTAGCTACTGCAATATATTGCTCTACAGCTGCATCAACTATAGGATTTAGTTTTGCAGCATATCTAGATCTACGTTCAGGAGAGCTCATTCTACTACCTTCAGGAGCATTACCATTTAAGTATTTGCCACTTAATATTCCTGCATGAAGAGGTGACCATGATAAATATGAAACATCTTCTAAAGCACAAGTTTCCATGACATCTGTTTCATCTCTACGACGTAATAAGTTATATTCATGTTGCAAACTAGCTATTCTTGGCAAGTTATACTTCTCTGAAAGCTTTAGAAACTGGCTTACGCCCCAAGCAGAGTCATCTGAAAGACCTATATGGCGAATTTTACCAGCTTTTATAAGCTCATCGCATGTTTGTAGAGTTTCTAAGATATTATCTAAAATGTGTTGTTTAGCAGATTCTCCCTGTTGTGATGGTTCAAAATTCCACCAATTCTCAAAATGATAATGAGATCTATTAGTAGGCCAATGGAATTGATAAAGATCAATATAATCGGTCTTTAACCTTTTTAAACTATTATCTACAGCTGTAATGATATTTTGCTTATTGATTGTAGGATTTTCCTCACCTCGAGCCCAAGGAAGTGGCGAAAATTTAGTAGCTAAAATAATTTCTTCTCTTTTTTGTCTAGACTTAAGCCAATTTCCTATGATTGTTTCTGTTTTAGCATAAGTTTTAGGATTTGGTGGGATTGGATACATTTCAGCAGTATCCCAAAAATTTACTCCTTGAGATAGGGCATAATCCATTTGCTCAAAACCTTCTGACTGAGAGTTTTGCTCTCCCCAAGTCATAGTTCCTAGACATATTCTGCTAACATTAATATCTGTTTTTCCAAGTTTTGTATATTTCATAAATCATGGTAAATTTTGAATTTTATGACATTATAACAAATAATATTGCTAGCGAGTTTTAAAAAGGTACTGGATATTTTCTTCTGACTTTCTCAATATCTTGAAGTATTTCTTCAGATAGCTGCAAATTTATGGAATCAATATTTGTCTTAAGCTGTGACATAGTAGTTGCTCCAATTATGCTGCAATTCATATATGGCTTTCTAAGTGTAAAAGCTATCGCCATTTGGCAGATATCTAAGTTATGCTTTTTAGCAACATTAATATACTCTGTTACGGCATTATCATTAGTTGCAAATCTAAAACCATAACGATCCTCTTGACCATCTAAAATTTCCACTGACATTCTTGTGCCAGCAGGGCGTGCGCCATTACGATATTTACCTGTTATAACTCCCTGCTCAAGGGGAGACCATGCTAAATAAGATATATCCTCTAAAGCACAAGTTTCCATCACATCTGTTTCATCTCTACGCCTATTAAGATTGTATTCATGTTGAATACTTTCAATACGAGGTAAGTTATATTTCTCAGCTAAGCGAATAAACTGATTAATACCCCAAACCGAATCATTAGATAGTCCTAAATACTTGATCTTTCCAGCTTTTACTAATTCATCACATGTAAGCAGAATCTCGTAAATATTTTCTACTATTTGATCTTTATTTTGCTGTCCTGCTAGAGGTTCAAAATCCCACCAATTACCAAAGTGATAATGTGGTCTATTTGTGGGCCAATGAAATTGATACAGATCTATATAGTCAGTTTTTAAACGCTTTAAGCTATTGTTTACAGCTTCAACAATATTATTTTTATTGGTTATTGGATCTTTTTCATTTCTTGCCCATGGCATAGGGGAAAACTTAGTAGCTAAAACTACCTCATCACGTTTGTTTGTAAATTTAAACCAGTTACCGATTATTTCTTCTGTTTTTCCGTATGTGTTAGCAGTAGGGGGAATTGCATACATTTCTGCAGTATCCCAGAAATTAATACCTTGTGATAAAGCATAATCCATTTGCTCAAAACCTTCTGCTTGGGTATTTTGCCTACCCCAAGTCATAGTACCTAAACATATTCTACTAATATCAATATCAGTTTTGCCTAATTTTGTATACTTCATAGCAGTTCTACTAGAATAATTTAATACTGGAAAAATTATAGCAAATATTTATAAAGTGAGACTGTTTTAAATAAGATTATTTTGGATAGCTTATAGATTTATAACTTAGATTAGTATTATATTTTATATCTTTATTTGGAAAGGCATCATATCCAACGCGTGCTTTGTGTAGTTTAGAAATGTTTAGTTTTTCAATGACAACATCTTCTTTATTAAAATTACCCTTAGCCAAATAGTTAAGAGGAAAAGCCTTATTTTGTGGTGAAGTAAATAGTATTTGACTAACTCCATCTACACCTTGAGTATGATCCTTATCTAATCCAGAAGCCATACCAACAACTACACCATAAGCAAAATTTTGTATTGATAACATTTTTACAGCAGTATGAACTCTATTTAAACCATAAAGATCATTTGTATATGATGGAACTATAATTATATCAGGGTTAATTTTTGAAAGCTTCTGAGATATGTTTGGAAACTCACTTGTATAACATATCAAAATTGCAATTTTAGTGCCTTTATAATTTAAGACTAGAATATCTTTACCAAACTTTGTATAACCAACATTTCTCTCTTCAGGAGTCAGATATATTTTATCATTCTCTACAATCTCTCCATTTGGTAAGCCTACTATAACAGTATTAGATATTTTACCATTATCGTTTTTAGCTATAGTTCCAGCTATTAGGACAATATTTAATTTTTTAGCTAGTTGAGAAATTAATTTCTTTGTTTTTGAATAATAACTACTAAGCTTAACAATACTTTGTTTATTCCATGGTAGGTCATTAATTAGATTTACGGAATTATCTTCAGGGAAAACAACTATCTCTGCTCCTTTAGCTTTAGCTTGCTTAGATAGTCTTTCAATATTGTTCGCAAATTGATCAAAAGATTCTTGCTTAATAACCATTTGAACAGCTGCAACGCTTATTGTTTGGCTATATCCAAAGCTTATAAATATTATAAAAAACAGTAGAAACTTTATACTTTTAAACATTTTAAAAAATTTTAGTATTATAAATACAACAAATTATACTTTTAAAATAACAAAGGTATAGTAGAAATTTATTTTATCGATTAGATATTAAGACTAGTATAAGTTTGATTGAAAGATAGCGCTTAAGCTCTAATACATGCGACTTTTCGTATTTCAGATGTTTCTTTTACCTCAGGTTTTGATATAGAACAATCTTGTGTTGCAATAGGGCAACGAGTTCTAAAAACACAACCAGATGGAGGATTTATCGGTGAGGGTAAATCTCCTTCAAGAATCTGAATTTTCTTATTACGCTCTAGGTGAGGGTCTGGTAAAGGTACTGCTGATAATAATGCTTTAGTATATGGATGAAGGGGATTATCACAAAGTGATTTTGACTCGCCAATTTCCATCACATTACCTAGATACATTACCATAATTCTATCTGAAATATGCTTAACTACACTTAGATTATGAGCAATAAATAATATAGTTAGGTTAAGAGTTTTTTGTAAATCTTTTAACAAATTTACTATTTGTGCTTGGATCGAAACATCTAGTGCACTAACAGGCTCATCACATACAAGAATCGTAGGTTTTAAAATTAGAGCTCTTGCTATACCAACACGCTGACATTGCCCACCTGAAAATTGGTGAGGATAACGGTTTACATGCTTAGGAGACAAACCTACCATTTTCATAATTTCTTCAACCCTTTGACGCCTTTCTTTTGAGGATAGGTTAGGTTCATGTACTTTTAGAGGTTCGGCTATAATATTACCAACAGTTATTCTTGGATTTAATGATGCAAAGGGATCTTGGAAAACCATTTGTATGTCTTTTCTTACCGATTGCCAAGCTTTTTTTGTCTTAAGAGCAGTTAAGTCCTTACCTGCCCAAACAACTCTACCTTCTGTAGCACTGACAAGTCCAACAATAGCTCTAATTAATGTTGACTTACCACAGCCTGATTCACCTACAATACCTAATGTTTCACCTTTGATTACATCAAAAGAAACACCATCAACTGCCTTAACATACCTTGTTTCTTGCCAAGGCCATGATTTTTTAAGAGGAAAGTGGATTTTTAAGTCACTAATGTTTAATAAAGAATTTTCAGTCATATTATTTTATTAACCTCTCTGACTTATAATATTTTTACTATTAAAACATGCTACTAAATGTGTATTATTAGCTCCTATATTTTCAAGTATAGGTGCACTTTCAATACATGCTTCTGTTGCATAAGTACATCTTGGGGAAAATGCACAACCTCTAGGTAGATGTGATAAATCAGGTGGCTCACCAGGAATTGCTTGTAATTGTGATTTTGGCAAATCAACTCTAGGAGTAGCAGCCATTAGTCCCGTAGTATAAGGATGATAATGGTTATTAAATAAACCGTTAATATCCGCAGATTCAACTAAAGAACCTCCATACATCACCATGACTCTATCACAAGCTCCTGCAACAACACCAATGTCATGGGTAATCAAAATAGTTGCCATTTGAAACTCTTTTTGAAGTCCATTTAATAGTTTTAAGATCTGAGCTTGTACAGTTACATCTAAAGCAGTGGTTGGTTCATCCGCTATTAAAAGCTTGGGCTTACACATAAGAGCCATAGCGATCATTACACGTTGACGCATTCCACCAGAGAATTCATGAGGGTATAATTTGATTCTATTTTTAGCATCAGGAATATGTACTGCATCTAACATTTCTATAGCATGTTTTCTTGCTTCCGCTTTTGAGCAGTTTTTATGAATCATCATAGTTTCACAGAGCTGTGCTTCTACATTTATATATGGATTTAATGAAGTCATAGGATCTTGGAAAATCATCGAAATATCATTCCCACGAATCTGATTTAGAGCCTTAGTCTTCATACCAATTAACTCTTGACCATTTAACTTTACAGAACCTGTAATAACAGCATTAGGGGCTGATAGTCCCATAAGAGCTAAAACTGTTTGGCTTTTTCCTGAACCTGATTCACCAACTATTCCTAAAGTTTCACTTTCATCAAGTGTAAAGCTAATATTATTAACTGCACTTATCAAACCATCATTGGTTTTGAATTTTACATTTAAATTTTTAACTTCTAATAATGACATAAATCCTCCTTAACGATGTTCACGTGGGTCCAAGGCATCTCTTAAACCATTACCGATAAAATTAAAACACAATAGTGTTACTGTTAAAAATATTGAAGGAATAACTAAAATCCACCAATAATTGAAAGTTATCACAGCAACGCCATCACTAATCAAACCACCCCAGTCAGTCATAGGAGGTTGTACACCTAAACCTAGAAAACTTAAAAATGCAGCTGTCATAATAACTATCGGAACAGTTAGAGTAATATATACAGCCACAATACCTATAAGATTTCTGACAATATGACGAGTAATAATAGTTCCTTCTTTGACACCACAGACATATGCTGCTTCAATAAACTCCTTACTCTTAAGCCCTAAAGTCTGACCTCGCACAACACGAGCCATATCAAGCCAACTTACAGCCCCAATAGCGATAAATACTAATACAAAGTCTCTACCAAAGATAGTGACTAATAATATTGCGAAAAACATAAATGGTAGGCCATATAATATATCTACTATACGCATTAAGACACTATCAATCTTAGCACCAAAGAACCCAGCTGTCGCACCGACAAGTGTACCAATTACAACGCTTACAAGAGTTGCAACAAAACCTATCTCTAGAGTTATTCTCCCACCTACCATTACTCGAGTGAAAACATCACGACCTAGATCATCTGTACCAAACCAATGTATAGCACTAGGTGCTTGGTCAACTTGGAGTAAGTTTTGATCTGCGTAACTATATGGTGAAAACCATGGAAGTATAATTACAGCTAAAACTATTAAGATTAGTATTACTAAGCTGATCATTGCGGTTTTATTTTTCTTAAAACGCAACCAAGCATCATGATAAAGGCTACGTCCCTTAAAAGCTTCATCATGAGACTGATCTGCAATATTATTTAAAAAATCAGCATTTTTCTTTTTTTGATTTAATGTAAAACTCTGAACCATAATCTACCTCCTAATATCTAATTTTTGGATCTAAAAAGGCGTAGATAATATCAACGACTAGATTAAAAAGGATTACTAAAACGCTATATACAATTGTCAACGCAAGTACTAGGTTATAGTCACGATTTGTTGCTCCTTGAACTACTTGAACACCAATTCCAGGGATAGTAAATACTGTCTCAACAACTACTGAACCAGTTAAAATACCAGCAACAGCAGGACCTAGGAAAGATACTACAGGCATCAAAGAAGGCTTCAAGGCATGTTTCCATATAATACGAGGCATAGATAAGCCTTTAGCCTTAGCTGTACGAATAAAAGGAGAACTAATTATTTCAATTAAGCTACTACGTGTAATCTGTGTAATAATAGCTATATATGGAATTGCTAATACAATTACTGGTAGGATCATATCGTTCCATGAACCCCAACCACCTGAAGGAAACCAACCTAGTATTACAGAAAATATTAATACTGCAATAGGAGCTGTTACAACAACAGGTGTAGAAATAAATAACATTGCAATAATAGTTATAATATGATCGATAAAATTGACTTTTGTATTACGGCTTATCGCTGAAAATATACCAAAGATAACTCCAAAAATAGTCGCAATGATAATACTATAAATACCTAACTGAACAGAAACCCAAAATCCACCTTGACCACCATTGGGAAACACAAGATTATTTATAGATTGACCTTGATACTTAAAAGAGTATCCTAAATTGCCATGAAATAAATCATCAAGATAATAGAAGAATTGTTTCCATAATGGTAAATCTAAATGATATTGATGATGTAGTTGTTTCAAAACCTCAGGTGACAATGCTCTATCTGAAGCAAAAGGATCACCAGGTGTCATATGTACCATTAAAAAACTAATTAAGATAACTATAAAAAGGGTAGGGATAGCACCTAACAACCTTCTTAAAATATAACTAAGCATTTATTTTCCTTGTATCAAATTTATTTCTTATACTTAAATGACAACCACTTATCATAAATAAAATCTTGATGGTTTGTTTCCATTTGATAATTCTGTACGTATGGTTTAACAAGATGTACGATAGCATTTGAATATAAAGGAATAATTGGATAATCCTTCATGCCTATCTCTGTAGCTTTTGTATAATAAGGTTGCGCAGCTTTAGCTGTAGGTTGTTGCTCCGCTTGGTTAATCACCTTGTCATATTCGGGATTACAATAGCCTGGATTATTTTGTGGATTATTACATGTCCACATATCTAAGAAATTATCAATCGTATTAAAGTCCGCTATCCAACCATCTCTAGCAACACCTTGATACTCATGTGCTTGTCTAACTTTAAGGAAAACTTTGAACTCAGAGTTTGCTTCAGTGCTATCTACTCCTAGAGTTTGTTTCCACATTTGAGCAATAGCTTCCATCACTTTTTTATGTACAGAATCTGTGTTGTATTCTATAGATATTTTTAAAGGATGCTCTTTTGAATAACCAGCTTCTTTATATAGTTTTTGAGCTAATGCGATACGCTTTTGCATTGGCCAATCTTTCCATTTATATGTAACATCTTTATAACGCCCATTTTCTATACTAGTAGGGAATAAACTATAAAGTGGAATATCACCTTCTTTTGTAACATATTTTGTAATATCTCTTCTATTAATTACTAAAGATAGAGCCTCACGTAGTTTTACATTATCTTTAAATGGTGCTTTCTCTAGATTAAAATCTAAATATTCCATGTCTAACCATTGAGTAGTTTTAAGCTGGCCAGGGAATTTTTTCTTAATTTCTCCAAGGTTACTTGTTGGAACATACATCACAAAATCTGCTCTACCTGCTGCATATGCATTATATGCAGATGTTCTATCTACGATAGGTAAAAATTCAACGTTTTTTATATGAACATTTTTAGCATCCCAATAGTATGGATTTTTCGTTACCGTAATATGCCCATTTGGAACCCATTCTTTTAGATAGTATGCACCATTTGAAACATATCTTCCTGGTTGGAAGAAAGCTTCGCCATCTTCTTCAACACCTGGCTTATAGGCAGGATATGAAATTGGATCAGCCATAATGCTTAGGAAGAAATAAACTGGATGTGATAGTGTAATCTGTAAAGTATGAGGGTCTAATGCTTTAACACCTAATGATGAAACAGGTTTTTTACCATCCATGATCGCTTGAGCATTTTCTATAGGGGCAAGCTTATAGCTCATTTCAGAAGCATTTTTAGGAGTAACATTACGTTGGAGTGAGTAGACGAAGTCTTCGGCTGTTACAGGTTTTCCATTTGACCACTTAGCATCTTTACGCAGATAAAAAGTATAAACCAAATGATTATCTGATACTTTCCATGATTTAGCAACACCAGGAACTGGTGTATTTGATTGATCTAGAGATAAAAGACCTTCACCGATATCAAATAGTATATTCAATGCTACATTAGTTTGCGCATGCATTGGATCTAACGAATCAGGTTCTGAGCCATTTGCTCTAACAAAAGTATCTTTGCCAGCAGGAGCATAAATACTTGCTTTAGATGAATCCAAGCTTTTACTAGAATCGCAGCTGGCTAAAGTCATTGATAGTAGTCCCGTTGCCACCATTAAAAATAATGTTTTTTTGTATTGCATATTTAATCCTTATGGTTTATTATTACGGCAAATTTATTTTAATAATCATTATCATTAATAAATTATTTTTCATAATTGTTCTTGCGAACATCTAATACTTTTACCACAGTTACAAATGCAGAATCAATTTGTTTCTAGCAAACATTAAGAATAATATTAAATTTAAATTAATAAGTTAAGGTGAATTTTTATTTAAAAAAATGAATAATAAAGACATTAAATGCGATAAATGTTAGATAATTATTTAATTTGATGTATGATAAAAAATCTCTAAAGAATATTTTTAATTATTTAGCTTTGATGTATCTATCGGTTTTCCATTGATTGCTATTACAGGACCAGGTTCTAAAGGAAGTTTTTTAATAGTTCTATCATCATATTGACAAGCGATCAAATTAAGCTTTCCTAATTCTTTAAATGATGAAGTAGGGCAACCATTTTTTATTTTGCTAGGAAGACAATAGCCTTTCCAAGTTCCAAAATCATGTGTTTCTAAACATTGCTTATACTCAGGTACAGATAAATACTTAGGAGTATAAGTCCCTGAATTAGTGCCTACCATTTTAGGTGGGCTTTGAACATTAGTCTTATCTGTATTACAGCTAGTTATTAACGCTGATAGTGACAAAAGTGATGCCGCAACAAGTGATATTTTTATTAATTTTCTCATATTTATCCTTTCTTTGTTATTTATTAAACATAACTATTATGAATAATACTTAGAGGATTTGATCATTACAAGAACTTTACATACAGTAAATAAGTAGGAGGTTATTAAATGTATTTTTAATTACTTTTATTTACTAAGTAAGAGATTTTTTTAGTTTCTTTTATGTTTTTAAATTTAAAATATATTAATAAGGAGGTTAAAATGGTACTCGCAACTGGATTTTAACAACAAAGCAAAAGTCTTTATTTACAATGCTTCGAGCTTTGTGTAATTTTTTGTATACCATACTTTGTATACCTCTATATTGAATTAGCTTATTTGTTTAGATGTTTTTTCTATAAGCCCTATAATATTTTGATAAATTTCAGATTTATATTTATTATCAGTATTTAAGTCTTGTTGAAGTTGTTTTGCAATAGGTAATATTTTACTAGTCATATTTTGTATTCTTTTTATACAATATGCTTCTTTAAAACCAATAGATTTACCTAGCTCTGCAAAGTGTTTTTTTTGTATTTGACAAAACTTATATTTACTATCGACCTTCATTGACATTTTAGCCTTTTGATATGGTTGACCATAAATTATAGTTGATAAAATATCATATAAAGGAGCAAGCTCTATTTTTGAATTTTTATATAATAGTGAAAAGTTTTTTGCATGAGCATCACCATTTCCTATTAAAAAATTGAAAATACTAGCATCAAACAGAGCTACTTTATTAGTTAGCGACATCTTACCATGTTTAATAAGAGTATTTATTAATTCAAAACAGTTAATAAGTGAAGGCCCACCTTCATTTTGATATTTAATATCTGGTTCAATATCCAAAGCTTGACAGAAATCTTCTTGATGAAGTCTAATAATTTTTCCGTCAGGTGAGACTTCTCTATCATATCTCTCTACTATATAAAAAGGATTATTTCCTAACCAAATAATATCTGGCTTTGAAGCGCTTAATCCCATAGCACTAGCCAATCGCATACAAAAAAATTCATTAAAAACAGTATCATCTAGCTCATCAATTGCCGGTTTAATAATATGAGTAGATGGAGTATTGTGTAAAGGAATAGCAACTTGATTCTCTACGAAAGCAATCATCATTTTATCTTGAGCACCAGCCCCAGAGATTCTAAAGTCATCTTCACCAATAAGCAAAGGACGAACTTTAAGTTCATTAAAAAGCCTATAAGCTTCATCATCCTTTAAAATACGATAATCATTATCTGTATGGTTATCAACTGATGGTTGTCCATCATATACTGATATAGCACCAGCACACTCGCCACCAATAGCTTTGAGAAGCTCAAAAGTATTTTTATTAGAAATATGTAAATATTTTGCTAATCTTGATCTAGCAGGCTCATCAGGTAACAGTCCAGAAAAAAATGGGTGAACTACATCATGCTTATACTCGTTTTCAGATAAAGGAATACTTATGGATATAGTTTGAGCATTTTCTAAATCTAAATATTCTTTTGAATAGCTAAAGCTTAGTTTTGAACCTTGTTTTTTTAGATATCCAATATGTATGTCTTTTAAAAATACATTTAGTTGGCTAGACATTATCAATCCTCCATCCAATCACATCCAACAGAAATTACCAAGCCTAAACTACTAGCAAGTTGTATAACTTTTCCAATATGAGCTGTACTCTTACCATTTTCGACTTCACCTATAAATCTAGTCCCTAATCCAGAAATACCAGCAAGATCAGTTTGAGTTAAGCCTTGCTTTTTTCTAGCTTTCCTAATTAATAGACCTAAGTCTTTACTATCAAATATATTTTTTTGCATATTATATTCCCTATCGGTAAGAATCTATACTATAAAACTCAAGAGAGGTAATATTTATTACCGTACGGTATTATTGTATATGTTTTTCATATATTTATCTTTAAATATTACCGATAAGGAATATTTTTTCTAAAAAAAGAAAGAATTTTATCATTTCAAAAGCGTGACATCGTGACAAGCTTTGATTTATCCAATACATGCAGGTACACCCGATATTTGAACTTATGTGACAAAACCAGTAGCTGAACTTGTGAGAATATTTGAAATTTTTAATTTCTAATATTCGCAACAAGTAAAGACCGAAGGTCGCTATCTTGAATTAAATATTCTGTCAATAACTAATGCTGTAATTTCTTGACAAAGTTTAATCTGTTCAATGTCAAAAGGAGTTTAATTTTTTATTCATAATTTTCCATAGGTCGGAATTGTCCTGACCTAAAAAGATTAAATACGTTAAGAATGAATTGAAGGAGACTAGAATGAAGAAAATAATAAAATTACGAGCTGTAATAGAATTAACAGGATTATCACGATCTACGATTTACGATTATATGTCTAGAGGCATGTTTCCAAAACAGATAAGGCTTGGAGAGAACTCGGTAGCTTGGCTTGAGTCTGAAGTAGTTGAGTGGCTCGATGAGAAGATTAAACAAAGAGACGAGGCTTAATATGATAACTAATATTAAAGATGCTCAGATTATATTTGAAGAGTTAGCTAAACTTGATGACCTTCAGTACGAGCAAATATATGAAGAGAAAGCAAAGGAACTCAATGTGAAGCCTTCTTTTGTAACTAAACAGGTAGAAAAAATCAAAACATTAGCAAGAAAAGAAAATGATGATATCGTTGAGAGTATTGACGGTTTTGATGGATCTGTCTGTGGAGTTGAGTTAGCTGATCAAATTGAGAGTATATTTGATAGATATGTATTTTTACCTGAGGGTGGTAATACAGCTATTACATTATGGATCATGGGAACCTATGTGTTTAATTCATTTAGAATATTCCCTAATCTGTCAATCACCAGTCCCGAACGCAGATGTGGTAAAAGTTCAACTCTTGATCTAATTGAGGCATTAGCTAATAAGTCACTATTAACTAGTAACATTACGCCAGCAGCTATTTTTCGACTAATAGAAAAATATCAGCCAACGCTTCTTATTGATGAAGCTGATACTTTTGTCTCTGGTAGGAACGATGACATGATAGGAATTATTAACTCTGGTCATGCAAAAAATAGAGCTGTAATAATTCGTACAGTCGGAGATAATTACGACTCGAAGAAATTTTCTACATGGTCACCTAAGGTTTTTGCATCTATTAAACCATTACAAGGAACAGTTATGGATAGATCTATTGAGGTACGACTTCGTAGAAAAACTATCCACGAAATTGTAGATCGTTTACCAGTAAACTTTAAGGATCAATGTTTAGAAATTCGCTCTAAACTTTTAAAGTGGGGAACTGATCATCAAGATGATATTCGCTTTGCCAAAGTATCTTTACCGCGTATTGAAAATGATCGAGCTATGGATAATTGGCATCCACTATTTTGTATTGCTGAGAATTTAGATAGTGATTGGCTTGATAAATGCATCAAGGCTTACAAGGTCATTACATTTAATCGAGATCAGAAAACTCATCAAATACAGCTACTCGAAGATATAGCAGAAATATTTGAAGTTACAAATTACGAGCGTATTTTTACAGCTGAACTAATTTCTCATCTCATACAAATGGAGGAAAGACCTTGGGTTAGTTGGCTCCATGGTAAACCTATAAATGCGAACGCTCTTGCTAAAATGTTAGCAGGATTTGAGATATATTCTTCAACTCTTAGACGAGATTATAACCGTAAAAAAGGTTATAAGCGTTCAGATTTTGAAGATGCATTTAATAGGTATTTGAGCCGAAATAGCTAGATAAATTAGAAACAAAACATAACGGCAAAGTATTGACTTTGGGTGAGTTTTTAGATGACTTATTACTTTTGTCAAAGTAAGTAAATAATCAAGCTAATTTATTAAGCTATTAAATAAACCCCAAAGGCTAGAGTTTCTCAATATCGTCCGCCCTTAGCTGTAAGCAGGGCGTTAGACAGAGCCGATTATTGATTAACTCTTCGCCGCTTCCCCAAGAATTTGGGGAATGCTCAGCCCACCGTCTGCGCTACGCTTGACCAACGAGTTTCACACGATGGACTAAAGCCGAGCAAAGCACCCTGTCGCAGGCTAAGGGCACAGTAACAAGTTTGCTAGTCTAAGTTCCATCACGCGGAAGCTGGCAAAACCCGTTGGTCAACCCTATCGGGCCGACGGTGGGCAAGGCGTAATGCTTCGCATAATTTAATACTTAGAAACGCTAATGTAAAAGATTTATATAACCCAGCGGTCATCTAAATCTACTAGCGTTTCAGATTAGGAGTTAAAAAAATGAAACAACATACATACAAAAGTACAAACAAAAATAGTATCAATATAGAGCTATTACCATTTATGCTGATTTTATTACCAGTGATTTCAGCTATAGTAATTTTAATTTCGGCAAGAAGCCCAAATCTTCAAGGGCTATTTGCAATTTTGGAGAGAATATCAGGAGGTTTTGGATTTCATTCTGACTATGGCTGGCTTTGGCGAGCTGTACTATTTTTCCCATTTTTAAGCGTTGCATACTATATAGGTTTTACAATGCTTAAATATCAACAACAAACTTTTGGTATTCAGAGTTTAAGATTAAGCATTAAAGCATTATTTATATTTGTCTTTTCATGTTTCTTGATAGGGGTTGGCTGGGTAATAGCAGTCTACGTATCTAAAGTTATGAATTTTATGGATTTCTATGGGAATCTACTTGATAGAGTTGCAACTTTAACAAATCAGTATCCATACACAAAAGCATACTCTTTATTAAAAGATTATATCTGGGCTAACTTAGTATGCTTTTATATAACTCTAGCTATTTTTAGTATAGCTCACTTAGTACTATCTAAAACTATTTACCCTAGTAAAATTGAACCATTCTTTAGCGAATATATTTCTAATAAAGCCTCTGCAAATAAAAAATCAGAAGGGCTTAAAAGTTCAGAAGATGAATATAAAGAGCTTCAACAAAGATTGAAAAATATCAAAAAGTTTCTCCCTCAGCAGTACTTCAAGGATGGACAAATATTCCTATGTAAAGATATTGATACCAATAAACCAATTTATCTAAATGATAAATTGATTTTGGATAAAGAGCTTAAACACGTTGCTATCGTCGGTTCATCGGGTTCCGGTAAAAGCGTGTTTAGTCAAAGCTTTTTGGTACAGATGATAACCAAAGGCTTCCCAGTAGTTGCATTTGATCCCAATCAAGATGAACATATGATGAAAAATTTAAAGTATAATGCTGAAAAAATGGACAAAAAATTTCACTGGATAAATTTCAATGAATATGACAACCCACAGATAGATCTGCTTCAGGGATGTAATTCCGCTGAGTTTAGAGCTTTGACCAACCTATTGTTTCCAGCTTTGGCAATTAAAGAAACGGATGGTAACTATTATTCTCAGTTTTCACGAGATGCTAGAAGTAATTTTTATGAGCCAGAACTAGAAGGTGTAAAATCAATGTATGACTTACACTGTAAGGTTTTTAAGAAGTATGGTGAAGAAGCCTTACTTGATGAAACTGGTAAATTACCACAATTTGTAAATGAGTGGCGTAATTTCGCGAAGGTTCCAATGTTTAAGGTTGCAGATAGTCTATCAATAGCTGACGCACTAAATAATGGAGATGTTATTTATATATCATGTCCAGATATGTCAGCAGATGATGAGATTACATATTTATGTAAAGCATTCTTCTTAAGAGTGTTACAAATCATATCTAAAGATAATCCTAAACTTGTAACCAAGCATATATTTCTCTTTGTAGATGAGTTCGCAGATTTCATTAATAAAACAATGAAAGGAACTATCGAAAAAGTGAGAAAAAAGGGATGTACACTTTTGATGAATATGACAAGTTTCGAAAATCTTGATGGAATTTCTAAAGATATCAAAGGTTCAGCAGTTATTGATACTGTCAAGATAAATACAATCAAACTTATTTATCAGCAACCACATGAAGAAATATCAGCTAAGGCTAGTAATATGACTGGGCAGAAAATAATCAAGGTAGAAAGGCACCAAATTAAGAGAAATGAAGCATTAAAAGAGCTTGAAGAAGTATCTGAAACAACTCAATTTGCACAAAAAACTAATGTGTTTAGCTCAACACTTATAGAAAATCTACCTGCTAAGGTTGGCATTCTCATTGGTGTAGGTTTACCAAAGCTAGTACAAACAGAGGTGCTCAAATATCCAGCTGATACAAAGTATCCAAATCTTATCGAGGCTACTCCATATCAAGAAGACAAAAAGCCAATTGAAAGTAATGACATAATGGGGGCTTTATAATGATTGAAACAAGAGGGCGAAAAGATCTTATAGAGCAAGGCAATAAACGAGTTAAGCTTGCTTTAAATTTCTTAGCTGATGAAGTATATACCAATAGACAGATCTTGAAAGAAGTGACTGGAATCACTTCATCTCAAGGTATTGGTGGATTTATTAAAAGACTAGAAAAACTAGGTTTTGCTAGAGAGATAAATCTACCAAGTGTAGAAGAACCAAATAAAATCTATAAGATAATCGGTATAACTTCACAAGGTATGGCTGAAGCTAATCATCTTGATAGAAGAGGTTTTGAGATAAGCAAACTTAAACATAGCCAGCTATTGCATAAGTTTCTTTGTCAGCAGATACATTTACAAGCAATTAAACAAAACCACAAATATATTAGTGGTAGATGGCTAACTGATGAATGGTTTGGTGGTAAAAATGTCAAAAGACCAGATGCGATTATCATTACACAATATAACCAAAAAATAGCTATAGAAGCAGAGCGAACTATAAAGAGTAAATATCGCTATCAGCAGATAATAGTTCAATATCTGAAAATGATAAAAGCTAATCAAATAACAAAGGTTAGGTATGTAATGCCAGATCAAGCTAAGGCTCAAATGGTTGAAAAAGCTATTAAGTCAATAAAGTTAGTGACTATTTCAACTAATGGGCAGAAAAGACAATTTAGTCTAACAGATGATGTTTGGAAATGGTTTGAGTTTATATGTTTGAAATAATCCAAGCATTCTTATGATAAGATTTTTTCTACAACCTCATCAAAATGATCTAACATTTTTATTTCGAGCTTTAAGCCTATAAATTGATCATCATTTTTGAGCTTTTCAAAATATTCTGTTGCGCCAAGTTTATTATTAAATTTTTTTGTGTATACCTCTATAACTTTTTTGGTTTTAATATTTGTTATTGTAACTGTATAGGATTTATCTGCTTTAGTCATTAAGTACTTAATAAAATTATTGTTTTGGATATCTTTGGAATTTAAAATATATTTCATGATTTCAAGCTTAAACGAGTCTGGCTTTGTAATCATATTCCGCCATATATTTACATCAGTAGGTCTTACGGAAAAAACTTTAGCAAACTCAACACCTTTAAGTTTCAGTTTTTCTTGTGCTTTAATAACAGTATTTCTAGCATCAATTAATTCATATAACTGTTGTTTTAGTAAAGTATCTATAGTTGAATTATAAAGTAGAACTATACTCTCTGTTTTTAATCTTCTACCAATTGATGAAAATGTATCTAAATGTATATTTTTGCTATCAATATTTGTTTTTATATACTTATTTAATTTATCTTTTGATATAAAAAAGTAACAATAGTTATATTTTTGTTTTAATATTTTTGCGTTTACACTATAGGCTGTAACTTCGTCTAAGTCTAATTTACCTAAAGAGAATAGTATAAATCTGTACCTATTTTGTACTTCTTTCATATTGTCTTTAGTCTATGGTTTTGAGATTGATGTATATTCTACATGAAAAATATTTAATCTGTTGATTTTATACCTAATATTAGTTATCTTGTAAATATTGTAATACAATATTTATTATATGATAAGCGAATTTTTCTCAAAAAATATTTCAACTCATAATATCGGCTTAATAGTATTAGGGTTAGCCACAGGAGCAGGTAAGACTACATCAATTTATGATGTGATTAATAATCATTGCCAAACAACAAATAATAAGAAGTTTTACTATATTACAGATCAACATATAAACATAAAAAGTGTTTTTAATAAAATATTAAATATTAGTTCTAGAATATATATCAAGTCACGAAGAGATCTAATAATTGACATTTTAAAAGAAAATAATATTACCAATCTTTCTCAATTTATAGAAAAAATTATTCCTGATAAATATATTAGAGATACTAGAGTTTTTAGTATTACAAAAGAAACGCTAGAGATTGACCATAAAGGTAAAATTTTAGGTAGTGCTATTTCAGAAATTAGAGAAGCTATATATCGGTTGTTCTTAGATGAATTAAAAACTAAAGATGATAATAATAATCAAGAAAAATACAAACAATGGTTAAAGACTAGCTATCAAGGTAAAAAAATTAGTCAAATATTTCCAGAGATTATATTAGATGATAAGCAAGTTGTTGTTATGACAACAAAAAGAATGATGTCGAAGTTTAATTATCTTTATAAAAGTCCTAAATTTGGCTGGGAACATATTGCAGAAGATAAAAATGCTGTAGTTTTTTTCGATGAGTCTGACGCCGTTGCTGATACTATTCAGCAATCACTATTTGAAGATACCCGAAGTATTGATCTACTTGGTAGCATGAGACGACTTAACGATCATATTCATTTTTTACCTCAAAAGTTTAGAGATATTCTTGATAACAAAGGTATAACTAAATATGCCCAAGATATTATTGATATCTCAGAAAAATTAAACGAAGAGTTTGGTTTTAAAAATACTTTTTATATAGATGATGAACCATCAAAAACAGAGATTAGATTGTTTAAATATCTAAACTCCTCGTATATGACATCGAAAGATTTTTATGTTAGAAAATTTGATACTGACTTGCAGAATTATATTTATATGAATAATTTAGAAGAAAATTATGATTTTAGAATATCAGATTTTATTTCTAAGGTGATCAACTTTATAGATAAACGGTTTGTACGTACTGCCTATAATTATGCTAGGTTCCGAACCACAGAAAAGTCTAATCTAACCCAACAAAATCTGACTACAGATGAACAAGAATTAAAAGTTTTTTTGGATTGCTATCTAGGCGTAGAAGAATCTAGTCTAAAAAAATATATATTTAATTCATTTAATCAAGTTAAGACCGAGCACCAAAAAAATATACTTGGCATCAAGTTTAAAAGTTTTTATGAGAGTGGTTTAGATATTACAAGTTGTACTACAGCAAATATTAGTAATGCTGTAAATATTTATACATATAGATGCTTTCTAACAAAGGAAAAGGTCTTAGAAAAATTAGCTAAGAATAATCTAGTATTTTGTGTATCTGCTACAGCAGAAGTCTATAATCCTATGGTGAATTTTGATTTAGAATATCTAAAAAAAGTTATGGGCGATAGGTACATTACAATACCACCATCTATAAAGCATAAACTTACTGAGTATTATAATAATGAAAGAGTTGTAGATAATAAAATTGAACCATTGTGCATCAAACCATCTGATGAATATGGAATTTTGGATCATATAGAATTACGTCAAGATCAAAGAACAAGGTATAAAAACTGTTTTGGGTTTATCAAGATATTCACTGAATCAGATTCTACTGTAGCTTTAGCATTTTTTAATAAAGCTATGAGTGATGATATTAGCTTTCAGCAGTCAAAGATTGAAGATTGTCTTGAGGAATATGGGCTAGATAGCGATAATCTAATCAAAATAGATGCTAGTAGCTTTAGAAACTCTATAAAGCACAATGATAGAATAAATGAAAGGTTACAGACTATATATGACAAAAGGTTAAAAAAGAAACTATTAATAGTAACAGCCTATGGTTCAGCAGCTACAGGCATAAATATACACTATGATAAAGGTATATTAGAGTGTGGCGAGCCCAGTGGTACAGAAATTGACATTGATATGCTATATCTAGATGGTGTAACTAACTTATTACCAAACAACAATTATGAAGACATAAATCGAGATCAAGATCTGATAGCCGCTTTATATGCTTATACGTACTTATATGAAAACAGTCAGCTATCATACAATCAATATGAGCGTATAACAAAAAGTTTACAAGAAAGACGATTTATAAAGACTACTGATTTTTATAAACTTCCAGCTGTTAATAATAGAGCAGTAGCAACTTTGATCCAAGCAATAGGAAGAATATCTCGAACAGATAATAAACAGGATGTAACTAGAATATGCTATAGTGAAGATGTGAATGATATTATAAGCAGATATACCCTAGAGGATTTTTTGGTTACTCGTGAATTTAAAACACTATATGAAAATATAACCTCCAAAAGAAGTGTCTTTGATAGTGATATAGATAAAAATATAATGGATAATCATGTTTATAAAACTAATTTTAGAGCTAGATATCAAATAAATGGTATGCTGATGGAATTGAATAATAATGAAGACTCAGCTCTCAAAGACTGGCAAGTATTACGAGAAGTAGTTCTAAAAAATCCGACCATAAATAATGTTGAAGATAATATTTTTAAAGAATTATACATAGATACGCAGTATATAATCCCAGAATATAGAGACCCTAAAACAGGAATTATTCAGTATAAGCAAGATACTGACTATAAAAGTGTTGAGCTAGTAAAGGAAAAAGGTATTAGCATATCTGACTATAACTGTGGACTTGATAAGTTAATGAGCCATAATGTTTTGCGAAAATATTTTCAACAAAAGGGCTATGCTACCTCAATAGATACAGCAGCTAGATATATTATGTCGCCGATAATATATAACAATATTTATAAAGGAGCATTAGGCGAAGCAGTAGTTGAGTTTGTACTTACAAAATTAACTGGCTGTGAGCTAGAGTTTTTGCCAGCTCATAATTATGAAGCTATGGACTTCAAGGTTTTAGGTAAAGATATTTATATTGATGCAAAACTACATAGGTTTAGTGATAATATTGAGTATAAAGATTTGAGACAAGATTTACTAAAAAAGTCTACAAAACTACAAGCAGAGAAGTTAATTATCATAAATGTATATGAAACTGAAACAATTGCCATTCAGCAGCAGTTTCAAGCACCTATAGAGTTAGAAAATGGTGTCAAAGTATTTGTAATATCATGGCTAATTAATAGGGAAAATGAGTTTTGTGACAATGCTCTAAAACTCTTATCAAAGGAGGTATTTTAATATGGAAAATGATATTAGTGGTCAAACGTTATTAAATTTGAATCTTTTTAATGTAGATATTGATTTTGACAAGATTTATGAGGATTTTGATATATGGACTATTAAGCAAAAAGGTAAAAGATATGCTTCATATAGTGATATGGATACTATAATAGGCTTTGATAAAATTATGGCGGTATTTAAGCCTTATGATGGGCGAATATGGATATTGCTCAAAAAAAATGCTCAAAACCTTAAAGAAAGTGTAGATAGTAATTTGTATGATGTTGAGAAAATGCCAAGAGAAGACTTTGTTAAATATCCAAAGTCTAAGATGAATATGGTGAATCTTCTGCTAAATAGTCTACCAAAGTCTATAGAAAAATCCGGTTATGCTCGCCGTTTTGGTGATAATGTTGCTGGTGGTTTATATATACTTAATTCTAAAACATTATCAAAATTATCTAAGAATCTGCCTAATTATATACAGGCATATCATATCAAATTTGAAAATAGTACTCTTGATATTGATAACAAGTATAATCAATTAGTTTTTAGTGAAGAAGAAAGGACTGCTTGTAAACTAAGCTATCTTAAAAAAATACTTTCTCCTAGAGAGTTACAAAAAACCAGAAAATATAACAAACTAAAGCTTGATCCTAAAGCTAGGGCTCTTATGGTTAATAAGCGTGATGATAAAGATGCATATATTTTTTATGGCAGTAGTAAAATCACATATGATAAACCAAAAAGAACTGAGCATGTAAGTATTGGGGTAGGCGAAGAAAAATATTATAAAAGTAGGTCTGCAGTATATGAGAGTGCTTATGACTATATTCAAGAATATCTAGGTAAGTATTTAAATATCACACAAGAAAATAAGCTTGCATATAGAAAAGAGGTTTCAATTAGAAAAACATCCAAGCAATATCTAGATAGTAAAATCAAAAATAAAACAAAAATATATTTTGTTAATAAGTCTCGAGGAAATATTGATAGATCACTACCATATAATAACTTATTTGAATTTGTTGATGAGGTAAAACCTAAACAGTTAAATATTGTATGTGTCGACAATAAAGATAGTTACGAGGACAATAAACAAGAAGATAGCTATGAGAGATTCAGTTATCTCGCTAGTGAAGTTAGGCAACATATTTATTATGAAAATTTACTAGGTAAACAGGATGATATAATCACAAGATTAAGCGCCTGCGTAAGAGAAACATTATTTAAAAATGATATTCTAGAACGCAAAATAACAGTTTTTGATTATGCAAAACTGAACTTAACTGAGCCATTTAAAATTATTATGCTTGGTAAAATCAAAGGCAAGGATGCTATTATCGAAGCTTGTTCGATGACTATTCGTCCAGATGGCAGTTCTGAATTTTTCGAGACAGATTACTCTTTGAATAGTAAAATTATAGAAAATCTATATAAACAAGGGTGTCGTTATGTCTTTAAATATAAAGAGGATGTTAATTTTTTGAAAGAAAGTAATGTATCATCATTACATTATATAGATAATTATAGTAAAAGTGTTGTAAAAAAATATGAGCGAAATGAATATCCTAAAAACTATTTAATTAAAAACCTTTTGGATATTATTTTAAGTTTTGATGATATTAGTGATTTTTATACTAAATTTTTTAACTATATTTATGAAAACTTAGATGCGCCACCACGAGCAGAGGAGTATGATCTCTCTCATGGTGATGATACTAATGGTTTTTATTATCAGTTGGCAAGTAATATTTTAGCAACTGATAATCTTGCTAATCTAACTAAAAAATCTTTTGAAAAATCTTTACTAAAAGGGTTATATGGCAAATCTAGAGATAAACATAAAAGCTTAAAAAATACTCTAGAAAGTAGAGATATTCATATAGAAGATAAATCTAAGTCTAAATATCAGGAGATCAACTCAGAAGGATTTGATATTCACTATTTTAATTACCTTAATAAAAATGGTAATAAGACTCTAGCATATAAAGTTGGTCAATCTGCTGGAGGAAATAAAGAGTTTAAATTAACTAATAAAGCAAAAATATGGCTACTTGAAGCAGAAAATAGCTCAGCTATAATGGAGTTTTTATTAGATACTCTTGATGTTGACTTTGTAGGTTCTGGAAAGGCTCTTGCTCATCCATTTTTTTGTAAATATCTAAAGGAAGCTGTTGCTAGTTTAAAAGGCTGGTCAGATAATTAGAAATTCTGATAAAATCTTAATCTTGATTGGTATAAAATAACTTTTTGGTTGTAACCAAGGATTTTCATTAGGTCTTTTTCTTGAGTTAAAAAATATATTAATAGGGTTTGTGAGTAAAAGAACAACTCCTACAATAATAAATGATGAGTCGAAAAGATAAAAATATAAAACTGCGGGGTAATGCCCTAAAAATACTGCTTTTAACTATATCAATACTCATGTTTTTTACAGTACTTTACTCTTTTACTTTTGTAATATCAATTTGCTAGTATATTGAAATATAATAATATGATAATACAATATTGGAATTAAGAATTAAAATCCCACTCACTAAAATCAAAAACTTCATCTAAGCCAAAATCTATCTCTTCGTTGGCTTGAATATACTGCTGCTGAAGACTATATTTTGTATTACTAAGCCCAAAGATCTTTAAAATATCATCTGGTATCGGTTGTGTTGCATAAGTTTCAAGTTGCTTATAATATTGATAATCCGATATGTTTTCTGGTTTTGCAGGTAGTGGGGCAGGTTTAAGAGCAGTACTTAAATCTATAGAGTTGTTACTAGAATATTCTTTCTCACCATTTCTTATAAAATCAATAATAAAACGATTGATCCTATCCGTATCTAAACATTCAGTATTGAGGGTTACATATACACCAATGCTAGATCTATATTTAGTATTAAGCTCAATTTTTTCATTAACAGATACTTGGCTAGTTAACTCTTCAGTTCTTTTAGAAATCCACTCAGATCTTCGCATATTATCAAATTGAGGATACTTTTGGTCACTTAACTCCATTTTGTAATAGCTTTTACCATTTTCAACAAAATGTTTAAAAACAGGATCTTCTAGTTCAGGATTATAAAGAACTATTTCATAAGCTTCATTATGTGCTAATTGCCCAGATTTTTCATCTATTGCAACTATTGCATTACGAATAGCACATGAATATATCTTGGTTTTATCTTTGCTTAAGAATGATATATCTATCCAACTAGAATCGGGGGGTACATGATGATAGGTTGCGAACAGTCTACCATAATCTCTGTATGCTTTAGCTATATCATTTTTTAGATTTTGCCGAAGATTTTTTCTTATATTTTTAGATTTCTCTAAAAAACTCTTTGCTTTCATTTATGACTCTAATTGAGGATAGCTCGTCATATCTCCTCTTTTACATATTGTATTAGTATTATTATCTCTAAGCATTATCGTAATGTCTAAATTATGTAAGCCTTTGTCTCTATCAAGTTGTGCGTAATATTGCTCAGCCTTAGCAGATTTAGAGAAATGTCTAGTATATTCATCAAGATTATTTTTGGTAACATTATTACAAATAAATACTGTAAAGTTCTTACCTCTTGAATAATCTTCATTGAACTTTATTCTATGAAGTATTTTAAGATCTTTAATTTTTCTTATTGTTTCTTTAGAAATATCACTATCACAGTTTTGGGATAACTGATTACTATAGTCCTCAAATAAATCCATAATTCTTTTATATTGCAGTGCTTTAGTCAATTGTTTATCTTTATGTAAAAGGATTTTAAATTTACTATTATGATAATAAAAATAATCATCTGTAAAATCTAATCTAGAAGTATTCTTTATATTTTCATTATTTAAGTATTTTTTTATGCTATTAACTTCTTTAGATGATAAGTTTATTGTCATCATTCCACAGTCGATTAGTTTCTCATCACTGTCGAAATACCACTCAATTAGATTCCTTTCTGAAATTTCAAAATACATTTTCTTTAAAAAAATATTGTAATACAATGAATTTTATTTATAACTTAGAAGTTAGTCAAGGACTTTTTGTACTAGCTTGTAAATATGATATTTTGTGAATTTAAAATCTACTCTGGACTTTTAGCTCTTTACGAATTTCATAAACAATAATAAAATAGACAGGCAACAAAATGATGTTGCATAACTCTATTTTAGATATTGGCATAAACCAACATGATAGAACATATATTCCTAATAAAAAGAATTTAATATATTTGACTAGTTTCATAATTATAGAAAAAAAATAATGCTCAGTACAGTGATTGAAATAAGTATACTAATATTATAAAAAAAGATTAAGCCTTTCCTAAGGATTTGATAAATGTTTTTAAGTTAAACAAACTTTTCAACACTTTTTTATTTTCTAAGTTAATTTAAAAATTCTTTGATATTAAGTTGAGTAATTAACTAATCTATCAATAACTAACCTCAAGGAGTAAATCATTAATTATAATCTTATTATTAATAATTTCATGTTTAATTAATTTATTCATTTTCACAGCGGCTAAATCAGCATAGTCAGCATACCTATCATTACTAATGATATAAGTTGTATTATCATCAGAGGCTATACGAACTATTGTTTCATCAGCTAACTGTTTTGATGCAACTGGATGGACTTTAACAGTTTTATCAAATTGTTGAGCTATTTCTTTGTCTCCAGCTTTAAGGATTTTTCTAATCTGCGAATCAAATATAACTGTTACATCATAAGACTTAGCTAGCTCTTTTGTTAGCGGCATTAGAGCTTTTAGACCTATAAAGTTTGATTTATCACGACCCTTTTCGTAGCACATGTTGTTCCCATCTATAATAAGTTTTTTGATAGGACGAGCAAGCTTAGCAGATATATCATCTAGCTTAGTTTTGATTTTATCAGTATCTCTTTGTAATCTATTTATGCTACGAGTCTCATCACTGATAATCTTTCTAGGATTACTATAACCTAATGCTTTTTCACAATCACTATGAGCTATTGCTCTATCTCTACCATTACGAGCATTATCAAGTCTTCGTTGATATTTTTCAGCTTCTACGATTCTTATTTTGTGATTATTTATTAAAAGAGCCTTTTCTTCAAGGATTTTTAGTTTTGGTTCAATTAGTTTGTTAAGAGAATCTTTACGCTGTTTTAGCTCTTCAATTGATGTTATTATTTTTTTTAATTTTGATTTATTGTAGCTTAAACTTGACTTAGTTTTTATTATATCAAATTTTTTGTACTTCTTAATATCTGTCTCAGCTTGTTTATATTGCTCTGAAGTATCTTGTAGTTTAGCATCGAGCTTATTTATATTTGCTAAAACACTTTTAAGCTGTTTTTTTAAACAATCTTTTTGTTTTTTATAGTTTTTTTGTTCAATACTAAACCAGTTTTTAGGGTTTAACATTGATTTTATGTTCTTTGATACGTTTGTTATATCTTTCTCTAAAGAATCTTTATAAGATGTTTTTTCTTCAAGGTTTAGATTTAGCTGATTAGTTTTGTTTTTTAGTGTGTGGAAATTATTCTGCAAACTTTCTATACTTTGATTAGCATACCAGTCTAAACTTTTCTTTAGCTGTTCGATTAGCTCTGTTGTTTTGATTTTATTGTTTATTTGTTTATCTAATTGATCATCTATAGCTGTCTTCCACATTGATACTAAAAATTGATTAAATTTAATTTAGTTTACATAGAGATAATTATGATTTCTATACCAAATTTACAAAATTTACAGTTGACATTATAATACTGTAATACAATAATTACTGAATATTAACAGTACTTCATTATCTCAATGTTTGGTTTTTTTAGGAAAAATAAGTATAAAAAAAATAAAATCAAGAAAATAGCTTTCGTTGATTATGAAAACTTTCATAACTTAGAGCTAATTTTAAAAGCTAAGTTTGACTTAGTAAAACTCTTTGTTGGCTATCATCAAGACAAAGTATTAATGCCTGCTTTAGAAGTAAGTACAAACATTGAAATTATTAAAGTAACAAAATGCGATAAAAATAGTCTTGATTGTATACTTTCTGCTGAATGCGGTATTTTTTTTGAAAAATATAAAAAAATCCAAGATACTATAAATATTTTTATTTTTAGTTCTGACAAAGGATTTGATGCCTTAATTTCTAAATATAAAAATTTTAACATTAAAAGAATTGCTAAAGAATATATTTCTAAAAACTTTATAGAGGAAACCAAGAAACAAATAAGTAATCTTGAGTATGTATATAAATTAATGCTTTCAGATAAATTTAGAACAGCTCAAATTAGAAAATCAAGAAGTCAAAAAGCTAAAGACTTACTAATTGACTATCTAGAAAAATACTATTACAAAGACTTAGATGTTAAAAATTTTGTAGAATATCTTTCACTAAATAAAGCAATAGGATTCTCTAATGACAATGGCTGTCCTGTTTTTGATGATAATAGACTAAAAACTGTAATCGATAATTATCTACATTTTTTATCAAGCAAACTATTTTAATATGGAAATATAATGTCTAAACTTATTAGCAATTCACAGCAACTAATCAATAAAATTCAAGAGGTATCAACTTTAGAAGAGTTAGATCCATATATTGAAGCTAGTGATAAAGAACTTTCTCAAATTTCTGAAAATCAGAATATTGAACTCTACAAAAATATTTGTTGGGGATTAGGTTTTTTACTGGTTTTGCTTCTTCCTACTTTTTTGAATATTGATGCTGGTGGATTAGCTATAATTGTAAGTGTTGGTCTTGTTTTAGGAATAATTGTAGTCTATGTAACTAAGATCCAGCCATACGTAGAGGAACTAAATAAAATTAGTTATATAATTTTTTCAAAAGTTATGAGCTTTAAATATCACTTCAAACCTATAGAAAGTCTAAAAAAAGAGTTTTTAGTAGATACTTTTGGACTTAATACAGGAGATAGAAGTTATGGTATAGAGTCACAAGCTCGATTAATATATAAAGACTCTAGACAGTTTCATTTTGAATACTTTTACTATACAAAAGAAGAGACAAGCACAACAGATACAGATGGTAATATCAAAAGAGAAACTACAACCACTAAACATAATATTTATGGATTTATAATTAATGGTCATGAACTACCATGCTTTACTATTAGCAGAAAATCATCACTAATAACAAAGCTTATTAGGTCAATAATTTCTGAAACCACATATCAGCCTGTATCTGTAGATTTTAGAAAAAACTTTTATATTAATTCAGGTAGATCTATAGATTTAGCAAAACTATTTACACCAAGAAATACTGAGAAGATCACACAGCTAGCTCCTGATTTAAATAGTGTACTTAGTGTAGTAGTATCACAAAAATATATCTGTGCTATTAGCAGTAAGCCAATAGTTGATCTTAGACCAAAATATTTACTCAATAAAAAAGATCAATTTAAAAATTATTTAAAAAACTTAAACTTTCCTTGTTATGATGCACTTAACAAAATGATATATGATATTTGGCAAGGTAATGAAAAGAATTTAACTACTGAGGAAAAAACATGATTTTAGTAATATTTTTTTTAGTGATTATGATGATTGTAATGATTGTTTATAATGGAATTATAAGAGCTGAAAATATGGCAAAAAGAGGTTGGAGTGATATCATAACTTATGAACGAAACCGCCTTGAAGTAATTCCTAAGCTTGAAAGTATTGTAAAAGAGTATAAACAGTATGAACAAAGTTTACTTACAAATATAACTAAAATAAGACAGCAAATAGCTTCGCTAGACAGTGACAACATAGATATAAAAATGCTTAAAGATATACAAAACAATATATCAAAAATTGATCCTAAAATTATATTACAAGCAGAAAACTATCCAGAACTAGTATCTAGTCAATTATACAAGCAATTAATGCATGATTGGAAAGATACACAAGAGAATGTTACAGCTGCAATAAGCGCATATAATCAAACAGTACAGGTTTTTAATGATAAAATTATGGAATTTCCTGGTGTACTTATCAATCGCGCATTATTACAAAGAAATAAGTTAGATGTATTTGAAGATTCAAAAGTTTCTAATAACTTCTTATCTTACAAGCCTAACTTTCATAGCTAATTATTATACAGATGATAAAGAAATATTTGAAGAAACAAACTAAGTCAACCACAACTTTGTTAAAACCTCAAAGAGTAGTGTGGACAGAACATTTTTATCCAAAAATAATTACACATCAAAAATCAATAATTAGAAAAACACACGCTGATTATCAGTTAGCAAAAGCAGGAAACAATGAAGCAGCTATGAAAATAGCTATTGATATGTTATCTGCTAATGCAATCATGACGCTAAATAAAATAATTGGTAATAAAAATATAATACTGTTACCTATATCTTCATTAGAAGAAGTAGGGGTAAATAAAATCCCTAGAGCTTTAGCAAATTTATTGTCAGACTACCTTGATTGTGATGTAGATACATCTATTTATCAAATTAACTCACCACAAAGAACAGGTAAAAACCCAAGTTATAGAATGAAAAATCAACCGTTATTTATTGGTGAAGTTATAAAAAACCAAGATTATATTTTAGTAGATGATCACTCAAGTATGGGAGCCACATTTGCTAATTTAATAGGTTATATAGAAACTAATGGAGGACGAGTAATAGCTACTACAGCTATATCTGCTCGTGTTGAGAATATTGCAATTAATAATAAAGCAATTAATAAATCAAAACAAAATATTGCTACGAAACATTTTGAGAAAGTATTAAGTAGTATAATAAGACAAGAGGTTGGTTATGAGTTTGATTATAAAAGACTCACAAAAGCAGAGTTGGGATATCTTACCCAACGGATTATTAAGCAAAGAAAGTCTGATAAAGTTAAAAAAAATACATCAGCAATCAGATGAGCAGATGACTGTTTATAAAAAAACTGAAGAGTTTAAAAACTATAGTAAAGAAAAAATAAATCACCTAAAAGAAGAGCTTTTAAGAGAAGGGTAGTTTCATAAATGAATATATCGATTATAATTCAACAAAGGCATAAGGAATACATCAAAAATAATAAAACTTCTATTGAGAAATTAAATATATACAAAAATATATTTGATACTTGTGAGTTACAAACATTACAAAAATATTTATGTTGGTTTGAGGCTCTTCATAATAGGGAGATCCCTGCTTTCACAGAAGGACAAAACCTATTTATTGATGTTGCAAATAACGTTAAAGAACCAATTACTGATTATGAAAAACTTTATCGCAAATATTTGCTTGCAAATCAAGAGCATAAAGTTTGTGAAGCAATATCTAGAGCATTTCAAGACCATGAAATAGAGATTTTAGTCGAAAATATGAATGTTTATTTTGCAGCATATAATAATATTGTTAATGCAACAACACCATCTCTAGAGCAATTCTGTAAAGCTTGTGAATCAAGAAATCAGTCCATAATTCAATGTGATATTGCTAAAATATGTTTTTTATACTGGAAAAAGTACCATCAGCGACAAAGTTTATTAGAATCTGAAACTATTAACCAAGATTTGCATATCATGAAGCAAATATAATAACTAAAGATGATTATAAAATATACTCATCAAGCAACATCTAAACAGCACCATCATAGTTACTACTAAAACCAATATTTCTAACTTCTAAAAACATCTAACTTTGCTAATCCATAAGTACCTAGATAATCACCGTATAGTTTTAGTTAATGTGATGACTAAAATAAGCTCTTCGTTTGTATTTTTTGACTAATACCTTTTATCACTGTAATACACCAAACCAGTTTGCCAATACCATATAAAATCAAGGTTTTGCCTGTGAGTTCCACCATGATTTTCTATGTTTTGTAATTGGCTGTCCTTCAAGCTGTTGTAACAGTGAAAGCAAAAGGAGCAAAAAATGACAACAAACTACGAGCCTCAAATTTATATCGCGTGTTTAGCAAGCTATAACAATGGTATCCTATACGGTAAATGGATTGACGCAAACCAAGATGTTTCTGCTTTAGAAGAAGAAATCCAAGAGATTTTAGCAGATTCACCTATGCCAGATGCTGAAGAATGGGCAATACATGATTATGAAGATTTTGATAATTTAGGTTTGTCAGAGTATGAAAGCTTAGAGACTATTTCTCAAGTAGCTCAAAACATTGTAGAACATGGTAAGCTTTTCATAGAAGCTTATAAATACACCAATCATCTTGATGAAGCTATCGAAATGATAAACGATCGTTTCATAGGCTTATATGACTCAGTTGAAGACTATGCAGAAGAAACTACGGATATTTCATCAGTTCCAGAATATCTACGATACTATATCGACTTTGAATCACTAGCTCGTGATATTGAACTATCAGGTGATATCACAACTTTTGCAGTTGATAATCAAGTAGCTGTTTTCTTTTAAAATATCTTATATCTTTTTATTTTTTATCTAGGTTCTGTGCACAAAAATAAATTCTCATCGAAGCCAAATAAAAGTACAAGCTAATTTAATCATACCCAGATATGCTGAAATGGTTTTATCAAACCTAGAAAATACTCTTCTAAAATGCTTAATTTTAGAAAAGAAATTCTCAATCAAATGTCTTTCTTTGTATATTTGAATATCAAAATCTATAGGGTTTATAGTATTTGATTTGCAGGGAATAACAGCTTCAGAGGATATATTTTGAATATGTTCTCTAATTTCATTAGAGTGATATGCTCTATCAGCGATAACTTTTGTATTATATACCTTCTGTAGTAGGTCTATTGCCACTTTACTATCATGAGTTTTACCTTCTGACAGTAATACTTCCAGCGGGTTGCCTAAAGCATCGGTCATAGCATGAATCTTGGTGGTTACTCCACCAACTGATCTACCAATTGCTTGGTTATCATTCTTGTCATATCCTGTAGCACAGGCATGTGCTCTTGCTATCGTTGAGTCAAGCATAACTTCTTGTAAATCAGGATTTTGCACTGACTTAAATAATTTAGAGAATATGTCTTTATCACTCCAATCCTTAAAACGCTTATGTATTGATCTATATTTACCATAATAAAATGGTAACATTCTCCATTGGCAGCCTGTACGTAATACATAAAATACTGCTTCAATAAACAATCTTAATTTGTCTTCATCATTGGTATGTATACCTTTTTGTGATTTTAAGAATAATAAAATACTTGACCAGAATACTTCTTTTATATGATAATGCATTTGCTAAACCCTTGGTATTTATTGTCTTTCAACTTCTAAATAACAACGGTTTAGCTATTTTCAATCTAATTTAGCTTTTTTTGTGCACAGAACCTAGCTAAACTACAAGTAAAAACTCATTAAAAAGCTATTTTTAAATGAAAAGCAAAAGTGATTACAATAAAACTCTTGATAGGCTTCTAATAATTTTAAACTATCTAAATAATAACCCAAACGGTTATACATCAAGTGAGCTAGCATCAGAGTTAAATGTTTCTATAAGAACTATTCAACGAGATTTATCTGAGAGATTATCAGCATTTCCAATATATAAAGAAGCTCGAAAATGGAGATTTGTTAAAGGCTATGATTTGAATAATAATATGAGTACAAAGGATGCCTTAATATTATCTATCATTGATAAATTTGCAGAAAATATCGGAGGTGATTTTAATAAAACTACTAAGAGAATTTTATCAAATGTAACTAATACAAATATTAGTTCAATATATACTAAGCTAAACATCGAAGATATCTCTGATATTGCTTTTCAAGTATCTGAGATTGAGCATGCTATAGATAAAAAGCAAATTTTAAAATGTACATATAGAGTAGATAATGCTAGTTATGAAGTTGAGCTAAAACCCTTGAAGATAGTTAATTATGATGGATATTGGTATTTATTATCCTTGAGTGAAAATATCATCAAAAAGTATTATTTAAAGAATATATCCAATGTTCAAAAAACAAATATAAATTTTGATATTTCTACCAATATTGACCAACAATTAGATAAGTCACTATCTATTTGGTTTGGCAATTCAAATAAATACTTTAAGGTTAGGCTACTTATCAGATCTGATATTATTAAGTATTTTGAGAGACTACCTATTTCAAAATCACAAAAGATTGAAAAAATACATCAAAATGGAGATGTCGAGCTTTCGTTAAGTATTAGTCATGAAATGGAAATTTTACCAATAATAAAAAAATGGCTACCAAAAATAGATATTTTAGAACCAGTTTTTCTTAGAGATAAGCTTATTAGTGATATGAAAGAATATTTGAAATCTCAAAAAATGTGACAACATGCTGTCATATTACGATGTTATAGTAACATGTAAAATAACTAAAAAGTTAATCAGAAGTGAAAGAAAAAAATCCAATAGAGTTAATTATAAGATATCCAATCAGTCAAAAAGAATTTTTCTTGTCTGAAATAAAAGAACTACTTCCCATAAAAGACATAATAAAAGATTATGTAGATAATATTGATCTTACGAGTTATACAAATATATCTGCTAAGAAATTTTTACAGCATGAGTATATGAATATATCTAGATATGTTGGTAAGTTAAATGTGTCATATAATAAAGAAAGTGTCTCTAAGTATATATTTTCAGCGATTCTGACAGAAGTTGTTTTAAATATTCAAGAATTAATAGGTATGTACCATAAGCATACTTTTGATGAAAATCTTATAAAGATTAATTCAGCCCCAATATCTGAAAAAGAAACTCAACTTTTTAAAGAATATGATAATTTCATACTTACATATGTTTCTTTATTTGTTCATTTTTTCCTAAAGATGAAGAAAAAATATATACCAGCTCTTGAATGGCATGAATATAATCAAGATATTTATCCAATCAAAGATATTGAATATAAAGAGATAGTTTTTGAGCCAAATAAACTTGAGAATATATGCATAGAAAATCATTTTTTGGATAATGATAATCTGGAAAACAATACTATTCCTAAAGTTATATATGGGTATCATACAAAAGTCATGTGTGAAATATTTCAAGATAACTGGGGTAAGAACCGTTTTTCTAGAGAAATATTTGATTATTTTGATATGAATATAAGTAAATTTATTCTGAAGAGAAGCGAGTTAAGCCGACCGGCTAAACTAACTTTTTCAGTAAATCCTAAATCTAAGAAACAATTTAAAAATCTTGAAATTAGAGAGCTAAGAAATATAATTTTCTCATTACTGCTTTGCTATTGTAACTATGCAAAAGTATACATAAATTTCTATGAAGCAGATAAGTTAAAAAAGAAACTTAATGATGGAAAGTATGAAAAAGGAGCAACAACTGATATTGAAGTCGCAAAACTAGAGTATGTTTTAGAGTATTTAAAATCCCTCAAAGACGGTAAAGACATTCAAGATAAAATATTTACATTTAACTCTCATGATATATCAGGTGTAACAAACCCTTTTGCTACAGATAATAAAGATGCTATTTATGATGACAGACTTCCTAAATCAAACATAAAATCACAAAATGCATTTATTCAACACTCAATGGGCATTGCTGGCAATATAGAATTATCTATTACTGAGTATAGAAATGAGTTATCAAAACTAAGTATATTTCAAAAGTATAAAACAAAAAAAACATCTGAGTTATATGAAGAATTCTATACTGAATCAAATGAACTACAAGAAAATAAAGAACTCTTAACAGAACAGTTAAATGACTTTTGGATTGATCAAGGTCATCTTTATATGCTGGTAGTATTTATATATGATGAAATATTTAATAGTATGAATGTTCCGTGTTTTATATCAAAGTTAATTGATATCAAATCAAAAAGACGAGATAGGTACTTAGCTAATATTACCGCCAGATTCAACTACGACTATTGCCGTTGGCTATCTTATGCAGCAGATATTTATGGTCTCGAACAAGATCAAAAAGCCATATAGAATAAGCTTTATATAGACATATTTTCTTAAAAGAATTAATATAAATCTTGTAGCAAAAATTTATATCTATCAATATAGGGTTTGTATAATGAGTAATAATAATTTCAATGAAGATTCTAGGGTTAAAATACCAGCATTATTACATCTTATAAGGCTGGGGTATAAGTACTTATCATTGAAAGATAACTCTTGGGATAAACAAACAAATATCTTTAAAGATATTTTTATTGATAGTCTAAAAAAGATAAACAACTCTATAGAACTTAATAATGATGATATAAATAGAATATTTGATGATATATCTCTACTTCTTGAGAATGATGACTTAGGAGAGGCTTTTTACAATAGATTAACTGAAAAATCAGGAATTAAACTTATTGATTTTGAGTGTTTTGAAAACAATAGTTTTCATGTTGTAACGGAATTACCATGTAAAAATGGTGAAGATGAATTTAGACCAGATATTACGCTATTAATAAATGGTATGCCTTTAGTTTTTCTTGAAGTCAAAAAGCCAAATAATAGAGATGGTGTCATAGCTGAGAGAAATAGATTAGAAACTAGATTTCAAAATAAAGCTTTTAAGAAATTTATAAATATCACTCAGTTGATGATTTTTTCAAATAATATGGAATATGATAATGAATCATCAGAGCCTATAGAAGGAGCATTTTATGCTACACCGTCTTATTCAAAACCATCTTTTAATTATTTCAGAGAAGAGGAGCAACTTAACTTAAGCAAGTTATTATCACCACATGATGATAATATTGAAAATTTTGTACTAAGAGATACAAATTATACAGCTATAAAACATAGTGCAGAATTTATTACAAATAAAGATCCGCAAACTCCGACTAATAGGCTTTCTACATCGTTATTATCTAAAGATAGGCTAGCATTTATTTTAAGATATTCAATTGCTTATGTAAGAGGTAAATCTATTGAAAAGCATGTTATGAGATATCCTCAGATATTTGCAACTAAAGCGATTGAAAATAAACTTAATGAAGGTATCAAAAAAGGAATTATTTGGCATACTCAAGGAAGTGGTAAAACAGCTCTTACTTATTATAATGTTAGGCACTTGACAGACTATTTCCAAAATAAAAAAGTCATTCCAAAGTTCTATTTTATAGTTGATAGATTAGATTTATTACAACAGGCTCATAGAGAGTTTACTAGTCGAGGTTTGACAGTTCATACAATAAGCTCTAAAGAAGATTTTGTCAAAGATATTAAAAATAATATCGCCGTACATAATGATAGTGGCAAAAATGAAATAACCGTAGTAAATATCCATAAGTTTAAAGATGATCCAAGCGTTATATCTAGAAATGACTATGATATAAGTATTCAAAGAGTTTACTTTTTAGATGAAGTGCATAGAAGTTATAACCCTCAAGGTAGTTTCTTAGCAAATTTAAATGAATCTGACTCTAATGCTATAAAAATTGGTTTAACAGGTACACCATTATTAGGAGATGATTATAATTCAAAATCTCTATTTGGTGATTATATCCATAAGTACTACTATAATGCTTCTATAGCAGATGGTTATACTCTAAGGCTTATTAGAGAAGATGTTGAAACAAGTTATAAACTAGCTTTAGAAGAAGCATTAAAAGAGATTGAAATATTACAAGGTGATCTAGATAGAACCGAACTATATGCTCATGAAAAATTTGTCTCGCCAATGCTAGACTATATCATTAATGATTTTGAAAGAAGCCGTGTTGCTACAGGTGATAGCACTATCGGTGGTATGGTTATTTGCGACAGCTCAAAACAAGCTAAACAAATGTTTGAAATTTTTAATGAAAAATATGCTAATAGATCCAGCTCAAATAAAAAAACTGTAAAAACAGCAAAGCTTATTCTCCATGATATTGGTAGTAAAGAAGAAAGAAAACAGATGGTCGAAGACTTCAAAGAAGGCAAAATTGACTTTCTTTTTGTTTTTAATATGCTTTTGACAGGTTTTGATGCAAAGAGATTAAAAAAACTCTATATAGGCAGAGTTCTAAGAAAGCATAATTTATTACAAGCACTTACTAGAGTTAATAGAACATACAAAGATTTTAGATATGGTTATGTAGTTGATTTTGCAGATATTAAGAGTGAATTTGATGCTACTAACAAAGCCTATTTTGATGAATTGCAAAGTGAGTTGGGTAATGAGTTTGAACACTACTCAAATCTTTTCAAATCAAAAGAAGAGATAGAGAGTGAAATAGTAGATATTAAAGATGTACTATTCAGATTTGAAACACAAAATGCTGAAATTTTTAGACAGCAAATAGATCAGATAAATGATGCAAGCAAAATGCAAGAGGTCGTAAAAGTTCTAGGTCATGCTAAAAACCTATATAATCTTATTAGACTATTTGGGCACTATGATTTACTTGAAAAACTAGATTTTGCAAAACTAACTCAACTATATAGAGAAGCTAATAATAGGCTTGCAACTATTAATCTAAGAGCTAAACTAAACTCTGGAAATATAGATACAAAAACACTTCTTAACTCGGCTTTAGAAGATGTAATCTTTTCTTTTAAAAAAGTTGGTGAAGAAGAGCTTGTAATAGCAGATAAATTAAAAAATGCTTTAAAGAAAACTAGAGAGGCATTAGCTAGCAATCTTGATAAAAAAGATCCTGAGTTTATAACTCTAAAAGATGAATTAGAAAGACTTTTTAAAAAGAAAAATCTCAGTGAGATTTCGCAAGACGATATGATTAAGAACATAGCAGAGCTTGATGATATACACGCTAAGATAAAAGAGCTAAATCGTCAAAATGAGTTATTAAAAATCAAATATCAAAATGATGATAAATATGTACGCCTGCACAAGAGATTATTAGAAAATGGCAAAATCTCACAAAAAGAGTCGCAGATATATGAAGCTCTAGTTGGGGTTAAGCATGATATAGATGAAAAAGTAATAGCTAACTCAAGTATGCTAAATAATGAGGATTATTTTGGTAGACTTATGTCTCCTAATATAGTTAGTAGATTTTATAAAGAACAAAAAATCAAGCTAACACCAGAAACAATAAAATATATAAATAATTTAGTAGTCAAAGAATATATTGATGAATTTAATGGAGTATCAACTTGGTAGTAGAATTCGAACAAAGAACAAAACAGTTAATTGATGATCTCAAAAGTACTTGTGCTCATTATGGTCTTGGTAATGATGGTAATGAGTTTAAAATCATCACCCAGATTTTTTTATATAAATTTTTAAATGATAAGTTTGCGTATCAGCTAAAACAAATTGATGAAAATATAGCAAAGGCTGATAAGTGGGAAGAGGTTTATACAAATCTAAGTGATGATGATCGAGAAATGCTAGCTCTATCTCTAGGTGCAGATGTAGCTATTTTAGAGCCGAAACAATTAATTTCTTATCTTTTCAGACATCAAAATGAAGCAAATTTTCATAATCTCTTTGATGATGCTTTAAGAGGTGTAGCAAAAATAAACAATGATGTTTTTGCCGTCAAAGATGAAGATGGTGCAAAAACAACATTGTTTGAGAAAGATGGTTTAAGTAATCTTATTTCAGATACAGATTCAAAGAAAGATAGTTTTTGTAAAGCTGTTATAAATAAAGTAGCAGGCTTTAGTTTTGAGTATATATTTGACCAAAAGTTTGATTTCTTTGCGACTATATTTGAATATCTAATCAAAGATTATAATACAAATAGTGGTGGTAAATATGCCGAGTACTATACACCTCATGCAGTAGCAAAAATTATGGCTAAGATATTAGTAAAAGAAGATGTGCAAAATGTATCTTGTTATGATCCATCGGCAGGTTCTGGCACACTACTAATGAATATAGCTCACGCTATAGGCGAAGATAAGTGTACTATCTACTCTCAAGATATTTCTCGGAAATCATCAAGTCTTTTGAGACTAAATCTTATTTTAAACAATCTTGTTCATTCTATTTCTAATATTATTCAAGGAAATACAATACTTCATCCATTCCATAAAGATGGAGCAGAACTTAAAAAATTTGATTATATTGTATCTAATCCACCATTTAAGATGGACTTCTCTGATTTTAGAGATGATATAGATACTAAAGAAAATAACGATAGATTTTTTGCAGGGATTCCAAAAACTCCAGCTAAGAAAAAAGAAGGAATGGCTATATATAGTCTATTTTTACAACATATAATTTATAGCCTAAAAAAAGGCGGTAAAGCAGCTGTTGTAGTGCCTACTGGATTTATCACAGCTCAAAGTGGTATAGATAAGAAAATAAGACAATATTTGATAGATAATAAAATGCTAGGTGGCGTAGTATCTATGCCTAGCAATATCTTTGCAACTACTGGAACTAATGTATCTATAGTATTTATAGATGACTCAAACAAAGATGATGTTGTACTTATAGATGCTTCAAATCTTGGTAAAACTATCAAAGAAGGCAAAAATCAAAAAACAGTTTTACAACCTGAAGAAGAAAAACAAATTATAGATACTTTTAATAATAAAGAAGTGGTAGATGATTTCTCGGTTGTTGTGTCTTATGATGATATCAAAGCTAAAAACTATAGCTTCTCAGCAGGTCAATATTTTGATGTCAAGATTGAGTATGTTGATATTACCAAAGATGAGTTTGATGCTAAGATGAAAAGTTTTAATGACAATCTAAACACTATGTTCGCAGAGTCAAATGAACTTGAAGATGAAATAAAAAATCATCTATTGGGGTTTATATATGAGTAATACATTATTCATAAAAGATATTGCAAAGGTTACAAATGGCAAAAGTGATGTTAAAGATGCTATAGAAGATGGTAAGTATTTATTTTTTGATAGATCTTCAATAGTTAAAAAAAGTAATATATATTTATTCGATACTGAGGCAATAATTATACCTGGTGAAGATTCAAGACAGATATTTGAACCTAAGTATTTTAATGGAAAATTTAATTTACATCAAAGATGCTATGTGATTTATGGCTTTAATGATAGTTTTTTACCAAAATATTTATTTTACAAACTAAAAACTTTGACTAAACATTTTAGAAACGTTAACGTTGGAAGTACAGTTCCATCTCTTAGATTAGATCATATTACAGATTTAAAAATCGATTTTCCTACCTCTGAGGAACAACAAAAAATTGCAAAAGTCCTATCATCCCTAGATGCAAAAATAGAACTAAACAACAAAATCAATAAAGAACTAGAAGCTATGGCTAAGACTCTTTATGACTATTGGTTTGTACAGTTTGATTTTCCAGATGAAGACGGTAAGCCGTATAAATCATCAGGCGGTAAGATGGTTTATAATCAAGAGCTAAAAAAAGAGATTCCAGAGGGTTGGGAGGTTAAAGAATTAGAAAAGATTTCAAACATTATGGCTGGAGGAGATAAGCCAAAGCAATTTTCTCCAGTAGAAACTACAAACTTTTCAATTCCTATATATTCAAATGGTATAGAAAACGAAGGGCTGTATGGATTTACAAATAAGGCAAGAGTACTATTACCTAGTATAACAATATCCGCAAGAGGAACAATTGGATATACATGCATAAGATTTAAACCTTATTTGCCTATTGTAAGATTAATTTCAATAACTCCAAAAAGTGATAACCAAATCGTATATTTTTATCAATCAATAAAAACACTAGTTTTTGAAAATTCAGGCTCAGTACAACAACAATTAACAGTTCCTCAAGTTTCAAAATTAAAAGTAATTATTCCTCCAGAGAAGTATTTAAATAAATATGAGGAAGTAGGAAGTTTGCTATTTAATAAAATTGAAAATAATAAACAACAAAACCAAGAACTAGCAAAACTTAGAGATTGGCTTTTACCTATGCTTATGAATGGACAAGTTAAGGTTGCTTGATTGGTATGAGAGTTGTTTTATAAGTTAAGAGAGATTTGATAATGATAAATATTCCTCAAATAATTGAATATATACAAAAAGCAAAACAATTTAAAGAAGCTTTGAACACTGACTCTTTTAATATTGAAAGTATAATTCATGAACAAGAACTATCTAGCTATCATACAAATAAAAAGAACTATAATGATAATTTAGAAAAAATTAAAGAGTGTAATTTTAATAGTATTATAAGTGACCTTAATACAATTCAAAAAGATTATACGAATCCAAAAATATCAGATAACTATAAAAATGTTACAGAAGGATTATTAGCTCAAATATTAGAATCAGAAAAATCATTCCTAGATAATCTAATTCTAATCATTAACGGTGATCAAGCTAATATTAAAATTTATAATTTGAGTACGAATTTAATAATTCTAAGAAGTAGGTTACAAAAATTAAAAGAAAACATAGACATAATAATATCATTAGATTTAATAAAAGAAATTAATCAAAATTTAATACTTATAGGAGCAAATGGCTCTGGGAAAAGTACATTTTCACGAAATATAAAACAAAAAATAAATTCTAACTATAAGAATAATACGACTATTGTTATTCCAGCTCAAAGAACTTTTTTCATTGATAATAATAGTGCTATACCTTTAATTGGAAAAGCACAACCAGAGCTATACAAAACTCAAAAGCAAGATAAGTTATTTAAAAACTATAAGGAACAAAACTTTTTATACTCTGACTTTCAGAACTTAATAAATTATCTAATTGCTGAGTATCAAAAGGTTGCTCATAATACCCATAAAGGATTATCTAAAGAATCTTCTATATTAGAAAAAACTATAGGAATATGGGAAAGTTTAATTAATCATATAAAGTTAGAATATGATGGACAAGGAAGTATTAAAGCTAAAAGTAAGCTCAACTATTCATCATATAATTTTATTGAACTAAGTGATGGTGAGAAATGTATTTTTTATTGTATAGCTAATGTACTGACCGTAGAGGAGAATGGTTATGTAATAGTTGATGAGCCTGAAAATCATCTCAATATGAACATAGTCAATAAACTATGGGATAAATTAGAAGAAATCAGACCAGACTGTCAGTTTATTTATCTAACACATACTCCAAATTTTGCAACAGCTAGGAATAATGCAAAAATATATTGGGTCAAAAAATATTTAGCTCCATCTACTTGGGATTATACGGAGATAACCGATAATAATGGAAAATTATCAAAAGAATTAGTTGTTGAGCTTGTTGGCAGTAAAAAGCCTATATTATTTTGTGAAGGTAATGATAGAACAAGTGCTGATTATAAGCTTTATTCAATTTTATTTGGTGATTATACTGTTGTACCAGCAGGCGGGCACAAACAGGCGATTGCTTACTGTAAAGCCTTTAATCAACAAAAAAAGATTTTTGATAATGAGGCAATTGCTATAATTGATAAAGATTTTTATTCGGATGCAAGAATATTAGCATGGAAAGATGATTCTATTTACGTTTTAGATGTGATGGAGGTAGAAAACTTACTTTGTGACACTCATATTCTTGAGTTTATCTCAAATGAGGTTAAAGCTGAGCCTGGAGATCTAGAAAATGCCAAATTAGAGCTCTTTAAGAAAATTGAGGAAACAAAAGATCATCAATCTAGAGAGTGTATGGATCATCAAATCAAAGAGATTCTAACAGATGCTCTCCATACAGCTAAAGATATAAATAGGGTTAAAGATGAAATTGTTGAAAATATTAATAATAAAATTAATCCTAAAAAGTTTTATGATGCGCATCTAGAATTATTGGATAAAATCATTGCTGAGCAAAACTATGATGAGGCATTAAAGCATTACAATAACAAAGGTATGCTAGGTTTCGTTGGTAATAAAATTATTACAAATTATAAAAACAGAGTTTTTAGATTTATTAGAGATGATGAAAAGCTACAACATAAAATCAGAACTAAATATTTTGCTGAGATACCAAGCTACTTGGAAAGTCACGCTGTCACGGCTAAATAGGGTGAACCTAAGAGTTTTTTAGATTATCTATCCAGTCAGCATATACTTGCATTATTTTAGCTCTCTCACCAAGTTTATCTGCGAAATTATAGCTAGCTCTAGATCTGTTTTTATCACTATGAGCTAGTACAAGCTCTATAGCTAACTCACTGAAATGATGTTGCTCTTGTAGCTCATGAATTGCCGTACTATATATATGTCTAAAGCCATGTAATGTTTGCTTAGGCTTATCAATTCCATTATAACCCATTAGCCTAATAGCCTTACCAAGCGATTCATAAGAAATATGACCAGTCCTATCTCTATAAAACGATGGGAATATATATTCACTGTCATAACTTTCTGCTCTAAGATTCTCAAGTATCTGTTTAGCTTGTTTTGATAAGCAAACAATATGATCTTTACGCATTTTCATTACCTCAGCAGGTATTATTATTCTAGATTTATCAGCATCATATTGATCCCACTTGAGAGATACTATTTCTTTTGGTCGTAATACTATATATGGTAGTAGCATTAGAGCATGTTTAATTACAGTCGTTCCTTTATCATAGCTGTCTAGATCTATTAGTAACGCTTTAAGCTGTTTTTTATTGTGTAATGGACTTATATGAGACATGGGCTTAGCTTGATACTTGGGCAAGGCATCAGATAGCTCATTAGCAGGGCTATGTTCTATCAAGTCTTTGTATATAGCAGTTCTAAAAATACCTTTTAGAGCTGATAATGTTTTTTTCCTTGTTGCTCCTTTATCAGCTAGAAGCCATAGTAATTCTATACAATCTTTTCTTTTTACTGATTTGACACTTCTACTACCAATTTGTGGGATAATATGATTATTTATAACATTAGTCATTTTTTTGATAAAATCTGGAGTACGGTTATTAGATTCTTGAAATAGAATATATTCTCTAGCCATATCCGCTACGGTTATTTTTACTGGTTTTTCAGTTTTGACTTCTAAATCTTCACCACTAGCAATTTTTTTCTTTAATTCTAGGTTTTTAATTTTAGCATCATCAATTTTGATATTGTCAAAAGATCCATGACAAAACCATTTTCTTTTTTTGTCGATAGTATATCGAGATTGCCATGTTTTTTTACCATTTATATCTACTCTAAGATAGAGTCCGTCTCCTATAGACCTTTTATACTCCTTATCTTCAGCTTTTAAGTCTTCAATATGCTCATCTTTTGTAATCTTTTTAGGTGCTGTTTTTTCTTTTGCAATTGTCATAATTGGTATACATAATTTTTAGAACTGATTTAGTATACCTTTTTGTATACCCTAAGTCCAGAATTTGGCTGGATATGTCAAGACTTGCTAAGAGCATAAAATCCTATGAAAGCATTTATTTTATTATGTTTTAGGATTTGATGGGAATGAATGAGAAGAGTTTGTGGTACTCGCAACTGGATTCGAACCAGTGACCCCTACCATGTCAAGGTAGTACTCTAACCAACTGAGCTATGCGAGTATGTAAGACGATATTATAGTTTCATATCTCCTAAAATCAATACTATTTATTAATAAAGTAACTATTTTTGACTAATCTAATTTATATAATCTTATAAATAATTTAATATATAGCTATATTAATAGATATTTTAAGTTATTTTATGAATGCTGCTAAATTCAAAAATATTCTTAGTACTGGTTACTGGAGTGATTTTTATGTCTATCCAATAGCTACAATTATATTTTTTTGCTATGGCTTATATACACTTAATTTTAATATAAAAACTGTAGCTGTATTATTTATAATTGGTATTATTCTTGGATCATTTATTGAGTATTTTATTCATAGAGTGCTTTTTCATCATTGTCCTGTATTTAAAGAGCTTCATCGACTACATCATGATAAGCCAATTGAGCTTATAGGTAGTCCTACATATGTATCTTTGCCTGTGTATACGGTCTGTGTTTTTATGCCATTATGTATTATTACTGCTAATATAGCCTATGCTAGTATCATTTTTAGTGCCTTTTTGTTAGATCTACTACTATATTTTATAGTTCATCATACGACACATCATGTTAGATCAAAGAAAGGGTCAGTATTGCACTGGTACAAGATACATCATGCGATGCATCATACTAATCCAAATGTAAATTTTTCAGTGGCATTTCCTATTTGGGATATTATCTTTCGTACTAAGCAAAAAAAATAACTTTCCTAATACTAATTGTTATTTATATTAATTAATATATTATTTAAGCCATATCTCTATAAATTATATTTTCTATGCAAAAATACACATTTTTTGTTAGTTGCGCAAAGGGCATCGAACTACTGTTAAAAGACGAATTACTTAGATTAAATATCACATCATATGAAAAACTAGCTGGTGTTGAATTTGAAGGAACACTAGAACAAGCTTACAAAGTTTGTATATATTCACACTTAGCAAGCCAAGTTATGCTAAAAATAGCTACTGAGAAAGTTACTGATCAGCAAAGCTTATATGACTTTATATCTTCGATAAACTGGCTGAGTTACTTTGATGTAGATAAATCTTTTAAAATCATAATTTCTGGTAAGCACTATGATTTTAACAATACTATGTTTGTCTCACAAAAAACAAAAGATGCTATTGTTGATCAATTTCGTAGAGAGACAAACCAACGTCCAGATATCGATACTGAAAACCCAAGTAATGTAATCAAACTTCATTTACATAAACAGTTTGTAAATGTGTTTTTATGTTTAAATATCGATAGCTTACATAAGCGTAGCTATAGACAATTCCAGGGTCAAGCTCCTCTTAAAGAATCTCTAGCAGCTGCTATACTTTTAAAAGCAGGGTGGTTAGATGAGCTAAAAAAAGATCAACCTATACTTATAGATCCTATGTGTGGTTCAGGGACTATCCTTATCGAAGCTGCACTTATGGCAAAAAATACTGCTCCTATTCTATTGAATAAAGAATTCAAAATATTTGATTCAAAAATTTATGACGAAATTCTTTGGGAAAACCTTATAAATGAAGCAAAGAAAGTTCAAATATCAACTAATGCAATCATACAAGGTTATGATATTGATAATAATGTATTAGATAAGGCAGAGAAAAATATTTATCAAGCTGATGTTGATGATGTTATAAACATCAAACGCAGAGATATTCGAGATCTTGAAAATGAGTTTGATAGTGAAGGATTAATAGTTACAAATCCTCCATATGGTGAGAGATTATATGGTGATCAACTTGATGAACTTTTAGATATTTTTAATGGCTTTGGTGATAGATTATCTCAGGATTTTCATGGTTGGAAAGTAGCTATTCTTACAAGCTTTGCTGACTCAATCAAAGAAATGCAACTTCGTACTACAAAACGCAATAAGTTCTATAATGGTGCTATTGAAACAACTCTTTATCAATTTGATATAAATGAGCATGCAAAGTTTAAGCATGAAAGTCAACTTGAAAAAAATATCCGTATAGCAGAAGCAAGTGCACAAAAATCTGAAGAACATATAGATTTTTCAAATAAGCTTAAAAAGAATATTAAAAGTTTAAAACCATGGTTAAAACAAGCTGGAGTTGAGTGTTATCGTTTGTATGATGCGGATATTCCAACTTTTGCGGTTGCTGTAGATATATATGGTGAGCACGTGTTTTTACAAGAATATCGTGCTGATGCAACTATAGATCAAAATATTGCTAAACAAAGATTCTATCAAGCTATCTACCAGATACATAATACTTTAGGTATTGCTTATGAAAATATTCATACTCGCGTGCGTCAACGTCAAAAAGGTAAAAAGCAATATCAAAAAGAAAATGATAAAAATAATTTTCATGTAATAAATGAATTTGATGCTAAGTTTTATGTAAATTTTGATGATTATTTAGATACTGGAATTTTTCTAGATCATCGTAAGATTAGACAACTAGTTGCTAAAGCAGCTAAAAATAAAACTTTACTGAATCTTTTCAGCTATACTTGTACAGCTAGTGTTCATAGTGCTTTAAAAGGCGCTAAAACAACTAGCGTAGATATGTCTAATACATATTTAGAGTGGGGTAAAAACAACTTTACGCTAAATAATATCGATCATAAAAAGCATAACTTTATCCAAGCTGATTGTATTGGTTGGTTAAAAGCTAATACTGAGAAGTTTGATGTAATATTCTTAGATCCACCAACTTTCTCAAATTCAAAACGTATGGATGATATTTTAGATGTTCAAAGAGATCATGAGCTACTTATAAATCTGGCTATGGATTCACTTAAGAAGGATGGAGTACTATATTTTTCAAATAACTATAGACGCTTTAAAATTTCTCAAGAAATCATTGATAAGTTCAGCTGTGAAAATATTGATAAAAAATGTCTTTCAAGAGACTTCCTGTCTAATAAAAATATTCATAATTGTTGGGAGATTAAATATAAATAATATCTAAGCATTAATAGTTTAGCCAATATTATCTATATATGGTAAAATCAAGCTAGCATAAATACTATTTAATAAACAAAGCTTAATGGGACGACTTCAGCAGAATTTAATGTATGTGATTATCTTAGTGGTAATCTTTGTTATTTGTATCTACTTTTTTACTTTTAACCGTAGTTACGAGGTAAAAGGAATTTATTTACCAGCATATTCAGCAAAACTACCTCCTACAGATCCTAATAAGATGAAAGTTTTTAATTTACGTTATCAAAGTGATACTGAAGGTAACATAGGCCAAATTAGAACTTCCATTCATGTAAGTAACCAAAAAGATTTCCAAAGTCTATGTGATGAAAATCTTCATAAAGCAATACTATTAGCTGCAGAAAATGGCGCAGATGAGATTAAATATGTTTGCTTATTTCCAGAAGGACAAATTAATGAGCTAAGTAGTGTTTCATTAAGAGCGTATGCATTTAGGAACTAATATAAATGAGTAAGTTAAATATAATTTTTGCAGGGACTCCCGATATATCAGCTCAACTCCTAAAAGATTTATATAATACTAAACATAATATTCAAGCAGTACTTACGCAACCAGATAGAGCAAAAGGGCGAGGTAAAAAAGTTCAGTTCTCACCAGTTAAAGAAATTGCTTTGGAAAATAATACTCCAGTTTTTCAACCGCTGTCTTTTAAGAAAAATCCAGAAGTTTTAGAGCAAATCAAAGAGCTAAAACCTGATGTGATTGTTGTTATAGCTTATGGAATTATAGTACCAAAAGCATTTTTAGACATTCCAAAATATGGTTGTTTAAATATACATGTTTCATTATTACCAAAATGGCGTGGTGCAGCTCCAATTCAGCGAGCTATTCAATCAGGAGATAAAAAAACCGGCATTTGTATTATGCAAATGGATGAAGGCCTAGACACTGGAGATATCTTAAATATTCTAGAAGTTGATATCCAAGATACTGACACATCACAAACTTTATATGATAAGTTTGCTAGATTATCAATACAGCCTCTAATGGAAACTCTAGATACCATTGAAACAATTAAGCATAAGCCTCAAGAAGGTCAACCAACATATGCTCATAAAATAACTAAACAAGAAGGCTTGGTAGATTTTAATACAACATCTTGGCAAATTAGCTGTCATATAAGAGCATTTACTCCATGGCCATCAGCATTTTTCATATTAGATAATCAAACTGTTAAAGTAGGGCAGTTTGAAATATTAGAGCAGTCATGTAACAAAACACCTGGAACGATACTTAATATATCAAAATTAGGTTTTGATATCTGTACTAGTGATAAAGTTATAAGATTTAAACAGTTACAGTTCCCAAATAAGAAAATGCTAGAAATAGCTGATATTTTAAATGGTAATGACTTAAGCAAATATATTGGACATAAGATAGGATAGATTATGAAAGTTGGATTTATAATAGATAACTTAAATTCTTTTAATATTTCAAAAGATAGTACTTTTATGATGTTACAAGCAGCTCAAGACAAAGGCTGGGAAGTTTATACATTTTATCTTGATGATTTATATATTATAAATGGTGATCCGAAAGGTAATTCTCTTAAAATAAAAATTCATAAAAATAAACAAACATGGTACGAGGTTTTATCTCAGCATAATGATTTTTCATTATTAGATCTAGATTGTATATTTATGCGTAAAGATCCTCCTTTTGATATGGAGTATATTTATGTGACATATATGCTAGATTTAGCTAAGAAAAATGGGGTTTTAATCGTTAATAATCCGCAAGCTTTAAGAGATTTTAATGAAAAAGTTGCTATTTCAAATTATCCAAAATTTGCTCCACATACACTAATCACTAGAAGCTACAATCAAATTAATAAATTTTATGAAAAACATAAAGATATTATAGTTAAGCCATTAGATGGTATGGGTGGTAGTTCTATTTTTAGAATTAAAGATGGTGATAAAAATAAAAATGTGATTTTAGAAGTTTTAACAGAACATCAATCAAAGTATATAATGGTTCAAGATTATCAAAAAGCAATCAAAGAAGGTGATAAGAGAATATTGATTGTTAATGGGGAGCCTATAAAATATCTACTAGCTCGCGTTCCAAGTGAAAAAGATAATAGAGGGAACTTAGCAGCAGGAGCTACAGCTGAAGTTAGAGAACTAAAAGATAGTGATTATAAAATCGCTAAGAAAGTTGCTAAAAAACTTAAGAAACAAGGCGTAATGTTTGCGGGTATTGATGTAATAGGCGATAAACTTACTGAAGTTAATATTACAAGTCCAACAGGCATACAAGAGATTTACAAAGCTACAAAAATAAATGCCGCAAGCCTATTAATGCAAGCCGTAGAACAAAAAATTGAAAAAATGAGAGAAGAAAATAAGGATAGTGAATAAGTCAAAAATACTGATTCGCTTACTTACTGAGTAAACCTCTCTTTTATTATAAAAACTCTTTAAAAATATTATTTTAACTTAAACTTATTAGGTGTAAATCTTATGATTAACTATAAAGAACTTCCTAAGGGAGTATTACATATTAACTTGATACAAATATTCTCAACAGTTGGCTATGCTGTGCTAATGGGATTATTAAATTTTTATCTAACAAACTATATTGGTATAAGCAAAACAGAAGCAAATACTCTTACTTCTAGTTTTTTTGCAATTAATTTCCTATTTCACTTTTTAGGTGGTACTGTTGGTGGAAGATATTTGAGCTTTAGGGGCTTATTTTTTGTAAGTCTATTCTTACAGTTTGTTGGATTATGTCTAATTGCTATACATACTAAAGCAATCGTTTTAATGGGTATGGCAACTTTTATTACAGGATCTGGATTAAACGTTAGTTGTATAAACATGATGCTGACTCAACTTTTTGACCAAAATGATAAACGTCGTAGAATAGCATTTTCAGTAAACTATAGCTTTATGAATATTGGCTTTGTAGCAAGCTTCTTTATTGCTGGATATCTTCAAGGGATTGGTTCATATAGTGCAGCATTTTATTTTGCAGCTATTTGTTTATTAATAGCAACAGTAATTCATTTATCTGCATGGAAGTATGTTAATGACAAATCTACATATTTTGTCGAAACGTTTTCTTTATTAGATAAAAAATTTTTTGTGGCTCCTTTGATAATAATAGGTTGTTTAGTCTTTGCTTATATTCTAATGCATCATCCAGTATTTGCATCATATCTTATCTATGTAGCATTTATCGCGATTCTAATTTTTATGCTGATTTTTGCAGCGAAACAGTCGCACCAATATAAGCTAAAAATCTACGTTTATCTAATTTTATCAGTTGCAAGTATGGTCTTTGCTTGTGTTCAAGGCTTACAATCAACAGCACTAGAAAATTTTGTTGAATTTAATACGACAAAGTCATTATTTGGTATACCAATGGCACCAGCTACAGTAAACATGTTTGAAAGTCTTGGAGTTATTATATTTGGTTTTATTCTTGCTATGTCAATGAAAAGAAGACAAAGAAATAATAATCCATATCAGCCAGGATTCTTAGTTGTTAAAGGTTTAGCTGTATATGTTATAGCTTTTCTTATGATACCTTTAGGTATATTTTTAGCTGGTGGTGGCAAATCAAATGTTATCTTCCCAATTTTATTATTGATTATTGTTGCTATGGGAGAAATTCATGTAAATGCCGTAAATTATGCCATGGCAGGTGAGATGATGGATCCTAAACACCAGGGCTTATTTACAGGATATTTATTTTTAAATGTAGCTTTTGGTATTAACTTAGCAGGACCGATATCAAACTATGCAATTGCATCAACTGATAATGCTACCACATTGTCATATCAGGCAACTAATCCTATGTATATGCATATATTCTTGGTAATGGCACTTGTTGCTTTTATAATAGCTGCAATATTTTTCTTTTTAATAAGATTTTTGAATAATATTTTAGCTGAAGCAAGTACAAAAAAGATTTTAGAAAGTGAAATTATTTGATATAAATTTTAGACTAGGATACGAAAATGGATAAGAAAATAGAAGAATCAGAAAACTTATTTAAGCAAGCTCAAGAGTATATTCCAGGAGGAGTAAACTCCCCAGTGCGCGCTTTTAAAAGTGTCGGACAAGATCATCCAAAATTCATCAAATCAGCAAAAGGCGCTTATCTTTATGATGTGGATTGGCATAAATATATAGATTATATAGGATCTTGGGGTCCAATGATTTTAGGTCATGGTGATGAAGATGTTTTAGAAGCAATGCAAAACCAGCTAGAAAATGGCCTAAGCTATGGTGCTCCATGTAAACAAGAAATAGAGCTAGCTAAAAAGATAATAGAAATTATGCCAAATATTGAACAGGTTCGTTTTGTAAACTCAGGTACAGAAGCTACTATGAGTGCTATTAGACTTGCTAGAGCGTATACTAATAAAAATAAGATAATTAAATTTGAAGGCTGCTATCATGGTCATGCAGATGAGTTTCTAGTAGCTGCTGGATCTGGAGCTCTATCATTAGGTCAACCAAATTCTCCTGGTGTTCCTGAAGATGTTGTCAAAGATACATTAGTAGCCAGTTTTAACGATATTGACTCTATCAAAGCACTTTTTGAGAAGTATAAAGATGAGATAGCCTGTATTATAGTTGAACCGATAGCTGGTAATATGAATATGATATTTCCTAAAGATAACTTCTTAGCTAAGCTTAGAGAATTATGTGATGAAAATAATGCTCTACTTATATTTGATGAAGTTATGACTGGTTTTAGAGTAGCATTAGGTGGAGCTCAAAGTATTTATAGTGTTAAGCCTGATATTACAACTTTAGGTAAAGTTATTGGTGGTGGTATGCCAGTAGGGGCTTTTGGTGGTCGTAGAGATATTATGCAAATGATCTCTCCTGCTGGATCTGTATATCAAGCAGGGACTTTATCAGGAAATCCTCTTGCAATGGTAGCAGGGTTAAAAACTTTAGAAAAAATATCACAAGATGATTTTTATAATAAACTTGAATCAAAAGCTCAGAAGCTAGTAAATGGTTTAAATGAAGCAGCAAAATTATATGATTTTAATTTTCATGCTAAATGCCTAGGTGGAATGTTTGGTTTATTCTTCTGTAGCGAGAAAGTAGAGGTTAATACTTTTGCAGACTTAGGTAAAACAAACCTAAGTATGTTTAATAAGTTTTTTGCATATATGTTAGATAATGGTGTATATTTAGCGCCCTCAGCTTATGAGGCAGGATTTATTTCAATAGTTCATAGCGATGAAGATATTCAAAAAACTATCGATCTTGCTAAAACTTTCTTTTATGAGAATTCTAACTAGGTAAAATTTGAGTATCACTTGTAATTGTACAAATATCTGAAAAAGTATAATTACCTAATCTTTTAATAAAATCGTTAGTTGCCTGATTTAGAATAGCTTTAAGTTTGCAGTTTTGTACTAATGGACATGTTAAAGCTTTATCTTTGTTGAAACATTCAACTATATTTATTGGTTCTAATTTCTTAATAATCTCTGATAATTTAATATCGTAAATATTAGGAGATATAGATATTCCGCCAAATCTACCTTTATATGATTGTATATAATTTAAATTCGACAAATTATTTATAATCTTTGTAGCATGATTAAGCTTTATATCTAAGATATTTACCAAATCCTTAGTTTTGTATTTTTGCGTTGGATTTGATCCTAGAATTATCAAAATTCTTAATGAATAGTCAGTAAATGACGTTAAGTTCATATATAGATTTTCTAAAATATTTTTAGAAAGTATAAAATAAATTTGCATCAAATATAATATGCATCTATAATGCATATTATATTTTAAGTTTAACCAGGAGTAATAATTATGCTAAGCCAAAAAACTGTAGATACAATAAAAGCAACAATTCCAGTGTTAGAAGAAAATGGAGTAGCTCTAACAAGACATTTCTATAATAGAATGTTCGAACATAATCCAGAAGTTAAGAAATTCTTTAATCTATCTCGCCAGAAAAACTCTAATCAACCTGAAGCTCTAGCTGCAGCGATCCTAGCTTATGCTAGAAATATTGATAACCTAGATGCTCTTGGTCAAGCAGTTGAATTAATTGCACAAAAACATGCTTCTTTACAAGTTAAAGCTGAGCATTATCCTATTGTTGGAACTAATCTAATAGAGTCAATCAAAGAACTATTAAACTTATCTGATAACGATGATGTTATTATAGCTTGGACTGAAGCTTATAATTTACTAGCAGAAGTATTAATAAACCGTGAAAAAAATATTTATAATGAGAAATTAGAACAATATGGCTGGAATGACTTTAAAAAGTTTAGTGTTGTCAAAAAAGAAAAAGAAAGTATAAATACATACTCATTTTATCTGAAAAATGATTCTATTAAAAATTTTAACTTCAAACCTGGTCAATATATAACTGTAAGATTCCCATATAAAAATACTACAACTATGAGAAACTATAGTATTTCATCAGCAACAAATGAAGATTATCTAAGAATAACAGTTAAAAAAGAACAAAAAGGAAATATATCACAGCACTTTTTTAATGATATAAATGTTGGAGATAGTATTGAGGTTGCACCACCATCAGGCGAATTTTTCTTAGATCTTGAACAAAAATCAGATGCTCCTTTAGTCTTTATATCTGCAGGTATTGGTATAACTCCTCTAATAAGTATGCTCTTATCTGAATTAAAAACAAACAACACTAGAAGAGTAGTTTTTGTTTGTGGTAAGAAAAGTAAATTAGAGCATCCATTTGCAGATCTATTAAAAAGATTAACAAAAGAGAATCCTCGATTAAAGACTATTTTCTTTTATGAAAGTGTTGAAAAAGATGAAGCTAAACTAGGCCTAGTTAACTTAGACATAGTAAATAAACAATTAGAAAATGAAGCTTCAAATGCACAATATTTCTTTTGTGGACCTACAGACTTTATGCTTTCTATTCAAGAGGGATTATTAAAAAATGGCATAAATAATGATAATATCCATTTTGAATTTTTTGGCTCTAAAACTTTCTAAAATTAACTACAAAAAATATTTTCTAAAGCTGCTTGGATATTTATTTTTAAAGAAGTAACAGTATAATTTGTTTGGTCCACAGAAGTTGCACCATATATACAAACATAATTTTTCACATTATCAATATAATCAATATCATAAGGGGTTAAAGCAGCTATATTTATAGTTTTATTAGATGCTATAGACGTTAGAGTAGAATATCGTTGGCTATACTTCTTTAAACTTTCAGATATTAATATAATTAGATTGCTATTTTGTATATTTGCTTCAAGCTCATCATCAATATGTTTCGCAATAATATCTATATTTAACTTCTGACTATAAGTTATTTGTTCTAATATTTCATAAAACTCACTCAATCTTTGTCTATCAGAATCTACAATCAAAATATTTTGGTTGCTATTTAATTGATATGGAATGATTCCTGAATTTTTAATTATAGAAATGCTTTGTTTAGCTATCTTTAATGATATTTCTTGATGTTTTTTAGAGTTAACAACTAGATTTGCTCTGTTAATTTGATCTTCTTTAGAAAGCTTATAGATATATGACTTATGCAAACTATGCTTCTGCTTAAACTCCAAAACTTTATCATAAGCCTTATCAACTGCTAGTGCAAATTCAGTATTATTTGTATACTCACTTTCAAGAGATTTAAAAAGCTCTTCAAGTTTATAAATATCTTTCTCTGACCATACTCTTACCGGCATAAGAACAATATCAATTCCAGCTAATATTGCTAATTTAGTAGCTTCTATAGAACCAAAATGAGTAGCAATAGCTTTCATATCCATAGCATCTGATACAACTAACCCTTTAAAACCTATTTTTTCTTTTAAGAGATTTGTAATTATATTGTGAGATAAGGTAGCTGGTATACTAATATCTTGATCTGTTGAAACTGATTTATAAGTAGTATTATCTAAAGCGGGCATACTGATATGTGCCGACATAACCATACTGTATTTATTAACTAACTTCTGAAAGGGTAATAATTCAGTTTTTTCCAAATCACCTAAACTCTTATTTACACTGACACTGCCCAAATGACTATCTGAAGATGTATCACCATGACCTGGAAAGTGTTTAACACAGTCGATAACCTTAGCATCATGATACCCATCAATAGTATAATTAGCATATTCTATGACAGTCTCTGGATTATCAGAATACGCTCTAACTCCAATAATAGGATTATTCTTATTTGAATTAACATCAATAACTGGAGCAAAGTTTGTATTTATTCCTAAACTATACAACTCATCACCGATAAGCTTCGCTATAATATAGGCATTTTCTGGATTATTTGTAGCAGCAAGAGCCATATTACCACAGCCACTTGTACCTTGCTTGATACGATTAACTCGACCACCTTCTTGATCTGTTGCAAAAAAGAGTGGGGTGGCTATATTTGATTGAATATCTCTTAAAAGAGAAATTACCTGTTCGTTAGTTTCAATATTTTCTTTAAAAAGAATAAAACCACTTAAATTATAATTCTTAAAAAGATTATTAATAGTTTGATTTGTTTTAATAAAAGGAATAGGTTGACTATCTGAATTTTCACCCCAGTGGCGAAAATCCATCATAATTAATTGACCAAGTTTTTTCCTTATTTTTGAATACATTATGTGCTATTTTTTATTATTATCAAATAGTAAATATAATAGCGGGCCGAAAGATCCTGCAATTAAAGTTAATATTAACCATGGTAAAAATTTTCTATTATTACGACGAGCATCATGATACATCCATACTAAAAGAAAGACGCATGAGATTATTAAATCAACTAAAACCTGTATTCCTCCTAAATTTGCAAATTCATGCTTAAATATACCTGTAATCCCATTTTGCCAAACAGCTAAAAGAGTTAATATGGAAAAAGGAATTAATATTAAAATTAAAAGACATTTAGGTATATATAAAGAGTTATTATTATTATTTTCTTTCATAATTATTCTCCTATTTTATTAATATAGTTTAAATTTACATTCCCCAGCCATGACTAACTAAAAACTTTTGTCCAGTAAGAGCATTTGTTTTAAATCCAGCTAAGAATATAGCAGTATCAGCAATATCTTGAACTGTTGTAAACTCACCATCAACAGTTCCACCAAGCATAATATTTTTGACTACTTCTTCTTCAGAGATATTTAGCTCTTTTGCCTGTTCTGGAATTTGTTTTTCAACAAGTGGAGTTAAAACAAAGCCAGGACCAATTAAATTAGATGATATATTATGTTCAGCGCCTTCCTTTGCTAGAGCTCTTACAAAGCCAACTTGAGCATGTTTAGCTGCTACATATGCTGCTTTATTTTTTGATGCAAGAACAGAGTGAACAGATCCTACTACAATAATTCTACCACCAGTTTTTAGATCAATCATATGTCTCATTGCAGCTTGAGTTACTAGTAAAGTACCAGTCATATGTATATCAAATAATTTTTTCCATGATGAAACATTAAAGCTAACTATTGGTGAAATTATCTGAATACCCGCGTTATTGATTACAGTATCGATACGTCCAAACTTCTCTACAGTACTATCAACACCAGCATTTACTGGGTCTTCATTTGTGACATCCATTTGTACTGCTAAAGTTTCTACATCATATTTTAATGATAAATCTTTAGCTACTTCTTGAGATTTTTCTAAATCTAAGTCAGCTATTACAACTTTTGCTCCTTGTTTTGCAAACTCTGTTGCCATACCTAAGCCTAAACCCGAGGCTGCACCTGTTATTAGTGTAACTTTATTCTTTACAGACATTAATATCTCCAAAACTGTCTAAGTTGTTAATAATTATTATATAGTAAATTAAAAAAATTAATTACATTAGAGGGGTTAAAATCTTCATTAAACTCTCTATCAATAGACTACTGCGTTTTGTTGTCATATGATTTGTATCTTTTGTAGAGTCTGCTAAAATTCTATTTGCCCAATCATATAGCTGTTTAAGATGACTTTGAGTATAAACAAAAGTAGCTATTTCATAATTTAAGAATAGACTACGATTATCTAAATTTACTGAACCTAACATTGCAAGATTATTATCAATTAAAACTGCTTTTGCATGTACCATATTCTTCGTAAAGTGGATATCTATATTATATTTTAGAAAATCTCGTATGTAGCTAGCTCTAGCTCTATCTACTATTTTATGATTAGACTCTTTTGGTGTTATAATTTTTACTTCAACTCCTCTTTTTTTAGCTAAAACTATCGAGTGATATAATTCTGCAGATGGGATTAAATAGGGTGTTATAATCCATAGCTTATCTTTGGCAGAGTTTATGGCAGTAATTAATCCTGAATATAGCTGATCTTCTTGTAAGTCAGGCCCTGATGGAATTACTTGTATGAAGCCGTCCTGTGAGGTATCCGTATTTACTTTAAAATCTAATTCTTGATTTGTAGCAAAGTGCCAATCTGAGCAAAAGACTTTTAAAAAATATAGTAATGACTCACCTTGAATCTTAAATAATAAATCATCCCACATTCCTTCATGCTCTATTGGTGACATATATTCATCACCAATATTCATACCACCACTAAAAGCTGTTTTATTATCAAAAATATATATTTTCCTATGATTTCTGTAGTTAATATAATTACGCAGAGGGTTTGTCAGAACAGGCATAAAGAAAACAACTTCGGCACCTAACTTTCGTAAGTTTTTAAATATTTTTTTATTATGTCTATAAACATAGAAAGAACCAAGCGAATCTATCATCATCTTGACTTCAACACCTTCACTAGCTTTTTTCTCTAAAGCATTTATAACAAGTTTAGATGTTGTATCATTTTTAAAAACGTAAGTTTGTATATAGATATTTTTTTCTGCTGAATTGATAGCATCTATAAATGCTTGGAAAGATTTAACACCATCTGTATATATTTCAAATGAGTTTTTTCCTGTTAAAGTTGGTAACCCCATACTAGAAAAAACATTGATAATATCCATAGGTAGGTTTTGACATTTATGCTCTTTTGCTAAGCATATTTCCTGAATAGCAGGTTGGCTAATATCCATAGTCTCTTTTTGCCAGAAGCTACGCTTATCTTTACGTTGAAATATAAAAAAGAAGGGGATTGCTATATAAGGAATAAAGAGTATAGCTAAAAGCCAAGCTAAAATATTTGATGCAGATTTCTTGTCGACAATAAGCTTTAATACAACTAGAATTGTCAAAGCTTGACAGACAAACAAAACGATATTTGCTTCTACTATATAGAGTAAACTTAAAAAGAAATTTTCCATTTATCGAACTTTTTAAAAATAAGCGTTATTATATGAATTCTAGCATAGTGTAAATATTCTAGATAGTTTAGCATTTGAATTACATCAATGGTGTAAGAATTTTCATAATACTTTCAATTATTAGGCTACTACGTTTAGTTGGTAAATGCGATGAGTTTTGACTTGCATCTTTAAGTATATTTTGAGCCCATAAATAAAGTTTTTTTACTTCACTAGGAGTATATATAAAAGTAGCTATTTCATAATTTAAAAATAAACTTCGATTATCAAGGTTAATAGAACCAAGTATCGCAATATTTGAATCTATAAGTATAGCCTTAGCATGAATCATTTTTTTAGTAAAATGAACTTCTACATTATGAGCCAACAAATCTCTAATATAGCTAGATCTCGCTCGATTAATTATTTTATGGTCAGAGTTTTTAGGGGTAATTACTTTTACATCAACTCCTCGACATTTAGCAAGAGTTATTGATTGTAATAAATCTAAAGATGGAATCAAGTAGGGTGTTATAATCCAAAGTCTTTTTTGTGCAGAGTTTATTGCTGTTAAAAGTCCTGAATATAGCTGATTTCTATACATATCTGGACCAGATGGTACAACTTGAGTAAAGCATTTTTTACTAATAATATTTTCTACTTTAAAATCTAGCTCTTGATTTGTAGCAAAGTGCCAATCTGAGCGAAAAACTTTTAGAAAATGCTCTACAGATTCTCCTTCTAAACTAAATAAAAGATCGCTCCACATACCATCATGATACATGGCAGACATATATTCATCACCAATATTAATCCCACCACTCATAGCCAAACTATTATCAAAGATAAAAATCTTACGATGATTTCTATAGTTAATATAATTACGTAAAGGGTTTGTAAGTATAGGCATAAAAAATACTATTTTTGCACCTAGTGAACGTAGATTTCTAAATATTCTTTTATTGTGAAAATAAACATACAATGATCCTAAAGAGTCAATCATTATTTTGATATCAACGCCTTCTGCTGCCTTTTTCTCTAATGCATTTATAACTAGCCTAGAAGTTGTATCATTTTTAAGTATATAAGTTTGGATATATATACTTTTTGTTGCTAAGTTAATAGCTTGCATAAATGCTTCAAAAGATCGGACACCATCTGTATATATTTCAAAAGAGTTATGCATAGTAAGCGTTGGTAACTCAAGATTTAAAAAAGTAGTAATAACATTCATAGGTAGCTCTTGGCAATGATTAGTATTAAGACATACCTTTTCAAAAGATGATGAGCCATTAATACTCATAGTCTTTTTTTGCCAAAACCGGCGTTTATCTTTACGCTGAAATATAAAAAAGAAGGGGATTGCTACATAAGGCACAAACAATATTGCTAAAATCCAAGCGATGATGTTAGATGCTGATTTTTTATCAACAATAAGTTTCAAAACAACAAATATGGTAAAAACCTGACAGATAAATAAAATAGTGTTTGCTTCTAAAACATATATTAATCCAGACAGAAAATTATCCATATTTTAATATTTATCTTTAAAGCTAATAGTTAAATTCTAACACATAGATAGTAGATCTATATAGAAATGTTTTGGCATGCTTTTGAGGTAAAAATTAAGATAAATAGAGAAACAATTATCACTGATAATATTAGATACAATGGTGTTAACATAATCCCTTCGGCCACACCAAAACTTGCTAGAGCTAAAAAAGCTCCATTAAAAACTGCAAAGCTAATATTATAACCAAATCCTAAGCCACTAGCGCGAACACCAGGAGTAAAAAGAGTACTTGCATAATTTGCACTTACACCAACGACTAGACCCATGAAAATATTATTTACAAGCATAATTATAAGTAGATAGCTAGAGTTTGTAACAATCGCATAGTAAAAAGCACTGCCAAAGATTAACAATCCAACCCCTCCAACAAATAGCACTCTTAATGGCCCAAACTTATCTGCAAGATATCCCGCTGGAATTGAAATAATCGAAAAAGTAAATAAGTTTAATAGTATTAAACTAGAGGCATTCGGTATATTATTTAACTTAAAATAAGTTGGTAAATAAAGAGAAAAAAAGCCTACAACCATAGCAAATATTGAGATAGCTGCAATAGCCCTAAGGATTGCTAATTTCTCCGTTTGAAATAAGCTTATTAACGGAATCTTATATTCAGTTTTTTTATTTAAAAAGGTCTCTGTCTCATGTATTTCTTTTCTAAAAAAATAACTAATAATCGCGGCAATACCACCAAGCATAAAAGCAACACGCCAAGCATATTGATCAGATAGGAAATACGTTGTGATTACTTTTGTAATTTCCGCAAAAAATATTCCAAAATTAATAAAACAAAATATAATACCACACGCAAGACCTCCTTTTTTAACTAAGGTCTCCTTTACAAAGACAACCGCACTAGGAATCTCTCCACCAATTGCAGCTCCTTGAATAATACGCAACAAGACAAATAATAATGTAGCTAAAATCCCAACACTACTATAAGAAGGTAATAGCGCAATAAGAAAAGAAGCTAACCCCATTAATAGTATTGTTAATATAAAAGATTTTTTACGCCCAAATTTATCACCTATATGACCAAAAAATATACCTCCTATAGGCCTAGCAAAATATCCTACAGCAAATACTGTAAATGCCGATAGTGCCTCTAATGCTGGTGATCCCTCATGTGGAAAGAAAGTCTTACCTAATACGATTGCAAACATACCAAATATTACAAAATCATAAAACTCAAGCATTCCGCCTATACTAGTAAGTAAAATCGTTTTAAAATCTTCTTTTTTAAGCATATTTATTTAAGTATAATTAAACCCAAATTATATAGATAATAGCTAATTAATTATTAAAAGCTAGTAAAAAAGTATGATAAATATTGAAAAGACTCTTAAAAGAAAAGTTCAAAAAGGACAAAAGCTCTTACCTAATATTAAAAATATAATCTTAGTAGCATCTGGTAAAGGAGGAGTAGGTAAGTCGACAGTTACTGCAAATTTAGCTGTCAGCTTTGCCAAAATGGGAGCTAAAGTAGGAGTTCTAGATGCTGATATCTATGGTCCAAGCCAACCAACTCTTTTTGATTTAAAGGAAAATCCTCAAACTACAGATAAGAAAAAAATTATTCCTCTTGAACGTTATGGGGTTAAAATGATTTCTATTGGAAATCTTATAGATTCAGAATCTGCTGTGATCTGGAGAGGACCTATAGTTTCTAGAGCTTTAATGCAACTTTTAAATGACACTAACTGGGAAGAAATAGATTATCTATTTTTAGATTTACCTCCTGGTACAGGCGATATTCAGCTTACAATTTCTAAAAATATGCCAGTAACTGGAGCCGTAGTTGTAACTACTCCTCAAGATTTATCTTTGATAGATGCAAGACGCGCTGTTGCCATGTTTGAGAAAGTTGATATCAAAACATTAGGTGTTATAGAAAATATGAGCTACTACATTTGTCCAAAATGTGGCAATAGTGATCATATATTTGGTGAAGATGGTGCACATTTATTATGTGGCAAAAACAATATTGAATTTCTTGGTAATTTACCGCTGCATAAAGATATTCGTGAGAATGCAGATCATGGTAAACCTTATGTAAGCTTAGATAAAGATGATAATATTAATACAAGCTATATGACAGTAGCTGAAAATATATTAAATGAGATTGAAAAACTGCCTAAAGCAAGTACTTTAGATTCTATTGGTGTTAAATTAGAAAATTAAGAGAGAGAAAATGTCTATAAAATCAGATAAATGGATAAAAAAAATGTCCCAAGAGCATTCAATGATAGAACCTTTTGAGGCAGGACAAGTTAAAGTTGCTAATAATGAAAAGATAGTTTCTTATGGTACATCTAGTTATGGCTATGATGTACGTTGTGCAGATGAGTTTAAAATTTTCACAAATATTAACTCTTCAATAGTAGACCCAAAACATTTCGATAATAAAAACTTTGTTGATTTCAAAGGCGATGTTTGTATTATTCCTCCTAACTCATTCGCTCTAGCACGTACTGTTGAGAAGTTTAAAATCCCTAGAGATGTTTTAGTTGTATGTCTTGGTAAATCAACCTATGCAAGATGTGGGATCATTGTGAATGTAACACCTTTAGAACCTGAATGGGAAGGTTATGTAACATTAGAATTCTCAAATACAACTCCATTACCTGCAAAAATATATGCCAATGAAGGTGTTGCACAAATGCTTTTCTTCCAATCAGATGAACAGTGTGAAACATCATATGCTGATAAAGGTGGTAAATACCAAGGTCAAGAGGGCGTAACACTACCTAAATGTTGATAAAAATATTATGCTATTTGAATAACTCTAAAGAGTTGTTTTTTTAGCTCACTTTCTAAAGTAGGATCTTCTGGATACTTCTCTAATAATGGTAAAAAAACTGATTCACCTATAACAGATCTTTTAGTATTATCTTTATCCTTTAACCCCCAGACTTGCTGATAAGTTGCTGGAACAATTTGTTTTGGATTATATGGATTTGAAGTTTTACCAATATATAGCATCACATGTCCCTTTATATATATAAAATCTAAGAAAGGGCGCGCCTTTGTTAATAAAATTTGACTACGTTGCTCTAAAGTATCTTGATCAAGATTTAACGAACTATACGCCTTATATTGATCCTTAGAGTTTCTTGGTAACCATATTCCAAAAGCTTGGTATATAGCTCTTAATTCAGATGAACAGTCATTATAGAAATATTGATTTCCCCAACCATAAGGATAACCTTGAGTTTCTTTAATTATTTTTGCAAAATTTTCAGGTGTAGTTAGAGTTGGTATTTCTGTAGCATCATGCTTTATTATTTTAGCATCTATGAAAGCTAGACTTCCTGTTTTTGTTTGTGTTGGAAGCAACACTTTATAATAATTATTATCATTCTCTAATACTGGCAATATTGTTCCAGGATAAGTATTTTTAACTAGTTTATTATCTAAATTAAATACTGGAGTTTCAAAACGTCTAACAGATATACTTTTCTTTATAAAAGCACTTTTCCAAATTTTAACTTTATTCTCTGAAATTCTAGAAATACTGTTAGATTTTACCCAAGCATAAAAAGAAGAGCTAAGAATTAAATACCATCGCTTATCTTTTGACTCAGAAATTATATATACAGCTTCACCAATATTTAATGATGAAACATTAATATTACTAAATGGATATCCCTGACCTGGCAATGTGAAGTTTAAAAATAATGGTCTATCATAAGGCACAGAGTATCCCATTGCAGTTCTTGTAACTATAGCTCTATTATTGACGTTATATTTATGTAAGTTATCAATATCATCAAAATTTATATTTTTAATAATATTTTGATATTCATGATTAGTAAAAAGTCTAAAATTTTCTTTATAAATCTTCTCATCATCTGGTAGCTTACTATTATTGATATCATTAATTTGCTCCGTAGCCCATTCTTTTAGACTATTTTGTTGCAAATACTCTTTATAGAAAGATTCTGACCATGGAGAATCACTGCCAACAGAATGAGATATTAGTTTTTTGAGAAGTTTATCTTGCTGAGGCTTAGTCAATAGAGGTTTATCATATCCTTTCTCTGACTTAGGAATGTAATAATTTACATCTTGTGAGTATTTGGATAAATCAAACATCTCTATTGGTACATTAGCAGCAAGGCATAGTGATACATTTACTATAAACAATAGTATAAAGGTTGTAAAAGATTTTAAGCTCATTAGATAATAATTTCTCTTTAAATTTAAAATTTTATTAGGAAATAATATCAGAAAATTATGATTTTTATTTAGAGATTCTACCAGTTATAGCCTGGAAAGCTTTTAGATCAAACATATGTAAACTAGCAAAAACATAGTCAAAAATATCTGCTTGAATTTTTTCATAGTTAACCCAGTTTGTATCATTTGTAAAAATATATAACTCAACTGGTAAACCTGTTTCACTAGGCTGTAGCTCTCTAATTAGGAAAGTCAATCCTGTATGTATCTTTGGATGTTTACGTAAGTAATTCTCAATATATGCTCTAAATAAAGTTATATTAGTCAGCTTTTCACCTTTTTTACTCGCAATAAAATCTTGTAGAAGAGGCTCTTTAGATAACGATTCTAAAGTATTCTCATCACAAAATTTTATAGTATCGATGTCAATATTTACTGAGCGTTTAATTCTACGTCCACCAGTTTCAACCATTCCACGCCAGTTTTGTACACTATTATTAATTAATGTGTAAGTTGGAACGGTCGAGATCGTTTTATCAAAATTACGTATTTTTACAGTATTAATAGAAACTTCCATAACATCTCCATCAACACCCGCCGATGGAATAGTTATCCAGTCGCCAACTCGTACTAAATCTAAAGCAGCAACCTGAATATTAGAAACAAATCCTAATATTGTATCTTTGAAAACTAACATTAATACGGCTGACAAAGCACCTAAGCCAGTTAAAAAAGCAATCGGAGATTTGTTAAGCAACTGAGAAACTATCAATATAAAAGCTATGAAATATAAAATTATTTTTATAACTTGGGCATAGCTTTTCAAAGAGTGATGCTTAAAATATGGAAGCTTTTGAAAGTAATTAAAAATAGCATCAACAAAAGATATAAAAAATAGTATTATAGTTAATGTTATATATACTTGTGCTACTAACTGAATTGCATCAACAACACTTACTGTCCAGTTATGCTCAGAGCTTACTCCAAGATTTATAGCTAAATATATAAATATTCCAGGCCCTATATGAGATAACTTATTAAAAACCTTATACTTTACTAAGGTTTCACCCAAATTTGGGCCAAGTTTAGCTACAAATTTATTTACGATATTAACTATATATTGTTTGAGTATTTTATTAATTACCCATGAACAAATTAATATTATTAAAAATATTGTCAAAAAACTTAGTATTCCTGCAAGCCCGCTATAACTACTAAGCAAGTTTGCATAAAAATCTTTTAATTGATTCATATAAAGTCCTTTTAAAGATTATATTTAGATTATCTCTTTATAAGTTTTAAGATTCATCATCATTATCTTGAGATGAGATATCTGGGGTCTTACTTGGTAATAATGCCGCAATTTGATTAATAACATTTGTTACCATACCTGACTGAAGATAGTCATATATTCTTTGAGCTTGAGCATTTTGTGCTAGCTGCGTACCAGAGTTTGATTGCCAGAACTGTTGTGCAGAAATAGTCTTATTTGGTATTACTGGTGTCTTATCATTAGGCTTAACAACATTATATGTAAAGTTGTAGAATAATTGATAAGTGTTATTCGATGCTCCACCTACAACACTTGTAAGCTTAGAATCTTTCTTAACATCTTGTATATTTATTATATAATCAGCTTGTTTCTCATCAGTTACTATTATAGCTTTATATGGTTGTAATCCCGATTTAATATCACTAGCCCAAGAATTATAACCATTCGCAGCAATATAAAACTTAGTTCCAACTAAGCTACTATAATTTCCCGCATTCGAAGAGCTCACAACACCACGAGGATGAAAACCACATGAGCCTAATAAAAGTGCAAATATTAAAATTATATATTTTTTCATTTTAGTCTCTCTATTTGATTACTATATTTATAAGCTTCTGAGGTACATAAATTACTTTGATAATTTGCTTACCTTCAACAAATGATTTTACATGCTCATCTTCTAAAACAGCAGCTTCGACTTCTGATTTAGTTAATGATGCATCTAATTCTAACTTTGCTTTTAGCTTACCATTTATTTGTACAACTAGCAAAAACTCATCTTTGACTAGAGCTTGTTCATCTACTACAGGAAACTCTGTATGTAAAATATCATCTCCTAACTTAAGTTCTTGCCATAAATAATGACAAATATGTGGAGTAAATGGTGCTAGTATTCTTAATAAGATACTATATCCCTCAGCCTTAACACTATCACAAAGATTATCATAGTTATTTAAAGTATTTAGAATTTTCATACAAGCTGAAACTACAGTATTAAACTGACTTTTATCAAAATCAAAAACAGCTTGCTTTAAGTTTGAATGTATTTCAAAGCGAGCTTTTTTGTCTTCTTTTGATAATTTGTTTATATCAACATTTATTTTTTTCGATAATACTTCTTTATTTGATTGAGCATAGTTAAAAACTTTACGTAAAAATTTATTTGCTCCTTCAACACCTGTTTCAGACCACTCTAATGATTGCTCAGGAGGTGCTGCAAACATACTAAATAATCTCACAGTATCAGCACCATACATATCTATTAGTTCTTGAGGGTCTACCGTGTTGCCTTTTGATTTAGACATCTTAGCACCATCTTTTAACACCATACCTTGAGTAAGTAAGTTTACAAAAGGCTCATCAGATGTTACCAGACCTTCATCACGCATTAATTTATGGAAAAATCTAGCATATAATAAATGCATAATCGCATGCTCAATACCACCAATATATTTATCTACTGGTAACCAGTAATTTGCCTCATCACTTAACATTTCATTCGCAGTAGTGCATGTATATCTTGCATAATACCAAGATGATTCAAAAAATGTATCAAATGTATCTGTTTCTCTTTTTGCTTGAGAGCCACACTTTGGACATTTAACATCTAAAAATTCAGGTAAATCTTTCAACGGCGAACCAGCTTCTGTAAGGGTTACATCCGTAGGCAGTTTAACCGGTAAATTTTCTTCTTTTTCAGGAACTATACCACAGCTATCACAATGAATCATTGGAATTGGGCAGCCCCAATATCTTTGACGAGAGATACCCCAATCATGGATTCTAAAGTTTGTAGTTTCATATCCTTTATTATTATCAAAAAGGTATTTTTTAATTGCTTGATAAGCTTTCTTGAAGTTTAATCCATCAAATTCACCAGAATTTATTAATATTCCTTTTTCTGTGAAGGCTTCAACATCTAAATCAACTTTGATTTTCTTATCATCAGAGTTAATAACTTGCTTTAGAGGGATATTATATTTCTTAGCAAATTCCCAATCCCTTTGATCATGAGCAGGAACTGACATCACGGCACCAGAACCATATCCCATAAGCACAAAGTTGGCAACCCAAACATCTACTGTCTCACCAGAAATAGGATGAATTACTTTTATATTTGTTTTAAAGCCTTTTTTTTCTTGTGTAGCTAAATCAGCCTCCATTGTTGAGGATTTTCTACATTCTTCAATAAATCTTGCTAACTCAGAATTTGTTTTAGCCTCTGCTAAAGCAAGAGGGTGTTCAGTTGCAATTCCAAGGTAACTTACACCCATCAAAGTATCAGGACGAGTTGTGAAAACTTCTATTTCTTCATCAGAGCCTTGAATCTTAAATTTAACAGTTAAACCTTTTGATTTACCGATCCAGTTTGTTTGCATAGTTTTTACAGCATCAGGCCAGTTATCTAACTTAGATATATCTTGTAAAAGCTCATCAGCATAATCTGTGATTTTCAAAAACCATTGTGGTATTTCTTTTTTCTCAACTAAGGCACCAGATCTCCAACCTCTACCATCGACAACTTGCTCATTAGCTAAAACTGTCTGATCTACAGGATCCCAGTTTACAACTGAGTTTTTACGATATGCTAAACCTTTTTTATAAAGTTGGATAAAAAACCATTGCTCCCATCTGTAATAATCCTCATCACAAGTAGCAATTTCTCTTGACCAGTCAAAACCAAAACCTAAAGAATCAAGTTGCTTCTTCATATGGGCAATATTACTTTTTGTCCATTCAGCCGGTGATCTTTTATGCTTGATAGCAGCATTCTCAGCGGGTAATCCAAAAGCATCCCATCCCATAGGGTGAAGTACATTTTTACCTTGCATTTTTTGATATCTAGCGATTACATCACCGATAGTATAGTTTCTTACATGTCCCATATGTAAAGTACCACTTGGATATGGTAACATTTCTAAACAATAGAATTTTTCTTTACTTTTATCTTCTACAGCTTTAAAAGAATTATTTTCACGCCAATAACTTTGAGCTTGTTGCTCTATTTGATCAAAATTATATTCACTCATTGAATTACAGAACCTTATTTTTAATAATAAATATGAAAAATTATGCTGAATATTTTAAGTTAAAACTTAGTAAATATCTAGATTATTACTATGTTAAAGAATTATTTAATTCTCTGCCATCCAAGTTTCAAGAATTACACAGGCTGCTAGAGCATCTACTTTTATATGACTGACTTTCTTACTTTTGACTTCTTCAAGACGCCACCTTGCTTCTCGAGTAGAATAAGCCTCATTTATAAGGTGAACGTTTCGTTGATATCTCTCTTTTATCTCTTTAGCAAAATCTTTCGCAGCTTTAGTAATATCTGTCTCAAAATCTTGTGTATCTAGAGGTAGACCAACTATTATATCTGAAGGGTTCCAACGTTTAATGATTCTATCAAGCTCAATCCAGTTTGGTACGCCATCATAAGCTTCAACAGTGCCAATAGGAGTAGCCGTCTTTGTAATCATCTGGCCACTAGCTAAGCCAATTCTAGCTTTGCCAAAATCTATAGCTATTAAAGATTGAAACATCTAACCATTACCTATATTTTCAAATAGAGAATCTAAATTTTGCAAACTATATCCAGCATGCTCTAGATGATTTTGCCACTTAGTTTTATTCTCATAATTAAATAGTATTTTCTTACTTAACTTATCTGTCACAATCCAGTCACTAGCTTTTATCTCATCTGATAACTGATCAGCTGTCCAACAGCTATATCCAACTATCGGCAGGAAGTATTCTGGTAAAATATTATTTGCCAAATCTTCTAAGATATCCATAGACGCTGTAATAGCTAAACCCTCATCAAGCTTTATAGTTGAATTATAGTTACGCCCATTTGTCGTATGAAGTATTAATATTTTATGAGGGCTTATTGGACCTCCCATATAAAGAGGGTGGTTCAATATTTCTTCAAAAGTATTATTATGAGGTATATCTAACTCCTCAAAAACATCTTTTAATTTATCATCTAAAGGCTTATTTATAATCAAGCCCATAGCCCCATGACGATCATTTTGGCATAAATAAATAACAGATTTAGTAAATATAGCATCATCTTTAATTAAAGGTGTTGCTAATAAAATTTCACTTTTATGGTTTTGGAACATATTATATTTCTTAATAACAATGTTAATTTTTTATAAAATGGAACGTATAAACGCTGCAGTGGCGATTATTTTAGATGAATATCATACTAAAGTCTACATAAGTCAAAGACAAAAATTTCAAACCTATCGTGATTACTGGGAATTTCCTGGAGGAAAAGTAGAAAAAAATGAAACTTTTGCAGACTGCATAAAACGAGAAGTTTTTGAGGAAGTTGGAATTATTGTTAAATCTATAAAGCCATATATAAAGAAGAAACATATAAATAAAGACAATATCGAAGTTAATTTAGAATTTTTTATTATTGATGGCTATGAAGGTATTCCATACTCAAAAGAAAACCAACAATTAAAACTTGTAAATATTTCTGAGCTTAATAATTATAATTTTTTACCTGCAAGTATAGAAATAATTGAAAGACTAAAAAGAGAGTACATCTAACTAATACAGTAAATATTATTATGGATATTAGGTTAGTTTTAAAACTTCTTTCTTATTACCGAACCAGTAATTTAACATAATATATATTATGCGAAATGATGTATTAGTAATTATGGAAACTATATTACTTATTTTATTTATTACTTTTTAAAATGGTTTTGGATCTGTTTTGATGAACTACTAATATTTGACCAAATAATTATAAATATAAAAAAATTAATTATGCCAGCTATAATATTGATTACTGGGACTAATCCTAATATTAAAAATCCGACATACCAATAAACAAGTGAAGCTTTAAACTTTAATTTCTCATTATAATTTGTGTTATATTTTTTTACATGCTCATCTAACTTCACAGCTGCTACAACAAATGCAATTGATGACCATATTGGAATTAACTGTGTCCATAACCATGCTGGATGAATCTTTTCACTATTATTAATCTTAGCGAGATTTTTAGCTAGTTTTTGCTGAGATAATATAAATAATCCTGAAACAATAATTGAAGTTATAGTAAGGGCAACTAAAGAAATTTGTATTAAAACAGTAAATTCTTGGATATTTTGCATCAAGAACTGATTATTATTGATAGTATCTAGCATTTTGAGTCTTTTAGAATTCTTACTAAGTATGAAAGTTTATAATAGAATTATTTAACAGTAAATGTATTTGTAAACTTCCCATCAGAACTATCGCTGATAAAATACTCAAACTCACCTGGTTCATAAACATATTTTAGATCATTATTGTAAAACTTAAGATCATTAACATCTAATTCAAATGTTACAGTCTTAGTTTGTCCTTTTTTCAAAAATACCTTTTTAAAAGCTTTTAATTCTTTAACTGGAGGTGTAATTGAGCGTACTTTTTGATGAATATACAGTTGCAACACATCAGCACCATCATATTTACCAGTATTTGTGATATTAACTTTAATAATTAACTTATCACCCTTTTTGATGATCTCTTTATTCTGAACTGGCTTAGAAATATCAAATGTAGTATAGCTTAAACCATAACCAAAAGGATATAATGGTGAATTACAAACATCCATATAATTAGAATGATATTTCTCAAATCTACAACTATCTTTATTTGTTAAAGGCCTACCTGTATTTTTGTGACTATAATAAATAGGAATCTGCCCAACATCTCGAGGGAATGAAGCTGTTAGTTTACCTGATGGATTAACTTTACCAAATAATACATCTGCTATTGATAATCCAGCTTCACTACCAGGGAACCATACATCAAGTATAGCTGGTACAGTTTTACTTTCTTGTGTTAAAACAAGAGGTCTTCCATTAAATAGTACTAATACGACAGGTTTACCAGTTTTTAGCAATGCGTTAAGTAAATCTCTTTGAGCTTTAGGTATATCTATATGTGATCTACTAGTACTTTCACCACTCATTTCTGCAGATTCACCTAATGCTGCAATAATTACATCAGATTTTTTAGCGACTTCTAACGCATGTTTTAATAGCTGCTCTGAAGTTTCATTATTTCTACCTAAAGATTTACCAAACATTGTTGCATTTTTCTCAAATGTCTTACTGTATGATAAGTTACTACCTTTAGCATATAAAACTTTACCTTGGTGCCCTACTTCTTCTTTTAAGCCTTCTAATAATGATATAGATTTATCTTGATCGGCGGTGATACTCCATGTCCCATCCATATTATTAGCAGCATTGGCTAGAGGTCCAATTACAGCGATTGTTTGAGTTTTTTTCAAAGGTAACAAGTTATTCTGGTTTTTTAGTAAAACCATAGATTCAGAACCAACTTTTCGCGCAAATTCTCTATGTTTTGCAGAGAAAATTAGTTTTTTAGCATCTTTGGTATTAATATTTTTATATGGGTTTTTAAATAATCCTAGCTCAAATTTAGCTATTAATATTCGCTTAACGGCTTTATTTATCTCAGCCATTGATACTTTGCCTTCTTTAAGAGATTTCTTTAAAGTTGTGAGATAGCCATTACCTACCATATCCATATCAACACCAGCATTTAATGCATCTGCTGATACTTGTTGTAAGTTTTTACCAACTCCATGATTCATCATCTCTGGAATACCTGCATAATCAGAAACAACAAAGCCTTTAAAGCCCCATTGATCACGTAGTAGGTCTGTCATTAACCATTTATTTTCAGTAGCTGGAATACCATTGATATCATTAAAAGCCGCCATAACACTACCAGCTCCAGCATCTATCGCCGCTTTATATGGAGGTAGGTATTGGTTATACATTTTAACTTTGCTCATATCTACCGTGTTATAATCACGCCCTGCCTCAACAGCTCCATATAATGCAAAGTGTTTCACGCATGCAAGTAAACTTGTATTATCTGCTAAATCATCCATTTCATAGCCTCGCACCATAGCTTTTGCTATTTGGCTACCTAAATATGTATCTTCACCACTACTTTCAGCAATTCTACCCCAACGTGGATCTCTTGATATATCTACCATCGGTGAGAATGTCCAGTTTATCCCCTGACTACTTGCTTCTATCGCAGCTATTCGTGCAGTTTCTTGGATCATATCTAAATCCCAACTAGTCGACAATCCTAGAGGGATAGGGAAAGTTGTTTTATAACCATGAATAATATCCATACCAATCAAAAGAGGAATGTGCAGGCGAGTATCATTAACAGCTATTTCTTGAGCTTTCTTTATATCTTGTGGAGATTTTAAGTTAAATATCCCCCCTACTTTCCCCTGCTCTATAAGCTTATAGAAATCCTCTTTTTTACTAACTCCAGTAGTTGCTTGACCTGCATCAACAAGGTTTAACTGACCTAACTTTTCCTCCAAAGTCATTTGTGATATAAGTTTATCTGCTTGACTATCATATTTTTCTTCATCAATACTATATATATTAGATTGATTATTTTGAGACTTACTACTAAAAAAATTAGTTGTTGAGCAAGATGAACAAATACTTGCTATTATTGCCAAGGATAAAACTTTTTTCATACATATCCAAATGTTTATCTGTTTATTAATATTAATAATAGCAAAAAAGTAATTTCTATAATCAAAAAATCTTTCTTTAAATATAAATATTATGGATAATCAAAATAAAAACATAGATCCTTTAAAAATATGAGTAATAACCAAAATACACTAAAAAGAGATATTCTTGCTCGCCATATTGTAATGATCTCTTTAGGTGGGACTATTTCTGCAAGTTTTTTCTTAGGTATTGGTAGTATCCTTAATTCAGTTGGGGCTTTTGGTACAGTATTAGGTTTTTTTCTTGGTGGTTTAATCATGATGCTTGTAATGATTAGCCTTACTGAAATGTCTATAGAAATGCCAATAAGTGGTTCATTTCAAGCTTATGCTACTAAATTTATATCACCATACTCAGGATTTCTAACTGGCTGGCTGTATTTACTTAACTGGTTAACTGCCGCTGCTGGAGGCTTAGTGGCTGCAGGGATTATTTGTCATAATTTCTACCCTGGAATTACTGTTTGGCAATTCTGTCTGGCCATAATAATTATTGTTAGTCTATTAAATTTATGTACAGTAAAGGTTTTTGCTGAAATCGAGTTTTGGCTTTCTGCAATAAAAATTATCACTATATTAGTTTTTATAATTATAGGGATTGCAATTATAACTGGCTTCTTACATTCAAATAAACCAATATCTGGATTGGTTAATTTCTATGCTGATAGATTATTTCCTAATGGTTTTAGAGCATTCCTTTTTGGATTAGTGATAATAGTATGTACATTTCAAGGTGCTGAATTAGTAGGTATAGCAGCTGGGGAGACAAAAGATCCAGAGAAGAATATTCGTAAAGCTATAAAAAGTGTTGCTATACGTATTCTTCTATTTTTTGTATTTTCATCATTTATAATTGCTTATATCATTCCATATAAAGATTCTGGTGTTGAAAATACTCCGTTTATAACTGTCCTACAGTTAGTAAATATAAAATATGTTGATACTATAATGCAGCTAGTAATTCTAACAGCAAGTTTATCAGCAGTTAATTCATGTTTTTACACATGTGCAAGATTGATGTGGTCAATGGCTCAAGAAAAACAAGCTCCCAAAATCTTTGCTAAGATAAGTAAGAAGCAGGTTCCTATTTATGGAGTTATGTTTGTTGCTATTCTATCTTGCTTCTGTTTAATCACTAAATTTATAGGAGCCTCAAAAGTATTTATTTTAATAGTGTCATCATCAGGTATGGTTGGTTGTATGATATGGATTATAATTAGTTTGTGCCATATATACTTTAGAAAGTCTCTATCAGAGGAACAAGTTAAAAACTTAAAATTTAAGGCCTGGGCTTTTCCTATAATTCCATATTTAAGTATATTATTTAACTTATGTGTAATCTTCGGTATGTTCTGGGATCCAGATCAAAGAATGGTTGTATATTCAGGTATTGTATTGATAGTTATATTTTCAATTTTATATAAGAAATATTATAGGTTCTGTGCACAAAAATAAATTCTCATCGAAGCCAAATAAAAGTACAAGCTAATTTAATCATACCCAGATATGCTGAAATGGTTTTATCAAACCTAGAAAATACTCTTCTAAAATGCTTAATTTTAGAAAAGAAATTCTCAATCAAATGTCTTTCTTTGTATATTTGAATATCAAAATCTATAGGGTTTATAGTATTTGATTTGCAGGGAATAACAGCTTCAGAGGATATATTTTGAATATGTTCTCTAATTTCATTAGAGTGATATGCTCTATCAGCGATAACTTTTGTATTATATACCTTCTGTAGTAGGTCTATTGCCACTTTACTATCATGAGTTTTACCTTCTGACAGTAATACTTCCAGCGGGTTGCCTAAAGCATCGGTCATAGCATGAATCTTGGTGGTTACTCCACCAACTGATCTACCAATTGCTTGGTTATCATTCTTGTCATATCCTGTAGCACAGGCATGTGCTCTTGCTATCGTTGAGTCAAGCATAACTTCTTGTAAATCAGGATTTTGCACTGACTTAAATAATTTAGAGAATATGTCTTTATCACTCCAATCCTTAAAACGCTTATGTATTGATCTATATTTACCATAATAAAATGGTAACATTCTCCATTGGCAGCCTGTACGTAATACATAAAATACTGCTTCAATAAACAATCTTAATTTGTCTTCATCATTGGTATGTATACCTTTTTGTGATTTTAAGAATAATAAAATACTTGACCAGAATACTTCTTTTATATGATAATGCATTTGCTAAACCCTTGGTATTTATTGTCTTTCAACTTCTAAATAACAACGGTTTAGCTATTTTCAATCTAATTTAGCTTTTTTTGTGCACAGAACCTAAAAGATAAACTAATCTTTTATCCTACCTAAAAAATCTCCTACTTGTACAAGCTTTCTTTCTTTTGGAGAACATTTTGAGACAAAGAGTATATTATCTGAAACATAATAAATAGCATCTTGAGAATATTTTTCACCAAGCTTGCAAGCTTCATATAGGGTATTACAATTAAACATAAAACCATTTTCTTTATGATCTGTAGTTTCATCAAAGCCATTAATTTTATAAACCCAATCATATTTCTGTTTTAGTTCTTCTTCTAAAATTTTATTTCTGACATTATTCTGATAGTCACTAAGGAGCTGATTCATTGGATTATATGCTGTGATAATAGCAAACTGATTAGGATATTGTTTTGGTTTTATAGGTATTTCAAACCTTGTCTGAAAGTACCATTTTAATAGATTATTTTGATCTAAAGTATCACTCATAAGCCTTAAGTTTTTGCTCTAATTGTGAACCAGTCTGAACACCATTTAAGGTTTCAACTTGTTTACCATTTTTAAAAATAATCATGGTTGGAATGCTTCTAATACCAAACTGTCCAGCTAAGTTTTGATTATCATCAACATTTACTTTAACAATTAGTGCATTCTTATAGTCTTTTGATAGCTGATCAAGAATAGGTCCTAAAGTTTTACAAGGCCCACACCAATCAGCATAAAAGTCTACCAATACAGGTTTATCTGTACTATTTATAAGCTTTTCAAAATTAGCTTCATCAGTTTTTATAACATTACTTAAAGCCATATTATTTCTCCATAAATGTTACATTTGCTCTAATATTTATATCTTGAGAAACTGCTACTGGATTACTATTAGCGCTAGAATCCATTTCATTAGCCGCAGCTTTCATGTACATTACTGTACTTCTTGGTCTATAGTCATTTGTCGTATCACTATATTTGATTGATTGGATAGTATAATTATTATTTGTTTCTTTGTTAAAATCTTTTAAGTATTCTTGAGTGTTTTTAAAGATTTTAATCATAAGCTTTTGCTTAGCTGCTTGGATAGCTTTTGCAGGTGGATTATAGTCAAGAACTTGTACAACTAACTTTTTACCAGAAGCTTTTTGATTCTCTAATGCTTTTTGTAAGCTGTTAAGATTTTTTTGTGATATTCTAGCCTGTAATTGTAAAGTGATATTTAATGCACCACTATTGCTAGTGTTTTGCTCAACATTTTTAACTTTCCAATCAGCTTTAACAATATTGTTAACTTCATCAGAAATTTGTTTTTGAATGGTATTTTGATCTTGTAAAGTTGTTGTTGCATAGCCTGTAACTTGAACAAGTATACTATCGCTTTTAACAGTTGTTTCAGCTTGAGTTGTATATTGGATAGTATTAAAATCTTGAGCCTTATTACAAGCTAAGGCAACTGAACTTGTTGCTAAAAAGCTCACTAAAGTAATTGGAATAATTTTTTTCATAGATAATACCCTCTTTTATTATCGTTTACTTACTATTTTCAGTTTAACAGATTACTAAATATAATTAATTAGAAAGATAAAAAAGATTAGAATATTTTTATATTATAGAGTCTAGTACATCATCTAAAGATTCAGATATTTCTTCTTTGATCTCATTCTCAAAAGGAAAATCATCAGATGTCAGTTGAGACTTAACAAAACTCTCTAAAAGTAAGTGTTGAGCTTCATGTAGTTCTAAACCTCTAGATTGTAGATAGAATAAAGCATCTTTATCTAGCTGACCAACCGTAGCACCATGAGTACAAACAACATCATCTGAGAAAATTTCTAACTCAGGTTTTGTATTTATCTCAGCTTTGTTACTTAGTTGGATATTTTTATTATTTTGAAATGCTTGGATTTGCTCAATGCCTTCATTTACAACTGCTTTAGCATTAAACCAAGCTTTAGCAGAACCATTTGCAACACCACGAAAATTAACATTACTATAGGTATTTGAAGCATTATGATTAACTAAGAAACAAGCATTCGCAATAGCATTATCACTAACCAAATACAAACCTCTAATATCAAACCTTGAGTGCTCTTTATTTAGATTTACAATAAAATCATTTCTCAACAAAGCATCTTTATTAAGTAAATTAAAACCATTAAACTCAGCAGCTCTATCAAGATTTATTAGATAGTTTGCTGTAGTAAATAACTTTGTGTTATTTGCATTATCGGCATTGTTTGTAAAATTAACTTTAGCAGATTCAGCGACTTTTATATCTAAAAATAAGTTTATTGCAGATTCTTCTGTTAGGTTTACAAAGTCAATATCTAAATCAAGGTTTGCAAACATACCAACATCTAATTTTAAAGAAACATTTGATAGTTTATTCTTAGCCATTTCAGTATTTATAAAAATAAGGCTAAGAGTATCTTTAGTATCTTTAGGCACTTTTATGCCAAAGTGCTTTGAGTTCTCGATAGCTAATCTTGACATATTTCTATTGTCTTTATGAAACTCTAGAGCACTAATATGGTTTAGCTTTTTGTTATAATCAATAGCTAAAGACCCATCTAAGATAATAACTACATTCTCTTGAGTATCAAACTTAAAACCTTCAAGATAGTCTTTTGTTTTTGGAGCTTCTTTTAATATCTCTGTAATATTATTTTTAGAATATATTGAAGCAATATTTGTATACTTCCAGCTTTCTTGCTTAGTAGTAGGTAGAGATTTATTGTCTATTAACATTTTTTAACCTTTAGCTGTTTAACCAAGAGTATCCTTTCTCTTCTAATTCAAGTGCAAGTTCTTTACCACCAGTCTTAACTATTTGACCATCTGCTAAAACATGAACAAAGTCAGGTTCGATATGATCTAAAAGTCTTTGGTAATGTGTAATGACTAAGAAACTTCTATCTTGAGATCTCATAGTATTAGCACCTTGGGAAACAACCTGAAGAGCATCAATATCAAGACCTGAATCAGTTTCATCTAGAATTGCTAACTTAGGCTCTAACATCATTAACTGAAGCATCTCATTACGTTTTTTCTCACCGCCAGAGAAACCTTCATTAACACCACGAGACATATATTTTTGATCGATCTTTAAAACCTGCATATTTTGCTTAAGTTTTTTCATAAACTCAATAGCATTGATTTCTTCTTCGCCATTTTGCTTTCTGATACTATTTAGAGCTGTTTTAAGAAACTGAACGTTACTAACACCTGGTATCTCTATAGGATATTGTAAGCTTAGAAATATTCCAGCAGCAGCTCTTTCAGAAATACTTAGATCATCAAGATCTTTGCCATCAAACTTAATAGAACCTTGAGTGATCTCATAACCATCTTTACCAGCTAAAACATTACTTAAAGTACTTTTACCAGCACCATTTGGCCCCATAATTGCATGAACCTCACCCTTTTTCATAGTTAGGTTTAGTCCTTTTAATATTTGCTTCTTGTTATCTCCAACACTTACATGTAGATCTTTTATTTCTAATAACATTTTTTAACCTTTTTAATCATCAATTATGTAAAATTTACAATCTTAACCAACAGCACCTTCTAAACTTACTTCCATAAGTTTTTGTGCTTCAACGGCAAATTCAAGAGGAAGTTTTTTGAATACTTCTTTACAAAAACCATTTACAATCATAGCAATAGCATCTTCTTCTGATAAGCCTCTTTGCTTACAGTAAAATAACTGATCATCAGAAATCTTTGAAGTTGTAGCTTCATGTTCTATTTGCGATGAGTTGCTTTTGTTTTCAATATATGGATATGTATGAGCACCACATTTATTACCTATTAGTAATGAATCACATTGTGAGAAGTTTCTCGCATCAGATGCATTTGGAGATATTCTAACCAAACCTCTATATGCTTGAGACGCTCTACCTGCTGAAATCCCTTTAGAGATAATTGTACTTTTAGAGTTTTTACCAAGATGAATCATCTTAGTACCAGTATCTGCTTGCTGAGCATGTCTTGTCAGAGCTACTGAATAAAACTCTCCAATAGAGTTATCGCCACGTAAAACAACTGAAGGATATTTCCAAGTAATAGCTGAACCTGTTTCAACCTGTGTCCAAGAAATCTTAGAGTTCTTATGACAAACTCCTCTTTTTGTCACAAAGTTATAAATACCACCTTTGCCATCTTTATCACCTGGATACCAGTTTTGTACTGTAGAGTATTTGATCTCAGCACCATCTAGAGCAACTAGTTCTACCACTGCTGCATGTAGCTGATTTTCATCACGCATAGGTGCAGTACAACCTTCTAGATAACTAACATAACTACCTTCATCTGCTACGATAAGAGTTCTTTCAAACTGACCAGTATTCATAGCATTAATTCTAAAGTATGTAGATAGCTCCATTGGACAAGTCACGCCCTTTGGAATATATACAAAGGAGCCATCACTAAATACAGCTGAGTTTAATGCTGCAAAGAAGTTATCTCCTTGAGGAACTACTGATCCAAGATACTTTTTAACAAGATCCGGATACTTTTGTACAGCCTCTGATATTGGACAGAATATAACTCCTGCTTCAGCAAGTTTTTCTTTAAAAGTTGTAACAACTGAAACTGAATCAAATACTGCATCAACAGCTATATTCTTAACCCCTGCTAGCATTTCTTGTTCATGTAAAGGAATACCTAACTTGTTATATGTATCAATAATTTCTGGATCAACTTCATCTAAACTTTTAGGATGATCTTTCATTGACTTTGGCGATGAATAATAACTAATAGCTTGAAAATCAATTGGTGGATAGTTTAAATCTGCCCAACTAGGAGATTTCATTTCTAGCCATTTTTTATAAGCTTTCAAACGCCATTCTAATAGAAACTCAGGCTCATTTTTTCTTGCAGATATTAAACGAATAACATCTTCGTTAAGTCCTGCTGCTATTGTTTCTTGTTCAATATTTGTTACAAAACCATGTTCATAGTCTTGTTCTATAATTTTATCTAAATTTTCACTCATTTTACTTAGCTCTTGCCTTTATTGTTGACAATATCATAAATTGATGTACTTGAAAGTATCTTTAATAGCTGGCTATTTAGAACTTTCCAGTAACTACTAACTGTACAACTTTTTAAGCTGCATTGTTTGTGGATATCACAACACTCTGTAAGGTTAACATCTTTTTCAATAGCTTCAACTATATCTAAAACTGTAATCTCACGAGAATCTCTAACTAATATATATCCACCTTCAATACCGCGCTTTGAAGCTACTATTTCAGCAATCGAAAGTTGATTAAGCAACTTTCTTACCGTAGGGATATTTAACCCCGTAACTTCAGCAACTTTTGCAGCACTATAAGGAGCAGAATTGTTTTTTGCTATTGTTACTACAACTAATAATCCGTAGTCAAGTAATTTACTTATCCTAAGCATGATTACATAATTATACCAATTTAGTATCATTTTGGTACAATAATAGTCTTAAAAGAGCTGAATGTAAATAAAAAATTGATTATTTTAATGCCTTAGATTAGTATGCTAGACTAATAGACTATCAATTTTGGTATTATAACAAGTAATTATGAGAATTGCTATTTTAGGTGCTGGTCAATTAGGGATATATTTGACTCAGAGACTTAGCTTAGATCACCAAGTTTCAATTATCGATTTAGATGAAGAAAAACTTGGATTTATATCCTCTGCTTTTGATGTCCAAACTATTGTTGGTGACGTTACAAAGCCAAACATCATGATGGAAGCAAACTTCAAAGATACAGATATGATCATAGCTGTGACATCTGATGACACTACAAATATTGCTGTATGTGACATGGCATACAAACTTTATAAAACTCCATACAAAATAGCTCGAATTAGAGATACTGAATATAACCGATTCCCTAAACTACTAAATAATATTGATCTAGTTATAAAATCATTTTTCGAAGCTACTAAACGACTAGAGCAGCTTATATTTTTACCAGGGGCTTTCTTTATCTCAAGTTTTTTTGATAAAAGAGTTCAAGTAATTGGTGTTGAGGTTTCTGATGATTCACCACTAGTTGGTTTTTCTATCAAAGACATACATCTTGGTCTAGGTGATATTAAAGTTGATATTATTTCTGTATATAGAGGTAATCAAAAGCTAGATATAGATGATATTGAAACTCTTGTAAAACCTGGTGATAGAGTTATGTATTTATCAGAAAAAGCATATTCATCTCAGATTTTATCAATATTTCAGCCCAAGAAAGCTAATGTCAGAAAAATATTTATTGCAGGGATCAACCACGCAAGTATTACTCTAGCAAAATCTCTAGAGACCAAAGGATATATCATAAAAATGATAGATCCTAGTGCGAAAAAGTGTGAATTTGCCTTAAATGAGCTTTCAAAGTCGACTATTTTGCACTACAACCCTGTAAACAATAATCTATTGATTGCTGAAGGAATTGATGAAGCAGATATGTTTTTTGCTCTAACTAATTCAGATGAAATTAATATAATGTCATCAATTCTTGCAAAAAAACTAGGTGCTAAAAAAACCATAGCAACTGTTAATAGTGCTGAATACTATGATATAACTCGTGACTTAAAACTTATTGATATATCTATTTCTCCTCATAATTTCTCTTATACCACAATTAAGGCATTTCTAACTCAGGTAGATATGTTAAAAATGTATGAGGTAGAGGATAGTGAAGAAATGTTTATTGAAATAAAGGTACATGGTCAAGAAAATATGTCTACCGTGATAGGCAAGAATATTTCTGAACTAAAACTTCCTAAAGGTATAAGAATACTTTCGATAATGAAAAATGATAATACACCATTATTCTTTGCTGATGATTTATTAATTGAAGATGGTGATAGACTTATAGTTAAAGTAGACAATAGAAATGCTCTAGAGATTCTTGAAAAACTTTTTCAAGTAATGCCTCTATATATAGCTTAAACAATTGCTAAATTATACGTGCTTGAGTATTATGTTTTAATATGCATTATTTCATAATAACTAGTTGGTAATCCATGACAGCAAATGTATCTGGAAAAGAAAAAATTGGCTTAATATTATTAATATTATTAATGACAGGAGCTATTGATAATATTAGAAACCTACCCTCAACAGCTACTTCAGGAACTTATATATTCTTTTTCTTTGCTATAGCCGTAGTATTATTTCTAGCACCTGTTGCATTAGTTTCTGCAGAAATGACCGCAACATATACAGAGAAAGGTGAAGAAGGAGTATATGGTTGGGTTAAGAAAGCTTTTGGACCAAATGTTGGAATGTTAGCAATATGGTTTCAATGGGTAAATACTTTGATATGGTTTCCAAGTATCTTGACTTTCCTTGCGGGAACTATTGCTTATTTATTTAATCCAGATCTAGCTCAAAATATAAAGTTTACTGTAGTTTTTATAACAGTTGTTTTCTGGTCACTAACTATACTAAACCTCAAAGGATTAAGAGTATCTGCTGTTTTTGCTAGTATTTGTACTTTCTTAGGTATGGTTATCCCAATGTTATTGATGGTTATATTTGCTTTAATTTGGTTATTAAACAATTATTCTCTTAATATACATTTTCACTTAAATAACCTTATACCAGATTTCACCACAACAGACTCTTGGATGGGTCTAACAGCTATTATCGCTTCTTTTTTAGGACTTGAGCTAGCAACAGTACATATTAGAAAAGTTATAAATCCTAAAAAGACATTCCCCCTAGCTTTACTAATAGCTGTTATTTTTATAGTTTTTACTATGGTTTTAGGAGCACTAGCTGTAGCTATTATATTCCCTAAAGATCAGATAGATGTTGTACATGGCACAATCAAAACATTTCAAATTTACCTAGAAAGCTTAGATATTCCTGTATTTTTCTACTATATATTAGGTCTAATGGTGGTTGTAGGATCTGTAGGATCAATGATTAATTGGATGATTTCTCCAGCTAGAGGTTTGCTACAAGCTGCTGATGATAATTTTTTACCGCGTTTTTTAGATAAAACAAACAAGCACGATGTACCTGGAGGGATCCTAATCCTTCAAGCTATTATCATGACAATAATATGTGCCCTTTTAGAGTTAGTTCCATCAGTTCAAGCTTATTATTGGTTATTGACTGCGCTTAGCACACAGATATATTCTTTGATGTATCTAATGATGTTTTTTGCGGCTTTAAAACTCAAGTTAACAAATAAAGATGCTAATAGAAACACAGATGATTTTAATATTCCTTTTGGCAAAGTCGGAATGTCTATTGCATGTCTTTTAGGTATATTAGGGACTGTAATATGTGTATTTATTGGCTTTATACCACCTGATAATATGTATGATAACCCTATGGACTTTGTAAAAACACTTTCGGTGTGTTTTGTACTTTCTATTATTCCTGTAGTTCTATTTATGATATACAGAAAAATCAAACTAAAATAATCTATAGATAAAAATAAATGCTCGAATCTTTATTACTTTTTGTCACATTAATTATTGGCTATTACTTATTTAACTTTAAGCCAGCTAAAAAAACTATTAGATATATAGATTTATCTTTAAATTTCATTGTTATCTCAATAATTTTCTTACTTGGTTATAATTTTAGTATTTTCACTAATACAAATAGTATTGTTTTAGAAATTATTGGTATAAGTTTTGGCTATAGTATAGTCATTTTAATAGCAAACATCTCTGGTGTTTCTCTATACTGCTATTATAATAAACATATAAAAACCAACTTTATAACAACTCCCCAAAAGAATATTAAAAGTAATATACTTTGGAATATTTTTAAAGCTAGTAAATACCTAATCTATTTGGTTCTAGGATATATAATTGGTGAAATAGTAAATATTGATATAACAAAATTTATCGATAATATCGTATTTGTAATGCTCTTAGGTCTAATGCTTATTATTGGTATTTTATTAAAGTTAGAAAAAATACCTTTAGAAGATATCTTTAAGAATAAGACAGCCTTAATTATTGTAACTATAGTCATTTTAACATCTATAGCATCAGCACTAATTATTAGTCTCATTACAGGCATATCTATTAAGCAAAGTATTATGATCTGCTCTGGATTAGGATGGTACTCATTATCAGTAGTTCTTAATACTAATTTCCTTGGTGAATATTACGGTATGATAACTTTTATGATAGATTTCTTGCGTGAAATATTTGTCATAACACTTATTCCATTACTTAGGAGAATATTATCTGTAGAATTAGTTGGATATGCTGCAAATACAGCTATGGACTTTTGCTTACCAGTTATCAAAGATAATTATGGTACAAAAGTAGTACCACTAGCGATATCAATAGGACTAATATTTACTATCCTAACACCGATTTTATTAATATTAGAAAGTATAGTACTCTAGATAAAGAGATTGGGATTATTTGCTACGGAATTTGATACGCCCTTTAGTTAGGTCGTATGGAGTAATTTCAACAACTACCTTATCACCTGTTAAAATACGGATATAGTTTTTTCTCATTTTACCTGATATATGAGCAGTCACAACGTGACCATTCTCAAGTTCAACTCTAAACATTGTGTTTGGAAGAGCTTCTAATACAACTCCTTCCATTTCGATACAATCTTCTTTTGCCATATTGGCCTCTTCTCCAGTTTGTTAAATTTTTAGTTAATATACGTTTAGACAAAACAATAAGCCTATATTTTAAAAGAATTTAAATTAAAATACAAATCTTTTAAAAATAAAGGTTATACTAAATTAAAAAGCTTATTAATAATAGTAGAATGGATCAACAAGTATTTTTTGAGATAGCTATTTTTGTCATCGCCATAATAGGTGGAAGTATTGGATCTGTAATCGGTTTAGGTGGTGCTCTTATTATAACTCCCCTACTCTCAACTGTCTTGGGGGTTTCTATCCATCATGCTATAGGCGCATCTTTAGTTGCTATAATCTGTACATCTACCGCAACATCTATAGTTTCACTAAAATCTCATGGCTATACTAAAGAAAAATTAGGATTATTCTTGGCATTAGCAACAGCAATAGGTTCTATCTTTGGTGCTAAGATTGCTATTATGCTTCAATCTAAATCTCTATTTATAATCTTTGGTGGGATATTAATACTTGTAGCCATATTAAGTTTTTTAAAGAAAGAGCCCTCTATATCTGAGGAGAATGAAAAAATATCTAAGATGGCTGTTAAATTACAACTTAATGATAGTATTAATATAGATGGTGTAGAAGAAAAATATAATGTCCAAAGACCCCTTTTAGGTTTTTTAGGTATGTCTGGAGCTGGATTTATTGGTGGCCTACTCGGTATTGGTGCAGGTGCTTTTAAAGTTATCGCTATGGATAATATTATGAGAATCCCATTTAAAGTTAGTGCTTCTACAAGTAATTTTATAATGGGAGTTACTGCTTTTGCTGCTACTTCGACTTATTATTTTGCTGGTTATATAGATAGTTTAATAACTTTACCAGTGGCTTTAGGTACGTTATTAGGCTCTATGATTGGTTCAAAATTAATGCCTCATATTCCAACAAAAGCTCTTAGAATAACATTCTTTGTTGTAATTATCTTAGCTGCAATACAGATGTTAGCTAAAGGCTTATTCTAATTATTATTTAAAACACCCTCTTTTTCATCGCTAAAAATGTTAGAATTTCTAATTAATAAATAATTTTAACTATCTAAATTTATAATGATTAAAGTAACAAGTTTTAATGCTAATGGTATTCGTGCGGCTACACGCAAAGGTTTTTGGGAATGGTTTGAATCACAAGATATAGATTTTTTATGTATCCAAGAGACAAAAGCACAGTTTCATCAACTTGAAGGAGATAATCAATATTTCCCCGAAGGCTATCATTGCTACTTTAAAGATGCTGTCAAAAAAGGCTATAGTGGTACTGCTATTTATGCCAAGAAAAAGCCTCTAAAAGTTATCAAAGAGCTTGGGCTTGATTGGGCAGATGATGAAGGTCGCTATATACAGTTAGATTATGAAAACTTTAGTATTGCTAGTTTATATTTGCCAAGTGGTTCTAGCGGCGATGTACGTCAAGAATATAAAATGCAGTTTCTTGAGAAATACAAAGAGATACTAAAAGAACAAGTTGAATCTGGTAGAGATTTTATAGTTTGTGGCGATTTTAATATCGTGCATAAAGAGATTGATATCAAAAATTGGAAATCTAACTATGGTAAAACATCTGGGGTATTACCAGAAGAGCAAGCTTGGTTAGATCATATATTTGATGATTTAGGTTGGGTTGATACATTTAGAGTTATTAACCAAGAGCCTGATTACTATACTTGGTGGTCAAATCGTGGTCAAGCTAGAGCAAAGAATGTCGGCTGGAGAATTGACTATCATATTTCAACACCTGCTTTAAAAGATAAAGTAGTACCCAAATCTGATTATATCTACAAAGAAAACTGGTTTTCAGATCATGCGCCTTTGACTATTAGTTATGATTATGAGGTTTAGTTTTAAAAAAGGTATTCAATATGAATTATAGGGTTGTTTTAATTACAGGTGCAACAAAAGGGATTGGATTAGCTACAAGCTTATATCTAAAAGAACAGGGATGGAAAGTAATTGGAATAGCAAGATCTTATGTTGAAAGCTTTCCTGGAGAATTATTCCTATGTGATTTAGCTAATGAAAAACAAACCGCATCAACACTTATTCAAATAAATGCAATTCATGGATGTCCAAACGCTATTATTAACAATGTTGGTATTGCAATTCCAGAAGCATTAGAAAAAGTTTCTATTTCTGCACTAAATGAAGTTTATAACTTAAATGTCAGAAGTGCTGTTCAAGTAACACAATTTTTTATTGAGAAAATGAAATCAAAAAAACATTGCAAAATAGTTAATATTGCAAGTAGAGCTATTTTTGGCGTTAAGAATCGTACCAGTTACTCTGCTGCAAAATCAGCTTTAGTTGGATGTACTAAAACATGGGCTCTTGAGCTTGCTAAGTATGGGATATGTGTAAATGCTATAGCACCAGGCCCTGTAGATACTGAACTATTTAGAAAAACAAGACCTATTGGTAGCAAAGAAGAAAAAGAAGTCTTAGAGTCTATTCCTATGAATCGTATAGGTAAACCTAAAGAAATAGCTGCAACAATAGCTTTCCTCCTATCAAAAGAAGCATCCTTTATAACTGGACAAGTTATTTGTGTTGATGGTGGTGGAAGCTTATAGCATTAAATAAAAAGGTTAATATATGCCAAATGCTTATATATTCTCAGGTTTACCAGGAGTAGGCAAAACAACTTTAGCTAAGCAACTAGCAAAAGCTATACCTAATACTGCCTATTTTAGAATTGACACAATCGAATACTATCTTAAAAAAGAATATCCTCAAGAGCTAACTAAACAAGGATATGAAATAGCATTCTATCAAGCAAAAGAAAATCTTGAGCTTGGTAAAGGTGTGATTATAGACTGTTGTAATCCTGTTTTAGAATCTCGAGAATTATGGAATAAACTATCTGAAGTAAATTCCACTAAAGTAATAAATATTGAAGTTATATGTAGTGATAAACAAACTCATCAAGATAGAGTAGAAGCTAGATATAAATCAGGTTCAAATAAATACCCTACTTGGCAAGACGTATTATGTAGAAATTATCAAGCTTGGGATCAATCTATAATTAAAATTGATACAGCAAATTCTAGTATAGAAGACTCGTTTAAAATCTTAATAGATCAAATAAAGGAGTATTAATATAATGAACAAAAGAATATTTTCTAAACTATTACTAACTATATCTATAATACTTATAACTTGTAATGTATTTGCAGAAAATCTTAAGCAATATAATATTTATCTTATACTTTCTAATAAGGCAACTAAATATGTTAGAAGTTTTGATAACTCTATAGAAAAAACAGATGTTCTCAAAAAATATAATACTAGGCCTTTTATTGAAAACCACCCTGTACATTTAACGCTTTATTTAACAAGTTTTGATAAGAAAAATATTACAAATATAGAAAAACAACTAGTAAAAATTGCAAAAAACACATCTCCGTTTGATATTAAAACAGATAAGTTTATCGCTGGTAAAAGTGGCTTTGTAATGTTAGATATTCAGAACTCGCCAAAGCTTCAAAAATTATCGAATAAAGTTGTAACTGATTTGTCTAAATATAGAAATAAAGACTACCCTACTCCTAGTTGGGTAAAATATTATCCAACTAAACTAAAATCTTTCAAAGAATATGGCTCACCGAATACATTTAATCAGTTTAATCCTCATCTAAGTATATTAGCAGCTAATTTAGATAGTGATAAAGCTAGAGCTAGTTTTGAAAATGATTTTAACCAAATAATACAAGAGACCAAACTAAAACCAGAAAGCTTTAAAATAAAAGCTATAGGTTTTGGTGAAGTAGATAAATACGGCCAAGTAACTAAATCACTACATATTTATAGTTTAAAAGGTTAAAATTATAAAGTTTTTAATTTAATAGTGAAGTTATAGCAAAGGAATAAAATGAAATATAAAAATATTTTTAAAGGATTAATTTTAGCATCTTCTTTTAGTATTTTTAGTTTTGCATATTCAAATAGTAAAACTACAGAAACTGCTCAATGGGGATATGTTGGAGCTGAAGGCCCTGAACATTGGGGTGATTTGTCTAAAAAATATAAAGAGTGCGCTATAGGAAAACAACAATCTCCAATAAACTTAGTCACAACAAAAGCAGTAAAAGGTAGTGAAGCAGATAAAGTAAAAATTGATTATCACTTACATGTTGAATCAATACTAAATAACGGCCACACAATACAAATTTTATTTAAGCCAGGTAGCTATATATTTATTGGAAAACAGAAATATGAATTAAAGCAAATGCATTTCCATACTCCTAGTGAAAATTATGTAGATGGTAAAGAATATCCTTTTGAAGCTCACTTTGTAAATATATCAAAAGATGGCAAAATAGCTGTATTAGCATTGCTTTATCAATATAGTGATACAAAAACTAATCCTTTTATAAACAAAATATGGCCACATATTCCTAAAAAAGTTGGTGAAACTAATACATTTAGCTTTACTGTAAATAAGACTGATAGTCCACTTCCTAATGGCCATCATTCTTTTTATGAATATACAGGATCTTTGACAACTCCACCATGTACTGAAGGAGTTAAGTGGATAATATTAAAAAGAAAAGCTAAGATATCTAAAAAAGAAGTTCAAACATTTAGAGATATTCTGACTTTTAATAATGATAGACCTATTCAAAAATCAGATAATAGAAAAATATTTTTTGAACAAGAATAAGAGAATATAGGAAAGAAAAATGAAAAATAATCACTTTGATGTAATAAGTTTAGGTGGTGGCTCTGGAGGCATAGCATCTGCTGTACAAGCTGCTAAATTTGGTAAAAAAGTTGCAATTATTGAAAAACGTGAACTTGGTGGCACATGTGTAAACCGTGGCTGTGTTCCTAAAAAAGCAATGTTTTATGGTGCTATGATTGCAGAGCAGTTAAAGCATGATGTTGCAGGTTATGGTTTTGATGTTGAGGTTAAAGGTTTTAACTGGGCTACTTTAAAAGAAAAAAGAGCTAAGTATATCGGAAATATCCATGGCTTCTATGATAGATTACTTGATAAGTGGGATATCACTCACTTTAATAACTGGGGTAAATTCAAAGATAATAAAACTATAGTTCTAGATGATGGCACTGAGATAACTGCAGATCATATTTTTATATCTCCAGGTGCGTACCCTATCGTACTAAAAAATATCGAAGGATCTGAACTAGGTATTACATCAGATGAGTTTTTTGAGTTAGAAGAAACTCCTAAAAAAGCTGTTATCGTTGGTGGTGGCTATATTGGTGTTGAAATTGCTGGTGTGTTAAATGCTCATGGTACTGATACTACTATAATGGTACGCAGAGATAAGCCTCTAATGGAATTTGATAATGATATTAGTGATGCTTTAGTTGAATGTATGGAAATGACTAATCTTAAGGTAATGAACCATACAAATATTACTAAAGTAGAAAAAGTTGGTGAAACTCTAAAAATCTCTACTGATACTGGTAAAGTATTAGAAGATATTGATACTCTAATATGGGCAACAGGTCGTGCTCCTAATACTCATAATCTAGGTATAGAAAACACAGATATAGAAATAACTGACAAGGGTATAATTCCTGCTAATGAGTGGTCTGAAACAAATGTTGAAGGTGTATATTCTCTAGGTGATGCCTCAGGTGTTCCTCAACTAACGCCAGTAGCTATTAAAACAGGTAGGTATCTAGCTCGTAGACTTTTCAATGGTGAAACTGACCTAAAAGCAAATCTTCAAAATATTCCTACAGTAATATTTTCTCACCCTGCTATTGGTACTGTTGGCCTATCTGAGAAAGAGGCTAGAGAAAAATATGGCGATGATAATGTAAAAGTTTACAAATCTCGTTTTACAGCTTTATACTGTGCTATCTCAGGTCATAGAATGCCAACAGTAATGAAACTAGTTGTAACTGGTGAAAATGAAAAAGTAGTTGGCTGTCATATGATCGGACTAAATGTTGATGAAATGCTTCAAGGATTTGCAGTAGCTATTAATATGGGTGCAACTAAGCGTGATTTTGATGACACTATAGCTATCCACCCTACTAGTTCAGAGGAGTTGGTAACTCTAGTTTAAAATTATGAACAAAAAAATATTCTTAGTAATACTTCTGTCTTTACTTATAAGCACTATATTTGCTCAGTCAAAAGTAAGTGATAAATCTATTTTATTAAATAAAGGTAAAATGATCAAACTACGTGAGAAAGTATATTCAAATATTGCGCTAATGTCTTTATTAGACTTTCACTGCTCAGAGAAGATACAGCTGAAAAATATAAAAAATACCTCAATAGTTAATAGAGAATATATTAAAAACCAAGAATTTATAAATTGGCAGGAAATATGGTCATATAACTCATGTGGGGTATCTCATACAACTACTGTAAACTACTTTGAGAATAGCTTTAGTAATAATCCAACTACTTTTTATACTATAGGTAGAAATAGACTTCCATTAGGAGCTATTATGAAAGGTAGTATAATGAGTAGAGCTCTTACAAATGATATGAAGCCTCTGATTTTAAAAGAGCTATCAAAATATAGTTGTAATACTAGTAGAGTAAACAACATAGATAAATATATTGCCTCCTCAGTAAGTACAACTACACTTCATTGGTATGGGCTTTCTGGAGCTCCTGAATATTCTCACCCTATATGGAATGAGTTGTGGGTTGTTGATGCTTGTAATAGAGAGTATGATCTCCTAATTAAAGTAGATCCTAAAAATAGAAAAAATAATTTTGTATTTATTAAAAAAGTAAACTAATCGATGATATATTGATACTAGTTATTATCGATTAAGGAAATATCATCATGCTATTAACTACTGCAGATAATCTTGGTAAAAGAGAAATTCTTGAGCATAAAGGCTTAGTTACAGGAATTATTGTCCGTACACCAACTATTACTCAAGGTATCTTAGGAGGCCTAAAGAATATTATTGGTGGTAAAAATACTTCCTATACAAATGTTTGTAAGGAAGCTAGACTACATGCTGAACAAGAGATGATAGAGGAAGCTAAGAAACTAGGTGCTAATGCTATTATTGCTATTAGATATGACTCTAGTAGCCTTGGTGGTAACACTAGCGGTACAGAAGTTTTCTGCTATGGAACAGCAGTAGTTGTTAGATAGGTTATCATGTCTATTTTTTTATAAACTCTTATGCATAATTCTGTTCAGAATTTAGTCTTATTAATGGTGCTAAAAGTACAAGCCAGAATAAAAATACAATAAAACACAATATAATCATTGCAATCGCAAGAGGCATAATAGTCTTATTAGAGAAATGACTAATGATAAAACTTCCTAATGCAGAGCATGAAAAATATAAGAAAAGCGATGCTGAAGATGCAATACTTACTGTTTTTTGGTGATTTTTAACTACCCCAACATTAAATACTGTAAGTATAAAGCCACTACCTAAGAAAAATGCAACCATACTTATTATAAAGAAAGCTAAATGAATAGTTCCTGAGAATATTTGTAAAAGTATAATTAAACCAGAAATAAGTGATAATATAGCACCTATCCCCATAATCTCTTCTAGTGAATATTTCTTAAGCAACATGCCTGCCGCTAAAATACCAATCCAACTAATTAGTGACATAAAGCTTACAAAATACCCATAACTAATAGTTGAAAAACCATATGTATTCATCATTAATAATGGTGAAGCTGTATCAAATACAGATTCCCCTGCTACTACAAAAATAGTACATAAAATAAATGCTAAGAAATATCTTTCTCTAATAACTGTTAGATAGTATTTAAATACTGCAGATATTTCAAACTTATCTTTATTTTCTGGCTTAGAAGTCTCAGGTAAGAAAAAGTAAGCGAATAATCCAATAACTAACGTATAAGCCATTATTACAAAAAATGCTATTCTATAGCTATTTAGTTTGGCTACATATCCACCTAATATCGGTAATAATGTAATAATAATACATGCAGCGAACATTACCTTGCTAAATACGCGAGCAGCTTCTTTACCTTCATAAATGTCATTAATAATCGTGCGACCCATTAGTACTGTAGCACTTACACCTAAGCCTTGGAACATTCTACAAACTAAAAGCACTCTCATATCAGTGATAAATAAGCTCACAAAACTAGCTATACAAATCATAGCTATACCAATCAGCATAACTTTTCTACGGCCTATTATTTCTCCAGCAGTACCAAAAATTAGCATTCCACTAGCTTTACAGATATAGAATATTGAGATGGTGTATTGCACTATTACTGCTGAAGCCATAAAGTCATGTTTAATCAATGGTAAAAATGGCATGAAAAAATAAACATTTAGATTTCCTAAGAACCAAGTTAATAGCACAAAGCTCAAAGCCGATTTAGTTTGGTCAGGCATTTACTCTCCTAAAACATATTAAATATACCGACTAAGTTGACTATATAGATATAAGAAATAATCAATATAGTAAAAATTTCGGCATGATAATGATTATTAGTTACGAATAGTATAAAAGACTAAGCTTTTTGTCAAAACATTTAAAGGCAAAATTAAAATATTTTTAATAAAATTTTATTTGTATTATTGATTAGATCCTCATAAAGTAATTATTTTGCCCAAGTTATGCTACACTGATTTACATTATATGTAACAATAGAAAATTTATGTCAGAAAAGATAATTGTATTTGTTAGGTTACACTCTAAAAATGGGCGAAATGAAGAACTTTATGACCTAGCTAAAAAACTTATAAAACCAATAAATGCTGAGTTAGGATGCATTCATTACGAATTAGGTTGTAATAGCGAAGGAACGGTATTTGAAGTTATGGCTTTTACAGATGATAATAGCCATAAAGTTCATTTAGAATCTACTCACGTCCAAAATTTCCTAGCAGAGATTAAAGACTTAGATGTAGAAATTAAAACTGAAAAATTTAAGGCTTGTACTTAAATCTAATCATTTTTTAATTTGAAACTTCACCTTTTGATTTTCTAACACTTTTATTAGCGTTAATTTTTTGTCTAATTTTTTTAGCAAAGTCGTTATTATGGTTAGAAGTTTTCTTTTGAGTACTATTTCTATTATTCTTATTAGCTCTTTTTGCTGCAATTATTTTAACTTCATCAATTTTTTTAGCTTTAGTCTTACGCGACATACTAGTCACAGGTACGTTATGAGTAGCCTCGAATCCTTCTAACTCCTCACGTGGTAAAAGATGACCTATTAAGTGCTCAATATTTGATAATGATTCTACCTCATCTGCACTAACTAAAGAGATTGCTAAACCATCTTGACCTGCCCTACCAGTCCTACCAATCCTATGAACATAATCTTCAGCCACATTTGGTAAATCAAGATTTATAACGCATGGAAGTTGTGCAATATCAATGCCTCGGGCAGCTATATCTGTAGCAACTAGTACATTTATTTCTTTATTTTTAAAATCTGCTAATGCCTTTGTACGAGCAGTTTGACTTTTATTACCATGAATAGCACTACTTGTTATATCTGCATTGTTAAGTTTTTCTGAGATTTTATTTGCGCCATGCTTTGTGCGAGAAAAAACCAATACTTGATGCAAGTCTTGCTCTTTGATCAAAGCTATTAATGCGTTAATTTTATTGGCTTTATCTAAAGTGTAGATCTTCTGTGTAATTTTTTTGACAGTAGTATTTACAACATCTGCTGATACAGACTGAGGGTTACTAAGAAATTCATGGGCTAAATTTTTAATCTCTGGTGAGAAGGTAGCTGAAAACATTAAAGTTTGGATCTTTTTAGGTAAAAGTTTATGAATTCTTTTTAAATCATTTATGAATCCCATATCTAACATTCTATCTGCTTCATCAAGAACTAGAGTATTTAAGCTATCAAATTTAATAGCATTTTGACCATATAAATCAAGTAACCTACCTGGTGTAGCTATTAATATTTCTACACCCTTACGTAGCTTCATCATTTGTGGATTTATACTTACTCCTCCAAATACAACTGCTGAGCGTATATGAGTATTTTCCCCATATAATCTAACTTGATCTTGAATCTGAGCTGCTAGCTCTCTAGTTGGAGTTAGAACTAAAACTTTAATTTTATTTGCTTGGGCTTTAGGTTGATCTAAAAGCTTTTGTATAACTGGCAATGTGAAGCCTGCTGTCTTACCAGTACCAGTTTGTGCTGATGCCATAACATCATTACCTTTTAAAATTAATGGGATCGCCTTTTCCTGAATGGTAGTTGGTTTTGTGTAACCTTTTTTATCTAAAGCACTACAAATTGAAGAATTTAAACCTAAGTCTGAGAATTGCATATATTATTATTTCCTATATTTTTTAACCTAGCTATATTAACACTAATAATCAACATTTACTCTATAAAGATGATTTATTAAATAATATAATATCGCTAATACTCTATTATATGAGATTTAAAGCTAAAAATGGCAAATACATACTGCTCTGAGCTAGGTAAAAATGTTCGTGACCATCTTATAAAACTAGGCTTAGAACAACCAAGAGAGTTCAACATAGACAATAATACAAAAATAGAGAAAATCTCTAAGGCATATCGACAGATATTAGATACTCTTGGTCTTGATACTTCAGAGTTCGACAAAACCCCTTTTAGAATCGCAAGAATGTTCTCTCAAGAGATCTTTAATGGTCTAGATTATAACAACTTCCCGGCTTGTGCTTTATATGAAAATGAATTTAAATATGATGGAATTTTAACTCAAAAAAACATTACAATAATGTCATTTTGTGAACATCATTTTGTACCATTTGAAGGTACTGCTGAGGTTTCATTTATCCCAAAGAATAATAATATTATAGGTCTTTGTCGCATAAATAGTATTTGTGATTTTTTTGCAAGACGCCCTCAAATACAAGAAAGAATGACAGCGCAAATATTTGAAAGTCTAAAATTCATCCTTGGTACAGAAGATGTTTCGGTAAAAATATCTGCTAAACATACTTGTGTATCATTTCGTGGTTGTAATAATAAAGATACTGAAACTTATACTCAGATGCTTGGTGGTTTCTTTGCAAAATAAATATGGATTTAATATGAGTCATTTATTAGATATCGGTTGCTTGTTTTTAATTGCTTTAATCATCTGTGTTATTTGTTCAAAAGGATATTTACGATATTTCTTAATAGCCTTAACAATAATTTACTATTTAATTGGTAGTGGTATTATAGGATATTTTTTAGCAAAGCCTCTTCAGTCAGAAACATCAGATATCAAAGCATGTGCTAAAACAAATGGAATTATATTATTAGGTGCTGGCCTAAACGATGCTTTTGGACAAATAGAGCCTAGTCTTGGAGCATATGACCGTATTCTTAAAGCTGCAGAAGTTTATAATAGATATCCACAAAAGGTTATAGTAACTGGTGGTGTTCCTAGTGGAGAGAAAATATCAGAAGCAGAGATCTATGCAAAAGAGCTACAAAAATTAGGAGTGCCTGACTCGAAGATATTGTTAGAAAAAAAATCTAAAAATACATATCAAAATGCTAAATATACTAAAGAACTCTTAGAAAAGGATAAAACTTATTGTTTAGTTACTGGAGGCATTCATTATAAAAGAGCCAAAATACTTTTTGATAAATTTAATATTAATACTATTAGTTTAGCTTCATCTAAACTTGTTCCTGATCTTAAAATATTACCAAGTGCTTATAATTTTTATATAACTCAAAGAATAGTTCATGAATATCTTGGCATTGTAGAAGCTTATTTGTAAATACTTATTTAAAATCGAATTTCCATTCTTTAACTTTTATCATAGCTAAATAAACTTTTTGTATTTCACAAATATGTCCGTCAATATCTGATATGATCTTACTATTAATTTTCTTATCTAATAGATAACTAGGGAATCTTGGATTACCTCTTGTCTGTATTAGGTATATTAAATTCTCTAGCTTATTAGAAAGTATTTCTAAATCTAAGTTATTAGCCTTTTTAAAGTTTTTGTCTTTAATCAACCTATAGACCTGATCTAGATGTGGCATCATTTCCTCTAAAAAAGGAAATCTATTAGAAAATAGTGAAACTGGTTCATATTTAGACTTAATATAGCTTGTATTAAATGAATTAAATGATAAATCTAAATTTTCAAAATTCTCTTTCTTAGAGTTTTTACATATCTCACTTAGCCCTATCAAAATATCTATCAACTCTAGCCTTAACTCATAAAAAACATATTTTGGCAATATCAATAAAGAACAAAATATACCTATACTCAAACCAACTAATGTATCACTAATTCTCACTAACAGATAGCTAGTAATCGTATATCCGACAGGGTTAATAATATAAAAAACATTTGATAGTATCATCGTAGCAAATAATACTCCCAAAAAATAATTCTTCTCAATAAAAACTATTGTTAAAAACAATAATAGAATAGTAGTTGCATATATTGAACTTGGAAAATAAATAAAAATTTCATAACTGAATATACTTCCTGATATTATACCAATTATTGTTGCTGATAAGCGTTGGATACTAACTTTAATTGAATCAGCAACATTAAGCCTCAAAGAAACCAAGATAGAATAGCAAATCCAAGCAAAGTTATATAAAGGGGTTATATTAAATATTAAAAAACCTAAGCAAATAGCACATGCTGCTCTAAGGGCTAAATGATATTGATTAAATCCTACTTTACTAACCTCTGGAAAATCAATTCTAGGCAAAATTAATAAGCACAATATAGTAGTTGCTGTCCCTAAGAATACGCCACATATAAAGTAGCTCACACTTAACCAAAAATCTAACTGTACTTGTGCTTTAAATAAAAATGCTGTAACAATATAAACAACTAAAAAAACACTTAGCCTATCACAATAGTTAAAAACAGCAGGAATCGAATAACAGAAAAAAACACCTAAAAATAATACTAACAAAAATACTGGTAATGAAAAATATAGACTAAATAAAGTTACAAAAATAACCAAAATACTTAAAAGACTAGACTTTAAGATAAACCAAAACTGATCAATTTTAGTTACTCTTGAGCAAGTAGCCGCTGAGAATATAGAAAAAATAATAGCCCAAAAATATATCATAAAATCACTTATATCTAATAGATATAAAATTAAAATCGATATACATGAAGCAAAAGTAATTAATATAGCCTTTTTAATTTGATTCATAAAATTTTAATCCTTTACCAATAAATTACTAAAAAATATTGTACCATATTTCAATACACTGTATCATAAATATTAAATTTAATACAACCTTTTGAAAGCTCTCTTTCAATCAGATATCTATATAAAAGGAACATATCATGAAATTCTTACATTACAAATATAATAATAATATATATCCATGCATTCTATCAAATAATACTCTATATAATATTAAAGATCTTATCCAAGAAATATCTCCTAAGAATATTGATAATCTAAAATCTATAATAAATAGCTCCAATTTAGATTCATTACCAATACTTACAGACAAAATCCAAAAAGAAAATATACAAAACTGTATATACAATCCCGGAAAAATTGTTGCTATCGGCATGAACTATTTAGATCATTTAGAAAGAGTTGATTTTCTAGGTGGCCCAAAAGTCAAACCTGAGAATTTTATATTTTTCCAAAAGCCTTCAAGTAGTATTACAGGCCCATATGATCCTATATACATTCCAAAAATTGGTGGAAAATTAGATTATGAAAATGAATTAGCTGTAATTATTGGTAAAACGGCAAAAAATATTAAAGAAGATAATGCTGATGAATATATTCTTGGATATTGTATTGGCAATGATGTATCAGATAGAAGCTTACAATTTCAAAAACTAGGACAGTTTAATATGGGAAAAAGTTGTGACTCTTTCTGCCCTCTTGGACCATATTTAGTTACTAAAGATGAAATAGATCCAAAAAATCTATTTATAAAAACTAAAGTAAACAATCAATTTGTTCAATATGGCTCTACACAAACAATGATTTTTAGTATTTCTCATCTAATATCTAAATTAAGTGAATATTTCACCTTAGAACCAGGTGATGTTATTCTAACTGGCACACCTCAAGGTGTGCAGTTAGAGAATGAAATCCTTGGTGAAGAAACTCATTACTTAAAAGAAAATGATGTGCTTGAACTAGAAATAGAAGGCTTAGGCAAACAGGAAAACTTAATTTTACAAGCATAGCGCAAGCCTTCTAAATATTAATAAATACTCCTTGTCCAACTCTTTATCTTTAACTCCCCCAAAGTTTGAGCAAGTGAGTATTTTATTAAAGATATATCTTAGATAATTTATACTCTTTGCTCAATATCAAAACTAGCTTTTAAAGTTTCTAAAACTTTATCAGTACTCTCAGTAATTACTTTATCATCTAAAGTTTGTGTATTATCTTGGAAAAGCATACTAAGAGCTATACTTTTTCTGTCACTCTCTTGAGATTCATAAATATCAAAAATACTAACATCTTTTAGAATGTTTATATCCAAATCTTTTATTGCTTTTGTAATATTACCAGCAAGTACAGATTTATCTACTAAGAATGAAATATCTCTTGATACTGATGGATATTTAGATACTTTCTCAAAACTTAGTATTTGTTTTTTGGTTAAAACTGCTAAATCAATCTCAAATACAACAGGAGCTTTAGCTTTGATTTGGAAAGTTTTTAACACACTTGGATGAGTTGTTCCTATTAAGCCAATCTTAGAGTCGCCTGATAGGATATAAGCAGATTGTCCAGGGTGTAGCCAGTTAACATCATCACAAACTTCAAAACTTAGATCAGTGATATCATTACATAAAGCTTCGATATCTGCTTTAACATCAAAGAAGTCTACTTTTTTAGTATTTGACCAATTTATATTTAATAACTCACCATATGCTAATCCAGCTATTCTATCAAACTGTACTCTTTGGTTATTCTCTAATTTAAAACAAGCACCCTTTTCAAATATTCTTATTCTATTTTGCTGACGAGCTGTATTTGCTTTAAAAGAATTTATCAAACCAGGTATCAAAGATTGTCTCATTATAGATAAATCCTGAGATATTGGATTTTGAATAGCAATACCTTTATGCTCAAAGAAAAATTCATCATATTTTGGATCTATAAAACTATAATTAATAGCTTCATGATAACCTCTATCAACTAATCGATTATTTAAAACCTCTAATGATAGCTCTGTCTCTGAGATATTTACTTTAGAAGCAGCATATTTAGGCATAGTTTCAGGAAGTTTTGAATATCCATAAATACGTGCAACTTCCTCAATTAAGTCTTCAGGTATTTCCATATCAAAACGATATGATGGAGCTACTACCTCGATACAGTTACTATCAAAAGTTATATCAACATTCATATGTAAAGATTCTAAAACTTCTGTAACATAATCAATAGTCAAATCAGTACCTAAAACACTATTTAGCTTTTCAATAGAAAGATTTATTTTAACTTGTTTATTCAGACTTTCTAAATCTTCACTACCATGAATAGGAGCCACATCCCCACCTGCATACTCTGTAATTAATTTAATAGCTAATTTCATAGCTTTTTTGGCAAGCTGAGGATCCACACCTCTTTCGAATCTATGAGAAGAGTCTGTGTGTAGATTATATTTACGCGCTTTACCAGCAATTTTTTCTGGAACAAAAAAAGCACTTTCTAAGAATATATCTTTAGTACCTGAAGTTATAGATGAATCAAGTCCTCCCATAACACCCGCTATTGCTAATGCTTTTTTATCATCTGCAATTACTAAAGTATCTGAGTCAAGTTTAACTTGAGTTTCATCTAAGAGCGTTAGATCTTCATCTTGCTTTGCATAACGAACATTTATACTACCATCTAACTTAGCAAGATCAAACGCATGCATTGGCTGACCTGTAAGAAGCATAATATAATTTGTCACATCTACAAAAAATGAGATACTTCCAATGCCACTTCTTCTTAGTTTTTCAACCATCCATAATGGTGTCTGAATATCATTATTTACATTTTTAATGATACATCCGTAATATGACTTACATGCATCAATAGCTGAGATATTTACTTCTTTAGTATCTTTGATATCTATTTCAATATTTGGAGTTTCTAGTTCTTTAAGTTGAGCTTTTGTAAGAGCTGATACCTCTCTAGCAATACCATATACACTTAGACAATCTGCTCTATTTGGTGTCAAATCAACTTCAATTATATTATCATTTAATTTTAGATATTCATTAATATCTTCACCTACAGGAGCATCTACAGGTAGGTCCATCAATCCATCTGCTTTTTCTGCTAAGCCTAACTCCTCTTCTGAACACATCATACCAAAAGATGCCTGTCCACGTAGCTTAGACTTTTTAATTTTAAAATCACCAGGTAGTACAGCACCTATTTTTGCTACAGGAGCCTTCATACCTTCATAGATATTTTTAGCACCACAAACAATTGTTAGAGGTTCTCCTTCTGCAACATCAACACTACATATGTTTAATTTATCAGCATCAGGATGCTTTATAATGCTTTTGATTTGTCCGACAACTACGTTTGTCACTTTCTCTGCTACTACTGGTTCTATAGCATCAACTTCTAAACCAGCTAAAGTTAGAGTGTCTGCTAAGTTTTGGCTATCTTGAGTATCAGTTAGATATTCATTTAACCAATTATGTGAAAATTTCATTTATAAACCTCAAATAATAATTAAAACTGTTTTAAAAATCTTAAATCGTTTTCAAAGAACATTCTTAGATCATCTATCCCGTATCTAAGCATTGATAATCTCTCTACACCCATACCAAAAGCAAAGCCTTGATATTCTTCTGAATCTACATTTCCAGCTTTTAAAACTTTAGGGTGAACCATACCACAACCTAGTACTTCTAACCAACCTGTATGTTTACAAACTCTACAACCTTTACCATCACACATTACACACTCCATATCTGCCTCTGCTGATGGCTCTGTGAATGGGAAATATGATGGTCTAAAGCGTACTTTTAAGTCCTTTTCAAAGAATGAGTTTAAAAATGCATGTAATAAGCCTTTTAAATCAGCGAAAGATACATCTTTCTCTACAAGTAAACCTTCAACCTGATGAAACATCGGAGTATGAGTAACATCTGAGTCACAACGATAAACTCTACCTGGAGCAATTATTCTAATTGGTGGCTCTTGTTTTTCCATAGTTCTAATCTGTACACCAGATGTATGAGTTCTTAAAACATGAGTTTCATCAATATAAAAAGTATCATGCATAGCACGAGCTGGATGATGTGATGGAATGTTTAATGTCTCAAAGTTATAATAATCACTTTCAATCTCTGGACCAAACTCAATTGCAAAACCATTTTGTTTAAAGAATGATTCTATTCTATTTAGAGTTTTTGTCACAGGATGTAAAGAACCTTGGTTTTGTCCTACGCCAGACAATGTCACATCAATTCTTTCGTTAGCTAATTTCTCATTTAGCTCAGCCTCTTCAAAATGAGATAGTTTCGCATTGATTGCTTCTTGTAAAGCTTGTTTAGCTACATTTACTGCTTGACCAAGCTTAGGTTTTTCTTCATTAGGTAGAGTTGCTATTAGCTTCATCATACCTGTTAGCTCGCCCTTTTTACCAAGGTATTTTACTCGAATATCATCTAGAGATTTTTTATCTTTGACAAGATTAAGCTCTTCTAAAGCTTTATCTTTCATTTGATCAACTATTTGCATATTTATCCTTTATTTCAAAACTTGAGAGATATTATAGACAAAAAAGGGTTTTATTAAAATGTTGAGACTAACAAACTTTTAAGGTTTTAATCAGTTTTTTTACTCAATCCATATTTACTAATTATATAAGCCCCTATCACACTTACTATTCCACCGACTATTCCTAAGCTGTCTTCTGTTTCATGTAAAAAAATCCAACCAAGAAATATTGATATTATTGGCATAAAATATAATGATGCTATAGCTACTGTTGCTTTTAAATTTCTAAATGCATAACCCCAAAACAGATATCCTAAAGCTCCTGGAAAAACTCCTATATAAATTATAACTAAAATACTTGTACAACTTGCAGAACTAACATCTACGTAGACATCTTTTGAATACACCAAAAGCATTGCTGTACCAAACCAGATAAAATAAGCCACAGCCTCTATAGGATGAAATCTTGCTAATACACTTTTTTGAAAAACAGAATATATTGCACCTGAAAAACATGCTAGATAAACAAAACAAATACCTACAAATTCAAAAGAAGTATCATCATTTGATAAAAAGATTATGCCAGCACCGACTAATGCTATACAAAAACCAAAAATACCAACTTTTGTAATCTTCTCTCTAAAAAAGAGATAAGCTAATAAAGCCACAATGATAGGAGCTTGAGCAATAATAAAGTTTGCACTAGCAGCTGTAATTCTAGCTTCACCAGAGTTTAAAAAAACATTGTATGAAAAAAAACCAAAAAAGCCCAATACCGCAAATTTGACTAAATCCATAAAAGTAGGAATAGTTTTATTTTTTTGCCTAATAAAGATTATTAGCATAACTATACTTGCTATAGCATATCTAGCTAAAGATAAAGCCCCAGCACTAAAACCTTCTAACATTAAATAGCGTATACCAATAAATGCAGTTGACCACATAGTAATAGTTATTAGTAATAAAGCTAAAGCTCTATTAATCGATAGATATTTTTGCATAAAAATTATTCTTGGATCATTTTATTTAATCTCTTACCTATTATAAAAGCAAAAATAGAAATAACTATCGCTATTATTGATATCATCGCAAATAAATGCTGATAACTATGGTAACTATTAATAGTCATTTGAGTATCAAAACCTACTTTAGCATTATATCTAACTCCACTACTCACATATCCTGCAATCATAGTCCCTAATTTGATACCTATAGCAGATGTCACAAACCAAGTTCCCATTGCAAAACCCATTATTCTTCTTGGCAGAAGTTTAGCCATTAGAGCTAGTCCTAAAGCACCAATAAGAAGCTCTGCAGATGCAAAAAATACTGTAATAGATAAAACTTCCCACCAAATACTTATTTTTGCTGTTGGAGCATTAAATATACAAGCCAAATACATAGTTCCATATGCCAAACCACATAAAAATAAACCAAGTGCAAACTTATGTGGCAAACAAAGATCCCTATCTTTTAATTTTGTATATATTAAAGCTAGTATTGGTGAGAATATAATAACACCTAGTGTATCTAACACTCCTGGAATTTGTTGAGGATTCACATCCATACCCAAGAAGTGTAAATTTACATGATGAAGGTTAAATAGTAAAACTGTTGTAAATTTCTGCTGATATATTATATAAAATATTACTGCATAGAAAAGTAAAACTATCGCAACCATAATCTTTTTCTTTGCCATAGAATCTTTTTCAATAAAGATTTGTGATACAAAGATAAAAAATATAAATACAGCTCCAACCCAAAGAATAATAGTTGATAAATAACCATACCTTAGTACATAGCTTAAGACAAATATCGTTACCAGAAGCCCTATTATAAAACCATAGATTATTTTAGTATCTAACTTTGCACTACCTACACCATTATCAATATCTTTGATGCTCGAGTAGCTCAATAATGTATTTACAATAGCTATCACAAAACCAAAGGAACATAAGAAATACGTAAATGTATATCCTAATCTTGCTGATAATACAGGTATTAGTAGTGATGCTGATAATGAGCCTAAGTTAATTGACATATAAAATATAGTATATAAAGAGTCAATTTTCGAGTGATCAGTATAAATTCTAGATATAAGATTAGTTGGGGCAGGCTTAAACAATGCAGCACCTAATATGACTAGCGCTATAGCAATATATATAAGCCCTTTAAATGCTACAAAGGCGCCTACTCCTATCATAGCATAGCCTAACAATAATAGTACACCACCTGTAAACATAGTTCTCTTAATACCTAGTACACTATCTGCTATATAGCCACCTACAGCATTAAAGGCGTAGCTTAATGCTGCAAATGCACCAAATAATACGACAGCTTGTTTTTCTGTAAAATTAAAACCATAAGAGCTCATGAAAAATAGTATTGATGTATAACTAAAACCATAGTAGCCAAACCTTTCAAAGTACTCAAAAAAGCATAATAAAAAGAATGGATTCTGCTTTCTAATATTTAACATTAAGATTTCCATATAAGATTTATTTGAAATTGATTATATATTATATGTTTAATTTTTTTAGATTTTTTGAACAACATTTATAGTAATAGATTTGTACAAAACTTTATTATTTTTATTTAAATAAATCACTTAATACTCTATATTTGAATTATCAGTGTTGTTAGCTTTTATATTTCAAATGTCAAATAAACAAGTAAGATTACCTAATATGATTGCCTATGGTTCAGGCGATTTCTTTGGTGGTGGTGCCTTTACTATTCTTGGTTTATGGTTAATGTATTTTTATACTAATATAGCTGGATTATCAGCTGCTGAGGCTGGGCTAATCGTAGCCATAGGGAGAGGTCTAGATGTATTTGCTGACCCAATTATGGGTTATATTTCTGATAATTGGCGTGGCCCTATCGGCAGAAGAAAGTTCTTTTTTGTCATAGGTGCTCCTTTAGTTTGGGTATTTGCTTTATTATGGATACCGGGATTTGGCTTTTGGTACTACTTAGTTGGATATATCGCATTTAACTTTATTTTTTCAATGATTCAAGTTCCTTATGAAACTCTAGCAGCTGAGATGACTGATAGCTATGATATTAGATCAAAAATGACTGGGATTAGAATGCTTTTTTCACAAAGTTCAAATATTGTAGCTGGTTTTTTACCTGCAGCAATTATGTACTTTTTTGCTAATGAAAAAACTTCTTTTATAATTATGGGGCTTATCTGTTCGTTTTTATTTATGTTGCCATGGATCTTTGTATATAAATTCACATGGGAAAGAGATATTGAAATTTCAAAAAAAGAACATACTTCGTTATTCAAAGAAATTAAGTTTATTTTTATTAATATTTTCTCAACTCTTCGAGTTAGAGCTTTTAGACTTAATCTTTTAATGTATATAGGTGCATTTGTAGCTCTAGATGTTTTTGGTGCAAGTTTTGCTTATTATTTTACATTTATTCTTCATTATGATGTCAGTTCAGCATCTATTGTATATACATGCTTTTCGATAATTCAAGTAATCTCAGTACCAATAATTGCTTATTTATGTATAAAAATTGGTAGTGTTATGAGCTATCGTGTCTCTATTGGTTGTCTTATTTTAAGTATGTTTAGCTTTATAATTATTCCAATATTTAGCCCTACTGTTTCATTAATACTTTTTGTTTTAATTATATTTGTATTAGGATTTGCTCGAGCTGGTTGCTATTTTACTCCGTGGAATGTTTATAACTTTATTGCAGATATAGATGAGGCTTTAACTACAAAGAGAAGAGAAGGAACTTTTGCAAGTACTATGACTGTATCTCGTAAATTGATCCAAGCATTAGCCTTTGCAATTGTGGGCTTTACATTATCTATATTTAACTTTAAAGCTGGTGCTTCAGTTCAATCTAGTTCAGCCTTATTAGGTATAAATATATGTTTTATTGGTGGAACTATATTATTTTGTATTATAGGGGCAATAGCAAGTTCAAGATTTAGATTAACTCAAGCAAAACATTTGGTATTAGTTAGTGAACTAGAGCGACTTAGAAATGGAGGTGATTTAGAGGATGCTCCTGTTGAAGCAATTAACGTCGTAGAAGAACTTACTGGCTGGCCACATAAAAAAACTTGGGGCCGAAACAACGCATTTTAGGATTTTAAATTATGTTAGACATTTGTAAATTTCAACTTAAAGACACTCGTGGCGATCATATTTTATTTGAGCTCCCAGAAAAACAGATTTTTGTAAGAGTTTATGTATTAGAAGAAAATATTTTTAGAGTACTCTTTACTAAATCTTTAAAACCAATTCTAGATAAAACATGGTCAATCACAAAAGATGACATACCTTTTGAAGGAGTTGATAGATTAGATACATCTAGCTTTAGTTGTCCAGAATTTGAAGCTTTTGGTGATGATACTTTTGCTTCAATACAAACTAACAAACTAAAATGTGAAATAGATTTAGATGGTTTTATTATTAGTTGGTACAAAAAAGATCTAGACAAATGGGTTAAAGTTTCCCAAGACCTACAAACTCAAGCATATAACTTAGATTTCTGGTCAGATAGAGGTTCTTATCACGCGATTAAGAAAGATTCTGATGCTATGTTTTTTGGTCTTGGTGAAAAAACTGGCTCTCTTAATCGTGATAAAAAACGTTATGAGATGAAATCTATTGATCCTATGGGTTATGATTCAGAATGCTCAGATCCTTTATATAAACATATCCCTTTTTTCATCTCTCACAATCCTATAGCTAAAACATCTTTTGGTATTTTTTATGATAACTTAAGTGATAGTTCTTTTAACTTTGGTAAAGAGATTGATAACTATCATGGTCCATATATTAGCTATGAGGCAAAAGCTGGAGACCTTGATTACTATTTTATACTCGGTGATAAAATTGCTGATGTTACAGAAACTTTTAGTTCCATTACTGGTAAAACCATCTTACCACCCTACTGGAGCTTATATTATTCTGGTTCTACAATGACTTATACAGATCTTCCAGACGCTCAATCTCAAATGGATAACTTTATTAATGATTGCCAAAAATATAATATCCAATGCGGCTCTTTTCAGTTAAGCTCGGGATATACCTCTATTGGTGATAAAAGATATGTTTTTAATTGGAACCACTCAAAGTTTCCTCATATAGAGGATTTTACACAAAAATATCTTAATAATGGCATTAGATTGTGTGCAAACATTAAACCATGCTTACTCCAAGATCACCCCAAATTAGATGAGGTAGCTAGTTTTAATGGTTTTATTAATAACAAGTACTATACCAAACCTGAGCTTGTACAATACTGGGATGAGTTAGGCTATTATCTAGACTTTACAAATCCAAAGACTATTCACTGGTGGCAAGATAACGTTACAAGACAGCTTCTAGAAAAGGGTATAGAGTCTACTTGGAATGATAATAATGAATACGAAGTCTATAATGGCGATGCTATATGTTACGGCTTTGGTAAAGAGATAAAAATCAAACATATTAAACCAGTTCAATCGCTTCTTATGACTAAATCTAGTTTTGAGGCTCAAAAAGCTTTTGCTCCTAATAAACGCCCTTACCTAATTACAAGATCTGGATGCGCTGGACTACAAAGATATGCTCAAACATGGACTGGTGACAACTATACTGAATGGAAAACTCTAAAATATAATTTAGAAATGTCTAAAGGCTTATCTTTATCTGGTATTTATAATTTTGGACATGATATCGGTGGATTTAGTGGTCCTGCTCCAGAACCTGAACTTCTAATACGTTGGATTCAACATGGTATTTTTTACCCTAGATTCACTATTCACTCATGGAATGACGATAAGTCGGTAAATACTCCATGGATGTATCCGGAAGCTTTAGAGACTATACAAAAAGCTTTTGATTTACGTAATGAACTAATACCATATATTTATCAACTCTGCTACCAAGCTCATAAAAATGCTAAACCTATTATAAAACCAACATTCTATGATTTTGAAGCTGATATTAAAACATTCCAAGAAAACCCAGATTTTATGATTGGTGACCTGCTCATAGCAAATATTTTAGAAAAACACCAAAGAGTTCGTGAAATATATTTGCCTAAAGGCTCTAACTGGTATGACTACTACACTGGAGAAATTTACCCAGGTGGTAAAACTATTAGTCTAAACGTCGATATAGAAAGTATCCCTATATTCGTCAAAGAAGGAAGTATAATCGTTGTTAATAAATCAAAAGCTCAATTTAATCACTTTAAGCAAGATTTAGCATATAAGGTTTATCCTTCTTTAAAAGATGAAACAACACATCACCATATATATCTAGATGATGGTGAGACTATGGAATATCTGAATGATAAAAGTGGTATCACATATATTAAAGTGATAAATAAAAATGCTAAACTGAATATTAGTTGGAAATATAATGGTCACGAGAACTTCAAAGTTACTCAACCTGAAATAATTAATATGAATAAGGATTTAGAATATAATGCTTAATCTTCAAGAATTACACAACTGTAGTTTACCAAAATATGAGCGTAATAATTTAAAGCAAGGAATATTACATATTGGTATAGGAGCTTTTCATAGAGCCCATCAAGTATTTTATATTGATAAGCTACTTAATAATGGCGATAAAGATGCCCTAAACTGGGGCTATATAAGTGGCACTATTCGGACTAACCAAAAACTAATAGATGATCTAAAAGCAAATGATTGCCTATATACATTATCTACTAATGATGAGTCAGGAACTAAAAACACTGTAATAGGAGCTCTAAAAGATGTCTACTTTGCAGGTAATGGCCAATCTCAAGATTTAATTGCTAAAATTTCAAATCCAAATATTAAGATAATCACTTATACAGTAACAGAAAAAGGTTATTATGTTGATTTATCAACTCAAGAATTAGATTTTGAAAATCCAGATATTATTCATGATTTGGATAATATGAAAACTCCCAAAACTGCTATAGGGATTACAGTTGCTGGATTATATAAACGCTGGCAAGAAAACCCTGAGACTATTACTCTACTAAGTTGTGATAACATGCCAAACAATGGTAAGATCCTAAAAAAGGCTATTCTTGAGTTTTCAAACAAATTAGATAATGAGTTGAGCTCATGGATATCTAAAAATGTAAGCTTCCCTAGCTCTATGGTTGATAGAATTGTTCCTGCTGTTACACAACAAACATTAGATAATATTGAAACTATGATTGGCCAAAAAGATATCTCAGCAGTAGCAACTGAAGAGTTCTCTCAATGGGTGATTGAAGATGATTTTACTAATGGTCGACCTGCTCTAGAAAAAGTTGGGGTTGAATTTGTGAAAGATATCGAGCCATTTGAGAAATTAAAACTAACTATGTTAAATGGTAGTCATAGTTTGATTGCTTATCTTGGAGCATATGCAGGTTTAAAAACTGTAGATGAAGTTATATCCCAACCTGAGTTTTATACCTTTATTAGAAAATATATGTTAGAAATCGCTGCTCCTTTAGTTGAAGGTCTACCTCAAGAAGTCTCAACTTCAGAATATGCTGATAAGCTTTTACATAGATTTGCTAACCCTCATCTAAAACATAAAACTGAGCAAATAGCTATGGATGGCTCTAAAAAGATCCCTCAAAGATGGTTAGGCTCTTTAGAGCACCTTTTAAAAAACAAACAAAATTACGATATTTTAGCTCTTGGTATAGCTGGATGGATATTATTCTGTAGTGGAAAAGATCAGCATGGTAAAGATCTACAAATTAGCGATCCATTACAAGATACTTACAAATCCATATATCAAGACAATAATCAATATAAAGATATAGTTAACAGCTTCTTATCACTAAAAAGTATATTTCCAGATAAGATTGCTACAGATAAAAACTTACATGAAAAAATAATATTTTTTATTGAGCAAATCAATAAAAATAGTGTCACTAAAACTCTAGCTAAATTAGGAGAATAAAATGATAGAATCATGGCGTTGGTTTGGGCCAAATGATCCTGTATGTATTGAAGATATTATGCAAACTGGAGTTACTGATATTGTAACTGCTCTTCACCATATTCCTAATGGTAAAGTATGGTCTATAGATGAAATTCAAAAAAGGCAACATGAGGTTGAAAACTCTACCAAGTTAGGGAAAACAAACCTAACTTGGTCTGTTGTTGAAAGTATACCAGTTCATGAAGATATCAAAAAAGGTAAATCCACTCGTGATGAATACATAGATAATTACTGTCAAAGTATTCGTAACTTAGCAAAATGTGGTATTAAACTAATTATCTATAACTTTATGCCAGTACTTGACTGGACTCGCACAGACTTAGGTAAGCAAACATCTAAAGGTGCAAAAACATTATCTTTCGACGAGGTTGCATTCGCAGCTTTTGATATCCATATTCTAAAAAGAGAAAATGCTGAGAACGATTATAAAGCTGATATCATCTCTCAAGCAAAAGAATATTTTAATAATATGTCTAATGATGAAATAGAAAAACTTACTGCTAATATAATTGCAGGTCTACCTGGTGCTGAAGAGAGTTTTTCATTAGAGCAATTCCAAGCTGCCCTTGATGAATATAAAGATGTTAATCAAGAAAGATTACGTGAAAATCTAATCTATTTTCTTAAAAAAGTAATTCCTGTAGCTGAGGAAGTTGGTGCTAAACTTGCTATACATCCTGACGATCCTCCTTTTGAGCTATTTGGCTTACCGAGAATTATTAGTACTATAAAGGACTATGATTGGCTATTTGAGAATATCCCATCTATGGCTAATGGAATAACATTCTGTGCTGGATCACTAGGTTCTAGATGGGATAATGACCTACCTCTTATGGCTAAAAAAATTGGCAGAAGAATATACTTTACTCATTTAAGAAATGTTGCGCTTAATCCTGATAATCGCAGTTTTTATGAAGCTGAGCATTTATGTGGCAATACAGATATGTATGCTCTTATCAAAGAGATACTAAAGATTGAGAAAGATTCACAACCAATATATATGCGTCCTGATCATGGACAACAAATGCTTTCAGACTTAGACAAAAAAACTAACCCAGGATATTCATGCATTGGACGTATGAAAGGTCTTGCTGAAGTTCGTGGTGTTGCATATGCTGTTAAAAGAGAATTAGAAAATGAGTCAAAATAAACTTTTAGCTATTGGTGAGTGTATGCTTGAGCTTAGTGGTCAAATCGAGCTAGGCTCTCAGGCTAAACTAAACTTTGGTGGAGATGTTTTAAATACTGCGTTGTACTTTGCAAGGCTTAGTGGAGATGTATCTTTTCTTACAGCTCTTGGTGACGATAACTTTTCAGCTCAAATGATATCTCATTGGGATACTGAAAATATTGATACTTCAAAAGTTTTAAAAATTAAAGACAAAGTCCCTGGTTTATACGCTATTCAAACAGATAAGCAAGGAGAAAGAAGTTTTTATTACTGGCGCGAGCAAGCTCCTATTAAGGAAATCTTTAACTATCTATCAGTAGAAGATCTAAAGCAATATACTAAAGAATATAAATATCTATATTTTTCTGGTATTTCACTTTCTAGATGGGATGATAAACAGTTAGAAATATTTGTAAACTGGTTAAAAGATTTTAAGTCCTCTGGTGAAGATAAAGAGATTATTTTTGATTTAAATTATCGTCCGAAGTGCTGGCAATCAAAAGAGCAAACAAAAGCTTATTTACATAAGGTTTTAAAATATGTAACTGTAATTTTAACGACTTTTGATGATGAAGAGCTTCTTTTTGATGATCTTAACTATCAGCAAACTCTTGATAGGTATAATAACTTCAATATTCCAATAGTTATTATAAAGCATGGTACAAACCCCACTGTCTTACAATATCAAGATCAAATCAATCTGATCGAGGCTAGTACGATTGTTTCACCTATAGATACAACAGCGGCTGGAGATAGTTTTAATGCTGCTTTCTTAGTAGCTTTTGCAAACAAATTAGACTTGGAAACAAGTATTAAATTTGCTCAAAACTTCGCTGCTGAAATTATTCAGCATCATGGCGCTATAATTGATAAAAAGCATACTGATAAATATATAAATAAGTTAAAGGAGCTAACAAATGCCAATAGCTAAATTACTTAAAGAAAACCCCCTAATTCCTGTAGTTTCGGCAGATACTCTTGAAGAGGCAAATGATATAATCAAAAAAGTTAAAGAAAAAGGTCTTAATATAGTTGAGTTTACATTAAGAACTCCAAACTCTTTTGATGTTATTAGACAAGTCATTAGATCTAATCATGATTTAATTATTGGTGTAGGAACTATAACGACTTTTGAACAATTCAGAAAGGCTATGTATCTTGAAGCTGATTTCTATGTTTCTCCTGGTAGTAGTCATGATTTACTAGACTTTGCTCGTGAACACAACCTTAAATATTTACCAGGTGCTATAACTCCTTTTGAAATTATGACTGCTATGAGCTATGGTTTTAAGACTGTTAAATTTTTTCCAGCTGAAGCATTTGGTGGAGTAAAGGTTTTAAAAAACTATAAGTTCGTATTTGCTGATGTAAAATTCTGTGCTACTGGAGGAGTTAATTCTCAAAACCAACAGGAATATCTAGATCTGGAGAATGTTATTGCGATAGGAAGTTCATCGTTAATATAAAAGGAGAGAATATATGTTGAGCGATAACGTGTTAATGCCTATTGATAAACAAACAAGAGATTTAGCTCTTGAGATTTATCATCATATCAAAAATCTACCAATAATCAGCCCTCATGGACATACCGATCCTGCATGGTTTGATGAAAATAAACCCTTTGAAAATCCTGTTGAGTTACTTATAAAACCTGATCATTACATTTTTAGAATGTTTTACTCTCAAGGGCTAAGATTAGAAGATTTTGGTATTTCACGAAAAGATGGCAAAGCAGTTGAAACAGACCCTAAAGAGATATGGCAAAAAGTTGCCCAAAACTGGTATTTATTTAGAGGTACACAGGTTGGTCTATGGTTTGATGCTCAATTAAAAACCGTATTTAACTATAACAAACCTTTTACACCTGAAACTGCTGATGAATTATATCAGCATATTGATAACTGCTTAAAACAGAAAGAGTTTCTTCCTCGTAAAATATGTAATAGATTTAACATAAAAGCTATCGCAACTACTGATGATGTAGCTGACGATTTAACACATCACCGAAATATTGCTAACTCTGATTTTGACTGTCAAATAATCCCCACATTTCGTCCTGATAGTGTTACAAACCCTGAGTTACACCCTGTTCATAAAAATATCAAAAAACTATCTAAAAAACTTAATACAAAAATTGATTCATATGATGACTTTATTAGAGTCCTAGCAGAAAGACGTGAATTTTTTAAAGCTAATGGTGCCACAGCTTCAGATCATGGAGTTACAGTGCCAAATACTTATGACTTAGATAAGACCGAACGTCGTAATTTATTTAAAAAAATTGTATCTAATACGGCTTCAGCTAAAGAAAAACAGATTTTTAGTGGGCAAATGCTTACAGAAATGGCAAAAATGGCTACAGATGATGGACTTGTTATGCAAATCCATGCTGGTGTTTTTAGAAACCATAATACAAGAATCCAAAGAAAATTCGGTAATGATAAAGGTTGTGATATACCTCTTAAATGTGATTATGTAAATGGTTTATATCCTCTTCTAAATAAAGTAGGAAATAACCGTAATTTTAAAACAGTTTTATTTACAATGGATGAGTCAACATACTCACGCGAGCTAGCACCTCTAGCTGGGCATTATCCTAGTGTTTTCTTAGGTCCTCCATGGTGGTTTAATGATTCAGCTGAAGGGATGAAAAGATTCCGTCACGCTGTAACAGAAACTGCTGGTTTTTATAATTGTTCAGGTTTTATAGATGATACTCGTGCCCTATTATCTATCCCTGTTAGACATGATATAGCTCGACGTGTTGATGCTGTGTATCTAGCTGAGATGGTACTTTTAGGTAGGATATCTAAGCAAGATGCCTTAGATATAGCTTATGACTTGACTTATACCCAATCTATTAAAATATTTAATATGAATATTAGGGAGAAATAATAAAATGCAACCTCAACAAAAATCAGCTAAGTTATATGTAATTATAATAGTTGCTGTAGCAGCAATTGGTGGCTTACTATTTGGTTTTGATACATCTATTATTGCCGGAGCAACACCATTTGTCCAAAAAGAATTTTCAGCTGAACACTGGCAGTTAGAGCTAGTCGTTAGTTTCTGTGTCTTAGGGGCATTCTTTGGCGCTCTTACAAGTGGTTATTTTACTGATAAGTTTGGTCGTAAGAAAGCAATGATTGCTACAAGCCTACTTTTTGTAATTGGTACTTTAATAGCTGCGTTGGCACCAAATATAGAAACTCTAATATTTGGTAGATTTATCTTAGGAGCTGCTATAGGTATTGCTTCATTTGCTGCACCTTTATTTATTGCAGAAGTTGCTCCTGCTTCTAAAAGAGGATCTTTAGTACTTTGGAATGGTGCTTTTCTTACTGGTGGGCAAGTTATTGCTTTTCTAGTTGATTATTATTTCACAAGTAGTGGTAGCTGGCGTGCTATGGTTGCTACAGGATTAATTCCAGCTATTTTACTTTTCATAGGCATGTGTTTTATGCCATATTCGCCTAAGTGGCTATTTTCTAAAGGTAAAAAAAATGAAGCTTATGAAACTTTGACTAAAATCCGTGAGACTGAACATGATGTTTCTGAAGAGTTATCTGCTATTAAAAATAATTTAGAAAATTCTAGTCGACTTAAATTCTCGGCTATATTTAATAAAACTGTTCGCCCTGTTCTTTATATAGGTTTAGCACTTGGTATATTTCAACAGTTCTTTGGCATAAATACCGTTATGTATTACGGACCATATATCATGTCAAATATAGGTTTTCAGGGTAATGAAATGAAGATGCTAATGACGCTATCTTTAGGTCTCGTAAACTTCATTGCTACAATCGTTACAATTATATATATAGATAGACTAGGTAGAAGAAAGTTCTTACTAATTGGATCTGCTATGGCAGCATTGAGCTTATTTAGTATGATTTATCTACTACATAATGTTACAAATGGAGCTACTGCAATACTAGCTTTGATATGCCTATTAATATATATAGTAGGTTACTGTATAAGTGTCGGATCTCTTTTCTGGCTAATTATCTCAGAGATTTTCCCTTTAAATGTAAGAGCTTCTGCTATGAGTTTTGTTGCATCAATTCAATGGTTAGCTAATTTTGTTGTTGCAGCAACTTTCCTAACTATATTAACAAGCCTAGGAATATCATTTACCTTTGGAATATATGCTTGTATCGCAGCTTTAGCCTTTATTGTTACATATTTCTTTGTTCCTGAAACTAAAGGTGTACACCTTGAAACTATTGAGAATAATCTTAATCAAGGTGTGCCAACAAGATATTTAGGTAAAGATGATTATAAATTTACAAATTAATTTTTAAGGAGAAATACAATGTCTCAAGCAGCAGAGAATACTTTTGGAGAATTTCGTAATTATACAGATAGTAAGTTCCAAGACCGCGTAGAAAGAACTTATCGAGAAATGCATATTAATCAAAATCCTGATTATGTTGCTCAAATGAAGGAGAAGTACTTTAAACTTGAATTAGGTAATATGGATGTTTATGAAGTATTTAAACTTCTTGAAAATGTTCATGATGAGAGTGATCCTGACAATGATCTACCGCAAATTGAACATGCATATCAAACAGCTGAAGCTTGCCAAAATAAGTTTTTGAAAAATGACACTGAAATTAGAGATAACGCTTTAATTAGATCATTATTTAGAGATCATGAATGGCAAAGTCTTCCTAAAGTTTGGCAAGATTTCTATACAGAGAAACAAAGTTTAAGCAATTTATATAGCCATATAAAAGATTGGTCATGGTTTCCATTAGTTGGTTTTGTACATGATTTAGGTAAGATCATGACATTACCTGAGTATGGTCAATTACCACAATGGTCAACTGTTGGAGACACATATCCAGTTGCTTGTCCTTTTGCTAATGCAAATGTTTTTTCTCATAGAGAGTTTGTAAAAGAATCTAAAGATTATGAAAAATATAATTCACAATCAGAAACTCATTATGGAAAATATGAAAAAGGATGTGGCTTTGATGATGTTGATATGAGTTTTGGCCATGATGAATATATTTATAAAGTTTTTGAACAAGGTAGTGATATACCTTATGAAGGTTTATACCTTCTTCGCTACCATTCTTTCTATCCTTGGCATACACCACAAACAGGTGGATTAGCATATCAAGAGCTTGCTAGTGAGAAAGATTGGTTATTACTACCTTTATTAAAAGCTTTCCAGAAAGCTGACTTGTATTCAAAATTACCTGAACTACCACCTAAAGAAGTTTTAGAGAAAAAATATACAGCCCTACTAGACAAGTGGGTTCCTAAGAAAAAAATAAATTGGTAGTATCTCTTTACCTTACAAACATTTAATCTATAAGTATTTCTAATAATGTTATCCTAATTAATACCAAAGCATTTTGATATTAATTATGTCATTGAAAAAAAAAGATATCTTTAATTACGCTTTTATTGCCCTACCCGTAGCATTTGCTAGTATTCCTATATATATCTTTTTACCTGATTATTACCATACAAATTATGCTATAAATCTAACATTACTAAGCATTGTTCTATTTATACTTAGATGTTTAGACGCAGTACTAGATCCATTTATTGGTTGGTATTGTGATAGATTTCATAAACTAAGTAAGATAAGCCTAGTTGTAGTTATACTGGCATTTATAATCGGTGTGTATATTATGTGTGTACCTGTATTTTCTAATAAAATATTGAACCTCACAATAGGTATATTCTTATCGACATTTGCTTTTAGCTATATAACAATATTCTCTATTACAAAAGGTGCATTATGGTTAAAGGATGATAATAGTAAATCAATAATAATTGGTGCTAGAGAAATCTCAAATATCATTGGTGTTTTGACAGCATCAGTATTATTGTCAATATTTTTGATCTATCTACCAAGTCAACGTGGCTATTTTCTCTATGCAATTGTCTCAATTATTTTGATAATTATCTCTAGTATATTTTTCTTCAAATGGTTAGACAAAGCTAGCCTAACGGATAATAACACACAGAAAATATATAGTTTTAATATAAAAAACTACATCAGCCATTTTGATAAGCAAGGTGTCTTATTGTTCATTGTATATACAATAAGTGCTGTAGGTTCTACTCTGCCTGCTGTTACATTAGTTTTTTTTAGTAAATATGTTTTAGAGACTCCTGATTTTACTGGTGTATATCTTTTTACATATTTTTTAGGAGCTATTATATTTATTCCTATTATAAAAAAACTAGCCTTAGAATTTGGTATCTTAAAAATTTGGGCTATGGTATTGATACTTTACGCTTTAGTTTTTTCATTTGTATTTATTTTATCTGCGGGGCAATTTATAGCTTTTACACTAATTTGCCTATTTGCAGGAGCTGGATTAGCAGCAGAATTAATACTGCCAAGTATATTATTAGCTAAATGGATAGATAGCTATCCTGAACGTAGGGATCTTGGAAATGGTTACTATGCAATTTTAGCTTTTATAGGTAAATTTAGCTTTGCCATAGCTACTATTATTACCTTTCCTATTATTAGCTATTCAACTCCTGCAAATCTTGATACTATTCTAAGATTAATTTACTGTATATTGCCTTGTCTTGCTAAAGTTTTAGCAGCACTGATAATTTTACTTTTTTATAAAAAAGTATTTAGTGAAAAATAAATCATAAATCACTTTGAATATAGAGCCTTGCTGCTGAAAAGTCATAAATTGACTTAGTTTCTTTTAACTCCTTAAATCCCAAAATACAAACCACTCCTAGGAATTTACTTAAAGATTCTATATTTGCTGAAGTTGCCTTAAGATTAAATAACTGTAATCTCTTTTGATAAAATGTGTTTAAAGGATTAAGTGTAAGACTAGCAATACTAGTATCAGCAACTGTAAGCGTTCCATCTGTTGCCTTAATTGTCTCTTTAGAGGTAGTTTTTAAACCAATACTCTTACTATATTCATCCGATACTGTAAGATCTGAAGTCCCTGTATCAAGCAAACAATTCACTGGAGAATTTTTATTAAATGCTATTGGTATAATCTGATGTTGTGAAAGTAGTTTTGTTAGATTAATTAATAAATAATTATTAGCTTGTAATTTCTGACTAATTAGATAATGATTTTTAGGTGTTATCTGCCTAGTACTTAGATATATACTATTATTAGAGAAGTTTAATATAGCATTGTATTTATTTAAAAAATTAGTCCCTATAACAATAGTCGGATATTGCTTTTTTTTAGGCTGGTTAGTTATCCCAGCTTTGACATTTTTTAAAATAATATTACCAATTTTTATTCGCTTCAAAATCACATTATGATTAATACTTGTTTGACCTGCCATATTCTTTGAATGATTTAAACTATTGCCTTCTTTAAGCTTAAGCTGTTTAACAGCGCTATTAAAAATACTTATCCCATTAGAGCCTGTATCAAACAAAATATAAGCTTTGTTATTATTAATCTTTCCTATTAAATACGGAGCAGGAAAATTTTTATAATTATCAAGTAAGCTTAGTTTTTGATAGTCATATTTTCGTATCAGATAATTTCCTAAATCTTCTGCCTGTAAAGTGTTTATAAAAAAGCAGAGAATGATAATAATTAAAAGCCTCATATTTTATATCCTTTATGATCTTAATTTATTGTTTCATTCTCTATAATAATACAAAAACTTACTGTTTAACAATAATTTATTATTGAATAACAATATTTTTTAATATATATTACGAATAAAATTAAATAAATATTAAATTTAAACAGAAGATAAACTTTAATAATAACCTTTGCCCAAGGAGAATAAAAATGGAAAAAATACAAAAAATCAGTAGATTATTTAAATGGATCTTATTCATTATTTTAATCTTTCAAATCGTAGCTGAAATATGGTATTCATTATATGGTGAATATAAATTTAGTTTTAATAACACTACGATATATATGACAACCGAATACTTTTCAGAAAAGATCGTTTTTATTAGTAAATTCTTGTTATTTCTAATAGATCTGATACCGTTTGCTTTTGTGCTATATATAATACTTATTTTAATAAACCTTTTTAATCAATACACAAAACTAGAAATATTCTCATCAAAAACTATTTCTTTATATAAAAAATTAGGATGGAGTATAATTTGCTGGGTTATAACTTGTCTGATCTTAACACCAATAGAAGCTATTATTTATACTTATAATACAAGTGATCGTCAGATATACTTTGGAATTAATACAGATGATATATATCACCTTGTAATTGGTGGTGGAGTTATAATAATTGCATATATAATGCAAAAAGCCAAAGAAATCTCTGAAGAAAATGAACTAACAATCTAAAAGGTATAACTTTAAATATGGCTATAAAAATTAATTTAGCAGCTATTATGGCAGATAAGAAAGTTAGATCAAAAGAATTAGCTCAAGCTATTGGAATTACCGAACAAAACTTTTCTATACTCAAAAATCAAAAAGCTAAAGCAGTTAGGTTTTCTACATTAGAGGCTATTTGTAAATATCTCGACTGTCAACCAGGAGATATTCTTATATACCAAGATGATGAACTAAATCAATAAATTCTGTTGTTTATCTGAACTTAAATTTTCTGGGATTTTTAACTTAAAATGATTATATGCAATTAAAGTAGCTATTCTACCTCTTGCTGTACGCATTATATAACCTTGTTGAATCAAGTAAGGCTCAATAACATCCTCAATTGTACCTTTTTCTTCACTTAATGCAGCAGCTATAGTATCTAGTCCAACAGGACCTCCAGCAAATTTCTCAATAAGTGTTAGTAAGTATCTATGATCCATATGATCAAAGCCCACAGGATCCACTTTTAACATTGTTAAAGCTTTGTCAGCTGTTTCATAATTTATTTCACCAGAGCCTTTTACTTGAGCGTAATCTCTAACTCGACGCAATAGTCTATTAGCTATTCTAGGAGTTCCTCTCGAGCGTTTGGCTATCTCTTGTGCCCCATCTTCAGTTATATCTAGCTCAAGTAACTTAGCTGAGCGATAAACAATCTTTGCTAAATCTTCAACCGAGTAAAACTCTAAACGCTGAATAATACCGAATCTATCTCTAAGAGGTGATGTGAGTAATCCTGCTCTTGTAGTAGCTCCTACTAATGTAAATGGTGGTAGATCGATCTTTATTGATCTAGCAGCAGGACCCTCACCAATCATTATATCAAGCTGATAATCTTCCATTGCAGGATATAAAATCTCTTCAACAACTGGGCTTAAGCGATGAATCTCATCAATAAATAAAACATCATTTTCTTCAAGATTTGTTAAAAGTGCTGCTAGATCGCCCGCTTTCTCTAATACTGGGCCACTTGTTTGTTTAAGCTCAACACCCATTTCATTAGCTATAATATTTGATAAAGTTGTCTTACCTAAACCTGGAGGACCAAATATAAGTGTATGATCAAGCGCATCATTACGAGATTTTGCAGCTTCGATAAATATTTCCATCTGCTCTCGAACTGTCGGTTGACCCTCATACTCAGATAAAGTCTTTGGCCTAATAGCTCTATCTATAACATTTTCATCATTACTCTGAACAGTATTTGCTGAAATTATTCTATCTGTTTCAATCATATCTTAATCTATAAATTATAGGTACTTACACTAAAAGTATAACACTGTTATATATTTTATCGTAAAACTATTGAGCTGTATAACCACCATCTATAGGAATCAAGCCTCCAGTCATAAATTTACTTTTATCACTAAGTAAAAAATACACTAAATTTGCTACTTCTTGTGGTTGTGCAATTCTCTGTAAAGGGAACTCGCTCTCTTCACCTTTATGAGCTTGTTCAAATGATATTCCTGAGTTTTGAGCATATTTTTGTATAAGATTTCTATAAAAATCTGTATCTACAGTTCCAGGGCATACTGCATTTACACGGATATTATATTTAGCTAAATCAATGGCTAATGACTTTGTCATCTGAGCTATAGCACCTTTACTTGTTGTATAAGCAAAACTATTTGATTTAGCAACAAAACACTGATCAGAACCATTAAACACAATAGAAGCACCCTGACGGATATTTTCTTTTAAACCTTTGATTAAATAGATATTAGACCAAACATTCACATCAAACACTTTTCTGATACTTTCTATATCAATATCAAAAATTGACCCTTTGATTAATACTCCTGCATTTAGAAAAATACCATCAAATGAAATATTCTTAACACTAGATACAACTTCTTGGATATCTTGCTCTTTAGTTAAATCAGCTTTGATAAATTTAGAACTACTTTTATCATGCGGTTCAGCAAGATCAACATTAAAAATATGATTATTTTCATCTTGTTTTAGTATATCAATAAGAGCCTTTCCAATTCCATTTGACCCTCCAGTAACTAAATAGTTTGCCATGCTATATCAACTAAAATATTATCTTGAGTAAATAATAGCTGATAAGCTTTGAAAAAGACAAATATTTTGTCTAAAATTTAAATTATTATTCCATACCTTTATACTAGGAGAAACTAGTGGATCTAAAAGAATTTAAACAAATTGAACTTTCTCACTTTAACGATGCTAAATCTGTTGAATATCTTAATGATGATGTAAATCAATTATTATATTTAGACAGTCCAGCTTTAGAAGTTTTTAGAGACTACAAAAAACACAAAGCTTTAGTTGTACGAGGAGACACTCACCTAAAAGATGTAAAAGCTAAACTAATTGATAATCATAAGGACTTTACCTTAGTAACTAGTGCTTCTGGTAAAGTCACAGGAACTATTGCTTTACATTATATTGAAGGTCAAGCTTTACAAGAAAGAGCTAGAGATGCTGGAGTTAAGCCTGCTGATCTAACAGCTGATGATGCAAAACTACATATCTCACAAGTAAATGTAGTATCCTACTCAATCATCAAGGGAGCTAAGATTGGGCATATACTAAATACACTAATTCACTCTGCATATCATCATATAGTAGTTTATGATAAAGATGAGAATGGTGAAAAATATATTCGAGGCTATTTCTCATTGCCATTTATTAGAAGAGAATTAGGTATAGATGTTTCTCATGTATATCAAAAAGAAGGAATAGGAAATATTACTCGTTTCCCTTCATAATATATTATCTACTAACATAATCTTTTATCACATTATAAAATTCCTTGGCTACAATTGTATACCCTTTTGCATTAGGATGAACTGTATCAACCATTAATTCTTTATTACCAAACAATCCATCTAAAACATTAGGAACAAGCAAACAACCATTATCTTTAGCAAATTTAATATAATCATTGGCATAATCATTAGTATAGTATGGAATATCTAACCCTCCTATAACAACAAGTGCCCCATTTGCTTGTAAAATATCGACTATTTGCTTAAGGTTATCAAAAGCCTCTCCAGCAGGAACTCTTTTTTTAAGATCATTACCACCTAAAGTTATAAGAACAATTTTAGGATCTTTGGCTACTACACTATTAATTCTCTCTAAAGCCTGTTGAGTTGTTTCACCAGATATTCCCATATTTATTATAGGCTTATTAATCATTCTAGACAGTTGTGATGGATAGTTATCTTTTTTATCGACTCTATAACCTGCTGTTAGACTATCTCCAAAAGCAACTATAGTTTTGCCTTTTGGATTGCTATTAATAATATGCCAATTATTATAACTAGTAGCAAAAAAGATATAATAAATTAGATAAATTATAATACAAGCAACAATAACTATAATTATTTTTCTCATTTACACACTTATACTAAAATAGCTTTAATTATAAGTATAAGACATATATATGACTTTTGAATTAATTATTTAAGAATACTATCAAGTTCTCTAGATATTTTCTCAAAAGAAAGATTACTTTGATCTAATAGTAAATCTTTTGTTCCATGATTTAAAAATTGGTCTTGAAGGCCAAAATTTCTTATAATTAGATCTTTATGCAAATCATTAGCTACTAGATATTCATTAACAGCAGATCCAGCTCCACCTGCAATAGAATTCTCTTCTAAAGTTAAGATTATTTTATGTGACTTACAAACGTCATCTATAGCTTTTTCATCTAAAGGTTTTACAAAGCGCATATCTATAACTGTAGCATTATACTTATCTGCAATTTGCTTAGCAACTGGAAGTAAAGTTCCAAAATTTAATATAGCTATTTTAGAGCCTTCTCTTACTAATTTTGATTTACCCAACTCTAAATCTAGTTTATCTGTGATTTTGGCACCTATACCAGCTCCTCGTGGATAACGCACCATCGCTGGTCCATTATACTCATAACCTAAATCAAGCATATGATGAGCTTCATTTTCATCACTTGGTGTCATTATCACATGATTTGGAATACAGCGCATAAATGATAAATCAAAACTACCATCGTGTGTTGCACCATCGGCACCAACTAAACCAGCCCTATCAACTGCATATAAAACATCTAAACCCTGTATAGCAATATCATGAATAACCTGGTCATAAGCTCTTTGTAAAAATGTAGAGTAAATAGCTACAACTGGTTTTAGTCCTTGACAAGCTAAACCTCCAGCAAATGTCACAGCATGCTGCTCTGCTATAGCGACATCAAAATATCTATTTGGATATTCTTGAGAGAATCTTATTAGATCAGAACCTTCTCTCATTGCAGGAGTAACACCTACTAAACGCTCATCTTGAGCTGCTTTTTGACAAATCCAATTACCAAAAATATTTGAATATGTAGGTTTTGAAGCTTTAGAACTACTCTCTCCAGTATGAAAGCTTGGTGCTACATGATGAAACTTAATAGGATCTGATTCAGCTTTAGTATAGCCTTTACCTTTTTTTGTTATAATATGTAATAACTTAGGTCCTTTATGGTCTTTTAAAATTCTTAAAGTTTTTACTAGCTCATTAACATCATGACCATCTATAGGTCCAACATAATAAAAGCCTAAA